>JAWKTK010000010.1:0-294142 GCA_041399205.1 Pirellulaceae bacterium | reverse complement strand
AGACATACCAAGTCCACTGCCTTTCGGAGATAGACATGGTAGATAAAGGGCAGAAACCGGCTTACACTCGCTCGTCACTCCGGCAGAATGTAAGGATTCGCAACTGACCTTGTTTGAGGCCCGCAACGTGAACCAGCGCGACCACCTCCGCAGACTCGCACGAGTACACTATCAAGCAGACTCGATTGTGCATTGGGTCATCAACATGCTCGATCGTCGACAGGGATGGCTTACGTCGACATTCTATTACCGGTTTCGTGAGCTATTGACTCACACGTTGTTTCGCTACGGCCTATCGTGCCCGATCTATTGCCTGATGCCAGACCATTTCCATATGGTTTGGATGGGACTATGCGACGGTAGTGATCAGCTGAACGCGATGAAACACTTTCGATGTAGTACCAACGAGTCTTTAAGGAGAATTGGGTTCGAACTCCAGGACCAAGCGTACGATCATGTACTGAGGAATGACGAGCGGCAGGATGAAGCGTTTCATCAGCTTTGCGAATACATCGCCAGAAACCCCGAGCGAGCCGGATTGGTTGGACCGGACGAATTCGCGTCATACCGTTACACTGGCTGTTTGGTACCGGGCTACCCAGCACTACGTCCATTCGAAATGGACTACTGGACCGAATTCGACAAGCTTGTTTCGTTCCTGCGGAAACGAGGGCTCGTGCGTTCATGTAGCACATGATTGTGGATGAGGTGTTTCTTGGGATTCGTCACCTCATCCATTACGGGTTGATGTTTGGGCGAATGTCGGGGATTCGTCACCTCATCCATTACGGGTTTGGGTCTCATATGTCGGGGATTCGTCACCTCATCCATTACGGGTTGGTGGCCACTGCCAGTAATCGGACTTCCTGGCGGAATTTGCTTTGAACTAGGGATTGATTGCGATAGAATCGGCCGCACCTGCCGTCGGGGATTCGATCTTGACGAACAACTTGCGGCGTGACCTGCTCGGCATTCCCACCTGAAAACATAGGCGAAGATTAAATGCGTTCAGCAATCAAGCGGCGATCGCTTGTCATTGGCGAAGTTCTGGAGGCTCGATGCGTGCTGGATAGCACCGTGGTCTTCAACGAATTGTTCTATCATCCGCTGGATACCACCGAAGGCGACGCCGTCGAATGGATTGAACTGTACAATCAAAACGGCGTGGATGTCGAACTTTCGCATTGGACGCTTGACGGTGGTGTGCGTTACGAATTTCCGGCCGGCACCATTCTGCCCGGCCAACAGCGACTGGTGATTGCGTCCGATCCGATTCGATTGCAACAGCAGACCGGCTTGGAAAATGTTTTCGGTCCGTTCGAAGGAAATCTGTCCAACGGAGGTGAATTGGTCGAACTGCGTTCACACACCAAACGCATCATGGACCAAGTGCGGTACGACGATCAAGCTCCTTGGCCGTTGGCCGCCGATGGCACCGGCTTGACGTTGGCCAAACGTTTTGAAGATAGGGACTCCGAGTCGGCACAAAATTGGACGGTCAGTGCGCAGCCGAACGGCACTCCCGGCCAACCCAATTTTTCCGCAACCAGTGATACATTCGAATCTCTGGTCGACGCGACGACTTCGCTGCAATATTCCGTTATTTCTACTGATGACGGTCTGTCCAATACTTGGACTCTGCCCAACTTCGACGCTGAAAATTGGACGGAAGGTGCCACCAACCAAATCGGCTACGATGTTACCGGCTTTGGTCCGGCGACGCTGGTACGGCATTATTCGCTGGACCAAAACTTGCAGGATTCAACGGGATTAGGACCTACAGGGCAAGCGAACGAAGCGACATTCACCGCGGAACATTCGCCCGTGCTAGGATCGACCGGTTCGTTGTCCTTTGATGGAACGAACGATGAAGTGGTGATTCCCGATGCCGAAACATCCGACGCCTACACCATGTCCATTTGGGTCAAGTCAGATCGAATCACCGGTCAGGGCATTGCCTTTCGTAGTGCCGTGTCACCATTGCTGTTTTGGTCGCATGCCTTACGCCTGACGGCCGATGGCTATTTTGAAGCGTATGCGGTGGACGGAGGCGGCACGTCCGTCAAAGGCACCACACAAGCGACCGCTGGGCAATGGTATCACTTGGCCACATCGGCATCGGCGGATGGCATGTTGCGATTGTTTGTAAATGGCGTGGAAGAAGGTCAGGCTCAACCGATCACTCGCATCACGGACACGGGAACCGAATGGCGACTCGGTTCGTCGTTAGGCGACGGCTCCGGCAACGGACCATTCGGATTCTTGGATGGCCAAATTGCTGACTTTGCGGTGTGGCATGAAGTCCTTTCGAATCAACAGATTGCAGGCCTGGCGTCCGGTATTGCTCCGCGTGCAAGGCATTTCGCATCTCATTCGCCAAGACGTTGCGGACTCAATGCATCAAGTAAACTCGTCGGTGCGAATTCGGCACGAATTTGATCTGGCGGCCGGGAGATTCTATGACCAACTTTCGTTAGAAATCAGCTACGACGATGGCTTTATTGCGTATTTGAATGGCAACGAAATTGCCAGACGCAACGCGCCTTCGTCCGCAGCTTGGAACGCCGCCGCCACGGCCGAACGCACTGGACAGGAGTCGGCCGAGTCCGAAGTGATTGACGTGAGTGCCTTCGCCAAAGACCTGCGATTGGGCACCAATGTCTTGGCGATCCATGGATTGAACGCGTCGGCCGGCGACAGTGATTTTCTGCTGGAAGCATCGCTGACCGCGCGAGCTGCATCGGCGAATTCGTTGCCAGACATTCGCATCAACGAACTACCCAGCGCCGACGATGCAAATTTTTGGGTCGAACTGATCAACTTGGAACTGGACACGGTCGACTTGGCGGGTATTCGCTGGTGTCCGATGGCAATATTTATACGTTTGATGCGCCGACGCCAATGCAGCCGCATGAAATCAAATTGGTGTCGGCCAAAACGCTCAGTTTCCTGCAGATTCCGATCAAATCGTGTCACTCTTACGCCCTTTCAAACCACCGCCGTAGATGCACAGCGTCTCGCAGACCGATCGATGGGGCTATCCCTGGCCAATCAAGCGCGGAACAAGCTGACTTGCGTTGGCAGTTTCCAGATCGACCTACGCCGGGCGCCAAACGCATTCACAACCGAATCAGATATCGTCATCAACGAAATCATGTACCATCGGCAGCCGCAATACGCGCAAGAGTCATTCGCGTCCGAACCGACTCCTCAGGCGCTATTGCCAGTGAATTCGGCTTGGCGATATCGCGAATCCGCCGCCGCGTTAACGGATGACTGGTTCGCCACTTCTCATCCGGCTGGTGCAGATCAATGGCAAACAGGTGCCGGTCCCATTGGCTTTCAAGCTGACGTGCCAGAGATTGCTACTAAGCTGACCGTGCCGCTGTTGCTGCCACAGCCGATTACCACGTACTACTTTGAAACCGATTTTGAATTTGCCGGGGCCGCACGCTCGTTCGATCTCTTGCTGGACTATCTCGTTGATGATGGAGCGATCTTCTATCTGAATGGCCAAGAAGTATTGCGAATCAACATGCCAGACAGCGTCGTCGGTACGACCTTCGCCAGTACTGCGGTCGGTATTCCAACGTGGGTGACGGGCGTCTCGCTTCCTCAGGATTCGCTGCAGATCGGTTCGAACCGACTGAGTGTCGAAGTGCACCAAGCAACCGCCGTGGAACATGATATCGTCATGGGCGCGTCGCTGGCCATCTTGGAGGACCCCGATCCCGACGCAGGCCCCATTGCGTATCAGAAGTCGGACGAAGAATGGATTGAACTATTTAATCGCAGTGACCGAGCGATCGACATCTCTGGCTGGCAGTTGGCCGAAGCGATTGGCTATACGTTCCCCGACAACACGCTGCTGAATGCCGGCGATTTTGTTGTCGTCGCGAACCAGCCGAATTCGCTTGCCGAATTACACGATATTGATCCAAGCCAAGTCTTCGGTCCGTTTGGTGGTTCGCTTGCCGACAGTGACGAACGATTGATCTTGAACGACGCCAATGGCAACCTGGCTGATCAAGTCCAATACTATGACGGAGGCCGCTGGCCCGCCTATTCAGACGGCGGTGGTTCCAGCTTAGAACTTCGTAATCCGCTGGCAGACAATGCCGTTCCCGAAATGTGGGCGGCAAGCAATGAAGCGGATCGTTCTGAATGGTATCGCCTGCAATACACGACCACCGTGGAAGCCTTTCCCTATGACACTCAGCCCAATTTTCAAGAGCTAGTTGTCGGGCTGATCGATTCAGGCGAATTGCTGATCGACAACGTCAGTGTGATTGAAGATCCACAAGGTGAAGCCAACGAATTGATTCAAAACGGTTCGTTCGAAACAGATCCACTCGACGGCGGCGCGGCCGCGTGGCGGTTGATCGGAAACCATGGACAGAGCCATGTCACTATCGATCCGCTTGACGCGAACAATCAAGTGCTGCACGTCGTTGCCGAATCGCACATGCATTATCTGAGCAATCACCTGGAAACGACGCTGGCGAATCGAGCACGAGTGACCAATGGTCAGACGTATACTATTTCGATGGACGTTAAGTGGCTGGCCGGTTCACCGCAGTTTCATACCGAGCTGTACCACAAGGACGCCGCTCGCACCACCATTCTGCCTCAGCCGGCGCAAGCCGGAACGCCCGGTCGGCAGAATTCCGCTTGGCAACAAAACACCGGACCAGCCATCGATTCGCTACGACACTCGCCGGCCATTCCGTCGTCGGATGACAGCGTGATGATTCAGGCTTTCGTGGCCGATGCAGATGGATTGGCTAAAGTTGATTTGCTGTACCGAGTGGACGAAGGTTCGTTTCAGCGAACGGCGATGGCGGCTACCAATCGGCCTGGATTCTTTTCGGCACAGATTCCGCCTCAAGACAATCGCAGCGTGGTGCAGTTTTATGTCGAAGCACACGATTCGCTCAGCCAAGCGGCTGTCTTTCCCGCCGCAGGTCCGGAATCGGGAGCCATGTATCGAGTGCTAGACGGATTTGAACTGGATGAATTGCGACATTCAGTACACGTCATCATGCAGCCGGAAGACGTGGATAATATTTTTGCGGCCACTAACATGATGGACAATGATCGACACGCCGCCACCGTCATTTACGATGCGGACGAAATCTACTACGACGTCGGTGCTCGGCTGAAAGGCAGCATGTTCACTCGTAATAGCCGCAGTACGGCTGGCTTTAATCTGCGGTTTTCGCCGGAACAGAAATTCCGAGGCGTGCATGAAGTGATCACGTTTGACCAAAAGAATGAAAAAGAACTGCAAGTGCGACACTTGATCAACGCCGCCGGAATTTACGGCATGTATGACGACGTCGTTTCGTTCACGCCACCGCATCAAACCAGAGCACTCCCCACTTTGATGTCGATGGCGCGTTACGATTCCGAATTTGTCGAATCGCAGTTTTCAGGCCGTGCGGCCGAAGGTACCGTGTTCAAACTGGAAGGGATTCGCGTGCTCCAGTCGACCGTGGATGGCAACAAAGAGAGCCTGAAAAATCTATCAGCCCATCGGTTGGATTCCAGGCGTTTGACATTGCCGATCTTGGAGACAGCAAAGAACGATATCGCTGGCCAATTCTGATTTCTGGAAACCGAGATGAAGACAACTTTGAACCCGTGGTGCGGATGGGGCAACGTTTTCATTAAATGGCGATGACTTCGAAAACGCCATTGAGGACGCGATTGACGTAGACCAGTGGCTGCGAGTGTTCGCGATGATGTCGGTGACCGGTATTGCCGATGTGTACGGACAAGCGGAAGAAAATCCACATAACTTTGAGCTTTTACTATGATCCTGAAGCTGACAAGATGTTGGCACTGCCGGGATTGGGATTTTGCCTTCCAGATTGCGGCCAGTTCGCCGTTGACGGGCCGAGGCAAAATCCCACAAAGTCATGCGGATTCCTAAGTATGAACGGCAGTTCTACGGGCATCCGCTGGACATTGTCGATACAGTCGGGAATTTGCGTACTTTGACCGCTGGGCGGATCACATGGACCATGCTACGAGAAAGCTTCCGGAGTTCGGGAAGCTATTTGACGCTCGAGGCAGTTCGATTCGAACGCAGATAGAACGCGATTTTGCTCGTATCGATTTCCAAATCACACCGCTCGATTCGTCCACCGTCGACGCCAGCGTGGAACCGCAAGGCCAAGGCTGGGTCGATATTCGTGAAATTCGCTTAGCTGGAACCGATTCGCCGCTTCCGGTGGAATGGTCCGAGGGAGATGGTCGCAACGCCGATCAGTGGCATATTCGCTTGCCGTTGGCACCTGGATTGAATCAGTTGACGTTGGAGGCTTACGGTTACCAAGGACAATTATTGGCATCGCAAACGGTAGAAGTGACCAGCACGGTGGCAAGGCGTCCGGTGCAAGATGCGTTGCGAATCAGCGAAATCAACTACAACCCGCATGACGCCTTGACTCAGTTTGGTGAAGCGGCCGTGGACAACGACGAATTCGAATTCATCGAATTCACCAACATTGGTGCGGAAGCCATTGATCTGGCAGGTGTCAAGCTGATTCGCGCCGACGTTGGCGGAGACATGGAAGGCGTCGAATTTTCTTTTGGTTCGCAACGATTGTTGCCCAATCAACGCGTCGTGGTCGTTCAAGACCGAACCGCATTTCAAAGCCGTTATGAAAACGATGTCGCGTTGGCCGTCGGCAGTGGTCCAGGCACAGCGGAAGGTGAATTTGCGGGCCGGCTGGGCAATGACGGTGAAACGCTAACGGTGGTGGATGCCGATGGAGCGATTGTGCAGCAGATTCGTTACAACGATAACAGCGAATGGCCCGATCGAGCAGACGGGCGGGCGAGTTCGTTGGTGTGGCAAGGCGAAGCATTCGACGTCAATTCGCCGGCCGCTTGGTCTAATAGCCAGCGGTTTGGTGGTTCGCCCGGATCGGACGCAGATCAATTCGAACCGACCGTGGTGATCAATGAAATATTGTCGAATTCGGGCGAAGCCGGCAATGATCGAGTGGAACTGGTCAATCGTAGCGGCCAGTCGGTGGACATCGCGGATTGGTACTTGAGCGATACGGCGGACGACTATCTTAAGTTTGCGATGGCCACATTGCCTGCGGGTGTGACGACGGTGCTAGATGCGAGTGCCTATTGGGTGATTGACCAGCGAACGCTGGGCTTTGGGCTGCGTTCGCAATCCGCGGACGATCTGTACTTGGTCGAAGCAGATGCGTCGGGCCGTCCGATTCGCTTCGCCGATTTTGTCGAAATTCCGCCCATGGACCTGAACGATTCCTTCGGACGTTGGCCGGATGGTACTGGCGAGTTTGTGGTGCAGAAAAGCGGTTCGTTCGGTTCGCCCAATATTGGACCCGCCGCCGAATTTTCTGGCGATTTCAATGGCGACCAAACGGTAGATGCTACGGACATTCAACTGCTGTCGGCTGCCATTCAGAATCATTCGCCTGATTTGGCATTCGATCTAAATCAAGATCAAACGACAGACTTTATGGATTTGGTAATGCTGGTGCAACAGATTATCGGTTCGCCCATGGGTGACGTGAATTTGGACGGCCGATTTAATTCCAGCGATTTGGTCTTGGTTTTTCAAGCTTCGGAGTTTGAAGACAACATCGTCGGGAATTCTACCTGGAGCACGGGTGACTGGAATGCGGACGGCGAATTTACTACGCAAGATTTGGTAGTGGTTTTTCAGTTTGGCGGATACCAGAACTTTTGACATGACACAACATGGATCGACTGGCCCCCTTTATATTGTTGAATTGATGATTCCTTTTGAACCTCGTTGACGGAGAAAAACATGAAGAAGAAACGAATTTTGCAGACTGCTGCCATGGCGGGACTGCTGGCCTGGACGTCATCGGCTCGGGCACAGTTGCCCGTGACGGACGGATTGTTTTTGTGGTTAGACGCCACCGACCCCAATACCTTGTTTCAAGATTCCGGGATGACAACGCTGGCTGGTCCGGGAGATAACGTGGCGTTGTGGTTCGACAAAAGCGGTAACGACTACCATGCGTTCCAAGACGATGACTTGCTGCAGCCCACCGTGGAAGCCAATGCCATGAACGGCAACAATTCGGTTCGCTTGGACGGACTGGATGGCGACGGCATGTTCATTGACGATAGTGCCTATCTGGGCAGACCCTACACCGCGTTTATTGTCAATCAATATTGGGGACCAACTACCGGCAGGACATTACAAAGCCAAGATATCAATTGGCTGCATGGATTGTGGTCCGGAAATCACGGCCACTTTGCAGACGGCTGGGTTGGCTATGTGGGAGCAGAAATTGGTGTACCTTACGTTACGGACGCGGTAGATGACTTTGATACCAGCAGCGTCATGACCAACGGATTGGATATAACATCTTCTTCGGCGCCGATTGGCGAACCGGGGCGGCTGGGTATTGCTTCTGTTGGCGTTTATCCGCTGGAGGTTAGCGACGCCGACATTTCGGAAATCATTATCTACGATCGAATTCTGGACGAAGGTGAACTCACCGCAACTCGAGAATTCCTGTACGGCAAGTACAGTGTCGAAATTATTGAACCGCCCGCACAAGACGCCGTGTTCGCTGGTCAATTGGGCGTCTTTACCGGCGGCGATCCCGGCGAAGGCCTAGATTTTGAAGGTGATTTTAGATACGCCATCAACGTTGGCGGTCCAGGCGGCTATGCGGTTGGTGATGTGGAATTCACCGATGGCAGCGAATTCGGAATCACCGACGACACTCCCGAAGTGTTCATTACGGACGCCAACGAAATCATCGATTGGCATCTGGATGGCGAATACGGCGACACGCAAAATGACGACGAATTGGAAGGCGTCATGGAGTCGATTCGCTGGAATGTTCCACCCGGTCTGGATATCGAATTGGACGTGGAAGCTGGCACGCAGTACAAACTGCAGTTATTGTTTGCCGAAAGCTGCTGCAATCGAGGCTTCGACTTGTTCTTGGAAGACGAACAAGTGGTGGACAACATGAATGTCCAGCGCATCCAAGGCGGTATCAACAACGGTTCGCAGGGTGTCTTTTACACGCATACGTTTACTGCTGGTGACGGTACGCTGAACATTACGCTGGGCGGTTCAGATCCTGGTGCGCCCGACAACAACCCGATTCTTAACGGCTTGACTCTGGAAGTGCTGGCAGGTTTGCTGGGTGACTTCAATGGCAACGGCAGTTTAGACGCGGATGACATTGACCTGCTCAGTGCCGCTGCGAACGGAGCGGGCGGAGCTCAATTCGACCTGACAGGTGACGGCAACGTTGACGGTGCGGACCGAGATAAATGGGTTGTCGAAATTGCCAACACGTATTATGGCGATGCGGACTTGGATGGCGAATTCAGTTCGACCGACTTTGTTCGAGTCTTTACCGCGGGCGAATATGAAGACGCCATCGACGGTAATTCCACTTGGAGCGAAGGAGACTGGAATGGCGATGGCGACTTCACTAGCTCGGACTTTGTGGCTGCCTTTGCCGGTGGCGGGTTTGAAATTGGTCCGCGAGGTGGCGTGTCGGCCGTGCCGGAACCCAGTGCATTCGGACTCTGGGGACTGGCAGCGTGCGGGCTGATGGGCTGGCTACGACGCCGGATTTCTTAGATCTAATCCCGGCCGATATGAGTTGTGACGCGTGATCCCAAAGCGATCCGGTGGAAAACCGGGTCGCTTTTTTCGTTTTGAGTCGCATTGGTTTGATAATTCTTATCCGGAAAGCCGCAACTCCGCTTGTCCAATCCGTCCAAAATGGACACGACGTTCACTGAACCTAAGTTTCTAGTGGCCCCGTTTGTTTCGCCAATCGAGTCTTGTAAGGTTCCAGCACACAGGTCTTAATTCATGTCCGGATTGGAAGTTGCTCCTCAACAGAATCAGCAAATTGACAGCAATCATCTGCAATGCGATATCCTGCCGTTCCCCAAGCGTCAATCGCATGAATTTGCCACGGGCTGGAAACGAACTCTTTACCTGACATTGGCTGGCGTGTTCTTTGTGATTGGTGGTGCCGGCGCCATTTTGCCCGTGCTGCCCTGTACGCCGTTTCTGTTGCTTACCAGCTATTTTTTGGTGCGAACCTCGCCAACGCTTAATTCGAAATTATTGACTTCCCAAATCTTCGGCCCCATCCTGCTGGACTGGCAACGGCGTCGAGGTATACGGATCGAAGTCAAGGCCAAGGCCATTGCATGCGTCTGTCTGGCCATCGTGGCAACTGCTTGGCTTACACAACCGTCTCGGTTCGTCGGCTTATCGATACTGTGCTTGGCAGGTATCGGAATCGCGGTGATCTTGTCGGTAAAGACCATTCGGTGATAGTTGCCACGGCCGACTATCTGAGCCATTCGTGTTGCGTGGCGGTTTGCGATAACCACAATAGCTTGACGGCGATAATCAAGACTAACGTCGGCATCACGGCTGCACCAATCCCCATGACCCGAATCGTGTCGCTCAGCAGATACATATAAATCTGCTGCACGATGACTCCTGCCAGCGAAATCCAAAATAACGCCACGGCCCATTTCTTTCTGAGCAACAAGCCAACCGATCCGCCTGAGCCGCCCAGCACCGCAGCTGCAAATGCTACAAAGTACCAGTTTGGTATATTTTGGAACAAATCTTGTTGGGCAGATGGCAAGTCATTTAATTGTTCTTCTGAAACCAGCAACTGCAGCACAAACGCCATGCAACCCAATAGATTCCAAAATAGCGCAATTGCCGCAACAATGCCGAACCATTTAGGGGCCGAGTTAGTATTCATGGAAGCGTTTTCCTTTTGTTAGAGTTACCAGACGATCAAACCGTCCGGTTCGCATTGTAGACGATTTACGAAGCACGGATGCTGTGACATTCGGACCGAGCTTGGTAGGGCTGTGTGAGCATGAGAATTTTTCGTATCGAATTTACACTACTCGTACTTACCGCGTTGCTTGGTTCGCTGGGAACAGCCGACGAATCAGACCGCAAGCTCGCGTCAGCGCAGTGGAGCCATTGGCGAGGCCCGTTGTTGACGGGCGAAGCGCCGGCCGCAAACCCACCTGTGACCTGGAGCGAAACCGAAAACCTGGCCTGGAAAACCGCCATTCCCGGCAAGGGGCACTCGTCGCCTGTTGTTTGGGACGATCGCATTTTTCTTACCACGGCCGAGCCTTTCGGCGAAGAATTAGATCCAAGATACAGTCAAGCTCCGGGAGCCCACGACAATTTGCCTGTCACGCATCGGCAACGATTCCGAGTCTTGGCCATCGACCGAACAAGCGGCAAAATCGTATGGAATACCGTGGTCAAGGAAGCGTTGCCGCACGAAGCCGGGCACTTCACCGGTAGTCTCGCGTCAGCGTCACCCACTACCGACGGCCAGCGAGTGTATGCCAGTTTTGGGTCATACGGAATTTTCGCTTTGTCTTGGAATGGAGAAATCCTCTGGCAAAAATCGCTCGGCACCATGCAATCCAAGCACGGCCACGGCGAAGGAAGTTCGCCGCTGCTGGCTAATGGCAAACTGATTGTCAATTGGGATCACGAAGGAAAATCCTTTGTTGTGGCATTGAATGCGACAGACGGTCGCGAACTTTGGCGAACCAAACGACCTGAAGTCACATCGTGGGCGTCACCTATTGCGGTCACTTTGGACGGCAAGACGCAAGTGGTGGTCAGCGGCACGACGCGAATTCGCGGCTATGACGTGGAGACTGGCCAAGTGATTTGGGAGTGTGGCGGGTTGTCTGCCAATGTTGTGGCATCGCCTGTCTTTCACGACGGCATTTTGTACGCTGCCAGCAGTTATGAAATTCGTTCTATCTTGGCGATGAACATCCAGGGTGCTCGGGGCGATATCACGGGGACCGACCGCGTGCTGTGGACAAAGGACCGAAGCACGCCGTACGTCCCTTCGCCGCTGCTTTACCGAAATTCGCTGTACTATCTTCGTCACTATCAAGGCATTCTGTCCAAAGTCAATGCGCAGACGGGCGATGACGCGCCGGGCCCGTTTCGTTTAAATGGAATTCGTGACATCTATGCGTCACCCGTGGCTGCCGATGGGCGCATTTACGTTTCGGATTTGGACGGAAATACGTTGGTGATTTCCGCCGACCCGATTCCTCGCCCACTTCAGGCCAATTCGCTAGGCGAACCCATCGCAGCGCGTCCGCGGCACTCGTTGGACGCGATTTGATTCTTCGGGGCGAATCGAATCTCTTTTGCTTGCGCAATTTGAAAGAAGCCCCCTGATTGATCGCCTTGGCACGTGCCGCCCTGGTACACCGCTCGCTCAATAGCTTGGTGACATTCGTGTTTCTGTGTTTGATCTACTCCGGTCACATCGCGTGCATCTCGGTTTGCCGGATAGACCACGCACTCGTTTACCCAATTCTTGTTGTTTCCGTGATGGCATGAGAGTATCGGAAAATCAGGCGCTGCCCGCGTGGCACGAAACTGAGTACAACAAGTACTTGGCAAAAGGATGCACAGACGTTCGTCCAACGTTTTTTGGCGGACGAACGTTGTGGCTAGGCAAGTTGATCCGAATGTTGCGAGACCGGTTCTTCGGCGTTCGAACTTTCGATTTTGGCAGAACGTGTTGATGCTTGTGAATACGCTGCTATCAGTGCGTTTAGCTGCTGACTAACGTCTCGCCAAAAGTCATTGCTGCGAACTTCCAATGGGCGGCATTCGTCACCTAACAGGCAGCGTCGAATGGCAGTTTTCATGGCGTGAACAGGGCCGACGAAACGGGCGCTCAACCGAATTTGGTCACGAATGGCAAGCGGCAAGAAAAACAAGCTGGCCACCAGGCAGGGAAGGACTCGCGTTGCAAACAGGACTAGGTCGGCTTTGACGACAGTTCCTTCCCAAAACCATGTCCACGCGAAGAACATGGCCGCAACCGAGGTCAGACAAAAGCACCAATTTCGCACAACTCGATCAATTAAGGCACCTTGCACGGGTTGGTCAATCATTTGGTGCGAGCGTAATGTTTTGGTCATTTTTTGTTTTTATGCCCCGGAGAATTCGAACGCACGAGTTCCATTTGCGTACGTTCCTAAAAATGCGTGTTGTCAACGTTCTTCGTGGACGTGGCCGGACTTTTTTTCGCCTTTGATTTCGAAATTTACCATACCATAGCGCTGGGCACTTACAAGAATCCACATTAGAATCATCGAATTGACAAACAATGAGGACTCGTCCTAAACCATGATGGGCGTTTTGCATGATTAAGCTTTTTAAAGTTTTTGTGTTGGTTTTGACAATCTTCTGGCTTGGCTTTTTCGTCGGCTGCGGTGCAAGTGCCTACAATGAGAAGCTCGAGCAATCAGTGCGGAGTGCTGGCTCGGCTTCTCAAGTCGAAGAAGAAGCTGCCGATGAACCGACGGTGGATTCGCAGGATTCAGGTCAAGCCGATTCCGACGATGACGACGACGATGATCAAGATCCGGACCTTGACGACGATCTGTTGGACGAAGAAGACGCCGAAGAATAAAAGTGCGTCTAGTTCGCTGGTTTGGGCCGAAAAATGTCGTATGGCGGTCCGACTGAAAACAGGTTCGTTGGTGTTGGTGCTATTCAGTGGCCGTTGTTGGCTTGTACGGAATTGAGAGGGTTCACTGATTGTGGCTTCCCTTTGTTCGCAAATCCATGTCTTTGATTCGGTGGTGCTGTATCCGTCTTTTGGACATATGGAGTCTGGTGGAAAGTATTGGCGGATTGGCATTTGGGGAAACGTGCACCGCGCAAGTCCGGATAATCTTCGTCGGCGGATGATTATTCGCGTATTGCGAAAGATTCTAAAGGTGTCGGTTGACGAACTTGATTCGGATGTCTTTCGTGACCGAATTCAGGGGTTCTTGGTGGTTACGGAGCGAGGCAAGCGGGTTGCCGTGGAGTTTGGCGAATTTCAGGCATTGATGGAGCGAAAGTCGCGGCGCAACGGTCATTTCCGCGGTTCATTGCGAATCCCCATCGATTCGTTGCCCAGTATCGACAGCAATCCTTGGCTCGATTTTCGAGTTTTGCCGGGGGCTGGTCAGCAGCAAGCGTTTCCGGGGCGAGTGCAGCTGCTGGAGGATCAGGGCATATCCGTGATTTCTGACATCGACGACACTATCAAGCTCTCTGATGTGGCGGACCGACGGCAGTTGTTGCGAAACACGTTTTTGAACGATTTTCGCTGTGTTTCCGGTATGCCTTCGCTTTACCAGGAGTGGGCGGCGCAAGGTGCTGCGTTTCATTACGTGTCGTCTAGTCCTTGGCAGTTATTTGATAGCATTCATCATCTTCTTTCGACATCAAATTTTCCGGAAGGGTCGTATCACTTGCGGACTATTCGATTGCGAGATCCCAGTTTTTTGCGTCTGTTTGTGGCGCGAAGGTCCAGCAAACGGCGGGTGATCAAGTCGATTTTTCGCTTGTTTCCTGGTCGTAAATTTGTATTGGTGGGAGATTCGGGCGAACATGACCCGGAGATTTACGGTTCGTTGGGACGGCATTTTCCGCATCAATTGCACCAGATTTTAATTCGACGCGTGCCCGGTCGCCCGGTGACTCGAGAGCGAGTGATGAAGGCGTTTCGGGATTTGCCCACGCAAAAGTGGCAATTCTTTACGGAACCGCACGAAATTGACTTGGAATTGCCTTCGCATCAAATCCAGTGATTGATTGCAGAAGCCCCCTTGTAGAGTTTGGTATTTTTCGTCAATATACCCCGTTTATCCTTGACGGAATTCGTTGGACTTAATGGACCTCTCCAGCCGATTCCATGCCCATTAGTTTGCGTTACCTTCGGACAGGAGTAATCACCGAATGGCCCGTTATCATGGCCCCAAAGCACGTGTCAATCGTCGGCTTGGCTCATTGATCTATGAAAGCGCCGGTGCGATGCGCGCTGCAGAGCGACGCGACGGACCGCCAGGCATGCGGTCGCGAGGCCGTCGCCCGTCAAACTACGGTTTGGCGTTGATGGAAAAGCAGAAAATCAAGCACTATTACGGCTTGGGTGAACGTCAGTTGCGTCGCTATTACGAAAAGGCGAGCCGCACAAAGGGCAACACGGGAGAAAACTTGTTGATCCGTTGCGAGCGACGGCTGGACAATATTGTTCGCCGCGCCGGTTTCACCAAGACTCGTCCTCAGGCTCGTCAAGGCGTTGTGCATGGCCACTTCCAAGTGAATGGAATCAAGGTTTCCAGCCCATCGTATATTGTTCGTCCTGGCGATGTGATCACGGTACGGCCACGTCCTAACTTGCATGCGGTTTACAAGAGCAACGTCGAAGAAACTCGACCTGAATCCATGGAGTGGCTAACGGTAGACACGGATACCTTGCGAGCGACAGTGCAGGGGCTTCCTGGTCCCAGTGATGTGAGTCTGCCGGTAGACGTTAACACGGTCGTCGAATTCTTGTCTCGATAGCTAGAAACAATGCATTCTCAACTAGTAGTTCTTGGCGGCGGTCCAGGTGGATACGCCGCTGCGTTTATTGCGGCAGACGAAGGCCTGGATGTCACGATTGTCGAAAAAGACGTTCGACTGGGTGGGACGTGTTTGTTACGAGGCTGCATTCCGTCCAAGGCACTCCTGCATGTCGCTCGCGTGATTAGCGAAGCGCACGAATTGACCGACGACTGGGGCGTCGATTTTGGTACGCCCAAGATCGATCTAGACAAGGTTCGTGCGCGAAAAGACGCCGTGATCGAACGCATGTCCGGCGGCCTGAAGCAATTGGCAAAGCGGCGAAATGTGACAGTGGTAAATGCCGTTGGTAAGCTG
This sequence comes from Pirellulaceae bacterium, assembly GCA_041399205.1. Lineage (GTDB taxonomy): Bacteria > Planctomycetota > Planctomycetia > Pirellulales > Pirellulaceae > JAGQOZ01. The sequence continues at coordinate 278,349 of JAWKTK010000010.1, read as the reverse complement.
GTAGATGCCAACACGCTGGCTTTGGAAGGTGACGATGATTCGGTTCCTTCGGAAAAAGAGATCACGTTTGATCATTTGATTGTGGCCACCGGTTCCACTCCTGCCATGCCTGGTTCGCTAGGCATCGATTCACAGCGAGTTATCGATTCGACGGGAGCATTGAACTTAGAAGAACTGCCGAAGACATTGCTGGTTGTCGGTGGTGGTTACATCGGCCTGGAGATGGCCACCGTCTATGCCTATCTGGGTTCGCAGGTCAGTATCGTCGAATTGACCGACGGTTTGCTGCCCGGAGCTGACCGCGATTTGGTACGGCCATTGGAAAAGCGAATGAAGTCGCTGCTGAATGACCGCATTTACTTGTCTACCAAAGTGGGGTCATTGGGCGAACGTGACGGCAAGGTTGACGTGGCGTTTGAAGGGCCAGGAAAGTATGGTGTCGAACGCTACGACAAGGTCTTGGTTGCCGTGGGCCGTCGGCCCAATGGATTGAATTTAGGTCTTGAAAACACAGCGGCAGTGGTCGACAAGCGCGGCTTTGTTGTGGTAGATCCCAGCCAACGGACCGCTCAGCCTAATATCTATGCCATTGGAGATGTTGCGGGCGAGCCAATGCTGGCGCACAAGGCGTCGCACGAAGCAAAAGTTGCCGTGGAAGCTATCTTGGGCAAGCCAGCCGTCTTTCAGCCCGCCGCAATTCCCGCCGTGGTGTTTACCGATCCAGAAATTGCTTGGGCAGGTTTGACGGAAGAACAAGCCAAGCGAAATCAAGTTGCCTATGAAGTAGCTGTATATCCCTGGGCGGCCAGCGGTCGTGCCCAAGCATTGGGGCGTTCGGAAGGGCTCACCAAGATCTTGGTGGATCCCGAAACCACTCGAGTGCTCGGGTGTGGCATTGTTGGTCCCGGCGCGGGCGAATTGATTGCAGAATCTGTTTTGGCCATCGAAATGGGGTGTGAAGTCCGGGATATTACCGAATCCATCCACCCTCATCCCACGCTTAGTGAAACGGTGATGAATGCGGGCGAAGTGTTTTACGGTTCGGCTGTAGAAATCTATAAGCCGAAAAGAAAATAGAGAAACTTGCGATTGGCTTTACCCTAAAAGGGTGTCTCCTGCCATTGGCAGCGTTAAACTGCTAACATTAGTTCTAAACGGATTAGCAATAATCCTCCGATCATTCAGCCGGTAGCACAGTTGTCGATAATTTGTCTGCGGCTTGGTGTTTTTCTGATAAAACGCTGAGTAATGGCTATTTCTCAACCGAAGACAGATTTGTTGAAATAGCTCTCGGCCCGGTATTCGAAGGAAAGGTTCCTATGGCAGAAGCAGAAATTCTGAACGATGGCGAACAGGCGGCAGTGAAACCTGTGGCTCCGCGTATGGCGGATGAAGACCCGCAGGAAACGAAAGAATGGCTAGACTCGCTGCAGTACATTCTTGATAGCAAGGGTCGCGATCGTGCTCAATTCCTGCTTTCCGCCATGCAGTACAAGGCGGTTCAGGAGGGCGTGGAACTTCCACTGCAGCTAACCACGCCTTATATCAACACGATTCCCGCTTCCAAGCAGCCGCCGTATCCTGGCAACCGTGAAATTGAACGGCGCATCAAGAGCATCATTCGCTGGAATGCGATGGCCATGGTGGTTCGTGCCAACAAACGCTTCGAAGGCTTGGGCGGTCACATTTCTACGTTCGCTTCGTCTGCCACATTGTACGAAGTGGGCTTCAATCATTTCTTTCGTGGGCGTGGCGAATCGGGATATGACGGAGATTTGATTTATTTCCAAGGGCATGCATCGCCCGGGCCGTATTCGCGAGCGTTCGTGGAAGGTCGACTGACGGAAGAGAACTTAGACAACTTTCGTCGTGAACTTCAGCCGGCCGGCGGTCTTTCTTCGTATCCGCACCCCTGGTTGATGCCGGACTTTTGGGAATTCCCGACAGTTTCCATGGGCTTGGCTCCGATCATGGCCATCTACCAAGCTCGGTTCAATCGCTACATGGAAGATCGAGGCATCAAGGAGACCAAGAATCAACGAGTTTGGGCGTTCTTGGGAGACGGAGAATGTGACGAACCAGAAACCCTTGGTGCCATCACATTGGCCGCGCGTGAACAACTGGACAATCTCAATTTTGTGATCAACTGCAACCTGCAGCGATTGGATGGTCCCGTGCGAGGAAACGGTAAGATCATTCAAGAATTGGAAGGGATTTTCCGAGGTGCTGGCTGGAACGTGATCAAGGTCGTATGGGGCGATGACTGGGACCCGTTGCTAGAGGCCGATGCCTCCGGAATGTTGGTCAAACGCATGGGCGAAGTCGTCGATGGCCAGTATCAGAAATACACCGGCATGCCCGGTTCTTATATTCGAGACCATTTCTTTGGTAAGTATCCCGAAGTCGCCGAATTAGTGAAAAACTATTCGGACGAAAAGCTTGAAAAAATGCGTCGCGGCGGCCACGACCCTGAAAAAGTGTTTGCTGCTTATAAGGCTGCAGTGGAACATAAGGGCCAGCCAACCGTCATCTTGGCTAAGACGATCAAAGGGTATGGACTCGGTGAAGCCGGCGAAGGCAAGAACGTTTCTCATAACCTGAAAAAGGCCAACGAAGCCGAACTTCGCGAATTCCGCAGTCGATTCGGCATTCCGATTTCGGATGAAGACGTGGTCAAAGCTCCGTTCTACAAGCCGCCGGAAGACAGCGTTGAAATGAAGTACTTGCGAGAACGCCGTAAAGCACTCGGCGGTCCCGTACCGAATCGTTCGACACAAATTCCCAAGATGGAAACGCCTGACATTTCAGAATTCAACGAATTCCTGCAAGGCAGCAAGGGACGAGCCATTTCCACGACGATGGGATTCGTGAACTTGCTGTCCAAGTTGTGCAAAGATAAACGAGTCGGTAAATATTTGGTTCCTATTGTCCCGGACGAATCTCGCACGTTCGGCATGGAAGGCATGTTCCGAGAAGTGGGCATCTATGCCCACGCGGGCCAGTTGTACGAACCGATCGATTCCGATCAGCTGATGTACTACAAGGAAGCGGAAGACGGTCAGATTCTGGAAGAAGGGATCACGGAAGCGGGATCCATGGCGTCTTTCAATGCGGCAGGTACTGCCTACAGTCAGCACGGCGTCAATATGATTCCGTTCTTCATTTACTACTCGATGTTTGGTTTCCAGCGCATCGGCGACCTGATTTGGGCCGCAATGGACATGCGAGCCAAAGGGTTCTTGATTGGCGGTACCGCAGGACGTACCACGCTCAACGGAGAAGGGTTGCAGCATCAAGACGGACACAGCATTTTGAATGCGATCGCTTTCCCTTGTGTGCGAGCGTACGATCCGGCATTTGCCTATGAAATTGCCGTCATTATCTTGCACGGCATGAAGCGTCTGTATCAGGAAGGTGATACGGCCATCTATTACGTTACCGTTGAAAACGAAAACTACGAACATCCGCCCATGCCTGAAGGTGTGGAAGAGGGAATTGTCAAAGGCATTTACAAGTATTCCACCAAAGAAGCTGCCGGGGACTTGCAGGTTCAGTTGTTTGGAAGCGGAGCGATTCTTCGTTCGACTTTGGCCGCTCAGGAGATCCTGGCTGAAAAGTATGGCGTTTCCAGTAATGTGTACAGCGTGACCAGCTACAACCAACTTCGACGCGATGCGTTCGAATGTGAACGGTGGAATATGCTGCACCCCACGGCGCCTCCCAAGCAGTCGTTCTATCAATCCGTGATTGAAGGGCAACAAGGACCGTTTATCGCGGCTTCTGATTATGTGCGAGCCATTCCGGAACAGCTAAGTCAGTGGACTCCGGGTGGCCTGTATGCCTTGGGAACAGACGGAATGGGACGCAGCGAAACACGTGAAAATCTGCGGCGTCATTTTGAAGTCGACGCGGAATGCATTACTGTGGCCTCGCTATACCAACTGGCCAAACAGGGCAAGTTGCCTATGGATAAAGTAGCACAAGCGATAAAAGACCTGGGAGTTGATCCGGACAAGGCGAACCCGTTGTACGCATGACCTGTGGCTTGAGCCGTCGGTCATTGTTTACGTCACGAACCTACACGCTTTCACGATCAAGAAGTAGAAGAAACGCATATGGCAATCGAAGTAAAGCTTCCGAAACTGGGTGAAGGAATTGAATCCGGCGACGTATTGGACGTATTCGTGTCCGAAGGTGACGTCATCAAAAAGGATCAGGCCATCCTGGAAATCGAAACGGACAAGGCTTCAGTAGAAGTGCCCAGTTCCCATTCTGGAAAGGTGACCAAAGTGCTGGTTGCTTCGGGACAAACAATCGCTGTCGGCTCGGCCATCATTACGTTGGAAGTAGCCGACTCGCCCGAAAAAGCTGCGGCTCCAAAGCCCAAGGCTCCTGCCGCCGAATCAAAACCTACCGCTCCCAAAGCGGAACCAGCCCCCGCTCCGACGCCGGAACCTGTACAGCCAGCCAAGGCGGTTGCGCCAGCACCCAAACCTGCACCGCCGGCGCCCGCTCAGACGCCACCTGTTGTCACAGTTGCCAGTTCTAGCAGCGCGATTGCTCCAGCAGGACCTGCCATTCGACGGTTGGCACGAGAAGTTGGCGTAGATCTGGGCGGAGTCACAGGGACTGGGCCTAACGGTCGGATTACTCGAGAAGACGTGTTGGCGGTGGTTCGTCAGGGACAGCAGCCTGCACCGGTCGCCAAGTCCTCGCCAGCAGCGACGGTCGAATCATCCGAACCGCAGTCTTCGGCAAGTTTGGAATCGGGAGCAGCCTCGGACGCCTGGGGTCCTATCAGCATTGAACCAATGACCAAGATTCGGAAGACCATTGCTTCCAAAATGCACGAATCCTGGTCCGCGGTACCTCGTGTGACCAATTTTGACGACGCCGACATCAGCGAGCTGGAGGAAATTCGGCAAGCCAGTAAAAAGGACTATGCTTCGCGAGGCGTTAAGCTGACCAGCATGCCGTTTCTGATCAAGGCCGTCGCTTTGTCTCTTAAGTCAAACCCCACGATCAACGCGTCGATTGATGAAGCGAACCAGCAGATTGTCTATAAGCAATACGTTAACGTTGGCATTGCAGTCGACACGGATCGAGGATTGGTGGTGCCTGCGTTGCGAAATGCCGATCGTATGTCCATTTTCGAGATCGCTCGGAGCTTGGCAGCCATGGCGGACAACGTACGGTCGAACAATTTTAAGATTGATGACCTTCGTGGCGGAACATTTACTATTTCCAACTTGGGAGCGATTGGCGGCACCTATTCGACGCCCATTATCAATGTTCCTGAAGTTGCCATTTTGTTGGTTGGTCGCTCGAGAAAAATGCCGGTGGTTGTAGATGATGAAATACAGATCCGCATGATGATGCCGCTGAGCCTTTCTTATGATCATCGTTTGGTGGACGGCGCCACGGCTGCTCGGTTCTTGAACGATGTTAAAGGCTATCTAGAAACGCCCAGCCGACTATTGATTGCACCTGTTTAACTCGGATGGTTGACCCGAATTCGTTGTGACATGGGGCACGTTCTGTGTATCGCGTCGGTTGTCCTTTCGAATTTCGTTCCGTCCAGTGGCGTACCGGCTGAGGCCGGTGATGTCGAATGAGGAAATCCCGGTTTCTTCATTCGGCGGTCTTGGTGGCAGTTTCCATATGGACGCGACTTTATTCTTCCAGTGCCAGTATTGGCCAGCGACTGATCCACGCTAATTGCCGAGCGACTTCTTTATTCGGCACGATGACCACCGCCGCATCGTCGGCCAGCAAACGCAGATCCACGTCATGCGGAATCCGCCATTCTCGTTCGGATGTCCAATCGATTCCATCCGCGCCGTCCGCCAATTTTTGAAAGCGAAAGTGATCTTCAGGCTCTAGGGAGCACCACTTGGCTTCGTCGCCATAGATCACTGGGCGGCCACCCAATTGCTTCACTCGCTGTTTGCGAATTGCAATTCCGTAGGGCTCGAAGTCCCAGCGAGACAAATGGGAACGAAACGTTCGCCGCCCTGGCCATTCCCACGGCGGCACTTCGGTAAAACAGACCACGCCCGATTCACTGCGAATCGTGCGGCTGGACGCTTGCAGCAAATCGAGACGCAAGATGCGAATCAATGTGGCCAAAACGGATCGGTCGTTTTTGTCTTGTGACAACAGCAATTCGTCAATCCGCTCTTGCTCGGTTTGATCGGGCCACGCCTGCGGGTTGGCTCGAGTCCAATGTCCTAGAAATTCCCACGGTTCGTCCTGCACATCTTTGACGGTCAACACGCGAGATGTTTCGATTTGTGACGGCCATTTGCCAACGACTTCGATCGGCGAAGCATCTTCTGATTCGCGCCGCAGGTGCCAGCCAACAGCGCCTTGAGCAAGCAACTCATGACAGACAGACGACGGCACTGCTGTTGCTTTCGGTGATTCTGGGATCGCTATCAACGTCTTGCCATTCAACCGCTCGGCGTGCAAACGGCGTTGGAGAACCGCATGAATGTGTCCGCCTTTTCGCACATCCAATGCTACATATCGCTCTGCCAACGTCGCCACCAGTTGGTCCGCCAATGGCAGGTCGGAATGCACAGCACCGTCCAGCGGTGGCGACACCAAAACTTGGATGCTTGCATTGGTAAAGATGTCGTCCGCCAAGCGTGCGAGAGACTTGAGCCATGTACTGGCGGTTTGGCAACGACTTGGTGTGGCGCAGGAAATTCGCACGACGGGAATACCAAACAAGTCAGCGGCGCGAACTGCGTAGCGATGCGTGGTGGTGCCCTCGGCCGTCAGCAAAGTTTCTCCGTTGTCTCGCATGCGAATCGTGGCAGTTCGCAGGCGTTCAAACCAATACTGCTGTCGATCCCATTGCTTGGATATCCGACTGCTGGCCACGGCCGACAGTGACGGCGGAATCGGCCCAGAAACAAAAACCAAGCAACGTTGTAGTTGCTTGTGAATTGCGTGGTCGCATTTAGCGGCCCAGTCGGTTGGAGGTAGCCCGAATGTCAGCGTCGCCTGAGCGAGTTGCGAGGCGGCCAGGAAACGCTCGGTCTGTGCGGGCAAAGCCAGTGACAAACGGCTCAGCCAAGTCAGCACGCACAGTGACGAGCCGTCATGCTTGGGCATCAAAAGATCGTTCTGATTGGAATCCGATCGAATCCAGTCTGCCGATTGCATCAACTGGACTATCGTCGGTTCGTTCCGGTTGACCATGTTGAATTCGTAAGGTCTGAGGTGAATGAATCTGCTTGTCGCTAGCACGGAATTGCCGTAGCGAAATCCGTATATTTCCACTATTGTTCGCAAAATTTCAGTACGGTTGCGCCGCAACCGATGACAATTCCTAACAGCCGTAGTATTGGCCGAATTCGTAGTTTACACGTTTGTTCACGCGAAGACATGATGACGCAGTTTTCCATGGTTCGAACATCACTGTGCTGGCTTGTAATATTTGCACTAGTGCTTATTGGTTGCAAAACGGTTCCCGTAACCGGACGCAAGCAATTGATGTGGGTTTCTCAAGACAAGGAAGTTTCCTTGGGCCAGCAAAGCTTCCAGCAAGTGTTGGCCGAAGAAACTCCGTCTCAGAACCAGCAATACGTAGAGATGGTGAATCGAGTTGGTCAGCGAATAGCCGCCGTTGCTGGGCGTCCTGACTTTCAGTGGGAATTCAAAGTCATTGCTTCCCAGGAAATGAACGCATTCTGTTTACCCGGTGGCAAAGTGGCGATTTACGAAGGCATCTTGCCCATCTGTCAAAGCGAAGCCGGATTGGCAGTGGTCATGTCGCATGAAATAGCGCACGCGTTGGCTCGGCATGGTAGTGAACGTATGAGCCACAGTTACGCCGTCGATTCAGTGGGCAAGGCAGTCAACTACGTTTTGCAGAATAATGAAGCCGATATGCAGCAGAAAGTGGCACAGGCGTACGGTATGGCGTCCAAATACGGAGTCATTCTGCCGTACAGCCGTAAACATGAAACGGAAGCGGACTACATTGGCATGCTGTTAATGGCCAAAGCGGGCTACGATCCTCGCGAAGCACCTCGCTTCTGGGATCGCTTTTCACAGCATTCGGGTAATTCGCAACCCGAATTTCTGTCGACCCATCCAGCTGACGAACGTCGAGCCCATGACTTGTTCGAAAAACTTCCCGAAGCTATCGACATTTACGACAATCAGACCGAACCAGCCAATCGAGTTGGCCAAGGTCAGCCCTTACAGATCGCTCGCACCGAATCATCCGTGGTGCAGTAAGTCCGGCGACGAACTGATTCGAATCAACCACAGGCTCTTGGTAAACCGCCGCTTGCAGAACAAATCGGTGATCGGTGTGTTTCGTCCAATCCGAATTCTCTCAGGCATTCCTGTCCGCTTTCTCAAATCAGGAATCCAATCACCGTTCGCAAGCTGTTATCTCAGTGACAGGACAATCGCAGGGGACTTGTCGTCTTTGCGAACCTGAATTCGGACCAGTTCAACCGACTCCGGTGAACCCTTGATTTCGGCATGACGCCGCAAGCCGCTCAGCACATAGACGCGAAGCGTGCGATGAAAGCTCGTGTCTTGCGGCTGGTCATGGCGTGACAGGATACGTATCTACAATATGGTTATGCCATGCCCGACGGCAGCTACTCGCCATCCCACGAAGGATTCCTTAGACTTATTCATTACGCTGTTTTCGAACGCTTGTGAAACTTGGGGATCATTGTGTTGCTCCGCTGGAAAGGAAATCAAATGAAAATCCCAGAAATACAGGTCGCCTTCCTCATTGGCGTGGCTATTTCTTGTGTTGGAGTCGCACAGGAATCCGATTCGGTTAAAGACGTTGTCCCGGGACTATGAAAAGTCTGCCTTATCCAAAGGATTTTGAACCAGCCCGCTATTTAGGAAAGTGGTACGAGGCGCGACTCCCGACGTCGATGCAGCCAGAGGGTACGCTGGCTGCCGCTGAATACTCGGCGGGCAAGCGCAGAGGACGAGCTGCTTGTCGAAAACACAGCATATACGGCTGATGGTGAGGCGATTTCAAAAATCAAGGGAAAGGCGAAGATCCTGGCGGTCGTTCCGCCACGTCTGGCTGTGACCTTCGGGCCCGAATATCCTCAAGATGCCAACTACTATGTGATGTATGTCGACACTGATTATCAGCATGCAGTCGTCGGCACGCCGGATCGCAAGTCGTTGTGGATTTTGACTCGGCGTGCATCGATTCTTCAGGAAAACTTGACGAGTTGATTGCGGTTGCACGCGACGCGGGCTTTCAAACCGAAAAACTAGTGGTCAACCGTTGGATCGCGACAGATCAAACATGGCCACAATGGCGTGGGCCAAACCGTGACGGTCAATCCATGGACGGAATTTGGCCAGATAAATTGTCGCAGGAGTCGCTGCAACTGCTTTGGCGAGCCGAATTCGGGCCAAGCTACTCGGGGCCTGTGCTGTCTAATGATCTTGTGTTCACTACGGAGACTCGCGAAGAGACGGACGAGGTTGTTTATGCGCTGGACCGTAAGACGGGCAAAGAGCGTTGGCGGACTGAGTGGAAGGGTTCCCTGAAGGTGCCCTTTTTCGCTGCCTCGAATGGTAGTTGGATACGGTCAACGCCTGCGTATGACGGCGAGCGACTCTACGTCGCAGGTATACGAGACGTGCTCGTCTGTTTGGACGCCAAGTCGGGCAATCAGGAATGGCGCGTCGATTTTGTTGAGAAGTTAGGGGCATCGCTTCCTGCATTTGGCTTCGTTTGTTCACCACTATTCGACGACAACGCCGTCTATGTTCAGGCAGGCGGAGGTGTCGCCAAGCTTGATAAACGGAACGGTCAGATTATCTGGCACGCAATGAAAGATGGCGGGGGGATGAATGGTTCCGCCTTCTCTTCTCCGATCATTGCCACAGTGGCAGGGAAACGCCAACTAATAGTGCAAACCCGCACCGAACTTTCTGGAATAGACCTTGAATCAGGGAACGTGCTCTGGAAACAGGCCGTACCTGCGTTCCGGGGTATGAATATTCAGACGCCGTTGGTCGTCAAAGATACGGTTTTCACCAGCAGTTACCAAAACCGTTCTTGGCTCTATGAAATTTCATTGTCCAACGAAAGCTATCAGGTCAGAACAGTTTGGGAAAGCAATGCTCAGGGCTACATGTCGACTCCCGTAATGATTGATGGTCACGTCTACATGCATTTGCAGAATGGCCGATTCGCTTGCCTTTCGCTCGCCAATGGTGAACGCAAATGGACGTCGAAGCCCTTTGGCAAATACGCTAGTCTTGTCGCTTGTGGTGACAAGATTCTGGCTCTGGTTCAGGACGGACGCCTGCTGTTACTGGCTGCCGATCCCGAGCAATTCACACTGCTCGGCGAAGCAAAGGTCGCCAGTGAGGAAACCTGGGCACATTTGGCGGTGTCTGGTGAAGTTCTGTATGTGCGCGAACTAAAGGCGTTGTCGGCGTATGGCTGGAAATGAGAACGAACGGAAACTCGCAGCATTCGAACGCCATTGGCGAAGGGCTTCCCCGGGCAATGTCCTGGGCTTAATAACTTTATTAGCGAGACATCGGTCAGCAGTTAAACGAACTGGCTGCGGCTCGGACGCAAGAATCACCGTGTCCTACGAACGCCGAAGAATCCGTCGCGCAACATTCGAACCAGTTTGCGTAGCACGTATGCCCGGCCGCCAAACGTGCTGTCATGTGTTTCGTGCACGGTATCGGCAAGGGACTGGCGTTCGAAAATAGCAATCTACATCGGGCAAATGTTTACAAATTGGCATTTCCGATGCAGCACCGGACTCACGAGCGTGCAGGTCGGCGGGCAATGTCTCGGCAAGGCAACTGGACCAGCGGAGGCTCTGCTAGACAGAAAGCCATCGTCATGGGCTGAGACGATCATGCAGCAAGGTAGCCTCGCATTGCTTGCCACCGCTCAAGCGATGACTTGCTTGTGCATTACGGAGTTGCTTCTGCGCAAACCTGGTTACGGCCGGCGTGTTTGGCTTGATACAGGTAAGCATCGGCGGCTTCGATCAATTCGGTGGAAGTCGTCTTGCCTTGAAACGACGCCACGCCGACGCTGATCGTCACGTCGATGGGACCGGCACAGGTTTCAAACGGTGCTACTGCGATGACTTGGCGACATGCTTCGCCCAGTTCCACTGCTCGGTCCAAATCGGTTTCGCCCAAGATGACACTAAATTCTTCGCCGCCGTAGCGAGCTAGCAGTTGGTCGTCGTGCAGAATCGATTTGACTCGGCGAGTACATTCCTGCAGCACTTCATCGCCTGCCAGGTGACCATGTGTGTCGTTGATTGTTTTGAAGTAATCTAGATCAAACATGATCAAAGAAAGAGGTCGGGCGTGGTGGCGACTCCGTTCGACTTCTCGTCCCAGCGATTCCACAAAGAATCGTTTGTTGAACGCGCCAGTCAAGCCGTCGCAGGTCATCATTTGGTAGACCGTTTCGTGATATTGGGATTCAATACAATCGTCGTCCAAGAACTTGAAGATGAATTTCCCAATCCGAATGCGGTCACCCGCCTGCAGTTCGTGGCATTCAATCCGGCAATCATTCACGATTGTGCCGTTGGTGCTTTGTCGGTCCGATATCAGATACCGTTGCCCTTTTCGTTCGATCACAGCGTGACGACGCGACACCGCAGTGTCACTCAAGGTTAAATCACACGCGGCATCTCGGCCAATGGTAAAGGCATCATCGCGAAGTCGAATCAACCCGCTGCCAATTTGAGTAGGATGGATTTGTAGAATGGAGCCCTGTCCTGATGAACCATCGTTGGCTTCTTCATCAACAGTGACAATCGTATGTTCCCATTCGTTTGCTTGCATGGCCATGGTCAATATTCCTGGAATCGAAGTTTGATAATCTTAAGGTTGCTCTATTTTCTACTTCCGCCGAACGCTCGATTCAGCTTTTGTAGTTTTCGCTGAAGGTCTTGCTGCATTCGAGCGGGATCGCCGTTAAGGTCAATCATCTGCAGACCTGGCGGAAGGTCTTGCAGCTTCGCCAGAAAGCACGGCATTCACGTACGTAGTGGTAGCGTCCGACGTCGAATTGTCGGCTGTCGCGTGCCACTGCGTCTGGCTGCGGTAAACGCCCGTGAGCAGTGCCTTGAGTTGGTTTTGATCCTTATATTGTCCGGCCAACGATCGATACGCTTCGACTGCTTCCTGGTTGCGGCCCATGCGACGCAGGCTCGATATATAATAGATGCGAGCCGTATTTGATTCCGGCTGCAGTTCAATGGCATGCTGGAACCGGCTTATGGCTTCATCATCACGTCCTTGCGCGTGCAAGACCTGAGCCAGCAGAAGGTGCGAGATCATGCGTTCTTCTTCGTCAGTGGCAATCGAGGCCGTCAAAAAGCGAGCGGCTTCGTTCATTCGAGCCGGAATGCATTCAAACGCCAGTGCTTCGCCTAACGCCTGGTTCGCCAGGCTTTCTTTGGGATACAACCGCTGCGCTGTTTGCAATACGGTCAGCTTGATGTCGTGCTGCGCGAAATTGCGCAATGCACTGGCCAGCAACAGCAGCGAAGAGACTGGTTGAGCCTGCATTTTTGGCGAAGCTGCCAGCTGTAGCATGGTTGCCGTATCGCCCTGTTGTATTGCTTGTCGCAGTTGAGTCCGCCAGTCGTCCGAATCCATCTGATTTAGCAGCGCAATGATCTGATCGGACTTGATTCCACCCGACTGCACCACGACCGTCTTCTGACCTGCTTGTTCCTGAAGCTGCAAGTATTGGAGCGAACCCGTCGGGCCGTTCAACAACCGAGCGAGCTGGTCTGGTGTAAACGAATCAGCCGAAATTTCCTGTGATTCGCCAATGGCCCATAGTCGATCTCCAGGCGCGATTCGGCCCGTTAAAGCAGCCGCACCGTCCGGATGAACCGCATGAGCGTAGTACCCGTTCGCGTCACGCAGCAACGTTATTCCGGCGCCACGAGGAAGCTTGCTCAGCCACATTTCCAGCGCGCTACGAGTAGAGTATTCAAAGATGGGAGCAATCTGAACTTGATCGTTTGAGAACGTGCTTCCTGTCACGCCAAGAGCCTCTAGCAATCCGTTCAGGCGATTGACTTCTGCACCCGACTGCAACACGGGCGTTCCACCAAAGAAACTGGTGTTGGCGGCCAAACGAACCGCCGTCTCAATTTCGGGCAGCAACTTGCCATCAGCTGCCACAGCCGACTCGGCCTGACGCCAGCGTTGAACTAAGTCGTCATTGAAACGGTTGTTGGCAATCAAGGTATTTGCTTGTGCTACGGTTTGTTCCAATTGCTGCCAGTTTTCGTGGAATTGCGTTTTGGTGACGGTCGGCGTATTTCGCAGTGAATGGATTTGGTCTACAAGTGATTCCAGTTGATGCTGGACAGACGTTTGGCTGGCGTGCTGCGATCGCTGAAAGCGAGTGAAAACGGCGGCGTTGGTCAGGACGGCAGCCAAGATAACGGCCGCCGCCATCACGCCGATGCGGTTCCTGCGATAGAAGGTGCGAGTTCGATACAGGAGGCTCGGCCTGACCGCAGAGATCGGTTCGTTATTCAAATAGCGGCGAATATCTTCGCCCAATGCCGCTGCGGACGGATAGCGATCGTCGCGTTCATTGGCCACCGCCTTTAATACCAGCCAATCTAGGTCGCTCGACAAGGCTGCCGTCAAAGACTCCGCATCGGTTGACAACTGACGAAGCAACTGGTCACGATCTTTGCGTTCGAACGATCGAATGCGGTCACTGGGGCGTTCAGCATGATTCCGACTAATGGCTACCAACACTTCGGTCAACGATTTTTCGCGAAGCTGCCGCGGGTCCAGCGGTGTGGTGCCGGTCAACAGCTTGTACATCAAGGCACCGATCGCATAAACGTCGGTTCGCTGATCGACATGTTTGTTACGCAAATCGGCCTGTTCGGGACTCATGTAAGCAGGCGTTCCCATCAATTGGCCGACCTGTGTTTCGGCTGCGTTCTCGGACAGTGATTGGTCACCTAATGCTTTGGCGATTCCAAAATCAATCACTTTGACTTGCGTTTGACCTTGTAAATCAGAAACGATGATGTTGCCTGGTTTAATGTCGCGATGCACAACACCTCGTTGATGCGCGTGTTCAATGGCACAGCAAACTCGGTAGATTAGCTGCAATCGTTCTGCCAGTGACAGGCGGTGGCTGTGACAGAACTTGTCAATCGGCTCGCCGTCCGCCAATTCCATGGCAAAATACAAATGCCCTTCCGGAGTTTGCCCGGCATCATAGACCTGAGCAATATCGGAATGGCTCATCAACGCTAATGCTTGTCGTTCAGCCAAAAATCGCTGAGCGTTTTCAGCCTTCGAATTCTCCGCTCGCATCAGCTTCATCGCCACGTTGCGTCGTACCGGTTCGACTTGTTCGGCCAAGTAAACACAGCCCATCCCGCCGCTGCCAATCAAGGACTTGATGGTATAGTTGCCGATCGACTTGCCCAGCATGGCGTCTGGCGGTGCCGCGGTCATGCCCTTCGTGGTCGCCGTGTTGGGCGAAGTGTTCTCTTGTCTCTGATTCTTGGTCTCGATCGAATGCGTTTCTGGCTGCGTTGCCGACGTTTCCGCAGTCAGATTCGCCGTACTCTGCTGGTCCACGGGAAAGGGAGCATTCGTTCCGCTGGTCAGGCGAGTAGATTCGTCAAGATTCGAGTCGAAATCTGTGTCAAGGTATTGCGTCATTGTGTTTGCTCACGTTCGGTCGATACGCCAGCAACGGATTGCAGCGAAAAGAATACCCTTAATTGTGGGACAGTTTTTCAGCCCAGTGACAAGCTTTTTTGCCCAAGCGACCGTCGAAACCGTTCAACTGTGCCTGCAGTGTCTGTGCCGAAGTGAAAAAACAACAGTCGAAATGAAACAATGTCGCTAATTGGCAACATATTTCATGATTAACCACATCAGAAAAGCTCCGCAACTCGCAGCTAGTGGAATGGCAAGCATTAACGCCCTTCTGGTTTGTTCTGGCCCATACATGGCCACGGGTGAAGGTGTCGTTACGGGTGGCGGAGGTGGCGCGGAAGCGGTGACAGGCACATCTTTGGATATTCTTTCCACAGGTGGGCCAGGAAAACTGCCTTGCGACAATGCACTGGACGAATCCTGTCCATCCGATTGATCGGTACTTAGTTCCACTTCGCCCAGATCGTCCACTGTGTCTTCGTTGGTAGGAATCGACGGCGCTATCCAGCGTGATTCGCCCGACATCGGTTGCGGCAAAGGAGATTGTGGCGACGCTCAGGTGGCTAGTCGTTCGACTACATCATCCGCCGATTGAACTCGACGCCGTGGATCCTTCTCCATCATGTCCGCAATCAAATCGACGAATTCGTCGCTAATTTCCGGATTGAATTGACGTGGATGCCAGGGCGTTTCTTCGCAATGACGACGTGCTTTATCACGAGTAGTTCCGCCGGGAAAGGGCACCTTGCCGGTAACCGCATAATACAACGTGCAGCCCAATGAATAAATGTCACTGACCGGCGAAACCGTGTGGCAGCAGAATCTTTTCCGGCGAAAGATAATCCGCCGTGCCGACAATTTTCCCCGCACGCGGATCGTTTTCGGTGTCATCCCAATAGCCGGCCAAACCTAGATCCGAAACTTTCACCATCCCGTCCGGCGTGACCAAGATGTTGCCTGGCTTGACGTCACGATGGACCAGGCCTTGGCGATGAGCGTACGCCAGCGGCTTTGGCCGCCTGCCGAATCACATGCGCGCATGCGCATGCTGAGCGGACCTTGTGCGAATCATCTTCCGCAAATCGGCCCCCGGGACATATTCTGTCACCAAGAAATAGACGTTGCCGTCGTGGCCCGCATCATAGCGCGAACCAAATTGCGGTGATCTAGTTTGGCTTGCGTTTTGATTTCTCGAGCGAAACTAGCGATAGCATCCGGAGTAGAACGACTTTTCGGCAAGACTTTGATGGCTACTTCGCGGTGCATGATACTATGCATCGCGACAAAAACTTGCCCCATGCCCCCCTGCCCTAGCCAATCGGTGATGACGTAGGGGCCCAGGCTCAACTTGGTTCGGCCGGACTTGAGCTGTTCCGCCTGGTATTGCGTCAGAACCTTTTGCGAGACCAGTTTTTGGCCAGCAATTCTTCGCACACTTCCACTGCGGGAAAGCGCCGCCAGTCCGTCTTCATTGCGTACTGCGCCGAGCTGCTTCGTCCAACTGTTCCTGCGTCACCAAGCCACTGGTGAGACAAGATCGAACAAACACGGATCGCTTGTGAGCTGGCAAAATCGAGTTAAACCTCTGGTTCGAAGTGATATTTTCGCAGTCCCAATTGTACTCTAGCTTGGCGAAAAGCGACATGAACCAACGAACGTAATTTCAGTCATCCAATTCCGGCACGCCAAAGTTTGTCCACGCTAAAGGCAAAGGCGCCACAAACCCCAGTGTTTCGTTTGTGTCGGATGTTGAATCGTCAAACGTCTAGAATGCAGTGCAACTCCCGTTGGAAAGGCGCAGCGCGAACCATACTTCTTGTCACCCAAAATCGGTCTGCCGTGCGCCGCCAGTTGAGCTCGAATTTGATGCTTTCGCCCCGTCAATAACTGGACTTCCAATAAGCACCAGTTGACCCCAGCGAATTTGGTTTCGTAGCGGAGCTTGGCCAGTTTACTTCTGACGTCCGGCTGACGCACAACGCGCACTTTGAAGCCTTCATCTTCTTTGCGAATATAATCGGTCCATTCGCCCGCTGCCGGTGACACCGCTTGTTCCGTCAATGCCCAATAACGCTTTTCGGTCGTCCGGTTGCGAAACTGTTCGTTCAGCCGAGATGCCGCTTTGGAGGTTCGCGCAAAAACAATGACCCCAGTAACTCGAGTGTCCAGGCGACTAACGACTCCAGGAAAGACATTGCCTGGCTTGTTGTATTTCCACTTGATGTAGTCCTTGGCCTCCCTAATAGGCTCGGTTTTCCAGACTCAGGCCTTGGGTGGCAACGTTGGCCGGTTTATTCAACACCAACAGGTGATTATCTTCGTAAAGTACGTGAAGATTTCGAGCGTCCAGTTTCATGGTCGGTTTGCTGGGGTTCGCAAAGGCAGGCGGGTGTTGTTGATAGCAAAGTTGCATTATCATCGAATTTCATAACGGGCGCAAGCCCAATGCTATTCACTTTGGCGACAAAATGGTGCTGTTTTGTAGCGGTGCCGACCGCTTGCGACACTCTGACAAAATTGGCGGAATTGGGCGTAAGGCCTTGTTTCTTCTAACCTTTTAGTCTCGTACAAAATCCCCGTTATGAATGCTCCAGCTGAAATCATCTTGGCCAGTCAGTCTCCTCGCCGCAAACAGCTGTTGGACGAGCACGGCTATTCGTTCCGAGTGGTCACGCCATCCGACGGAGCGGAATGCGGGATGTGCAGCCGAGAAACCGCGGCAGAAATGGTGGCGAGACTCGCTCTGCAAAAGGCCAAAGACGTGGCGGAACGCGAACCAATCGGGCTGATCTTGGGTTGCGATACGGTAGCCGAATGTTGCGGTCAGATTTTAGGCAAGCCGCACAATCGCGAACATGCTCAGCAAATGCTGCAGCTGATGTCAGGACGCATCCATTCGGTCTATAGCGGTTTGTGCCTGTGGTGGCGACCCGACCATGATCCGTTGGTTCGCGTCGACGTAACTCGATTGGAAATGGACCAACTATCACCAACGCAACTGGAAGAATATTTGGAAACGGATCAGTGGATCGGCAAGGCCGGCGCGTTTGGATATCAGGACGGTTTGGATTGGGTGCATATTCGCGAAGGAAGTGAATCGAACGTCGTCGGTCTGCCCATGGAGCTGCTGGATCGAATGTTGATTGATCTAGCGGCGGATGCGTTTCGGCCCATGCGCGAATGAAGAGCGATATGAAACGATGGAGCGGCAAAGAAAAAGGGCTGCCGTGATCGGCAGCCCTTTTCTACTTCAATTCAAATTGAATCAGGCAATTAGCGACGACGTCGCACCAGCGGAAGCAAGCCCAACAGGCCCAATCCAATCACGCCCATTCCTGGTTCCGGAACGACGTTGTACAGCTGAACTTCGGCAATCTGCATGCTGTTTGCAGCAGCTTCATTCTTTACGCCAGGAAACAGTACCAAGTAGCTGCTGTAGGCAGTGCTGTTGTCAAAGGCGACAGAGTAAGAGTTTTCAGCCAACAGTTCTGCGTCTCCGCCAGCATTGCGGCTGTCAGGCAGAAGCAGATCGCCAGTGGCGATGGGCGAGAACAAAGACAAGGCGATTTCAGTACCGCTGACGGCGTCGTTTGTTCCCCACAGTTCAAAGCCCGTTGGGTCTCGTTCAACCGCATCGTTGGCAGCCCAAAACTGAATGCTCTTAGCCACGCTGCTACCCGAAGCCGGAGTTACCAATACGCCGGTGTTGAATTCGGCGAAGTTTAGATACTTTTGGCCAACGCCGTCGACCAAATGTTCGGGGCCTTCGGCTCCTGGCCAGTTGTTAACACCGCCTGCCGTACCGGAAACGCCCACCACAAAGTTGGTGCCATCGCTCTGGCCACCAATTACTGCATCACCCGGTGCGAAAATGCCCTGAGCGAACAGTGGACTGGCAAACGCCAGTACCATGAAAAAGACCGCTTTCTTCATCACAAACTCCACAGTTGCAAGTTGATTCAACCCTACATTGCACACAAGAAGTGCAACTCATTTTCTACGAGTTTTGATAATAACTTTACATAAGAAATTCACAAGTAGCAAAGGTCTCGCGGCTCGCCGTTTCAGGCGATTCCGTACGCTGTGCGCTTCAATTACTTGACACGAATACTCCTTTGGTCCAAGAACGTTTGGCCAAAATCATCAGTTGCCTTGATGTGGATCCAGTGCGTTCCAACCGGCAAGTTGGCCGGCAGCTTGGCCTTCCACAAATGCGTCGAGGCTTTGGGTTTGGTCAGACCAAGCCACTGCGTGTTGGGATCGGTGCCGGTAGCCTTGATGGCCGCGCGAGCAGCTTCTTCGCGTTCGAACGTGGCGGTGTATGCCGGATCCAGTTCTTCCGCATAAGTCATGGGCTGCCATTCGTCGTTTTCGTTCATACGAAACATGACGTTCGATTCGGACGAACCATTGAAAAAGTTGACAAAGAATTCAGTGTTGGCCAATTGGTTCGAATCAACTTGGTCTACGGCTTGAATCTCCATTTGATAATCCTTGGGTCGACCGGCCGCCTTGTAATCCAGTTTGTATTGGTGTCCGTCAAACTTCAGCACCGAATATCCGTTGGGACCTCCATCCGCCATGGCCGTGTGCGGGATGCCTCGTTCATCTTTCATGCCTGACCACCAACTGCCACTGACCGTCACGTTGACAATATGTCGATGCGGCTTTGGTCCTTGCCAGCCATCGTCGCTGGTGATGAAACGGTGTTCGTGTGTGTGCGTAGTGCCTGAAATGGAAACACTAAACGGCCGCTTTTCAATCAGCCGGTAAAGTTCGTGGCGGTCGCGGACTCCGTCCAGCGGAATGTGCATCATCAACACCACCAATTGATCCTCCGGAATCATGCTCAGGTCTTTGCGAATAAAACGCATTTGACGGCCGCCTAGACCACCTTGATACCGAGTCTTCCCCGCTTCATCGACCAACCATTCTACGTCGTCCAAGACCATGAAATGGACTTGACCATAGTCAAACGAATAGTAGTTTGGTCCAAACACGCGTTCGAACGTTTCGTCACTGTGTTTATCCGAAGTGGTGTCGTAGTTGATATCATGATTGCCCAACACGTTGTACCACGGGATACCAATCAGCGCGATTGCTCGAGCCTGCGGTTCAAAAACACTCAGGTCGTCAAACGCAATATCTCCCAAGGTCACACCGAACGACGCGTCCGTGCCAATCAATTCGTCTACCACGTCATGAGCCACATAATCTACCTCTTGAATGTTGCGAGGCTGCGGATCACCAAACAAGATCGCCTTGAACTGTTGAGGTTCTTCCTGTGGATACAATGGAAAGTCAATCGAATCGGGCAACGGCCCCGTCGGACTGACTCCGCCAAATCGCACGTCGGGCGAACCGTGTGGTTTGTGTAAATAATAAAACTGTGGCAATTGCTTTTCATCTACCGGAGTGCGGTATCCAGCGGGTTTGAGCACGAAAACGGCCGAATCATCCGCATCAATCTGCAGCTGGTATCGGCCGGATTCGTCCGTTAAGACAATGTCCTCGCCGTTGGAAACCTTGACTCCGGCCAACGGCTTGTCACTCGCATCAAAGATTTGGTTCGCATTCACGTCATGGTAGACTCGGCCTTGGGCCGTCAGTAATTCACGAGTATCGGGAGACAATGCCGCTTGAATCACTCGAGCCACTTCGGCGGCCAAGATCGCGGAACCTTCGCTGGTGAAATGCACATTGGCTGGCTGTTGAATCGCGTCCAATCGAGCTGCCGCGAACGCATGCAGGTCATTCACAAGACGTTCTTCCCCGAGTGCTCGACGAACGGCTCGATGCGCCACTAAATTGTATTTCAATTCGTCTCCCGGGACGCGGCCTTTGGCGCCTTCGGGTACAGGCGTTGTAGTGCACCAAATCAATTTGGCACCGGTCTGTTTCAACCGCCGAGTGATCTGGATCAAGTTGGCTTCGTACGCTTCTAGCGACACTTGTTGATGGCCTTGACGGACGTCGACCAGTTTGCCGGAATCATCAATGTGCTTGAGGTCATGAAGCCCAAAGTTGAAATGAATCACGTCCCAATGCGAGTCGCCGAGCCACTGTTCCAACTTCGCCAAACCGTTGGTGGATGGCCCACAGTTTTCGTTGGGTCGAACCACGTTTGCTTCACCCTTTAGCAAAACTTGTAGCGGCTTCATGTAGCCCATGGAAATGGAATCACCCAAAATCAATACATTAGGCAATCCATTGGCCGCATGTGCGTGTCCTTCATGTGCGAACACACCCTGCGTCACACTTGCCAAGGCCAACAACGGAAGAAGATAAGTTCGAATCACGGTCTGCAAATCCTTGTGGTTAAGATCATTTTTTATGTTTGTGCGGCAAGGAAATTTGTCGTTTATTCTGTTTCGTCCGCAAATCGCCATTGCGACTGAAAATCGGATGTCAAATCTTGGTTAGTCAATTTGGCGCGAATCATTTCGATGGGGATCGAATTCTGTTGCAAGATGGTGTCGTGAAAGTGGCGATTGGTCATCTTTCCGCCCTGCACTAAATCTTTGTGCATTGCACGAATCTGTAAGCCGCCTAGCATGTAAGCTGCTTGGTACAGCGGGCCGTAACCGCCCATGACACTACGACGAACCTCGGCCGCCGCGTTGTTTCGTTCGTGACCAACTCGATCCACCAGAAAATCGACGCATTCATCCGGCGTCATTTTCCCTAGATGATAATTCAGCGAAAAGATGATTCGTGCACACCGGTGTTTTCGCCAAAACAACATCCCAACACGGTCTTTGGCATCATGTGGAAAATCCAGATCGTACAGCAGCATTTCCCAATAAAGTGCCCAGCCTTCGACCCAGAAAGGAGTGTTAAAGATGTCGCGGTACGGTGCGTGACGAGGCCGCATGTAAAACTGCATATGATGACCGGGAATCAGTTCGTGATGCACGGTCGCTCGAGCAAAATGCACGTTGTTTCCTCGCATGCTCATCAACTTGTCCGCATGCGACATTTCGTCGGTTGGAAACGAAACAATAATCGTGGGGCCACCCAGAAAATACGGATTCACTCGCTGCCGTTCTGGGCTCATCATGTCCATCCGCCACGACGTCTTGCAAAGATCGGGAATCGTGATCAGATCATGGGACTCCAAAAATCGAATTGCTTCCCAAGCCAGCTGGCGAATCATCTCCGGTTGCTCACCCGGCGCGACATGTTGATCTTTGACGAAGTTCTGAGCATCTCGCCAGTCATCAAATCCCAATTCCTTGGCCGCCTTTTCCATTTCCGCGTCACACCAAGCAAATTCGCGATTGGCAATTTCGACCAATTCGTCCGGTGAATAAGGAATCATTTCGAATGCCAGTTCTTCCAGCAGAGCGGCTTCGCCAATTGGTTCGCCGATGATTGTATCTTTGTCACCTTCTTTCAGCCCAACCACCTTGGTGCGAATCGTTTTGACGGCTTCCTCCAGAACGGGCCGCATTTCTTGGTACGGCGTCTTGCACCACCAGGAATATTCGGGATCGTAGCCCGAATAAAAATCATGTGCTTCTCGTATAGATCGCAACAGTTCTTCGCCACGGTCGACGGCGCGTAGCGCCAGCAGCGGGTCAAAGTCCTTGAACTTGTCTTCGCCAATTTGGTCGATCAAAGTTTTGGCAAGCGACTGGGCTTCAAACATGAATTCGGCTGCCTTGCGTCCGTCGATTCGCTGCATTTGTTCTCGGTAGTCGATGCAATCGAGTAACGGTTTGGCGAACGGTAGGATCGCTAACGCTTGGTCGTCTCGAGCGATTTCGCGCTGCCATTCCGCCAAGTCGTGGCGAACCAGATTTTTCAACAACAGATAGTCCATTCGTTGATCTTGCGTTAGCGAATCGAAGTCTACGCATTGCAGCTTCTTCTGCGTGTCCGTCAACACCTGCTGCATGGCGCTACGACGTCGCGGAGACAATCGCACTCGATAGCGGTGTCGCACGTTGTCTCGATCCGCCGTAAACTCTTCAATCATTTGCCGCATGGTAGGCGATGTCGGTTCGTCGGCAAATGTCGATGGGACTGTCCCTAGGCTGACAGCGACCAACAGGAGCAAGGCAAAGGTTCGAAGTGAAATCAAGACAATGATCCTTCTCGTAGCTGGATTTTGATTAAGGCGAGCGTACTGGCGGGGTGAAGATAGACGCCTCAGTTTATTCGCGAAATCGTGGTCACGCAAACACCCGGATGGTGATTCGCCAGGACTGTCCAAAACTTGGAATACGGATTATCTTGTTCGCTTCTCGTTGAACCACCGTATTCGCTTCAGGCAGCATACCCATGGATGATTCCTTCAATTGCTTTCATTTGCCCACGGTTATCGCCGATATTGGATCTCGACTGCAGCTGGATGCCCAACGAATCCAAGCGGCCGTGGAATTGTTGGACGCAGGAAATACCATTCCGTTTATTGCCAGATATCGCAAGGAAGCTACCAAATCATTGGACGAAGTGGCCTTGCGCCAAGTTGAAGATTGGTTGCATTTTCACCAAGAATTAGCACAACGCAAAAACACTATTCTGAAAACGATTGATCAACAGCAGCAGTTGACGCCTGAACTGCGTCAACAAATTGAACAGTGCTGGGACAAGAACGCGTTGGAAGAAATCTACCTGCCCTACAAGCCCAAGCGGAGAACGCGTGCCACGATCGCTCGTGAACGAGGCCTCCAGCCACTGGCTGACATCTTGTTGGCACAGAAGCCGATCGAGCAAAGTCGGCAAAGGTTGCTCCAACAATTTGTGGATCCCGCAAAAGATGTTGCGGACCCGCAAGCGGCACTCGCTGGAGCATGTGACATCGTGGCAGAGGTTTGGTCTGAAGACGCCGCGATGCGGCAATGGATGTTCGAGGAATCCCAGCACGCGATGATTCGTTCTCAGGTGAAGCGTGGCAAAAAGTCGGACGATAGTAAGTTCGAAATGTATTTTGATCACCAAGAAGCGTTAAAAAAGATTCCGTCTCATCGCTTCTTGGCCATGAAACGCGCCGAAGCGGAAGGCGTAGTCAACTTGAGCTTGCTGTTTGACGAAGATGCCGTTCTGCGCAAGCTACAACGCGTTTGGGTGACGAACCCTAGTTTCGAATTTGCGGCCGAATTGCGAGACACCGTGGAAGATTGCTTTCGTCGCTTGCTATTACCTTCGATTGAAACGAGCGTCTTGAGCCAGCTCAAAGAAGCGGCCGATGCCGAAGCGATCGAAGTGTTCGCCAAGAACCTTCGCGAACTCTTGTTGGCGGCACCCGCGGGACCGAAAGTGACCATGGGCATCGATCCAGGGTTTCGCACCGGTTGCAAAGTGGCAGTGGTGGATGGCACCGGCAAATTCTTGACCAACACCACCATCTATCCGACTCCACCCAAGAGCGATATCGATGGCGCCGAACAGACGCTGCTGGGATTGATCCAGCAATATCAGATTGAACTGATTGCCATTGGAAACGGCACAGCTTCTCGAGAAACCGATCAGTTTGTCAGTAAGCTGATCAAGCAACATCGGCTTCCCGTCACCAAGGTAATGGTGAATGAGTCAGGCGCGTCGATCTATTCGGCCAGCGAATTGGCCGTCTCTGAATATCCTCAACTGGACGTTACGGTTCGCGGCGCCATCAGTATCGCTCATCGCTTGCAAGATCCGTTGGCCGAATTGGTCAAGATTGACGCCAAGTCGATCGGTGTCGGGCAATATCAACACGACGTCAATCAAACGGCATTGAAAAAGTCACTGGACCGCGAAGTAGAATCGTGCGTGAATTCAGTGGGAGTGGATTTGAATATGGCCAGTTCGGCGTTACTGTCTTACGTGGCCGGGATTGGCCCGAAGCTGGCGGCCAATATCGTGAAGTTTCGCGACGAAAACGGTCGGTTTCAAGATCGTTCGCAGATCAACAAGGTTCCCAAATTGGGCAACAAGGCGTTTGTGCAAGCGGCTGGATTTTTGCGAATTCGCGATGGCCGCAATCCGTTGGACAATTCGGCCGTACATCCGGAAAGTTATTACGTGGTCGAAAAATGGCCAAGTCGCTAAAGACCTGGCTCCGGCCCAGTTGGCTGGCAACAGTAGTCTAGCCACCAAGCTGAACCCCAAGGACTTCATTGACGAACAAGTAGGCGAACCCACAGTCAAAGACATTTTGAACGAACTGGCCAAGCCCGGTCGCGACCCTCGCAGCGAATTCAAAGTGGCCACGTTCAAAGAAGGCGTGAACGAACTGGAGCGACGTGAAGGAGGGTGTGGTGCTGAAGTTGCGGTCACTAACGTCACCAAGTTTGGTGCGTTTGTGGACATCGGCGTGCACCAGGACGGTCTTGTCCATATTTCGCAGCTCGCCAACGCATACATCAGCGATCCTAGCGAAGTGGTTTCCGTTGGCGACGTCATCAAAGTCAAGGTGCTGGAAGTCGACGTCGATCGCAAACGTATTTCTCTATCGAAGAAGGCCGTCGGTTGATTTTACTACCTGGTTTATGCCGAGCAACGAAAAGCAAAGGTCTCACCAAGGGCTCAGGCATGAAGGGGAAAGGGGAATTGGAGAAATCTTACGACTGGCACACGGCGTCCATGGCTTCTTTGTGCCTTCGTGCCTTTGTGAGAATCCATCGGCAATTTTCAACGTGAAGCGGCAACCGTGTCACGAGCCATAGGTAAGCAAAGATCTCACAAAGCGCGCCAAGGCACGAAGGGAAAAGGGGAATTGAGAAATCTTTGGCCGACTGGCACACGGCGTCCATACCTTCTTTGTGCCTTCGTGCCTTTGTGAGAATCCATCGGCAATTGCAACGAAGCGTTAAACGTGTCACGAGCCATAGGTAAGCATGCATCTCACAAAGCGCCTAGGCACGAAAGGAAAATGGCCAATTAAGAGATCTTGGCCGGATTGGCACACGGCGTCAGTCCATACCTTCTTTCGTGCCTTTGTGAGTATTCACTACCTGAGGGTTTCTGCAGAAACAGCTGTAAGGCATTAGGCTTGAAGTTGGCCGTTGATGATTCGAGTGATACTGTCTTTCATTAGTTCGTCGCCGAAGTTGAGTAAATAGCCGAGTTTGAGGTTCGTCAATTTTAGATATGTGAGGAGTTGTTTTGTGGACCGGATGCACCGACTCGATCGACTTCAACTCTAGGATAACGAGCCCATTTATTACAAGGTCAGCACGAAACCCTTCGTCAAATCTTAGGCCATCGAA
Organism: Pirellulaceae bacterium; assembly: GCA_041399205.1. GTDB lineage: Bacteria > Planctomycetota > Planctomycetia > Pirellulales > Pirellulaceae > JAGQOZ01. The sequence goes on along the minus strand of JAWKTK010000010.1, from coordinate 252,436 downwards.
TTCAATGGGGATGGGCACTTGCCTTTGAACCGAAAGTCCCGCTCGCTCAAGCTGTTTGGCTAGAACCACTTCGTAAACAACCTCCAGCAAGCCAGGTCCGAGTGACTTGTGTAGTTTACGAAGCGCAATCTACCACGATCTTTCCAATTGCATTTCATTCATCGCTTCTCCTTATCGCGTCCTATTGAGGTCCAATAGGCCGCCTCGCAATTTAATGCGCCGGACGACAATCTTCCTGCATCAGTCAAGTTTACCACCAGAGCTCAATCGCTGCCCCCCTCCCGTAGAGGCTTTAGGATCGATGCTCATTCCGAGAAGCACTGGCTCTGACAAAACCATAAGGGCATGAATACATGTGGAATTCGCTGCTATAATGTGGCCTTGGTTTCACTTACGGAGGCAATAATGTCGAACTGGCAGTGGTGGATTCGGTGGCCGTATCTGTTGGTGTTCGTGGCAACGGCGAATGTTTTTACCGACCGCCCCTGTGCGGCCCAGAAACATGGTGAATCCGGAAACATCGACTTCGCCACGCATGTATTACCGATTTTGGACGCCAAGTGCGTTTCTTGTCACGGTGCCGAAAAACATGAATCGGGCTTGCGGCTTGATTCAAGAGACGCGGCGTTTCGTGGTGGAGACAACGGGCCGGCAATCGTGGCGAAGGATGCGGACGCTTCGTTGGTGCTGCAAGTCCTCACGGGCGAACACGCGTCGATCGAACGCATGCCGTTGGAGCAAGAACCGCTGTCGAACCAGCAGATCGATTTCATTCGAAACTGGATTGACCAAGGCGCCGAATGGCCCGAATCACACGCTTCACCCGTGACGCAACACTGGGCGTTTTCGCCACCGGTTCGCCCCGAATTGCCAGTACTGGATATCAACGATTGGGTTCGCAATCCGATTGATCGGTTCGTGCTGCGAAAACTCCGCGAACACGCCGCAGACCCCGCCGCGCCAGCAGACAAAGCAACGTTGCTAAGGCGACTATCCTTGGACTTGTTAGGCCTGCCGCCGTCGCTGTCTCAAGTAGATGAATTTCTTGCGGACGAATCGACCGATGCGGTTGCTGCGCAAATTGAACAATTGCTGAGGTCACCACATTTTGGCGAACGCTGGGGCAAGCTTTGGCTGGACGCCGCTCGGTACGCCGACTCGGACGGCTTTGAAAAGGACAAGCCGCGTTTCGTTTGGGCTTATCGAGACTGGGTGATCAACGCCATCAATGCCGACATGCCGTATGATCAGTTTGTCATCCGACAAATTGCCGGAGACCAGCTGCCCAACGCTTCGCCGGAAGACGTTGTGGCCACCGGTTTCTGCAACGCAATGCTGAACGAAGAAGGTGGAGTTGATCCAGAACAGTTCCGTACGGAAGGCTTGTTCAGATCGTATGGATTGCATTGGCAAAAGCGTGTTAGGATTGACCATTCAATGTGCACAGTGTCATTCCCACAAGTTCGACCCGATTTCTCAAACGGAATATTACCGTCTGTTCGCGTTCTTGAATAACGATCACGAAGCGTTCGCGGTCTACCATTCGCCGCAACAGCGAACCGAAATTCAACGGATCCAGCAGCAGATTCAACGCATTGAAACGCAGCTCCAGCAAGACCATCCCGATTGGCAACAACGCATGGCCGAATGGGAAGATCAGGTTCGCAACAACCAGCCTGAATGGACCGTGCTGGTAGTTCGCAACACGACTGGAGACAACGGCGTACGGTACTACTATTACGACGACGGTTCGCTGCGCGCCTCCAGCTACGCGCCCACGCAGTGGACCGCCTACTTTACCGGCACTACATCTGCGAAACGCATCACCGCATTTCGCTTGGAACAATTACCGGATCCCAATCTGCCTGGCGGCGGTCCGGGCCGATCCATCAAAGGCATGTCAGCACTCAGCGAATTCCATATTGAAGCGGCACCCGCCAACAATCGCGACGCGACCAAGAAAGTCGAATTTGCTTCGGCAACCGCTGATTTTGCCAACGAAGCGCGCGCGTTGGAATCGGAATTTGTCTCTCAGTACCGCATCAACAACGGCGGTGACAAACGAACTTACGGACCGGTCGAATTCGCCATCGACAGTGACGGCGATACCGCTTGGGGCATCGACGCCGGTCCCGGTCGCCGCAACGTTGCCAGGAAAGCGGTCTTTGTGCTGAAAGAACCGCTGGAAAATTCGGACGGCACTTTTCTGAATATCGGTTTGCAGCAAAATCACGGCGGAGACAATTCGGACGATAACCAAAACCATAATCTCGGTCGCTTTCGTCTGAGCGTGACCGACGCCCCAAACCCCATTGCCGATCCAGTGCCGCTGGAAGTGCGCGAAATTCTACAGATTCCCCCGTCGCAGCGAACCGCCACGCAAATCGCCACTGTCTTCCGCTATTGGCGAACCACCGTGGCCGAATTTGCCGCAGCCAATCAGCAAATAGAAGAACTTTGGCAGCAATTCCCAGAAGGGACGCCGACTTTAACGCTGGCGGCGCGAACAGGCAATTCTCCGCATGATCGTTTACGAACGACGCACATGTTTAAACGAGGTGACTGGTTGCAGCCTGGCGAACAAGTGCAGTTCGGCACGCCCGACTTCTTGCATCCGTTGCCCGAAGGTGCCGATGCCAGTCGACTGACGTTAGCTCGTTGGTTGGTGGACCGGCGTTCGCCCACCGCGGCGCGAGTGATCGTGAATCGAATTTGGCAAGCGTATTTTGGTGTGGGGCTGGTAGATACGCCGGAGGATTTTGGAGTCCGTTCGACCGCTCCTTCACATCCGGAATTGCTGGATTGGCTGGCCTGTGAGCTGATGGACAACAACTGGAGTTTGAAGCATATCCATCGCCTGATTTGTAGTTCGGCCACATATCAACAAACATCGCACGCCTCGCCGGAAGCTTATCAAGCCGATCCCCAAAATCGACTATTGGCTCGAGGAGCTCGATTCCGAGTGGACGCGGAAATTGTGCGTGACATCGCCTTGTCAGCCAGCGGTTTATTGAATGCGGACATTGGTGGCCGCAGTGTTTATCCGCCTGCGCCCAGTTTTCTATTTCAGCCGCCGGTCAGCTACGGGCCGAAGGTTTGGGACGTGGAACCAGACGACCAGCAGTATCGACGCAGTTTGTATGTGTTCAAGTTTCGGTCGGTGCCCTATCCCACGCTGCAAACGTTTGATTCGCCTAACGGAGATTTTTCGTGTGTTCGACGAGAACGTTCCAATACGCCGCTGCAATCGCTGATTACATTGAACGAACCGCAGTTCATGGAGTGTGCTCGTGCGCTGGCCAAAAACACTTTGGCATCCGGCGGTCCTACGGACGAATCCAAGATTACGTTCGCCTTCCGCAGCGTGCTGTCACGAACGCCATCGCCAGGCGAACTAAACGATCTTCACGCTCTGCTGAAACGCGAGATTGAATATATTGGCCAAGGTTGGGTCAACCCGATCGAATTGGCCACCGGCACCAATCGCGTTCCGACCGATCTGCAGGATGGCCAGACGGTCACTCAGCTGGCGGCCTATACCGTGCTTTCTCGAGTGTTACTGAACCTAGATGAAACGATAACAAAGGAATGACCATGCATTGTCAGTCACATGCCTACCAAGGAATCCATCCGCTGACCGCCAATCGCCGCTGGTTCTTGCAGCAATGCCAGCTTGGCCTGGGAGCGATGGCGTTGAGTCAGCTGAATGGAGCGGCAACCGCGGGCGCCGATGCAGCAATCAATCCAATGGCTCCCAAACAGCCTCATTTTCCGGTCAAGGCCAAACGAGTGATCTATCTGTTCATGGCCGGTGCGCCCAGCCAGCTGGAGATGTTTGACTATAAGCCAGAGCTGGAAAAACGCGACGGTTCGCGACCTCCGGCCGACTTGATTGAAGGGTATCGAGCGGCTTTTATCGAACCGGATGCGGCGTTGTTGGGACCGAAATTCCAATTCGCCAAGCATGGTCAATGTGGCGCCGAGCTTTCCGAATTGTTGCCTCGTATGGCCGAAGTTGTCGACGACATTGCCATTGTGCGTTCGATGAAAACCGACGCGTTCAATCATGCGCCGGGACAGATTTTGATGAGCACTGGTTCGCAGCAATTTGGCCGTCCAAGTTTCGGAGCATGGACCACCTACGGCTTGGGTAGCGAATCGGAAAACTTGCCAGCGTTTGTCGTGTTCAGCACGGGCGGCAAAGGCCCCAGCGGCGGCGCGTCCAACTGGGGCGCTGGATTTTTGCCTTCGGTGCATCAAGGCGTGCTGTTTCGCAACACCGGAGATCCCGTTTTGTATTTGTCCAATCCAAACGGCATTAATCACACCATTCAGGCGCATTCGCTGGACGCCATTCGTTCGCTCAATCAACGACATTTGGATATTGTGGGTGACCCCGAAATTGCCACTCGAATCAATTCTTACGAACTGGCGATGCGCATGCAGTTGACCGCTCCGGAATTGATGGACCTTTCGCAAGAATCGAAGGAAACGCTCGAAATGTACGGGGCCGAACCGGGCAAAAGTTCGTTTGCCAATTCCTGCCTGTTGGCTCGGCGCTTGGTTGAACGAGGCGTTCGGTTTGTGGAAATCATGCATGAATCCTGGGATCAACATGGCAATCTAAAAAACGATTTGAAGAAGAATTGCAACGACACCGAACAAGCGTGCGCCGCGCTGATCAAAGATCTCAAGCGGTCTGGCTTGCTCGAGGACACGTTGGTGGTGTGGGGTGGCGAATTTGGTCGTACGCCCATGGTGCAAGGTGGTGGAGATGATGGTCGAGACCATCACCCAAATGCGTTTACCATGTGGATGGCAGGCGGTGGCATCAAGCCAGGCGTGACACTGGGCGCCACCGACGAACTAGGGTTCAACGCAGTGGAAGACGTGGTTCACGTTCACGACTTACACGCGACGCTGTTGCATTTGCTGGGCTTTGATCACACCCAGCTTACTTATCGCTTCCAAGGTCGCGACTTCCGATTGACGGATGTACACGGCCAAGTGGTTCAAAAACTGTTGGCGTAACGCTTGTGCTCGCCAGTTGAGCGATCTTGCGTTCGCTGCAGTAACTCGTTCGTAGTCCCGCCTTTAGGCGCACAGAAAATGCACAATTCCATTCCGCCTAAAGTCGGGACTACCAACAGATCTGGGACGTAATGCGGCTAGTTCACTACATGCAAGACGTTGGTGAAAATGCATAACACAACCACCACTGCAACGCTCCACATGGGCACTCGGCACAGCGAAGTCGGGACAACATCCTTGCAGCGAGGACACCACGCATTGCGGTCAATGAATTCTTCAGGAGAAACGTCCAGACGTTTGTGACACTTGCAGCAGAATGCCATAGGGGTACGCACCTTTCACGTTAGAGGAAACGGTCCGCTGCCGAGGAAACTCGGAAGCTTAGAAAAGTCGTTCGGTAGCCTGGCGATCTCATTCGAGACCCATAGCTTTGCGTCCCGGTTTCACAACCGGTTTGCCTTTTTCGCTGACCTGTTTGGAACAGGCGGCATCTAAAACATAGGTCGAAAAAACGAGCCAGGCAAATGAATTACAAGAATGCGAGAGGACATGTGGGCGGGGATCGCGATCAGATTCGCATCGCGTCGAATGTTTCGACAAACCGGTAAGCACTGGCATGTGAATGATGGAGCGAATCTATTCGGCTACGATTGCAACGTCCGAGCCGCCAAGAACATCGACACCACTGACATCAGCGCCATGAACTTCTCTAGCTCCGTAGCCATTGTCAGTCGCGTGGTGTGGTTGAATGCAGTGTAGTCATTTGGTGTTGATAACAATTCAATGCGTCAACAGTTCATTCCTTAACTTACAAACCGACAAGAATCCAGGAACGCGTAGAGTCCCTCCAATTCTTACCAATTTCAATAAGACGAATAAAGCACTATGAAAACATTACCCCTCTTTCGCGGATGCATGGAAGCAGGTAATCTGGTGGCCGGCTATCCATTCGGATGGACACATGCATATCCCAAGGGGAAGGGGTCTGCCTTAGGGGCACAACGAGGTAGTGACCGAGATGCAATCGATGCTTTGCTATGCTCACAGCCTAGATGGACGGCCGCAGTCGGCATGGGAAACGATGGCCGAGCACGAAAACCGGGTGGCGGAACGGTGCAGCGAGTTTCTCGCCAGATTTCACCCCGATCTATCGCCTTGGGGCGATTTGCTGGGGCGCTCGCACGACTTGGGAAAGTATTCGGACGAATTTCAAACCTATATCTGCCAAGCCAATCGCTCGAACGATGACGACGCTCATCAAAGCGAATTACGCGGCCGCGTGGATCATTCCACCGCCGCGGCACAGTGGATCCAGCAGCGTTGTGAATCGTTGGGAAAACTATTTTCGTACATTTTCGCGGGACATCATGCAGGCCTGGCTGATTGGGACGACGGAGAATCTCATGCGGGGTTGCGTCATCGTTTGCAAAAAGAGATCTGCGATTGGCAAAAGAACGCGCCGACACCGCTTGTCGATCTGCCAATTCCTGCCTTTCCCAAGCTCAGCGAAATTGGATCGCGACGTCTGACAAAGCCAGTCGAAGCGGCATTCCGAGTTCAATTTCTGTGCCGCATGATGTTTTCGGGTCTTGTCGATGCCGATTTTTTGGCAACCGAGCAATTCATGTCGTCCGGATCGAGCAGCGCAAAGACGCAGCCAAGTGTTCTCGATGGCTCAACTCGCCGATCATCTAAAAACTCATCTTGACGAACTGTCTGCGGGCAGCGATTCGCCAGTCAATTCGATCAGATCGGAGGTGCGCGAATGTTGCCGAACGGCTGCCGACTATCGTCCCGGATTCTATTCGTTAAACGTACCGACTGGAGGAGGAAAGACACTGAGTTCGTTGGAATTCGCTCTTCGCCACGCGGATCAATACAAGCTGGATCGCGTGATTGTCGCCGTGCCATTCACCAGCATCATCGAACAGAACGTGGATGTTTATCGAGATGTATTTGGCAGTCTTTCCAACGAGATTGTCATCGAACACCACAGTAATTTGGATCCCGAAAACGAAACGACGGTCAATCGTTTACAGGCAGAAAACTGGGATGCGCCCGATCGTGGTTACGACAAACGTTCAGTTGTTCGAATCACTCTTCGCGACCAAAACCAGCCGCTGCCGCAAGCTCCATCGGATCGCCAACAGTGTCATCGTGCTGGACGAAGCGCAGACTCTGCCAGTTGAACTTCTTCAGCCAACACTGATGGCACTCAAGGAACTGGTGGAGGTCTACGGCTGCACCGTTGTGCTGTGCACCGCGACGCAGCCCGCTTTGAATCGACGAGAAGATTTTACGATCGGTCTGGAAGACGTGCGGCCCATCATCCCTGACGCAAACCGTTTGCACGATCGGCTGCGGCGAACCAAGGTCACCGTTCGAAATGTTATCCCCGTCGATCAGTTGAGCAAGGAATTGGTCGAACAGGATCAAGTGCTGTGTATCGTCAACACGCGGGCCGAAGCAGCCGAACTGTACGAATCTCTTGGAACTTCCAACGGCAACTTCCATCTGAGCACGCGCATGTGCGGCGAACACCGATCTCGTAAGATTGACGAAATTCGCAACCGACTGGCGAAGGGCAAAACCTGTCGAGTGGTCAGCACACAGTTGATTGAAGCCGGAGTCGACGTTGATTTTCCCACGGTTTACCGCGCGATCTGTGGACTTGATTCGCTGGCCCAAGCGGCAGGCAGATGTAATCGAGAAGGTCGCCGAAACATAGGCAACGTCTATCTGTTCGAATCAGAAAATTCACCGCCCGCCGGTTTCTTGCGACAGTCTGCGGACGCCACCAAGGAACTCATACCCGAATTTGATGATCTCATTTCTCCTGCGGCAACGCATCGTTACTTCGAACTGCTCTATTGGCAGAAGTCGGACGCGTGGGATCGACATCAAGTCTTGGCGGCGTTTGGTAGCGATCCGGGAAAACTGCAGTTCAATTTTCGTCAGGCGGATGACCGCTACCGATTCATTCGAGATGCAACGATAGGCGTGCTAGTACCCTGGGTTGGCGCGGATAAGACAGGACTCGGCGAAGACCTCTGTCGGCAGCTGGAAAGTGGTTTCGGATTAGATCGCACCTTCTGGCGGAAAGCACAACGCTATTCCGTCAGCGTTCGACCGCACGAACTTCAGCAACTCGGTGCTGCCGGCGCAATCACAAATGTTAATGAACATTGGGTGCTGACACATACACATCTATACGACGAACAACTGGGCCTTCGGCTATCACTGGCTGACGGCGTCTTGCCCAGCGACGATTTGATCATCTAGTACCATCTCTAACGTTGAAAGGAAATCATGAATCTGGAAAAGAACCGAGTTGCCATTCGCATCTGGGGTGACCTTGCCTGTTTTACTCGTCCGGAAATGAAAGTCGAACGAGTTAGTTATGACGTAATGACGCCATCTGCAGCACGCGGCATTCTGGAAGCCATTTATTGGAAGCCGGAAATTCGCTGGGTGATTGAACGGATTCGCACGCTCAATCCCATTCGGTTTACCAATATTCGGCGTAATGAATTGGGCAGCGTCGGCCCTTCCGAACGAACTCTAAGAAGCTTCATCGACGGCACTAGTACCGCAACGCTGTGCCAGGTGATTGAAGAAGACCGCCAGCAACGCGCGGCCACCTTACTTCAGGATGTGGACTACATCATCGAAGCTCATTACGTCGTTATTAGCGGCAACGATCCGCCCAACAAACATTTTGAAATCTTTAAACGGCGATCCACCAAGGGGCAGTGTTTTCATCGTCCTTATCTCGGTTGCCGCGAATTCACGTGTGATTTCCAGTGGCACGAAGGAGAACCGCCAACGCCACACATATCGCTAATGGGCACGCGAGATCTAGGTTACATGCTTCACGACATCGACTTTCAGAATGACATGACGCCTCGTTTCTTCCGCGCCGAGATGACCGACGGCGTGATTGAAGTGCCGCCCTTTGAAAGTAAGGAGCTGCGACAATGATCTTGCAAAAACTGTGCGACTACTACGATCGATTGGCTGCCGATCCTGACGTTGCGATATCGGAAGAAGGATTTGCGCCACAAAAAGTCTCATTCGAAGTTGTCATCGAAGAAGATGGTTCGCTGCATGCCATTCAAGACATTCGCGATACGTCTGGTAAGAAGCCCGTACCGCGATCGATGCAATTGCCTTATTGTGGAAAACGAGCAGCAGGCATCATGCCCATGTTTCTCTGGGACAAAGCGGACTACTTGTTGGGATGGGTTCCGCCAGAAATCGCTACGGCACCGGACGATGAATTCGCCAGCGATCAAAAGAAGCGGCTGAAGAAGTTCGAGCGCATTGGCGAGTGTCATGACGCCTGCAAAACACTGCATCTGGAAATGGCCGCGAATTTGTCCGCGTCGGAATACGACGCACTGAAAAACTTCTTCGACAAGTGGACGCCAACGCAGTTGTCTGACGAACAAGACAAATTGTTGCGTGAGATCGGTTCTGGATTCGGTGTGTTTCGTATTCGTGGGCAGCAGCAACGCCTGCACGAACTTCCGGCGATCCGAAACGCGTGGGCCAAAAAGTCAACATCCGTTGAAGATAGTAAGGAAGTTGCGAGCATGTGCTTGGTGTCGGGCGAGCACGCCACGCTTGCTCGGTTGCACCCGCCAATCAAAGGTGTTTCCGGAGCCCAGTCATCCGGAGCATCCATCGTTTCGTTCAACCTTACGGCGTTCACCAGCTACGGCAAGACGCAAAGTTATAACGCGCCGGTAAGTGAATCGGCTGCGTTTCGGTATACGACTGCCCTGAATATGCTGCTCCAGCGCGACCTGGGCCGAAAAGTCCAAATCGGCGACACAGCGTGCGTTTTCTGGGCAGATAAACCGACGGAGTCGGAAGATTTGTTTGGTTTCGGCCTGGATACGGAACGAACCGAAGATGAAACGTTGGCAGCGGAAACAGGGCGCATGCTCAAACGCATTGCGCTGGGCGAAGCCGACGTCCCCGAAGCGGAAACTGGTTTCTATGTTCTTGGGTTGGCACCGAATGCCTCGAGACTTTCCGTCCGCTTTTGGATCACGGGTACGGCTGGAGAATTGATTCGGCGAGTTGCTCAACATCAACAACGACTTGAAATCGTCAAAGGCTCGAAAGATCGCGACGTCATTCCGCTGTGGTTGATCTTGGCACAAACCTCGCGAGAAACCAAAGAGATTCCACCTCTGCTGGGAGGTGCACTACTACGAGCCGTTCTCACCGGCGGTCGCTATCCAGACGCGTTACTTGCCGCCATCCTGCGGCGAATTCGAGCCGACCGCGAAATCAAACATGTGCGTGCTGCCACCATCAAAGCCATTCTCAATCACAACCATCAATTGGAGATCCCCGTCATGCTAGATTCCGAACGACAAGAAACTTCGTACCAACTTGGTCGACTGTTCGCTTCACTTGAACGAGCTCAAGAGGACGCGCTGCCAGGCTTGAACGCCACCATCAAGGACCGATATTTTGGCGCCGCTTCGGCAACACCTGCCACGGTGTTCCCACGTTTGATCCGCATGAGCCAACACCATTTGGGAAAGCTGGAAGGTGGAAAAAAGGTGGTGGCCGACAAACGCATGCAGGAAATCATGGGACACATTGATCAATTTCCGTCCCATATGAACCTGACAGATCAAGGCCTGTTTGCCATTGGCTACTATCACCAGCGACAGGACTTTTTCACAAAAAAACCGAAAGGCGACGATTGATCGCTGTCTTTTGCCCGTCAACCATTTGCACTGATTTAAATTACGAAAGGCCAATTCCATGGACCACCGATACGATTTTGTTCTGCTGTTTGATGTTGTGGACGGAAACCCAAATGGAGACCCGGACGCCGGAAACCTACCTCGCGTCGATCCCGAAACGGGACACGGCTTGGTCACCGATGTTTGTTTGAAACGCAAAGTTCGCAACTTCATCGGCACCGTCAAAGAAGAAAAGCCTCCCTACGAAATCTACGTCAAAGAGCGAGCGGTCTTGAATTCGCAACATGCACGTGCATATGAAGCATTGAAGCTAGACGCGACGAAAGCAAAACAAACGGAGGTCGAAAAGTGTCGCGAATGGATGTGTCAGAATTTCTACGACATACGAGCGTTCGGTGCAGTGATGAGCACGAAGGTGAATTGTGGCCAAGTTCGTGGCCCCATACAGCTGGCGTTTTCCCGCAGTATCGATCCGATTGTTTCGCTCGAACATGCAATCACTCGATGCGCCGTGGCCACTGAAAAGGAAGCGGAAAAGCAAGACGGGGACAACCGCACGATGGGCCGTAAATTCACAGTGCCATATGGACTGTATCGGTGCCATGGATTCGTCAATCCGTTCTTCGCACGCCAGACCGGATTCTCGGAAGATGACCTGGAACTCTTCTGGACATCCTTGATGCAGATGTTTGAACTGGACCGATCTGCCAGCCGAGGTCAAAATGTCGCCGCAATCCTAATCGTCTTTGAACACCAAGACGCTTTGGGCAACGCACCGGCTCATCTACTGCAAAACCGCGTCAAGGTTCTGCGCGGAGGCAAGGATACACCGCCTCGCAGCTTTGACGACTACGCCGTCGAAGTCGATGACGCAGATCTTCCAGACGGAATCACAATCCACAGAAAACTATGACCGAATTTTCCGACGACCATCTCCTACCCATCTCCGCCTTACAGCATTTGATATTCTGCGAGCGACAGTGCGCGCTGATTCATGTCGAACGACTGTGGGTCGAGAATCGGCTCACGGTCGAAGGCAGGCATCTGCACGATCGGGCGCATGATGGTCCGGACGAACATCGAACGAACGTGACGATCGCGCGTGGCTTGCCGTTGCGGTCTGATTCGCTCGGCTTGTTTGGAGTCGCCGATATCGTGGAGTTACATCATCCGCAACATCGGCAGTCCAGCGATTCGAATCCACGTTACGCAGCTGTCGTTCCCATTGAATACAAACGCGGCAAGCCAAAGAAAGACGATAGTGACCGAGTCCAACTTTGTGCTCAGGCGATGTGCCTGGAAGAAATGTTTCGCTGTGATATTGCACAGGGACATCTCTTCTACGGCAAGCGTAAACGCCGGACGGAGGTTTCGCTGGACCAAAGATTGCGACAACGGACGCGTGACACGACACTTCGGCTACGAGAAATGATTCAGAGCCGCGAAAACCCGTTAGCTCGACGCGAACCCAAGTGCGATAGCTGTTCGTTATTGGAACTCTGCTTGCCCGCTGGAACGGGACCGAATTCCAACGCCGCAGCCTTTTTCCGGCGTCAGCTTTCGAATTCGTTGGCAAACGAAGACGGCCCCCAAAACGATGTGGAATTTGATTCGTTCTGATGCAACGGTTCGACCGAAGGATGCCCGCCAGGAACAACAGTGCACGGAGGTGAACGAAAACCGTAAACGGACGCCCAGAAAATGAAACGACACCTGAACACCTTGTTCGTGATGACCGAAGGGGCCTACTTACGCAAAGACGGGCAGGCCGTTGTTGTTCGAGTTGAAAAGGAGAATCGGCTCCGAGTGCCACTGCATAACTTGGACGGCATCGTCTGCTTCGGCAAAATCGGTTGCAGTCCCTATTTGATGGCCGCCTGTGCAGAAGCAGGCGTAACGATTTCCTTTCTCAGTCCGTACGGCGGATTCCGAGCGGCGGTGGTTGGGTTTACGCCAGGCAATGTCTTGCTGCGGCGAGCACAGTATCGAATGGCAGACGACGAAACCGCCAGCTGTCAATTCGCGCGGAACGCGATAGCAGCCAAGGTCTCCAACGCTCGTTCCGTACTGCTCCGTGGAGCCCGAGACACAAAAGACGATGAACAAGCACAGCGTTTACGCAGTGCCAGCCGTCGCTTGGCTTACTTTATTGAAGAGATCGAAGAAGCCGAAGCGTTGGATCGACTGCGTGGCTTGGAAGGTGAATCGGCCAGCACCTATTTTTCGAATTTCAACGATTTGATTCGCGTCAAAGACGATGCCTTCGCCTTTCAAGGAAGAAGCCGCCGCCCGCCCATGGACAACATCAACGCGCTGATGTCCTTTCTGTATAGCATGCTGACACACGATCTTCGCTCGGCATGTGAAGCAGCTGGCCTGGACGCGGCCGTTGGTTGCCTGCATCGCGACCGACCTGGTCGACCCGGACTGGCACTCGATTTAGTGGAAGAGTTTCGACCCTTTATCGCCGACCGACTTGTGTTTTCCTTGATCAATCGTCGCCAAGTTAACGCACAAGATTTCCAAGCGGGGCCCTCCGGCGCCGTTACGTTGACAGAAAACGCACGAAAGACGGTTTTGTCGGCCTATCAAAATCGAAAGCAAGATGTCATTGTGCATCCCTACCTACAAGAAAAAACGACGATTGGGCTCTTGCCGCATCTTCAAGCTCGACTGTGTGCTCGATTCATTCGAGGCGATATCCAAGAGTACCCGGCCTTTGTTTGGAAATAGCAGGCATGAACCGCTGAATCGTCAGATCGCAAGGAGCTGGAAATGTATATGCTGGTCACGTACGATGTGAACACGCAAGACAAGGACGGTCGCAGACGGCTTCGGAACGTAGCGAAATGCTGCCTGGACTATGGACAGCGAGTTCAACAGTCTGTTTTCGAATTAGAGGTCAATCCAGCGCAATGGGCCGAATGCAAGCGGCGACTGGAATCAATTGCTGACCCAGAACTGGATAGTCTTCGCTACTATTTCCTTGGAAACGACTGGCGACGAAAGATCGAGCACTTTGGAGTGGTAACCAGCTTTGACATCGATGGGCCTCTATTTGCCTAACCGCGAACCCTGAGCGATTGCCAAAACCCCCGTACTGTTCGCGATTTCCTTAACTTGTTTCCGGATCAGCGTTTATGACGAAGCCCATCCGTACTTCTCGCCTCTACCTACGGTTCGAGCCTAGGTTCGCGAACCACGCATCTTTCTTCGAGGCACCACAACAAGTTATGATCAGGGAGTCGTCGCTCTCCTCGGAGGGCGACGTGGATTGAAACGTTTGTGCTGCGGGTAGGTATGCAACGCGGGGTTCCTTGTCGTCGCTCTCCTCGGAGGGCGACGTGGATTGAAACTGGTGGCCGTTGGTGAAAGATGAACACTCGTACAAATGTCGTCGCTCTCCTCGGAGGGCGACGTGGATTGAAACGCATTACGAATTTTGGGCGTCGCACGGTGCTGGCGGTGTCGTCGCTCTCCTCGGAGGGCGACGTGGATTGAAACGGGGGTGTAAGGCTCGGGAGTCTTTACAGGCGACATCGTCGTCGCTCTCCTCGGAGGGCGACGTGGATTGAAACTGAGTTTGGCGGGGCCAACACAGCGATCGACTTATCGTCGTCGCTCTCCTCGGAGGGCGACGTGGATTGAAACGCGTTTCTTAGGTGAGCCGTGGCAGATTGCCACGGGTCGTCGCTTCCTCGGAGGGCGACGTGGATTGAAACGATACCGTAGAAACGTCGACCAAGTTGCAGCGAAGTCGTCGCTCTCCTCGGAGGGCGACGTGGATTGAAACCAGCTTGGAAAAGACCAGTTACGTGTTCGCGGGGCGGTCGTCGCTCTCCTCGGAGGGCGACGTGGATTGAAACGTTATTGAGTTGCAATCCCCAATTGTTGCAGGCGTCGTCGCTCTCCTCGGAGGGCGACGTGGATTGAAACATGCTGCGAAGAACCGTTGCGAGTCACCATAGCCGGTCGTCGCTCTCCTCGGAGGGCGACGTGGATTGAAACGCGCGAATGGTACGCGTAGCGTTCGCGCATCTGCGCGTCGTCGCTCTCCTCGGAGGGCGACGTGGATTGAAACCGTTTGGGATTGCGTAGCTGCCAAGTCGCCGACGGGTCGTCGCTCTCCTCGGAGGGCGACGTGGATTGAAACTATTTTGAACCACTACACTTTGAACACGGGACACGTCGTCGCTCTCCTCGGAGGGCGACGTGGATTGAAACGTAGACGAACTGAATAACATGGACGCAACGAGCAGTCGTCGCTCTCCTCGGAGGGCGACGTGGATTGAAACTCGCACGAAGATCCAGACGGCGTAAAAACGCTTATAGTCGTCGCTCTCCTCGGAGGAAGCGACGTGGATTGAAACTAATTGCATCACAGGCGAACGAAATCCACGCCATGTCGTCGCTCTCCTCGGAGGGCGACGTGGATTGAAACTGAAAAAGTCGCTTCACTGACGTGACAAAAGTACGCGTCGTCGCTCTCCTCGGAGGGCGACGTGGATTGAAACCACCCATGTTCGCAGTACTTGCTTTTGGCTCGTGGGTCGTCGCTCTCCTCGGAGGGCGACGTGGATTGAAACCGTCTTGCCGTTCGACAACGCATGTCTGCATTTTCGTGTCGTCGCTCTCCTCGGAGGGCGACGTGGATTGAAACGTATACTCGTCCTTGGCTGTTTTCTGCGAGCGTTCGGTCGTCGCTCTCCTCGGAGGGCGACGTGGATTGAAACTGATGCGATCAGGGCAAAAAACTGTGCTAACTAGGTCGTCGCTCTCCTCGGAGGGCGACGTGGATTGAAACTACTGATACGTCGTCGCCCGTGACATTGAGAACAGGGTCGTCGCTCTCCGGAGGGCGACGTGGATTGAAACGGTCGATACCGTTACCAACGAAATTTTGATCACCGGTCGTCGCTCTCCTCGGAGGGCGACGTGGATTGAAACGCTGCGGCGCTGGTCCCTACACTTGGCCGGGTGGCTAGTCGTCGCTCTCCTCGGAGGGCGACGTGGATTGAAACAACTGAACAGCGAGAAGAAACGGAAGGACTGAAAGTCGTCGCTCTCCTCGGAGGGCGACGTGGATTGAAACGCGGACGTCGTTTGGTTTCGTCTGGGTGGCCAGGTCGTCGCTCTCCTCGGAGGGCGACGTGGATTGAAACACTGGCAGCATTTTGACCAGCTTTGGCGTTGGCGTCGTCGCTCTCCTCGGAGGGCGACGTGGATTGAAACCGCAGAATCATCGCTTGCGAAACCTGTCTGGCGGGAGTCGTCGCTCTCCTCGGAGGGCGACGTGGATTGAAACTGGACGAAATGCAATGCACAACCTAGTTCCCTTTGGTCGTCGCTCTCCTCGGAGGGCGACGTGGATTGAAACATTACGAGCTGGTCGACCGCACGAGGTCATTGTAGTCGTCGCTCTCCTCGGAGGGCGACGTGATTGAAACTGATCCTGCCAGGTGGTGGCATAGTTTCGTGACGGTCGTCGCTCTCCTCGGAGGGCGACGTGGATTGAAACCAGACACACGCGACGCCGGCAGCCCCGCCAGACGGTCGTCGCTCTCCTCGGAGGGCGACGTGGATTGAAACAAAAAACGTTCGGGGGTTTTTGGTTTTGATGCAGCGTCGTCGCTCTCCTCGGAGGGCGACGTGGATTGAAACTCAGAACTATCGGAACGCCGCAAGGAAAACGCTCGGTCGTCGCTCTCCTCGGAGGGCGACGTGGATTGAAACCGATGGTGCCTGTGGCTACTTGGAAAATCGAAATCGTCGTCGCTCTCCTCGGAGGGCGACGTGGATCGAAACATCGTCGCCGGGACCGTCGACGTCGGTTTATGGGGTCGTCGCTCTCCTCGGAGGGCGACGTGGATTGAAACGGAAATGCTCACGGAGTGGTTAAACGGCAACAGGAAGTCGTCGCTCTCCTCGGAGGGCGACGTGGATTGAAACAATGGTGCAGGTGTCGGGTCGGGAGGTGTCGGGTCGTCGTCGCTCTCCTCGGAGGGCGACGTGGATTGAAAGTAAGCGTCTCTGAGTGCCATGGTTGCCAGGTGGTGTAGGCTGGGTGATTTTTTCAATTCTGTTGATGGAGTTGTCACATGGGACGCATGGCGATCGGGGAGCGAAGGGCGGTTTGGGCGCAGCGGCTGGAACGGTACTCGGTGTCCGAGCAGACGGTTGCCGAGTTCTGCAAAACGGAAGGTATTTCGCCTGCTTCGTTTTACCGATGGAAAAGCCGCTTGGGCTCGCGGCGAACTACGGGCAAGACGCCTGACCGGAAGCCGCTCGGCGAATCATCGCAACGAAAACCGGTGGTCGGCGGTGCGACATCGAATCGTCGTGCCACGGCAGCGACTTCGTTCACTGAACTCGTGGTGACCACACATCCAAACGTCGAACATCCAAACGTCGAACATCCAAACGTCGAACATCCAAACGTCGAACATCTAAACGAAAAACATCTAAACGAAAAACATCTAAACGAAAAACATCTAAACGCAAAACGCCAACACCGCCGCCGAACGGACTCACCATTGCCCGGCGGATGCAAATCCAGACACCTAAATTGCCACCGCCACGCTCGCCTCCGGCTAACTATGCAATGGTCCTGACGCTTACCCCAGAGGCTGTGAATAATAGTATTTGTCAGAGTTAGTCGTCGTTTTTTGCGAATGCCTAACGCCGACGGCTCGTGTTGATCGAGGCACCATTTACTCAAACCCCAATCCCTCGCCGTCCAAGCAAAATGTGCCTACCGTTCCGTCGGTAATTTCAAACATCGACGGATACTTCTGTTTCCACGCTTCGTTGCCGGACGGGCAGTATTGACGGCCGTTGCCTTCAATGGCGGAAACTGAATTGACGCGAGCAGCCAGCGAACTGGAATGCAAGAACGAATAGCCTGGACACGTCAAATCTTGCACGCACAAGAACATGCCATACTTTTGGCCGCGGCACCCCATGAGCAACGCTTCGCTGTGCCCTTTACAAGCCTTGAGCCGCCACGCCCGAATAACCCACCTCGCGAGCCAGCAGGAGGCTCTCCAAATCAACCAATGATTCGTCAATCACCACCGGCTTGATCTTGGCTGCTTCGTGCATGACGTTGTCCGGATTCGCGCGCAGGTCTCGGTTCGTCGGCTGTTCGATATATTGCACTCGATCAAATCCCGCGGGCGATTTCGCTCGTAAGTTTACAAGAATTCCAAGACGTAATCTACATCTTGGCATTTTCGTTGAAGTCCAGAGAATAACACCAATTTGAACAGTTGCGATTTGCCTGCACTTCCGAAGCCACGGCATCAATCCTGACCACTCGATCCACATCCCACGGCAAGTCGTCGCCGTTGAGTTTGATCTTCAAATGTGTCAGCCCATCCGCCATAATCCATTCGCCCAGCGTTTCAGGCAGACCGTCATCGAGCCGATTCGGCTGATCGGTTGCGGTAAGCGGGTCAGCCGCCCCGACCAGATGATACAGAGGCAAATGGTCGACGGGTTGGCGGCGAGTGTACTGGTCCAAGTATTCACCCGCAAAGTCTTCCCCCAGAAACGGGGCGAGATCTTGGTTCATAAATTCCGAACCAAGCATATTGTACGAATTTAATTTGGCTGTTCGTCCCCAGGCATCAAACAACGCGGCTTCCGCAGGGCTGCCGCAAACCAACTGCGCCAAGCGAGGCATCGGTTCGGACGAATGGGCCGTTGTGGTAACGCGATCCGCGAGTGTTTGATATTGATGACTCAGCCGAGTACACAATTGCAACGGATCACCGAATTCCGAAAGGTCGCTTGCTGCATCGGTGATCGCCGTCCCCAGTTCTTGCATCATCGCCAGCGTTTGTTGGTTGTCGAGCATTTGACTGGGCCAGCCCCACACATTGCCCAGCGGCATTGAGCCACGCCCGGTCGCACGTTTACCCAGGCGATCTTCCACGTCGATCTGCACGTCCAGCAGTGTCACATCCGCAACGATTCGGCCGCCAAACTTCATGGGCGAACGGTAATCAATCTGCGTGGTAGACCAAGTCGCTTGTTTCACACGAATGTCAGTTGACTTTGACATGAATCCATTTCCTATTGTTTGCTGTTAGACGCTATCGGCCGCAGTCAGAGCAAATCATTTGATAGCGAACAATCCCTGCACCTCGGCTGGGCGCCATTTTCATCAGTCCACCGCAGTAGTCACAGAATTCACGTTCTTCGGTGGAAACGTCGACGCACTTGGCACAACGTTTGGAATTGGGAAAGATTTCGATTCGTTCTGGTGGAATGACTGCTTTGCAAACTTCGCACTTTATTGGCTGGCCCCAATCGTCGAAGTCATCGGAAACCGGTTCGACTAGCAGGCCTTGCTGTCCACATTCGCCGCAAGTCATGTTCTGACTTTCCAAGCGAAACAGTTCCAGCACGTATTCCCAATCGGGCTTGGCGTCGCGGCGAAGTCGCCCCATCGTGCGCAGGCGATCTACCATATCGTCCGGGCCGACCGTCTTGCGCCACTGGCATTCGTCACAACGAAGTTGCCGCAGCCGATCACTTACATTCATCGCAATGTTGCTCCTGCCCTACTCTTCCGTGTCCGTGTCCGTATCCGTGTCTGTCACCGGCGTCAACGTGATCTGCTGCACATCCATCACAGCACCGCCCGGCTTGGACTGCGGGCGCAATTGCAATGTGGCGGATTCTGCCGCGTCCAGTGTGACCGTGCCCAATTGCCGGTCTCGCCAATTCTGAAAACCGCCTGTTTCTTCAACTTGAAACGTCAGTTCTTGCTGACCAATCTGCAGTAAGACTTTACTTCCGCCGTGCCCGTTGCCACAACCTTGCCGCAGCGTTACTTGATACGTTCCAGGCTGCGTTACTTGAAAATGCCATTCGGCCCAATCGTCTTGGTTGGCCCAATAGCCAATGGTGTTCTTGTGAGGCTGAGGTTCGAAACGCAGCAGTTTGCCATGCGTCACTGCGTCTCGAGCATGCAGTACCAAACTGCCGCTTTCGTCCGGCGTGATTGTCCGAGGCGATGTGGGTAGATAGACCGCTTGGCCGAATTCCAATTCCACAGTGCAGGGTAAGGTCACTTCTTTCGGTATAGAGATTCGCCATTCGGTCGGTTCGGGCTGTAGTCGCACGTCTTTGGAGTCTTTGTCGTTCAAGCGGATACTCACTAGGGAGTTATTCAGGCGAGGCACGGTGACCTCTCGCTTTTCATTCACCGTATTGATCGAAAGCACCAGTCGGTTATCAGCGACTTCGGCCGAACCCCAGTCGAACGAGCCCAGATCAACTTGGCTGTCGCTCTTCTCTTGGTTCGAACGAATCTGCGGCGTTGGTTCGGCGTTTGCCTGCGGTAACCAAGCGGCCAGTTCGGTTTTGACCTGGGCGAAACGAACGTCATCTGCCAGGTTAGTCCATTCCTGCGGGTCGGCTCGATGATCATACAATTCTTCGCTGCCGTCTTGGTAGCGAATGTATCGCCAATGTTGATTGCGAACCGCGTGATTGTCCTTGCCGTGTGTGGTCACGGCGGCATGATCCCAGCGAATGGCCGAACCATCCAGCAGCGGTCGCAGATTCTTACCATCCAACTGATCCGGTTCTGGGAGCTGGCAAAGATCAACCAGCGTTGGATAGATGTCCAGCAAACTGACCGGCTGATCGGTTTGCTGATTCGCCTTGGTGACTCCCGGAGCGACAATGATCAAGGGCACTCGAGTGGCTTCTTCCCACAGTGTGAATTTCTTCCAGTGATGTTTTTCGCCTAAATGCCAGCCGTGGTCGCCCCAAAGCACAATGATGGTCTTATCCGCTTGTCCCGATTCGTCCAATGCGTCCAGCAAACGGCCAACTTGCTGGTCGGCGTAGGACATGGATGCCAAGTAGGCTTGTACGGCATTGCTCCACAGACCCTTGCCGCGAATGGTGCCAAATTCACTGTTCGCAATCGCCTTCACGCCAGCTCGTTTGTTACCGATGGCCATCTTTCTTCCGGCGGCCGGGATGTCTTGCAGATCGTCTTCCAGCAACTTGGGCAGCGTTAATGCCGACGGCGGATACTGATCAAAAAACGATTGAGGTGCGAACCACGGCATATGTGGTCGAAAAATGCCACACGCCAGAAACAACGGTCTTTCTCGGTCTGCCTTCAGCTGTTCAATAATCCAACTCACGGTTTGGGTGTCACCCATCGAATCGGCAAATTCGTTGGGGACAGGTCCCCAAGTTACATTGGATACCGGATTGAAGCGATCTTGTTTCGCAGGCACGGCCGAAGCCGACGGAAAGCCAGAAACCGATTCGCCCCAGTGGCCCGGGAAAAACCGTGACGAATGATAGATTTTTCCGGCACCCACCACATCGTAGTCGTGCTGCATGAAGAATCTGTTCATGGGCTGCAGACGTTCAATAGTCGGCCGGTCTTGGCTTTGATTGGTGTAAACGCCCGTGGTAGATGGGCGCTGGCCGGTCATCAAAGCGCAACGAGAAGGTCGGCAGGCGGGCGCGGCGCAATGGGCGTTGGTAAACAACAAGCCTCGTTCAGCCAGCCGATCCAAATGCGGAGTCTTCGCGTCGGGATGGCCTCCCAAGCAGCCGATCCAGTCATTCAAGTCGTCCACCGCAATGAACAAGACGTTCGGGCGTTCGTCGGCAGCAAACAACTCGGCGATCCACACCGAATTGAACGCAATTGCAAATGCGAACCAAAGGAACCATTCGTTCGAAGTGAGCTGTTTGCGATGCATCAATTGTACCTTGCTATGGGTTTTGCCACGGACGTAGATGACAGTACGTTGTGGTCGTATGGGACCATGTGACGAATTCCGAAACAAAAAGACAGGATTCGTTACCTCATCCACTACGCTTTCCGAAATTTCAAACTACGGCTGGTGTAGTGGACATGGTAACGAGTCCCTGGTTATTGCGTTCTTCACGACGGAGCGTAATAAGTACGGAAAACATTGTACTCCTGGCAGAATCATTTCGCGACGTGGCGTTATGGCAGAGCGTCTTTCAGCGGGCAATCGGCGGGAAGTGATGCACCCGATCGATAGCGTTCCAGCAGTTCGTGCGAACGAGCGGCCAGCATTCGGCGAACTTCGCGCCGCTTGCCTTTGACTCGAGGAATCACCAGCGAATCATACGCGGTGGTTTGATGCCGCATCCAAGCGATGACGGCGGCTTCAGCGCGACGTTCAACCGGAATGCGTTTGGTACGAGCGACCGTGCCGCTACCAACCGGAGTGGCGTGGGCAGTTACGGCAGCCGTTAGTTGTTCGGCAATCTTGGCATGGGCCGGATGAAAGTTGAGGAAGCGTTTCACCGCGTCGGCAAATTCGTCTACGTACGCGGCCTGCGTCTCCGATCGGCGTTTCGCGGCATTGGCTTGCTTGCGTTGATACGTTTCGGTCGATCGTTCGGCGACCAGCTTGGTACGTTCTTGCTGGATGACGATCGCCGGAGCCCAAATGCCCTTGGAAAACGTGCGGCGACCTTTCTTCTCTTGGACCAACCAAAACTGTCCATGCGATTTCACTCGCCGAGTCAATCCGGGATCGCCGGGCGGCAACAGTTCCCAGTCAGCCGGTGGTAGAATAACTTGGCCATCCGCGGTGCGAACCTGTTTTGCGTTGGGGCCGGGTGTGACCGTTTGTTGTTCAGGTTGCATGAACGTGTTGCTCTACCAATTGACCATTGTCGAAGACCACAAAGTGCTCTGGATAGCGATATGCACCCAGTCGATATTCTTCATGCGGAAACTGCTTCTTGCTACCCACCCAGCGTTTGCTGAGCCCATAGTCTACGCAGATCGCTCGACTAGCATCGCGTGGAATTCGAAACGGCAAACTGTAATGGCCAAAGAAACAAAATTCGGCGTCCTCGTAATCTTGCCACCAAGGATAACGTTCCAGCAAACGCTTCTTGCCGTCGATTTCGACGGACGAAGCAGCTTGCACTTCCAATCCGGACGTCAGAACTTTTACGGGTTTAAATTCTGTAAACGCATTTCTCGCTGCCATGGCTTCAAGTCCGCTCGTTGCGCCAGACCCAGCCGAGTTCCAAAGGCGTGAAATTCGTAGAATTCAATTGTGTCGGTGGCGGTAGTGGCCATGTCGACCATTTCAGGTTGCCAGCACGCGTGAACGACTCGAGCGTCTTCGCGAACCAAGACCAACGGCAGGGAATGAAAGAATTGCAGCAGTTCGTCGCGAACCGCTTTGTCCTTGACCACCACCGAACCATTTTCTTTGCGTCCAAAGAACCAGCCGTTGTTGGCTTTGCGTTTGCCCAGCATGAGATTCAATTCGTGGTTGCCTAAAACACATATGCGCGACGCCTTGTTCCACAAAGGATCGAATTCGCCGCACCATGCTCACGCTATCCGGTCCTCGATCTACCAAGTCGCCAACAAACACCAATCTTCGGCCATGAGGGTGAATGCCCTGCGCATCATAATGCAAGTGCGAAAGCAAACGCTCCAACGCTTCCACGTCTCCATGCAAGTCTCCCACGATATCGATGGGGCCGGAAAAGAGCGGTCGAACCAAGCTGCTCATCCTGTGAACATCCTTTTGCTACTTAACGTATCTGCCATGACGTTATGATTCGGTTGAATCCCATTCGGCAATCCAGTCGCCCCATTGGCCGTTGTTTTCGTCTACGGAAATTCTGAGCTGTTGAATCGTGTCGATGGAAATTCGGTCTTTCAAATCTTCTAAAAGCTTCTGTCCGATGTATTTGGCCAGCAATTCGGTGGTTGTATTTGGCACGGGCAGCAAAACGCAGTCACATTCTGGAAAGACCCAGCGACGGTCTTCAAACTGGACGTGCACTTCTTTGTTTTCCGTCCGAACGTGAATCAGGGGATGCGAGGTGGGCAACAGCATGTGGTGATCCAGTTGATCCACAATCTGCTTCAGGGAATCTCGCAACGCAATGAAATCAATCACGTAATGATTCTGGTCCAGCGGTCCCGTGACTTCCGCTTCCACGGCATAGTTGTGCCCGTGCAGCCGTTCACAGGTATCGCCATTGAACGTGATAAAATGGCCAGCGCTAAAGACCAAATAATCCTTGGTCACTCGAACTCGGTAAGTCTCTTTCATGTCCCTTTACCATTTTCTGCCGTCAAAACGGCGGCGTCACAATTCCTTGCAGCAAGCCTACAAATATACCTGCGGCAATCAAATCGGCGGTCGTGCCCGGATTGCGTCGATTACCGTCGCATCGCAACCAAAAATCGAGGTCCGCCAGTGCATTGTTATATTCGCGACTTCCGGGTGGCCCTGCTGCCAGAGTTCGAGCAGCTCGAACCGCCGATTCCTCTGCCACTTGCTGACCGCATTTTCTTCGAATCAGCGAATCTGGATATTCGCTCATCAGACGCACATGGGCTGTCACAATACGTTCTGGCCACGGTCCTTCCGCTTGCAGTAACCAAGCCGCCACTTTCGCAAAGACAATTTCAAAACCGGTCACGTATTCGGACGCAATCCAATCCCACTCGCTGGCCAGTTGCATGGCGTCTAACAAATTGTTCGGCGGACTATCATCTACGTCCATGTTAGCTACAGGTTGATCCGCTGGCGAAATTCCACCGGGACCGGCCAAGCGAATCGCGTCATAGACCAACGTGGTATCGTCCGGCGTTAGGTTGTGCAAGACATCCAGCAAGTGCTTGGAAAGCGGCAGGCGACGGTCCTTCCGCCAAGCATGTGCGGCTTTGGCCAGCGCGCAATCAGCAAGACAATCCCTAGATTCGTATTGTGCGACGTGACAACCTTGGTAGCGACAATGGCATCGTAGATTGTCTGGCCAAGCGGTTGCTGATCGGCGCTATCGAGCACCGGCCCTGCCGCAATTCCACTGGCCAGAAAATCGGTGGCCGAACAATCTTCAAAATCGGCCGCTCGATGCACATTCCCCGGCTTGGGTGCCATCACTTCCAACGTGCACGCCAAGTTGGCAAGCTGTCCCACTGTAAAGTTCTTTAGGTCCACAATTTTAACCGAACCAAAACACCGCTATTTTGCCAGAAACGCTTTGAGAATCTCTAAAATCTCCGTTCGCTTTTCCTCTACCACCCAGTGCCCCGCGTCGGCGAAGCGATGGACTTCTGCGCGAGGTAGATGCGTTAGCAAGCGATCCAAACATTCGGGCCGAAAACACCAGTCTCGCATGCCCCACATCATCACGGTAGGTTTGTCCGCCAGCGAAGACAGCCGACCTTCAATACTCGACAGCGTTTGCCATGTCGCGTGCGCCGGCGTGGCGGGAATGTCTTGCACAAAGTTGTAAATGCCCAGCCGATTTTGCCACGTATCATACGGAGCAATCATGCCTTGCTTTTCCGAAGCTGACATGGAATTCCCGTTCGCCAAGGCCATGTGCAAAGCCGCTTTCGCAAACACATTGCCGCCTTGCATGGCTAGTCGTCCTAGTACCGGCGTGCGGCAAATTCGAATCCGCCAGGGAAAGAACGGAGGAGGAAACGCGGCGGTGTTGAATAAAACGCAACGCGCAAACCGTTCGGGCCGTTCGACCGCAGCGCCCAACGCGATCGCTCCGCCCCAGTCGTGCCCCACCACGGTGATGTCGTTTAGCTGTCGAGCGTCGATGAATGACAGTAAGTTGTCAATGTGCTGTTGCAGCGAATAAGATTTTGCGGCCGGCTTGTCGCTCAGGCCGCAGCCAATATGGTCGACGGCAATCGCTTGATGCGAATCAGCCACGCCTTGGACCAGATTTCGCCAATAAAAGGACCACGTAGGATTGCCGTGTACAAACAGAACAGGAGCACCTTGACCGGCTTGTATGTAGTGATATCGCTGGCCATTCAGGTCATGCCAATGCGATTCAAACGGGTAGTGCTGCCGCCATCCGGCCGTACTTAACATGCTTGCCTTCCAACGTCACAAGATCAAGTGGCGTTTCCACTTACGTTTTATGGCGGCATCATAGTGGCGAACCGCTTCGGTGCAAAGTCCCCTTGTCGCGAGCGTAATCAGCGAATGCGGCATTGGTCCGTTCCGGCACACACATCACAAGCATCAACCTGTCCGGCCGAATGCGCCAAACAGTGTTCAATTCGATCTTGCATGATTTGAGCCATCAAGTTGTGCAGGCCCAGCGGAGCGGTCACCAAATAGCGCACGTTGCCACAGGCCGACGCGGCTTCGGCGGCTAGTCGAGGAATATCGGTGGCCCAATGCCGTCCCGGCGAAAGAAAATAGGGATGTACCACCACCAATTGGGCACCGTCCGCCACGCACGCTTGGAACGCATCGGTGATACTGGGCGCTGCCAGTTCCATATGGGCCACGTGCACATTCTGTCGGCCCGTAATCTGTCGAAACAGCTGCACCACGTCATGCAGCAATAAATTACTTTGCTCTCGTCTGGAACCGTGATCCACAATCACAATTCCCAGTTGCGCATCGGTTATGTGGTGCGAGGTCAGTAGGGCGTCCCACGAAATTTTCTGGGGTGATGCGGTCACGATTCGGTTCGCTTCTTCGTGGTAAATTTTTAAATAGCTTGGTGGCGAGCATTTGTTTGGTTCGAATTTGACCAAAATTCGGCTGGCAGCTTAATCCCAAGCCGAATCCGTGAAGCACTTGGTTCAAAGTGGACGGTCGCTGATTCTGAATTTGCGTTCTGTTATGATGTACTGTTCACAGTTGCTTGGCTTTCTTTCGATCGAACGGACAACTCATGCGAAGTATCTTTGGTGTCATTGTTCTGCTGCTGGTTTGCCAACATTTGGTAACGGCTCAGACGTTTTCGGACATTTTCGTGTTTGGTGACAGCTTGACGGATGTCGGGAATGTTTTCAACGGGACGGAGCAACAGATTCCGCCCAGTCCGCCGTACTACGAAGGCCGCTTCAGCAATGGTCCCGTTTGGGTTGAACGGTTGGCGACCAGTCTGGGACTGAACGCGTCAACACCCAGTCTGCTGGGCGGTAATAATTTTGCCTTCGGCGGAGCTCAAACAGGCGACGGTCATTCAACCATTGACGCGCTGATTCCCAACGTCGGAACGCAAATTGACATGTTCGTAGCCAGCGGCAAGCAAATCACATCCACCGATCTGATTGTATTATGGGCAGGGCACAATGACATTGGCGCTGACATTCCAACCGACACGATTCTACAGAACCTGAAGGAACATGTTTCGGAACTGGCAGGTCAGGGCGGACAGACATTCCTGATTCCCAATCTGTTCGAACCGACGGGCCTAAACGCTGCGTTAACGGCACAATGGACGCAATTGGCCTCGGACTTGGACATCAGTATTGTCGAACTCGATTTTCGAAGTCTCGTGTTTGGCGTTCTCACCAATCCCCAAGCCTCCGGAATTACAAATCCGTTTTCGCCTGCCTGTCCCGATTGTGAAAACGGTGCCACGCAAGTGGTGGCGAACCCCGACAGCTATCTGTTTTGGGATAACGTTCATCCCACCGCCGTTGGACATCAACTAATCGCCGACAGCGGTCTGGCTGCCTTGCGAACCGTACCAGAACCGGACGGTGTGAGCGTCATGATGATCGCGACAATGTACTTTGCGCTGTACTGCCGTCGGAAGCAAGATTCGAATTATCCCAAACGTGTTCGATAGAGTTGCCCGTCATCTTCGCTAAAACAGCAGAACGTAATCGTTTCGGGCAACGCATTTTCGGCCAGCCATTCAATGACTGTCGACACCGCGACGTCGCAAGCTTGTGGTTTTGGATAGCCGTAAACGCCTGTCGAGATACACGGAAAGGCAAGCGAACGTAATTCGTTTTCTTTGGCAATTTCTAACGATCTGCCATAACAAGATCGCAAGAGTTCTGGTTCGTCTGAATTCCCGCCGTACCAAACGGGGCCGACCGTGTGGATAACATGCCGAGCAGGCAGTTGGTAGGCTCGAGTGATCTTGGCGTCGCCCGTTTCACAACCCTTCAAGTCGCGACATTCGGCTAATAGTTCAGGCCCCGCCGCGCGGTGGATGGCTCCGTCCACGCCGCCACCTCCCAACAGCGAATGGTTGGCAGCGTTCACAATGGCGTCGACATTCAGTTGAGTAATATCACCTACGACAACGCGAATTCGGTCTTTCACGGTCATAGAAAATCGTCCTCGTTAACCAATCTACTCTTTTTCTTCGCGCCGAAGCCTAGCCGCTTGAGCGTTAGGCTCGGACCAAGCGTCGACGTGGCAAGCGCCAATGGAACATGGTAACCATGGCGACGACGATCCAAACAAGGCCACCTGCCGGTTCGGGCACGGTTTGGATGGTAGCGTCCATATGGGATCCGTCTTGGAACGCAGCGACCAAGTCGGCCGATCCGAATCGCTGGTCACCATTCCAATCGCCTTGAGCCCAGTTGGCAACAGCGTCGGTTTCGTATAGTTCGGCTTGAAAGACCTGCACCAAATCGGACGAATTAAACTTGCCGTCCATATTCGCATCACCCAAATACGTGTCGTGGATTTGACGAATCAACATGGTTCGATCCGCTTGATCTATTTGGCCGTTCTTGTCCAAATCAAAATGCGAGTCGGTGCTGCCTTGCTGGATGGCGTTGGAAATGGCATCGATCGACGGATACAAGCTTTCAATTCGGTAGATGACTCCGGAACGATTTGCGCCGGCGCTAAACCCACCGCTGGGCGAAATATCTGCCAAATACATTGCATTGTCCGTAGCCAAAATACCGTCCAGATGTCCTACGTCCGGTTCCGTGTTGGCGATCACATGCGAATAGGAATTGTCTCGAAAATCGACAAACACCAGCGGATTCTCTTCGTTGGCCGTGCCGCCCAGACTGAACTTGCCGTGCATGCCGACAAACAGCCCCGTGTGTAACGGCAACGGAAAATTTGCCGGGCCAAAGCTGATGTCATTTGGCCCTTCCGCTTCCGCTCCGTCCGCTGGATTCGGCAAAGGCAAGAAGGCAATCAACGGAGCCAGATCGGGATTGCCAATCAGATTGCCCGTCCGATATTCGACGTAGTTGTGAGGAAAGCCAAAGTCAACGATGGTATCTGTACCCAGCGGAATGACGTTGATTTCGTCCGCACTGGTCGGTTCGTTGGGGTTTTGCACTCCGTCAATGCCGTTGTCTTCTAAGTACAAATTCCCTGTCAACGGATGGAACGCCATGCCAGCTGCATTGCGAAGTCCCGAGGCGATTTGCGTTACGGACGCATTCGAAAAACCGTCTTGGTTCGAATAAGCAAAGTCCAAGCGGTGCAGTGCGTCTCCGGCTAATTCTGCGGTCAGACCGAAGTCGGCGTCCAGCGTGACGGTGCGAGTCGTCGTGTCAAAGTTGCGGTCCGAACCGAGCTGAAAGTACAGCGAATAGTTTTCACCATCTTGTTGCGCCGCCAACGCCGAATGTGGATGCAACCAACTGCCGCTGTAACGCATGTCCAGTTCTGCAATCTGTGAAACTTCGGCATCACCGATTTCAAAAATCGACATGCTGGTCCCCTGCCCCGTTGCAAACAGTAAGTCTCCCGCTCGCCGCAAAGAACTCATCTTGCCGCCCGGCACTTGATCGGTCAGCGTTTCGTTTTGATCTGAAACGCCGTCGCCGTCCGTGTCGGTCAGCTTCAGAATTGATCCAGAACTACTGCCAAAGAAAGACGAACCGTTGCTGGTCAAGACGCCAATCGATCCGTCTTCGAATTCGACCATGCCGACCGGATAGTTCAAGCCGGTTGCGAACGTGGTAATGCGAAACCGATCCGCATCGTATCCCGGAATTTCGAATTGAAACGGGGCTTGGGCAAAACCGGTTCGCAAAAAGAGCACAAACAAGATCAGAGCAGCGTAGCGTGACATGGCGGGAAACTCGTCTAATAGATTTCTAGGGCAATTGCATGAATGCAATTCTAACGGAATCCGCAGGCGTGCACAGTCACTGGCAAAGGCGTGATGCGTGCCCTTTGCAACGAGATGGACTCATTCGACCAAGGTGATGGGTCGGTCGTCGCGAAGATGCAAGAGACGCTGAAATGTCTTATCGTCCAATTCTCCATTCGCATCGATCAAGACTTCCGAATTGGCTGACACACTGGTGGCATTCCAATTATGCAACAGCCGTTGATGAACGTCTGCATGCAGCCGAGCACTCCCGATGAAATCGTAGTCCTCCATGGCGGGCGGCGTCAGTGATTCCAGGGATTTGGACGCGATAAAGCGCACTGCCGCGTAAGGATCTTCCAGCAGTTGAGCCAGATAGGGTGTCATCCATTGAGTACCAGAAGCTTCCTGCGCGGCCGACCAGCCGTAGGTCCACGCCGTGATCGCGCGTAAACCAGCGTCGCCTTCCAGCATCCATAGTACAGACGCGGCAATGCTTTGTTGATCGTCCGTCAATTCTGGTGAATCGGTCTGGAACCAATCGGCCAAGTGCTGCGACGTCCACTTGAGCGTTTTGTCTAAGTGACATTGATTGCACGCGTTCGGACGCCCGGTAGTCAAGGTCGTCGCGACACTAGGGACATCAATTTCATGCGAACGAATCGCTTTCAGCAGACCGTAGGTGGTGTACGGCATGTGGCAGTTGTAGCACTGGCTTCCGGACGAATCTGCCGCATGATGAGTGTGCTCGGTCAACTGCTGCGAATCCGTCAACTTGGCATGGCATTGAGTGCAAGCCGTGTTCGCCAAAGCGAGTTCATCCAATTGGTTCGCTTTCCAGTCTTCTCGATCGCGTTGGTCTTGCTGCGATTGGTGCAGTCGATGACAACTCAAGCACGACAGTTCTCCGCGTTGATAGCAGGGCGATTCTATCAAACCGCTGTATTCGCGTCCGGAAATTCGCACCATCCCATCGGGCCAGAAATGATCCTGCACAAATTCCGGGTGACTATCCATGACACGTTGTTCGTTCTCCGTCGGCCGATTGGACACTCGAAAGATAAAGCGGTCGGGAGTAGTATGTAAATCATCACCGGGGCGATACGCGAAGCCGTCTTTGGACCAATCGGTGACCGAAGTAGCCATTTGGACCGAATGACATTGACCGCAGACTTGTGATTCTAAGTCGTGCGGCAAATCCAGCGGATTGACAATGGTAGCATCGGGTGTGTTGGTCAGATGCTTTTGATACCTAACCAACGGACTGCGATTCTGTTGAACGTGTTGTTGTCCGGGACCGTGGCATGCTTCGCAAGAAATGCCAAATTCGGACACCTCCGAATCGACTCGACTGGCATCCACAAACTTTTCGCCCAGTTCTGCGTCGTATCCTTCGGCCGCTCGCATCCGACCGTTTGTCGCATGACAGACAATGCACGTTTGATTCCACCGGCCCAGTTCGTCATCCAATGAAAACGCTGGCTGCAGAAACGCGGCACCTCGAGGAATCCAGCGTTGCTGTTCAATCAAATATACAAACGGAAACATGCCCAACAAACGATTGTCTTCCGCTTGCGGATACCACAGCAACTGCATGTGGTGCGAACCAGTGGTCATGGCAATGCGACGACTCATGCGCGAAACTTGCGACTCTTGACCGGGCGACCCCGAATGCAAAACGTCAGCCCAGACGTTGTCGCCATCACTGTTTAAGCGAAACTGCATCGGTCCGATTTGGATTGGTTCGTGGTTGACCGCCGGAATCAACGAATCGGCCGTCGCCACTTGCGTCATGGTACGGTGATACGAATCATGCCATGTGTCATGTTCGTGCGGATGGCAGCTGCGACAAGCGTTTGATCCAACGTAACCATTTGTCGGCACTTGCTTGGGGCGAAACGCCGCTTGCGGTGGCACTTCGACCGGTTCGCGCATGAGCCAACCCATGGTCAGTACCAAAAGCAGAACCAACAACCAGGCTCCCATTAAGCTGAGCGTGACGGTTTTGCGGCCGACAACCAAATTGCCCAACGTTGCCACGATAGGAATCACTGCCGCACAGAAGATGACAGTAATGAATACGTGTTCCAGCGACATTGTTTTTCGCCTATACCGTTGCGGATTCTTTGCCTTTGTCCGTTCTGAAGGGACTGGCTACGAACGTTTGCGTCGTTTGTTTTCCGGTGGTGAAGTTGCTGGTTTCGTCGTCGAGCGAATGGAACGACTCGTCGCCAGCGCCGTCAGTAGTACCGCCAAGAATAATAGCAGTGCGCCCAGCGGCACTAGAAAAATACCCAGGCCCGGATCTCCGGAATACAGAAAAATTCCGCCCAGAAAGAAGCCTCCGGGTAACAGGAAACTGGCGGCAAACAAACAAGGTGACGCCCATCGCAGCGGCTTGGAAATTTCCTGCGTAAACAACGCCAATGTGGCACCCAAGGCGATATGCACCAGTGACAAGAGCGTGCCGTGCGTGTGTCCCAACGTCCACATCAATCGTCGAGTTTCGAATGCCGGCTCTAAGTACCAGCCAACTTTGAAACCGTGCAGCAGCTCCAAAGCAATTCCCAAACTGAGGAAACACAAGAGTGACCACCAGGCGAATTGAAAATGTCGCCAAGCGAGCGTTCTACAACGCAATTGACCATTGGCTTCGGACTCGTCTACCATTTCCGCCTTTCGCTTCACCGCATTGCGAGATTCGTACTTTAACGTCGTTCGCACGTCTATCGTAACTTCCGGTACATGCGAAAGCAAAGTCGGTTCGCTTATACTAAGACGCTTTTATTGCCTCAAACCAGGATTAGGTGGGTATTGAAATGAGCCGACTCGCGAATCAAGTTGCTTTAATTACTGGCGGCGGCACTGGAATCGGTCGTGCTACTGCTTTGCTGTTTGCTGAAGAAGGCGCCGCAGTGGCAGTGAATTATTCCAAGTCTCGGAACGAAGCCGAGCAGACGGTGGCTGAAATCCAAGCGGCTGGTGGCACCGCCATCGCCATCCAAGCCAACGTGGCGGACGATCATGAAGTCAGACGCATGTGCGAACAAGTCTACGCCGAATTCGGCCGTCTAGACCAACTGGTGAACAACGCCGCGACCACCAGTTTTGTCCCGCCAACCGACTTGGACGGCATGGACGAAGAAAAATGGGATTCAGTTCTAAATGTAAACGTGAAGGGATTGTTCTATGTTTCTCGAGCCGCCATTCAGCAAATGCGAAAAGGCAGCGGCGGTCACATTGTCAACGTTTCTTCGATCGCAGCTTACACGGGACAGGGGAGTTCGATTGCGTATTCCGCTTCCAAAGCGGCCGTGCTGAATATGACCAAAGCCATGGCGTTTAGCCAAGCGCCGGACGTGCGAATCAACGCGGTGGGCGCCGGAGTCGTCGAGACTCGTTGGATTGCCGGCTGGGAAAAATTTACCGATCCCCACAAACAGCTGACCCCGCTCCAGCGACACGCCACTCCGGAAGATGTTGCGCTCGCCATTTTTGGCCTGGCCATCAATCCATTTATCACTGGCAAATCGTTGGTGGTGGACGGAGGCCGTACGTTGCGATGTTGAACATGCGGCAAGTGGCTTGTGCTGGATGCTTGTCCAACACAAGTTTCCGCGTCTGGCATTTTGGTCGCGTGATGGCTTTTTGCTGCTGGTTGGATTAGATTCGTGAGTTTCCCGCCCAATGACATTCCGTTTGGAAGGATTTCCGTCCATGTGCTTCGTTCAATATCGATTCCCCTTCTTGTTCGTTCTGGCGTTATTGGCTGGCTGGCAAAATGCAGTGCCGGTATTAGCTCAAAATTCGCGTCCGCAAGAATTCTACGAACTTCGCTACTACCACATCAATTCTGCGGCGAACCAAGAAGTGGTCGGCCGGTATTTGGAAAAGGCGTTGCTGCCTGCCTTGGGCCGAATGGAAATCGACCGCGTTGGCGTGTTCCGCAAAATGGATCAACCAGATGACCACGCGTTGATTGTCTTGATTCCGTTTCCCAATATGGAAACATTTGCGGCACTGAATGATCGACTGGAAGCGGACAACGAATACCAAACGGCATCGGCAGAATTGATGCAGTTACCCAAGGATAAGCCGCCATATCAACGAATTGAAAGTCGTTTCATGAAGGCGTTCAAAGGCATGCCAGTCATGGAACTTCCTGAACAAACCAAAAACCGATCCGAACGCATGTTTGAAATCCGCATTTACGAGGCTCACAATGAATTAAAGGGCCGAGCGAAAGTGGCGATGTTCAACGATGGTGAAATTGACATCATGCGAGACGTACACATGGCACCCGTGTTTTATGGCGAAACGCTGATCGGTCCCGACGTGCCGAATCTGATCTACATGCTGTCCGCCGCGAATCGAGCCGCTCATGACGAACACTGGAAGGCCTTTGGTGGTCATCCCGAATGGAACCGCATGAAAGGGATGGAGAAGTACAAGGACACAGTTTCCAAAATCACAAATTGGTATGTGGTACCGGAAGCGTATTCCCAGCTATAGGGTTTTGATTCGTGACGATGGATGTGGCGCATGCATTTAAGCCGTGTGACCGCTGATTGTCACTAGCACGCATTAGGCCGATTCGTCCGTGGTGAAGCCATCCAGAAAAAAACGCAATTCGAAGCCCGGTTGTTCGCGTCGAATGACCACGGTGCGGCGGAGAATATGGTTCGCCGCCGTCGCCACATTGCTGTTCTTTGGCTTTGCCGAAGGCTTGGCGTGGCTGTGCGGCGTGCAACCGTTGTCGGTGACATCCGATCCGTTGGTCGGTTTTTCTGATCAGGCTTTATTATTGAGCGAAACGACGCGCAACGGCCAAATCTGGCTGGAGACCGCTCCGCAGAAGCAGAAATGGTTTAACTATCAAACGTTTCCGCAGCAGAAGCCAGACAATACAATTCGTATTTTTACTCTGGGCGGATCTACAACGTATGGGCGACCTTATGCCGACGCCACGTCCTATTCCGGTTGGCTGCGAACCATGCTGTCCACGCCGGCAGTAGCGGACAAGCAGTTTGAAGTGATCAACGCGGGCGGCATTAGCTACGCCAGCTATCGAATCGTCAAGGTTATGGAGGAATTGGCTCGCTATGAACCAGACGCGTTCATCATCTACACCGGGCACAACGAATTTCTGGAAGAACGCACTTATCGCCGAGTCAAACGGCTTCCGCCTTGGTTGCAGAACGTTGCCGGTTGGCTGTCGAGCAGTCGGACGTACAGTCTACTGGCGAACGTGCTGACACAGGTCCGAAGTCCGCATCTCGCGAAGTCGCCCAAAGCGTCTACTCAAAACGATTCACGCCGCAACAACGGTGAAATTGTCTTGTCCAGCGAAGTAAAAGCCAAATTGGACAGTGGTGTTGGACCGGACGCATATCACCGTGATGACGCACTTCGCCGTCAGATTGTGTCACATTATCGCCAGAATCTGGAACGGATGGTCCAAATTGCCGATCAGTGTGACGCCAAAATTGTATTCGTCCAACCGGCGTCCAATTTGGCCGATTGTTCGCCATTCAAGAGCGAATGCGACGATCCATCCAATGCGCAACAAGTGGTCCAACTTTACCAAGCAGCACAGCAAGCGTTCGCCAGGGAAGATTTTTCGGCCGCTTTGGCAAAGCTGGACGAAGTTTCTCAACTTGCACCTCGTTATGCCGACGCCCATTTTTTGCGAGGCAAGATTCAGATGGCGCAAGGAGACGTCGCCGCCGCGTTGTCCGCATTTCAGCAAGCGTTGTCGGAAGACGTTTGTCCTCTGCGAGCGGTACCGGAAATCGTATTGGCCTTAGATGAAGTTTGCGATCAACACAACGTTCCGTTGATTCACTTTGCTGACATCGTCGCGCAGCAAAGCGAACACCAGATTCCCGGCGCGGCGATGTTTCTGGACCATGTGCATCCCACCATCGAAGGTCATCAATTGCTGGCGATGGAGCTGTGGAATCAACTGGTCCAATGGACGTGGATTCGCCCCGTTCCCGCAGCCGACCGATCGACGTGGCTGGCGAAGGTCGACGCGCAGGTTCGCGGTCAGATTGACGAAACCGCTCAGGGCGACGCGTTGCGAAATTTGGCCAAAGTGATGAGCTGGGCCGGAAAGCAGGACGAAGCGAACCGGTTGGCGCAGCAGGCGGCGAAGTTTCTGACGCATGATCTGGAGACACAGTATCTAGCTGCCAATGCGTTGCTAGAGGCCGGGGAAACCGAAAAGGCGATGCAGCAACTGCAAACCGTCTTGCAGGCCGATCCACAGCATGTGCCGGCGCTCAATAGTTTGGGAAGTGCGCACCTTCGCCGGGGCCTGTTGCCGGAAGCTCAGTCAAGTTTGGAGAAAGCCGTGCAGCTGTCACCTGATTTCGCCCCGGCTCACAACAATTTGGGAGCCGTCTTTCAACAGCAACTTGATTTCGAACAAGCGAAGATCCACTATCAACGAGCCATTCAACTGGAGCCTCGTTATGTAAAGGCAATCAACAATCTGGGCGTGATCTTTCGCGAAGAAGGCAGGTTCACGGAGGCGAAACAACAGTTTGAACAAGTCTTGGCCATCGACGCGACGTCGGTGGAAGGCCGTTACAATCTGGCCGTGACGCAAGTGGCGCTGCAGGAGCCGGCGGACGCCGAAAGGTTGCTGCAATCGGTTTTGCGGGACAAGCCGGATTATTCGCCGGCTCGGCTGACGCTAGGAAATATGTATGAAGAAACTGGCCGGTGGCCCGAAGCGATCTCGGCGTACCGTGACGTAGTTTTTTCGAATCGCCCGTCCATGGCCGCGGCACAGCGTCTTGCTTGGCTCTTGGCAACTTGTCCGGATACCACGCAACAAGATTCGAAATTGGCGTTGGAAATTGCTAGTTCGTTGGTCAAGGCGTTGCCGAACGATTCTGATTCGTGGAGCCGAATGGCGGCCGCATTGGCTGCCAGTGGTGATTTCGTTCGTGCCGTTCGGTGCCAAGAAAACGCCGTTGCTACAGCGAATAGAGATCAGGACGCGCGGCACAAAGCTCGTTTAAAGAAGTTGCAATCGAAGCAACTTTTTCGGTACTCGGACTGATTGGCCCTCTTGTTCTTTGATTGCTCTTTGTGCCAAAGAAAGTTTGACTTGGCAGAGCACCAGCATTAGAATCTGGCCGACGTGGGGAATGGACGGTGACGAGGCGCGGACAACTTTTCCCCTTTTTTCTGAGGCGTTTTTCAACGATGAAGTCTTTATTCTCTTGGGCCACCGCAGTGGTCATGCTGAGCGGCAGCGTTTCATGGGCTGATACCATTATCCAAAATCCCGGAACTGATTTTTTGGTGGTGGAAGCCGAGGCTTTTGATGTCGATGACTTTAACGATCCGTTCGGCGGTTGGATTGTGATTAGTCCTGACGATCCGCAGGAAGTGGAACTGCATAGTTCCAATCCTGGCGTGTTACTGGTACCGCCGGAAGATTCAAATCCGTCAGGTAATTTGGCGATCTTTGATCAAGAAGGTGGCGGTGATTTTACGGATGTGTTGACGTATTCGCTGCAGTTCGACACTCCTGGCGACTACTTTTTGTATATTCGCTATTCGCTGTTTGAGATGCGAGACATCATCAGCGGCAACTACGGAAATGAGGATTCGATCTATGTTCCGGTCGAATTCTTGGAACAAGATCCAACCGAACAAACCTTGCGAGATACTCGAGACGGTTTCATTCCGTTTTCTTCGCTAGGCGCCACGCCCGCTGATGGTTGTCGCATTGATGAGGATCCTTGGCGTCTTTCGCTGGAAGAATGCGAAGCCGAAGGCCTGTTGGGTGAAGTACGCATGGAAGGCCAATATCATTGGAACACTCCGAATTGGAACAACGATTTGGGACAAGTGTTCTACGGAGTGGAAGATACGGGAGTGGCGTTGGACTTTTCGATTGCCAGTCGTGAACGCGGTACTTCGATTGACGTGTTTGTGTTTTCGCAAAATCCCAGTCTGACCGAAGAAGATTTAGACGCGTTGATTGCCGGTGGTGGAGTCGCTACCGATCCCGGTGATTTTGATGCGAATGGTTCGCTTGAATTGGCCGACATCAACTTGCTGGCAGGTGCCATTCAATCGAACAGCAATCCCGCCAGCTTTGATCTCACGGAAGATGGCGTGGTGAATTCAGACGATTTGAATTCGTGGATTGTCGATCTAAAAAACACCTGGATTGGCGACGCCAATTTAGACGGAGAATTCAACAGCAGTGACTTTGTGGCCGTCTTTACGGCCGGCAAGTTCGAGCAGGAATTGGATGCCACTTGGGACGAAGGGGATTGGACCGGGGATGGCCGTTTTAACAGCAGCGACTTTGTCGCGGCGTTCACCGACGGTGGTTTTGAGTTAGGGCCGCGAGGTGCCGTGGCGGCGGTTCCAGAACCGTCCAGTCGATTCCTGGCGGCCATCTTGTTGTTGGCGTGTTGGTACCGTGTGCGTAGGCGGTAAGCCAAGAAAAACAGATTCGCATGGCGGAAAACGCGGCAGGCCTAAAAAAACGGGCAGCCGCGTTTTTTTACGCGGAAACGGAATGTTCCAGCGAAGTGTCGTCTGTTTCGAACCGCACGACTAACGACTGGATCTGTTCAGCCAAACGCCCAAATTCGTCACCGGCGGCCTTGGACTCTTCTGCACCTCGAGCGGTTTCTCGAAGCACGTTGTCCACTCGCGCAATATTCTGTGTAATCGCTTGACTGGCCTCGGCAGACGCTCGGACGCTTTGTGCCACTTCGTCGGCGGACGAAGCGGTTTTGGAAATGCTTTTGGCAATTTCCTTGGACGTGGAACTTTGCTGGTCCACGGCGGCCGCAATCGATTTGGACACGGCGCTCACGTCTTGAATGACAGCGCTGATTTCTTGAATGGCCTCAACCGCATCTGTGCTGGATGCCTGAATGCCTTCAATTCGGCCTCGGATGTCATCCGTGGCCGCAGCGGTCTGCTTGGCTAGTTCCTTCACTTCCGTAGCGACAACGGCAAACCCTTTACCAGCATCGCCCGCTCGAGCTGCTTCGATCGTAGCGTTCAACGCCAACAGGTTGGTCTGATCGGCAATGTCTTCAATCACTTCAATAACTTTGCCAATCGCACTCGCGGCCGTACCCAATTCGGTAATCTTGGTGTTGCTCAACTCCACAAGATCAGCGGCTTGACTCGCCACGGACGCTGACTGTTCTGCGCTCCGAGCGACATCGGTGATGGACGCGTTCATTTCGTCGATCGACTGAGCCACGTAGGCAACATTGGACGAAACTTCGTCGGTCAGTTTAGCAACGCTTTTCATCTTTACGGCCATTTCTTCCGCTGCCGAAGCAACTGTTCCGGTTTGGATGGTGGCGTCGTTGGCTTCGCAGGCCAAGTCACTGGCCATATTGGAAAGTTGCAGTGAAGATGTATTCAGTACTACGGCATCGTGCGTCAGCTGTCGGACCACCGAAGACAGGCTGCGCCGCATATCATGCATCGATTCAAACAAGACTGCAATCTCACCATTGCCCGCCTCGTGATGCTGGTCTTTTAGGTTGCCCGTGGCAATGGACTTGGCGTACTTGGCAGCCATGGCAATGGGCATGCCGATACGTTTGCCCACGGCATAACTGGCGGCACATGTGATGACAATTCCAAAAGCGATGGTACCCCAAATCCAGCGATTGGCGGAACGTTGAGCGGACACCAAGTCTGCGGCAATTCGCTGAGATTCGGCGATAGGAATGGTGGTTACCACGACGCCCATCAGGTCTCCCAGTTGGAAAACCTTGTCGTGATCTTGATTCGCAAGGCTATTATGACAGTCGACACAGCTTTGGGCATTCGCGACGTCGGGCAGCATGACTCGAACCACAGGAACGCCATCATCCGTAACGCCGCGTTCCCAAAACGGTTCAATCCTGTCCGAATTCGCCTGATCCACTCGGCGAATTAATTCGTCCCACCCTTGATGCTCGAAGTCAGTTTGTAGACGGTTCTGAGGATTAACGTTCCATTTGCTGCGCAAGACAAACGTGGCATGCCGCCCGTCACTTTGCCGATTCATTTCGTCGCTGATCTGCGTCGTCAGTTCGGCTGGGAGAGGGAGCCGGTGTTCGGTTCGTTCTTGATCGGTTAGCTGGGCGGTAACCTGCTGGGCGTAGACAGAACGCATTACCGAAATTTGCTTCCCTAGCGACTCGGCCATGGCAATGGCTTGTAAATCGGCAAGTTGTTCTTGCTTTTGATGGATAGCATGGTTGGAACGCAACCAAATCAAGGAAATGGAAATTCCCAAAAATGCAACACACGAAGCGGCCAGAAGGGCAATCTGCGTACTAATTCTCATCTCGCCGACGGTCCTAGGAATGGAAGTGGTTTTTTAGTGTACGAAAATGTACTTTGCCCCGCTGGCAGCCCCAACGATACTTCCGATATTTGCGAATATCCACACACGATTGGCGGAAACCATGAAGGTAGAACCGGCATTGGATTTGGGCTTGCGATCCAGCGAGTTTCAGGCTGGCGGACAGCAAAATCACGCTAAACCGCCATTAAAATTTGCGAGGAAATCGGTTATGACATGTTCTTTCAATCATTCACCCGGAACAACAACCTGGAATCCATGGAGGAAAATGGCGTGACAACACCAAGCGATATTTACGAAAAGCTGGGTGCGTTTTATTTGGGCAAGGAATACGATCTAGACGGTCGACAGCGGTCCGAAGAATACGTTTTGTACGATTCCAAGGATCTAGTGACACACGCCGTTGTAGTTGGCATGACCGGCAGCGGTAAGACAGGTTTGGGAGTTGGCCTGATTGAGGAAGCCGCCATTGATCGGATTCCCGTGATTGTGATTGATCCCAAAGGCGACCTTTCCAACCTACTGCTGAACTTCCCTAATCTCACACCGGACG
Source organism: Pirellulaceae bacterium (assembly GCA_041399205.1). GTDB lineage: Bacteria > Planctomycetota > Planctomycetia > Pirellulales > Pirellulaceae > JAGQOZ01. The sequence goes on along the minus strand of JAWKTK010000010.1, from coordinate 211,917 downwards.
AATTTCGACCTTGGATCAACGACGATGACGCTCGCCGCCAAGGTCTCACGCCCGACGAATTTGCCGCTCGCCAAGCCGATCTGTGGAAAAACGGCCTAGAAGATTGGGGCCAGTCGGGAGATCGCATTCGGAAGTTACGTGATTCGGCCGAATTCAATATCTACACTCCGGGTAGCGACGCTGGACTGCCGATTTCCATCCTGTCTTCGTTCGCCGCACCTCCCAAGGAAGTCATGCAAGACGGCGATTTGCTTCGCGACCGCATTTCTACCACCGCCACCAGTATCCTCGGATTGCTGGGTGTAGATGCTGACCCCTTGCGTTCCCGCGAACACATCTTGCTCACATCCATACTGGATGACGCTTGGAAGAAGGGCCAAGATCTGGATTTGGCAGCCATCATTCGCTTGGTCCAGTCACCGCCGTTTTCTCAAGTGGGTGTGATGGACTTGGAATCTTTCTTTCCGTCCAAGGATCGCTTTGAATTGTCCATGACACTCAACAATCTGTTGGCAGCACCCGGATTTTCCACGTGGCTATCGGGCGAACCGCTGGACATGGATCGCATGATGCACTCGCCGTCGGGCAAACCGCGAGTCTCTATCTTTTCCATATCGCATTTGTCGGATTCGGAACGCATGTTCTTCGTTTCGCTGCTTCTGAACCAAACGCTTGGTTGGATGCGCAGTCGCCCAGGTACGACCAGTCTCCGCGCGATGTTGTACATTGACGAAATCTTTGGCTACATGCCGCCCGTTTCCGAACCGCCATCCAAAAAGCCACTGCTGACGCTGCTCAAGCAAGCTCGCGCGTTTGGTTTGGGCTTGGTTCTGTCGACGCAAAACCCGGTCGACTTGGACTACAAAGGTTTGTCGAATACGGGCACTTGGTTCTTAGGACGACTGCAAACGGAACGAGATAAGAACCGAGTGCTGGATGGACTGGAAGGCGCTTCGGCCGAATCGGGCGGCAAGTTTGATCGATCGGCCATGTCGGAAGTCCTTTCCAACGTAGGCAAACGCGTATTCTTGATGCACAACGTTCACGAAAACGGACCGGTTGTCTTCGAAACTCGTTGGGCCCTTTCGTACCTTGCCGGCCCGATGACTCGCAATCAAATCAAACGGCTGATGGACGATAAAAAGGCGTCGCCCGAATTCGACACGGACTTGCATGACAAGGTTGAATCGCAAGTTCAGGTCGATGACAGCCCGTGGTCACAAGACGCGCCGGTCCTGCCCAAAGAGATCACGCAGGTTTACCTGCCGCCGCGGATGGCACTGAAAGGCAACTTGGTGTATCAGCCAAAACTGCTGGCAGCCGCTCGAGTCCATTTTGTGGATAGCCGTCGAGGCTTGGCGGCGGATGAAGAATTGGTGCTGCTGTCCGGAGGCGCGGACAGTCTAACCGGCATCGACTGGAACGACGCGCAAATCTTAAAGCTGCACGAAGAAGATATCGAACAGACTGGTTGGGATGACGCAGGCTTTGCCGATGTCGGGCAGGAATTAGGCAACGCCAAAACTATCGACAATGGGAAAAAGACTTGGACGACTTTTTGTATCGAACTCGGCGATACGACCTGTTCAAGTGCGAAGATTTGGGCGAATACTCGGAACCGGGCGAATCGGAACGTGATTTTCGGATTCGGCTGGCAGAACGAGCTCGCGAAGAACGCGATTTGGAGATCGAAAAACTGCGTCGCAAGTACGAATCCAAAATTCGCACGCTTGAAGATCGAGTGCGCCGAGCGGAACAGAAAGTGGAACGTGAACGACAAGAAGCCAGCAGCGCTAAAATGCAATCTGCCATTTCGTTTGGCGCCACGATTTTGTCCGCGGTCTTCGGCCGCAAAGTCTTAAGTTCGACGAATATCGGTCGCGCCAGCACGGCAGCTCGAGGCTTCGACCGAGCGTCCAAACAACGACAAGATGTCACTCGCGCGGAAGAAGATATGTTCGCCTACCAAGAACAGCTGGAAGACTTGGAACGACAGCTGCAAGACGAAATCGATCACATCGCGGATAAATTGGACCCGCTGACGGTGCCGCTGGAAACCATTCAGCTGAAGCCCAGAAAAACCGACATCGATATCCGTTTGTTAGCGTTAGCCTGGATTCCCTGCAGCGCCGATGAAGACGATCATTTGCAGCCGCTGATTTAAAGCGGTTGCAAGATTCTTTGCTACGAACCAGACGAATCTCGCTTCCACAGCGTCGACAATTCGCGTTTCATCATGCCGAACCGATAAACGGCAAAGATGGACAACAGGATCGACGCTGGCAACAAAACGCCGCAAGCGATCAACGCGAAACGACTTTCTGGATAGAGCTTAATCAGCGTCACTCCGGAAACGCCCAGCATGATGGCCGTGCGAGCGTACGCCAGTAACGTCCGTTCGTTGGCCAGTAGCGTGCGGTCTCGAGCTAACGTGTCGCGCAACGTTGGTTGGACGGTCTGCGCTGTTTCTGATTCGTGCATGGGCGTTAGGGTCTGATCCTGATGCGTGGAATTCGGTTGGCTGTTTACACAAGATTTGCACCATTATAACAACCGCTTAGGAATTCAAAACTCGGCGGCTATCAACAAGAAGACCGCCAGCATTCTTGTTGGCGGTCTGAATTCGGACACCATTTTCAGCCAGTCAATTTCGTCTTACCCAAAGAAAAAGTTGCCGGATTGGAATGCGGCGACCAGATCGCTTTCGTCAAAAAATCCATCACCGTTCCAGTCGCCGTCTTCGAAGGAACAGCGTTGTCCCGAGCGGTACTGTCCCGCTTGCATGACGGACACTAAGTCAGACGTGTTGAAAATTCCGTCGTCATTTGAATCGCCAAGCTCTTGAAATGCTACGTCAACCGCGTAATCAGCAGCGGAATCGTTGGGAGTGCGTAAGCGAACAAAGTAGGTCACGCCCGCTTGGACCATTCCGGAATCGGCATTGACGCCGTTGTTGGGTTCGGTTTCCAGGATATTTTTTCCCTGTTGGTCTTCTACCTCCAGCTTAGCCAAATTTCCGGAAGGCGAACTGACGGCAAGTCGAATCCGGCCTGATTCGGAAGCGGTAAAGCGGAAGAAATCTTCGTCATTACGATCGGCGACGGTGCCGGTCAAACGAGCTGCATTGGCGTGGTTCACCGCAAAGGCATCGGCCGACGACTTGGAGTCGTTCGATTCGCTTTCCGCAACGGTACCAGTCGGAACATTTCCGCCAGTGCTGCCACCGTTGTTGTTTCCTCCGGTATTGGTTCCGCCGCCGTTGTTCGTTGCGTTCAGGCTCAGGTTGGCGATATATCCTGCGGCCGAACCGTTGGGACTGCGGAGTCGAATAAAGTACGTTTGGCCGGCAACAACCGTTCCGCTGGCCGAATTCACTCCATCATTCGGTTCGGTCTCCAGAATATTGACACTTTGGGCGTTTTCAACTTCCAATGCGGCAAAGTTCCCATTGGTGGTTTGCACTTCGGCTTGCAACGTACCACTGCTGACTGCGGTGAAGCGGAAGTAATCTCGATCGTCGGAACTGTCCGAAGTGCCTCGTAGCTGAACCGTGCCATCCGAGCCCAAGTCGATGGAGTTGGCTTGGGATTTGTCGCCGTTCGGTTCCGCTTCGTCAACCACATCGGCTGCGTTGCCGCTGCCACCGGAATTCGAACCGTTCGAACCATTGTTGCCGCCGTTGTTGCCCGAACTGCCGCCGGCATTGTTCGCATCTTCAAAAACGAGCTGGACTTGGTACTGCGCCGAATCGTCGTTTTTGCTTCGCAGGCGAATGAAGTACTGTGTCCCGGCGTCCAGAACGACGGTTCCGCCGTTGATATTGTCATTGGGTTCCGTTTCAAAAACTTCAACGCTGGTCGTTCTGTTTTCCAGCGTCAGCTGCGGCGAATTCCCGTTGGGTGAATTGACTTGAATCTGGACCGTTCCGCCGCTTTGCGGAGCCTGAAAGACAAAGAAATCTTTATCTTTGTCGCTGACGGAATCGCCCATTAACGTAACCTGCCCATCGTCTGGCACCACAAAGGTTGTGGCCGAGGATTCACGGTCGTTGGGTTCGGTCTCCCAGGTGGTGGCGGACAGCGCGATTCGGCTGTCCAATACTTCCATGCGTGGGATTCGCTGCAAAGTGGCAACCGATTTATTGGTTTTGGATTTTTTCATGGCCTTTTGACTCCTGCATTTTGTTTGGCGAAATGTTTTTTGGGACTGGATTTTCAAGAACAAGTTGTGAATCTGACGTTGTTTGTCTACCGTTAAACTCAGGTTCACCGCACCGATGCTGCAGCGTGCTCAACAGCAGAGAGTAAAACGGAGACGAAAGTACCGTCATGAAGATTCGATAAATTTGCGCTGGTGTCGATTCAGGCCGAAAAATCGCGTCATATTCGAGAATTACAGCTGGAAACGCGGTTTCGAATGGAACGAAGACCCAAAAGGAAGTTTTTTTGGCGGGACGCGGGATTCGATTGGACTCTTACTGTTGTCCGCCAGAAACGAACGAGAATTCGACCATGAATGACCAAAAAACAGACGAAACGATCGAACCTTCGGATGGATCGCTCTTGCGACGCATCCAAGGTGGCGAAGAAGACGCAGCCACTCAGCTGTATCTGCGTTATTCGAACCGTCTGATTGCCCTGGCAAAGCACAATACATCGCCTGAACTGGCAGTGCGATTTGACCCAGAAGATGTGGTTCAGTCCGTGTTTCGCTCGTTTTTTAGACGCGCATCAGGCGGTTGCTACGACGTACCGGAGGGCGGCGAACTATGGAGGCTGTTGTTGGTGCTGGCGTTAAATAAGGTGCGAGGACTCGCGATCCATCATCGGCACAAAAACGGAGCGTTCGTCAGACGATGAACGGTGAAGCGGCAGACCAGGTGCTGCAGCGTCACGAATCGCAGAATCCTGAACCATATCAAATTCTGCAAATGGTGGTGGACCAGATCTTGGGCACCATGACTCCGCTGCAACGCCAGATTGTGGAACTGCGGATTGAAGGTTGTAGCGTTCCGGAAATCGCAGAAAGCACAGGTCGATCCAAGCGAACCGTCGAACGCGTCTTGCAAGGGTTTCGCGAACAACTGTCATCAAGAATTGCACTGAAGACAACACCGACCAAGCATGATGAACGTCTTTCCGAATCAACACCTGGAGTCGATTGTCGAAGCCTTTGAAGCGGAGCCAGTGGCAGGTCCGGTGAAAAATCTGCGAGCTCATTTTCTGGATGCACAGCACAAGGATTTCTTGCCTTTGGCCGTCGAACTGCTGCGAATTGATATGGAGTACGGCTGGGAAGACGGCACTAGGCCAACGCTGGCAAGTTATCTTGATTCGTTTGCTGATATTTTGTCGGACGCCAAAGCCAAGTCAGAACTGGCGTTCGAAGAATATCGACGCGCAGCCAAGCTTCGCTGCCGGTCAGTAAGGCGTACTACACGGCTCAATTTGGTGTCGAAACGAGTCACTGGCCCGAATTGTCTACGGTCGATCCGGACGGTGCGTCCCAGAAATCGGTCTCGGCGACGCGAGGTCGTCAAGGCAATTTGCCAGCGGCTGGTGACCATCATTTGGATTTTCAAATACTGGGCGAATTGGGACGAGGTTCGTTTTCTCGAGTCTATCTGGCTCGGCAAGACAGTCTGGCTAGCCGCTTTGTCGTTCTCAAGGCATCCCGACAACGCTGGGCCGAATCGGACATATTGGCTCGGTTGCAACACGCCAACATTGTGCCCATCTATTCGGTTCATCGCCAAGCCGGCGTGCAATACGTGTGCATGCCGTTCTTGGGATGCGTGACACTGGCCGATGTCATTCGAGCTGCGTGGCATCGACATGGAGGTGTCGCCGATCGGCAAGGAGGCCTGTTTTCACATTCGTCAAAGACGCGTTTAGATGCCTCAAACAGCACCGGCCAGTTGTTGCTGAGCACCATTGGAAATCATGCCAACGAAACATTGACCAAGTCGATACCGGATCCAGAATTGGTACAGCGGATACGCCAGGAAATGGCAGCCGCGCCGAACAAGTCTTCGTTTCAAAAGATCTGCAATCTCACTTATGACCAAACGTGCCTGTGGTTGATTGCGGAAGTCGCCAGCGGTTTGGCGCATGCACACGAACAGAATATTGTGCATCGAGATCTGAAGCCGGCCAATATCTTGATCACGGACGATGGTCGGCCCATGCTATTGGACTTCAATCTGTCTGAAGCGGCCGACGGACCTTCGGCGGGAGATGATTCAGTCGGCGGGACGCTTCCGTATATGGCTCCGGAACACCTGCTGGCCATCGCTGGAAATGACGCCAAGCCGAACCAGCGCAGCGATATCTTTTCGCTGGGTGTTTTGCTGTGCGAAATGCTCACCGGTGCGCGTCCGTTTCCCGATCGACAAGGTCCGTTCGAACGCATGGTGCACGAACTGCATCAAGACCGCAAAACCGTCTTTTTGCCGAATCATGCGGCGCTCAATGGAATCGAACCAGCGGTGCGTTCCATTATTGCCAAATGCCTGGCGGCCAATCCGGCGCATCGATATGCTTCGGCCAATGAATTGCGAACCGATCTGTTGGCTCATCTAGACCATCAGCCTCTGCGGTTCGCACCCAATATCTCTTTCCGCGAACGAACCTCAAAATGGTTCAAGCGTCATCCAAGACTATCATCCGGAGCCACCGTCGCGTTGGCGTGCAGCGTGCTGTTGATGGCATTAGTAGCCGTCATGCTGGTTCGCAACCAACGTCTGGCAGCTTTGGAAGCTCAGCAGCAGTTTAATCATTTTGCTTCCCAGTTTGATGAGCTACGAGTGTGGGGAATTGCGTTAGACACGCCCGATGACTTGGCCGACAGAAAACTCCAAGCCATTGCCGATGGACTGGCGGCGTATCACATTCCGGACGATCCCAATTGGAGAACTCGTCCAGAATTTCGGCTCCTTCCTAAGCAGCAGAAGCAAGAGCTCTTGTCGCACAGCCAAGAACTGACGTTTGTCTTTGGCAATTCTGTTTTGCGACGCTTGTACGATGGTCGTGAAAATGGGGCTTCACTTTTTGTTCAGCATGCGTTGAATTTGCACCACGCAGCGAACGCAGCCATGACACCTTCACGAGCAATGCGGTTGCAATATCAGGCGTTGATGCAGGCGAATCGAGGCGGCGTGGAATCGGGTGATTCGCAGGAAGTGGTTGAATCGGATGCTGCTTCTTCGCCCACTGAGCATTCTTTCGCCGATGCCTATTTAATGGGATTGCTGGAGCTTTCCAAGAAGCGTTTTTCCGTTGCTCGTTCGCATTTAGAACGTGCCGTAGCGCTGCAGTCCAAAGACATTGCCGCTCGATTTGCCTTAGGCAACGCGCTGCATGGTCTGGGCGAAGATCAAGACGCGTTGCAAGCGTTCTCTATCTGCATTGCGTTAGACCCGAAGTCGCCGCATGCGTACGTGCGCCGAGGAATCGTGTATTTGCAGCTGAAAGCGTGGCAGCAATCGCAACGTGATTTTGAAAAGGCTTTGCAACTTGAGCCGGAATTGACCTATGCCCAGACTAATCTGGCCATCTCGCTGATGGAGACGGAACAGTGGCAAGCCTGTTTAGAATTGACCAATCAGATGTTGGCCAAAAGGCCCGACGCTAGGATGTATTTGATACGAGCTCGTGCGCGGCAAGTACTGGGTGACATGCCGGGTAGCCGAGCCGATGTATTGGCAGGTCAGCACACAGAAACGACTGATGTCAACGGTTGGGTCGCGATTGCGATGTCTCGCTTGCCAAACGATCCGCAGCAAGCTTGGCTGGACGTGCAGAAGGCCTTGGCGTTGGACGCAAATTCCTATTTAGCGTTGCGAAACGGTGCCGCTATCCTTTCGGACTATCTCAATCGCGTTGACGATGCGATTAAGATGCTGGATCGAATCTTGAAGCAACGTTCGCAGGATGCCGAGATCTTGGCGAGCCGAGGCGTATTGCTGGCGCGTAACGAAAAATTCGAAGCAGCCAGGCTCGATGCTCAAGCGGCCCTGCAGATACAACAAGACACCATGACTAAGCTCCACGTAGCGTGTATTTATTCGCTGTGCGCTGGAAACGAAAAGAATTCGCAGCTCCAGCAGCAAGACCAAACGCAAGCGGCCCATTTATTGTTGGCGGCGTTGCAGGAGCAACCCGCGTTAGTGCGGATCGTGATATCCGATGGGGATCTTGAATACGTGCGTCGAACAGGTCAAGTTCGAAACGTGATTGACTTGGCGGATCAGTTATTGCGAATGGAGCTTCCCAGCGATGCCGCAAAGACCATGGCAACATCCGCACCGCTAGACTCAAATTAACAAAGGTCAACGATGAGAAATAAAACTTACAAGATGTCTGGCCGCATGGAAACATTGGAAGACCGACGTCTGCTCAGCAGTGATGGGATTTTGGGCTCGTCCGCGCATTGGAGTTTTAGTTTTGCACCGGACGGTACCGATGTGGCTGGACACCCGAGTTCACTAAATCAGACGTTTGATGGTTTTTCTGTGGAAGCGTGGCAAGACGCCATCATTCGTGGATTTCAGACTTGGGCAGAACAGACCAATGCAGATGTGGCGGTGGTGTCGGACAGCGGTGATCCGTTTGGTGCGGGCGGTCTGCGTTCGGGAGACAAACGGTTTGGCGATATTCGGATCGGTGCGGCTCCGCTGGCAGAAAACGTCATGGCCATTTCCATCAGTCACGACGCCGTGGTTTCTGGAACCTGGAACGGTGACGTCATATTCAATAGCGAAATCAACTACGATTCGCTGGATGACGTCTTTGCGGTAGCGTTGCACGAAGCGGGCCATGTCTTTGGGTTGGAACATTCTGATGACCCGAATTCACCGATGCACCTGCACGGAATCACGCCGGCCACCGAATTAACTGCCACGGACATCCAGCAACTGCAAAGGCGATTCGGCCAACGCGCGCCCGATGCCAATGAAGGAGCAAAAGGCAACGATAGCTTTGACAATGCCACTCGGCTGCAGAAGGCGTCCTATCGAGGTGGTTCGCAGGGGAGTGCTCCTTCGGTGGTGTTTGGAGACATACAAGACATTGCCGACGTTGACGTTTTTGAATTGGATTTACCTTCCGGCTATGGAGGGCCGGTGACAGTGGAACTGAGAACGCACGGCCTGAGTCAACTTGACGGACACTTCGAACTTTTTGACGAAGACGAAGACGCTATGGAAGTCACGTCAACAGTAAACGCAGCGGGGAACCTGCAGATTCAATTCGAAGTAGCCGAACGAGATAAAGGCTACTTTGTTGCGGTTAGTGCGGATCCCAATAGCGAATACCATTCTGGCGGCTATGCCATTGTTGCAACCTACGATCATCTGCTGCAGGCCGCTCAGGCGGATATCGATTTAGTGACATCTCATCCGTACCGGTTTAGTGATCCGGGCCAATTGCGATATTTCTTCCAGGACGGAATTGAACCGCTGACAGTCGACGACCTGCATGCGGACGACACATTGGCCGCGGCGGAAGAACTGAAGACTTCGGCCGGCTTCTTGGACGGAGTACGATATCGCACCAACGGGTCCATTTCCGATCTGACCGATGTGGATTCCTATTTGGTCCGGTCGCCCAAGTCGTTGACGGGAACGATGCAAGTGACTGTCGGTTCGCTGCAGCAAGACGGATTGATTCCCAAGTTGGCGATCTATGATAGATTTGGCGCTCCCATCGGGACTGAAATATTGATCAATGGACATGGGCAAGTGGTGTTGCAGGCAACGCAAACGACTGCGGATACTGACTATTTCATCCAGGTCGCGGGTGACACATCGGTGGCACAACATGCCACGGGCGACTACATCTTGACCGCATCCTTTGACGCATTGCCAACCAGCAACGAGGTCTTTGCGTCGGGAAGTTTAGATGCGGAAATTTCAAAGTTCGCACACGTGTTGTACGTGGCGGAACCACAGGTCTTTCACTTTGGCTTGCATGCTGGTTCGGTTGCTGGTACCAATATCGAAGGAATCGGCTTGTCAATTGCCGGCACGCCCATCCAAGTCTTGGTGCCACCTGGTGCTACACGGACGGCCACAGGCACTTTGCTGCAGCCAGGGGCCTACTTGGTAGAAGTAAGTCTGTTGGGCGAATCGGCACCTGCTGGCGGCGAGTCGGTCGATTTCGAAATATTCGGACAAACGGCTTCGGATCCGTTTGGTATTAAGCCACTGAATCCGCTAACGCAGCCAGATTATCAATGTAGCGGTGCGGCTGGTTCTTATTGCTATCCCGACGGCACGAATAGTTCGACCAGTTTCTACTGGACCATTTACGGAAAGCTTGACGGGTCTATCGTCCAATTTGGCGACGCCAGTTCGCTAACGACGAATTGGTGGTCGACGTCTACGTCGGGTACTAGTTTTGTTCCTTCGGTTGCGGCGGACAACTACGTCGTGCCCGCGAATGGCCAACTACGTATCACGGCGCAAGATGGCGTGCTGGCCAACGACGTTGGACAGGGCGAGATTGCGGCCAATTTAGTCGAGGGCCCGAGCCACGGGCAACTTGAATGGAATACAGACGGTAGTTTTGTATACACACCGGATCGTGGTTTTGTAGGAACGGATCAATTTCGTTATCAAGCGGTCGCGGGCGGTCGGCTTTCTGCGGCTGGCGTGGTGACGGTCTTGGTCGAAGTGGTGGCCGTAGACGTGGTAGGCGATGCGAACCACGACGGAGTCTTTGATTCGGCTGATTTGATTCAGATCTTCCAGTTTGGACACTATGAAGACTCGATCATCGGCAATTCAACCTGGGATTCCGGCGATTGGAACGGAGATGGCGAATTTGATTCAGCCGATTTAGTAGCCGCCTTTCAGGCTGGTACGTATCTAGGCGAAAAGACGCACATTATTTGGTCAGTATGGCACTTTGCTTGATCGAGCCATCTTTTCGCGGCTGTGCGTGATACGCATTGCACTCGAATGGACTCGCACGAAGGCACAGAGATGAAAATGATTGCCGTTTCGTGCCAGTCATCAAAACAATTCTTGCCTACCGCCTTTCGCTTCGTGCTCAGCGCCTTTGTGAGAGCCAGTCCTTCCACGATCACTTCACACGCTTCCATCATTGATTACGGGCTGGCTTGATGTCCAAATTTCGACGCCGGTTGTTTGTGAAAGTGGCTGAGTTGCTGAAATCTCACAAAGGCACGAAGGCACAGAGATGAAAATGATTGCCGTCTTGCGTCAGTCGTCAAAACAGTTCTTGCCTACCGCCGTTCGCTTCGTGCCTTTGAAGCGCCTTTGTGAGAACTATGTCTTTCCCACGATCACTTCACACGTTTCCATCATGGATTGAAGTGGGCTGGTTTGATGTCGAAAGATTTCGACGCCGGTTGCTTCAGAACGCTGAGTTGCTGAAGTGACCGCTGAAATTCCACAAAGGCACGAAGGCACATAGATGAAAATGATTGCTGTCTGTGCCAGTCATCAAGACAATTCTGCCTACTGCCGTTCGCTTCGTGCCTTGAAGCGCCTTTGGTGAGAGCCAGTCCTTCCACGATCACTTCACACGTTTCATCATTGATTACGGCTGGTTTGATGTCAAAATCTCGACGCCGGTTGTTTGTGAAAAAGCGCTGGGTCGCTGAAGTGACCGCTGAAATCTCACAAAGGCACGAAGGCACAAAGATGAAAAAGGATGCCGTCTTGTGCCAGTCATCAAAACAATTCTTGCCAGCCGCCTTTCGCTTCGTGCCTTTGCCGCCTTTGTGAGAGAGACATGTCTTTCCACGAACACTTCACACGTTTCCATCATGGCTTACGGCTGGTTTGACGCCGAAATTTCGACGCCGGTTGTTTGTGAAAAGCGCTGAGTCGCTGAAGTGACCGCTGAAATCTCACAAAGGCACGAAGGCACAGAGATGAAAATGATTGCCGTTTCCGTGCCAGTCATCAAAACAATTCTTGCCTGCCGCCTTTCGTTTCGTGCCTTGAAGCGCCTTTGTGAGAGACATGCTTCTACGATCACCTCACACGTTTCCATCATGGATTACGGCTGGTTTGATGCCAAAATTTCGACGCCGGTTGTTTGTGAAAAGCGCTGAGTTGCTGAAGTGACCGCTGAAATCTCACAAAGGCACAGAGATGAAAATGATTGCCGTTTCCGTGCCAGTCATCAAAACAATTTTTTGCCTGCCGCCTATCGCTTCGTGCCTTGCCGCCTTTGTGAGAGCCATGTCTTTCCACGATCACTTCACACGCTTCCATCATGGATTACGGCTGGTTTGATGCCGAAATGACGCCGGTTGTTTGTGAAAAGCGCTGAGTTGCTGAAGTGACCGCTGAAACTTGCCAAAGGCACGAAGGCACAGAGATGAAAATGATTGCCGTTTCGTGCCAGTCATCAAAAGAATTCTTGCCTACCGCCGTTCGCTTCGTGCCTTGGCGCCTTTGTGAGAGACATGTCTATCCATGGTCACTTCACTCGCTTCCATCATTGATTACGGCTGGTTTGATGTCAAAATTTCGACGCCGGTTGTTTCAGAAAAACGCTGAGTTGCTGAAGTGACCGCTGAAATCTCACAAAGGCACAGAGATGAAAAAAAGATGCCGTCTTGTGCCAGTCATCAAAAACAATTCTTGCCTGCCGCCGTTCGCTTCTGTGCCTTAAAGCGCGCCTTGTGAGAGATGTTCATCCATGGTCACTTCCACTCGCTTCCATCATTGATTACGGCTGGTTTGATGTCAAAATTTCGACGCCGGTTGTTTGTGAAAAACGCTGAGTTGCTGAAGTGACCGCTGAAATCTCACAAAGGCACAGAGATGAAAAAGATGCCGTCTTGTGCCAGTCATCAAAACAATTCTTGCCTGCCGCCTTTCGCTTCGTGCCTTGAAGCGCCTTGTGAGAGCACGTTCATCCATGGTCAACACACGCTTCGATTACTGATTACGGCTGGTTTGATGCCAAAATTTCTGACCCGGTTGTTTGCGAAAGCTGCTGAGTCGGCTGAAGTGACCGGGGCAGAAACTTACAAAGGCACGAAGGCACAGAGATGAAAAAGATGCCGTTTCGTGCCAGTCATCAAAACAATTCTTGCCTGCCGCCGTTCGCTTCGTGCCTGGGCGCCTTTGTGAGAACCATGTCTTTCCACGATCACTTCACATCGCTTTCCATCATTGATTACGGCTGGTTTGATGTCAAAATTTCGACGCCGGTTGTTTCAGAGTGCCATGAGTCGCTGAACTCTCGGCCGGAAACGGTTAGTTGCTGCAAGTTTGGGAATCGCACAGGAAGCTGTGTCAAAAGTGTGTCACTGGATGGTAAGTCGGCAGTTGCAGCGACGTCAGGCTGGGCATGGTGGTCATGCAGTAAGCCTTCTTCAGTGAAGTGGTCGCCGTGGAGTGCCAGCGATTCTAGAGCGGGGCAGTGGCTGGTTCGTTCCAGGGTGATGTCGTTCGCGGCACCTTGTTGTAGTGTCAACTTCCAGCTGCGGATTCTGCCAAAGATCATGCATCAGTAATATCGGCCAATTCGCCTACGTCCAAACGGAGTGTTTGAATCGCCAAAGTTGACCACAATCCATTCAGCAATTCTTGTGATCCCGTTGCAAACGTTTCGCATTGGATTTCTAGTGATGTCAGTTGCGGCATGTTTGCTAGACAGCAACGTCATCGGGGTTCAGCGACTGCGTGGACAGCGAAAAATCCGTGACATGCCACTGAGGTACGGTTTTTAAATGGATTCTACTAGGTGACGGATTTGCAAACGCTGGATCCCAAAATAACAACTTGGCTACCAGCCAGAATAGCTTCGGGCATGGCGTTGCAGTCAACCAAACGCAGCCGTTGTAACGAATCAGCTACTTTGCGGCCGCTGATCAAGTTGCAGTTGACCAGAGAAAGGCGAAACCGGATCTAGTTTTCCCAGCCATGTCAGCTCGTCATGGTCGATGACCGCGTTGGCAATCTCCAGGTTTTGCAGCGTTAGCGAATGAAGTGCCAACGGAACACCAAAATCAAAACCGTTCTTGGCGTTGACGCTGACCCACAGTTTGCCGCCGTCAGGCCATAGCGGAGTGAATTCGGCATCCAGCTGACTGATGATCTGCTGCAGTTGATCCATGCCAAATGCATTAATTTCGCAACCATCTGCTCCAACCAAAACGTCTTGCCCTTGGTCTCGCCATTGTTGCTGGAATAGTTGAACTCGTTCCAGGGTAGGTGGAGTGTTGGGGCGTCGCACCGGTCGACTGCAACCAGACACGCCCAGCGCTAAATAAACGAGAAGTACGGATCGGCAAATCACTTCCATGTTGGGTGCCCCTGCGTTCACATTATCAAGAAGACGACTCTTCGCTTTGCGTAGTTTCTGTTGGTGTTGTTTCGCTTTCCGTGCTGTTACCTGGTTCGGACGGATCAGCAGCCGGCAATTTCGTGTCGGTCTTGGCAGGCTTCTTCTGGTGTTGCGAGATCAGCATAACGTCTTCAAATTCATAGCCAGTGAATTGTTCAATGCCCTTGAGCAGTTTCATCAATGCCAACATGGTGATGGCCATGGTAGGAATGGTAATCACTACCCAGCTCCATGCCGTCATTTTCCCCATTTCTTTGACGAACTCATCTGTGCCGGTTTCGCTGCGAATCAGATATTTGGCCAATCCATAGTTCAGCACCGCACTCAGTACAAACGAAGCACTCAACAGCAGCGTGCATTGCGTCATCAGTTTTTCGAATTGACTTTCTGTCTTACGTTTGGCCAGCGCTGTTTCAATTTTGGGTACGTCAAATAGTTCAGGGTTGTACAAAAATGTGCGAACCAACGGAAACGGCGTTTTTAGGGTAACCAGCACCGCGACAGCAAACAACGCGGGAATGGCCGCTTCCTTAATGGCAATCCAATCCTTGTCCAGTTTCATGAGGCCTACACCTCCTGAAATCAGAATGCTGACAAATCCAAGTATGGAAAAGAAATTGTACTTCCGTCGTACGGCAAAATCATAAATGCCGTAGGAAACGGGAAATGCCAATGCGACTACCAGCAGAACGGCTTGGTCCAACTGCAACCAATCCTTGCCCTTGGACATCAGCAGGGAAGGAATAATGACATTGAGGCCCAAGTTCAGCCAAATGTTTTCTCGTTTCGGAGCATTCGTCGGAGATTCAGAATCAGTCATTGGTTCCTGCCGTGGTAGTCGCTGTAGATTTCGGTTTCATGCGAATCGATATCGTTCATTTCGACACAATTCGGTCAAGTTCGCTAGGATATCCGCGACGAACATCCCTTGGCAACCTTTCCCACCTTTCGGATTTTCACTGCCTGTTCCAACATGCTGTCGAATCGAATACGGTAGCACAATCGCCAAAGTGCTTGCGTCAGGCTTGGCAATGGATTGACTTCGAGGTTTACCGGTCTGGGACTTGTGACGATTCGGAGGCCGCAATGGCTACTTGATTCACGACCAAAAATCACACGGATAGTCCTTGACACGGGCTAGTCACTATGCCACGTTGCGTGCAAAATCGAACTCGTCCTGTCACCTCGAGTCGTCTTCTTAGCACGACCCTGAAAGCCTGATCCGATGACACACGAAAATCGCGTCTCGCAAGCTTATCAAACCGCCAAACAGCAATATGCTGACATCGGAGTGGATACGGATCAAGTGCTTGATGAATTGAGAACTGTGGCTGTTTCCTTGCATTGTTGGCAAGGCGACGATGTGGTTGGCTTTGAAGGTTTGGCGCAAAGCATTGGCGGAGGATTGGCGGTTACTGGGAATTACTTGGGACGAGCCAGAACGCCGGACGAATTAAAATCGGATCTCGAATTGGCGTATTCATTGATTCCGGGCCAACACCGTTTGAATTTGCATGCCTGCTACGGCGAATTCGATGGCAAGCAAGTCGATCGAAACGAAGTCGACATTGCTCATTTTCAAGGCTGGATCGAATGGGCCAAGCAGCAGCGTCTTTCGCTCGATTTTAATCCAACCTATTTTGCTCACGAAAAAGCGGAGAGCGGTTTTACGCTGTCGCACTCGGATCCGGCGATTCGACAATTCTGGATTGACCACGGCAAAGCATGTCGGCAAATCGGCGCGGCAATGGGGCAGGCACAAGGCAATCCGTGCGTAACCAACGTTTGGATTCCGGACGGCATGAAGGATACGCCGGTGGATCGCGTGACACCTCGGCAACGACTGACCGATTCGTTGGATCAAATTTTTTCGCCAGCCTATTCGCCGGACCACCTGCTGGACGCCGTGGAATGCAAACTGTTTGGACTCGGTTCGGAAAGCTACGTCGTCGGTTCGCACGAATTCTATCTCGGCTACGCGATCACTCGGAAAACGCTGCTTTGCCTAGACGCCGGACATTTTCATCCTACAGAAACCATCGCTGACAAGATATCGTCAATCATGCAATATGTTCCTCGTCTGTTGCTGCACGTAAGCCGAGGTGTCCGCTGGGACAGTGATCATGTGGTGATTCTGAACGACGAATTACAGGCGATTGCCAACGAACTGGTGCGAGGCAATTTGCTGGCTCGGACTCATATCGGTTTAGATTTTTTTGATGCCAGCATTAACCGAGTGGCGGCGTGGGTCATTGGCACTCGGAATATGATCAAGTCGCTTCTCATTAGCATGCTGGAGCCAATTGATTCGCTGCGAACCATGGAGACGCAGGGCGACTTCACCAGCCGACTGGCGTTGTTCGAAGAAAGCAAGTCGTTGCCGTGGGGCGCTGTGTGGGACTATTACTGCTTGACGAATGACACGCCCGTTGGTTCGAACTGGCTGAAGGTAGTCAAGCAGTACGAAGCGGATGTCTTGAGCCAACGATGCTGAGCAGTGGCGATATAAAGCAGCGCAATACAACAGGAAAGCTCCTTTCGAGGTTACCTATGACGGAAGAAACACAAAGCAGTTCTGGCGAATTTGAGCGAGAGCGAGTGCCGGATGACGCGTTGATGGGGCCTGGCAAATTCTGGGGCATGTATGCGGGTGAACACGCAGCCGGCACCGAATTCATGATCGGCCCGTTGTTCTTGGGTGCTGGAGCCAGTTTGCAGGACTTGCTACTGGGGTTACTGGTGGGAAACCTCTTGGCAGTGTTGACGTGGCGATATTTGGTCACGCCCATTGCCATGGCCAAGCGATTTACGTTGTATTACCAATTGGAACGAATCGCCGGAAGCGGATTGGTCAAATTTTACAATTTGGTCAATGGAGTTCTGTTCTGTTTCTTGGCCGGAGCGATGATTACCGTTTCCGCAACGGCGGTGGGCGTGCCGTTTGATATCACGTTTTCAATTCCGGAAAGTGTGTTTGGACTGAGCGAATCGTCGTTTACGGTTTTAGTGGTGATAGTGGGCGCGGTGATTTCGTTGGTGGCCGCGGCGGGCTACGGGATGGTAGCGAGTTGCAAATATTGCGGCGCCGTGGATGATTGCCGTGTTCGCGGCGTGCGGCATTGTTTCATTGGGACGAATGGGCGTGAATTCGTGGGCGTCGCTACAAGAAGGAATGTTTTGGTCAGACGCAATTGCGTTTGTTGTCGAACGAAATGGGCCGCAAGAATTTGGATTCAGCAAGATTGTTATCTTCGCGTGGTTGTGTAACGGCGCGATGCATTTTGGCATGGCCGACTTGTCGATCTTTCGGTTCGCCAAGAAATCGTCGGCCGGTTGGGCGCCGTCCATCGGCATGTTCTTGGGGCATTACGTAGCCTGGATTGCGGCGGCGCTGCTATTGGCCGCTCAAATCAAGTTGACGCGAGACGCATCGGCCAATCCCGGTGCTTTGGCCTGGGGCGCTATGGGGTGGACGGGAATTCTTTGTGTGGTGATTGCCGGCTGGACCACGGCAAACCCAACGATTTATCGAGCTGGCTTGGCGTTTCAAGGCATGCTGCCCAAGTGTTCGCGAATATCGATGACACTGTTGGCCGGAGCTGTCGCGACTGTTGCCGGTATGTTCCCGAATTTATCTGCCAAGTTGCTCGATTTTGTCGGACTCTACGGAACCATCTTGGGACCGATGGGCGCGGTCATCTTTGTTGATTTCTATCTGATGAAACGCTTTGGACTGGTAGACGAACTGGCCTCAAAAACGGGAGTGGCCGTCAATATCGCCGTGCTATTGGCGTGGGTATTGCCTGTTGGCGTAGGACTGTACCTGTTCTTTCAGCACGGATTGTTTGCGGCGTATGCAGTTGTACCGGCTTGGCTGGCTTGTGGTCTTATCTACTTGGCACTCAGCAAAATGATTCAACCGAAACAGCTTGCACAGACCACCGCGTAAGGAGATTCTTTGATGAAGACTATGGCAAAGTTAATTTCGCTGTTGGCGTTGGTCGGTACGTTTGGTCCGAGTTTGGTTTACTTGGCGAACGGACTGTCACTGGAAGTGGCCGGCAGAATTTCGCTATTGGCCACCATCATTTGGTTCATTGCCACGCCAATGTGGATGGGACGCCTCGAACACGAAATTGACGAAGAATCCCCGTTTGTTTGACAGTAGCTGCGATCGCCAGGCGAAATCGACTTTCCGCCGTTTGCCAAAGTCCGGCCTGTTCCTTCGCGCAGAATAGTTCAGCCCAGCGACTTGCTGGGGCCGAAACCTTGCGAGCTCTTGCAGCACCACCTTGACGACAGCCGATTCACATTCAGCTCTGCTTTTGTGATTCTAACGTTGGACTACCAATGGTACGCTCGCATTGGTCTATGTGCATGGTAGTGCGGGTGATAAGGATAGACGGGCACGTAGCGTGGTCGAGTGACATGGTATTCAATCACCGTGGTACGTCTCGGTTGCGGCACAGGTGCAGGCGCCACATAGGTAACGCCTGCAATCGGCGCTCGCTGCATGGCATCAATCACCACTTCGCTCACGCCTTGTTGGTGCAACGCAATGATGTCATGCGTTTCCAGTTTTCTGACAATTCCGTTGGTTCGAATCTGGTTAATGATGACGTTGTCACTCACTCCGGAGCGGCTCATATTTATAATGTCGGCATACGTGACCGCCATTCGTTGTTCTTGTACGGCTTGATACTGATAGTAACGCTGCTGTTCGATATTGCGGTCTTTGGCGTTGCCAATAAGTCCACCAGCAATGGCACCTACAGCACCGCCAATGAGTGCTCCTTCCGGAGTTTCGTCGTTTTGGTGGCCGATTATGCCACCCGTAATGGCGCCGGCGATGCCACCCAGCGCCACGCCGTCGCGCGTGTTATTTTGCGAAAAGGCAACCGTCGGACCGGCAGCCACCAGCAACCAAGCCATCCATGATCGAAAACTCATTACCAACCTCGATTCGTTCCTTCGAATAAACGTTGCCGGCGCCGGCTTTGCGTCCGACATAACGGCAGTGTCTCTATTTGACCACGCAAGCGCAGAGCGAATGGTTCGCAATCCGTCTCTGATTCATCGCGATTTCTGTTCGCAACATGCTCTTTATATCGGTTTGGGAAACTTTCCCGCTAGATGAATGCTGCGAGTTATTTGAATGCCGTCGGATAGTCACCGTACTAATAACGATGCGAACTCTCCATGACAGCATTTCATTCCCGCCGATGATCCAACCACAAGCCATCAAAACATCAGCGTCCTGGCAAACTCTGCGGCATTCGCAAAACGTTATGCCTGATAGGGAAAACCGCGAATCCCGGTTGTGATAGCCGCAACGACTGCATCGCCAGCAGGAAGTAGCTTGCAGATAACCAGCTTGCTAGTCGATCAACACGAAGTGCGACATTTGTCATTTCATCAAATTGACATCGACGCGAATGGGAAGCGGAATTGGGAGGAACAGGTTTATGTTAGCAAGCTGGAGGTGGCTCAGGCGAAAGCATCTTGCCGTTGCGGTCGCACTGGCGGCTAGTTTGACTGTTCGCATTGGGTCGACAACATTTCCTGCGAACCAAACTCGGGCTTCCGAATTAACGGAATTGGAAGGTCCTGTTGTCAAACCGGCGCCGCAAGCGCGACGCATGAAGGCCCCCAACGGAATGGCCATGGGCGAAGCGTGGTGGGAGCGGCCCGTGTCATCGCCGCTGAACCTAGCCGAACAACCCGTTCCGATTACCGTCGAATCGGTCGTGTTAGCGGCACTACAGAATTCTGCCCAGGTGCGAGTCTATCGAGACATTCCGCTGATTCGCGAAACCACAATCATGGAGGCAGACGCGACATTTGATTGGACGTCCTTCATTGACACTCGTTGGCGAGACATCAGTGAACCGGTCGGCAGCATCCTGACGACCAATCGCAGTCGATTTAAAGATCACGATATTACAGCCAGCGGCGGGATTCGACGGCAAAATACATTCGGCGGCGAAGTGGAAATTGCCCAGCAGTTTCGTCATCAAGACACAAACTCGCAGTTCTTCGTCCCTTCGAATCAAGGTTCTTCGAGGCTGACGCTAAGTTACACACAGCCCTTACTGCGAGGTGCCGGGCGAACGTACAACACCAGCATTACCGTTTTGGCTCAATTGGATGCCAGCATCGGCTGGGACGAATATTCACTTCGCTTGCAGGATCACTTGGTAGACGTCGTCTCTGCGTACTGGGATCTGTATGTTGCTAGAGGCAGTTTGCTGCAGAAACGTCGACTATTGGAAGGCGCGCAGAAAATTCGTCGCATGTTGGATGATCGCAAGGACTACGATGCTACTTATCCGCAGATCACTCGCGCAGAAGCCTTGGTCCGAAAAGTCGAAGTGGAAGTCATTCGTGCGGAAAATCAAGTTCGGAATTTGGAGGACGAACTTCGCAAACGGGTCAACGACCCAACGTTGGGAGTGCCGGGCGACACAGCCTCGCCGGAACTGGTGACCAACGAAGGGCCCGCTCGCTACGCTTTACCGGTCAACATGATGGACTCCATCAGCACCGCAATGCAGCATCGTCCGGAAGTAAGCCAGTCCATCAAGCGAGTAAAAAAAGCCGGCGTAAGCCTGAGCGTAGCCAAGAACGAATTACTGCCCATTTTGAACGCCGTATTGCAAACTTATGCATCGGGACTACGCGGAGAAAGTGACATTCCGGGCGCGTGGACAGACCAGTTCAGCGTGCGCGAACCGAGTTATTCGATTGGTCTGCAGTACGAACGACCGATCGGAAATCGACAGGCAAAGGCGCGTTATCAACGTCGTTGCATCGAATTGCGTCAGTCGCAAAGCGACTTAGAAAACACGATCGCATTACTGCAGGCCGATGTCGCGCGTGCAGTTCGAGAAGTGGACGTTGCATTTCGCGAAGTGCACGCGAGAAACAAAGCCATGTCCAGTGCCAAAGATCAGGTCGATTCGTTGTTCCAGCAATGGCAAACCGGTGGCGGAGACGGCAATGTAAAGTCTCTGCTACTGGACAATCTACTGGACGCTCAAGAACGACTGACATTCGCCGAATTCGAATATCTGTCCGCACAAGCTCGCTATAGCCTGGCCTTGATCGAATACAAGCGAGCCTTGGGATTATTGCTGGATAATCAGTCGACTTCCGGTTCTGCCGGCAACTTGACCGAAGTGATCCATTCGCCGCCGATGCAGATCGACCATCTGCCCGCGCCGCTTGACGCGACTCCTGTTCCGACGGACGTGTCACCACCATCTCCGCAGCTTCAGCAACTGCCTCCGCCGCCGACGCCAGTCGATGTTTCAGGTAATTATTCCGAAACTTCGCGAGGATCCGCTTTCCAACGCAACCATTCTTGGAAGCGTAAATAAAGAAATTCACCAGTCGATAGGCCGCTCGCATCCAAACGCACGCGGACCAATTCGCCCGCTAATAATTTGGACGTAGATGTGGCGGAAAGTTCCACTCGAGCCGTACACCGAGGCTTCAGTAAAGTCACGTGGCCATCCTTGCCCGATTCCACTGTCAATGGTCCTCCGTTCGGAGCGGCCAGGGCTTCATGCGGTACGGAGGTCTGTGCTTTCGGGTCTACCATAGTGACAGTGGCACCGTCAATCACGTCAAAGCGACCCTTCGCACGAATATAGTTTACTTGTTTACCAACGCTGGAGCGTAGGCACGATTCATCACGCTGGGGCGCCGAAAGAATCACTTGCTTGGACGATTCGTCTCCAATCGACAGCAACGCTTCTTTGGAAACGAACCGACCAAGCAGCGAATCCAAATTCCTACCAATGACCACACCGGACACCGGAGCCTTCACTTCCAGCATTGACAGTCGTTGTTGTAAATCCAAGATCTGTTTATCTAAAACCAACAGCTTTTCTTCCTTTAGGTAGGCCGGACCTTCTTGCGTTTCCGCAGTGACTCGTTCCGCTTGCTTCTGAGCCAATTCTAGTTCCAGATCCTTATTTTCTAAAATCAGCAACGTGTCATCCTTTGTCACGATATCTCCTGGTTTGACCAAGACCTGGCAAACGAATCCGCCCTTATCCGGAGCCCAGACAACTTGAATTGGTGAATAGTCGACCACTCCCGGCACTGACACACCTCCGGGCCACGGCATGGCACTAACGGCACCCGCGCTGGCCAGCACGCCAGCCATGATCGCAGCAAACCGCAGACGATTAGGCTGCTCTTGTGGCGAACCCTTGACCAAGTACATCAAGAAGGTCACGCCGGGTCGAAAGAACCACGCCACGCCTGTGACAATGGCCAGCACCACTCCAGCGCCTTGAAACATCGTGGCGGCGACGGTCAAGATGCCGAAGTAGAAGAAGATTCGCCAGATCAACGAGGCGAAACTGTAAATCTGAATCAAACGAGGATGTGGTTCGCGTTCTAGCGAAAACTGGCTGGGCACACCCAATAAATAGTGCCGTACCACGTGCCGAAGAAACTGCTGGCCCTTGGTGTATAAATTTTGGATTTCCAACAGGTCGGTCACAATATAGTAGCCGTCAAACCGCATCAGGAAATTACCGTTGAACAGCAATGTGGAAAGACTGGCGCTGATGACAACATTGTGGCACAGCTGCTTGACAAAGCCGGGCTCCGTACTGGCCCACACGACAGCCGCGATGGCCGCGATAAAGAATTCGCAATACATGCCGCCGGCGGACGTGTAAATTCGCTGCCATTTCGATCGAAATCGCCAGGACGATGTCACGTCCACAAACGCCACGGGCGAAAACATGATAAACATGACGCCGCAACGAGGAACATCGCCGCCATACTTCTTGCAGATCAATCCGTGATACAGTTCGTGCGCAATTTTCAAGCAGAACCAAACCAAGAACAGGTACAGCCAATTGTCCGGAGCCAATACGGTGGAAAACGTAGCGGAAAATGGTCTCCATTTGACCAAGATGGCGCCTAAACCAAAGGTGCACACCACTAACCAAATGAAGAACGCAACACGCGTGAGCGTGAAGGACAAGTAAGGCAATAGCTTGGAAATCAGCCGGTCTGGATTAAATAGCGGAATCCTTACAAACAGCGGATTGCTGAGCCAAGACTTTGCTGCGGGCTGAGCGGCGGACAATTCCGTTTGATCATGTGGACCGCCGGTGACGGTTGCCAATTGCGAGGAGATCAGCCACTTGGCCAAGGAAACCAAATCTGCGGCGGCCAACGTTGGTTCGCACGTAGCCGCATATAACGCCGTTGCTTCACGCAAAGTTAAGCGACCGTTCAGCAGCGAAGCAAACTTCCATTCGCTGACGCCAATTCGATAAAACTTGCCGGCCAGCGGATCTTCCAACAGATAGAAGCTCTTTCCGCCCGACTTTTGCAACGAACCTCGCAGATCTCGACGAAGTTGCACCTTCATCAACATCGGGTCTGACGAAACGTTGGTTGGTTTTCCAGTGCCATCCATTTCAGGTTACCATCCTAAGCGATACAACAGTTGTGAAACGGCTTTACGAAACAGCGTCCAGGCCAGTGGTCGCCGCGGACCGTCGATTTTGGCTTTGCCAGCCAAGCCGGGCCGCAATTGATTGGCCGTGTCGTCCAGCACGACTTCGCCGACAAAAACGTTTTCGTCGCGTTGCTTTTCACTTCGACCATGAATGCGTTGCAGTTTGCCACGAATGGTCGTGCCAGGCAGCGAAGGGACTTTAATG
Organism: Pirellulaceae bacterium; assembly: GCA_041399205.1. Taxonomy (GTDB): domain Bacteria; phylum Planctomycetota; class Planctomycetia; order Pirellulales; family Pirellulaceae; genus JAGQOZ01. Next base: position 187,889 of record JAWKTK010000010.1, on the reverse strand, counting down.
TAAACGTCTCGGCCTTCCTGGGCGTAATGCACGTCTTCGTCATCAATCGCCACTTCCACTCGCATTCCATCCGCACTGCCAACTTCCAACAGTGGTTTGCCCAATTCGATCATACTGCCTTGCAGATGCCGAATGTCGTCACTCATGATGACGCCCGTGATTGGGCTGCGCAGCGTGGCATTGTCAATTTGCCGTTGGTACTCCGCGATTTGAATTTCCGCGAGTTCCAGCTCGGCTTGCCCCGCTTTGCGTTCTCCGGGCAAGCTGGAACCAGCTTTCGCTCGCGCGGTCACTCGTCGCTGCAGGGCGGCCGCCCAATCGCTTTCCAATTCTGATGTGTCCATCACCGCCAAGACCTGACCTTTGGTTACATGTTCTCCATGTTTCACCAAGATTTCTATCACCCGGCTCGACAGCGTCGCAGAAACAATACGTCCAACTTCGGGTTCGACCGTGCAATCACAAGTGATTCGAGCTGGAACGGGGACCAACAAGATAGTGGCGATGGCGGCCGCAATGCCTAGAACCACTCGCCGCTGTCGCACATTCGCTTGGCAGAATTTTTGCCAATAACGCCGCAGCGGACTCGGTCGAGACGCTTGGAAGAGGTCAATCTGTGTGCCTGCTTGTGCGGCGTACTCGTGAAACTTGGCCGCGTAATCGGATGTGAACGGCGCTTCGTTGGCCACGATGCAAACGCCAACCAGTTGTTGCTTCGCATTGCGTAGAGGTTGAGCGTCCAGGAAGTGCGTCCGCAACGCAACTTGCAATCGCTGGAACGCTTCCGGGTCGCATAATTCGCGGAATTCGTCCTCCGCTTCATTTTCGATGCGAAACAGATATTCGTCCATCAGCGATTCGCACATGCGCACAAATTCGGCTTGTTTGTCGAAGTTCGTCGCGCTGGATACACCTCGTAGCACACAGTGATTTCTGTTGTTGCGAAGTCCAATGAAGACGTTGTCGACATGCAGCGAATTGCGTAGTCCGGTGCTAATGCGACGACAGTATTCATCAAGACTGTCAGCGGCCGCGGCGTGGACCAACAGCGTGTTCCATTCCGAAAGCGTCTGCAGACTCGCTTCCGCATCCAGCGAATTCAGTTTGCCTCGCCAATGGCCCATCGACGCGGCCAGCAGTTGCATGTTTTGAATCACCACGGGAAGCAGCTTGCCCGTTTCGGGCCCATGATCCAGAGCCATCACCAAGCATTCTGTTGGCTTGCCGTGGCGCAACACCGGCGCCGCCACGACCACTGCATCCGATTCGGAATCGAGCTTGGCAATTTGGACGGTGGATTCGGAAGCAGCAAACAAAGCCAGTCGATACAAGTGCTCAAGATGCGGAGCTGCCACTGGCCGAGGTCGGCAAGTGAGCGGTTCCGCGGAAAGTTTGCCGGTCGAATCTTCCGGAAAGTAGACAACCAGATTCGCGTGACATAACGGCTGTATCAGATCCGCAAGCCCCGCTACGGCCATCGTTTCGGAGCCACTATTCACAACGGCATTGTGAAGAAAGCGACCTAACTGGCGAAGGTCGATTTCATTGCCAATTTTACTAGGTGATGGCGAACGCTTTGTTTCGACCGAGGCCATGGTATGCTCTTTCCGAGAATGCAACGAGGCCGCACGTGCGACCTCGACAAGGATGTCTCTTGGCAAATCCAGTCGCGATTTGCCAACCGGACTATTTGTCCTTTTGGGAGCGAACGGCCCGAGGCTTCGAGGTGAATCGAGTCTCCGAACCGCTTGACAATTCGATCGAACAATTTACGCCCGGCAAAAGTTTGCCATCGCGATTATCGATCATGACTTCCACAAAAAATGTCTGGCTGGGACGATCGACTTCGTCCGCAACGCGAATGACTTCGCCCTGCACTTCCGTTCCCGTATCTAAACTTACCGTCAGTTGTTGACCAGGTTGAATTTGCGATCGGTAGACAATCGGAACATCAAATTCTGCACGGAGACGATTCAGCTGTGCTAAACGGACAACAACTGGGTCATTCATCCGAGTGCATTCGCCTTCACGGTAGTTGGCTTCCATCACAACGCCGTCGCTGGGTGCTGTGATAATTCGTTTGGCCAGCTTGGCGTCTACTTCTTGCAGTTGCGATTTGGCAATGTTTAGTTCTGCCGTCGCTGAATCCAAACGAGCTTCGGCCAGCCGGTATTCAGCTTCTCGTTCCTTCAGTTCTATTTCAGAGGCAGTGCCATTGTCTCGAAGGCGTTTCACTTCCAAGTAGTGGCTCTTCGCATTTTGAAGCTGGATCATAGCCGACCTTACTGGTGCATCGTTTTCACTATTGATCCGCACGGTTTCTCGGTGAGCCTGTAGATCAGCCGAATCCAATACGGCCAACACGGCACTCGCAGTCACTTGATCGCCAACTTCGACTAACACTTGGTCGTATCGCCCCTGTTCATGCGTACCCAGCTCCCATTCGCAAAAAGGCATAAGACACCCCGGGATGCGTTCGGCATTGACGGGCGATCCAAACGCTGCTCCGAAGATAACGAGCATTGCCAAAACTTGTGTTCGTCTCGTCATGTACTGGCCTTCCAAGTTCGAAATCAAAAACCAAAAATAATGCTTATGTGGAAAGTCTAGCTCAGTCCTTACGAAACCACGAAAAACCAGCCACGCAGCCATTTATCAGTTTTCGCCAAAGAGGTGGCCAATCACGTTCCCTTGGCAGGTCGGGTACAAGCCGTCCGGATTGTCGCCAGAAAGTACGGTGAGACGTTGAGCGGTCGGCTCTGCTATAAAACAAGACCACTTTGTCGCTATGAATCAGATACCCCGGCACGAATGAAGGCTGCAGCGATATTGCACAATATGACGCTCAGGATCAAATGTGGTTGTCAACTTGGCTTCTCGCTTACTCGCCACAACTCCCAATGGCGCTCTATCCTTCACTCGATGTACGTGACGACCAAACAAATCAGCAGCAGGGTTTGAGGATCCGACAATGTCCCTTGCCAGTAGTCTACCTAATCTGAATTCGGGCTTGCCGATGCAATTGCCGCCGATGGTACAGGATGCCCCTGTGTCGGGGAAGACGGATGGTACGTTGACCACGGTCACCTCCAACAGCAAGATCTTGGTGGTGGACGACGAACCGGTCAACATCAAGGTAGTTCGAAAATATCTTCAGCAATGGGGCTATCAGCGATTTGTCACGACCTCCGACGCCACTCAGGCGTTCGAGCTAATCATGCATGAACAGCCGGACCTGATCCTGTTGGACGTTGTCATGCCGGGGATTAATGGCTTGGATATATTGGCAAAGATGCGTTCGCACCCGCTGACAAAATATTTGCCGGTGCTGATCCTGACGGCCGCCACCGACCCGGAAACCAAATTTCGCGCCTTAGAATTAGGCGCTACGGACTTTCTATCAAAACCCGTCGATCCAGGTGATTTGGCCCCACGAGTTCGCAATGCGTTGATGGTCAAATCACACCAGGACCACTTAAAGCACTACGCCGACGAATTGGCTAGACAAGTGCGAATGCGAACCGCCGAGCTGGCTGCTTCGCGACAAGATGTCATCCTGTGTTTGGCTCGAGCAGGCGAATACCGCGATCACGAAACGGGAAACCACGTCCTTCGCGTCGGCCTGTTTGTTGGCGAGATCGCTCGTGAATTAGGCATGGACGAAGATACCGTCGAAAACATGGAACAAGCCGCGCTGTTGCATGACGTCGGCAAGATTGGTGTTTCCGATCTGATCCTGCTGAAGCCCGGCAAGCTGACCGAAGACGAATTCAATCAAATGAAACGACATTGCGAATTTGGTCGCAATATCATTCAGCCCAATCCGGATCTGCGTTGGCGAGCCTTAGGAACCTACTCGAAACTCTCCGGTCAAGACATTCCAATCGGCAGTTCGCCGATCATGGCCATGGCCGCTCGGATCGCATTCACGCACCATGAACGCTGGGATGGAACCGGCTATCCACGTGGGCTTCAAGGCGAAGAAATTCCCATCGAAGGCCGAATCACAGCTGTGGCCGATGTCTATGACGCGCTCAGTAGCGTGCGGCCCTACAAGCGAGCATTCCCGCCGGACGAATGTTTTCATATCATGCAGGAAGCCAGTGGCAAACACTTTGACCCTCAAGTCTTTGACGCGTTTTCGGCATGTCTGGATCGCATTCGGATTATTCAACGAGATTTCGCCGACACGCCAGTTACTTCGATCACGACTCCGGTCGATTCGCCTCATTAACGTCGCTGCGTGTTGACCACAAATCGACTTCGCGATCTCCAACCTTCAAAAAGATGCGAACGTCAATCTTGCGTCCTGCTCCCGACGATTCGATTTTGTCGCAAAGTTCCAAAGTCTTTTCAATCTGGTCATCCATTGATTTAGCCAGCCGAATCTGAGCTTCCACCTCCGTCTCCAAGATCTTTCGTCGAGGATTCGGAATGTCTCGCAGCTTGCTCTTGTTTCTGCGTAATAAATCGGCCTGATTGCGCAATGCTACTCGCTGTAGGTTCGCCGCTTGGATACTTTCCACATTCAACGCGATGGCGTTGACACCATCTGGTTGCAGCAAGAATCCGTTCACGGTGATCCGGTCCTTCTTTTGGTCCAGCTGTACTTCATACTCAATCTGCGGAACGTTCTTGACCAATACCTGGACGCTTGCCGGTTTGTCAATCGATGTGGCGTCGCCCGCTTTCATTCCGGCAAACGCCTGTTCCCCAATCGTTACAGCCAAAAAAGTGGCCTCAGCACTTGGTGGCCATTCGATGGCAACTTTGGGCACAACGGTGGGCTCTAAACAGGAAACCCAGATCGGCCTGTCATCGATCACAACCGAGCGAAGCGCAACTTCTGCCGAGAAGGATTCATAACCAAACCGCAGGACACAATTGCGCAGGTGATTGCACAAGTTGCTCCGAGCTTCCTGGGGTGTCCAAGAGAACATCAGCCGGTTCTCTGCAATGTGTAGCTTGGCAATGGGCTGAGCATCACCCTGCATCTCCATCTGTAAAACCCATTCAGGCAGATCACCTTGCGAGTCTGTTGCGGCGGTGATTTGAAATGAAATGCTACCACGATGCGCCGTTTCGGCTCCCAGCAGCGCGATCGTCAGCTCACTCCAATCGATGGGCTGGCCGTTGGTTGTCGCGAAATTGGCCAATGCCACTTGGTTGTCTGTTACGCTGTGAGGAAGATCAAAAGCTGATGGCCAAGACGCAAACGGATCTTGTAACACTTCCATCGAAGGCTGGTCCTCTTCGCGAACAGGGGCTGGAACCGAACGGCTTTCAGTGGTTTGTTTATTCGTGTTCGAGGCAGCGTTGGGCATAGCGTCTGCTTCGAAACCGGGTGTTTCGGGCGCCGTCACCGTTTCCTTTTTCTCTTCCAGATTTGCGCCCGATTCGCCTTCGCCGGGCTCTTGCAACGCTGCGCCAAGGCCCGACGAAACGATTGTGTTCGGTTCGCTTTCCTTGATCGAAGTTGAATCTTCTGCATCCGGACGTGGAGCGTTCGCTTTATCGACGACCGATTTCGAATCTTTACCGCTCGAAGTTTTTTTCTTCCACCAGTCGTTGTCCGGCGTTTCGGTCACTTCGACGCGTGCCGCCTGTTGGTTCGAACGCAACTGCATGCCGATCGCAGCCATCCCTAATCCGCACACAATGGCGACCAACGCGATTCCCGCCAATAAAATGGGATAGGGCACGCGATTGCGAGCAACGTCACTTTGATCGTCGTGTGCTTCGTGTGTCGTACGTGCAGCTTGAAAACGCTTGACCGTGGCTAAGACTTCGCCGTACGACAGCGACTCAACTTGCTCCAACGGTTCCAGCATCTGACACACGGAAGCCATGCCCAGTGCGTGTGATCTTTCACGAAATAACTGTACGATGGCCCGCAAGTCGTCACTCGCAAATTCGGGAGTGCATTCGCGAATCTTCCGGAAGTCATCCACGCCCATCTTGAGCGTCTGGGACGCGTCAATCCAAAACTGATTTGGTTCTATGTCCGCACAACTCAATCGGCAATCATGTAATCCATGCATCGCTTCGATTGCTTGTCGAAACTGTTGGACAAATACGCCTAGGTCGGAATGCTTGGCCCAATATGGTTCGAACTGTAGTCCATTAACGGTCTCCGTTACCAAGAACTGCAATTGGCCATCCGCATCCAAATCAAATACGTGGATCAGCCCCGGGTGGTCGCTATCCGCGTAAGCTCGAGCCAAATCCAAGATCTCGTCGCTAATCAAGCGAATCTCAACCTTTCGCTCCATTCCCGGGTGTACCGCCAAATAGGTTGGCACCGCTCGACCGTCCACTTGGTTCAACAAAACGTACTTGCCAAGTGTCAGTTTACGACGCCCGCTTGCCAAACGCTGAAGTTGCCACTGAGTCAGGATTTGATTCGAAAGAAGGAGTCGAGCAAACGCTCTGGTGTCCCCAGCGCGGTTCGCGAATTCCCTGGCCTGGTCCATCTGGGTTGGTTCGAACGCACCACATTGCTCCATGGCGCTAAGGATTTTTGACTTATTGTCTGGTTGATTCATCTTGTCTGCTCGAAGTTGCCCAGCCTGGGGAAACAATGACAAAAAATTCCGATGCGCAGAATATACCGGTTATTGACGATTGAAGTTGTGCGACTACGATGAAACAAAAGTGCACCTATTATGGGTTTTTCAAAAGGATGTTATCGGTGACCGGATTCAAGAATCTACCAATTGTATTGATCGTGTTTTTCGCATTACCGCCGCTCGTCTCGAGCGCCGCTGTGACTTTTGGCGTGGGCAACAATGATCCGGTATTGGTGGATTTCAACTCGCCAGGGATGATCAATCCTCAGTATAACGTCAATGGAACAACCGTCTCGTTTGGTGCTTTATTTGAAGGGCAAACTTTGGGAACCATGCCCAATGAAGTGATCGTGACCAATCCCGTTGGCCCGCTGGCGTTGAGCGCAACAGGACCAGATGTGGCCACTCAGTTTGATTTATCTGCAGCTGGATTGGTTCTGGGCGGCTTTTCTCAAGGCCAGTTCTACACGACTCCAATCGCTGTTTTGTTCTCTAATCCCGTAAACAGCGTTTCCTTTGATCTGGGGCATTTGGACCATGCTGGCACGACTCTGGTTGCCGCTTACGATGCAAATGGCCACGCCCTGGGTGTTTTTGGAAACCCAAGTCAAGGCTGGCAATCGGTAAATCTTACCGAATCGACAAACTCAAATACGATTTCCGGGATTTCGATTTTCGTGCCGAAAGGCGGTATGGACTGGGAAGGTTTTTCTGTTGACAACCTTAGCTTTGCCTTCGCGGACGGAGACGAAGTGATCCCAGAACCAGGCACTTTGGCCATTTGGACGATCATTGGCTTGGTAGGTTGCGTTTCATTGAACGTCCGCAGGCTTGGATTGGTTCGTCGTTAGATGACTCGTTTAAACCAAGAACGTGACGGTTGATCCTTGTCCGCGTCCTGCGGAAATCTCCCGCTAAGATTTCTTTCGCCTTGATAAGCTATTCCGGTTTTGCCGCATGACGCGGTCGTCGCGATGGTATTCTGCGTATGGCGGAAATTCTTGAAAGTCTTGTTGCTCCGGTCGATCCTTTTACAGACCCGGGTGCGTCTGGGGAGTCGCCAGTCACATCGACTTGGCCGCCAGATGCGCTTGACGAAACAATTCCTGTGGCATTGTGCGGATTTCTTTCGCGTAGCCCAGAGCATCAAGGAGGAATGACATGGTAGTCAACACATTACGCTTAGCCGTCATCTTAGCTTTATGCGTAGGTAGTAGTCACGTAGCTTCGTTCGCTGGCGACTGCGGTTGCTGTTCGCCCACCGTTACAACCGCTCCGTGCGATTCGTGTGGCATTGGGGTGTCGACATGTGAAAGTTGCAGCGTTTCGTGTGGGGGAGGCTGCAGCTCGGCGTGTGGACACGGCGGTGCAGTCTGTGGATGCAAAGGTTGCGGATCGACGCCAATTGCCGATCTCCTCAAACGCGGCAACTGCGGCGGTTGTAGCTCCTCATGCGATTCATGCTGCCTACAATGCTGCGAGCAGTGGCAAGTAGTCGCTGGAGCGTGGTTTGCGAACCGAACCGACCCAGATCCGCTGACTTTGGCGACGCACCAGAACACGGGACAGGAATTGCTGAACGCCCAGGACTTGGACTACGGCACGCAAGTGGCAACAAGAATCTTTTTGGTCCGAGATCATTCCAATTGCCAAGGTTTGGAAGTCGGTTACTTCGGGTTTGATTCGATGAACGGATCAACGCCCGCCGGTGGCGCAATTTCACCAAGTGCCGCTGGCCCCGGATTGACGTTTCCTTCCACAGCGCCTCACACTATCTTTTCCTTTGACTACGGCACTTCGTTGCACAACGCCGAATTCAACTGGCGACGACGCTGCAACGAATGCGTGACCTGGATTGCTGGCTTTCGCTGGATCGAACTGGGCGATTACATTGGACTTCGCCAGACCTCTCCTGTTTCGAACAGCATCTATCAAATAGATACCGACAATCACATGTATGGTTTCCAACTAGGAGCGAATGCCGAATTAATTAACTGCCAAGGTCGTTTCCACATCGACGGACGATTCCGCGCTGGAGTCTTCTACAACGATGCCGACCAGCAGACGAATGCTCCGATCCTGGCTGGCCTTTCCCCGACTCCGTTTGTTACGGGAGTCCAAGCTGCCGACAACAATACAGCGTTTGCTGGTGAAATCGGACTGCAAGCGGTCTACGAAATTAACTGCCGCCTGTCGGTCACTGGTGGCTACCAACTGTTGTGGCTGGACGGAGTGGCGTTGGCTCCGGACCAGATTCCGGTTACCAGCATGTTGGCACCAGGAAGTGCTGCACTGGACACCGGCGGAACCGTACTATTCCACGGAGCAACCGTGGGACTTGTGGCAACATTCTAATTGCCCCTGCAATTCAACTACCATCACGTGGATAGTCTGATACACAGATACTCTCCTTGATGCGAACGCGGAGCAACCTCGTAGGTGCTCCGCGTTTTTTTGTTTTCACAAAGTGCAAAGGCTTTTTGGACGAAGCGGCCATTAGAACCTTGAACGAACTTCGGCCTCGTTCTTCAGCGTCTCCTGCCACTGCTTGACCAGCATCAAGGCGTCCATGGGCGACATGGAATCGAGCGAAAGATCGCGAATCTTTTCCAGCAACGGATGATCGGCAAAATCGAATAGCGTCAATTGCAGTTGGCTGGCACGACGTGGTTGCGGGATGTTCACCTGTTTCTTGCTCTTGCCATTTGCGTTCAGACTTTCCGCCTCTAAATGAGCCAAAATTTGCTTCGCTCGCTCATTCACACTCGCAGGCACACCGGCCAGCTGCGCCACGTGAATGCCGTAGCTCTTGTCGGCCGCACCTTCGACAATCTTATGCAAGAACACGACGTCGTCTTGCCACTCTTTGACCGAGACGTTCAGGTTTTTCAGCCGCGGCAAGGATTTCTTGAGTTCGGTCAATTCGTGATAATGCGTCGCAAATAGCGTGCGGCATTCCAGCTGATCATGCATGTGTTCGACAATGGCCCAGGCCAGCGAGAGTCCGTCATACGTGCTGGTGCCTCGACCAATTTCGTCCAGAATCACCAAACTGCGTTCGGTTGCCGTGTTCAAAATCCTGGCCGTTTCAGTCATTTCCACCATGAACGTACTTTGACCTTTGGACAGTTCATCGCTGGCGCCGACACGAGCGAATATACGATCCGCAATTCCCAGCACCGCTTTTCTGGCTGGTACAAAACTGCCAATCTGTGCCATCAAGGACATCAAAGCCACTTGGCGAATGTAGGTGCTCTTTCCGGCCATGTTGGGACCGGTGATCAGTAAGACCAGACCTTGCTGAGCATTGGCGATGGTGTCATTGGGCACAAAGGCACCTTCGTTCAACGTAGCATCCAAGACAGGATGTCGCCCGTCAATGATTTCCAGTTCGGGCTGCTGGACAACTTGCGGCCGAACGTAGTCTTGTCGCCTTGCCACATCCGCCAGGGCCGCCAAAACGTCCAGTTGCGAAAGAACATCAGCCGTGGTTTGCAGTCGCTGCGACGCTGCTTGCACTAAGTCTCGCAACTGCACGAACAATTCGTATTCCAGCTCCTTAGCCTTGTCATCCGCCGAAAGAACTTTCTCTTCATACTCTTTCAATTCTGGCGTGATATACCGTTCTGCGTTTTTGAGTGTCTGCTTGCGAATGAAATCGTCAGGCACCTTGTCCTTATGCGCATTGGTGACTTCCAAGTAGTAGCCAAAGACTTTGTTGAAACCAACTTTCAGATTCGAAATTCCGGTCGCTTCCATCTGCGCGGCTTGGTACTGCGCGATCCATTCCTTGCCACCCGTGGCTAACGTTCGCAATTGATCTAACTGTTCGTGGAATCCCGATTTGATGAAGCCGCCATCTTTGGCCAACAACGGACATGGATCGTCTAATGCCGCATCCAACTGGCTGCGCAAGTCGGGGCAAAGGTCAATCGCTTGCTCTAGTTCTTGAAGATAGGGACTCTTACGAGCGGTAATCCTGGCTTTCAGCTTTGGCAGGCTCTGCAGCGTCTTGCCGATAAACGACAAATCGCGAGGACTGCAGCGTCCCGTGGCCACGCGAGCCAACAGTCGCTGCATGTCGTGCACACCTTTCAGTTCAGTGCGTACATCGTCTGACAGCGATACGTCATTGAGAAATTCTTCTACCGCGTCCAAGCGATAGTCAATTTCGTCGATTTCGGTCAGCGGATTAGCAATCCAGTCGGCCAGTAATCGCGAACCCATCGCGGTCACCGTTCGATCGAGAACCCATAGCAGCGAACCTTCGCGCCGACCGTCTCGAATGGTTCGAGTAATCTCCAAACTGCGACGCGTGGCGTGATCAATTTCCAGCGAAGTCCCCGGACGATAGGGCACGATGCGTCGAATATGGTCCAACGACGCTCGCTGCGTTTCCCGCAAATACGCAATCACTCCGCCAGCCGCGCGAACCGCATGGATTTCTTCGTCATCAAAACCGAATCCTTCCAAAGACGCCGTGCCAAAGTGCTCCGCTAAAACTCGTTGTGAATCCTCTTTGGCAAATTCAAAACTGGGCCGCAGCGTAATCATGATTGATTCACTGCCTGATAACGTGATGGGTGCCGCTTCGTCAATCAGGCATTCGGAAGGTCCAATACGCGAAATTTCGTCTGCCAGTTTTGTCGACGCAATCTGGCTGGCCCAAAATCGACCGGTCGATAGTTCGATCCAAGCCAATCCCAGCCAAGTCACTCCCTTTGCGTCTGGCTTTTTCGCCGAAGTCACCGCGGCCAAGTAATTGCTTTCCCGAGGATCCAGCAACGCATCGTCGGTCAAGGTGCCAGGCGTCACCACTCGAGTAATATCGCGTTTGACCAACCCCTTGGCCTGCTTGGGATCTTCCACCTGTTCACAGATGGCGACTCGATATCCTTGCCGAATCAATTTCCCGAGATAGGATTCACACTGATGATGCGGAAAACCTGCCATCGGGACTGGGTTGTCCGTGTTTTTGTCTCGGCTGGTGAGAGTCAATCCCAGCACTTGCGCAGCGACTTTCGCGTCTTCAGAGAAGAGTTCATAGAAATCGCCCATGCGAAAGAACAGCAATGCGTCACCGCACGCATTCTTTGCATCCATGTACTGCTGCATCATTGGGGTTATAGCCATGGCGTGGATGTTACCACGGCTATTTCAGGCCGAAAAGTAGGTTGGCCTAGCGAAAGCAACCTTTGAGATTATTCGGCAAAAAGTTCAGCGAAGAATGACTTCATTGCTTGCCAAGAGCGTCGGTCCGCATTCGCATCGTACGCCGCACCTTGGCTCGGATTATTCCCCGCCATCGGTTGCGTAAACGAATGCACTGCATGAGCGTATTCCACCATTTGCCAATCGACTTGAGCGTTGTTCATTTCTTGCTTGAATGCAGCGATGTCGGCAGCCGGGACAAATGGATCTGCTGCACCGTGACACACCAACACCTTTGCCTCGACGTTCTTGCCGTCCTCCGGAGTGGGTGAATCCAAACCTCCATGGAAGCTCACCACACCATTCACAGCGGCACCGCTCCGAGCCAATTCGATAACACCGGTTCCGCCAAAGCAATAACCTATGGCCGCCAGTTTGGATTCGTCTACGCCTGGCAACTTTTTCAGTTCGACCAACCCCAGATTCAAACGTCTTCGATATAGCTGTCGATCTGTCTTGAATTTTCCAGCTGCCGCTGCCGCTTGTTGACGATCCTGCGGACGCTGATCTTTGCCGTACACATCCAGCGCGAACGCCACATATCCCAATTCCGCCAGTTGCCGACAACGAGATTCTTCATAGTCCGTCAATCCCATCCATTGATGAACGACCAGCACACCGGGTGATTCAGAAGACTGTTTCTCCGAATCCCAAGCCGCAAAGCCCTGCAGCACCACATCGCCATCTCGATATTCAAGCGGCTTTGGTCACCAATTCGGCGCGAACCGACATGGACATCGCCAGGCACATCACGAACGACACCACGACCATTCGAAGCAAATGCATTTCCACACCTCAAGATAATTCAGGATTCGTTAACATCCAGCACACCGTGACCGAACGCCAAGATCGTACGTTGTTTCGCGATTGTCTCGGTTACAGTCTACGCATCACAACGCTTGGTCTAGATTTTACGACGTTTCCCGGTTGTCGTACATCCAGTCGCGTTCCAGTGTAACGCAAGTAGAATTGGAACTACTTCATTTCTGAAATGGGAGCAGGTCTGGCGTACAGATAACCTTGCCCCAGTTGAAAGCCGAGACTGGCACAAGCGTCATGTTCGCCCTGTGTTTCAATGCCTTCGGCCAAAGGGATCGTGCCCAGATCTAAGGCGACTTCCACCAAGGAGCGAACCAGATCTTGCCGAGCGTCTGCGGCGCGATCGATATCTCGTATCAATTGCATGTCGAATTTCAAAACATGCGGCGGAGCTTCACACAACTCTAAGAGTCTCCCCTGCCCTGCCCCAAAGTCGTCGTATGACAACTGCATGTCCAACGACTCTAGGACGGTTCGCAGTTCTTTGATGCTTTGCCAGTCGGTGACCGCCGCTTCATGCACTTCAATGGTGATGGCCATTTCCGAAAACTGGCTTCTGAGCGTTTCTAGCGAACGCAGCAACCGAGAATTTACGACTTCCGCTGGATGCGTATTCAAAAAGAATCGAGCGTTCTGCAAGGGCGATGCGGCCGCCACGCGAAGTCCTTCCATTCGCATCAGTTCGCTCAGCGCCGCCTCCTGTCCCAAGCGTTCGGCGACACCAAACATTAGAGCCGGATTCTTGAATTCGTCCAGACTGCTGCGTGCCAACACTTCGTAGGCAATGACATCGTTTTTTGCCATTTGCACGATAGGCTGAAAATACGGCGTCACAATCCGGTCAGAAAGCAGTCGATCAAAACTCAGTAATGTGTTTGCCCACGGAATGACACCCTCTTCAACTGTCGCGTCACTCCCCGACTCGCCACCTCGACACACGCGAAACGGAGCGTTTCCAAACTGCAGCAAGTCCCCTTCCTGCAGAGTGGCACTGGTGACTTGTTGCCCGTTGACATACGTTCCGTTGGTACTGCCGAGGTCTTCCACATGAAGTTGCTGGCCCTGGACAGTAAGACGAGCGTGCCGTTTGGAAACAGAGGACACGTTGATTCGCACATTCGCGTCGGCACTGCGTCCGACAATGCATTCGTCCGTTGGCAGGCGGAGCGTTCGGTCTTGCGACTTGTCCACGCCATATTCCGCCAGCACCCACGTCAAACAGGGCGTAGTCGACCCCATGCACTTCTCTTTATTTTCTGGAGAAACCTGGATTCTCAATCCGAAACGGACAACTTGACACGGATCGGTTTGACACACTATGAAGTGTGCCCTTTATTCCCATACCCGGCAGTAACATTCAGCTGAAATGGACAGCCTCCAGGCCAGCTACTCGACAGCCCTTGTCCGATTGTGCAGCGTTTTTCGAACGAGATCACCAGAATGAGGTCATACACACGGGTGCCTCCGAGGGATTCGGTGAACCGCATTTTTCAACGGCCATTTCAGTGAAACACGTCGAACGGGCCGCATTCAAACTTTCGTAGTTTGACCGCAATTGTTACGATGCTTCACTAGTTTTGAACCCCAAAATACGGCGAAAGAACTTCGTCATTCACTTCCTTTGCATTGGCTCAAAAACACCCATGATCGCACCTGAACTTCTTTCACCAGCTGGCACGCGTCGCGCAATGAACTATGCCTTTGCGTACGGTGCCGACGCCGTCTACGCCGGACAACCTCGGTACAGTTTGCGAGTGCGCGAGAACGAATTCAATAAACTAGACGTGATGGCCGAAGCGGTGGCACATGCTCATTCGCTGGGAAAGAAATTCTACATTGCCAGCAACATCGCGCCGCACAATTCCAAGGTTCGCACCTACTTGCAAAATATGGAACCGGTGATCGACATGCAGCCAGATGCGCTCATCATGTCCGATCCTGGATTGATCATGATGGTCCGCCAACGCTGGCCCGAAATGCCAATCCATCTGTCTGTGCAAGCCAACGCCGTGAACTACGCGACAGTCCGCTTTTGGCAACAACAAGGGCTAAGTCGAATCATCCTTTCTCGGGAACTTTCCATTCCAGAGATTGCGGAAATTCGCCAGGAATGTCCCGATATGGAATTGGAGGTCTTTGTTCACGGCGCGCTTTGCATCGCCTACTCTGGCCGCTGCCTTTTGTCCGGCTATATGAATCATCGCGATTCGAACCAAGGCGCGTGCACCAACGCCTGCCGCTGGAATTACTCCATCAGCGAAGCCGAACAAACCATCGAAGGTGACATCCAACTAAAGATTCTCAACCCAGAATCAAATTCGTCCTCATGTTGCAGCTCCACAGACGCTCCGCCGGAAGATCGGATTTTTTGCTGGAGGAACCCAACCGCCCAGGGGAATTCATGCCAGCGTTTGAAGATGAACATGGAACGTACATTATGAATTCTCGCGACTTGCGAGCCGTTCAGCACGTCCCCGAATTCGTTCGCATGGGTTTGGCTTCTCTAAAAATTGAAGGACGGACCAAGACTTATTTCTATGCCGCTCGAACAGCACAGGTTTATCGGCAAGCGATTGATGCGGCTGTTCGCGGCGAATCGATTGGCGCGCACCTGCTGGCAGATCTGGATAGCCTTGCCAACCGAGGTTACACGGACGGCTTTTACAGTCGGCGGCCAATCAGCGAACTGCAGAATTATGACGTCGGCAATTCCACCTCGCACCGACAACTTTTTGTTGGCGATGTCATCGATCATGAGAATGACCACCTAGTAGTCGACGTGAAGAATCGCTTTGAATTGAACGATGAACTTGAACTGATGACGCCGTCCGGCAATATTCGATTCCGCCTTGAGGCTCTCTTCGACCGCAAAGGCCAGCCCATTTCGGTGGCACCAGGAAATAAGCACATCGTTCGCGTCCCCATACCGGAATCCATCCGTCCGTCCATCAGTCAACACGACATACAGTTCGCACTCATCACACGTTTCCTGCCAACTGCCTCGCCGTTACCGGTGTAGATTAACGTTAAGCTCCAGCGTTGGCTTACGCTGTGCTGTCAAAAGTTGGCCTTGACATCGATTCAGATCTTGCGGTTTTCATTCCGTCGCTACGCCCTTGTGGACTTGTCCCACCGGGCGTCGAGCTTTGCGGTTCGAGCGACGCGTCGACACCACGGATCCCCTGCCGGCTCGTCCGGCAGGCAGCTCAGTCGATTCGCGACAGCAGACTTTTGCTCTAGTCGGACAAGCCAGCTGGGGGCATGGATCGCGAGCCTAAGTGCTAACGAAGAAATGGATGCTCCAGACGCTCAAGCCGACTGGGGCAGAATGATCGCGGCACGGAAACGAACCTGCCTAATCCAAATTCAACGCAACAGCGAACGTTTGACAAACGCAGGCTTACGGAAGGCCAGTTGGCTTAGCAACGCGGGATTCACAACACGGGCTCGGCTGGCGCCCAACTGTTTTGCCGTCATTGTTCGAGTACGCCCCTTCTTGCAGGTCGTGGCAGTGAGCAGGTTAAGGATAAATTCCATACGTGATGATTCGACTTTCTGGCCCCCATCGGGTAACCTGCTTCTAGTTCGTGTTCACATTGGATCCCAACTTTGAAGCCTACTGCCGAATTCGAATTGGTATTTATTCGTCGTAGTCGAAGAAGATTGGGGTTTTACTGTGCGTCGCTATAACTCAAGGCAAGTTGGTGTTTTTCGTTTTGAACCACTCGAAGACAGGCATTTGCTGGCCGCGGACATTTCGATACAACCGGTATTAGGAGCTGGCGGTACGTTTATTGATACGCTATTGATTGATGCGGATTCGCGAGGCGGTCGCGTTGTCATCACGCAAGAATCGCGACTTGCATGTGAACTTGAGCCCAACCCAAATGATGCAATACCACTAATCCCCAGTTGTGGTTCGCCGGAAGGCCAAGTCGAAATGACCGGCATTCGTGTGCAGGAATGGCTGGGCGATCCATCGACTCATCCGATGGAAGCCGATCGCACGTACGGTTCTACATGGTTCACCGAGATTTCATTCGTAGGTAGTGAGAATGTTGACGAGGTGCAAAACGCAACTTTGTTGCCCGCTACACTGGTCGGAAATGGCGGCAATGACGTGCTCATCGGTGGCGCTAGTTACGATGCTATCTACGGAGGTTCGGGCGAAGACACGCTGATCGGCGGCGCAGGCCGAGATAGGATCCTGGGTGGTCCGCACGACGACCACATCTGTGGTGGCAAAGATTATGATCGAATTGAAGGCGGTGATGGAAACGATGAGATCAGTGACGATCCATGGGGAAATGAAATAGCGGGCGAGAACGGAGATGATCTGATCTGGTACGACGCACCGAAGTCAGTACCAGCGTTTCTTGCCGCATCACTCCCTGCATCTCTTGACCATCCGGCGAGCCCTCCCCTCGGAATCGCGGAATTGGGTGCGGGGAGCGATACCATCGTATTGCCGCGACTCATATTCACGCACGCCGCACCCAGCTGGTTCAGTTCGCTATCAAACGTGGAAACGCTGCAATGGTTCGAGGACATGACATTTAGCGGTCGTCCTGACGCGAACCTTGAGGCAACTTCGATACCTAGTCTTGTCTGTGGTGGCATTGACTTCGTCGAACCGTTCCTTAACAGCCAAGAACTGCTCCCCGGATTTGGCGTCACATCACAGATTTCACAGATTGGCGAAGTGGATTCCTTTCACTATCAGGTTTGGCCCGGTGGCGAATTTGAGGTGGGTGTTTCACCGTTCTCAGGTTTCGAGGCAGTACTCGTTCATTTTGGAAGCGACGGCCGAGTCCAGACTGCGGTGGGAGACACAGACAATCCACCGGTAGTCAGGTTTGATGGTTTCAGTACATGGCCGGGTGCCGTGACCGTAAGTGCGAGCGACAGTAAGCTTGGTGCACACTACACGTACTTGGAGGTGATTGATGACTATTCCGACTCGTCGAGAAGTGGAATGCCGATACTCAGACATTTCGAATTGAATGGCGACATCGAAGAAGTCGACGACACAGATGTTTTTTCGCTGACATTAAACGCAGGAGAAATCATCTCGGTACGCACGATCCTTGGCGGTCTCCAAGATTCTGTGCTGAAAGCTTACGGTCCTGACGAGCAATTGATTGCCAGCAATGATGACGTAGTGACCTCAACGGACTTGTCATCGCAGGTAACGATCACCGCGCCAACCGACGGTGCTTATGCATTCCATGTTAGCGGTTTTGGCGCCGAGGTCGGTAGGTATTCGATTGAAACGACTCCGGATTTGAGGAACGAAATCCCTGGCGACGCCAATCTAGATGGCCGGTTTGACTCAAGCGATCTTGTCCAAGTGTTTGGCGCGAATCAATACGAAGATAACCTTCCTCGCAATTCGCACTGGATTCACGGCGACTGGAACCACGATGGGGAATTTAATACAAGTGATCTAATCGCTGCCTTTCAATTCGGCGCCTACGAACAAGAAGCCAATGCGTCTCGGCCTGATCAAGCCACGCAGATATTCACTGACAACCGCAACTTGGCAGCTGCCGCCGTCGATTTTTTTCATGCCACGAACGATGGTGAAAATCAGCGTGAAGTAAAACGTCCCGATTGCGAGGCCCGATCATTTCGCCTCTAGGTACGCTCGACGTCATTCCCGAAGCCAATAACAATGTTTGATGTACTCAGGATTGCCACCGCACTGCCATTCGTTGTGGGCTGGTCTTCACTACGGTCTAGGCTGAATTGGAAAAGACGGTTCGTTATAGTGCAAATAAAGTACTGAACGAAACATCAAGCTCTGCTATCGAACTTGTCAATGTGTGCTACCCAACGCTGATAATGATTTAGCTCAACATCTCGTTGGCGAGCTTTTGAAGTTCGTCGGTGATTGGCGCAATGGTGGATTCTCCTGTTTGCCGCTTTCGCTTCTTGCGAGGATAGGACTTGCTGTTTTTGTCGCTCGAGCGTGAGGATTCATCCGCAATCACACTGCGCGCCAGCTCCTCTTGAAAACTCAGTGTTTGAGCACTCATTCGTGAGACCGCCAGCACGAGTCGTTCAAACGCACGCATCACTCGGACTGGACTGAGCCGTCTGCTAGGAGGAATCGACCGGGCCGCCTCGGTCATGGCGATCCAGACGCCCAACAGCGTCCACTGAATTTCTTGCTTGGCGTTCTCGGGCGCTCGCGAGAGCAGCTTGCATCGCTCGTAGCCCTGCTTGACGGTTCTGAAAAATGATCGTTCTGACTACCGCAGACAAAAGGTTGGAACCGCGGTTTATACAGGGGCCGAGGTCAGCTGCACACGTTGTCCCTGAACCAACCGGACTTTTATCTCTTTTGGTAGGGCTGCTTTATCTGATACCACAACGACTTAAGCAAGCCCGTGGCGCACAAGTACACTCGACTGCGTAATGGCGACCAGGAAAACGCGAAAGAGTGCAGCTAGTCCTCAAACAACGCGTCTGAAAAACGGGCAGCGACGAAGCGGCGGCAGCGACACTGGATTAGCCATTCTGAGTTGCTACCCATTAGAATAACTGTTTCACTTCCGTTGAATTGCTGCATAATAGTTTGAATTCCTCCACGTTGAATTCACTCGCTCGAAGGGGACGTCACCATGATTCGATTTTGCCGCTGGGCCCTAATTCTAGCGATCAGTACCGTGTTGGTGCAGCCATTGGAAGCTGACGAAGCGCTGCCGTATGCTCGATGGCTTGATCTGGAACCATTCTCGTTACCAGCCAACGAATTGTTGCAAGCCGTCCAGGAGCTGCCCTTGCCGAAACCGGAGGATGGTACTGGTAGTCCGGAACGAATACTGCTGCGTCGACAGTTTACCACTTTCGATGACGATGCAACTCGTCACTTCGAAAACTACGAAATCATACGATGTGATTCTAACCACGTGACGACGTCGGGCGTAGCATGGATGCCTCAACTTGGCGAGCAACCAATGTTGCGAATGCGCGTGATCAATCCGGACGGTACGGAAACACGGACGAATCCAAGTGACATTCGAGTTCAAGCGGGAACTGGAGATCTGGTTACACCCGTGACGGAAGGTCAGATTCAGACCTGTTTGGCGACAATGCACGTAAAGGCGGGTTCCATCTGTGAAATCCATTGGCGTATGTCGCGACGCCCTGAGAATGGTGATTGCAATGCGTACTTCGAAGTTGGTGACTCGACTCGTGCGATGGGCTGCTGGATGGAAGTCGTTGATCTTCCCAAGTCGTTAGAGATGCGACATGTCTTCAATCCTGTTTACCTGAACAATGTTTTTCGAAAACCAGACCATTCGGCCGACCGATACCGCATGACCACCGTCGCCACAGACATCCCACCGATTGCATTGCACAGCGAGCTGCAAGTGCCAGTCGATACATTTAACATCCTGTTTCCGTTATGGGAAGCGACAAGCTCTTGAACGACGCAGCAAGTGATTACCGAGATCGGCTTGAGGCCAAGGTTGGCATTTCAGAAACATGGAGTAGCCAAATCGCGGCGATTGCCAAATATCCCGAGCGATCAAGACAGATCCAAGAACTAGTCCAGTTGGTCCAGCGTTTGCCTATCGCCAACCAGAAAGCAGATTCTATCCAAGACAAAGCCGCTCGAACGGTCGGCAGTGATGCTGATCGTCCGGTGCTGTTAGTGGGATTGCTTCGAGCGATTGGTATAGATGCCTATGCCGCGATGATTCTGTCGCCCAATCGCGTGTCGGGCAAAGAATTCAGCAGCTTCGGCCGCGTGATTGTTTACGTTCCCAAA
This sequence comes from Pirellulaceae bacterium, assembly GCA_041399205.1. Lineage (GTDB taxonomy): Bacteria > Planctomycetota > Planctomycetia > Pirellulales > Pirellulaceae > JAGQOZ01. The sequence continues at coordinate 167,510 of JAWKTK010000010.1, read as the reverse complement.
ACCGATACGTCACCCGAATATTGGCTTTCGCCGACGTGGATGGATTCAAATAGAGATGGAAGCCCTTATCTATTGCAAGACGTTGCGGTTCAAGTGCTGTCAATGCCTCTGAAGCCGCATCGCCATTTGCCCGCTACACGTTTGGTGTCGAAAATCACGGAAGCCTACGACATCACCATCTTTGAAAATGGTGATGTGAAATGGAAACTTCGTCATACCGTCCGTGGCCCAGAAGAACGGAAATTGCGTAACCTGCTCGCGACAATGCCTCAAGAATTCGTCCGTGAAGTGATGCAAGACCGCTTTCGGTTTATACAGCTTGGTGAAGCGGAAAACCAAGTGCAGATCGAGATCCCGAATTTGGAGGATTCTACAAATCCATTGACGTTCATAGTTTCCAGTACTACGCCACAACATGCGATCGTCGACTTTCCTCGCTTGAGCGTTACCTTCATCGATTCAATGGCTTACCACTTTCCCTATACTGCAAAACCAAGAAAGTACCCGCTGGTTACGTCGCCACTGGAAGTGACAATCGAATACAGTTTTCATGCTCCTGAGGGATTCAGTTTGCCGACGGGCCCCGAAGTGCACCGTGATTTTGGAGACGCATCGTTAACGACGACTATGCGGGCAAACGAAAATTCATTGCTGGTTGCGCGACACTGGAATGCGGGTGATGGAAAATTCTCGGCGGAAGAAGTGAACGCCATTCGCGAATCACTATCACCGATGGTCCGTTTGGAATTTCTCCACATGCCGGAAGCCTACTTCGCTAATGGCCAATTCCGGCAATCCGTAGAAGCATTGCAAGACCAATTTCGTATTCACCCGGAATCAGTCGAGCTTCGACGCTATCAAATCAACCTGGCAGAACGCCTGGGATTGTTCGCTTGGACACAAGAACTACAGTCGAAAGCAGTTGCCGATTTTCCTGATCATGTGGGCCTACAGGTGAGTTATGCGGTGGATCAATTGCCCAATAGTTTTCGCTTTGATTTCAATCAGCGTGTCGACCGCAACAAAGTAACTGAGATGATGGAAAATCTGAGATCACGTCACCCAGATGACCCGCGAGCTACGATTGTTCTAGCGAATTGGCTGATGCGAGACGACGATGGGAACATTGCCATTGGCGATCTGGCGAATGACCGCATTCGCCAACTTCAGGAACTTTATGATTCAAGTGGCTCGGAACAAGTCTTGGTCCGTTTATTTCAGATGCTGTACTATTCGAATCGAACCGCCGAAGCCCAAACGTTGTTGGAACGTGCGCCACAAGGGCCGATTCGAGATCATTTGATGGTCGTTGTCAAATTGGACCAGCAGGGCGCCGAATCGTTTTTATTTGATGAGACGATTGATCTAGAAAGGCGAGTGAGCGTGATGGTGAATTGCGGCCAGGAGTTGTTTGGTCTCAGACGCTATGATTCGGCCGAAAAAATATTCGATTTGCTTGCCAGCCGAAGTGACAAGCCAGCGGTGTTCGAACCAGTCTTGCAGTATTGTGCAGCTCGTGAACCGTTCGAATCCAGATCGTTCACGGAAGATGATCCAGCACAGGCAGCGTTTAATTATTTGGTCGACGCCATTCTGCACGGACCGGAACACCCAAATGCACAATCGCATGTACTTTCGGATGTTGATCATGACAACTGTTCGCTTGAATGGTTCGTGCGATACTGCCGTCATCCATCAAATGCAGATAAGCACACGCTCTTGGGCCAGGTGGATGCAATCACAAAACTTCCCTTTACGTCGCAAGCGATATCCAATGACCTACATGTTGTCACTGTCACTGATGACGTCAATTGTTGCGTCATCAAGAACGGAGATCGATTCCAGCTGCTAGGTTTTTTAGAACTGACAAACCGCTTACTGCTTTGGTGGAAGCAGGGCGAACATGACACCGTAAGGAATCTCTTGGCGACAGGTCACAAGAACGAGTTGGCCGTGAATCAGAGCCGAAAAATCCCAGTGACACCCTTTACGCTGGAACCGGCGACGGCTGCCTATGACTATTGGATCAATCAGAATCAACAGCCGGACTGGGAATTGCTAGTTGCCCTACGAACGTGCTATTCGTCCGAGGCAGACGCCCTTGAATTGTTAGAAAAGGAACGACCGAACCTGGATGATGCCATCGCGGTACAGGTTACGCGAGCGAAAAGGATCCACTGGGAAATGAAATCCGAGCATGCAAAAGCCCTCAAGTTCGCTCGCGAGCTGAGCCAGCAAAATCCGGACGAATGGATTCCATTTCATTACGCCGTCCACAGCCATATGGCGCTTGAACAATGGAGTGACGCCAACCAACTGGTTCAGCAGCGGTTGCAGTTGAAGCCAGATGATAGCCGAGCCAAGCTTTTGCAGGCCCATATCCTGACGGCTCAGCGCAAGTTGGATGAGGCGAGACCTATCTTGAGGCAAGTGGCGTTGGACAGCCGCGAACAGGACTTGCAGGAAATCTGTCGGCTTTACGCCTATCAAAATGACGTTCCTGCGGAAGTTGTGACACGCTTAAATGAATTCGACAGCCACTTTGCCATCCCAGCTCAATACGCAGCCTTAGCTCACCTTGAAATAACGAACGGAAACTATCCTGGTGCAGCTCGTCTCTTGAAACTGCAACAAGGTGACAGTCTAGGGTATCAGTACTGGGTTTTGGCTCAAGCCCGCATCGCGGAGGCATGTGGCTTGTCCGAATTGGCCCAATTGCTCTACGGCAAGATCACTCGCCCTTCAGAATACACGCCGAATTCGCTGTACGATCTAGCGCAACAACGAATTTCTCTGCTGGCTTCCCAGTCGCCCGCCACTGGTGAGGCTGATTAGACGCGACGGCGGCGAACATCGTTGGTCTTCGCCAAGATTGACTTGATCCCTGGCAAAAACGTTACCGAATTCTCACGTATTCAGGTGAATCGTGATTCTGCTGCAGAATTGACGGTCGCAAGATTCGCCGCATCCGGTTCCACGTTCTGGCCTTCGCACCGCTGGTAATCGGCGTTGAAAAGGTTCCCACCATAACGAGCGATCTTGTTGAACTGCAATGATTTGGCAAGCAGCGAAGCGAGACCAAGGATGTTAACGGTGCAATATTGCGCCAACATTCGTCGGGCTCATCGAGTTGGGCCGTGGTGGAATGGCGATAATCTACGAGGCCGAGCAGATGTCGCTTGGGCGACGCGTTTCGATAAAGGTGTTGCGGTTCGCGGCAATGCTGGACGAAAAATTTTTAGATTAGCCCGCATTCAAAACGATCCGGCGTTAACCGCTAGCGCTGACATGCCGGGAACACTGCGATACGTGAGTCCCGAGCAGCTCTCGCCTGGGCAAATTGTCGATCACCGTTCGGACATTTTTTCGTTAGGGCTGACGCTTTTCGAATTGGCAACCGGCACGCCCGGACGACAAGTTCCGATGATGCTATTCGACTCGTTGGTCGATACTTTCAGCACGTGATAGCGAGTCGTCGGCCTGTTCGTTGCTCGTTCAATCCGAGCATGTATGGCAATCGGTGCTAAGAACGCACAGACGCGATACGCCGCCAATCACTTCAAAAAACGAGGTATCCCATTGGTGCGAGAATCTTGCCCTCTTTCGAGTCAACCGAACAAATTGCTATTACGAGCAAAAAAGTTTCAAACACCCTTGCATCGAACGAGCTTTCGAATAGACTGTAAAAACCTCGGAAAAACAAGGGTTTCTGAACAGTTCTGGGCAAGTCTCATAACCTCGAGGTCGTCAGTTCAAATCTGGCCCCCGCAACTTTTTGTAAGTCTTGCTGAGACCTATAGTTAGGTTACCTGTCGGTGGTCGGCAGTGCAGCTCAGAGCCAGTTGCAAAAGGGTAATGCTAAGGGGTAATCCCGTGGCACATACCCTTTTAGCTTCTGAGTAAAGGGTAATGCACATGCCACGTCTTTATCATCGACCCCCAAAATACTGCCTCCATAAAGGCACCAAACAGGCCACCGTTTCGCTTAACGGCTCGCGAATTTATCTCGGCCCGTATGGCTCACCAAAGAGCCATGCAAAGTATCAAGAAATACTTCAACAGTGGCACGAATTACGAAACCGTCAGCAAAATGCGGCCGCCGAAAAAAAAGGCGAATCGCTGGACAGGGTGTCGCGGGTAACCGAATCAACGCTTCGAGACAAGCGCCGACATGGTTCGCCAATAACCATCAACGAATTGATTCTTGTTTATCGGCGGCACACATCACAGTATTACCGGAAGAACGGCAAGGTCACTCGAGAAGCCACCATCACAGACGATGCGATTCGCTACCTGCGAAAGCACCACGCTACGACGTTTCTCGATGAGTTTGGGCCGGTCATGCTTGACCAGCTTCGCAATGGCATGATCGAAGAACTAGATTGGTCTCGCAAGCACATTAACAAACAAGTCGGCCGAATTGTCCGCATGTTCAAATGGGCAGCTAAAAAAGAACTCGTTGACGCGTCTGTTCCTCTGTCATTAGCAACGCTGGGAGGCCTGAAAAAGGGACGAACGAACGCTCGAGAGTCCGTTGGTGTCACATGTGTCGATGACGCCATCGTGGACGCTACCCTTCCACACCTGCCAGACGTTGTGGCTGACATGGTAAGGATTCAACGACTCACTGGAGCCCGCCCCGGAGAAATTTGCAGTCTTCGTCCATGCGATCTAGATCAGTCTTCTGACGATGTCTGGCTGTACATTCCGTTTGATCACAAGACAGACCACCATGACAAAGGCCGCATTGTCGTCCTCGGTCCAAAGGCAAAGGAAATCTTGGCGCCCTATTTAATTCGTTCAGAAGACGAATTCTGCTTTTCGCCTAAAGAATCCGAGAAAAGGCGCCGCGAAAAGATTGCATCTTCTCGAACGACGCCAATAAACTACGGCAACCGACCAAACTCAAACCGAGTTGCATCGCCCAAACGACAACCTCAGGATCGCTATGTTACGGATAGCTACCGACGTGCAATTCATCGAGTTTGCGAAAGGCACAATATTGAAAAGTGGTCCCCAAATCAATTGCGTCATACATCGGCAACAGAGATTCGCCGACGCTTTGGAATCGAAGCCGCGCAGGTCATCTGTGGACACGAAAGAGCGGACGTAACTCAGGTTTACGCCGAACGAGATCTGGAATTAGCAAAGAAAGTGGCTCGAGTTATTGGGTAGAGACCTGCCCACCAACTTGCTTGATCAGACACCGGCATTCCGCAGTGCCGCATCAATTACGTCGCCGAGATCTTGCTCCGCGAAACTCGGCGAGTCTTTGATTGCTCGCAGGCTAAGAAAACGCTGTACTGCTTGAATCGATGTATATCGAAGTCCACCGCAAAGTACGGTTTCCAAGATTCGGCCCCTTGCTCCTTTCGTCGCCCAGCGATAAACCGTGGAGTAGTGAACTCGCTTTCCGCGTCGAGTTGGTACGTAACGCGGTACTTCCGAAAGGGGAATCGGTTGCTCTTTGTTAAATCAATTGTCACTGCATTATCTCCTGAGAAAAAGGCGGTTCCTGAGCCGTCGAGAGTTCGAAAGGTATCCTTGCGTTGATCGACGCTCACTCGAGCTCTCCTCCGCGGGACAAGATCCACGTGTAGGCCTCGTCTAGCACCAGGCGGATCAGCGGGATGTCGTCCCGTTCGAATCGAGCCGATTCTTTCCATTCGCTACCGTTGCGGTACAGTCGTACGACGCTGACGGTGTAGCCGCTCTTCAAATTCGACTTGCGTTGCCGAATTCGGACCTTGATTAATCCTCGTCGAATCTCGTGTTGCCGCTTCCCCGCCATCGCTAGTCCGCCTTTCGCTGAGTGATCGCGTCGAGGCCGTCAGCGAGAGTCAGCAATTCACGCCGAAGATCGTGGGAAACCCAACCGTCGTCGGCGATGGTGAATGCCAACACTTGGCAGGCTTTGACGATGTCGATCAGGTCTCGCGGCCTGAACAACTGGCTTGCTTCGCCGTCTAGCTGCAGACGAAACAGGTTGAAGTAATAGCTCATCACGCCAGCTTCCACGGCCGTTCGTCGCACGTGCGAAACAAGTTCGCCAGCGCCGACGATAACGTAGGGCTTGTTGTTCGTTGTGCTCATTCTTCGCTCTCCGAAGTTGACTGACTTGTTTGCTTCCAGATCCAGCCGTAAGCCAATTCGACCGCCTTCGACAGTAGCGGTAGGTCGTCACGACCGAATGACGTCGTTTCCTTCCATTGCTCTCCATCGCGGTACTTCCGCGAGACGGTGACGCTGTACCACAGTGTTTGTCGATTGGTTCGGTTGCCCCAAATCGTTGCCCGTATGCGACCGAGTTTGATCTCGTGAATTGGACCTTGACCATCTGGCATCGTTTTCTCCCTTGCGACTCGCGGGCTGTGTTTGACGCTCGCGAAGAATCAACCGCGACGAAACAATTGCCGCGTCATAGGTATGATCACAGCGCCCAGCGAAGATAGAAGTTCGATGTGGGGCGAACCTGGGTCGCGAGGGGGCGGCAAGAGAATGTGCCGCCACGGAGAATTCGAATATCAGCCGAGAAGATTCATCGGTGGCTGTTGTTCAGAGTCAGACGGTGACACCGGTTGATCGCTGGCAGCATCTGGAGATTTCTCGGCGGTCTTCGATTGACGCCGGTCCGCCGTCGTGCTGAGTGCCTTCAATGCCGCGTTGAGCTGCTTGATGGACGCCTTTAAGTCGCGACGCTCGTCATCCAGTTCTTTCAGCCGGCTCTGCGCAGCTTCTTTCGCACGTTGCAGCGACTTTCGAGCATCCGTGAGTTGCTTCGCCATCGTTTGTCCTAGTTCGTCGACAACCGGGTGCGGTTTGACTTGCATCCCGGAGTCGTTCGTGCTATTTCTCGATCCAATGAAAAACCGCGGCGAGGAGAAGTGCACAATGCACCTCCTCCCCACCGTGGCCAAACCTACTCAGGCAACTTAATACTCCTCCGGAAGTAAGACCGTTGTTGCAGAACGGTCTGCTTCCGTGATGATCCAGTACGTCGCGGAACCACTACCAGTGTAGGACGAAAGGATGCGAAATCCGTTCTTAACGGAGAAATCGTTTTCCTTCCAATCCTGCTGACAGACGATTCCCCAGTCGCCCACAACGTGGCGACCGAGTGATATCAGCGTCTCCTCCTGCGTGAACTTTTTCACCACGCCAGGAGTAAAGCGAATGTCACCCAACTCGAAGAGAGCAACGGTCGAAATTCTTGTCGCCATATCACTTCCTCCGAACTGTTTTGCTCGCATCGCGATTCGTTGCGTTACCGCGTTTCACGGTAACACGCCAAATCCAACGATATGCCATCTCGAGCGCCGCCATGGCGACAGGCAAGTCGTTTTTTCGAAGCGACGACGTATCTTTCATTTCATCTCCGATTCGATAACACCGAGAGATCGTGACGTTAAACCACGTTTCGTGATCGCTCGTCTCGTGATCGCTCGTCTCGTTCTCCCAAATGGTTGCTCGAATCACTCCTAGCTTGATCTCATGGGCTGGTCCTGTTTTTCCCATGACACCTCCATTCGAATTGCTCCGTATCCGCTTATTTCTGGATACGATGCGGGGTTTGCCAAGCAGGTTGGACAAAGCCAACCTGCACGTGGGCGACCTTATCGGCCGCCCACAGGAAGCCACATGCTTGACATTCGTCAGCGACATGTGGCAAAAAACAACTGCACGCGAGAGCACCTTGCCGATGGGCCTCTCGCGTTCAACTTCTTACACCAGTGACTGGATGGAAGCTTCTATCAGCGCGCGAATCACGCCGTAGAAAACCATGCCGGCTACTAGGTAAAGGACATTCTGCGGGGACGGACTCCAAGTTGGAGCCGCACTCAGCGGAATTGCCTTGGCCTTCTTTGGGTTCAACAGCACCTCGGCTAGATGCGCACCGCTATAAGTATGGCCGGTGTGTAGGGTCATCGACTCCGGAAGCTTGTCACCTTTTAGCCAGTGCACGCGCCCTTCAGCGTCTTGCACGACCATCGTGTGGACTCTTCTCGTTATTGATTTCCCGTTCTCGTTGTGAATAACCTTGCAAAACTTTTGATCCTTGGTCTTAAGTGCCATCGTGATCATTCCTCATTGTGGTCCTTGGCTTGCAGCCTCGGACGTTGGTTCATGGAATCCTCTGTGAAGATCCCCCGCTGGCGATTGCATCGCCCTCGTGATCAAGCTCCGTTCTCAATCGTCGAACTTGCTTTGCGAGGTCTCGCTTGAGAACCTCCATGTCGCGCCGCGTTGTTACTCTCCGGCGTTGACATGTCCCCGTTGTTTTTTCATCTCTTGGGGCGAGAGAGTTGGTAATGCTTGAATCTTAGCTGCGGCCGTCATCGAGAAGAGTGGGCGATGGGGCGAATCTGGGGCCGGCTGAAATGGCACTGGCGTCTGGCCGTTCGCAGAAGAAAACCACGACGCGAGTGACGTCGATCGATAGCCCACGTCCACCAATGCAAATGGCTCCGAAATCGGAGCCATCTGCTACACACGCTTCGTGACCGTTGAATACTCGTCACGGAAACGTCACTTAAATTGCCGCGTTGTTACTCTCCGGCCGCTCGAAAACGTGTGTTCTCCACCGTGCTTTACTTCCTGGCAGATGTCGGAAGTTCTATCCTCCTTGTTTTTGCATCTCTCGAGGTCAGAACGAGTGAGAGAGGTTGGAGATGCAGTCAATTTACGCGTCCAGTCGACTTCCAGGAGCCGGCTTTGGGACGATTCTGGGACCGCACGGCACGATTTCGAGAAACTGGATGGCAGCATGAGACGAAACGCAGACGCCCGTCGCATTCTCTGTCGTCCAAATCCATTCCTCGAATGTGGTCGCTGCCCGGTGTGGCAGCTGCGGCCTTACGCGAATTTTCCGTAAGCGTCTCTGTCAGCCATGGTTTCCAGGTGGTGTAGGCTGGGTGATTTCTTCAATTCTGTTGATGGAGATGTCACATGGAACGTATGGCGATCGGGGAGCGAAGGGCGGTTTGGGAGCAGCGGCTGGAACGGTACTCGGTGTCCGAGCAGACGGTTGCCGAGTTCTGCAAAACGGAAGGTATTTCGCCTGCTTCGTTTTACCGATGGAAAAGCCGCTTGGGCTCGCGGCGAACTACGGGCAAGACGCCTGACCGGAAGCCGCTCGGCGAATCATCGCAACGAAAACCGGTGGTCGGCGGTGCGACATCGAATCGTCGTGCCACGGCAGCGACTTCGTTCACTGAACTCGTGGTGACTAGCCAGCCAAACGCCGAACATCCAAACGCCGAACATCCAAACGCCGAACATCCAAACGCCGAACATCCAAACGCCGAACATCCAAACGCCGAACATCCAAACAGGGCTCGAGCGGAGCAGCCGAACGGAGAGCACCAAACTGCAAAGCATCCACACCCGAAGCAGTCGAACGGAACGCAGCAAATTGCGGAGCAGTCGGACGTGGCTCGGGCTCAATTGCCGAATGGGATTTTGATTTCACTGGGTCGAGACACGACGCTCGCGGCTGCGATTGTGGATTGCTTGGTTCGCTACGAACGAGCCGTCGAAACCACCGCAACTCGCTCCGCTGATCCCTGTGAACCTACCGCCGCAACCACCGCAACTCGTTCCGCTCATCCGTACGAAGCTACGACCGAAACCGTCGAAGCTCTTTCCACTTGTCGCTACGAATCGGCAGTCGAAGCCAGCGAATCTCGCTCCGCTCTTCAACCTGAACCGGCAGTCGAAGCCACCGAAACCAGTTCTTCGCACCGCCAAGAATCCAACACCACACATCACCAAGAATCCAACGCAACACATCACCAAGAACCCGACGCAATACATCAACGCGAACTCGACGCAACGCACCGCCGTGAATCCAACTCAACTCGCCACCACCAAACCCGTTCATCGAGGCGTCGGTCATGATCGCGTGGTCGAATCAAAACAGAATCTTTCTGTGCACGGAACCGACCGACATGCGTCGCGGATTTCGCGGCCTGTCGGCCATCATCCGAGAAAAATTCGCCGCCGACCCGACGGACGGCAGCTTGTTTCTGTTCGTCAATCGCCGCCGCGATCGCATGAAGCTGTTGCACTTCGCGGACGGCGGATTTTGGTTGTACTATCGACTGCTGGAAGCCGGCACGTTTGAAATGCTCGAGTCGCTCGACGGTTCGCCCAAGCGCCAAATCGACGCGGTCGAACTGTCGATGCTGCTGTCCGGAGTGTCGCTCGCCGCTTCGCCCACGCGACGCAAACGCTATGTCGCGTGATTGTGAAAGATGATTCGATTCGCTCGAAAAAAATTCTGAATCTTTCGCCAAAAAAGTCTGCTTTGGGCTTGCGCGCTCAAGCAGACCTTTCTATCTTGGCGAACATGAAAAACATCGAATCACTTTCCCAACCGCAGCTGCTTGAATTGCTCGGCGAACAGCAAATCGCACTCGCTGAGCGCGATCAACAGTTGGCTGATTCGCAGAGAGAGATCGCACGCCGAGATGAACAGCTGGCTGATTCGCAAAAAGAAATCGCGCGCGGGAAAGATGTGATTCGACAGCTCGAAGAAAAAAATCAGCAGCTGAAAAACGATTACCTGCAACTTTATCGCGAACGCTTCGGTCGAAAGAGCGAACGCTACATTGCGGACCCCGATCAACTTCGCATCGACTTTGGCGACACCGACGATGCGGCCGACGCCGCCGACGGATTGGCCGAAGCGGTCGAAGAAGCCGGTCTGAAAGTCAAGGAACACACTCGCCGCAAACGCCGCACGAACAACGCGTTTCCCGAGCATTTGCCTCGAGTGGAAAAGGTTCGCGACGCCGCCGCCGCCGACAAGATTTGTCCGACGCACGGCGAAAAACAGCTGCTGCCGGAGTCGATGTGGGACGTGCTCGAAAAGATGGTGCTGATCCCGCCGAGGCTCGAAGTGCACGTCACGAAGTACATGAAATACGCGTGCAAAAATCAGCCGCAGTGCGGTGTTGCGTCGGCGGAACGCCCGACCGGCATCGTCGAAGGCGACAAGTACGACACGTCCGTCGCCACGCAAATCATCACGCACAAATACGCGTACTTCCTGACGCTGTACCGGCTGCAAAACATGTTCGCCGGCAGCGGCTGGGCACCGTCGCGCAGCCTGATGCTGAACATTCTGATCAACTGTGCAATGATCATCGAACCGCTGTTGGCGTACTTCAAACGGACGCTGCAAGGCGATTCGATTGTGGCGTGCGACGACACGGGCATCAAACTACTTTATCCGAAAGTGCCTCTCACCGCAACAACATCGACGTCTGGGCGTACGTGGACGACGTGCTGAAGCGACTGCTCGCCGGCGAAACCGACTACGAACCATTGCTGCCCTGAAACTGGGCAGCGTCGCCTTCCGAATCGATTCGCACCTACCGCGAACAAGAACGCCAAGACAAACAAATTCGCCAACACGAAAAACGCCAACACCGCCGCGCCGACCGAACTCAACCGCCACAAATCCAGCAAACCTAAATCCCCACCGCGCCACTCCCACCGGACAGCGGTGCAATGGTGCTGGGAGACGCTTACTGGAACGCCTTCTTGCAGTTCACTGCGTGAACCAAGTCGTTGAACTGCCCAGATATTCTTTCAGTGACTTTTTGGCACGATGAATAAGCCCGCGGACCGCTCCGTCAGTCTTTCCCAGCAGATCCGCCGTCGAATCGAGGTTTCTCTCGTCGATGCAGTATTTCAGGATGGCATCGCGTTGGTCGTCGGGTAGTTTTGCGATACCAAGTTGCAACGCTCGGACCATCTCATGTTTCGCGACTAGTTGGCTTGGAGTAGCTCCAGCTTCGTCAGCGAGTAACGCAACAAATTCGATGGCCGACTGCGAAAAGTCTTGGTTTGGGGCTTTCTCAACTCGCTCGTGCTCACCACCGCGTTTCTTCCGACTCCGTTCGCGAAGCATTGTGTTCAGTCGGTTGTCGGTCACCTTGTTGAGCCACCCAGGCCAGGAACCTCGTTCCCGATCAAACGACCTAATACCCTGGTGCACATCCACAAACACTTCCTGTATCACGTCATCGGCGGAGAAGTCCGCAAACGGATTCGTTGCTAGTTTAGACGATATCCGCCTACGCAACTTCGCATGGCTGGCAATAAGCAGTCGCCCCAGGGCATCAAGGTCACCATTGAGGGCCGCATCTAACTCTGACTTCTCTTTTTCTTCCACGTATTCGCCCTGCCAATTGACTTCAAATGGAAACTATTTGGTATTATTGCCGATCCTTTGATCCAAAGCAAACTCAGACCGGTGTCGCGGATGCCCGTATGCCCCTCATGTCGTCGATGGTTGGATAGCTACAACTACTTTCTAGGATGTTCGGGTTCAGCCGTTAAGACCAAGTTGGAATGACCTCGACAAATTCGCCTCAACGATAGGTCGATGAGATAGCGAATGACTCTTTCTATGCGTTATTCGCTGCTATTTGGCGAATCTGCGTTTCATTTGCATTTCGCGCACTCTGCAATCGCCGTCAGCCCTCCCTCGACCGAAGGCCTATTTCGTTGGTTCCTAGCGAAAACTGGACGCAGGATAGACGACAAGAAGTGCCCTCAGATCTTTAACATTGGACGTCAAAGGATGAAGTTCCGTGACAAACGATTCCTCGCTGAGGTAAAACAAACGTGATGGTGCACGCGCCGAATAGAAATTCAACGGTTCATCGGGAAAAAACTACCGTAGTATTTGGCACCATTTACCTAGCTAATCGACATCCGATAGATTTCTATCCGGCCCTTGGCATAGCTAGAAGAAGTCGGCAACGCCTTGACGACGTATCGCAATCGCCAATATTCCATTAAATCAACAAGGAAATACCATCCAGCAGAACGGCACGTACCCTACTCCGCCTTCTTTTCCTCCGGAAACCTTCGCTCAATCAACTCCCGAACTACATCGGCCATTTTCAGGCCTTCCCAGGCGCAGCGGGTCTTGAAGCGTTGGTGCAAAGACAGCGGGATGTCGATGGTGAGGCGTTTTGTGGGTTCGCCAGGATCGGGCTTGTTGGCGAGTTCCACCCAGTCGTCCGGTGATTGTGGTTCGTTCGACTTGGTCATTCCAGGCTTGCTGGCGAATCGGACTTTCTTCATTTCAGCATCCTTGTGATCTCTTTGGTGAGCAATGTGACTTCGTCGGCCGCTGGACTTCCGGGAGCGGTTTCGAAAACCGTCTGGCCTTGAGCGGCCGATTCAGCGAGTGCCACGCGTTGGCAGATGGCGGTTTCCATGACGGGAATCGGATATTCTGAAAGTGCGTCTGACACATCACGTCCTAATGCCGTATTTACGATTTTGCGATTAATCACAAATGCGGCTTTCAGGGTTGGCTTGTAAACGATCGCCTCGTGAATCAAGTCGACAATCTCTTTGGCGGCCCAAACATCGTACGGAGAAGGTTGAACCGGAATCAAAACGAGGTCGCTCGCCATGATGGCCGAACGTGCCACATCGTAGACGCGTGGAGGCCCGTCGATGATGACCATGTCGTATCCTTTCGCCAGCGAAGGCAGCTCTTTGTGAATCGACGCCTTGGGTAAACCGGCCACGGGAAATAGCGGCTCGCCTTCTCGTGATGCTGCCCAGTCGAGTGCCGAACCTTGTGGGTCGGCATCCACGAGTAACACCTTCTTCTTGCGTCGAGCCAACGCGTCGGCAATGTGCACCGCCAACGTTGTCTTACCGACACCGCCCTTTTGATTGAGCAATCCAATCTTCATTCACGACCTTCCTTGTTTGCGATTTTGCAGAATTACGACTCTGCGACTAACATGCTTTCCGGAAACCGTCAAACACAGAATGACGTTTTCACGCCAAATCGTAATTGCGATTCTCCGTGTTGCCGGAATGCCACAGACACGCTTTTACTCGTCTCTGGAAAACCGCATTTACGGAAACACGATTCTGTGAATTTGCGTCTATGCAGAAATGCCCAGATGCGGTTTTACGGTAAAACTCTCCTTAAACAGGTTTAAGGGAAGACGTCTGTAAGTAATTAATCAGTCAACTAACTGACTTTCCGCAGCAGCTCGGGCAGCCCGATTCTTCAGTTGACCGTTTTCAATTCGAACGAAGATGGTCAGCTGTTCGGATGTATCTCGAACCGATTGTGAACCAATTCGGCAACTCAAATCCTGGATAAGCTCATTCGAATTTGTCGAATTGCCGTTCGCGATACTGACTGATAAGTAGAATCGTTTTTCGGAGTAAACTCGGTTCGTCCGGGTGCCGACTTGCGATTCGAACCGTATCCGAAAATGCAGTTCGCCCTTTGCTAAGCCATGCAGCGGTTGCCAAGCAAACATCGTAGCCAATTGGTTTCGTTCGATGCCAAACAACCACATCTTCGCCGTTCCGGACGAAGAGCACTTTTGCTGCAAGTGTGTTAAATAAGTGTTAGATAAAGTGTTACGCTGTGGATAGCCACTGCCAAGGTATTGTCATGCCACGAGAATCCAAATCGCCCGGTGTGTAAAAGCACGAAAGCCGGTGTGTAAAAACACGAAGTTGGGTGTGTAAAAGCACGAAAGATCGCTCGCCAAATCGGCCGGTGGGTGAAAACACGAAAAGAACTTGACAAAGGTGTGTGAAAGCACGAATGTCAGTTCATGGTGGGTGAAAACACGAAACAAAAGACGCCGCTCTTGCCAGATCGTCATCCGATCGATGACTTCTTCATTTGCGACGTCACCGAAGCGATTCCCAAGAATGACTTGGGATCGATGGAGCATCCTGTCTACAGTTTGAGCACCAAACCGGACACGCGAATTCGCGAGTACGAACACAATGGCGTGAAGATCACGGTCGCACCGAGTGCACTCGGACTGGCCACCATTCACGACAAAGACATTCTGATCTACTGCATTAGTCAGCTGATCGCCAAAATGAATGCGGGCGAAGCACCGAACAAGATTCTGCACCTCAAGGCGTTTGACTTGTTGGTCGCCACGAATCGCAAGACGGATGGTCGCGGCTACGAACAGCTGGAGGCCGCACTGGATCGACTCAGCGGCACGCGAATCAAGACTAACATCAAAACAAACGACGAACGCACTCGCGAAGGATTCGGCCTGATCGATAGCTGGAAAATCGTGACGCGAGGCGATTCGGATCGCATGTCTCAGCTGCGAGTGAATCTGTCGGACTGGGTCTTCAACGCGGTGCTCGGCCAGGAAGTGTTAACGCTGCACCGCAACTATTTTCGGCTTCGTAAACCGCTCGAACGGCGCATGTACGAATTGGCTCGCAAGCACTGCGGTCGCAAAGAGGAGTGGAAGATTTCGCTCGAGCTGCTGCAGAAGAAGTGTGCGTCGTCGTCGACGGCAAAAGAGTTTCGTCGACTGGTCTGGAAGATCGTCGACGAAGACGCAGCCCACCAGCACATGCCGGACTACGCGGTAAGTCTTGACGAAGATGACATGGTCACGTTTCACAATCGCGGCAGCATGCACGAGCCAACCGAATCGTTGCCGAGCGAATCGATCCGACTAAGCGACGACGCCTATGCCCAGGGTCGGCAAATGGCACCGGGATGGGACATCTATTTGCTCGAACAGGAATGGCAAGAATGGATTACCGAACCGCCCAGAGATGCCAACGCCGCGTTCGTCGGCTTTTGTCGCAAGTGGTACGAACGACGCGGCATGCCGGCGTAGAGTTGGCTTCTGGCCGCTGCCGGGAGAGAAGCGAACGGTCGGTCACGGACTCGGAAAGATTCGATTCAAGCTACACGCAATTGCCTTGGCGATTCGCTTGTCCAGACGATCTCGGCCGTATCGATCGACGATTTCTCGGTTGGTCGATCGGCAGTAGACTTCGAAACAGGGGCCTCGGCCTTCGCAGCGATATTTTCGGATCGAGTAGGGGCCGGGATATTCGTAGCGAAAGGTCGCGATGTCTTTCGAATCAAACGAATCGTCAACGTCGTGCCCGGCGAATCGATTCAGTGCGAAAGTGACGACTTCCGTGACAACGCGACACGCTTCGCGAGCCTCCCAGAAATAAGTCGAAACGATATGTTCTTCGGTAGTTAAACAGAAAACATCAAACGTTTCGTCGACACCATCGCGACCAGCAAAGCAAGCGAAGGGACCGGGAAGGGGAAGCGTCGTTCGTTTCGGCAAAATCTTCAGCATAGTATTCTCCTTGGGAATCGCCGCCCTCGCTGTGACACGAGAGCGGCGTTGGGGTTGATCTAGGCGGCTTCGTCAACCGGTTCTTGGGAGTCGGCCGATTCGACAGATTCTGCCGAGTCTTCAATGGGCAGCAGATCGCCGTTGAGGAATTTCCAGGTGGCGTCCAAGGCTTCGATCATGAACGGAATGTGCTCGTGATCCATGTAGATGCTCATGCGAGCCCATTCGTTGTTCTTGCGATAACTGCGTTGCAGGTTCACGCTGCGATAGGTGCGACCGTCGCGAGTGTTCTCGAAAACTGCGGCACTGATGCCGCCGCGAAGCATTTTGCGATAGATCGGTTTGCTGACGTTGTTGTTTGACATAGTAAAGTTCCTTTCGTTTTGTTTTCCGACCGAGACCACCTCGGCCTGATGACCAGCGACCAACAGGCGGTATAGGCAGGCGAGGCAAGCGTAAAGTTGGAGGGGCCATGGAGCGCAGCGAAGTGGAGGAACCGACTTTATGCTTGAGAAGCGAAGCGACGATCCTCGACAGACGACGCCTGTAAGCGGCCAGAAATCAGTCCGAGGTGGCATCGTTCGGTCAAAGAGCGGTATAGGGACGGTATGCCACCAAGCCAACGCGAATTAACTTCGCCCCGATGCTTCCGAATAGAATTGCCGAATACCTGAACACGACGGTTCGCCAGCAAGAGGAACATAAACGCTGAATCGCGTTGACATTTCTGGTTGTCCATGCCAGATTAGATGGGAGGCGAACACGGCACGAACAGGATGGATGAACCATGCAAATCGAAATCAACGGTGAAACGGAAAGACTCATTTTGTCGGCGATCGAAGCGGGTGATTTCGCTTCCGCCGAAGAGTTCATTGCCGCTATTGCCAAGCGGTATCGCAATGAACAGGCTGATTCTTCCGAGTTTCATGCGTTGGCGACGCATATCACCGTCGACGAACTAGCTTTTCAACAACGGGTCGGTGTACTAAACGATTTCCGCTCGTTGAATTCCGACTTTTGGCCGGATGGCGAGTCGGTTGACGATTTCGTGCATTCGGCAAAATCTCAAATATAACAGCGTAAAGGGGAGAAAGCAGAAAGGGTTAGCTGCGTATCTTTTTCCAGCACAAAAGTCCCAAAAACACCACACCTCCATACAGCCGCGAACTTGGTTCAGGGACACTTGCCACGCGAAAACCTATGAAATTGAACTCGACCGTGGGGTTGATGAAGTCGCGGTTCGACGCAGCCGAGTCTAACCAGCTGAGGTTCCAACTCCCGCCACGCATACCACGATCCGAACCTTTAACGGCCTCATTCCACTCCCAAAGGTTACCCGCTTGGTCGAAGGTACCATAGAAGCTCGTGGCGCTTGTGTACGTGCCTACGTCCGTCGTGTCGCCAACGACGTTGTCCACATTGGCACTGGCGGCAGTCGGAGCCGTATTGCTTTGCGTCGGATAATCCCAATATTCGCCGGACGCTGTCGGATCGTGATAGGCCGCCTTGTACCATTCGTTCTCACTCGGGAGAAAGAAGGTCGCTCCCGCAGCTCGGGGCTCATTCACTCCTGTGCCAATGTTGTAGACCCCGCCTTCGGTACCACCCGTTCCCTGACCGTTTTCCAACCAATTCACGAAACGCATCGAATCAAAGAACGAGACATAGTTCACGGGATTGGTCTCGAATCCCGCATTCACGGCATAGGTAAAGCTGCCAGAACTTCCGCTCCGTGTTATGTCCATGTTGGCGTTGTACAAATTCGGGTCCGAACCGCCGAAGCTGTCCGTCGCTGCCACCGCATTGAGAAACTCCGCATACTGGTTGTTCGTGACCTCGTGTTTACTGATACGGTAGGCATTGGCAACAGCGCCGTATCCTTCGCCGTGCGTGTCGTTCGCATTCCCCGCGTTGCCCACGGCAGCCCAATCGAAGACCAAGTCAGCCGCGGCGGCAGGGGCGGCGGAAGCGAAACCAAGAATCAAGACAACGGCGACTATCAATTTCGGCATGGGATATTTCCTTGGCAGTTAAACTCGATGGTGGATGGCGTAGGTGGGAACAGATTTGTCATTAGTCATTTGATGGTATTCGTCATTTGCCATTGCCTTTAGGAACCGAGTACCGAGGACGTTCGGCATTTTCGGGGTTCTTAGTCCGATACATGTGCGGATCACGATGAGCCGACCAAGAGATGGCCATTCTAATGGGTTGCAACGTCTTCGTCAAAGCTGACGGGTCAAGTGTTAGTCTCTCTCAACACGCCCACAAAACTCTGATCAAACGTTAAATAACCTAAAGAGCGTCCTCGTTGCATGCATTGAGGTTGTCGCGGCCGCAGTCAGGTTTCTCGCGACGAACAAACCGAAAATCATGGCCGATCTAACCTCGAGCTGCACCTCGCTGTTGATTTACGTGCCAGGCGTTCAAATCGTTGCTAACGACTTTCAATTCTTATCAGGCCTGCAATTGATTACGTTTCCCGATCAATAGCTTGCTTGCGGTGAGAACGCTCTGCCACTTTCGCAACCTGACACTCATTCGAATCGTTGAGTTCAGCGTACTGTTCTGTCAAATAGCCGCTAAGTCGTGGATTCATGCGAAGTTTATTTTAGGAAGACTCCCGGCGATTGGAGGTACGCCCCGCGATGCGGCCCGTGGCCTTCCGGTTGAAGTTCGAATGGAGTGCTTACTTCGGAACTCCACGGCACCAGCGGGCTATCGAAAATTACGGTGCTCCGATCGACGAACCTGACATACGGATTGCTCGGCTTACCACTGACCATCAAACGATATAAGGCCGCACCACCACTCGGACCGTCTTCTGAGTAGTCAGTATGCGAAGGGCAAGTGAACACTGCAGGCCTAGCCGTCGGAACGCCAGCCTTAAGCGAATCGAGGATTGCTGTTTCTTCAAGCATCGGCAATAGCTCAACTGTCCACTCCACGGGGACACGTCGGCGGTCGTCCATGAATCGCCGACACGCAAGATCCAGTTGCCGAAGATTGTTTCTGCAGCTTATAGCACGAGCCGATTCACGCGAGGCTTGAACGGCCGGAAAAAACATTGCTAGTAGTCCAGCAATAATCAGCAAGACAACAAGCACTTCAATAAGAGTAATGGCTGACCGAAGCGAATCGCGACACGTCACCATCGTCGCCCCCACACGCGAAACCGGAAAGCGTTGAGCATGTAAAGCACCGGTGAACGTCACACTTTCGGTTCGCTTGTCATTCACGTTGATTTATTTCTGGAAACGAATCTGTCGAGGTCAGCGTCATGTTTCCCTAACTACGTCAAAGCCGCCAGACGTCCAATAACGGCCAAGTAGGTGCGGTTCGCGCCGTACGGTAAAACGGTGAGTCTAGCAGGCTGCGACACTACTCGCAAATCTTTTGGCGTAACATCTTTGCGTTCTTGATCACGCTATCCGCCAGCTCAATCGGGCAGAAAAAAGCAAAGTCGGTGTGCATTCATGGAGGTTCTCACGGTGCCGGTCGATTTTGACAAGGACGAACCAACCGAAAATCATGGCCGATCTAACGGCGGACTGCACCTCGCTGTTGATTTACATGCCAGGCATTCAAGTCGTTGTGGCCTTGGTAGAGTGTCGACCAGTCAACGATAGTGGGCTGAGAAAGATTCTCGGAGAAGTAGGCGGCTAGTTCTTCGCCGGAACGGTCGTTGTCGCGGTAGAGTTCGATGACGGTTGGCTCGTGCTGCCGCAGCCAGTCGACCGCCTTTTCCTTGAGTGCGACCGAATTGAGAATCAATGCGGTGCCGTCGAGCTTGCCGCCAAATCGAGCGACTGCCGTGAGAAAATCAAACATGCCTTCAAAGACGAAGACTCGGCCGGTCGGCCCTGGCACTATCGAAATGTCTTTGTTGCCAATCGTCCCTTTGAAATAGGGATTGCGAATTTCGAATCCGCCCGATTCGTTTGGCAGACCCAAGGCAAAATAGTTCTTGTCGCCGTGGCGATAATGGACTTCTCGGACTAAGCTGGACGCGACGCCGGCGGGAATGCCGCGTTCGTCCAGGTAGGCGATCAAGGCTTTGGAAGTTAACGGCTTTTCATCGATCAGCGTGAAGGCCGGAGCGTCCGGTTCGGCATTGTCATTGTTTGCGGGGCGAACAAACGGCTTGGTCGCCGCGAGACCCTCGAAATCATCCAGATGGTTCAGGGCATCGGAAACGGTGCCCAGCCGATAGAGTTTGCGAACCAGGTCGATCAGATCACCCCTTCGCCTGCACCAAAGTCGTACCAAAGATTGCGAACCGTGTTGACCTTGAAGGATGGTTCCGACTCTTCCCGAAAGGGACTCGCGTACCACAAATCGGCACCTCGCTGACGCACAGGCGAATAGCCGAGCCGCGTCAACGCGTCTTCCAGTCGAATCTGTTTGGCCTGCTTGATATTCATCGGCAGACCATACAGCAACGGTGGCAAATGGCGAGTGACAATTTCATGACAGTCACGTCGGCAACTCGTGCTCGACCAGTTGCCGCAACGCGACGCAATGCCGCCAGATGTGATGCGGCTTTTCGGCGTCTTCGCACGCTTCGTAATGCAGCTCTTCGTCGGCCAGATAGTTGAGCACTTCGATCAATGACGTTCGCTGTGACGCAGTCAGCAGCGGCAGATCGTCCTCCAATGGCACCTCGATGTCCACGCCGTCGGGCACGGGACGCTCGGTCACGAAGTAGCCGAGCCGATTCACAAAGTGAAAACCGCTGATAACGAACTGACCGCCATCACATTCCACCAGCGTCCAGATGCAAGACGCATCTTGCAATTGTACATAGGCAAGTTCTTTGCCAAAGGTTTCAAACAACGTGCCGAAGCCGTCGCCCCAGTCGAATGAAGCATGTTCGTCAAGGTGATTGCGTTTCGGCTGAAAAATGGCGGCAAAGGCATCTTCTGAAATCTCAATGGCTTGTTGCATGTGTTGCTCCTGGTTGAAGTTTGCTTGGTGATTCGACTGCTGGCAGCGACGCGAGCAGCTTGTTGGCTTGTCCAACAAACCGGCAAGCGTCCTCGTAATCGGTGAACGACGCCACGGAACCTCTTGGCGTGTCCATGGTTTGGTAGTGATCGCGGCTTTCATCGATCTCTTCGATTTCCAGCCAGACTTTGTAGTGCAGTGTCATTGCGAGCCCTCCTGCATCGGTGGCATGAATTGCGAATAGGGGTCGCCGTCGCAAAGGACGGCCAGCGGCACGAATTCAAATTCGTCCGTTTCCTGCGGGTGACGATTGACCGCACAGATCATGACGACCGGCTTCTGAGCGTGATGGTCGAAGACACTCATCAGGCAAGCGTGGTCAGCTTTGATCGCCGAAATCAGCGTTTCAAAGTTCTGCTTTTCAGCCGAGTTAATAGGGCGAGTTTGTGGCATGATTCGATTCCTTTCGTGTGGTTTGCCGGACGATGTGACATCGCCCGGCGATGAGATGTTAATGTTCGCTCGGCAGGTACAGCGTCCACCGAGTACCATCAAAGCCTGCCCAGATGTCGACTACCTCCAGCGGAAAGTCGGTGTATTCGATCTCCTGACGAACGAACGGTTTGACCCCGTCATCCGCTCGAGCTGTCAGCACGCCACTGTCGTCCTGCACTTCCAATCGCCAGAACTGCATGGATCTTAGTCTCGAATCTTTCTGCGTCGCTTGGTTCATGACATCGCTGCCAAAGTAAGACGCAATCGCGTCGATCAGCCAGTAAGCCTGAGCTTGCTCGGCCAGATATTGCACGCCCGGCGTGTAGATGACGTTGCGGTTGAATTGATGCCGAAACCGTTCCAGGTCGCCAGAGAATTGGCGTAAATCAGATGCTTGAAGAATTGCGTTCATGATGAGATTCCTTCTCGTTGAAGCGTTGCCGGCCACGACCATCGTGACCGATGGCAGTCCAAAGACGCTCGGCCAAAGCGAGAAGTGCAACCGAAAGCCGGAGGGTCTCATCGCAGATGGAAACCGGCTTGGCAGGTTGGCGAGCCTTCGCGAGCAAACGCTTCTTGCTGACGAGCGTAGACAGCCATCCAAAGTGTCACGTTGGGCGTGACAGCCGCGTGCCGGGAGAAGAAGGATGTGAACGGCTACGTCGTTCGAATTGGAACTGAACGACGGAATTTTGGCATCAATGGCGAATCCAATCCCCTAAATTCAATTAACGCTTGACGACTTCCAATCGTTGCGGTAACTCCCTGCGAAAATCAACGACTGGAGTGAAACATGGATAACGAACAAAATCAAAACGAAGCAACGACCCAAGAAACATCAGGCCGTCCCGCCGCACGCTTCAATGGAACCGGTGGCATCAGCGTGGCCGTTTGGAAACACAAGACCGACAAGGGCTACGACAACTATTCCATTAAGATCGACCGCAGCTACAAAAAAGACGACGGCGAATACGAAACCACGCCGTATCTGCGAGACAGCGATCTACTGCGAACTCAAAAACTGCTCGAACAAGCCGACGACTGGATCGAACAAGACAAAGGCCGCCAGCGAGGGTCCGCGACCCAGAGTCGATAATCGAGATTTGCGATTCGCCTGTCACAACGTTCAAAACTGCCGAGAATAGTGGCGGGCGAGTTCCTGCACAGGTCACGCCCACCTTGGTCATGAAATGGCGTCGCGGCAAATGGATCTTAAGCAGTTTGTTCAAAATTCTTGGCACAACTTCCTTCAGGATATCCTTATTTGCGGATCGGCAACCACCTTCTTCCTGTGGCCCTCTGTGCCAATACGTCACCGCGCGTCGGAATCGCTCTGTAAACGGTTCGACTTTGGGAAAGAATGACGGCAAAGGACCTTTGACAAGTTGGTATTAGTTGTAAACGCACTGGACGCGTTTTCGTTTCCCCGGGGCGAATTGTGCCGTTTGCGAAACGGTCTTGCGCATGCTTTGCCACGATCGATTCGTATCAGTCAAGACTTCAAGATCGCACTTAGACAATTAGCTTGCCGACGTCGAGAGAGTCGGCTTCATTGTCACCTGTCTGCACGAAGGGTCACCAATTTTCGTTGGTATCCAACATGGATTGTGTGGCCGTCTGACGAGAAGGCTACAGTCCAACCGGCCAGGCCACGGCAAATAACACCGATCTCTCGAGCCGATCTCACAGACCATAACTGAGCAGCGCCACGCGAACTGATAGACGCAAGAATGCTGCCGTTCGGCGAAAAGCTAAGATCGCGGACCACTCCTTCGTATCCAGTTAGTACGGCGACTGGCTCGCAGGTCACCCAGTTCCACAAACAAATCGACCCGTCGTCGTGTCCGCTGGCCAGTAAATTGCTTGTCGAATCGAAGGTCAAACACTTGGTCGGACTGTGCGTAGGAATGCTGTGAATTCTTTCCCTTGTAATTGCATCTACGACGGTGATTTCCCCAAAATTACCTGCATATGCGATTACCTTTCCATCCGAAGCGAATTCTACAGTGTACGCGATTTTCTCAACGTCAAACGTGATTGGCGTTTGCTCGGCCAGTTCCTCTGTGCCAAAAAAACGGACACGTCCCATCGTACATACTGCCAATTTATTCTGTGTGGGAGAACACGCGATTGCGTACGCAGATTCATCGAGGTGGACATCGCGTATGACTTGTAGCGATTCACTTGAACGCAATTCAAGGACTTGTCGGTCGTTGCAAAAGACGGCAAGCAGGTTTTGATCAGCTGCATGGTCAACGGTCACGAAATTCGCTTCTTCGACCGTCAATTCAAGACGCTTCCCGTTGTGGTCAATTCGCTCTATCACATCTCCGCGTGCGATGAATGTCACGTTGCGGCTGCACTCAATCGCGGAGACGTTTCTAGGCGTTCGTCTAGTGGATTGGCTAAGGCCCAAATGCCAGGTTTTGACGTGTCCATCATGACCACAAGAAATCAACTGATTGTCCTCCGCGAACCGTATCGATCGAACTTGCCCACGATGTGCTCGAATCGAGTATTTCCGCTCAGGCGCAAGAAACGCCCTCGAATCCGATCGTTCGAGCTGCCAGTAGTCGATGGTCCCATCATCGAATCCGGCAGCCAAGACTTGTTCGTCCGCTGATATTGCGCACGCTTTGATCTCACTGTGCTCCCATGGCAACGTCAATAACACTTTGCCGCTTTCGGCATCCGCTAAAATCGTGTATCCACCATCGCCGTATCCGCTGAGCGCAAAAAACTGACCGCTCGGAGCGACCGTCGCCAACTTGCAGCGACCGAACGGTGCATTTGGCCCACTTTCAGACACAAAATCTCGATCCACTGACGTCAGGTCGTCTTTCCAGATGCGTACATATTCCACTGTGCTGTTGCTATAGGTACTTGGAATGCGGCTGGGAACCAATATTCGCTTTCCATCTTTGGAAAACTCCAATGACTCGAACCGAGACTTCGCATCAACTGACCGAATGAGTTCGCCCGATCGAGCGAACAGGAACACTTTATCGTAGCGGAAACCAACGGCGATTTTCTGTCCATCGGGGGAAAAGGCAATTGACTCGGCATTGGCATCTTCCTCGGTCAACACCATCTCTCGGTCGCCGGACTGAGCATTCCAGATTTGAACTTTTGTACTTCCGGTGGCAATCGATTCACCGTCCGGCGAAATCGCGACGGAGAAGAGTGCGTTTCCACCGGTGTCAATTTCGTTCAAGAGCGAACGTGTTGGAATGTGCCAAACTCGCAACGCACCGTCATCTCCTACGGACACAAAACGCTCGCCATCTGGAAATACAGCCACTTCGTTTGCTGCACCTTGGTGCGAGCCAATGACAGTCGCTTCGGGTTGTTTCGCCATACTTTTTAGCAAGTGCCAGGCGAAGTCCCTTCGATCGAGTTCGTTATCCTTGGGAAGATGCCGATCCAGTATTTCTTCGACTTGATCCATACGTTCAAGTTCCCAAGCCTGGTAGGCCTGTTTGACGTCTGCGAGATAGAGTAAGTCTTCTGCCTGCGATGTCTGACGTTTCGTTTCGATGAGTGCGTTACGGGTTTGTATTTGAGCTCGCCACACGAGCAACGTGCTGATTGCGAATGCCATCATTAGCAGTGTCGTAGTCGCCACGCCAGCTATCGCCAAGAATTGATTTCGACGAGTCCATTTGCTTATCCAATCGATCGGTGAAAGTCGTCTCGCTTGAATTGGTTCATCGCGCAGGAATCTCTCCAAGTCGTCGCATAACTCTTGAGCGGAATGGTAGCGATCTCCCATGTAGCTCTGAGTCGCCTTCAGGATAATTGTTTCTAAATCCTTCGGAATGTGTGGGTTTAGAACACGCGGTGCTTTCGTAGTGCCCGACAACACCGACTTCAGTATCTCGCCTCGGTGGTCGCCCCCGTATATCGGTTGCAGGGTCACCAATTCGTAGAGCGTCGTCCCTAAAGAATACACATCACTGCATGGGCCAACACTCGTCTGATCGCCACTGGCCTGCTCAGGACTCATGTAACGCATCGTGCCGAGGATATCGCCCGACATTGTCAAATTCACGTCTGCGATCCGTGCAAGGCCAAAATCTGTGAGTAGCGCCTTGTTCGATGAATTGACCATCACATTGGATGGTTTCACGTCTCGGTGCAGGATACTCAGTTGGTGCGCATACTCTAAGGCACTAGCGACTTGGCAGCAGTACTCTGCCGACATTCGAAGCCGCTTCAACTCGTCACGGCCAGATCGAGCAGAACCACGACCACTGGACGGATCGCGGAGAGGAGTCGTGAAGTTATCTTCTTGTCTCCAGTCAGTAATCAATTGTTCCAACGAACGACCATCGATGTACTCCATTGCAATAAAGTGAACATGATTTGCCTGCCCGACATCAATCACGCTGACGATATGAGGATGAGACAATTGCCCGACGATCATCGCTTCGTTGCGAAACCGAGCGAGTTGCCGAGAGTCAACGGCTGCTGCCGCGGGAAGGACTTTCAATGCCACTCGTCTTCCCAGCGTGGTTTGCTCCGCCTCGTAGACAATTCCCATCCCGCCGCGGCCAATGGGTCTAATCAGCCGATAATCGCCGATCATGGACGACGAGTTAATGTCGTGAACGTGCTCCGACACCGTTCGCGGATTCGGAGCCATTGGCGGTGCCGCATCATGCAAGAAAGCGATGCTCTCCAACTGTGGCCTTAAAAGATCTGCGATATCAGGAAACTGTTGAAGGTAGGCATTAATATCGGGACTGCCACCCGATTCTAGCTCTGCCAAATACGATTCCATGGCCAAAGTTATTCGCGCTTCCGCGTCCGACTCAGGCGGTTCTAATGGGGCAGATGACATGAGTTAAATCGATTCTTCATCAATAATGAATTTCAATTTCGCAATCGCGCGACGCCAAACACCTTTATTAATTATCGATCGTCCGGATCACTATATTCTGCGATGTCGGTAAAACTTCGTCCCTGCAGATGACGATCAACATCTCGCGATATTCGCCGGATAGTTTAGCCAGGGCATCCAGTCAAATGACAGATCGCTCTCGACGAATCGCACTTTCACTGGGGGATCAGTCCTCGATCAGCAAATAAGTTCTCCAATCCTTGCAGTCGATTGGTCAATCGAGTGTTGGGCGTGTTGCTCCACTCGGATATCGCGATACAATCTGATAGTCGAACATTTAAGCCGCAAGTTGCGACGCAAGAATCGATCGTAGCCACGCAGTCAACTCGGATTCCGTACTCCCCAAAAATTGCGGAAAACTTTGCGTTGCTTGCAAAAAGGTTTCTTGAGCTATCGGACGGGCGCAATCTTTGGTGTCAGCCGCAGGTCGAACTCGATCCGCACAACTAATCGAACGTAGCTCTGATAGAGATCGAACAAACACCCGAGCGCGTCCGCATCTCCGGACTTAGCTTGCCCAATCAACTCGGCTATCTCAACTGGCTGCTTCGGTCGCATTTTCGGTACTCAATCCAAGTGACTAGACGCCGTGCGCCAAATTCCGGCAAAAATCCAACTGATCTAAGAATAACCGGACAGCCGGCCGGCCGCATCTTTGAACCAATAAGCGGCAGTTCTTTCACGCTGCAGACCTGAAGTAGCGATAGGCCAAGCCGATTGGTGCCAGTTCAGAGCCAACAGTGGAAGATCACTGCATTGTAGAATTTTCGCCTGACGGCGCTTTACAAAGATTGACATTCATCATGACTCGAAGTAAGCAAATTTCACGTAAACGTCCCTTTGCAAAGTTGTGCAAATCACATCAAGAGCAACCTCGACTGTATTCGTAAAACTTTTTCCATGATTTGCAACTTTTTTAGAAATCCATGAACCCAATGCCCATTCCAAACTCACGAATTCGTTCGCAAAAAGCTTCTTGGGTGTGCGTGCCCTCGATCGTGGTGATCTTCGTTTTGGCCGCCAACCAGAATAGCCTCGCTGCAGAGTTCACGAGGATCGCCGACACTTCAAACGCTAATACCGAACAGCGTTGGTGCTTGATTTGGCAAGCCGGTTCTTTCCGGTTCAACGGTCGCGTTTCGCAGTGGGCAGCATGCTCATTTGGCCCTCAACAGGCGGCTCCAGGCTTCGGTGATAGTGGACCTCAATGACGCAATTCCAGGTGGAGACGGCAACTTCACCGACATCGAATTCTTGAGATCCTCATCGGAGACAATCCTACCTTCGGGCGCACGGAAGCAACGACCAACTTGGAACATACGCCGCTTCTACGACCGACGAGACGATATCCGTAATCGCTGACCGAAACACTGCCATACCGAACGGATCTGGGAGATTTTTCGGAATGAGTCTTGAGTTCTGTCTCGGGCTCGATGGTAGCGTTCAGTGGTGGGAAATACTTCGAGCAACCAGCGTGGAATCTACGTTTGGTCGACCAACGGAGGCTAACGCGTTGCCGATCGAAATACCGCAATTCCAGGCGGCGTCGGCACATTTGATAGGCTCGGACAGCCGGGAGTTGCTCTGCACGACAACGTGGTTGCCTGGACGGGTAACGGCGTGGATTCACAAACTGGGATTTACATCGGAAACGTCGCAGACGGATCGATTGACCGCGTTGCCGACACCAATTTCGCAATCCCAAACGGTATCGGGAATTTTCGGGTTCTCAATCATCCCTACTTGTCCGACGAGATCGTAGCGTTTGAGGGTCGCGGCGAAAATGGCCAAGAAGGCATTTACGCGACCTACTTGGATGGCGGGACACTCACTCGTGTAGCGGACCTCAATACACCTGTCCCCATGGGCGACGGTAACTTTTCGAAACTATTATTCAGCGGCGACACATCAGTTTCCGTGTCGGGCAATATGATTGCGTTTCGCGGGCTGGACGCGAGCGGCGAAGCGGGAATCTACACGAATTCGATTTCCGAAGATAGGCTCGCAAAAGTCGTTGCGACGGGAGATTTGCTCGACGGTAGATACGTGAGCGATCTGCGATTTGGCGTCGACTCACTCGAATCAGGCAAACTAGCCTTTTTAGCCAGTTTCACGGATGGCTCGAGCGGCCTGTATACGACATCAGCCGCGGTGCCAGAGCCGAATTCGTTGATTCTGGGCGTGCTTGGCTTGGCCATGGTGATGCGCCGATTCACTTGCCAAGATAGGAATACACTCGGCTAACGTGAAATAGAAAAATATTATTCCAAGCAAGGAGTCGCACGTCGCGCAACTGATGTTACGCGGTGTTGCTTGCGATCTGTCCTTGCAGATGAAGCGTCACACGTCGGAAAGCCTCGTTTTGCTTTTGAAGCGCGCACGTTAAGAAGGTGTCTTGAGCTATGTCAGACGGCGCAGTCGTTGGCGTCAGACGCAGGTCGAACTCGATCCTTGCGCCCGACAGCACTTCACAAAGATTGACATTCATAATGGCTCGAAGCACCAGGAATTCGTGCAAACAAGATCGAAGGACGCGGCTACGCGGATTCAAAACCGGTCGACTGGCAGCGTCGAAGTGCTGGAAGACGAAAGAATGCTGACAGAAATAGTTGCTTCCATATGCTTCTCGGCGGCTGAATTCGCATTACGAAATGCAGGTAAGCTCTGCCTTGTCTGATTCGCAAGTAGTTGCCCCCGGTTCGCCCCCTATCAGACGCCCCCACCGTCACAGGAAAACCAATATGCTCAAAAAATCAATCAACAAGCTTATTTGCAAGCGGTCCAAGCGACGAAACGCACCCAACAGCAAGTCCGCAAATCGCCGCCGACTAGGAACAGAATTGCTCGAAGATCGCCGCCTGCTAGCCGTTTATACATGGGACGGTGCGCACGATGCTAGCGGTACCAGTGCAGACACAAACTGGATGACGGCGGAGAATTGGGTCGGCGATGTACGGCCGGGTGCTGGTGACGATTTGGTCTTTCCATCTGGCGCTGCAGGCCTGGCGAATATAAATGATTTCCCTGCGAATACCAACTTTGGTGGCATCCTGATTTCAGGGTCGAATTACCACTTCTCTGGTAACGCTATCGAACTCGCAGCGGGAATTTCTTCGCAGGGCACCAACAACACGTTCGTGATCTACGTCATGTTGACTGCCCCGCAAGGAATTGGTCAATCCGTTTCCGGCACATTCACAGTGAATAGTGTGATCGACTTGAACGGCAACGATCTAAGCATCAGCACGGCGAATAGCTCAGGCACGACGTTGTTGACGGGTTCGATCAGGGGCAGTGGCAATGTCTCGACGGGTGGCAGCGGGACAACGGCGTTAGCAGCCCGCAACGATTACGGTGGCGTGACCACGGTCAACGCGGGCACACTGGCGGTACGTCATGCCGAGGCGCTGGGGGCAGCCGACGGGTTGGCAGGCACCGGTACCGAATTGGCCGCCAATGCCACGTTGCGACTAGAGAACAACATCACGGTGGTGGATGAGTTGCTGTCGATCACGGCAGGTAACGTCTTCTTCGCCAGCGAAGGGGTCAATGTGTGGACAGGGGATGTGTCTGGTTCTGGTACCACTTCTTTGTTCTTGAGGTCCTCGACTGGTAGCACGTTACAGATTGACGGGAACGTGACCACCTCAGATTACTTAGAGGTTTACGTTTTCGGTGGCGGCAAGGCAGTCCTCAATGGACCGACGAATTCTTCCAGTCGTTTGTATGTGCAAAACGCCAATACCAACCTGGAACTCAACGGCACGCTGACGACTCTCTATACCAATTCGATTCAATCGGGTGCGACGCTCAGTGGGAACGGCACCAACTTTACTGGGGCGTCGTACGGAACACAGATTCTGAATACCAGTCGGCTCAACCCAGGCACGCTGTCGGGGACCGGGATCTTGCACACCGAGGATGTGAACTTCCAGTCCGGCAGCCACTTCGATGTGCTACTCAATGGCACTGACGCGGGCACCCAGCACGATCAGCTCGACGTAGCTGGCACCGTGTCACTAGCCGGAAATCTGAGTTTTTCCTTCGGACCAACACCGATCGTGCTGGGAGCGCTCTACAAAATAATTGACAACGATGGAACGACGGACGCTGTCGTTGGCACGTTTGCTGGTTTGAGTCAGAACGCTGTTTTTAGTGCCGGCGTTCAAACCTTCCAGATTTCGTACACCGGCGGAGATGGCAATGACGTCGTTGTGGAAGCGATTACGGGAAGCCCGGTGGTCGAGGGCGCCGCCACAGACGACGATTTCAACCTCCGCCGCAACGGGAACGTGATTGAGTTGCGGAACCACGGAACGCTGATCTATGATTCGCCACTGGGTGTGATCCAGCCGTTTGGTCTAACGATTAACGGTGGTGACGGCGACGACACATTGACCATCGACTACGCCACCGGTGGCTACTTCTCGCTTGACGTGGCCTTCAACGGCGACACAAATATGACGAGCCATGGTGACAAGCTAATTGTCACCGGTGGAACTTTCAGCAACGCTACCAGTACTTTCACTTTCGCCAACAGTGGCACGATCATGCTGGACACGGGCAGCGGAAACCTCGACGATCGTCCACCGGATTAGAACCAATCGACATGACGGGAGTGACGGTTGGCGATCTGGTATTCAATCTGCCGGACAGCGGGGATGTGCAGACGATGTTGGAAGACGACGGGACGAGCGGTAACGCGAAATCCCGGCTGGCTCAAACCCCGTTGCATTTGAGCCGACCGATTTTTCGAATCCGACCGGATCATTGACTATCAATCGAGGCAGCACGACCGACGACGTGACTGTCAATGCCTTGCCTGACCGCTGCCGGACTGACCATCGGTTCGCTCGCCAATCCATTGGAGGCAGTAACGGTTGGTGGCTCCCTATCGCTGGCTGACCAGATCATGTCGATAACGGCCAATACGATCAACATCAACGCGGCGGTCAACACAAGTGGCGGCGATGTGAGCCTGGCGGCGACCGCCGGAGTAACGCTCAACGCGGGGGTCGTCACTAGTGGCGGGGCGGTAACGGTCAATGCCGATAGTGATGGCGATGGTAATGGCACGCTAAACGTGCCGGCCGCTGTCGTTGGCGGCTGGGTGCAGCGGGGTGCCGAGATCGACGGCGAAGCGGCTCTCAATAGTTCCGGCTATTCGGTGGCGATGAGCAACGATGGCAACGTATTGGTAGTGGGGGCGCCTCACAACAGCGATAGCGGCAATTTCGCAGGCCAAGCAAGGGTCTATAGCTGGAGTGGTTCAGCTTGGATGCGTCGAGGAGCAGACATCGACGGCGAAGCAACCGGAGATTTATCTGGCAGTGCGGTGGCGATGAGCTCCGATGGAAGTATTTTGGCAGTGGGAGCACCATTGAACGACGGCAATGGTAATAACGCTGGGCAGGCGCGCGTTTACCACTGGAATGGCTCGGCTTGGATGCAGCGCGGCACTGATCTTGATGGCGAGGCTGCAGATGATCGATTCGGAGAGTCGGTTGCACTGAACGGTGCAGGCAACACGATAATCGTGGGAGCTTGGAATAACGGCGGAACTGGCCCTAACGCTGGGCACGCCCGCGTCTACGATTGGGACGGAGCGGCATGGGTGCAGCGGGGTACCGATATTGATGGCGAAGCAGCAAATGATCAGTCGGGTTACTCGGTGGCGATAAGCAACGATGGCGACACGGTTGCCGTGGGAGCCAATGGAAACGATGGAAATGGTACCTCTGCCGGTCAGACCCGTGTCTACGATTGGAACGGAACAGCCTGGGTGCTCCGTGGTTTGGATATCGAAGGTGAGGCCGCATTTGACAACTCTGGATTCTCGATTGCTCTGAGCGGTGACGGCAATTCCGTCGCCGTCGGAGGTCACTTGAACGATGGCAACGGAACTTCTGCCGGCCACGGACGCGTCTATAACTGGGATGGCTTGTCCTGGATACAGCAGGGCGCGGACATCGATGGTGAAGCGACTGGCGATGAGTTCGGTCGAGCCGTGACGTTGAGCTCAGACGGCAGTACGCTCGTCGTAGGTGCCTACCGAAACGATGGCAATGGGACCGATGCCGGCCATGTCCGCGTTTTCGTATGGAGCGGTTCGGCTTGGATTCAGCAAGGCGCTGATATCGATGGCGAAGCCGCAGGCGATGAGTTCGGCCGAGCTGTGGCTGTCAACGGGAATGGCAAGAGTTTGGTCATCGGTGCCTACCGGAACGATGGCATTGGCAGTGACGCTGGCCACGCTCGAATCTATGACTGGATTGACTCTACCGCTGGCGGCTCGATCTCGACATCCGGGGGCAGTGTTTCGATCACGGCAGCGGATGTCAACCTGGAAGGTAATATAGATCCCGCCGCAGGCTCAATCAGTTTCCTGCCGACCAGTGGACGCACCGTCGACCTGGGCGCAAGCGGCGGCACCGGCCAGTTCGTGCTGACCGACACAGAACTCGATCTAGTTACGACGACGAACAAGATTACGGTAGGGTCGGCAACTACCGGCAGCGTGATCTTCACCGGTCCCTTAAGCATGACTAATTCGAACACGCTCGAAGTCGTCACCAGCGACGGAATCACACAAGAACCTGTAGGCCCGGCGATCTCCGGCGCGACGCTAATCCTCAAAGGAGACTTGGCTCCCGCGCTAGCGAGTACCGGTACTTTCAATGTCAACGGCTCCGTGTCGTTCGACGCCACAGCCAGTTACGAAGTAAATTGGAACGGCGTCCTACTTGACCAACTAGTCGTGGCCGGCGATTCACGCACGATCACGCTTGGTGGGGCGGAGTTGGTCGTCACACTGGATATGATTCCTGCCGCGAGAAGTCGTGAAGTCGTTACCATCATTGACAGTACGGGCATCGGCTCAAGCGTTAGCGGAACTTTCAAGGTCGGTGGTGTGACTCTTAATGACGGTGATACGTTTATGGTCGGCAGCACCGTGTTAAGTATCAACTACAACTTGCCCGACGGCGATGTGACACTGACCGAGGCGAGTAACATCGGCCCCGATGCGATAGATGATGTATCAGGCGAGGTCACGCTTGGCGAGGACGACTTTGGGATCAACCGACATCACCGCCGCGATCCTGCAAATGACTCGATCCCAGATGGCTGGCGATATATTCTCGATCACCGAAATCACCGATGGTGTCTCGACGGTCACGACGAACATACCCGGCTCGATCACATTGGCCAACGGTGTATCCTGTCACTGGATGCATCGGTAATACGGAATGCTCGACCTGAACGGACAATTCGAATCACTTGGCGGATTGGAGATATGACGTCACATCGGCGTTCAGTTACACGATCAGTGAGTACCAGCGGCGAAAATGCCACAGCAACTGTCTCGATATCCATCACAGGAGCGCAACGATTCCCCGGTTGCAGGCGACGATCAAGGTGCAGAATTCGAAACGAATGAAAACACTGCGTTTGTTACTGGGAACGTTCTGACAAATGATTCCGACGTAGACCAATTTTCGCAAGGCGGCTTGCCGGGCACTCTTGATGAAACGTTCACTTGCGGGTCAGCCATTACCGATATCGGAAACGACATGTTGCCGCAGACAGCGTTTGATGTCGCGATCCAGACTGACGGGAAATACGTGGTCGCCGGAATTGCTGAAGGCTTCCATTCGTATTCGACCCTGCTTTAGCTCGCTATACAACACCGATGGCACATTGATCTTTCCTTCGGGACCGCCGGACTAGTAAGTACAGCAGAAGGTGGCAGCAATCTCATTCGCTCAGTTGCTATTCAATCTACTGGAAAAATTGTCACGTCGCTGGCAAACCGCTACAACAATGGTTCTTCGGATTTTGTCTTGTGGAGATACACGGATGGCACGTTGGACACGGGGTTCGGCAACAACGGGTCAGCTACAGCAGACTTTGATGCTCGTTCAGATTTCGCCTATGACGTTCTCGTGGATGGCAGCAATCGAATCGTTGTTGTTGGACATAGCGGCGGGTTTGCAGTCAACGATGAAGACATGATTACAAGATTTATGAGCAATGGAAGTTTGGATTCGACTTTCGGTCTTGGAGGATTGGCCAGATTTGACGTAAGTGGTGATGATGATTTTGGAACGCAAGTCGCAATACAATCCAATGGGGATTTATTGGTAGCTACACGTCGTGGTTCAACTAGTGCCAGCGGAACTCGTTGTTTGGAATGTCGTTGCGGATGGAACTCTTGTCAGTGCATTTGGAAACGGGGGAGTTGCAACGGCTTCTTTTGGTTCCAACAACATTTCTAGTCCGTCGCTGGCTATGACAGATTCCGGGCAATTTATTGTCGCCGCTGGCTATGGCAACAATAGTATCGCAATCTCAAAGTTCAATGCGGATTTGAACATTGGATCCGGAATTTCGATTCGGATGGAAAGCGTCCTTTCAACATTTGCGGCCTGACAGTTGCCGCAAACAGTTTGGCGATTCATTCAGACAAAATCGTAGCTAGGGCAGTTGTTTTCGTCACCAAATCCTTTTTGATTTTATGGTTGGGCAGATTCAAGACGAATTCGCCATTGACACTACATTCGACAACGATGGGATCGCAATGTAATGATTTTTCGGGAGCCCACGACTACGCCTACGGTGCAATCTACGATGCATTCTTTGATGCGTTGGTAGTAGTTGGAACTACCAATAGCCCTGACAATAAAGCGACTTTGGAATCGCCAGATTAAGTAACGATGGCAGCCTGGACTCGTTGTTTGAGCCTCCGGAATTGTCACAACGGACTTTCCGATAAGCACTCCCAACGACGATGCACGCGATATTGCCATTCAATCTGTTGATGGAAAGATTGTGGTTGTCGGAGATACCATCCAATTTCACTCAGGACTCCAGGTCGCGCGTTACAACAGCGATGGTAGCCTGATCGCTTCATTCGGCGGCGACGGAAAGTAGTTATCAATTTGCCCGCAGGACAAGTCATCGCCAACTCCGTCTCGGTTCAAAACGACGGGAAGATCCTGGATAGCCGGTCAATATCGTAGCGACGATTGGATTCTTGTTGGTGCGAATAAATGCAGATGGAACTCTGGATTCTTCCTTCGCCAACGACGGGTTCGTTACAACCGATTGGGATGGCAGTAATGACGTTGCAAATTCCCTTCCATTCAATCAGATGGAAAAATATTGCGGCTGGAAGGGTCAACAATGATTTTGGAGCAGTCAGTACAATTCTGATGGCAGCCTTGATTTAACATTCGGGAGCGCGGGAGGACTTGTTACAGCCGATTTCTGGTGGTCAATGGGGTGATTATGCAACATCGATTGGCCTACTGAATGATGGAAGGGATAATGCTGGCGGGAGTCACCGGAGACCCTGCGACGGGTTACGATGCGGCGTTGGCATCGCCTTAAATTCGGATGGCAGTCTCGACACTAGTTTCGATTCAGACGGATTACTTACTTCAGATTTTTCAGGCGGTGCGAGTTCCTCAGCGATTTTGGATGATGGGGAAATTCGTGATCGGTGGTTATGGGCCTATCTGGGCTACATGCCCGACGGGACCCTAGACAGCAGTTTCGACGGCGATGGGATTGTTTTTGGCGGATACGGGAACAGTTTCCGATTTCTCGGTACTTGCGAACGGCCAAATTGTTACGGGCGGCTACGAAACAGCGGTATCGCGAGCTGATACGATTTCCTAGCAGCGATTAACCAAGATGGCTCGCTGGATTCTACTTTTGCAGGTGATGACGCGCAGACGAAGTCATCGTATCTAGTACGGCGATTTTGTCGAGCAGTTGCGACGGACTGACTGGGGGTGTATACCAGCAGGTACGTCCGATCAAGGCCTAAACGGCATCTCATCAGTTGGCAAAGCTCAATGATTTCGCCAATGTTATTGCATGGAGTCGTAAGTTCTGGTCTGGTCGTTTCAAGTTTCGACGATTCAATCACGTTAGGTTCGGTATCCAATAACTACGACGGAACATTCACCTATGATCCCAACGGTGTGTTCGAACATTTTTCAGATGGCGAGTCGACGACGGATACTTTTACCTATACCGTGACGGACAGCAGCGGTGCTGAGTCGACAGCGACGGTGACGATCAATGTCCTGGGGCAGAACCACCAGCCCCAATTCGCACAGCCCAACTACAGCTACAATCTAGATGAGAATCCCAATAATGACCAATTCGTCGGCTCGGTTGCGCTAGCGACGTTGACTCGACGGACAATGATTTGAATTGATTGTCAAGGAAACACGGCAAGCGCTTTCCAGATTGATTCGGTTACCGGAGCGATTCTGTCGCCAACGCGGCGGCAGTTGACTTCGAGACAAATCCGACTTTCAGCCTGATTGTCCAAGTCAGACGACAGTAACGGATTGATCAATAAAAAGCACGAACACTTCAACGGTCGCTATCAGCCTGAATGATTTGCAGCGACGCTGGCGATCGAGATAGATCATCGTCGGAAGACGTTGGCCCGCTGTTGTTCGATGTGGTTCTGACAGGCGACGCTATCAACAAGATGCGTTTGATGTCACTTTTCTTACAGTGGACGGTACCGCCCGGGGCGAGGGCACAGGGGTGGGCAGCAACGACTTCCAAGGTACAACTTCTGGGGTTCTCAGCTTCGGCGGCAATGCGACCACCGAAACACAGCAGATCAGTATCGCCATTGATGACGATGCTGTCGCTGGAAGAAACGAGCAATTCTTCGTCAACCTGATTGACGCCACCAGCAACGACATCAGCTTTGCCGATGCGAGTGCCACCGGCACCACCGAGAACGATGACAGCGTGCACCGGTGATTGGTGATCGAACAATCACCGAAGGCACCGGCGGTTCCAATACAATGACCTTTGAGGTCACCGTGGACGCTGAAAGGTCGAAGGTGGGCTTAACCTTGGACACAGCCTGATATTGGTGGACGCCGAGGCGACGGACCTCTTTCTCTGGTCACGACTAGCCCGCTTACCTTCGTCGGCACAACTATCGGCGAAACACAGATGATTGAAGTCGATATCGCTACGGACGTTTTTCATCGTTGAGAACAACCAGACTTTCACGATCCGACTGGGAGAAGTAACCAACACTACCGCCATACAGGTTGCTGCGATTAGCAAGCGCCGTCCCAGGTTCATTGGGATTGTTGCTGGACAATTTTGGCGACGGACAACGGGCATCATTGCAGATTCAACGGCCGCAATACTGGGGAGAATTGTGGTTGGTCCCAGCGATGTCTTGATTACACATCTAGAAACATTTGGCGTGCTTTCGGCTAACGGTCTTGCGAAAGCCATCGTATGGCAGGGCTCGTCACCGGCCGCCCTATCCGCTCCAACGTTTGAGAGTGGCACCGTCGCGGTTTCAGCAGGCGGTTCTCAGTGGTTCAGCCTGCCCGAGTTTTCACTGACGCTAGAAGCCAACGATCTATTACGTCGGCTTGGCCTTTGATCAGCCATTTTCCTACTACTACGAAACTTCCACACCGACAACTTCAGCTAACGGACTGACGAGCCCACTAGGAAATGGCAGCACCCAAAGCGGAACGTTTGCGAATCTTACTGGCAAATGCCGCTGGCGGAGGCAGACTTCACTCAGACCTATTTCTTCACCCAGCACGGCCACCGGCACCATCCAGAACGATGACAAAGTGAACGTGACGATTGGTGATAAGACCATCACTGAAGGCACTGGTGGTACGAATACGATGACCTTCGTGGTCACTGTTGATGCCCAAGTCGAAGATGGCTTTAGTCTCGGCCACAGCCTGCTGTTAGTCGACGCCGAAACTACCGACTTGACGCTCCTTACAACCGCCGCTAACCTTCCTTGGCAGTAGTGTTGGTGAAACGCAGACGATTGAAGTCGACATTAGTACTGACGCTCTCGTTGAGAGCAACGAGACGTTCACAATCAGGCTCGGCGAGTGTGACGGGCACTTCCGCAATCCAGACTGCAGCGATCAGCACCACGTGCCGGGTTCCTTGGGACTGTTGCTGGATAATTATGGCGACGGAACAACGGGCATCATTGCAGATTCAACGTCCGCAATACTGGGGAGAATTGTATATCCCAACGATGTCTTGATTACACATCTAGAAACATTTGGCGTACTTTCAGCCAATGGACTGGCGAAAGCAGTCGTTTGGCAAGGCTCGTCACCGGTCGCCCTATCCGCTCAACGTTTGAGAGTGGCACTGTCGCGGTTTCAGCAGGCGGACCTCAGTGGTTCAGCTCACCTGAATTTTCACTGACGCTAGAAGCCAATCAGATCTATTACGTCGGCTTGGCCTTTGATCAGCCATTTTCCTACTACTACGAAACTTCCACACCGACAACTTCAGCCAGTCGGACTGACGAGCCCACTAGGAAATGGCAGCACCCAAAGCGGAACGTTCGCCAATCCTTTACTGGCAAATGCCGCTGGCGGAGTGCAGATTTCACCAGACTCATTTCTTTCACCAGTGCATCGGCCACTGGCACCATCCAGAACGATGATAGTGTACCTGCTGCCAACGTCGGAGGTCCGTACACGATTGCTGAGGGCCAAGGGTGACATTTGATGCATCGCTGTCTTTCGATGCCGATCTGCCTAGCCAAACACTATTTTATCGATGGGACATTAATGGCATGGCACCTTTGATTTTGACACCGCGAATTTGCCAACGATTACCTTAAGTTGGGATCAGCTTATTGATTGGGGATTTCGATGGGCCCCTATGCGGAAACGTAACGGTTGAAGTGAGCGATGGTGCGAACATCAGCATGTCCACGACGACTCTCAATGTCGTCAACAATGCTCCCACGGCGGGAGACGACCAAGCAGCGATGAATGAGGATGATCCGGTCCTATCAATTCCCGTTCTGTCGAATGATTCGATCCAGTGGACCTGATAGAAATCATTTCTAGACGCAAGTGGAACACTCGGCAGTGTCACATTTTCTTCCACAAGTATAGGTTTCGATCCGAACGGAGCGTACGAATTTCTGACCGAGAAATGACATAGTCTTTACTTTCACTCACAATTTCCGACGGCGACGGCGGCACTTCAACAGCCACAGGACCATCGCGATTGTTACGTCAGAATGATGCTGCGACGATCAGCGGTATATAAACCAAGGTGCGACGGATGAAGACTCCGACGAATATCGTTACGGGTGCATTAACGGCTCTTGATCCAGACCTTGCTGAAGACTCACTGCAGTTGAGCACAATTCGCAACATGGATCATTTAACATTAGTGAAACTGGCGAATGGACATATGCCCTGATAAATGCATCCGTCCAAGAGTTGCAGGCCGCAATATCGTGACGGACAGCTTCACGGTTGCGTTCGTTGATGGAACGGCAATGAAGGAAGTTGGTGATCCATATCGGTGGTTTGAACGACCCTGCCTTGATTAGTGGAACCGGTACGGGGTCTATTCACGAAGATGCGGATCGGCGTGAATGCAACCGGAAAATTGTCGGTTGTCGATATTGATCTGGCGAATCCGCTTTTGCCACAATCAGCACCATCGGAACTTTTGGGCAGTTGCTCATGGATGATGCGGGTAATTGGACCTACATGATTTAGATAATGCAGCGTGCAAGGATTGAATGACGGTGAAACAGCGAGCGATCTATCTGAAGTGTTTTCAGTCGATGGCTCCGGGCATCCGCAACGATTGTCGTCACGATCGTGGTGGCAACGACTCGACACGGATGGAGTCGATGATGATGCTATAGAGTCTGGTGCGGGTGATGGCAATGGTGATGGAACGCCGGATAGTGGGCAAGACAATGTAGCATCGCTACCGAATGCCGCCTCTGGTTCCTACGTGACTGTCGCGGCTGCACCGGGAACGGCACTAACTCAGGTGCGAGCGCCGCGACGCCATCGGCGACTGAACAACCTCCAGCAAACGCAGTTTCCAATCGGATTCGTTGAGTTCACGGCTAGTGTGGCGAATCCTGGTGACGCGGCGGCAATAACGCTCTACTTTGACCCGAGCGAACCATTCAACGCTGCTCGGCAAGTTTGGGCCAACCGCTGGCGATCCGAATCCTCATTACTATGACTTCGCGTATGACGCCGGTACAGAGACAGGCACCGAGTTCTTCTCCGATCGAGTCATATTACATTCAGTCGACGGGAAGCGCCGGTGATGCAGACGGAATTGTTAATGGGTTGATTTCCGATCCAGTTGCCTTGGCCTTTGTTGCGGGCCAAGCTGGTGACGACTACATCACGACCAATGAGGACGAATCGGTCAACTCGATCCAACTCACAATGATGCATTGCCGGGACCGCTTGTAACTACGTCAGTGTCGTTGCCAGCCAACGGAAGTGCAGCGATCGAAAGCGACGGCACGATAACTTTATGTGCTGAGTCCAAATTTCTCGGGTACCGACACATTTACTTGCCGTCGAGGATTCCACTGGCGGTCTGAGCTCGGCAACCGTGATCATTGCGATCATGGCCAACGATGCGGCCACGATCAGCGGCACAGTCACTGGCACAATTGACGAAGATCTGACCACGGACGTAACTGGATCACTAACTGTCGCCGATGTCGACGATGGCGAAGCGGTGTTCGATCCGTCGAGTGTGATTGGCAACTTTGGTTCGTTCAGCATCGACGCGAATGGTGACTGACTTATGTGCTTGATAACGCTTCAGTGCAAAACCTGAACGCAGGTGATTCGGTCAGCGATGGCTTTACCGTGGCATCGGCTGATGGTGTACGGCCAGTGAAGTGGTAATAGTATCGATCGGTGGATTGAACGACGCCCTACCGATTGCCGATCAAGCGTTCTCCGTTGACGAACAGGTACCGGGACCATTCTAGGCGTGGTTATCGCCGAGGATGTAGACGCCGGTGACGAACTAACTTATGCCATCATCGGCGGAAACGACCAAGGTGCTTTTGTGATAGATGCGGGATCTGGCGAGGTTCGCGTCGTTGGGGGCGTTGGATGCGGAAGGCACTGATGTATAGCCTGCTCGTCGAAGCAAGTGATGGTGACGATTCGACGACTGCGACGATATCCATCGAAGTGATCGACAGCTTCGACTTGGCTGGCTACCTGCACCTCGAAAACAATCTGATCGTCAACGGCAGTTTCGAACTTGGACCAATTAAAGATGGTCAGTTCTACTATGACAACAGCCTGATTCCTGGCTGGAATTCTCGGCGACGAACGCTTTTGACGGTGCGATCTTCTTCGACGGACACTACTATATGCTCACTGAACCCGGCCTGTCGTGGACAAACGCTCAAGCTCAGGCGGTCGCGATGGGTGGGAACCTTGTTTCCATCAACAATCGAAATGAGCAGCGTTTTTTAGAGAATGTATTCGCTACTACTCAGACCGAGCTTTGATAGGATTGAACGACGCAGCAGATGAATGAAGATTTGTTTGGGCGAATTGTGATCCGGTTGATTATACGAATTTCTCGCGTGGTGAGCCCAATGATTACCAGCCTTTGGGCGGTGAGGACTACGTCGAAATTGACTTCGCCAGCCGAGGTGGAGAATGGAATGACCTTCCGAACGACTACGTGTTATTACCTGGAATTATCGAAATCGATCCAGGACTTGTTGTCTTGAAGAAGTGTCTA
Organism: Pirellulaceae bacterium; assembly: GCA_041399205.1. Taxonomy (GTDB): domain Bacteria; phylum Planctomycetota; class Planctomycetia; order Pirellulales; family Pirellulaceae; genus JAGQOZ01. The sequence goes on along the minus strand of JAWKTK010000010.1, from coordinate 125,429 downwards.
TCTCACCACCATCGCGTCGTCGTGGGAATTGGCTCAGGATGCCGCGCAGCAGATGGGCGGCAACTTGGTATCGATTGGAAGCCGGCAAGAACAGGATTTTCTTTCGAATATCTTTGGTGATCTCGGCCGTGCCTGGATTGGCCTAACGGATCGCCAGCACGAGGGCGACTTCCGTTGGGTCGACGGCGAAGCAACGAGCCATCAAAACTGCACCTGGCGAGCCGAATGACTATCAGCCACTCGGCGGCGAAGACTATGCCGAAATTGACTTCGGAAACCGTGGACGCTGGAACGATCTACCGAATGATTACGTTTCGCTGCCTGGTATCGTCGAGATTCCTTTAAGTCAGTTCAGAGCCGCAGATCCGAGTCAGCCGGTTTATCTTAGCGACTTGAGTCCCGTGTCGGTAACAAATGGCTGACCGCTAGGAGCTGGATATGAGCGGAACGGCGAGACTGCCGCTGGTGATGGCAATCCGATTACGCTAGACGGCGTCGTCTATGAAAAGGGACTAGGCGTGCACGCGGATTCACGAATTGTCTACGAGCTAGACGGAAAGTACAGCCAATTCTTGTCTGATATCGGCATTGATGACGAAGTTGGCAACTGTCGCGTGCGATCGAAGTGTTTGCCGATGGTCAATCAATCTATCATCAAGTCATGAGAGGCAGGGATCGAACGGAGTCCATCGACCTGACGTAAAGCCGGCGTTGATGAATTGTGCTCGCTACGTCGTCGATCGACGCGGAAGTGACAGTTACGATCACGCAGATTGGGCCGACGCGAGACTCATCCCGCAAACGAAACTGCCATTCACTATTCCCGCCGCGAATGCCGATTTCGGCGCGCTGGAGATTTGGCGGAACGAAGTGGATGGCTCCGACGAAGCCGCCGTGCTTCAGCTGAATTCAAATAGCCAATCGTCCGATTCGATCTACCAAGATATTGCCACACAAATTGGCGATGCCTTCATTTTGACATTCGATATGCTTGTAGGTTCTGAGTCCGGAAGTTCGCATCGGATCGATGTACTTTGGGACGGCACGCTGGTCGACTCCTTCGCTGCTGACAATAACGCCGAGTGGGACACAAAGACGGTGATCTTACCGAGGGCAACCGGAGCATTGACTCGACTGGAAATCCGCGAATCCGGTGAAGACGGACTGCTCCTTGATAACGTCCATTTGTACGCCGTCAATAATCATTCGGAATTTGTGATCAGCGAGAACGCGATGGTCGGCACACCGATTGGTGCTGCCATAGTGAGCGAAGCAAATACGGGAACGACGTTCGCAATCGTCGCTGGCAACGAAGACGACCTTTTCGCGATTGACGTTAACACAGGGCTTATTCGAATCAAGCAAACGCTTGATTTCGAGACGCAAGTTCGACACGATTTGACAATTGTCGCTTCCAATGACGCTGGGATGCAGCAGACAACTGCGAGCATCATCGTGGAAGACGGCTATGACGAGCCCGCAGCACCGATAGTGGTGGAAGCGGAGGACATGGTACTTTCCGGCGACTACGTTGTCGAAGATCGAGATTTCGCGTCTGGCGGTTCCATCGTGGCGTTCAACGGTGTCGGCACCGCGTCGTTCACATTTACCGGTGGCTTGGGTAGGTACGATCTGAGCCTTGCCGCATTCGACGAGATTGACGGCTTCGCGACTTATCGAATTTCTGTGAACGGCCAGCAGGTGTACTCGCAAACGATGACGGGAGTCTTTGGTTCACTAGATCGAGACGAGGCAAGTCAAACGACGATACTAGTCAAAGAGCTGGAATTGAACACTGGCGACATTATCGAGATTACTGGAATACGAAATTTATCCGACAAAGCGGGTCTTGATCGCGTGACGTTAGAACAGAATCTACCAACGACGAGGCCAGCAGTTGCCGCTCGACCAAGCGAAGAATTGGTGGACGAGATCTTTCAATCTTTATCTGATTTTGACTTTGCTGACCTAGAAATCTGAGCTGGAAAGTGATACCACGGTTTCGAATTCAATCACCTTGCATTCCTTACAGTGGCAAATCGCACCAAGCGGATTACGTCCGCTAGGTGCCGTCTTGTTGGGAGTCCGAGCAACGAAGTCGTCACGTGTACGCAACGTCGATCCATTGTCATTGGACGCTTGAACTTCGGAGACAAGGTCTAGAGTCAAGACACATTACACGCAGCCGACGGACAGGTGAGTTGCTTGCCGGCACTACGTACGCCCGTTGTCAGGCGCTGAGGTTGCATCAGCCGACTTCTGCTTTAAATCACGTTTGGTACAGCGGGCTAATCCACGGATGCAGATTCGATCAGCCGAAACATGAAGTCAAACTGACGACCCACATCGACTTTGCGACGGCTCCGTTGGTGCGTAATGACGAACCGTCCTGAGCATTTTCCGGCGTTGTTCAGAATGAGAAACGCCCTGAGCCGGCTATGCCGATTAAGGGCGTTATTCGAGGTCAGTGGAATCGCTTTGGTACGTTTTACGATTTCGGCCGGGCTATTGGTTCCTTCCCCGCATCTCGAACTCGCTACCGAAATCGTCGTGATCATCCAAATCCTCGGCGCCGTCTGAGGTGGCGGCCACTGCCTGCAGGGACGCCGGCTGCTCGATCCGAAACGCTCCTGGCGCGGTTGGCCAGGGCTGGCGACGCCGAGCGAGGTACTCGTCAAAGTGGATGTGATAGGGCGACGAGATCGCGATCGATTTGCCCGCGAACTGAGTGTAGCCGCTGTCGAATGAAAAACGCACCAAGCTCGATAGGCGGCGGGCACTGAGCGCCTGTAAGGCTTCGCGGTCGTAGCGTTCTCGCTTCTGTTGGCCGACTCGAACGAGACCATCCTCCGCGTACTCTTCGACATACCGTTCGGCCAAGTCGCCGCTGCCAAGTTCGAACGGCTGATGCCAAGTCGGTTCCATGACACGTTGCGTGCCTGACAATTTGGTGAGTCGTTCGAGCGAATCCAGGTCGGATGCTCGGAAGACTTGCTTCACGGCAGAGCATGCCGCGACGGTGTCGCCCAGGTCGGCTCCATGACGTCGAAGTTGGCCGGCAGTCTGATGCGCACCGATCATCGTGCCGCCCATGTCGCGAAAATGCTCGAAGATCAGCCTGATCCCCTCGCTTAACACTTGTTGCATTTCGTCGATGAAGAAGTAAACGCGGTTTCGGCTAGCCGGCTGGTGACTTGCGGCCGTGAAGACGGTCCATAGAAACAGTCTGGCGATCGCGGGTGCGTTCGTGGGTTCGATTGCCGACTTGAGCCACAGATAGACAACCTGCGGTTCCCGAAAGAGACTAGCCGCGTCGATCGCATCGTCGTGGATTTCCGGTCGGTCGGAATACATGCCCGGCGTTACATTGATCGCTGGACTGGCGGACAGCCTTTTAACGAGCGCTGTCAGGTGTCTCGCCTGTTTCCAATCTTCTTTGTACCCGATCTGCTCGTACCAGTCCCGGTCCGACAGGTGCTCGCTCAATTCACCAAACGACCGGTCGCCAGCGGCTCCCAGCACACTATTCAAGACGATTTCGTTCATCGCAGTGAAATACCCGGCGCCGTATTGAATTCCATAGTCGAGCGAGAGCCCCTGCAGCAACTCCTGCGTCAATTGTTCGATGGCCAGATACTCGTTGTGTGATTGCGTGAACGGATTGAATCCAAACGATGTCGTACCAATCTCATTCGACAGCCAGCGAAATCGCATGTTGCCATGGCGTTCGGCTTCGCGACGACATCCCTCGAACAACGCCCGGTCTCCCTTTAGGTCGATAATGACGACCGTTGAATCTCCACGTGCGATGAGCTGCGTCGCTTGTGGTGCCAATCCCAACGCCGTTTTGCTGGCGCCGCTGTCTCCCAGAATGTGATTGTGTTCGTCATAAATGTCGCGATGGACCAAGACCGGGTTGTCGCCTCGCTCACTGGCACCGTAGAACAAGTGCTCTCGCTCTAGATCGTCATTCGAGTTGATGATACGGTCGATATAGTTGTCCCAGTCCGTGGTCTTATCGTCCTTGTGATGCGACAACTCACGCTCGAAGCGCGCAAGCAGCGTGCCGGCTGAAAGAAACAGAATCGAACACAAAGCGACTGGCCCGGCGAAGCACACCGTTAGCACATTCGCCAACGCTTGCACCGTATACGACCCGCCGAAGTACCAAACCTCGAACGGATTGGGACACATCGCGCCCAGTGTCAAGCCAATCGCCAGCCCAGTTCCAACGAAGAGCGTCCATCGCGACCAAGGAGACCGTAAGGCACGCGTTGGAAAGCGAAAGACTCCGGCAGCCGGAGTTTAGTGAATGTCGTAGGTCAAGAATACGACGATGGCGTTCCAAGTCGCACGCATTGCTTCGTCCGGATTGGGGAACGGCACGAAGGGGATCGCCGCAATGTGCCAGATGAGCCACATAGCTTGCACGCTTAATGCGAAGAGCACGGGCCACCAGCATGTGCTGATGCCCACGGCAAGCAAGATCCACCACGAGAGAATCCAAGCCATCATCAGCAGGACCGGACTGACCGTATACGTCAACAGCTCTGGGCAATCACGAGACAATCCACTTGGCAAGACTCCTGGCACGTTGCTTCGCCAACGCTCCATTCGTTCGTGATCGACGGTCGGGGCGACAAGGATCCAAGCCGCCACCTGTCGAGCGATCAGCGCGCTGGTGACCCAGCCGACCAGAATGCTAACACGCAGCGCGTTGACCGAGAAGATCGTTGCGAACTCCCAAGCCAGAGCGACAGCGCCTACGCATCCGAACGCCAGAGCACCCACGACGTCGGGTTGCTGCAGTGCTCCAGTTAGACGCCGAATACCCAGCCATCCAGCCAGTACAATGCCGACGGCGATGGTGAGGTGCCGCAGGATGGGAAAAAGCTCGATCAGGAAGTGCAGCGAGACGCCAAGCACCACGATCGGCACCGGGATGATCAACAATAGGCCCGTCAGTCGACGCTCTTCGTCGTTCGACAGCGGTCGAGGCCGATAGTTCAGTTCGGTATTGTCCGTCGGCGGCATGTCGGCGCCGTCTAAAAGATCGTCCGCTTTGTTCGGGAACAGTTGCAATTTGAACATATTCATTTCCTTAGGGTTAGATAATCACCGAGTTCCGTAACGACAAACGTTGAAACCGTCACGGGGCCGAAGCTCTCCTGACGAATTCGATTTCGAATCTTCTGCTGTTGCTCGCGAGTGCCCGTCAGCACCGTGATGCGAAAGCGTCCCGAGTTGATGAGCGATTGAAACGCCGGCAGCGATTTGCGCTGGGCGATCATCCGCCGCACCCGCGAACGCATACGATGCGGAGCACCACCGCGGTCGACGAGCAACAACTCGAGTCGCAGCTTTCCGTCGACGTCCATCAGCAGATAGTTGGACGACCGCATCCCCGGACGCCAGAGTTCGGGATAGAGATCCTGAAACTCGGAGGACGTCAGGCGGCGCAGGTCTTTGGCGACACAGTACGAAGCGACAGCCATGACGACCGGCAACGTCTGCTCCGTCAGCGGTCGCGGCGTTCGGGGTTCTTGGCCGAACACGGCAAACGTGTGGCGAGTCGGCGTGTAGTACGTGAAGCCAGACTTGGAGCTCACCCGCAGAAGCAGCAATTTGTGCTTCGCCAATCGCTGTAGGACGCGGCTTATATTCTCGATACTGGCGTCTTTGCCGAAACACGGCCTCCGCAACAGATCGACAGTGCCGACTCGATAGCGAATGACAAACTCCAAGACCTTGCGATCTCGCTTCGTTAAATGTCGTTTTCGTTTCCCCATGCTGGATGCACCTTCCTTTCACCAGAGCTCGTAGCCGATCCCGACACTTGCCAGCTGTTCGTGGATTTCGATCAGGCGGCTTACTGGATAATCCCCTCCGTACTCGACGGCTCGAGCAATGCTCCCCTCGTGATCGCGAATCGCAGCATCAGGCCGAACCTTGACGGGCCAATCTCGCGGAAGCCGGTCTTCACTCACCCAGTCCTCGGCAGCGCGCTCTCGTGTGCGGTAGCGAAGGTAGACTTCGCTCACGTGCAGGTCATGTGTCATCTGCGTCAGCTTGATGGTGGGTACTCGACCGCTGCCAAAAAGACAAACGGCTTTGCTACTCGCGTAGTAAACGGTTTGCGGAATCGCGTGCGTCATCGCTCGACGATGCAGCTTAAGCGCGGCCGCATTGAGATCCGGCTGAATCTGCCCGGGATGCCATTCGACGATCGGTGCCGTCAGCTGCTGCACTGGCCGCGATAATGCCTGCTGCCGTGGACTTCATCCATTCCGCAGAGGTTCGCACCACGGGGCCCGTGTGGGTTCTGGATTCTGGATTCCCTGCCCTTGACATTCCGGGATGGGTGGAAAAGTTCGACCCCGAAAAAGCCAAGTGGTTGACGTACCCTTATTTTCGATTGCCGGGGTTCCTTGCAGATTGGTATCGGGAAAACGTTATCCCGACGGAGAATAGAGGAATTGAGAAGTTGAAACAGAAGCATGGCGTTGAACACATCCGGAACTTGTGCCGAAGCGACCAAGGACATGGCGATCCTTCACGCGACGTACCGGGCGGAAATTGACGGATACGAATATTTAGTTTGTCCCCGGTTCGAACCAACGAACCAGTTGTCCGAAGTGCCCCGGTATCCGTACGAATCGGGCCGCGTTGATCGGAACGGGGAAGTGAAAATTTGGTTGCGAATTATTGCAGGAAAATAGGGCAAGCAAGACTACATCAAAAAGCGGCCGTTCCACTTGGGGGACGGGGGCCAACAAACGAAGACGGGAAGGACCCAAAGAGTTGGCGCCAAGGATATGGCCCATCCGAAAAGTTCTGCAACACAACATCGAAAGCAGATTCCGCGCATGTCTTAAGGCGGTTAATCTGCCCTTCGGTTTGGCCGTTGCTCCAAGGGAGGTCAAATGCTGACTCGATGGCATCTTTCTCTTCCGCAAGACTATCACTGAGCTCTTTAATTCAGTCATACGCGCCTGCGCCAACCAAGAATCGAGACTCTTCTTGTCTTTTGCACGATCGTCGAAACTGTCTGAGGTGGTGCCGAAAAAGGGGGCCAGTGCGTCTCTTAGAGGGCATCTGGGAATTGGGGCTTTATAGGGAATTGTATTCGCTGCTAGGCCAGCCTCCGGATCATGATTTGGATCATTGCGATCTCGATATCGGCTTTGCTGCTTTGGAGCGTGGCTTCGTATTCTTTGCTGAGTAGACGGAATTTATTGAGCCACCCGAAGGTCCGTTCGACGATCCAACGTTTCGGCAGGACTTCAAAAACCGACTTGGTCGCGTGGTCGACGGACGACTTCAAGAGTCCATGGACAGTTGTCGTCCGTCCAGCTGACAAGCTTCCCACTGTAGCCGCTGTCGGCCCAGACCGTCTCCACTTGCGGTTGTTGATCGGCAGCTTGCTGAAAGACCAGCTTGGCGCCATCGCGGTCTTGCACGGACGCAGCGGTAATCACGATGCACATGATCAACCCCAAGGTATCTACGAGTAAATGACGTTTTCGCCCTTTGGTTTTCTTGCCTCCGTCGTAGCCACGTTCACCTCGGGTTTCGGTTGTCTTGACCGACTGACTGTCGATCAATGCGGCACTGGCTTCCGGTTTCTTTCCCCTCTGAGCGCGAACTTTGGATCGCATCGCGTCGTGGATGCGGGACCACGTCCCATCCTTCTGCCAATTGCGATAATACTCGTAGACAGTCGACTTGGGAGGAAAATCGTTAGGCAACATTTCCCATGAACACCCAGTTCGCGTGATAGAAAATCGCGTTCAAGATTTGCCGCAGATCGACTTGGCGATCGACACCTCCCGGTTTCTGTGGCGGCAACAACGGACTCACCAAGGCCCATTGAGCATCGGAGATGTCTGAAGGGTAACCCGATCTTGAAATCGACATAGTATCATCCTTGGCAGAATTGCTGTCAGAACACCGGCTTCAATCAACGCCTATTATTGACTGCCGCCTCCAACGTCAAGACAGAATGAGTACCTGAATGCTGTGACAACAACTGCCCAGCTAACCCAGATTGCAACGCAAATCAACAGGGAGCATGCAAACTTCCAGATCCCCTCTTAGAATGACACGCTGAAAGGAGCCTCAAAATGACACGGAAGAAGAAATCGTCAGTGCAGGTTGTTCGTCGCACGTATGACGAAGATTTCAAGCGAGAAGCGGTTCAGATGCTGATGGATGGTCACTCTGCGTCGTCGATTGTGGAACGCTTGGGAATTTCGGGGACGAACATTCTGTATCGCTGGAAGAAGGAGCAACTGGCAGACGCCGGCGTTGTAGGTGAAGCGTTGGACGCTCGAGTGAAAGAGCTGGAAGACGAACTTCGTCGAACGCAGCGCGAGCGAGACGTGTTAAAAAAAGCGTTGATCATTTTCGGCCGACACGAATGACCGAAGTCTATCCGGCGGTCCATTCGATCGTCTGCGAAGGCATCGCTTCGGAACGAAAAATTTGTGAATTCCTGACTGTGTCTCGATCTGCTTTTCAACGATGGCGTCGGTTCGAAACATCGCCTCGAGAAGACGAAGACAGAACGTTATTGCCGATGATCATTTCGATTTTTCATCGACACTGTCGCCGTTATGGAACTCGCCGCATTGTGGACGAACTAGCCGATCGCGAGATCTACTGCAGTCGCCGACGTGTGGCAAAACTGCTGAAAATAGCGGGTTTGAAGGCCATTCAGCCGAAGTCTTTCAAGCCTCGCACGACCGAAAGCAAGCATTCATTGGGCTACAGCCCGAACTTAATCCTGGACTTGGCGGAACCGCACCGTGCGAATCAATTGTGGGTTGGCGACATAACATACATCCCGACCGTGGGTCTTGGTTTTAGTTATCTTGCGACGCTGATGGACCGCTTTTCACGAATGATTGTGGGGTGGTCGTTACGAACCGATATGACCGAAGAGTTAGTGCTCACGACGCTGCGTCAAGCGATCTCGAATCGACAACCGCCAGCCGAGTTGATTCACCACACTGACCGTGGCGGCCAGTACGCGGGAACTCGTTACCGAGGCGTGCTGCAACGTGCCATGATGCAACAGAGCATGAGTCGCGCGGGTGATTGCTATGACAATGCTTTCATGGAATCGTGCTTTGGAACATTCAAGACCGAACTCGAAATGACCGAACGGAATGTGTCAACGATAGTGAGACACTTTTTACTCGCCTTTGCTTGTGCATTTCGACTTCGAGTATAACGATTCGACTGAATGGCGTTTGCGAAATTCAAGCTCTCGCGATTCAATGCCCGCTAGTGCGGCGATCATCGGTTGCCGTTGGACGAAGGTCGTTGGCCCAGTAAGTCCGCGCTCGAGTTTCAGTCGGTGAATGATCGAATTCGCCTGAATGTGCCAGGGCAATACGACTCTCTAACACTTACCGCCTGGGTCCGCGTTCAGGGGCTGGACCGGAAGTTCAACTCATTATTCATGAGTGAAGGATTCCAGCCGCATACGATCCATTGGTTGATTCGCAACGATGGTGTGCTTGGGCTGACAATCCTAGGACAACAGCACGGCCAACATCAGATTGTGGCCAGCCCACCTGTGATTTCCATCGATCAATTCGGCATGTGGTTACATCTTGCAGCCGTGCTCGACGGAGATTCCCGCCGTGTGCAGCATTACGTCAATGGAAAGTTAGTCTATGAACAACCATTGCGCATTTGCCCGCCGTTTCGTGTCGGCGCAGCCGAGTTGGGAAACTGGAATGCCGACGAATTTCGAGGCCACGATTCGATGTTGATTCGAAATTTCAGTGGCGCCATGGACGAGTTTTGCCTCTTTGGCCGCGCATTGAACGAAGGAGAAATCGAAATGCAATATCACGACGGAGATCCGTTCGACCAGCACTGACACATACCGGTAAAACCCAACACGCAAGTCACTCAATGAATACCTAACCTGCGTGCCTCGACTGCACGCATCACGCTTCTCGATACATGGAAAATACAATGACAAGAAATCGATGGCTCTTTTCACTCTTGCTTATTCTCTTCAGTCAACCTGCTTGGGCACAGGAAACCAAACCAGTCGACGATTGGGTGTCCGCCGCAACCAATCAGCTGGGTAAAGAGTACCCCAAGGTGAATTCAGAAGGTCGCGTTATGCTCCGGATTGTTGCGCCCGACGCGAAGAGCGTATCGTGCAGCTTCCGAGATAGCAACGAATTTACGAAGGACGATGACGGAGTCTGGACAGGCTACACGCGACCTTTGGACCAAGGCTTTCACTATTACACGATCAAGATTGACGGGGCGGAAGTTCCGGATCCGAACAGCAAGTATTTTTTCGGTGCGATGCGTTGGGGCAGCGGTGTGGAGGTTCCGGCTCATGATCGGGAATTCTACGCCGTCAAGAATGTTCCTCATGGCCAACTGCGTGAATTGCTCTTCTTCTCGAAGAGTACGGATACGACGCGACGCGCGTTTGTCTACACTCCGCCTGGTTACGACAAGGATCTCGAAGAGCGCTATCCCGTCCTCTACTTGCAACACGGTTGGGGCGAAAACGAATACGGTTGGGGAGTCCAAGGCCACGCCAGCTTGATCATGGACAATTTGATTGCCGAGGGCAAATGTAAGCCCTTCATCATCGTCATGACCTACGGGATGACGAATGATACTCGGTTCGGTGGCCTCAGGAACTTCGACATCAGTCACTTCGAGACGGTGCTTGTGGACGAGTTGGTGCCATATATCGACTCCAACTTTCGCACGCTCAGCGACCAGCCCAACCGAGCCATGGCCGGTCTCTCCATGGGCGGCATGGAAACAAAGATGATTACGCTGCGGAATCTCGACAAGTTTTCTCACATTGGTCTGTTCAGCGGAGGGTCGATCTCCATCGACGATGTGAACAACACCGAAGGATTCAAAGACAAAGTCAAACTTGTCTTCGTCAGCTACGGCAGCAAGGAAGTTGGCGGCGATCGACCACCTCGAGGCGGTAATCCCGAAGCAAACGCGACGGCGCTCAAGGAAGCAGGCATTAACAGTCACTACTACGTTTCGCCCGACACCGCTCACGAATGGCTTACTTGGCGCCGCAGTCTGCGAGAGATCGCCCCGTTGTTGTTCGCACCTGCCGATAAGATCAGCGGCACGTGGAAAACTGAATTCGACACCCAAATTGGAGTTCAGCGATACGCGTTTCGCTTCATGCGGGATGGTGACAAGCTCGTTGGCGAAGCCGAAGCTGAAGTCAACGGAAGGACTCGACAGGGTGACTTGAACGATGTGACGATGGAGGGAGACGACATTTCATTCGTCGAATTGCTCAACTTCGGCGGCAACGAGATACGTATTACGTACACCGGAAAACTATCGGGTGACTCGCTGGCCCTAACGCGGAAGGTCGGTGACATCGCCACAGAGGAAGCGGTTGCCGAACGAAGTGAAGCTTCGGAGACGTCAGAAACGGCGAAGCCGGCGGAAGACAATAACGAACAAGCGGCTGAACGTCCGCAGGGACGTGGACCTGGGCGCCGCGGTGGCTTTGGCGGACCGATTACGCTGGGGCCGGACGACAAACCCGCGTTCGACGATCCACCGAGTGGTTTTGACGAAGCACGTGACGGCATTGCTCACGGCAAATTGGAAATGCTTCAGTACGAATCGACAACGGTCGGCACGCGTCGCAACGTCCTTGTCTACACGCCTTCTGGGTATTCAAGCGATACGAAATACCCGGTGCTGTATCTGTTACACGGAATTGGCGGTGATGAAGAAGAATGGCGCCGAGGTGGCCATCCCGAGATCATTCTCGACAACTTGATTGCCGACAAAAAGGCAGAGCCGATGATCGTCGTGATGCCCAACGGTCGCGCACAACAGAACGACCGGGCCGTAGGCAACGTCATGGCCAGTGCTCCTGCGTTCGCCAACTTTGAAGGCGACCTGCTAAAGGATCTCATTCCATTCATCGAGTCGAAATACTCCGTGAATGCGGACCGTAGTGCTCGTGCTCTGGCAGGGCTTTCCATGGGTGGCGGCCAATCGCTGAACTTTGGATTGGGCCATCTCGACACTTTTGCCTGGGTGGGAGGGTTTTCTTCAGCACCGAATACAAAACCACCGGCAGAGCTTGTCCCCGATGCAAAGAAGGCCGCTGACCAATTGAAGCTGCTGTTTCTTTCATGTGGCAACAAAGACGGCCTGATTCGCATCAGTCAAGGCGTGCACGCCTATCTGAAGGAGAACGACGTTCCCCATATTTGGCACGTCGACAGTCACGCCCACGATTTTCAACATTGGAAAAAGGGATTGTTCCACTTCGCGCAGCGAATCTTTCAGGAAAAGTCCGAGTAACAACCAGCAAAGATATCGCCATACAAAGGTAATCTGATGAACAGTGTGAAATGGCTCGGCGTACTTCTCGCCCTCCTCGCCTCAATATCCGTCAAATCGTTCGCCCAAGAACAAGGTAAGGTATCCGTGCTAATGCTCGGCGATTCCGGTCTGCACAAGCCTTCCGAGTTCTATCGCATGCTGACAAAGCCGCTTTCTGACGAGGAGTCGCGCTCACCTACACCGAACAACTCAGTGACATTAATCCAGACAATCTTGCGAAATTCGATGGCTTGTTAGTTTTCGCCAACATCGAGCGAATTACTCCCGAAGCAGAATCGGCACTGTTGGATTACGTGCAAAACGGTGGTGGGCTGATTCCTGTTCATTGCGGATCATTTTGTTTTCTGAATTCCGACAAGTATATCGAGTTAGTGGGCGGTCAGTTTAGGAGCCACGGTTTCACTCGCTTCGAAACGAAGATCGTGGACCCACGCCATGAGATTATGCAAGGCCTGAATCCCGTTCGATCGATGGACGAAAGCTATCGGCACAGTCGGCTGAACCCCGACAAAGTGGTCCTGGAAACGCGCAGCGCTGAATCGGGGCCAGTGAGTGATCCGAACGGCGAACCTTACACTTGGGTCAGGACCAGCGGCAAAGGTCGCGTTTTCTACACGGCCTGGGGGCACGACTACCGCACCTGGTCAAACATCGACTTCCAACGGCTACTGGCTCGAGGTGCACTCTGGGCTTGCGGTCAGACACTTATGCCCGCCAGTGATGCGAATCAGAACGTCGACCCGAGAGCTCAAGCTGTCTTCGCGGCTAATCGACGATTCGACGTGCCGGAGATGACTCCGCCGTCGGCCGACGAGGCCAGCTTTTCCTCCACCGACGTCGGCGCGAAGATTCCTAACTATACGCCGGGAGCCCGTTGGGGTACTCAGGAAGCGCCGTTCACAAAAATGCAGGATCCGCTCCCCGCTGAAAAATCAATCCACGCGTACGAGACTCCAAAGGGTTTTCAGCTGTCGATCTGGGCCAAGGAATCGGACGAGAACTGGCCGGTCGGTTCGCAACAACCCACCGACTACGCGGGGTTAAAGGGGAAGCCGATTGCCATGAACTGGGACGAAGACGGTCGTCTCTGGGTTTGCGAAACCGTCGACTATCCCAACGAGCTTCAAACCACCGAGCGCAAGGACGTGACCGAATTAAGATCTGCGAGGACACCGACAACGACGGTCAAGCGGACAAGTTTACGGTCTTTGCCGAGCATCTCAGCATCCCGTCCACATTGGTCTGCTATCGCGGAGGCGTCATCGTCCAGGACGGTCAAACGACCGTCTACATGAAAGACATCGACGGCGACAATAAAGCCGACTTTCGCCAAACGTTGATCACTGGTTGGGCGATGGGCGACACGCACGGCGGCGTTAGCAATTTCCAATATGGCCCCGACAACTGGATTTGGGCCATGCAGGGCTACAACAATTCGCAGCCCGTCATCAACGGCGAGACACAAATGCGTTTTCGGCAAGGCTTCTGGAAATTCAAGGTTCAGCGCGGCGCCGCAGATGAAACCGCTCCGGCCTACGCGATCACCAAAGAAGGCCAAGTGTCCAACCAGAAATCGAGCGATTTCAACGACCACACGATTCGCGTCGAAGCACTCGAGTTTCTGCGTGCCACCAATAACAACACGTGGGGACTCGGTTTCAGCGAGGAAGGTTATGTGTTCGGTTCGACTGCCAATGGTTGTCCGAGCGTGCACATGCCGATCCCGAACCGGTACTTTGATCAGGTCGCAGGTTGGTCGCCCACGACACTGGAGAAAATCTCACCCACACATGAATTCAAAGCGATTGATAAACGAATTCGTCAGGTCGACTGGCACGGAGGATTCACTGCCGGCTGCGGATCCGCACTCTATACCGCTCGCAACTATCCTCAGACTTGGTGGAACCGCATTCAGATGGTCTGTGGCCCCACCGGCAATCTAGTCGGTGCCTTCGTGTTGGAGAAAGAGGGAGCGGGCTATCGAAGCTACAACGCTTTCAACACCGTCGCCAGCATCGACGATTGGTCGGCTCCGATCATGTCTGAAGTCGGTCCAGACGGAAACGTTTGGTTCATTGATTGGTACAACTACATCGTCCAGCACAATCCCACACCCAACGGTTTTGAAACGGGTAAGGGCGCTGCCTACGAAAGTGACCTGCGTGACAAGCGATTCGCGCGAGTATATCGGCTACTCTACCAAGACGCCCAGGACAGTAGTCCTTCTCGTTCGCTGCAGCTCGCTAACGCAGGCAACGCCGACCTCGTGACAGCGCTGCAGGACAAGAACTTTTTCTGGCGACGAACCGCTCAACGACTACTGGTCGAACGTGGTGCGACGGACGCGGCAACACTGAATTCGTTGGTTTCGCTGGTTTCAACAGCGGAAGTCGACGAGATTGGGCTGGCACCGGGTGCGATACATGCCATCTGGACGCTTGCTGGCTTGGCAGATTCCGGGGACGCGTCGGCTACCGAGGCACTGGCTCTAGCTTGTAAAGCAGGTTTTGAGCACGTGTCCAGCCCGGTTCGAAACGCAGCTTTGTCTACCTGCAACCGCGAACAACTTGTCCAGGCGATCGAGTCCGGAATTCACAAAGACGTCGATCCGCGCGTGCAATTGACGGCTTTTCTGCGAGTTGCCGACGGCGATGCTGGCAAGGCACTTCCCGGCGTTGAGTTGTCTTCGCTCCTGCAGGACTTCGGCAATGACGACATCTTGCTGAATGCCTGGACAGCGGCCGCGGCAACCGACCCGGTGGAAACGATTGTGGCGCTGACGAACAAGGATACGGCCAGCATTCGAAGTGAACGGATAGCCGAGCGAGTTGGTGTGCTGGCGGAGCACATAGCTCGCAACACTCCAACAGCGGATCAGATTGGGCGGCTCTTGGACGCGAATCCAAACTCGCCGCTGGCGGTGACGCTCTGGAACGGGTTGGCCAAGGGGTGGCCGCGCGATTTCGTGGTCAAGATTTCCCAGGAAGCTCAGCAGAAGGTGCGCGAGCGATTCTTGTCCGAGCAATCTTCGATAGAGAGTAAGGCGGCGATACTTTCGGTTGCGGACAAGTGGTCGATCGACAACTTGAGCGACATCGTCAACGAGATTCAGGATGAACTGTTGAGATTTGCTCTGAACACCGACACGTCAGCGGAAAAACGTATTGACGCCTGGGATCAGGCGATCCGTCTTGTGCCGAACAGCCCGAAACTCCTGGACGCGATGGAACAATTTCTAACGCCTCAGCTGGCGCCGGAAACTGGAATTGCCGCGATCAATTCGCTCGAAGCCGCCCGAGTGGAAGGACTCGCACAGCAGCTTCTGGAGCTTCGGCAGACAGTGGGCCCCAAGCTGGGAAGTCAGATTCTGACTTTCCTGCTATCCCACACCGACAGCACGCAGCATCTGCTCGACGCGATTGAAAACGGGAGTGTTCGTTTTAGTGATCTAAAGTTGGACCAACGTCAGGCAATTCTGAATCACGCCACGCCATCGATCGCATCGCATGCGGCGGAATTGATGAAGTCTCAAGGAGCATTGGTCACGTCGAATCGTCAGGCCTTGGTAGATGAATGGCTGCCAATCACGAAGAATCCAGGCGACGCGACGAACGGTCTTGCCATGTTCAAGAAGCACTGTGCCACATGCCACATTCACGGCGAACTCGGCACTGCGATTGGCCCCAATCTGACTGGCATGGCCGTCCATCCCAAAGAAGAGTTGCTGGTCAATGTGCTCGATCCGTCACGCAGCGTGGAAACGAACTTTCAGATTTATCAAGTCATCACAGTTAATGGTCAAGTGATCTCGGGCATGCTGGCGGGTGAGTCGGCGAATTCGATTCGCGTGATTGACTCCACGGGCAAGGAAAAGCAGGTATTGCGTGAAGACCTCGAGCAACTGGTGTCTTCTCCGAAGTCATTAATGCCAGAGGGCTTCGAAAGCTCGATGACGAAAGCCGAATTGACCGACTTGCTGACGTTTCTCACGCAACGGGGAAAATACACGCCGTTGACGACCTCCAAAGGTTGCCACTGTAAATGGAACCAAGGGTCTGCCTGGCTTCCAAAATCGCCCCGGGGACAAGTTTGAGTTAGAGTCCTATGGCCGTATTGAAGTCGAAGGAGTGCCATTTGAACTGGTGGACCCACAGGGTGAGTTGGTGGCAAACATCATTGGATTGCAGCGTCCGTTCCGCAACCGGCAGGCAACCCTACCGGAGTCAATTACCTTAGATTGCTCCGGGAGGGTATCTGCCATTCATATGTTGGGCGGAGTCGCCTGGGGTGCTTTTCCGAGGTTCCGTAACGAATCGACGAGCATGATCGTTCGCTGCACTTACGCCGATGGGACAACGCAAGATCACCAGCTGATCAACGGCAAGCATATTGTGAGTTACGAAGAAGGAAACGACGTCCCCGAATCCAAGCTCGCCGTCAAAGCAAACGGTAAACAGATTCGATATTTGAAACTGCCTTGCGACGCGAGCAAAGAGCTCAAAAGCATCGAACTCGTCAAAGGTGATGACTTTTCGATGCCGCTGGTTTTGCGTTAACGGTCGAGTCTGCGGATGACAATAAACGAGGCGTCGCCACCTGTGAATGCGGACGTATCGCTGAAGGACGTCAGGATGCCTACTTCGTGGGCGCAGCCGGAGACGTTCCCGGTAGGTACTCGGACGACGAGTTGATGCTGGCAAAAACGCACTTCAACTTCTGGACTCCGGAAAACTGCATGAAGCCCGCTCCGATCCATCCGCAAGAGGATGAATGGAGATTCGAAAGAGCGGACGCACTGGTCGATTGGTGCAACGAGAACACGATCCCAATCCACGGTCACACACTTGTGTGGCATGCACAGACAAACGATTGGTTTTGGAAAGATGGTGATAAGGAACGCACCATCGAGCGAATGAAACAGCACATTCATACCTTGGTGGGGCGCACAAGGGAAAGATCCACAGTTGGGACGTTGTCAATGAGGCGATCAACGATCGAGGCGACTAACAACGGAGAACCTTCGCAGGTCTGGGTGGTTAAGCACAATCGGCCCGGAGTTCATCTCTCTGGCATTCAAGTTCGCGCATGAAGCCGATCCGAACGCCGTGTTGTTCTACAACGACTACAACATTGAACGCGGAGACAAGCACTCCAGTTCCATGTTGTTGCTCAAACGACTGATTGATGACGGGGCACCGATTCATGGGGTTGGAATCCAAGGTCACTGGAACACCGATAATGTGCCATTTGAAGAAATCGACAAGGCCATCTCCAATTATGCGGGCCTGGGGCTCAAGGTCAGCATCACGGAACTAGATGTGACCATTCGCGGCATCCGGGGGCCAACTCGGACGCCGGTTTGGCCAGAGGCGGGAGGTCACGCCACCGTCGGAGGAAGATCTCGCAAAACAAGCCGAAGCGTATCGCAAGCTCTTCGCGATCTTCAATAAGCATGAGGACAAAATCGAGCGAGTTACGTTTTGGGGCTTACATGACCGCAGAACGTGGAGATTTGGCCAACATCCATTGCTGTTCGATGGTGAGCTTCAGCAAAAAACCGCATTTGACGCGGTTGTAGATGTGATGTCACAACTAAAGACCAGAACAGAATGACGGAGTGCTCGGGATAAAATGAATAGAACAAGTCTCAGTGTCGGCATGTGCCGCTGGTAATCGGCTGCGAAAAAACGCCCACGTATTTGGTGAAATCGGCGTTGAAGAAGTTCCCGCCATAACGAGCAGCTTCGTTAAGCTGCAGCTATTTAGTAAGCACCGCGAGGCGAGGCCATGTTGACGGAGGAAGATTACGACAAGATTCGGGCTCATCGCGATGCGATGAACGTTCGAGCGATCGCTCGAACGTGCTCAAACAACGGCTCGCCGGCGAAATGGATTATGACCCGCTGCTGCCATGCTTACAAAGCAATCGTCAGCGTCCGGCATTTGTGGGCGGCGCCCGGTGGGTCGAAGTAATATGGATTGAACGTCTTTTCCGCAGGCCACGTAGTTTTGGGTTGAACCGCCGCGGGCGCTGGTAGCGTAAGTGTGGGCGGAAAATAGGATTCATAGCTGGGCGTGGGCGGATAGACCAGAGCAAAATTGTCAGCAACATTTGGTTGCCGCCAGTTGGTTGCAGGTTGCTGCTGCAACGCGTCTTGCTGCGAATAGAAATGTCCGGTAGCTAGTTCGTACGGGTAGTTGGGGTGAACAAGGAACTGATTTCCATCCCATGACATCCCTTCGTCATTAAAGTAGATGACTCGCCCGCCCAATGCTTCGCCACTTGAAGGTCGCCCTCGTTCGCCAGGGAAGAATGGAAGCGCATTCGTGGCAACCGTGTAGTTCGGAAAATGATAATAAACGCTTCCGTTGTACGTCAGTTGAACCCGCCTATTGTTGGCCAACCAAGGACGACCACAAACTGGCGGACATTTCCCTGCGGTCTGCATTTGAGCATTCGCCACGGTGGTGACGGCGAATAAAATCGCAAAACAACTAAAAGCTCGCAATCTTCGTAACCAATTGGATTTCATTGTATTGAACATGCGGCTTTTACCTCACCCATCTACGTTGCCGTGACCTCGCACCAGTGAAGTAGACTGCAAGCTTCGTGCCAATTATCTGAAGTGCCTAGCATGATTGGTAAATCAAGCTCACTACATGGAAGCATGTGCAGGCCACTCGTCAGCGCGTTAGCACCACAACACTTTGGCCCAAGACCGTCAAGGAAGCGTTTTGGATAATGACACTAGTTACTAGTCGCGATTGAGACCGGCATCGCCCATCATGACACTTAACCCAAATAGAAAGACATATATCCCGCCGTAACTGCAGATTTTGCCGAAAGTTTCACCGCGTTCGACAACTTCCCAAATCCCGGCTTGCCAACGCGAACTGGACCAACCAAAGCTAAGCTCCACCGGCCACAAGACCCGCCAAGGCAACAACAAGGCGTGTCTTTGGTCGACAGCTTCTTTCCAATATTCGCCAAGTTGAACTCCCAAAATGATTGGCGACGCAACCAAAAATGCCAGCAACATGAAACGGCTGTACGGAGACCAAATAGCGCCCAACTACATGCATAAGGCAATATGCAACTAGCAGTGCCAAGGTTATTGGCGAAGCATGAAGAACGGAAACCAAGAACCTTGGCGATGGCTCCGCCTGCTTTGTCGAATCAATCGCACACCTAACGTATTCGCGATGCGTTCTCCGTCCAATCGCCTTGATCGACAGTACGTTGGTTCTCGGTGGATTTGTTACCGACCATCCCCATGAACGAACTGCGTAGCAGCAGTATCGATTCCTGCGATTCGTTCTCATTCATGATGCTCACGTAGAGCATCGCCAACCCAACGGACGGTTGATCGACAAGTTTCAAGCTCTGGATCTGCTGGCGGCGAATTCGGCGCAGTCGCTTGTTCCATGTCAAAATCTCAACCGTACCGTCCTCCAGGACCTGTGTTACACGCCGAGGCACATATCCTTCGGCGGCAGCCAAAATCAGCAGCGGGATCCACCCGCCTAAAGAAATAATTCCGAACAGAGATAGTTTGTCGGCGCTGAAGCCGTACGAAACTCCCATTGCCATCGGCACTGCCAGTCACGCAGGTTGCAGCCACAATCAGGATCGCCAACCGCATCGGCAGTGGATCCATTTGCATCTTCATCATTGGTCGGTCCGACAAGACGATTGATGGAATTCGAGCGAAACTAGAAACACGTTGTATAATCGACGTCCGTGAATATAACAATTCCGTCGATCGAATTCGCTTGGTTGTTAACTTCAGGACGTTTTGCGAAAATGCCGTTTTCGGTAATTCGACACCTCAAGTCACAGAGAGAATGGATTGTATGCTAGTCCCTGGCGACGAGCCGATTCCTGGCTATCGATTGGAAAAATTCTTGGGCCAAGGGCAATTTGGGCAGGTCTGGAAATCGACGTCACCTGGCGGAATATCGGCGGCATTGAAGATCTTGGATCTGGGTGGAAAGCAAGGCTGGAAGGAATTTGAAGCAATCCAGCACGTTAAACGTTTGGTCCATCCGCATTTGATGCCCATTACTTCGCTTTGGTTGGTTGACGAAACAGGAGAAGTGATCAGCGACGATCTGCTTGACACGTTATCGACGTCACGTAGCGGAGTCACTGAAACAATTCGACCCGATTCAACTTTGGACAAAGTAACGCCTCGCTGGCTGATCGTTGCCAATCTATTAGGTGACAAGAGTCTGCAGGATGTTCTTTCCGACTATCAGGATCAGGGCGAACCAGGAGTTCCGGTTGACGAATTATTGAGTTACATGACCGAAGCAGCCAAGGGCATCGACTATCTCAATTCGTCCGTTCATCTGGGCGACCAAAAGGCATCCGTACAACATTGCGATATCAAACCTGCGAACATGCTATTGGTAGGTGGTTCGGTGATGATTTGCGATTTTGGCGTGGCGAGGATCTTGAACTCGGGAATTTCGGCCACAGCCACGGGCATGATCGGTTCAATGGCCTATATGTCGCCGGAATGCGTGGATCGCAAGCCAAGTACCGCGTCTGATCAATATTCGCTGGCGGTCAGCTATTACCAACTTCGAACGGGAAAGCTCCCATTTTTAGACGAGTCTGTTGCCACAGTGCTCGCTTCGCATCAATCCGGCAAACTTGACTTTTCGTCGGTCGGCCCTGCGGAAGCCGCCGTTCTTCGCAAAGCGACGTCCCCCCTGCCTCAAAATCGATACTCGACTGCTCAAGAGATGGTCGACGCGTTGCGACAAGCTCTAGCGCCGGTGGCACGCCAGAAGAAGGCATCGCCCTTGCGTTTGATCGTGCCGGTGCTGGCAACGGCGGGAATCGTCGCAGGAATTTTCTATGCCCTAAACAATCGTTCGCAACCTCCAACCCCTGAATCGCCTCCAACGTATGTCATCGAGTTTTCTGGTTTGCCAAGTCAGGTTCGTATTGACGGAAAGGAAGTCGAGGTTCGTCCGGACGGACACCTAGAAGTTTCAGACGTTACGAAATCGGAAATCCTTGTCGAAGTATTCGACAGCGAACAATACGAACCATTGCGTCAGACATTGCAAATCAGCGAATTCACCAATGGGCCAGTGCAAATTGCGCTGACACGGAAACCTGCTTTTCTTGTTTCACGTGCCCGTGACCTGCTAACCAACGGAGATTTGGAAAATGCGGTGATCCAATATGCTGAAGCCGTTCGCTTGGCCCCTGACGAATTCGCTCGTGCACCGGCGCCCGTTCTGCTGCAGCCCCCCAATTCCCAAAGGCTTACAACGCTTGGTCAAGCAAATTTCGCGGATCTCAGTGCTGGGGACGAAGCGGGCACGGTCTTCCTTTGGCAATGGAGCGCTTCACCCCATGACGCAATGGCCAGAGAATTACATTCGAATCACGACGCTATCGACAGCTTGGCCGTGGGCAATGACCTGGTGGCGTCAGTAGGCTTGTCGGGGCGTATTGTGGTTTCGTCGCACAGGCTATCCTCAAGAACGCCGCTTGAACTCCAAGTGGCAGGAGACACTCCAGCAAGAATCGCCATCACCAGCGACGACCATTGGCTGATCAGCAGCAGCAAGTCAACGGAATCGGATCAGGAAATACTCCAAATCTGGGACCTTCAAGACAGTAACAGTACCGGTCGGATGTTGGGAAACGTAGATGGTATGGTTCGCTGCCTGAGCTTTTCCGCAGATGCAAATTGGTTTGCGGTTGGCACAACGACGGGCTGGTTGAAAGTCGATTCGACGACCACGTTGCAGCTTGACAACCAGCCGAGTCAAACCTTGCTTGAATCGGTGGAAGTCTTGGCCATCGCAGCGGATTCTTCGTTTGTCGCCTATGCAGGGGAAGATGACATGCAAGGCAAAACCAATTCCGCCTGGTATTTTCCCATCGGAAGTCCAACGGCGACAAAATTGTCCTGTCGTCATCGAGACGTCATCGAGGCGATCGCGATTTCACCGGACAACACCTTGGTGGCAACCGGAGGCGCTCATGACGACGCGAGCGTGCAAATCTGCAGTCCCGGTAGCGATCGCCCACCGATTACGATTCCTGCGGGACACGACAGCAGCATACTCAGTTTGCTCTTTGACAATTCCAATGACTGGATTATTTCGGCCAGTCCCAACGCGGTGTTTTTAAATCAAGTTTCGCGACCAGATGCTCCGCTCCAGATTGGGCCGACAACACAAGTCAAACAAGTCCGCTTATCTGCGAATGGTGAATGGATTGTGGTATTGGATTCGTCGGGCCAAGTCCAACTCTGGAACCTGTTGGAATGCAAAATGATTCAGCAAGCGTGTCGCGAAGCAGGTGTGTTGCGAATGCGAGTTCGCCCCGTTCCTCGAGACATTTCAAACGAGATCTAATTCCGGTACGAGTTGATTGTGACTAAGTTTCGATCAAGTCGGCAACTTGCTGATTTGTGTGAGGCAAGTAGCGAAATTGGGTCCTTCCGTCCTCGCCATCCCAACGCAGACTTTGCCGAATAAAATCGGCCTCGGGACTTGATTCAAAGAAGCCCAGTATGTGAATCAAGTGATTTCGCAGCTGCTGGGGGTCCGTAAACTCCTGTGATACTCCCCAATCACCCGCATAGATGCCGGCCAGCATCCAACGTGCTCGTCTAGCAAAATGCAGGTTGGTTTCTTCGGTAACTTCGGTAAGTGACTGAAAGACCTTTATGGCTGCTGGTACGTCCTTACGCACCAACAGTTCGTACATTCCTTCGATCTCTGTTTCCAGATTGTCATGAACGTCTCGATTGCGCAAGCCGTATGCCTTTCGCAAGGCACGCACAAATTCCTTCATCGCTTCCGCCGCGACTTCTTTTTGACCTTGCAGATTGTCGGCCAGAGCTTGATTGTAGTGGTAATTGGCCAACAGGTAGTATGCCAACGCGTTGTCATCCTCCATTTCCAGAAAGCGATCCAGTTGCCGTTTGGTTTTGCGTAACAATTCAACCGACTCGGGACTATTGGCAACCACGGCCGTGCATTGCTCTAACGCCTCGAAGGCGCTGCATTAATGGCATTGCCGATTCTGTTTGATGAGACACGGGTCGCAATAGCGTTGCCTCTTGCTGATTCAGCTTGGCCAACATCGTTGCATCTGCCGTGACAACGCTTTTCAACACGGTGGTCGCAACCAGCCCGGCGGTGCTTTGGTCCGATGAC
The DNA here is from genome assembly GCA_041399205.1 of Pirellulaceae bacterium. Lineage (GTDB taxonomy): Bacteria > Planctomycetota > Planctomycetia > Pirellulales > Pirellulaceae > JAGQOZ01. The sequence goes on along the minus strand of JAWKTK010000010.1, from coordinate 101,849 downwards.
ATTCGTGCACCGGGAAACGTCACCATTTTCCCCGTGCCCGATACAACCACCAAGGGCGTAATGGTTGTGGTTTGTTGCCCCTGTTCCATCTTGCCCCACATCAAGTAGTCTACTCGCAATCGATCGGCCACGGCCTTTAACAGATCTTCGTTCTTAATGCCCTGGTCACGCAATGGAATTAAAACCTGTTCTACTTGACGAGGACTCTTGACCGACACTCCTGGCAATTGCCTGAGCTTGTAGCGGAGTTCGGTTGCAAATTGCACTTCGGGACGATCCGGGTCGAAGGATATTTGCTGAAGTGGCGCGTACGGCAAGATGGCTAGCCCGAGTTTGACGATTGGGGCCGAACACAAGCTTATTGCGTTCTGCATCGTCGCGGACTCTTTGAACGTCTTCTTTGGTGATCGTGTTAATAGGTGTCTTTTGATATTCCGGTCTGGGCTTTTTGACTCGCTTTGGCAAGTGCGTCTCGAATATTGTCATAGGAAAGATCCAACATGAGCCCGTCCGTTTCGTTGGCAAGTTGACTCATGAATTGGCGAGTTTCCGTCAAGGCTAATGTGTAAGCTTCTTCCACGTCGGCGTGACTTTCACACAACACGCAGCTGATTCGGATGCCTTTTCTCGTGCACGCGTGATCAACAATTGCGTTGCATACCGACGATGAGACTTCGTTTTTCGTCATCCCATTGTTCGCTCAACGGCGGAGCATCACCAAAAATCAAGATCCAACGTGTCACGTCTTGATTCGTGGACCAATTCAAATTCGTAATGGCCTCGTGCACACCTAAATCGATCAATTCGTGAAAAGAACGGCGCTCCAGATTCCGGCGCAACGTTGGCTAATCCCTTCTGCACCAGCGTAATGTCTGAGGTAAAATCGTGGTTACTGATGTTTAGTGGAAAGCTGATTTCGCCCGAAGCCGCCGCCATCGCGATAGACCACCAGTTGAAACGAAACGCGGTCCTTGTATCGCGCAAGATCTTCGGCCATTTGAGAAAAAGCACTACGAACACCGTTCAGAGCTGCGGCCATACTGTCCGTGCCATCAACCACAATGGCAATTTCCAGTTTCGGCTGTGCATCTTCCACAAGATCAAAAACTGCGTTGCAACAATCCCATTGACTTGCGTTCTGTCGCTCGCTGAGGATTAAAGATGGAATCCAGCAGCAGCGGCGTCAGAGTGGCTTGGATTGGTTGTTCCTGCTGAGGCCTTCACAAAACCTGATACCGCTAAACAGCAAATCAGGGCCAACTTTGGCTTGCTAAGTACTCTCATTTCCAGAATCCTCGCGATCATCCAATCTATTCCTTAAAGGAACGAATCCACAATTAAGCTAAATTTCAGACTGGATAGCTTTTGTAAATCGTCACTTAAATTTCTGCAAAGACGCAACACTCGCTAAAAACATACGACAACAGTTCTAGCGATACCTTGTTTTTCGAAGTTGGATGATATCAGATGCTAAGAATTTGCGAAAAACACGTAATTTTGTCGTTCCTCTGGTTTGTCCACCTTGCTGCACTGACGCTGGCCGACGAATTACCGGATGAATCGGTTTTACCGGAAGATTTCATAGAAAGCCCCAGCGACCTGACATTGCCCGTCGTTCAACTTCCTGGGGAAGACCAACTTCCTACTCCGCCGGGGAGCGTCCAAGGCGACGCCGATCAAGTTGAGGCGACTGACGCGTTTCAGAACCGGATGGTTGATCCAAGAATCCAAGGTTTAGGCCTGGACAACAGCCCGGACCAGCAACCGTGGTTACGAATCCACGCTGGTGGTCCTGTCTCGCCCATTCGAAGCATTGCTTTTACCGGCGATGGCAAACGTTTGTGCGCGGGCGGCGAAGACAAAGCATTATGGATTTGGCATCAGCAATCAGCCAACCAACCTTGGCAGCTTCAAAAGACAGCGTATTGGCCCATACAGCGAGGCCAACGAGGTGTCGTCAATACGTTGGCCGTCACGTCCGCAAGTAACGTTGTGGCGGTCGCAGGTAGTGGCGCTTGGGCCAGCAACGGTGACATCTTTCTGTTTGATGCGACAACTGGCGATCTACAAAACGTTTTGTTTGACGACAGAATCGGGCACCGTCAGACAATTGTCTCGATGGCGTTTTCACCGGAACGGTCCAATCCGACTTTGGTTTCGGTGGACGGTCAAGGAAAAATCATCGCCTGGAGGCAAGGCCAAGCGGACGGACTGTGGCGAGCGACTTTGGTGCGAAATACAGACGAAGCAACGTTTCCGAATCAGCCGGAATTGTCGACGTTGCTGCGCAACTGGCGAGGTTACAATCCGATTACGATGATCGATGCTGACACAATGATCCATGCCGAATTCGATCGTCTCAATAGCCTCAAGTATCCCATTTGGAAGCTCGTTCGTACGCGGATTTCAAACCGATCGTCAACGGACATGGCGGGACCCAATATTCGACACGTCGCCATGGTCACCACGATCGCAATTTCACCAGACCGTTCCAAACTTTTCACGGCCGACGCCGCCAAGCTGTCGTACGTATGGAACCTTGCGAACCAAAACGTCAGCAAAATTCGCCCCAATCTACCCCCCGCGATTTCATCCGCGTTCGGCCCGAATGGTCGTCAGTTGGTGGTCGGAACTACTGCCGGCGGCTGATGGAAAGTCACAGCTGGAACTCTACGACGTGGACAAACTGAACGCGCATTAAGTGTAGAAGTCACCAACCAAGAAGTCCGCTCTTGCGACATTCATCCCGAAGGTCAGCAAGTTGCATTCGCTCAAGGAAATTCTATCCAGCTTATGAGTATCGGAAGCTCGCTCCATTCGGCATCAACGCTAAATCCCGGGATGCTGCGCCCAGGTCGCGTGAGCATTTCAAAAACACAACCATATCAGATCGCATTCAGTCGAATTGATCAGCACGGTGTGGAAGTTCCGGAAAAGATCATCTTCGATACGGAAAAGCTGCAATTGCGCACTGCCGAAGAGCTAACTGTGGACGAATGGTCTAGCGGCCAGTCGTTCAGTCAGGGCTGGGAAATTCGGACCGAATCCAACCAACAGGCCGAGCAAAGTTTTTGGACTTATCACAACGATCAGCGAAAGGCGAAACTGCCCATCGACGTGCGATCGCAAGGCCAAGTGGTGCCAGCGTCCGCCTGCTGGTTGAGTAGCGACCAGCGTCAACCCTTTGCCGTGGCGGTGGGACTGAATGGTTCCAACAACATTTTGGTGTTTCGACTACAAGATCAAGGTGTCTGTCCCGTCATACGCCAGTTTCGCGGGCACACGGCGGAAGTCCGTTCGATCGCGGCATCGCTGGACGGCCGCATCCTCATTTCTTCGGCCGACGACGGCACGGTTCGCGCATGGCCTTTGATCGAGCTTGACACATTGCCTCCGATCATCAATCGCTGGGGCGCGACATTTCAGATGGTGAATGATCAACTGGTTGTGGATCAAATTCGAGAAGACGGTCCATTGTATTTCAAAGGAATCCGGCAAGGAGATGTCGTAAGGATTCGCTACTACGAAAATCAAGCGATGCATTCAGTGCCGGCAAACGAGTCCCTGGCCAAACTACTGGATTCTGACTGGAATGAAATGCTGGAGTTTGAATACGTCCGAGGTGACGCGCCGGCGAGATCTTTTTTGTTGTTTCCAGCGTGGCAGCAATTAGCAACACTGTTTGTGGACCAGAATCGCCAATGGGCTTTCTGGTCGCCTGCCGGATACTACGATGCGTCCCTGGAGGGAAACGATTTATTCGGTTGGCAAGTCAATCGCGGGCGAAGCGAATCCCCGGATTCCTTCCTGGCGGCTCGATTTCGCGAAGCCCTCGAGAAACCTCGTGTAATGTCACAGCTTCTAACCACAGGCAGTCTCGACGCGGCTTTTCGCAAATCAGGACAAGACGTTCCAGCCAGGACAGACCAAACCATCCTGGACCAATACCGCCTAAAACCGGCAATCCACATTCTACCGATCAACAACGATCCTGCCGACGCGCTGCGAATCGTGGCCGACATCAGTGTTCCCCAAGGTGAAACGTTGTTGCCACCCAAAGCCTTTGCCAACGGAGTGGTCGCCACGAACGCCGCGCTACTGGAATCTACTGAGTCGGACGGACGCACTGTTTACAAGTACCAATGGGACGCGAACCTGCCGACGGATAAACGAATTCTGTTTCAAGTAGTCGCTTCCACTCAATCCAAAATTATCGACGTGCAAGAGCGGTTGTTCGAACAAGAGCGGTTACCAAATCGACGGTCGCCACGATTATTTGTGTCGACAGTCGGAATTGATCGTTATCGCGATTCGCAAATCCAACGACTTGATTTTGCCGTAAACAATGCAACACAAGTTGCCAAAGTGCTGGAATCACTGTGTGCACCGGTATATCGACAAGAAACTTCGGTTGCCTTGGTTAACGAACAGGCCAACAGACAGTCTTGGAAAAATGTCATTCGCTCTCAGCTGCAAAAACTTAAGACAGAAGTATCGCCAGATGACCTGTTTTGTCATTTTTCTGTCCGGACATGGCCTGCGAGATCCTGCGAATGGTGATTATCTTTACGTCGGTGCGGACGCTCGCTATGAAGACCTCATGAGTCAACGATATGGCGACTGCATTTCCTTTTCGGACTTGTCGCAGTTTGCAGACATACCGTGCCGAAAGTTGGTGATCCTTGACACCTGTCACGCAGGCGCAATCAATCTAGATCAACGGCGAGAACTCAAATCGGCGTTGCGAATGTTACAAGATGACATGATATTCACGCTGACGGCTTCGCAAGGAAACGAAGAAGCCGTGGAACTTCGCGAGAAAAAACTAGGGCGTTTTACCAATCGTTTATTGGAAGCACTTAACGGTGCCGCCGATGCCAGCGACGGCAATAGCGATGGAGTGACAAGTTTCAGCGAAGTCATTTCATACGTAAAACGCACCGTCCGACAAGATTCGCAGCAGGATACGTATCAGCAAGAACCCGCTGCGGGCCCGACCGAACTGTTGCGGTATACGGACTTCCCGTTGACTAGCTCGCAGGCGTCACCCTAAATCCACGGGTAATTATGAAACCGTTGCAAGCCTAAAAGCCGCGGACAAACTGGATGCCCAACTCGGTATCAAACACCTTGTCAAATCCAGTCCGCAGTGGCGAAACGGCTCCAATCTTGATCGACGACCGATTCCCTAACTGGAAAAACAAGCCGCCCGTCAGATTCAAAATATCTCGGCGGTTTATCGGTCGAATACGCCAGGGATCGTCTCCTGATCATCCAGCGTGGTTGTATAGTGCAATTCGATCATCGGCGCAACACCTGTTACCAAACGAGCACAGCGGTCTTGATGCAGCCAATAGCCCAATGAAAAATCGAGCATCAACAGCGTCTGATCTTGAAGCGTTGTCGCGCGATTCAAATTCGATCCGACCGTTTGAAATATGGACCCGTTGGGAATAACCACTCGGTTTCCATTCGCATCAAAGTCAAGTTGTGAAAACAACTGCCAAAAAACGCGTTGGCTATGCTTGCGGTAGAGTCCGATAAAGGGCTGAATATGAACCGCGTCGTTGTTAAAAACAATGTGCGTTTGACCATCTCGTATAACGCTTGAATCTTTACCGGTAGGTAGCACCACGGCCATTCCGCCCGCCAGCGCGGTGCATTCATTGTGATAAAACATGTGCTTGAATGCCAAAGCAATGTTGCCGAACTCGGTTGAATCCAGATCGCGCCCCACTACTTCTCGTGCGGCCAGAGTTCCCGCAAAGGAACTCGCAATTCAACCGAATTGAAATCGTTGAAGATAGTACTTTCCACGCCAAACGTGTACCGATTCAAGTCTCGACTATTTCCATTGGGGTCCGTCAACGCGTTGTGAAAATGGTTGTAATTAAAAAAGATACGATCTCGCGGAAACGGACTGTTGTTTTCGGAAAATTTCATGCGGCGATCACCACCGGCCAACGTAACCGTGCCGCCATTAAACGGTCCATCAACGGTGTAGTTGTAACCACCGCCAAAGAAGTCACCGATCATGCTCGGAACGCCATTTGAGGCTAATGTTGCGCCGGAGCCTGCAGCAAGATTAGAAGATAGGTTAAAGTCGTTGGAAAAATCGCCAACAATGTCGCTGGGTGACATTGCTAAGCTGTCCGTCGACAAAGACGAATCCGGCGCAGGAGTCAAAACACCGTCCGAGCTGGGAGCAGGCTGCGGTTGTCCATTTAAGTAGGGGACGCCGACGTCTTCCGCAATTCCATCCTGCATGCCTTGCAGGAATGCCTGGCACCCTGGACAGTCACATTCGAATTGGCCAACGTCGGTACAGCCACATTCGTACGGATACAATTGCGCCAACGAATAACGGCCACTGCAAACCAAGATTACGAAAAGCAGGTATGAATATCTTCGCATGAGCTCCATCTCACAATCGGGGTAGGCACACGATCCGTCATGTCACCGCTTTTCTGTTTCGTCAAATCCTGTTCAAAGCCTTTTGCATCTTCACACAGAGTCCCCGAACTACAGACCCGTCCATGGCGAATAGATCGGTCACGCAACCTTGCGACTCTAAGAAAGATCGGTAACCTGCAAGGACTCTAACAAGCGATGCAGTTACGCGTATCGTAGGGATTATATTCGTTCCGATGATAAAAACGGCATTTGAGCGAATGATCTTCGTCGTAGTCCCAGAAAGGCGAAAGTAGCGGATGACTGCTAGCAAAAAGGCTTTATTCGCGGCGGTCCAGCACACAGTGACCATCGTCCGCAAGAGGATTTCACTTCTCTGTTCGTTGGCGTGTGTTGCCTATGGTACCGCGTGCGAAGCGGGTACGCCGGCAAGCGAATTTCTGCATTCTCACGCTGCTTATTGCCGAGTGTGTGACATTTGCAACAAATACACGTGCGACTTATGCGGTGTCTCGTGTGATTGTGCTCCGATTGTTCGCGGTGGCTGCGAATCGCCCGAAAGCAATGCTGTTTTGCCATACGGTAATTCGATAGGACGACCATCCCCGTTACCAACTTCTACCGAACCGATAGATGCTTTCTCGCCGGTTCCAGCACTCGCACCCGAAGCGTCTTCTGCATCCAATCAAGCCACGCTCGAATCAGCGCCCGTGATGGAAACGCCCAACCCGGCGGATCTGACAGCAGGCAAAAGCAGTGACGGCCCTTCACCGTTTGATATGGCGGCGGCCATGCCGGCAGGTGCTGGCGCTATAGCAGCAGCGATGGGCCCTCAAAACATGGTGGGAGACTTCTTCGGCGGAAGTTCGTCCACTTGCGTTTTCGTACCCAACACTGTCCGATTTTCTTTAACGGCGACAAGCTATTTCAGCACGGACGTTATTTTTGACGTTCCACCTTCGCAATCGTACACCGATCTTTATTCCGTCGGATCGGGCCGAGACACCAATTTTGACGAACGAATTGACACCTATGACATTGCGCCGCCGTCACCTCCCACTGACGCACCCACGTCACCTGGCCCTGGCTTTACTTACGATGGCGGCACCGCGTCAAATCCTCGAGCAAATCAATTCGAAGACATTATATGGGATATCAACTATAGCTACACAGAACGACTGAAGGTAAACCTACCGGTGCAACCCGGCGGAGGTGGGGCGGTGGTGGGGCGAATGAAGATTGCGGAAAACACCAGTCCGCTGCCACAGCATCGCATTTTCTTCAATTACAGCATGTTTGACAACGTACCACTGACTCGCGGTGGAGTAACGGTGAACCGATTCGCACCTGGACTGGAAAAGGCATTCTTCGGCAATTTGATGTCGCTGGAAATTCGAACACCATTCGCAGGCACGCTGGATACCAACTTCATTGCCGACGACACTGCCGCGCAAGTTCGAGACGTCGAATTTGGTGACGTATTCATGTCACTGAAAGCATTGCTATTTCAATCCGGTGGACGAGCGATCTCGGCCGGCATTTCGTGGACTTTACCAACGGCCAATGACTCAAGCGTTTCTTTGTCGAACGGAAAAGAATTGCTGCGAATTGAGAATCAAGCAGTTCACATCATGCCGTATATTGGCTGGCTGATCGCTCCGAATCCACGCGTGTTCCTACAAGGGTTTGTTCAGGTTGACGTTGATTCCAACGGGAACAACGTCATTGGCAGTCCCGACGGAGTGAATCGAACCAACTTGGGAACTTTGCGCGACGTTACCTTTTTATACGCGGACATCGGAGCTGGATATTGGGTGCACCATAATCCGCAAGCACCGACATTAGTCGGTTTTGTCCCCATGGTTGAATTGCACTACAACCGCTCGCTCGAGTCCGTAGACCCGTTCATTGCTGGGCCTTTACAAATTGGAGAACGGCAAGACGATATTCAAATTTTGAATGCGGTCATTGCGGGCAATTTTGTCATGCGAAACAATTCAACACTCACCGTTGGATATGCCGCTCCGCTGGCCACAAGTGCTGACGCTCAGTTTGATGGCGAGCTGCGAGCCATCTGGAATCGAAAATTTTAGGATCAAGCCTTCCGCACAAGTCACCGCTTCTTGTTCGTCGAATAAGCTTTCAGCTGATTGCGAACGGAGATTGCCCCCAGACACAGGCGACATCAGCGTTTGGGAATTTCCACAATCAGCGGTTTGACTTCGATCCAATTCTTGACCAACGATGACTTTGGCGCGGCCTTTAGCTGGACCATCTCGCGTCCTTGAATACTTTGTTGTGTGAACCCTAAGATATGACGAACTCGAGTTCCGCTGGCAAGAAATTCGTGTGAAATCCTCGCGGGCTGGGGATCGAATTGCAGCCACAGCGGAAAGTATTCTGAATTGCGTGCATGTTCTTCGTTCACAATCAGCTCTAAAGCGCCGCTGGCGTCTCGGCGAGGTTCAAATTTTAGCTGGACATCGTCAAACAACGTATAGTTCGACTTGTCCGCAATGCCGATCCTCTTGACTACAGCGTCAACGTCTTGATCGTAGGTTGAAAAAGCCAGCCGAACTTCTGCCCATTCTGCTTGGCTGGGCCAATTCCCTGTTGGGAATTGCAAGACAGGAACCGGTTGGTTGTTTTGAAACTGAGGATCGAATGCGTAAAAAACCGGATCACCGGGCGTGCCGCCAGGCGTGTAAATCGGACGAATTTCTGCCCAGATATATCGAGGTCGTTCGCTATATTCAAATGCCGAATTATTCTGGACGGACACGACGAACGTGACATTTTGGCGTCCTTCGATCTCCGGTACATGGGCCGCTACAAAGTAAGCGTCACTTCGACCGAGCGATTCCTTGTACCGGAGGTCGGGCACTTGCTGACGCAGGTTTGTCGTGAACCGCTCGTGCTCCAACCGATTGGCTCGTGTGTTATAGAACAACTCCAAGCGATCTCCACCAAACAACTTCACTGTAGCTGGTTTCGCGCGGCAGCTCCGTCCAACACCACTTCAAAGACGCGTCCTTGAACCTGAATATTTGGTTCGTCCCAATATTGGTTTAGCTGAATGCGTTTCGCAGGCTTGCTCTGTTCTACGTCTTGCACATAGAACTGCGAAATCTTCAAGGATTCCAAGATGGCCGACTGTAGTTCCTGCTCCTGATTCGCTACGAAAGTATTAATTCCGGGACGGCCGCGGACAAGTTGCCCTATTTCGCCACCACCAAATTGAAAGAAAACGAAATTGAGATTGATAGACGAGTTTCCATTAGCCAGTGGCTGCAAGACTTGCTGAGTAAAACTGCTGGCAGAGAGAAGTTTGTTTTCACGAGGCGGAGTTGCTCGACCAAATACATCTGGATCACCGTCCGTGATGACAATAACATGCTTGGGTCCGTCGCGGTCATCCAATGCCTGGACCGCCTGCTGTACCGCGAAAAACAGAGGAGTCTCACCAAAGTGGTCAAGTTGATCGATTACCTTCAAGAGATCTCGTCTTTCATCGTTACCGAATCGAGCTGGACTTTCGTAAACCAGCTGAACGTCATCTCCTGGTAAGGGCAAGGTTCCGCGTCCGAATTCACGAAAGTACGGACTGGCTGCTGGCGTGTACGTTTTGTCGCCGGTCTTTTCCCAATGAGAACGGTGGCCGTAGGCTACAAGACTCACTCGAAACGGAGCCACATCGACTTCAAGACTTTCCAAAACGCTTTCCAACACTCGTTTCGCTTTGCTCATTCTGCCGTTGTTTTTCATCGAGCCAGAGCAGTCTAACACAAAGACCAACTGAGTAATTTCCTTCCGGTCGCCCTTGACCCGAACCCTGGCCATTAAGGTTGGATCGTTCGATAATCGAACAATCGGCCCCTTTACTTCTTGGCCGTAAAATGGCACCTTTCGAACGTGTCCACGAAATAAAGCAACCGCTTCAAATTCGGAACTTGCCACAACGTCCAGCAATGTCTGTTCTGTGACAGTGGATTCGTGAATATTGCGAGCCATTCGTGTGGCGGGCTGATTGGACGCTTCTTCTTCAACTCGGATCTCGGTACCGGCAGCGCGTGTAAACAAGGCGACGTCACCCGGTGGAAACAAGGCATTGCCTTGGAACTTAATCTGATGGTGCAGAAATGGTTCGCCCGGTAATTTTTCTGAGTCGGTCGTTTCGATGGGCTTCCAGGAAAGCAGGCCCGCTTCTGATTCCTCCAACCGCTTCCTCAATAGTTCCCGGTGCGCCGATTTACCGGGCCATGCAATCATCGATGCAGACAAGTGCTGGCGAACCGATTCGACAAAAAACGGCGTATCAAACGATGCGGTCGAAGCATAGAAGTCGAAGAGGCTTCTTTCGCCATGCCAAAGCAACCATGCAAGAACATCTATGCGGTGCAGGTCGTAGCCAGGGTTCGACGCAGATTCAGACCAGGGATGCCGAGGCGATATGGATACAACTGGGCGAATCAATTGATCTGCCTGGCTGAGACCGCTGCGAGATTGGGCGATGGACAAATTCGAATTGGCCAATCGGTCCTCGGTTTCCAAAATGCTGGGTTGTACCGCTTGGCTCAAAGACGCGATACGATTTCGAATTTGGCCACCGATCTTAGCGAATTGTCCGGATCGCATCTGCCGGTTGGTAGAATTCTGTTGGTCCGCTGCGGCCACGGACAAGATACGCAATAGCGCCGAATTCGGTTTGCCAGCGAGCCATTCCGCATACGCGCCGTCAGCTTTGTGATCGACTGGCGACGTTTCCGAGATCGACTGTGATAAATGGTCCACAAGTTTTCGCATCAGCCCGCTTCGAGTTTGCCCGGTTACCAGCGGCGTACTTAAAACTACTGTGATTTCAGCCAGCGATTCACGTATGCTACCGGACCGCTCCAGTTCGCTGACTCGATTCCCGAACGCTCGTTCCAGTTCACGCAGCACGGCTGCGACATCGTTCCTTTGCGACTCTAATTCAGCCTGAATGCTGGCCGTTGGAATCGAATCGGGGACCGAATCTAACAGGTTTGACAACTCAAAAGTAGAATCCGCCAGGCGAACAATTCGATCCACCAGCCCGACGTCGCGGTGAAAAACAGTCTCCGACGACACCCAAAACAAAAGATGGGGCATCACAGTCCACGACCGGTCTCGCCAATAGTACGCGTCGGACACAAGTTCACTGAATTGATGGAGATCATGAAAATCGCCACTTCCGGTCGACGTACCAAACAACGAATTCCATTCTTGATCAGCCGCTTGCAGTGTACTTTGCGATCCGATCAATACTAAGTCTTGCGTGCGGCGAACGTTCGTTTCTATCTGATCCAGCCACATCCGAATCCAATAGTGCGTACGTATATCAGCCGGGATTGCGATATGGTTCGCAACATCAGTGGCGGAAACAACCCTGCCAAGTTCCGCGCTGCGGTCGAATTGCACCAATGTTCGGCGATTCGTAAGAATTGTATTTCTGAAAAGTCGAATCGAGGTGCTTGGACGGCGGTATCGAGAAATTCCAACGCATCGGGCAAATCACCTGGTGTCAATTCGCGCGAGCGAAATTTTGACAACACCAGTGTGGCCGCCGGTCGATACGAAAGCGGCGTTTCAGCTACCGGGAGCGAGGGTTCTGGCTGACCTTGTGTGTTGTCGCCTGTCGCTTCGGTGGTTACGACGGATAATTCCTCAGGCTGCGAATGCTTCTTCGCTTGAAACGCATCCCAACGACTCGAAGCAATGGCCATCTCTGCATCGCTGAGCGGTTCCAATGCGTTTGCCAAAGCCAGCGTACTGCCTTCGTAGGCACCAACTAAATTCGAACTTTCGAATTCACGCAACAGTTCTTTGGCAAGCGTCAAGGCTTGATCGAACTGGGTCGAATACGCTTGGCCGGCAATCGACAACTGGTCCAGGCGTACCAGTAAGTGCTCAAGTCGAGCCCATGCGACGGGCCTGCTTCTGAAGACAGAACGCTGTAACCATTCCTGATGTTGAGACCACAACGGACTCGTCTCTTGGAAGTGCTTATCGGCATTCACCGCCTCTGTTTCAAGCGATTCATATCCCGCCACATAAGCAACAGGAAAATCACAATCGTTGGGCAGCAACATCGGAGTTTGCTGTTCGGCATTCACACCATAGGCAATTCCGCCGACTGTGCTTTGGAGATAGTTTATCAATTGCTTGATATCAAACTTACGAGCATCTGCCGCCACGGCGCCTCGCAGAGCATCAGCGACGGCAAACCCAAAAACCGAGCCTCCCTGGGCTAACGAAATTTGCCCGACCTGCCCTGGACTTGTGGAATTGATCACCGCCAGTTTTTCGACTCCGGGAAGACTCCATAGCGGCGGCAATCTGATCGGCAAAGCTGTTATATGTTTGCCCAAGCATCCAGTTTCGGCAAATTCGATTCGCATCTAAGAATACTAACTTCTGGACAGACCTGAGCCGATCAACTCGATTAAAAACCGCCAATAGTTCTTCCAGCGTCAACCAAGTTTCACTATCTAAAGGATTGCTTTCGCCAAGCAGAAGACACGCTCGACCTTGTTCGTCAACCACTCCATGCGCGCTGATATACAGCAATACCAGATTCCCATCTGGCCCGCCCGGTTCCACTTCTCTTAGGTAGCCTTCCACGTAATCGACAAATTCAATCTTGGATGCCGGAGGCTGCAATTCCGTTGTCAGTTTGACGTTATCGTAGGACGCCAATGTTGCATCTAGACGCTTCACGTCTTCCCACGCTAACGCATTCGGGGGCAACGACGAATCGAACGAGGTGACGGCAATTGCCAACATGGGAACGGTCAGTGCCGTTTGCAAAAGCGTATAGATCAGCGCCGATCAATCCAAAGAAGCGGACAACAGCGTGAACAGTTTAAGACGCTGGCGAAATGCAGTCGTTTCACGAAGATTGGGGTTTCGTTCTTCCCAGGAACCGCGACTGCGACCTGCACTTGACGCCCCTTTTTGCTTGCGCCAACCGGCGCCGGACGACTGGTTCATCCATTACACTCCTGCATGCAAAATCGCGAGTCGAGACGGAACAGAGTAAATCGAAAACGAAATCTTTGTAAAGTATAGCATTTGCTCGGGCGGGATTTGGACGCAGGAATGTGCTGCGTCAATGCTTCGTCAACGAAAAGCGGTGTTGCGTCCATTTGGACACAACACCGCTTCTGACATGCTCGTTCGCAACGCAGACTGGCCTGATCAATGATTCCTAAAAACGATTGCCATTCATGAATCCGGTTCGAGTTGCTTTCGTACGGCGACTGGCATTCGCTGTGCTCGCGTGCGGCACATCTACGACTGGTGGAGCAGGCACAACGACGTCTCCTCGAACCAGCTGTGAAAAATCACCTTTGATTGCTTTCACATTAGCCGAGCCAGGATAGGTTTCGGTCACTTCGACCAGCCCTAGCACAACTTGCCCCGCTTCACCGCGACGCACTACGTTCATGAGCGTCCCTGCTGACGGAACGAGGCGTTGGCTTTCAAAGTGGACATGAGCAAGTTGACGAGCAGGATCGATATGCAAAAGATGTCCGTAACCACCGCCAGAAACCGCTGCCTGCGATTGATCTTTTTGAGCCAGCCAATTGTCGGCCAACTTAACAACTCCATCTCCGGCGATCGATTGTGGCTGCCGCAAGATAATGGACCTGGCAGTTGCTGGCGATGAGGCTTCCACCAGTGGTGCGTATGGCTGAAGCTGGACGTCCGTCTTACCCAACTGATTAAACGTAAAATCATTTTCCGCTTTTTTGATCGATTCCACGGCATCTGCGGATTCTTCGTCGCTGCCTGCGCCTTCTGGTTCGTCCTCAGATGATGCGTCCGTGCCTTCTGGTTCGTCCTCTGGTTCTTCGTCTTTTTCGGGCTCGGGCATCTCTTCTTCCACCGGACCTCGACCTCGACAGCATAGTGCTAGTGCTGGCTGCCGCTTCGCGAACTCGCTTGGACGCCTCCAGGTAGCATCCGGTTTCGTCGCGTTCGTAAGCAATACGAGCGAGCGTTTTTAGGATGTCTTCATTGCAACAACACACCTGTCCACAGTTGTTGCAACATTTTCCGCGGGCAGCGTCTGCTACCGCTTCAATCGCGGCAACTCGTACTGACTCGGTGCAATCGGTCAATGTCGCAACGATGGCTTCCGTCACCGATCCGTCTGAATCGTAGCAACCGCAACCATACTCCGTTAGATATTTTACGCCCTTGATCTTTTGCTGCGCCGCATCTTCGGCCATCTTCACTTCGGCAGCCTTCTTTATCGCCGGCCATTCTGATTCTAGATTGGCGGGGTCATTCAGCGCCTTTAAGGGTGGCTTCTTTTCCAGCTTGGGATGCTTTCCCTTACGATTGAACAAAGCGCCGTGAACTTTCTTGGCACCTTGCGGAATACCCAGGAAGGAAAAAATCGTGGGTGTAGGAGCAGCGGGAGTGTCCTGGGCGAATGCCGAGTCTGAGAGCTGCGAAAACAAGCTCAACAGTACTACGCTAACGGAAAAATATTTCTTCATCATCCTTGATCCGAACTAGAGGCAGGTTCGTCCTTGAACGCCGAAATGAAGTCAGTTCATTTTGCATCGCCACCTAAGTTCAGATCGGCTAGGATCCCCTTAAGAAATACCATTCCACTATTTCGCATCTTATTCAACCTAGAACACCTAGACTGCCTTACGCATCACCCTTATGTCGGATGCACCGTGACATGCCAGCAATATCGCCGAATGCGAGGCAGTGGCACTGAAATGCTCTTCCGTACGCTGCATCTGTCCCGGCCAACAGTAGACAAATACAATATCCGCATTAGAAGCAACCTGCAGGTAATCAGCATTGATAATTGCTGCGTCGATCCGTAGTGCATGTAACAGATCTTGCGACGCGGCGGCCAATTGGGCATTGATTTCAAAGCCTGTGGATTCAAACCCCAGGATTGCTGCCAAGCCCGTTACCACGCCCGCGCCACTACCCCATTCACAGAAGCGGCAACGAGGAAACGAGTTCAGCACGTTCCAAACGTATCGATGGTCGCTTGGTACGAAGTCAAAACAGTCAATTGATTTGCCGACCTCGGCTCCTCGACGAATCAACTCCTCTGCCCTCTCCGGCAACGCACATTCCTGCCATTCCCATGGTATTTCTTGCAACACGTTTCTCTCCACTCAGACTCTTGTTTCGAACCGCGCTCACTTCCCCATCACGTTTTAGCAGCCGTCAAAGTTTACCACGCTTCCCAATACCGTCGTTCGAGTATTTTATCGTCTTGAAGGAATGAATATGTCGATTTCCTAAAAGCATTCCGCTTGGTTGAATCGTGCATTTACAAGGAAGTTTCAATGCAAAAGCAGATACTCGTCGCCCTTTTCGCCATTGTGGGAAGTATTGCAGGAAGTCTTCAGGCTGACGACTGCTGCGAATCCTGTGGCGCGCAATGTGGAAAGCACCGCCTGGTCGCTCGCACCGTCATGGTCCCCAAAACGGTAATCGAAACGCAGGTCAAGAGCTGCTTAGTCTATAAGACTGAAACGCGAGAAGAGACCTATACGGTGTTCAAACGAGTGCCGGACGAGCGTAAGATTTACAAGGAAGTTTGCTACCTGGATGATGAAGTGAAGTCGAAGGAAATCACAGAAACCAATTGCAAACTAGTTGAAATCCCGGTGACCAAAGAGTGCAAAACCAAAGTTCCTGTCAGCGAATTTCAGCAGGGCGTTAGACTAAAAGAGTGCTGTGATCAATGTGGAAATAAGATCTGCGTTGAAGAACCTTGTTGCTGTGAAGTGGTTCGCGAAGTTGACGGAATCAAATCCGAATGCTCGGAAGAACTTCAAGTCGTTTTCGAGAAAACAAAGCGGACCATTGACTATTGCGTCAAGACTCCCAAGAAAACCAAAGAACTTGTGTGCGAAGAGATCGCTTACAAATTAGTCCCAGTTGAAAAGACCAGGACCGTAGAAGTCCAAGTTCCCGAATATGTGAAGCAGCCATGCGAAGTGAAGGTTCGCAAAATGGTGCCTCAGACCATTTATTGCTGTGAGAAATGCTGCGACAATCATCATCACCATCACGCGTCGAACCACGCCCATCATCATTCCGAAAGCGATCTGGAATCACCCAAACTGCCTTTCAAACTGGGGCTTCTGGACAAAGCATCCAAGCTCCTGAAGCACTAGAAGTTGCCCCGGTGACACCAGCAGATTCGTCCAATAAGACAAGGCTTCGGCAACAGCTTCAGGCTTCCCCAGACGACGTCCATCTGCTGAGACAGTTCGCTCGGGCGTGCATTGAAGACGAAAGCTATGTCGACGCACTTCGGTCACTGGATCGAGTGATCGATATGGACGCTGCGAATGACCACGACTGGTGCCTGACTGGCAACGCGTTGTGTGAGGTAGGTGAGTTTGCCCAGTCACTGGGTGCTTACCAAGCCGCGTTAGAGCTAAACGCGGAGAACATTGAGGCTCGTCACAATCTAGGACGCGCATACTACCGTCTGGGAGATGTCGATTCGGCGGTCCGCGAAATCAAGGTCGTTGCCCAACAGACAGACGCGCTGCACGTTTGGACAGGGCTTGCCACTTGTGCTCCCGGCGCCATTTCGCTGGACCAACACGAAATTCGGCAGATTCGAGAAACATTTGCCGCGCAGCTTCGACGCCTGGAACAGCCGATTCTTGAATTCGAGCATCAGCCAAGCCGATCGAACCATGACGCCATTCGCATCGGATATCTATCGGCCCACCTGCACAATGCGAATTACATGAAGCCGGTGTGGCCATTGATCAACCACCATGATCGAAGTAAGTTTCAAATCCACTTGTTCAACGATGCCCAAACCACCACCGAATTTGACTGGCTGAACTCGACAGAAAACATCGCGATCCACAACGTCAGCTCGCTCGGCAACCGGGACTTAGCCCAGCGAATCCGCGATCTACAGATTGATGTTTTAGTGGACCTGAGTGCTTTTAGTAAGCCATATCGTCTTGGCGTATTTGTCCACAAACCGGCACTCGTTCAAACCGCCTGGTTCAACATGTATGCCACAAGCGGATTGCGCGAAATTGACTACATCATTGGTGATCGCCACGTCGTTTACACCAGCGAACAGCAATTCTACACCGAACAGATCCTTCAGCTGCCGCTAAGCTACCTAACCTTTGAAACCAATCACGATGCTCCAGACGTTGTCGCGGCTCCGTGCACCGCAGGACCGTCGTTCACCTTCGGATGTTTGGCCACGCAATACAAGATCACGCGAATGGTCTTGGACGCCTGGGCAGACATCTTGCGACAAGTGCCAGATTCTCGATTGTTGATAGCCAATCGAGACGTTCGATCACCCCAGAATCGCCAGTATTTGGTTGATCAATTTGTTCAGCGTGGAGTTGGCCAGGATCGTCTCGAATTTGGAAAGCCCGGCGATCATTTTCAGTTTTTGAAAACCTATGACAAAATTGACGTGGCATTGGATCCGTTTCCATACAACGGCGGAACGACGACGATGGAAGCATTGTGGCAAGGAGTCCCGGTCGTTTCGCTGGACGGAGATCGCTGGGCCGCTAGAACAAGCAAGACGCTCATGTGCGAAGCCGGGCTGAGCGAATTTGTAGCAACTGACGTGCCAGACTATATCCGCATTGCCACGTCCTGCGCCGACGAATCACGGTGGCATCGGCTCTCAGAATTACGATCATCGATGCGTTCCCAATTATTGGCTTCTAGTGTCTGCGATAGTCGACGGTTGGCCCAAGCCATGGAAACGTTGCTCACGAAAATCATTCGACCTTGATCCGTAATTTTATATCACGGCGATGATGCCGAAGGCGCGGTATTGGACATGCATTGTTGCAAGTTGGTTCCCATTGACGAACTGCAATTATGCATGGCCATCACAAGTGACAAAGGTATGTCTTGGTCAAGAGACATGCGGAAGATCTGAGTCCAACGGTGCTGCGCATGTGCGTTTTGACCGTGATTGGTATCTCGTTCGTACTGCCCTTCTCTGTTGCTACCATTAACGACTGCATTTTCCAACCACTGTTGTAAAGCTTGAATTTCCGATGCTTTGCGATGAGCGTCTTCATTCATTTTCCGATTTGCATATTGAAGACGCGCAGCGGCCGAATCGCCAACTCCGCGAAGAACACCAACAACATCGTCACTCATTTCCAGCGACATCAATTCGCGACATAAGTCGCGGGCACACAAGCCCGTAATCTCAAAATGTCCTTGTTCGTGCACAAGCAGCCGCTGTCTGTCTGCCGTTCCAGCATTGTTATACCAAGACATGTCACGCCACGTTGCCGCCGCAATCACACTCACGTCCACTCGTACCGAACTGAAACGATAGATGCCGTTTCGCAATGTGACTCCGCCGGTTCGCCAACGAAAAGCAGATCCGGTTTGGGCCGAAAATGGTGGCGAAGGCGACGTAGCGCGAGGCGCAAAATTGCTCCACGCAAGCGTTCGAGGATATCCGTTTAGATTGCTTAAAACTTCAGCCGTCGTTGGCATGGCAAATTCTCCGATAGAGTAGCGAAAGAGTCGCACAGATTATCGCTCTCGTACGATAGAAGTTGCGTAGATTTTTCCAGAATTTTGAAAGCCGGACGCTCGTCCGCCGTTGTTTATCCGGAAAACGGACACTGGAAGCGGAGCAGTTCCACGAACGCTTCCGTCGAGTATCCATGATAGTGGTCGCGTAAGGTCACTTCCCATCGGGAACGCAAATCCAACGACACACGGAATGACGTACTGCCCGCGCTGGCATTATTGCCACAACACCAACGAGTTCCCTTCTTGTAGGAAGCTTGTTGCTGATTCCAGAACTGTTTCGCTTTCGGCAAGTCAGGCAGAAACACTCTGTCTAGAAATTCTTGTTCGAATTCGTCTGGTTCGGATCCATCTTCAGGCAATAGCGCAACGCGTTCGGAAGAATCGATATTAATCCCGGTGATGCCGGAAAAAGCTTCTGCGGCGCGAACGACATCGTGCGGCTGATTTGACTCCATCGTAACTATCAAGTCTTCGATTACGGCCCAATGGCCAAAGAGACGAGCAATCTCGAAGCGCGCCGCTTTATTCCGAGGGTTTCGCAAGATCTGAATGACAATATCCAAATCGCTGGGTTCTCCCAACAGCGCGAACAGCCGAACGGCTTCCCATCGGTCCAGGTCGGGACCTGCGGCAATGCCGCGACAATAATCCAAAAGCCACGGTTGCCGAGTCCACGCGGCGGCATGCAGGGCCGATCGAAAAACACTCAAATCCTGGTGTTCTAACCCGTCGCGAAATGGCCGTTGGTCTGAATTCGGAACCCCGCCCGTCATACGGTCTCGGCGAATCACTCGCGAAACGGTCGGCTCGATCGCCACATTCGCACCAGCCACCGGTTCTTTGGCCGTTTGTTCCGTCTGGCTAAATCCAAATACGGTGATCCGCAATAACGAATCACCTACGATAATGTCGGACGACGAGGTTAAGTTTGCAAATGTAACCGGCCGTCCATCCACCGAGATCCCCGTTGCGCTGCCCATGTCGCGGATTTCACAGCCATTTTTCTGCATTTTGACGCTGACGTGCAATGGCGACACACTCGAATGATCGGACAAAACCACGTCGGCCAATTCGCTGGAACCAAATGTCATCTCTTGGTCCAACATCAGCAAGATTTTCTTTTCGTCTGCAACATCGGAATCAATATCGATAATCGCATAAGCCTGTTCGCCCTGGTCGGTCATCGGCGCCGTTGATTCGGTCGGAAGCTCTGATTCGGAAGCGGCTGACGTTGTCGGTATTTCTGAAATGGAGTTCGAAAGTTGTACTTCGATTGGCAAGTCCAGTGGTGCGGATATCGGTGCATCCGCTTGAACTTTAGCAGATGGCAAGACGATGTCAGCGGGCGAATCTTCCGATGTCGGAACACTTTCCACCACCGTGCCTGTCAGCGACGAAGGGAGTGTGTCGCGGGTTTGCGGGCGTTCGATGAGGATTCTCATACGCGTTTTTCCAGCGCGGAATTTCATCACCCGCATGCAATTCGGATTCTGAAATTGCAGCGCCGTTGAGAAAAGTGCCGTTGGTGCTGCGTAGGTCCGTGATTCGGCACGTATCGAATTGCGCGTCAATTGAAAATGACGGCTGGAGATTTCGGAATCATGCGGCACTGAATAGTCAGCCGCATCGGTTCGGCCCACCACCAAGCTTGACGGCGCTCGCAAGAACGTCTTCCTTCCGGCGTACGGCCCCTCAAGAACTCCAAGATCAACCGCATTTGTCACTCTCCTAACAACGAAACAACCTGCCACGCTACTTGGCAAACCATCGCGTCCGAATCTGCCAGCAGTGGGCCAAACGCCGGATGTGATGGCATCAATTGGCCATGAAACGCCAGCGCGTAGGCGGCGGCTACTGCAGCCTTGCGGTTGGACGAATCCAAAAGGACGAGCAGTGGGCGGCGTGTCAATTCGATGGGCGCAAGACTAAGAGCGTCACGAAGCCGCAACCACCACTTGATCGTCTTCGGCCGCCAGTAAAGCATCGATCACCTGCTGAGCACATTGGTCATCACGCAAGCGAAGCAAGACATACGCCGCCGCAAACGCATTCGATTCGCTACCGCCTAAGTTTTCCAGCAAGAAGGCCCGACAGTACTGTTCGCTCAACACTAGGCCATCCACATGCGCTTCGATCCGCTCGTCCAGTTCGACTAACCCCGAAAGATCATAGTCGGGATCGGCCGCAGCGGACCGTCGCAGTTCCCAGAGCATTTGGAGTTCTTCGAAATGCTCTTCAATATTCGCCAAAAGCCAATTTGGAACTTTTATCATGATTCCATCTCTAAAGAAGAAGAGCTTGAAGCTCAGCTATTTGGTGAACGAGATTACCAAGTTTGTGACGGCAAATATCGAAGCAATCAATAGTTGCGTTCTTGCACGATGGGTTAGACATTTCCGAGAAACCAAGTCTTGCCAGATGGTAGCGACAACCAAAAGAATTGCAATTCCGGTCAGCGCATTGGAAGCAACCATGCTTGAGCTCCTTACGGCAATATTTGCCGTGGGACTTGGGGACATTCGACGTTCACGGCAACTACGTCATGCGGGCCATTTTTAAGTGGCAATGACGTACGCCACAACATCACCAACATACAATCATCCGCATTGATCACAACCGTATCCAGTCTTGATTCCAGGACATGATCAGGGCCGGTTCTGAGTTGAATGCGAATCGTTGGTGCTGCAACGCCGGGCAGGGAAAACAAGAACGGACCGATATTCGAGACGTTTTCTAACACAACGGCTTCGTCTCCTCGAAGATAAGATGGCGAGACCATTCCGTGTGAAGCAGCGTTGAAGAAGCGCACATCAAAATCCTCGGGCAGCATCGGCGCACGCTCTTGTTCCCACTCTTTGTCGTAGGTTCCAGCAAAGCGAGATCGAGGATACCAATCAGGCGAAACAAAGCCAAAACCAGCGGGCGCCGGTGAATCACCGTAAACACCGATTAGGTTTTGGGGATCTTCCAAATTAGGCAATGTCATGCCTTCTTCCCATTGAACTCGTTTAAAGCCGACACCAACCGGATTACGACATTCAAACTTGCTTGCCAACGGGTCGGGCTGGGCCGTATCCCAGCCACCAAAAGCTCGCTCGTAAATGAGCGGAATGCGTTCAAACGTACTGGGATTGGTCATATCTACAATTCCCATACGCTTGACCCAAGTGCGGTCCCCAAAAACACGCACGGACTTCTTGATGACGTCTCCAACTCGGATCGAAACGTCGACAAACCGATCCCGACTGTTCTGAGCACAACCATGCCCCAGCAACACCACATCCGTGGAAGGTTTGAAAAACGCGAATTCCGGTTCGTACTTGTAGGACGATACACCGGCATCGCCCCAAAATTCGCCAGCCAGGTTTACCTCCTGTTGCGTTGGCGCCAAGGCAAGAGATGACTGATTCAAAATATGGAATGTGCGTTTGGCAATCAGGACGAATAGCGGGCGTCCGTCTTGGTCCATCGCAAAATTGCAGGCAGCTGCCATATGTTCCGGCAAATCAATTGGAATACCCATAGCAAGCTGAATCCTATCCGGTTTCGCCAAGCAGCTTGGCAATTTCACCAAACGAATCTTCGAACGGGTGGTCTTCCAAGGGAATCCGCGCGTGGCTGGGGCAAAAAGCGAATTCTTCGGATGACGCAATTCCCATCAGCGAGGCGACTTGAAGTAACGCCAAACCTTCGATCGAAAGAAAGCTCTGCGGCCAAAACAAAGCATCCCAGTCACCGCAGTTAGGCCGCTTGGCATCGTCCTTTTCTTGCTTTTCTTCCAACAGTGCTTGCAGCTCTGTGACAAACAATCCGCCGTCTCGACGAATCAACGCGTTGCAAATACCAAGACGAGCGGACGGTCCTTCTTCCTGAATTCGATCCATGGCGTCAATATAATCCAACAACTCTTCTTCCGCTTGACCACCGACCAGCCCATGCAAGAAACGCATGTAGTAGTAGTCGTCTTCATATTCCCATTCGCGATGCCACGTTACGTGCTGGGCGAGCGACACAATGTCTTTGGCCAACCCCAGTCGGCCCGCCACCAACGCGTCAAAGAAGGCTTCCGTTCTGGAAAGCGCCAGCGTCCTTAACTCATTCACGCTTTCACGCTGGGCTTGCGTTCGCATATATCGATCTGTCGATGCACTTCGAGTCAGAAATTCGCGAAACTGCACCACGTCAAAATCCATGAGTAGGAAGCAGATGCCATAAGCTTGAAAATAACGCGAAAGTTCCTCCAAGTGCTTTGCTCTATCGAGCAACGGCAGATTGGTTGCCACGATTCCAAGATGATGACTGGTAGGCGTAGCGAGATTTTGAAAAACGAGATTGAGGTCCACGGTTTAGCCAATTCCCTTGTAGGATTTTATGTCTCGAAAGGCCAGCCCCGTAAGATTTGCTGCACGCAACGCCTGGACCAAATCTTCTCGGACAACAATATTGTGCCCCATTCCACCTAAGCGAAACAGCGTAAAGTCTTCAGGAATACAGTCCCTATCGAACACACACTGTTCCATACTCACAATCACGCTGGGGTCGATTTCGTTCCATTCGACCTGAGACTTTTCCAAATCCAGGCAATGACAAACGTCTAATGGATGCAGGAAAAAATAGGGCTCCAATTCCATTCGGCCTTTGTGGTTGACGATGCGAGTCGGCAAGAACTCGAGCGAATTGGCCGATTGTTCGCTTAGCAACTGTTTGGTTCTCTCCGAGATCACAGGCAGCGTTGACCCGAAAAGATTGTCGCTCAACTGAATATCGCGAGGATAATCCGGATGCATACGACAAACAAAGTCGTCAGGAAATTCGTCAAGACGCGGCTGGCCTTCGTCCAGCTCCCAAGCGCGTTCAGCGAAGGTCGCACCAGGACACAATACCCATCCGTAAACTGCGTTCGCCAAAAAAATAATCCATGCTTTTAATCACCGACTTGGAATCATTGACTTCATCCAGTTCTTGATAGTACTGGGACGGTTTTCTAGCGGCGGCGGCGGTGGAACGGGTCGTGGAGTTACCGGGTTCATAGAAAACGGAATATACCAAATGTTTTTAAACCCGGTTTCGTTTCTCTTATGCCAGCATCGACTTGCACCGCCATGCTCTTTGCCTCGGTTCTCTAAGAAATTGCGCCAATGTTTGCTTGCTTTGCAAAGTTGTGAACGGATGGATTTGGGATCGATATTGCAGTCGGATTGTTGCTTGGCGAGTGGTTGCCAGACCTGTTTTTCCAAATAGCTGATAACGCCATCATTGTAGTCTGGATTATGTTCGATTTCATGGCACGGCAAGTCCGGCAGTGTTCCTCGCATTCCCAATTGCGCTGAAACATTCCGCAGGCCCGACATCCAACTACTAGCATGTTCGTCAGATTTCGCCGCACCGTTCCGCTCTGCCGCCTCAAATACCGACCTGGTTGGCAAACCAATCAAATTGTCGGCAGCATTGATGTCCCATTCCGTAATGGCCATGCAATTATGGAAGAAATCAAGCTTGTCCGCGGGAACAATAGCGCCATCGCTGATCGTTTCAATGGGTAAGATATGGTGAAAATTCGACCGGTTTTCCGATATGGTTTCTCCGGTTGAAGCGCTGCTGGTGGTGAAAATATAACCCGTGGAACAATTCGCGCAAGTCGTTGGTACCTACAGGTCTTCGCTGAAACTTCCCTTCGTCCAAGATTTGCTGGACATGCTCGGCATCACTTCTGGCCATCTTCGTTCGCTCCGCTTGACGTTCGGTGAAAGGCGATAGCCGAGCGAAGACCGCTGTCGGACGCCAGCCAAACAATCGCTCGGTCTCCCAACTTTCGGTTTCGCCACAAGTGGTGACAAACGGTACCACTTGCCAGAAAACCGGCCGCAGCTCCTGTTTCTCCGAATGCAATGGCCGGCAGCAGCACCGGCAGCGATCTTAGCGATTCCGGGAGTCGAACCAAAGCGTGACCAAAATCACTAGCACGCCGCTCGAGCCCGTTAAGATCGCCGACAAGAAAATCGACTTTCGAATCGATTCCTTGCAAGTCGATGCACCACGCTGGTTAACGCCCGGCCTAGAGGCGGACGATCCGAGAACAGATTGCTATCCTCATGGTCAATTTCAATGCCGGCAAGGCACGTGTTTGGGGTCCTGCCGATTTCAGGATTTTTTCCAGCACCAAAAACATGCCGCTTCACCGGGAATAAATCCGGCCGGTTGGTCGTCCGTCTTCAATATTCCCAAAGAATCACAGGCGATCAATTGTTGCGGTTCGCAGAATGAATCGATACCACCAACGATACACCGGTCAAGCTCACCATTCTGCAGCCAAGTTGCCGCCCGTGCCAGCAAGGTAGCCAAGTCGGCATGACATCCATATTCCGTCTGAGTCAACGCGGGAATGCAATCAAGTTCAACACGGCGAGCCAGCTCCATGCCGAAATCCTGAGTCTTTCTTCGCCACTGAGTTAATGGTAATTGCTCTGGGTCTGGGCGATTTTCGGGCTGTTGTTCAGAGATGACCGATTGATCTAGAAGCCAGCGATCGGAAAGCAGCACCAACAGCCCCGTCCGCGACCTGACGATTGGAGACACGACGAATCGCATCGGTCAAAGCTGTTTGTCCCAAAACCATGGCCTTGCCAATGTCGACATATCCATGCCAATTTCTGTAATGCAATGACCTTTCACCAGCGGAGCACCATCAGTAGACTCGCTGCCGAACCCCGAACACATGGCTGTGTTCAGGCATTTCACTGGTGAGATCCGTGTCAATCCGGCGCGAGCGGCAGCGAATACTTCCGTTGATGAAAGTCCTAACGATGTAGCGCATCCCGTGGCGGTGATTGAAATCGAACCAGCGTGATTGGGATACCAATTCGAATCGTTAGATATCTTTGTCACAGCACCAGCACTTCACATTTTCAGTGGAGGGAATTGGAATGACGGGCCCCTGAATCACGGGAAAAGGGGGCGTGTTCTTATCGTTGTGTAGCATCAGATCGAATGCGCGAGCGACGTTCTTGCCTTCGAACTTCACATCAAACGAAAAATTGACGAATTCGGCTTTCCCTTTAATCTTATTCGATACCACGCCGCCTCCGGCTGAACCTGGTTCGTCTCCGGTGCTCATACGAAAATTCGAATCTTTGATGCAAACGGGATTACCATCGGCCTTAACCTTCTTTGTGCCACTGGCCGTATCGGAAGACATGGCAATGTTCGGATACGGAATGGGAATGGGACCTCCAGGACTTGGAGTTTTACAGACGTCCGGGAATGCAATCGTGATTCCATTGCTGGACTTATGCACCACTGACAGTTTGTTTACTCCCACAGTTACCGACATGTCGCCACCTCTAGTTTATCTTGATCTCGCCACCCACAATCCGCTGTCGACTTTCCGCATGGCTGACGATGTCGATCCCTTTCAGTAATACCTTGCCGTTTTTCTTCATGACAAGCGAACTCTTACCACACGTCAGTCGCAATTCCGAATCAGCTTCTAGATGCAGCGACCTTTTGTTTTGCGAATCGGATTGCGAGCTGGTCGAATCTTGGCGATCTGCCACGAGCCGTTCATGCAAAAAGCTCATCAAGACAATTCGTCCACCTTCCGCTTCCAAGTGCAGCATGACTTCTCGGCCTATATGTCCGCAGGCTTCGTCTTTACATGACAATTGAATGGCACTCAGTGCTTCTTGTGGACCTGAGTCGTTTCCAGAAAATTCGACCAAAGGAACACCGGATGCAGAAATGCCGACAAGAGTTCCGATCACCAAACGAGCCTGCTGGGTCATTGTTTCATTCAATAAACTACGAGACAACGCAGTATGCATGTTAGTTTTCCTTGATCTGGCTACCTTTGACGATCACGTCGCCACTTCCCTTGACGCTGATTTTCTTTCCGCTGATCGCGATGTCACCGTTTTTCTTCATGACAATTTCCGCTTTTCCCGTCTTGATGCAGATTTCGTCTTTGGCAATCAGCTGAATTTTCTGGGCGTTCAGCACGAATTCCTTGTCGACAGTATGAGCATGGCGTCCGCGATGGTTTCTGTGAAATCTCTTCCAATGGTCGCTTTCATGGTTCCGGCAATCGCGCTTTCACTGGCATTGCCGCCGACGTCAGCCGACTTGTTACCGCCAATGGTCTTCTGATTTGGCAGCACCAATCGCTTCTGTGACGGCCCCGCCAACAGTCTGAGCCAATGCGGCACCGACGGAAATAAAGTGCCGCACCAACATTTAACGTCATGGCGACCTAATATTTTCGACATAGTTGACGGCCACGTTTTCTGTAAGCGATCCTCCAACGTTAATATTCATCGTCGAGTCAATCGTTTCCGTATGCGACGAAACGACGTGAATCGACTTGCGACCTTTGACGTCTTCATACTTGTCTCGGTCTACTTGCAGCCCGCGATCGCGTCCGATTTCTTCGGTTCGACGCGCCCAACGACAATCGACTGGTCATTTTCGATGACCGTGTTTTGGTCCTTTTCAGCGTGGATATACATTTCCTCGCTGCCCATTTGTCTTCGAATCGAATTTCGTTGCTGAAATTGTCAGGGCCGCCGCCTTTGGAACTACGACTTGATGGTGCTCTTGGTCTGATCCGCCGGAAGTTCATACGGGAGGTATTTGTTCCGCATTGTAGACGCGGCCTGTAATGATCGGTCGATCCGATCACCCTCAATGAAATCGACAATCACTCTTTTTGGCCGATTCGCGGATTGAAGACCACGCCCCAGCCTTGTCCGGCCCAATTCTGCAAAACTCGAATCCGCAGCAATGAACTGTTCTCGTCCTTTTTGCCCTTCTCGCGGTCCCAATGAAACTGCACTTTCACTCGGCCAAATTCATCCGTATAGATTTCTCGCCCGCGGGCCCTGTCACAACGGCCGTTTGCACACCTTGGACAATCGGTTTACGAGTCGCTCTTGGAGGGCCGGAATACGACGTTTTCGGGAATGCAGGTAAATGAGTTGCTATAGTCGGGTCCCGTTCCTGCACCGGTTTCGTATCCCATCGTTTCATTGGCTGTGTGCTCGACAGCCAGAATAGTGTATTTCTTTCCCGCTTCGCTTTGGCACCGATGCTGACCAATCTTAAATTTGCCGCCCGGTGAAAAGGTTTTGCAGTTACGGTGGCAAAAATCTGACCGTGCTGGGCTTCTTCCTCCTCCCATCCGAATTTTGTTTCGTCTTCCCCATCCGACTTTTCGGTGTATTCGCCTGGATAGTCATAGACTTCGAACTTATCGATACCCGGTAGATCTACAACGGTATTGGTGTTGTTCATTAAGCTGGTGCTGGGCTGCTTAAAATTGTAGTCCGTTTGCGCCCACTTACCGGGCCGGAAATCATAACGATGCTCCCAACTGGTAATATGTTCGTCCATCGCCCGGCCACCAAAATCCATCGGATAGTCGACTTCGCATTCCGGTAGATCTTTGAAAGCTGCCGTTCTGGTCTCCCATTACCAGGGTGTGTTTACCGTCTTCATGCTGAAAGTAATAGTGAATCCCTTCTGCTCCATCAATCGCGAAACGAATGCAAAATCGGTCTCGCGGTACTGAACACAATATTCCCATTGTTTGTGATTAGCTTTGATTTCCGATGTTTCAAAATCATTGAATCCTAAATCTTGAAAGACGTTTCAATGATTTCCGGGATGCTCTTTTCTTGAAAGATCCGACAATCTGCCGTCTGAGTTAAGAACCACATCCATGGAACAATCGTGGCGAAGTAATTTCGACGTCCTTCGCGATCTTCGTCACCAGCGACAAACGAATTGACATATCCGTGAAAGAAGCGAGGATTCGCATCGGGGACTTCGATGCGCACCGTCACGTCCTTGCCGACGATTTGGTTTGCTCGAATATTGTTGTCGTCAGAAATCATGGACAGCTGATATTCAAACAAACGAGACACCTCGTCACGCCCTTGAAGCGACGTCAGCAATAGCACATCGGCGCCCAGCGGCGTCGTGAGTTGCAGTAATCGTTCATCTTGTGAAAGGGCCATGACGAAAACTCCCAAAACTATCTGCCGCCACGGCTCCCACGTTCGCAACGCGGAAGGCCACGAGTCCAAGGCTTCAAAACATCAAACGCCACCGCAAGATGCGGTGGCTTTGAACGTAAGATTCGAAAACGAAATCGGCAACGACTAGGCTTTGCCTTCTTCGACTTTCCACGAATATTCGACGTTACCCTTCTTGCTTCCCTTCGAATCGAATTCCGTGTAGGTAACCTTAATCTCTTCAAAGTTCAGGGAAAAATCTTCCACGGGAACTTGTTCCGATTGGCCACTTCCGCCAATGTTGTAACTGCTTACTAAGACGTTCTTCAATTCGTACGCATAGTATGTGGTACGCCCTGAATCGCTGGTCGAGCCGGTCAAGTGAATTTCCACTTTTGGAAAGACTTTCCCCTTACAAATGGCTTCCGCCAATTTGGGGCTCGCCTTATCCAGCTCTTTGGAAACATGAAACGCGTCGATAATCACGTCACCTCGACGTCGTGCAGCGCCAGTTGCGCTTGCGCCAGGCTGGTGCATGCCCTGGCTGAACGACTGGATGTCACTCCATTTGGAATGATCTTTATCCAAAGATTCACCATCAACACCGTCAAATTTGATGTAAGCAGCCATTTTTTTCTCCAAGTAAACAAGTGGATAATTGATTCTCGGCCATCCCGAGCAGCTTCGCTCGTTCCTGTCCGCGTCACATTTGTTTGGACACCAGTGTTGTCGTGTTCATGGTGAATTCGTTGCGTACAAAAAGCAAAATTCTTTCCATGCCTTGATTCAGCTGGAAATCGTGTATTCGAATTGACCATCGGCGGTCACGGAAATCTCGACTCCGCCAATTTCGGTCCCTTCGGCCATTCGAGCTAGAAATTCAGCAGATAATTCCGGCAGGAGGGTGCGAGTCAAAATATGGTCAACATTTCGCACTCGGTATCGACCTCGGTACAACGCGAAGTGATCGTCGAAACCAACTCCGGAGCGTAACGGAATTTTGCCTTATAGTGTTCGGCAATCCTCCGTCCAACCTTGTCGAGTTTCAGTTCCACAATGCGGCGAAACATCATCGGAAAGCGGATAGTAAGGAATCACGGATACGCGTCCCAAGAACGCTGGCTTGAATGTCTTCAGAAGTTCTGGAAACAACGCTTCCAAAAAGGCGTCTGGCTCCGGCATCGTATCCGGATCAGAGCACAGGCTCTTGATCAAATCCGTGCCAGCGTTACTGGTCATCAAGATCACGGTATTCTTAAAGTCGATATCACGACCTTCCCCATCCTTCATCATTCCTTTGTCAAAAACTTGATAGAAGATATCTTGGACACCGGGATGTGCTTTTTCCATTTCATCCAACAGGATTACACTGTAGGGCTTTCGCCTTACGGCTTCCGTCAGCACACCACCTTCACCGTATCCAACGTATCCCGGAGGCGAACCCATTAGTAGAGACACTTTGTGCTCTTCTTTGAATTCAGACATGTTGATCACAGTCATGTTTTGTTCACCGCCGTAAAGCAGTTCGGCCAGCGTGATAGCCGTTTCCGTCTTGCCCACGCCGCTGGTTCCCGCTAATAGGAAAACGCCTATGGGCGTACGAGGATCACTTAGATTGGGCGCGATGTGCGAATACTCTGCGAGATCCGTTCCAGTGCGTGTGACTGGCCAATAATCGATCGTTCCATCAATGGTTTCAGATTCAAGACGGTTTGAATTTCATCAGCCACCATACGACCGACGGGAATACCGGTCCAAGAAGCGACCGTTTCCGCAACTGCTTGCGAATTCACACAAGGATGCACCAGTGGTTCGTCGCCTTGTAGTTCGCGCAGTTTCGCTTTTGCGGTCACCAAGTCCTTTTTGAATCGGTCTTGGTCATCGTCGCTCCATTCCGCATTCGTTGCGTCACCTTCGGACTCAGTATTCTGCTTTCCTTCAAGCCGATCTTGTAGCTGCCCAATGGTCAGCACCAATTCTTGTTCGGCCTGCCATCGTTCCTTTAGTTTGTTCATCTGCGCCAAGGCATCGTCGCGTTGCTGCTGAAGCGAATCCATTTCCACCGAATGATCTGCTCCAGACGCCATTTCTCGTCGAAGGATTTCCATCGACACCTGCAATTGATCAATCTGACGCTGACAATTTTCAAGCGCCGGTGGAGTGGACGACTGGCTGAGCCGAATTCGAGCGCACGTGGTATCCAGCAGGCTGACCGATTTGTCCGGCAGCTGTCTGCCCGAAATATATCGATGAGAAAGCTTGACCGAATCGACAACCGCTTCGTTAAGGATGCGGACGCCATGATGATCTTCTAAGGTGGCCGTGAGACCGGACATCATGGCAATGGCCGTGGATTCGTTTGGTTCTTCTACCTTGACCACTTGAAAGCGCGCGCCATGGCGGCATCTTTTTCGAAGTACTTTTTGTATTCCGCCCACGTTGTCGCAGCGATCGTACGTAGTTCGCCTCGCGCTAAAGCTGGCTTTAAAAGATTGGCAGCATCACCTTGCCCCGCGGCACCAGCGCCAATCAAGGTGTGGGCTTCGTCGATGAATAAGATAATGGGAGTGGGCGAAGCTTTGACTTCGCTAATCACCGACTTCAACCGGTTTTCAAATTCACCCTTGACTCCGGCACCGGCTTGCAAGAGCCCTAAATCGAGCGTTCGAATCGCCACGTTTTGAATGGACGGAGGTACATCTCCCGCAACCACTCGCAACGCGAACCCTTCCACAACGGCAGTCTTTCCCACACCTGCTTCGCCCGTCAGGATGGGATTGTTTTGACGACGCCGAGTGAGAATATCAATGATTTGTCGAATTTCTGCATCTCGTCCCAGGACAGGATCAATTTTGCCCTGAGCAGCCGCTGCCGTGAGATCAATCGTGAATTGGTCTAAGGCCGGAGTCTTGGTGGGCTTGCCAGTTGCGGCGCCAGATTGCGACGCGACGGGCGACGAAGACGCCATCGGCTGAGAATCGGTTTCGTCACTATCCTTGGTCAGCGTAATCATGTGCTGACGAAGCGAATCCGCGGATACCTTCTGCAGCTCTTTAGAAATAGAGGTTCCCGGGGTCGCGCCCAGTTAGCAAGGCATACAACAAATGTCCGGTACGCACGGTGTGCGACGTGAATTCCACCGAACTATACAGCCACGCGTTCTGCATTGCTTCGACCAATGCCGGGCTCAGCGCGGGCGAACGAGCGTTGCCGGTTTTGAATCCATCAATTGTCTTAGTGAGATCGGCGATCAGTCGGGACTGATCTACGTCAAAATGTTTGAAGATCGTGGTCAAGTCCGTGTTGGGTCGCTCTAAAATCTTCATCAACCAATGTTCGATTTCGACATTGTAATTGGTTCGCGACAAGCAAAACCCAGCCGCGGATTCGAGCGAATTTCGGCAGGTTTCGTTCAGCTTGCTCACCAATTGTGTCAGATTGACGTTGGCCATTTTGAATTCCTTATTCTCTAGTTCGAGCCATTTCGTTATGTCGCACTATGCGCTGGGCATGCCTTCACATGCAAAAACTGCGTCGTCCGCGTCCCGAGCAAATTTGCCGCCGTGAAGCCAGGTGTTCCAGCCAAGTCGAGACGGGGTTGGACTTGCGCCCAGCACGCAATCGGGCACTTCATCCTGCTGCAAGACTAGCTGGACCTGAAAATCATACTCCATGCCAACATAGGATCGTGTGAGTTGAGCCAAGGCAGCCAGCTTTGGTCCAATGGGCGAAAATTCATTGAACTGTGGATACGTCAAAGGACCGATGCGAACGCGAAAATTGTTTTCTACTCCCCACACCCGCTGCCCAATCACTGCGGTTGTCCCAAGCTGGTTATTGGCGTTTTGTCCGAATGGCAATTCGCCCAGTCGAGACTGATTATCGGTGGTCAAATACAGCCACTGGCCTACCAGCTGAACGACTTCCGTATTTACCGTAAAGTAATCGGCCAACAGCCGTTCGAGTGATACCGCCGATCGTTGTTGACTTGCGAACAAACCGCTGTAGTAAATTTGCACGTCATCGGAAATATTTTGGCGGTTTACAAGTCCGTCCGTGCCCCAACCGACTAGAGAACGAAAGCAGCGAGTAATCTGATCGTCTCGGCCTGAGAACGATGATTGCAGGGCGTTTCGTTCGAACAAAATGGGAAGTCGGTATTTCGTCCACGCTCGATAGAACAATGAAATCATGCGATGGTTAAAGACATCCAAGAAGTCTTGCAAGGCATAATCTTTGTCTCGAATTCGATCGATCACAATCTGGGTATAGTGACGCGGCAAGACACCACTTGGTCCTGTCATTCCCATAAACGAGACAAATAGACGATTGGGCACTTGTGTCGGTCTGCCGCTTGCCGGCGATGGTTCCTGATCATGAAAGCTCTCGACGGGCCCCGGCGGAAAACTGTGCGACGCGGTGGCACAAATTCGTACTGATTCTTCTGATGGCCGAGCGTCACTGCCGATACCACGAACTGTAGTGCTTGATGGATTCGCTTGAGCCGCATCCCATTCCAGTAAGCGTACAGCCTGAAAAAAATCAAAACAATAAGGATGTTCCGCTAGACGCTGCTTGACGGTTGCCAGGCTCGAAATTCGCTTTTGATTACTGGATTTTGCCATCGCCAAAACTTCTATCAAATCAGCACACGCTCACCAGCGCGTGGTGGCCATTTACATACGCGACCCGTTCGTTGTTGGCTATGCACGACAGTGGATGTAAACGAATTCAAACTGGCATACAAACCGAAGAATCGTTCAAGTACTGAGGCAAACAAGTAAATTCCACTGCCGATGAACTTGTCTTCGTTTAACGTTAGATCAATCTCGATACCTCGGCAAAATCCCGCCGCCGCTCCACCCGAGACTCGGCCAACAATGCGCTTGGCCGCAATATGTTCCACACCGTTGATGATGTTTTTTGATTCGGTGGTATTCAAGGGATCGTACAACATCAAGATTTCTCGTAAGGCCTGTGCCCCATTCTTGTCACTAATCAACGACAGATGATTGAGCGAAAGATGCGACACTAATTTCCAAATGGACTGATGACGAAGTGCAGGACGGAGTGTTGCCGTCGGCGGGGTCAAACACCGCAAGCCCACCAAACCACCGCCAGTTGTCAACTGTAGACGAGGCTGCCCGCCGCCGAACGGAATTCGGCGAGGTAGGTCACGATTCACACACGTCGTTTCAATATCAATCGTCCAATCCCGTACCGCAGAAGTTTGAAAATCCAGATCAACAAGGGAAAGAAACATCTCGGTGCCGTGATCCACTTGACCAGCAATTCGACCATTATTGCGTCGCGTCGCGTGCCAGAAGGCCGTTACATCGTGTTCGCGTTGCAAGTGTTGCGTGGAATAGAAGGGCGAAAATTCTATTTCCTGGCCTTCGGGCGAAGTGCCGATAACTCGATCTATCGAATAGATTTCATGCGCTGCCGGGCGACGCGAATCGGGAACAATCCGATATTCCGTTTCGGTATGTGTCCAGCGAATCGGTTCAGCTCGCTGTTTGTACAGGTTAATCATCGGCGTACAGCCCAAACGAAACGAATCTGCACTGACAGTTCTCTCCAGATCCGCACTCTTTCGATTGACGTACACAAAGATTTCTAGTCGGTTGGATCTCAGGACACCTGCGGACAAAGCCTGATCAAGTCCCGTCAGATCCACGAAAAGATACTTTTCAGGAAAAGCAAAATATTCGGCCAGCAGCCGATAACCCAAGAACGACTGCGCACCGTAATTCACCAATCCTTGGTCACGTTCGAAACCTACGGGACGTAAGCAATGTGCCGGAAGAAAGCACGCGTCGGTCGATGAACCGATGGCGATTCCCAACGAGTTGTTGAGGAGCAATTCGTACAAGTCGAATGCAAACTGCCCTTGGCCATGAAGAAAGAAGCGAACGTGGTCCAGCGGCAGCTGTGCAAACGTTACCTTCGGTGAAATGGCTTGAAGTTCGATTCGCAAGACTGCTTCCGCTTGATTGCTGACTGCCGCCAATGGCGCTGAAAATGGTTTGGACTGAAACTGCGCGGATGCAACCTGAATGGGCAATAGATCTACGTCATAACAGGTTTGAAATCGACAAGGCATACCGTCCAAGGCGTCGGTTTCGATACCGCTACCACGCTTGATTCGATGTCCGGACGTGAGTTCAGCTTGCGACTGATGCAAACTGCACTGGACAATCGCGGCGGAGGGTTGAGGTGCCAAGAAATGCGGATACAGCACGTTCAACATCGATTCACAGATTTCTGGAAAATCGTCATCGATTTTGTGCCGAGTTCTGGCGGCCAAGAACGCGAATGCTTCGATCATTCGGGACACATGTGGATCTTCCGATATTTCACCGGACATTCGCAAGCGACCCGCAATTTTGGGATGCGCAGCCGCGAATTCAGCTCCCATGCTGCGAATAAACGCCAATTCGCGGTTGTAATACGAAAGCAGTTCGTCCGTCACTAGATGCCTCCTCGGACTTGAAACGAAGCAGCTGCCGTATCTAACTGAGAATCAAAAACAACCGGTTCCGGAGCTGGGTCGGCATGCAACAGCGCATCAATCCGAAATCGCAGCAACTATCGAAAGCGTTCTTATTGGGAATCAGCTGCACCTTGACGGACTTGAAACGCGGTTCGAACTTTTGAATCACCTGTTCAATCACTTTTCGCAATTGTTCGCGTTCGGCCTGCTGGCTCATGTTGACGCCCGTGAAGTCGGGAATTCCATAATTGACCAACGAAACATCCAATTCTTCCATATCCAACGGCCATTGCGTGCACCGCCAACGTGTATTCAACAGAAACTCTAAGTCGCGACGCACGCTTTGTTTCATTTCACGAAGCAACTGAGATTTCGACAAGGGTGCTTCGGTGTTTGTGGTTGGATCGTAGTCGATCAGTCGATCCAAAACGGAAGGCAGCAATTGTTGATTATCGCGAATTTTCGACATGACAATGGCTTCGGTTAGAGTCTACATGACGACGTCAAAAGGTTCGTTCCAAGGACCATGCTTCCTAATTCGACAAGCGATCGAATTTAATTTCTGGCAGTCCATCACGGAAACATCTTTATCGCCCGCCAGAAACATTCGCAAACCAATTCCTCGCACAGGACTCGCATCCCCACCAGCCCAATCCGTGCCTCGTCCCAGCATTAACTGATTGTCACCACTGACATACGTCTGAGGATAAATCGCCGGCATGTACACTTCACCATCTGGTCCATTGGCAACGGAAACAGTAATACTTCGCCAGATCAAATCAATGGGCCGCTGGGGAGGACGAAACGTAATGCTTTCCACTTGTTCGATCGGCAGCAAGAAATACTTTCCATTGCTGGTGAAGACTTCAAAAAACGGAGAAAGAAGGTCATCCAAGTCTCGAAAATCATCAAACGAATTGCCGTTGAACGTTCCAGTCAATTGAGTGCTGTTGTTCCGCTTGTTCCAGTAAGTTGGCCGCTTCCGGTGCCTTTCCTTCTCGAATCGCTATGGATGCGTCCAAATGCAGACGCAAGTGAGGAGTGACGTCCGTCACGAACTCCGGAAGTCGTCCTTGCTGCAGAAATTCCGTGCGTGCCAATTCGGCGCGAATCAATTGTCGGACCAAGGTAATTTGCATGACGGCATCTGTCGTCTGCTGCATGATGGTGTCCAATTGTCGATCCGCTCGCTCCCAATCACCAGCAAAACAACACAATTCGCATAGTTGAAATCGCTTTGCCGTGTCGGTGGGTGAAGCTTTGACTTCGTTAATCGCCGCCGAAATCGCTTCCTGTAGCTGACCAGCTTGATAGTATTCTGATGGGCCCATTTGGTTTGCTTTCATTATTGAACGAAGCAGCATCCAATAGCTGCTATTGGTTGGTGGACGGTGTCAGTTCTGCAACTAATCGAACACTGGCGGCAAGTTCGTCTAGTTCGTATGTGGTGCCAAATGCATGACACAATTAAACGCGCCGGGTTTTCCCGGTATCTGATGGACTTTCACGCTCGCTTCGCGCAGAGGAAACTTGGCTTTGACATCCGGCCTAGCTTCCGTATCGGCCGTGACATAGCGGACAATCCAGCGTTGCAGATAGTCTTCAAATTCTTGCGGGTCGCTGAAGGACCCCGTTTTTTCGCGGCCCAAGACTTTCACGTACTGAGCGAACCGTGAAACGCAATACATGTATTGCAGCATAGAAGAAATCCGAGCGTTCATGGTGGCCACGTCACGGTCATAAACCTTAGGTTTTTGAATCGAATTATTCGAATAGAACGCGGAAAACGTAGTGTCCTTGCAATGACAAAGCGACATGAACCCCAAGTCCGCCAACTGTTTTTCCAGAGTATCAGTCACCACTACATCCGTGGAAAACTTGGTCGCGACACCCATCTTGTCCGTCTTAAAGGAATGAGACGGAAGATTGACAACAATGCCGCCCTGTTCCACATCACGTTGAACTCCGCGGATATCAGCCAGCCACCCTGCCTGTGCAAACGCCCTTATCAGGACTTCGCCCATCGCAAATGCGGCACCGCCCCACAAGTATTTGCTGTGATCAGGGCCATCCTACATTTTCCTGGAATTGGAAACGATCAATCCGCGAACCATCATCTTCATACGGCAACCGCATCAGAATTTTAGGCAGAACGATGCCAAGAAACCTAGCTTCTTCCATTTCTCGAAGACTGCGCCAGCGAGTGTATACGGTTTGCGAAAACGTTTTAGCATGATCAACGGAATGTTCTAATTCGTCAAACTCGTTTACTCCGAACATTGCCGGACTAGCGTTGGTCAGTATGGGGCAAAACGCAGCGGCACCCACCTTCGCCAGTTCTTTAAGGATGGTAATGTCGTCATGCGGATGTTCGCGAGTTGGTTGTGGCTGAATAGTATAGTCGGCAATGAGGGTTCCGAACGGTTCGCCACCCGGCATGCCAAATTCCTGTTCGTAGACCTTTTGAAACAATTGACTCTGGTCAAATTCAACAGCTCGCTCAAAATCGCGTTCCAGTTCGCTCCAGGTCGCGTTGAGTATTCGAACCTTGATTAATTGATCTGCTGCGGATTCGACTTGCTTGGTCAGATATTCGACGCCACGCCAAGAGGCTTCTAATCGCTGAAATTGCGAATGGTGCAAAATCGCGTTTAGTTGTTGACTTACTAGTTCATCAATAATGGCCACGTCGCGATTCAGACGCCGCACCAATTTATCTTTGTCCCAGTTGTGCCCGCCAATGGAAAACTGGTCATCCACCACCTGCACTTCGCTTCCAAGCCACTGCTCGAGTGCATCGGATACGGAACCAGAATCGTGAAACAATTGCAACCGCTGAGGAGTATTACGCGCATTGCTGTGAGGCGTGCGTCCCAGCAACGATTGCAACAACGTTGGCTGGTCCTGTGGAAGACTTCGCTCCAAGTCATCAGTCGCATGGAGACCGTCGGCCATCGACGCCGACTCGCGAAGAACCGGTACCGAATCGAATGACGATGGATCTGAACTCATGTCGGTACTCGGGAGAATTCCTCGTTTAGGTGGTCACTACATGCAATTCGCCGCCTGCCAGCGGATTGACTCCAAAACATGCTCGATGCACGCCGGGCACGTTGGCGTGCATCGAAATAAAGACCTGCAGACTAACCGCCAAGCTTGGGGATTCTGGCAACCATCCGCATGGAGGTGGTTAATTCTTCCAACTGCAGCCAGGGTCGCATCCACGCGATGGCGTTATACGAACCAGGCTGGCCGGGAATCTCCTTGACCTCGACCTTGGCTTCGGCCAGCGGATAGCGAGCCTTCTGTTCTTGGCTGGGCTTGGCATCGGCGCTCACGTAATTGTGAATCCAACGATCCAACCAAGCTTCGCAATCTTCGCGTTCCATGAACGAACCGATTTTGTCGCGAGCGATCACCTTCAGGTAGTGAGCAAATCGCGACGTTGCCATCATATAAGGTAGCCGAGCAGAAATGGCGGCGTTGGCCGTCGCGGCCGGACGATCATACTTCTTGGGCTTCTGCGTGGTTTGAGCGCCAAAGAAGACGGCATAGTCCGTGTCTTTGTAATGGCACAACGGCAAGAAACCCAGCTTGCTCAGTTCCGCTTCACGGCGATCGGTAATGGCAATTTCGGTTGGGCACTTCAAATCCATGTCACCGTCATCGGCTTGAAATACGTGAGCCGGAAGTCCTTCCACTTTACCGCCACCTTCGGCACCTCGGATGGCCGTGCACCAACCGTACTTGGCAAACGCGTCGGTTAACTTCGCCCCCATGACGTAAGCAGTGTTCATCCAGCAGTAGTTGTCATGGCTAACAGAAATTGGCTTGCCGTCCGGACCGAGTTCCACTTCTTCGTATGAAAACGCTTCAATCGGCTTGGTCGCGCTACCGTATGGCAAACGAGCCAAGGTTCTGGGCATGGTGAGCGTAACGAACCGTGAATCATCACTTTCACGGAACGAACGCCAACTGGCGTATTCCACCGAATCAAAGACTTTGGCCAAGTCTCGAGGCTTGGACAGTTCTGTCCATTTGTCAAACCCAAAGATTTCCGGCGACGCAGCGCTGATGAACGGGCAAAACGCCGCGGCGGCAACTCCAGAAATATTTTTGAGAATGCCGATATCATCGGGATGATTGGTGAATTCGTAGTCACCAATCAACGCACCATAAGGCGCGCCACCCGGCATGCCAAATTCGCTTTCATAGATCTTCTTGAACATTTGGCTTTGATCGAATTCGACAGCCTTTTCCAGGTCCTTCTGCAGTTCCTTCTTCGAGCAATTGAAGACTCGGACTTTGAGCATTTCGCCCGTTTCCGAATTCATCACCAAATGCTGCAAACCTCGCCACGTTCCTTCCAACTGTTGGAATTCCGGAGCATGCATTACGGCAGCCAGTTGTTTGGAAACGACCGCATCAATGGCATCAATACCATTCTTGATGGTGCGTGTCACGTCCTTATCAAACGTTACGGTACCTTTAAGCGCTTCTTCTGTAAGCGTACGGATCAATTCTTCCGCACGTGACTTTTCCGTTTGCTTAGTTGCAGCAATGGCGGAATCGAGAAAACTAGCGCTGGACTTGGTGATTTCAACCTGGGACTGTTTTTCTTGTTCGCTGGCACTCATGACTATTCGCCGCCTTCCTCTGAATCACTTGCCGTCGTGTCTGAGGCGGACGCACCGCCACCCATCCCAAGTTCACCGGACAACTTTTGCAGATGGTCCGTGTTTTTCAGCACGTCTTCCAAGACTTCTTCCAAGTCTTCGCTCAGGTCCACCTTGGTCAAGAGATCACGTAGTTTGTCACGTGTTTCTAAAAGCTTCTTCAGAGGCTCCACCTGCTTGGCGACGTTGGCCGGGTCAAAATCATCCATTGATTCAAACTTAAGCTGGACGGCCATTTCCCCTTCGCCGCTGAGCGTGTTTTCCACGCGAAGGTTCAACCCTGGCTTCATCTGACGCATCACGTCATTGATGTTGTCACGGTCAATATTGACGAATTTTCGGTCCTTTAGCGATTTCAATTTTTCGGTGGGATGCCCCGAAAAATCTCCCATCACGCCCACCACAAACGGCAATTCCTTTTCCTCAACGGCACCTTCCGTTTCCACTTCGTACGTAATGTGTACACGGGGTTTGCACCCGTTTTAGCTTATCATGAACTGACATAGTGTCGTCTCCCGAAAAGATTGTAGTGATGCAAACGCCAGGCGGATCCGGACCGCTCCTCGGCTACGCAAAACTTGTCCGCTGAACTACTTGGTAAACCATAGGCACATAAAATCTATTCCTCTGTTCTATCGGACGGATCTGGAATACCAGCCCGTTTGAACATTTCTCGTCGTACTGATTCGTCGTTGATCAGGTCCGTCATCAAATCTTGGTAGTGACATTCGGCCCCAGCGAACGGCCTGTTCTAACGCATAGGATACGGGCGAGTGAGGCTCCGTACGCCGAAAAAAGCTGGAGACCTTTAGCAGTAGTTGAAATGCGTCGTCGCGATTCTGCACTTCGGTACTGTTTGGCAATCTTGCCGAAACAGGCGAATCTTCCTTCGTCTCGGTCGGATCGGCATCCCCTTGGGTATCGCCAGCCAAACAATGACGCGTCAGATCACGCACTCGGTCGAAACAGCTTTCCAATATATCCGAAATATCCGAACTAGGCGGAGCTAACGAATAGCCGTCTTCATCCTGTCCGCATTTATCGTCTAGCACTTCGCAAAGTTGCGTAAATTCTTTTCTCGCCGCCTGAATATCTTCTAATAAGTCATTCAGTGCCTCTGTCGGAGCTTCATTGATTGCTCGGTCAAACATATCCAAGGTCGCGCTGCCACCGGCAATTCGCTGTGACCGTTGTTCAGGATCCATCTTGTCCAGTTCGACCGCGTCGATGTAATCCACACTGGTCAGACTGGGAAATGATCGCGTTTCCGGGACAATGGCAATCTCTTGAATGGGCGTAATCAATGTGGAATTGAGACTGGACAGTTGCGAAACCGTGTGCAGAATTCCATCATCTTCGTCAGGCCTGGGATGGATGGTATCCCAAAAATCTTCGGATAATTGGCGAATCAACCGAAATCCATCTCGTAGTCCGGCAAACCCGTCTGTTCGCACCAGCGATTCGGTTAGCCAAGCCGCTATCCACAGATCCTTGGAAACATCGGCCAACGTATCTGTCGCCAACTTCACCACCTTAGACCAATTCGGACTCTCCGGTGATGGTTCGTGCGTTTTGTCTTCTTCGCTTAGGAACGCATATTCGCGAACTTGTCTTTCCAAGTCGCGAGCCTGCTGACTGGCATCCCTGATTTCGTAATAGGTAGCCGCCAAGGTACCATCGGAACGTAACGCCAAGCCCGATGGATTTTCATCCGAAATGGGATGTAGCAGGCGTTCGAACGGGAGTACTTCACCTGTAGCCATAGTTTTGCGAACTTCCAACGGTAATCAATTTAAAACGGTCACGTGCGAAAAAGGTCCGATTCAGCTAATCCGCGCCCAATTGGCGAAGTGACCGGCCGAGCTGCTCCAAAATCTTCGCATGCATGCGACTCGCCCAAGATTTGCTGATTCCCAAGATGTTGGCGGCGTCCTGAAGTGTAGCACCGTCAAAATAGACGGTGCGGATTAATCGCTGTTCGTTTTGGGGCAACGTATCGATCAATTCTATCAGTTTTTGGCTTATTTCCTGTTGTGCCAATGTTGCCGGTGCAGTACGACTTCCCGCATCTTCCAGTGACCAATCCTGGTCCTCGTTTCCCAGTTGACTGGCCATATAAACAACGGCCAAATTTTCGGTGACATTTCCAAACCAGTTGGCGTCCTCTTCCACACTGCGTTCCCTCGCCGGCGAACCGTCCGAATCCGCTTGCAGCACTTCGTTGGCCATCTGCTGAAAACGGTGCTTGCGATACCGTCCTCGGCTTGTCCAAGACATCTTCGACAATCCGTCATAGATGGCTCCGCGGACACGGTAATAGGCAAACGTAGTAAAGCGAACTCCTTGCGACGCGTCGAAATCTCGCGCCGCTTCGGCCAAACCTAGTTCGCCATAGGCAATCAGATCATCCAAGTCGACGCGCACGGGTACTGTTCGATAAATCCTGGACGCCAATGAATAAACCAACGGCTGACCGTCATCAATCAATTGCTGCCGTGAAACCAGTTGATTGCTCATGATACCGTCTCGCACAAACGTTGCCAGAACGAGCGTAAACGATCTTGGGTTTCAGGCGTCTGGAACATTACGTCCGCTACTTCCTGACACATGGCCTGCCAACACTCGGCCGACATCTCCTGCCGCAATCGAGCTTTTAGGAACGCATCCACCAATTCCACCAGGATCGGCTGGCAACAGAATTCTTGCCCCAAGTATTTTTGGGCAATCGCTTCCACGGCCGCATGTTCGCTGGGAGACAAGGACCGGTCAGCGGCATTGGTCGCCTGAAGTATTTCTTCCAACGCACCGGCGCCATCGGCGGAAGTCAATTCTTCCGATGCATGATTGCGGCTTTGCGACGGTTCGCCAGACGACATAAGCTTGATCCTTGGCTTTATTGTTTAAAAGAACGCCTAACCCAAATACTTCATGGCAAAAATACCGACGATCGCTAAGACTAGGATTCCGTTGAACACCATGCCCATTCGGGCAAAGCGGTGGAACCGACGGTCTTCGCTCAATGCAGATTCGGTCCACTGCAGGTCTTCTTCCAGCTGAACCATCTTTTCGAATGTACTTCGAACAAACGCCTGGCGATCAGTCGATGCTCCTGTTGCAGCAAAGTAACACCCCGCAAACATAGTCACACCCGATTCGGGCTGTCCGTCATCACTGTACCCTTGCTGAATAATGTGCTTCAGCCGTAACTGTAGTTCACTTCGAATCCGACATAGCATGGCATACAATTTGGCATTGCCTGGTTTGCTTAGCCCGTCCTGTTCGCGAAACAACGTATATACCCAATCTTCAAAAGCACCGCAGGCGTGCGATGATAATGCGTCTAGATTCTCGGTGGACGGTTTATTCCAGATTTGAAACCCCTTGCCAAAGCGAGTCGACTTGGCACGATCAACGCCAACACGTCGCACCAATTCGGAAAACCCCGGTT
Organism: Pirellulaceae bacterium; assembly: GCA_041399205.1. Lineage (GTDB taxonomy): Bacteria > Planctomycetota > Planctomycetia > Pirellulales > Pirellulaceae > JAGQOZ01. Next base: position 58,241 of record JAWKTK010000010.1, on the reverse strand, counting down.
CTGATTCCATGCCAGTCACCAAGACCGTTGTCGAGGCACACAAACGAGTTGATTCGCGCACCGAAGCCAGGTCTCGCTGCACACATTCGGACATTTCGCGCGCGTAGACAATATTTCGAATCGATTCCATGGCCAGCAACGTCATCACTCCGTTCAAGGGGCAAAGCGGCTGACGTACTCGGTTGATGCGATCACACAAGTAGCGAAGGCGTTCGGTTTGTTCGTCCTGCATGCGTCGCGTCATGAGCATGCTATTCGATTGCGGTGGAACCTGCGAATCAGCCGCTAAGGTTGACTGGATTCCTGGAACCAACGTGCCTTGAATAGAGGGACTGGCGATAGGTCCCGCGGCATCCGAGCTAGACATGTCTGGGACCGCCGTCCACATAATTCCTCCGGAGACGAGTGTCCCGGTGATGTCAGCTGATTTAGAACTTCCGCCCACTGCCTGCTTGGCAATATTGTTTAACCTGGAAAGACATCCCAGGTCCGTGCAAAACAAGTAAATCGCATCATCGTTGGCATACCACCGCAACGGAGCGCGCCCCGTTGGTATCGCGGAGACCACAAAATCAAATCCACACGCATTCATGACGGCGTCGGCGTGACCATCATCGCTGGCGCCTAACACCAAGAATAACGGAATGTTGGTGATCTGAAGTCCATTCTGCTGAAGTGCCTCCAACCCTTGCTGCCACGCATCGTCGATATCAGGATATGCCGAATGACCGCCTTCCAGCCATAGTCTCAGCGAATAATAAACGACGATCGGAATCAGCACCAACAAGACGCCGATTATCGCAAACCGCGAAACAAACTCATACGGATGAGCGGCGTCGCGATTGAGAATCGCAAACACGAACGCGGTCGCGGCGCAGATTGCCAGAAAGATGGCTAGCAGTACCGAAATGCGTGCCGGCAAAGACATTCCCATAAAGCGACGCGGTGCCGAGATCAGTCTTGCCGGAGCGGTGACCAACAATCGAAGGGGGCGCAATCAAATAGTTAAAAAGAGTTCGTAAAGAGTTCACGTTAATTCCAAACCACTTTAAAGTTGCATCCCAGGAGGTGATTTCATCCCGTTAAGCGACAACGCCGAAGCGATGTTACATTGCGAATTGACATTTCTCATAAAACGCCAACTTGCAACTTGGCGCGCGCCTTTTTTTTGGCAGCGTTACGCTTGCCAAACCAAGTAATACGCAATGACGATGGCAAACGCGGACAATACTGCACTGACCAAGACCGTTCCGACCAACAAGAACTTGCCTTCCAACGGAGGTGCTGTTGTTCTTGGTCGAATCGATTCGCTAATCGGTGGGCGACCTTGACCGAGTTGTATGGAACGTGAAGTTCGGCGAGCCCATTCATTTAAGTCTGTCGGAAGTTGAAGCTGGTCGGCCATAAATGCGGCATCTTGCAGACCGTAAAGCCCGCGAAAACCAAGAACTACACAAACGTAGAACACTTCCAAGGCATCTCGGCGAGTCATTTCGGCGGCACGAATCGCTTTCTGAAAAAACTCAGTCGCTCGGTCTCGACTCTTAAAATAAGCAAACTCCAGCGAATTGTTCTCCCACCAGTCTCGCCCTTCCCAAGGAGCGGCGATGAGCACATCATCGATCCAGGCCACCAGAGCGTATTTCGCCAAGTCCCAGCCCTGCTTCTCGCCGATTTGAGCCTCCGCTTCGCGAAATCGATTACCAATCAGTTCACGTTCCACATCGGGAGCATGCGCTTCGTTCCTGCCAATTCGCTCCAGTAAGTCAAGAACGTGCAAGAAAACAGGATCAACGGCAGCAGCAAATCGAGGATTCATTACATTCCTTGCGGCACTGCAAATAAAGCGAATTCCAAAATAACTCGTTTGTCCGGCAGAGTGACTTCCAGTTGTCGCTGCCCCTTTAAAGTTGCAATGTTGCCAATCAATTCTGTTTTGAAACGCAGGGCAAGTGTTTGCGACGCCAAGACGTCCTTCCACGCCGTATTATTGCGTTGCACGTCATAGTAGATCCAATTCTGCGGAGGCAAAGCACGAGGTGGCGAATCAAGTTCTAACTGTTCCACGCCCGGCAAACCGTGTTTGAAAATCAGATCAACTTGTTGACTACTTCCAATTTTCCAATCCAACTTTCCTGGACGCAGGATTTCTCGGCAATCGGCTTCCGAAATATTTTGGCTGTGGACTCCAACGTACCAAGACCAAGACGAATGAAGCCAATCTGGTTCAATCGAAACCTGCATGCCTCGTTCGGTACCAACAAAATAGCGCTGCTGATAGTCAAGCTTTTTAGCTCCACCCAGCAACTGTTCGATTCTGAGTTTGATCCATTTGAAAATTCGCGCTAGGTCGTCATGGTCATAGCGAGGAATATCGGTTACGCGGCGTGTCGGATCGAAAATGGACAACATTCCCACAATTCGACAAAGTTCGCTGTAAATCAGGAACGGATGAACGCCAAGTGCAAAGCCAGTGCAATTCAGAAAGGCGTAGCTCTGGTTCAACAACGACAGCATGAGCAAATCGTCCAAGTCGCCCGGTTGGTGGCTAGACAGGTTGATGTTTCGTTCGGCAGCTCGATTACTCAGGACTTCAATCTTTTGGCCAATGATGTCGTAAATGGTTCGAACGATATCGATCGAAAGCGGTTCCCAAGCGTCTGCCGCAATCAGAGGCGGAATGAAGTTGTCATCCAATTCGGGAGTCGCTTCCTCCGTACCAACTCGCTTGATTCTGGCAATCGGCAGAACTTCATACCCAGACGGATCGTCAGTAGACAGTAGCAAGCAAACACTGAGATTGCGAAACTGAATTTCTTGATCGTTCCCGCCAAGCGTCTCGTCCTGAACTGAAATGGTGGATTCGGAATATCGATGCTTTTCGCCCGAGTCGCTTTGCGCGACATTTCTTCGTCCCAAATTTAATTTCGGGACAGCCAAGAAAACCGTGACATGCGTGTTCTTTTCGAAAGCGCCCTTCAAAGCAACTCGATCCGGACCTTGCCCTTTCTCAAACGAAATCAAGGTACCATCACGAAGTCGGGCATTGCACATAGAGACATGCAATTGATAATTGGCCAAAGCTTCGCGGCTGATCTGAATTTCTCGGATACCATAGTTGTAATGGTTATCCCAGTGCTGCGACGCGGAAACAAGCTCCGTCCAATGCCGATCCGCCGCTTGGAAATGTTGCGGACGCAGGAACATGCCCTCGTACCAATGAACCGGAAGATGACGCATCCAGATTTTTTCCTTGCCATTACACGAATTTTTGAAAGATTATAGCCCCAAATAGTCTAGGTTGCTACAGCGACGACATTCCTTCCCACTTCACCAATTCTTCCTGCATTAACACTCACGAAACGACAACGATGTCGTCTCAGTAGGAGAAAGAACGGATAGTAATGGTCAAACCGAACAGTAACAAGCGAAGTCCATCGTGGAGACAACCGTCATCTTCAAAGTCAATCCAAGCCAACGACAACACGGCGTCTAGGTGGACACTGGCAGTGTTGCTCGTCCTGCTGGTGGGCGCGTTCGCGTGGTACCTTTGGCCTCGCAAACGCATGACGACGTACTTTGTCACCATCCAAACAGGTGATAGTCATCAGCTTGCCGCGCCGTTTCTTCCGTCAAAGTCCTTTGAAGAATTTGTTACGGAGAACGACTATCACAACACCACGCGTTATCTGGTAGCTGAAGACCTAAGTCGGTTGTGGGAATTTGATTCGCAAGCGTCCAACGGTAACGTCAACAGAATCCGATCAGAATTAGGGCGATTGTCGGTGACTCAGCTGGATGCGTTGATCGTATACGTTGCGGCTCATGGCGTGGGAAACCTCACTTCGACAGGTTCGGCAGATTGTTGTGTCGCGACTTTTCGCTGACCCAAAACACACTCGCCGCCATGCCGGTCCAAACCCTCGTGGAAGACATGCAACCAGTCCCGCATCTACCAAACTACTTATCCTGGATTCAGGCGGCATCGCCTACGACAAGCGACTGGGAGTGCTTGTGAACGAATTCAATCAACTAGTACTGGAGCAAACTCGAGACCCTTCCCTGTGGGTTCTGGTCTCAAACGGGATACTCCAGGAAAATATGGTGTTGCCGAATTCACGTCAAACACTATTCGCGAACAAGGTATACGAAGGGCTCAGTGGCAAAACAGATCAACCCACATCTGGATCGTCGCCTGATGGATTTGTCACCATGGGCGAATTTATTCGTTCGTTCTTTCCGAATGCGAGACAGTATCTAACGGACAAGTCACGCCTTGGCTAATGCACAACCAAGAAATCTATCCGTTGGAAAAGTCCCTTCCGACCTCAAGCTGGTCCGACTCAGCGGACACGTTGAAGATCCGGCTACAAAAGCACGGGAAGACGAACCGGCCAATACCACTGCGATAGCAACCGACGCTTCAGACAAAGAAGCATTGGCGGTTGCCTCAGATCCAACCTCCGACGTAAGCCAACTGGAACCGTCTCCTGCAGATCACGTCGCACCGTCGGTCCTATCAGAATTGAACGAAGCGTGGAAAATTCGCGACGAAATCCACCGATTGGCCAATTCAAACGCAAATGCATTTGTATGGCTGCCAGCTGACTTTGCACCTCAACTATGGCGTTCGTACAACCAATTATTGATTGATATGGAACGCCGAATTCGCTTTGGTTCTCCCTCCGTCGTATCGTCCATCGACCAGATTTTGCAGCGTGATTTACAAGACTTAAAGACGCTGCGAAATTCCATTCAATCAACAAACGCCACCGATTATCAAGCCCGGCCAGAGTCGGTTTTGCAGATGTTGCTAGACGCAACTTACGAATTTCACACGCATCGCCAACATGGACAATTGACCGTCAGTGAATTCAATTCGGCACACAAGTCTTCAACCAAGCAAGTCTAATCGCATCAGAATTGGTTCGCTGGCACGGCCTTCGCCCATCAGCCGAAGCGGCCGACGTGGAAACGCTAGTGGCCGTTTTAGCCGACCATGATCAGCTATTAAAATCATTGAATCATCAATCCATCGATTCGCCAACGCAAGAACTGTTGGCGGAACGAACCAGTCAACTTGTCCGCACATTAAATGCCGCAATGGATCAGGTTCAACACGAAGTGACGGACCTTCTGGCAAATCATGAGCCAAGCAGTCGCATGCGAATGGAAAGCCTGTTAGCAACCTGGCTTCCCACAGCGCAACAGCGATTCGATTTACTGAATTCGCTTGATCGGCTCCCGATACCGACGACCAAGCCAAACAAGCTGACCGTTTTGAACAACGAAATCTCTGCAGAACAAAAGAGCCAAGTCCTTCGCCAAATCCGACTCGAACAACAACTGATTCAGCTGTTTTCAAACAAACCAAGGAGTGACAATTCAACGTTCGTCGCAAACGACTTCTGGGCATTCGCGAGAACAGAAAGCCAAGCGATTCGTCAAGCGTACGAATCGCTGCTGCAACCCGCAATGAATGACTCGGATGCCAGGTTTGCCTATTTCATGGATGGAAGAGATGCGATTCGATCAAACAAAAACTCCAACCGCTCTCCATGTGGGACATTCGACAGCACTTGCTATTCGCCACCATGGAATCGCACGAGATCAACGTTGACGTTGCACAAGACAAAGATGTTTCTATTGAATTTCATCTGTCCAATCCAGAAAATCGTTCGTTGAATTTGCAGTTCGAACCTGCTCCCAGTGCCATTCCTAAACTAACCATACAGTATGCCGCTGATTCGTCAGGGCGTTTTAGCCCAGTACCGGCAGACGGCGCAGTCCAGATTCCGATGATCAACGGACGAAGCGTGGTGAAACTCAAAATCAAAGCTTCCCAGTTTGATGAATCGGATCAAGCGGAGCCACAGTCGACGATTTCTCCACACGCCGCCGTCGGATCTCCGTACAACCGCGTGACCGAATCTTTGAAGTGCATTTTGCCTAAAGCAAATCGCATCGACCTGATTGTCAATCAAGTTGGATCCGATACACCCATTCGGCCGCGCACCGACTTGTCCACTCGACTTCGTCCTTTTCCCAATCGAGCAACGGCGTTTGATTTCTTTCTGGAAAATCGGTCTGGCCAAGCGAAGACAGTGAACGTCCACCTACTTCAGGTTCCGAAAATGGAAAACGCCACTTGGCCACGAGGTCTGCTTTTGGATACGGCTGAACGTCCGCTTCGATCCATCCGCAATCGACTGTTCTTTGAGGATAGCTATTTAACTCGCCCCGACATCCAAGTCATTGCCAAAGCAGAATCTCTGGTCCTGCCCGCGAATGGAGAACGCAAGAAAATTCTCTTTGCGAGTGCATCAGCAACTCCCAATAAGACGGAAGACCCGCCGCATCCGGCGACGGACCCAATGGCCCAGCGAACCTGCGGCACTTGATCACGACGTGTCCTACGGATTGGTGTGTTTAGTTTCGAATGCCAGCGATTCGTCCGAATTCTGGCCCAAATGGATCGAGCTATCCGTTCTCTTCACCCGACGTCCTATGTTGACGCCGCGGCCCTTTCAATCCCGCCAATCGCCAGCTTAACGTCACCGTTCGCGAACCAAGGATGCCCCCTACCGATCCACGTAGTCTGGCACACAAACGGTTTGGGGACCAATTCAACGCTACAGGAACAGCGAAACGATTGAATCAACATCAGCGCTGTTCGATTTTCACAAACGCTTTCCAATGAAAGCTCTGCATCAGCAATATTTTGCTCGATATCGACGGGTATCCGCGTGCCATCATCGAGCAAATTGAATTGGTTTCCGGTGCCAAATCACAGCCCGTTCGAACCGACATGAACTTCGCATACAGTCAGTCGAAGTGACAGATTCTTCAACAAACGGGTCACCTCAGCAAATACAGACGCAGGAGCGGCCTTCGCTCTTCCGAGTAGATCAACTGCCAGCCACAATGCGAGTGCAGTTAGAAATAGATTCGCCGGCGGATTCATTCGCTACAAGTGCAGGTCGAGACAAAATTGAGATTGCGTTAAGTCCTACCGATTTCGATTCGCAGCGAGTTTCCTACTATTCCGACCGAAACGTAGCCACATTCTTGAAAACGCCGGCCGAAACCGGTTCATTGGTTATGCAAACGGTGGTGACAGATGTAATTGCCGAATTAAAACCGTCATCGACCAACGTTCAAGCCAAGCTAGAAGCCAGTTTGATTGTAAACGGACGCAACGAAGACGCGTTCATGCACACCGTAATCTTGGATGGCGACAATCCGACGGGCAACGTGTCGCCGGCCCGAAAGATCTTTGATCTCGGCAAACCGCTCGATTTTTCCTGGGTGGCAAGCGATCGATCGGGGATATCAAGAGCCGAGTTTCTGCTGGCAACATCCAAGACCAGGGCGTTTCCTGACGATGTCGAAGCAACGGTCGAACTAGACCATTCCTCCAATCGTATTCGACAAAAATACCAACTCCCCACGGACCAGCTTATGATTACCCCGGGCACCCAGCGAGAATTCTGGCTTCGAGCTCGATTCTCCGATGGCGTCGGTCATCAATTTGAATCTCAGGAATTGGTGACCATCCGGTCACCGCGCGCCACCAGTACCAACGGTGACGGACAAGCGGAATCTCGCCAGGAAGTGAAAGGCACGTTGACCGTCTTGGTGCAAATGGCATCTGGTGCAACGCCCGTTCGCCCCAAGGCCATCATCAAAGACCGCGACGATTTGATTCCTGTTCCGATGGGCGATGGTGTCTTTGCGTTTCCCAATCTGCCGGCAGGCGAATATGAAATTGAGGCAAGTGGTATCGCCGGCGGCCAACAGAAAACGGGATCGAAAAAGGTCGTATTAAAAACGCTCGGCGACTACGGCAAAAAAGTGGTCGTAAACATCCAATGAGCGAATTACGCGTTCAGAGAGACAGAGATATAGATGAAGCTTTCCGGCACCAATGCGATTAATTCTTGGTGCTGAACTGAGAGCGTCCACTGGTGATCTTGAGTCTAAATTTGGCGAACAATCCATCCCCTGGGTGAACCGCTGCTTTCGGAAGAATAGTCATGTCGTTTCCCTCCGAAATCCCATGACAGAGGAACCGGTGATCCGCGATAGTCGAACGACTTGCCAATTTCAAATTTGGTAATATGCACGTTGCCATCCCACGGGTCACACACACTGGCATACATCCCGAATGGAGTCCAATTCACTGTGTCGACTACCACGAAGTGAGCGCCAGCCGTGCTCCAAGCAATCAGTAAAATGATCGGCCTAATGGGCTTGAGCTGGTTCGACGCGTAGACCGGAGCACCACCGATCAAACTTTGGCCAGGAACATCGTAACCAAGCGAATCAACGATAGACTGGCTCACCGCATTTGGTCCAACATAGCGAGCTTCCCATGTACCAACGTTGAGCTTGTTCAGCGTTTTGGCTAGGTTTTGAGCCGAAGAATACTGCTTTCCGTCGTACGACGAACCGGCTACAGACGAATATACGTCGTAGATTTTCTTTTCTTCGTGAACTGCTTTTGCACCGGGCGTGAGCTTTCTAACTGGGATCTCATGTCGAAGATGTCTCCCGCGTAGAAATGCAACGCCACGCTTTACGGCGATGTGTGTCGTCGGCGGCAAATAAATGGGTGGAGAAGCGATTCGCCCCGGCAAATCGCCGTGGGGCATGAGAATTACGGAGTTTTTACTTGATGCACCGTCATCGAAGACTCATTCGAGGTATGCGCCCGCGACTTAGTTAGACGCTCAGGCCACGCCCTTGTATGTTTTCAAGGAAGACGGCTCGTCAGTCGCGGGCCCGTCCCATCGAGGCCAAGACGACTGACGAATCAATTTTTTCGTTCGAGCGGATTGATCTGGATAGGTCATGTTGCGGAATTCGACCGATCAGAACGATTGGAAAAAATCTCGAGTGTCGATTGCCTAATCGAATTCAACCCGATTAGATCCCTATACCCGGTGTGATAGACCGAACACGCCCCAGAGCTTCAAAGCTTGTTCAGGAGCCTGGTCGTCACGCCTTTTTCTGTCAAAAGTTCGTACAACTGCCGGAGATGGAAGTGTTTTCGCTTTCAATCTCGCATACAAGGTGGAACGCTTTTATGATTAGCAAAGTTGAGTCTGTCGTAGGCATTGATGTCTCCAAAGACGCACTGGATGTCTGTATTTTTTTTTGGGAGTCAGTCGTGAACTCTTTCAAGTTGACAACGTCAAGTCGGGATTCAAAACAATTGCGGATCGGCTGACACGCATGCGGCTGAAACTCGTGATAATGGAAGCCAGTGGAGGTTACGAAAAAGCAATCAGCGAATTCCTTATCGAAAGAGGTCATCCCGTTGCCGTGGTGAATGCTCGAATGGTACGTGATTATGCAAAGGCGCTTGGCGTCCTGGCCAAAACGGATCGAATCGACGCCACAATCTTGGCGCGATACGGCCGTGACATTGAACCGCGATGCAAACTCAGGATCGACCGGACGATAGAATCGCTTCGCCAGATCAAGCAGCGAAGAGCCCAATTGGTCGAATTTCGAAAACAAGAAAAAGTGCGGCTCCAGCGTCCCGGATTGCCCAAACCGTTACTGACACAGATTGGTGTTCATGTGAGTCAGCTCGATAAACAAATCGCAACCTGCCAGAAAGCACTTCATACGGCACTTACAAAGGAAGCTCAACTGAAGGAAAAACTTGACCTTCTAACCAGTGTCAAGGGAATTGGTGTTGTTGCTGCTACGACCTTCTTGTTGGACCTTCCTGAGCTAGGTCAATTGAACAATCGCGAAATTGCTTCCTTGGTCGGAGTAGCGCCAAAAAACAACGACAGCGGCCACTATCGAGGAAAGAGGCAAGTCTGGGGTGGTCGCGAATCCGTTCGAAACATGCTTTTCATGTGCGCGTTGGTTGCGATTCGCTTTGATCCAGTGATTACCGAGTACTACCAGCGATTGACTGCGAAAGGGAAACCACACAAGGTCGCCATTGTAGCCTGCATGCGAAAACTCCTGATCACAATCAACACAATGGTCAAAAATGGTGAGGCTTGGCAGGAGGGATAATTGACTTGACATTAAAGACAACTGCTCATGTGTCACGAAATCGCTTAAGCAAATTGCAGTCCGACGGTGCGACCAAGTTCACAGCGCTGCGGTCCTCATTGGCCTTCGGCCAAACACAAGATCTCGGCAATCGGCGGTCGGTGGGACAAACCGATGCCGCGTAGACCTTGGCGTTAAACACAGAGATGTCCACTCGCAGACTACATCGGACCCCCGCAAGGTCTGAGAGGGTTTCCGAATCACAGTTTTTTTTCGCTAATACGTGTAAGAAATGGGTTCCAAGCTGCATTAGCTGAAAGTCGGGCATCAGTCCGTCGCGTTTACGCACCACAACATTAGCATCCGTATGGCACGTTTACCAGATACCAGCGAAAGCCTACTTGTTCGTCTTGCAAGCCCGGATGACGTGGCCGCGTGGGAGGAGTTCGTCCGTCTATACGCTGGCGCGGTAGCGAACTATTGTCGAGCACGCGGACTCCAGGACGCCGACGTCGATGAGATCGTACAAGAAGTGCTTCTTCTAGTTCATAGGAAGATTCCTGATTGGAAACCGTCTGGTGGAAAGAATAGCTTTCGCGTTTGGTTGTTGCGAACAGCTCACCGACTCTGCTTGGCCGCCATTCGCAAACAGTCGCGGTTCGATCGGGCTGTTGGTGGCACGAGCGTGCAGCAAACCGTGCAAGCTTTGCCAGACTGCCATGGCGAAAAGACATTTGATGATGAATCAGACTGGCAACGATGGGCATTTCAGTGGGCCGCGTGGCAGATTCAGCAGGAGGTGCAATCGTCGACGTGGCAGTCATTCTGGCTGACGGCCGTCCAAGACCTGCCTCCCGAAGAAGTTGCCAAGACTTTGGGAATCCATGTTGGAACCGTCTACACCAACAAGTGCCGCGTGCTGTCGAAAATCCGCAATCGCGTCGCCGAACTTTCGAGAATTGAGGAGTAACGTTATGAAAATGTGCAATCGCGAAACAGGTCGCCTCTTTCTGCGAGAGCAACTATCACGAGAACACGAGGTAGCATTTTCGGAGCACATCGGCTCATGTGAATGCTGCCGATCCTGGCTCGAGGAAGACTCAGGAGATGACCGGACATGGAATCTTGCTCGCGAGTTGGACGCTACCACTTCTCTGTCGAGCACTCAATCCGACGGCACGAAAAGTGAGTCATCTCTGGAACAGGTTGCCGAACAAGTTCGGTTACACCTCACTCCGTCTGATGATCCGTCGATGATGGGGCGTCTAGGTCCGTACGAGATTATCGGCGTGATCGGACGGGGTGGCATGGGCATCGTCCTTAAGGCATATGAGCGATCCCTCGATCGCAATGTGGCCCTTAAGATGCTCGATCCCGCGATTGCGATGACAGGGGCAGCACGTAAACGATTTGCTCGCGAAGCGAACGCCATGGCGTCGGTTTCTCATCCATGCGTTGTACCGATCTTTGCCGTGGACGAACACCGCGGCCTTCCGTACTTCGCGATGGAGTATGTCGTGGGCGAAACACTCGACCGCCGCATTCGTCGCGATGGTCCACTGAACGCGGAGTCAGCCGTGCGGATCGCGTTGCAAATCTCCGAGGCATTGGCCGCGGCGCACTCGCAAGGAGTGGTTCACCGAGACATCAAGCCAGCAAACATTCTGCTCGACCACGGCACAGATCGAGTGCGAGTGGCCGACTTTGGACTGGCTCGCGTCGCGTCAGAATCTAGCTTTACACGCACCGGAATGGTCGCTGGAACTCCGCAGTACATGTCTCCGGAACAGGTGCGAGGCGAACCGTGCGATGCTCGTTCGGACCTCTTTAGTTTGGGGACGGTGCTGTGCCGCGATGACTTGTGGTTGTCCACGTTTTCATGCGCCGAATCGGTATACGGAGTCATGCAATGTATTGTCCACATGATCAACCCTGAACCCTCCGCTAAAGAATGACATCGTTCCCGCATACTGAATCGCTCGTCAATCGGCTGATGGAAAAAGAGCCAAGCGAGCGATTTGAAGATGCTGCCAACATCGCAGATATCCTGCGTGATGAACTCGCCTATTTGCAGGACCCGGCGCATGCTCGTCAGCCGACTCGGGACTGGCAACCGGCTTCAGGTCGTCCGATGACTACAACGAAACGACTGATGGTCGCCGGGATGGTCGGTCTCGTTTTGGCCAGCGTGATCTACGTGTGTTTTCCGCTCGGCTTCGCCCAAGTCGCGACCAATGAAAACGAAAATACATCGAACGCACTCAGCAAGCTCGACACCGATTCGATTCTCGCCGCATATGAAAAGTCGCTTTCGGCATACGATTGCTTCCATGCCGAGTGGCTCGCGAAAGAGTTTTGCGGTCCCGAAGGCAAAGAAAAACCCACGGGCAACAGCGATGCGATTTCGATGTGGCGTGATGGAGACCTGTTCCGTTGGACAAAGACGCGTGTCGCTAACAGCGCCGAATCGCAGAGTCCTCGGCCAATCGGGTCATACTCTGAATACATTCACGATCGGCCCGATCGATTGCTGAGCATCAAGTCTGACGGAAAGCTGCGATGCAAGACATCGGCACAACTCGATTTTCAGCACGCGGTTGATGAACGACTCGCTAGCGTTCCGTCATCCGCAAGTTTTGGCATCGAGCCATTCCCGATCGCAGCATTTCTGAAGACGACAAATGCAAAAGCTGTCGAGGATGAAATCGATGGCCACGCCGTCGTGGCAATTCACGGTCAAGACGAACGTGCACGAATGTCTGTCTGGCTAGACCCGAAACTGAATTACGCTGCCCGGCGTATTCGGTGCCAAACGCTGAAGGAACCCGTTCGTCCGGGTGAAGAGAAAAGACTCGTTCCCGGTCTTTACCTGTTTCCAACAGTCGAATTCAAGGCGACGAACTTCATCCAGCACGGCGAAACGCATGTTCCGAGCTTGGCGAGATTCTCCATGAAGAAGCGAAACGCACCGGAAATGCTGGCAGCTTTAGAAATTCGACTGCTTGACATTAATTTTGCCGAAAAGCTGACTGCTGACGATTTCAAGCCGACGGAGCCGATCAAGAATGGGACGCTCATCGGCATGACCGGCATGGACATCAGCATTAAACACTTTTGGCTCAACGGCGAAGTTGTTCTCGATGACGGAGACAAGACGAAAAGCTGTTCGCTGGCAGGTCTCGGTTCGACTCCTTCAGATTTCAGCCGTTGACCACCGACTTGCAGAAGTTCTTGTCGCTTGGGCAAAGCGATGCACGCTTGATAATCGACGGCGAAGCATTGCTCCTCGCGGTGGCTTCCACGGAGACGACATTGATCTGACTCTACTTTCCGACACGCTGAAACTCCGCCGCTCATCTTCGACGAAACTGGCCGTTTCGTTGCGATGGAACAAGTCCGGGCCATCAGACAACGAGGCAAAGAAGGTCGAAATGTCGCTGACAGACCTCGCCAGGCCGCTGGATTTCAGCAAGTCGCTTGTTGGCGACCAGAACAACGCCGGAGAATGGTCAGCCTTTGCGAAACAGTTTGACGAGCAAGCGAAAACGAAATACCGAGAAAAGAATTGACCACGAGTTGGCGCAGGTGTTTCCGGTTCGAACTTCCGTGTCACGCAGCATGCTGGGCAAGGATGACGTTGACTGCTTCGTTTTCATCCGACAACCGTTTGACGCTCGATTCCGCGGCTTTTCGAAGACCACCTCGGAAGCACTCGCCGATTGCATTCGCGAGCTCGGGACGAAGAGTGGACGCCGCATTCTGATCGGAGGCCACTTCACGTCATCGGGGGGCAAAGTGTTTTATCAATTCTTCGAAAGCGAAGACGGAACGAAGCCGTCACCAGCTGACGAATTCGCTAAGCGTCTGGGGTTTCAATCAAGTGGCTGGTCGTTTGCCTTTCCGATGGGGCTAACTCCGGAGAATCTAATCGAAGACCGAGCACACCTGATTTCACACTTGCGACGCTCGCCGGTGAACAATTCGACCTCCACAAGTCGATAAAAGACCGAGTCGCCATCATCGCGTTTTTGGGGAGTCGCCTGCGGCGGTTGTCGAGTCGAAGCTCCGCACCTTACTGCACTGCACGACAAATACAGCGATCCAAGGTTTGTCGGTGCTCGGCATCAATACGTATGACGAATCGCAAGACGTTGTTACAGAATACGTCAGAAAACCGACTTACGTCATACGATCTTGCTGAACGGGGGCAGAGTCGCGATGAACAAATACACTGTTGGTTCCTTTCCCGTCACGTTCCCTTATGAATCGAGACGGTGCGATTGTCGACTATCATCTCAGTTCGATGAGGGTGATGAGAAGTGGCTGGAGAAAAAGGTGAAGAATCTCCTGGATCATATTGCGAAAAACGAGTGATGCCTCGATAGCGTGAACCACTGTCGACTCTTGATAGAAAGACCGTCTCGTGAGCTAAAATGAACGATGGGTCCAGCTCTGCAGCTCAATATCAAAAGAACGCGTTGTCAAACCGATCGAACCGATCCGATTTTACAACTCGCCTGCCACGAGGTTGTGCACAAGGTCGAACCGACCGCGAGCGCCCATATGCACATGACGACACATGCCACGCCCTCCTATGTCACGAAATCGTTTTTCGACGATTTACCCGTTTTAAAGACGACTCATCAGAGGATTGGCGACACTGAATGAGAGGTTTTTGTCCAGCAGGGTCCAACCTCTATCGTTGCGCAACAACCAGTCGGCAAAAAAAAGCTGGTTGAGAATGCGGTAGGTCATGCCGGTTCTGAACTGTTTGAAGCCCAAATCCCCTCCGCCCGCTCGTCCGAGTTGAAATCCTGCCCGACAGCACTGTACATAAGTTCGCCGTTAACAGTGGCGGGGCCTCAGAAAATTTGTATCAAATTAGTCTTCACGAGCTCACTCGATGTGCGGCTCCCGAAGTTGAGCTGAATCGATGCCGAACTGGACCGTGATACGGACTTCCTCGGAGGAGCGATTACTTTCTCGAACGCTTGAACCTTCGAAGTTGCAAAATCCGAGTTCCGCAATTACAGTGGCATGGCGTGTCTGACGACCAACCGCCATCTGGCATCGCGGACCAGCCAGCCAAGGGACAAAAGATGCGTCTAACTACGACGGCCCTACTCATCTTGATACTTGTTAACTCCACTTCGTTTGCCGATCTAGTCATGTCGAGTACAGACTTGACAAGTCCGCCGACGATCGACGGAGATGACGCAGCCTATTTGGGCCTCGGTACTAATTCCTCTGGAAACAACGGTCATCTTTACTCCGACCGGCCAGCAATGGGGCAAACATTCACGACAGGGAGTAACCCCGGGGGATATCTATTCAGTTCCGCGACCTATCGCAGCGGCACCTTCGGTGGCAACTCTGCGGACAGCCCACCAACCTTCCAAATACAAGTTGGAACAATTTCTGGATCTCAGCTCACTCCGATTGTGCCCCTTATTGAATTCATGGAGGATTCGGTTCAACAGCACATTCGCCCGAACCGACACGTTACAGTCGAATTTGACACGCCAATTCAGCTGAGCCCAAACACGTTATATGGGGTTGATTGGTGGGGTGGAACCAGCAGTTACGGCATTGTCCTGCAACAGGCGAGCAATTCCGCTTTTACTGGCGGGCAGGCGTACCGGTCAGGTTCCGCACACGTTGGTCCAGATAATTCCAACTTGCAGTTTCTCGACTTCGATCGAGCATTCCACTTCGATGTCACTGCGGTGCCGGAACCATCTAGCTTCTTGTTGATTGGACTCGTAGCCACCGTGGCGCTTGGCCGTCGCTTTCTTCCTAAGCTAGTTTGATTCGTGCGCAACGACGATCCGACAGAATGCAGTAACCGCGGCCCCGTTGCGCGCCCAAAACAAAATGTCCTGCGTCAAGAACGAATTTAGTCTTGACGGCTTAGGTCACGCCCACCTTGGTCATCTACGCGATTCGCTTTCGCGACCAAGGACGTTTTGTCCTTGGTCAGTTAACGCCATGCCGAATCAGCGGATCGTCCCGTCGGCGCTGACTTGAAAATCCTTGCCGAACCGTCCTCGAAGAGTGTCAAGTGAAAAACTTTTCGCTTGGCGCCCGTGTCCCATGGAATCGGACGTGGCACGCCACTACCGCTGCATTCCGCGCTTGTTCCAGCGCGCGTCGAAGGGGGCGTCCTGCGCAGGAATCGGCATCCGAACAGCACTCATCTTCGGTAAGCATATTCTGCATTCGTTCCTGCAAAGCGACGACAAATCTCGAATGAAATTCGGGCGCCACACCTACCGTCAGACGAATATCGCGACTTGCCGAATCACCACCAGAACTCTCGCCCGCGCCCGCACCAAGCTGGTCCGTCTTGATGTCAAGGTCCCGACCAATCGCCGTAACGATCGTCCTTGCATTCGGAGTATCGAGCGAATTGAAGAAACCGGTCGACACGAACGGCTGAGCGTTTTCGTAGGATTTTACCGCAAGGGCGATCAGTGCCGCGATGGCAACCATCGCGATTAGCGACTCGCGCAAAGTGAAATTGAAGCGGGGCTTGGGGCCAGGTACTCTGTTCATGTTTAGGCAGTCCAATCGAATACTCGCAATCTCCCGGGGAGGCAACTTGCTTGATCGCGAAGTAACTGTTGCCGATTCTCAGTGATCGTATGTGATGTGACAACCGCTCCCGCGGCCAAATCGCAGGGAGAGCAAGCCGTCTCAAGGTATCCTATAAGGCAGTTCGCCGGCGAGCAACTCGTCAATCAGCTCTGGCCGGGAGCGTCCGCTACCATGCTTCCGATCGAGATCACGGTCCGCGGCAAGAGTCGCGGCAGGTGCAGCCGCGGCAAATCCGTCGGGAGCGGGATTCTCGTATCCGAAGTTGTTGGCCGCCGCGAGGAAATCAGCGAACTGGGTTCCGTCCTCGCTGCCGTCGAAGTTGCCTTCGGCCCAGCCTTTGCCGGTGCCGAAGTTGTCGGCCAAAATCAGGAAATCGACGAAGTCCACTTTGCCATCTCCGTTGGCGTCGCCGGCAACACCTCGCTCGAAGGCTCCTATGTCGAACCGACCGACGCCGTCGTGTGCACATGACAACACATGCCACGCTCTCATTTGCGCGATCGGAACCGATTAAACTGCATCGGCCTTTTTGCGCGAACTCACAAAGTCAAAATGCCAATCTGCGTCGGACTTTTGCAAGAGTGCAATTTGACGTATCAGGGCGACGCCGATAACGTGGTCCGTTCCAGGTTGCATAGATGTGGAAGCCGAGATTACGCCGCTGCATTTGAAGCAATTTCGCATGGTTCAAGGCGACTTCACAATCCGTAGTTACGTTTGCACTGGCCTGCGAGGGACGGCGTTTTCATCGCTGGCGGCGATTTCCTTTTAAGCTACCAGCCGAGCCCCATCGTCAACAATTGTTCTCGTATCGCGCGCAAATCCCAAAGATGGGTGTACTCTGTACCGCCGATCGTCAGCTGCGAACCGTCGTTGTGGATGTTGTACGATCTTTGTGTGTCTTCGACGGGGCTCTCCATGAACATGAGTGCGTTGCCGGTCCGCATGTCTACCAACTGCGGCGTGTAACGTGTTCTGTCCGTGGCCAGGAGTTGATTTGGCCCGAATTCCACCTCCCCCATGATTCCATGCATACGCTGAGCACTGAGTGCAATTGGCGCCCATGTTCCCACTTCCCACGCGTACATTTGATCAAGCTGAGCAACGAAGAGAATATTTGCGTCTTCGCTAAACGAGGCAAACGTGCCCGAGGTATCGGGAAGCAATGTTGTGACTAGTTCGCCGGACTTGGCATCCCACACCTTGATTCCGCGTCCTCGCCATGTGGCAGTTGCCACCCATCGCGAATCGGATGACAAAGCGGCAGAAGACATGCGTGCATGGTTATACCGAACGCGATCCTCGGTGTCGTTCAACCAAAAAAGTTCGGCGTATGAGTTGTCAGTATTTTCTCGACAAACCACGAGCACACTTTTTTCGTCCTTTGACAGTTGACACCCGTTCGCATTGAGCAGCGGCGTCAGAATCGTTTCGGCTTCGCCAAGGCGAGTGCGAAGTGCATCGACTCTGTTTTTTTCGATTATCAACGGAATCTTTACCGACTTCGCTCGATCAAACACGTACAGAAACTGACCGTCGGACGAGAACGTTGTACGTAATATGTCTTTGTATTCAGCGTTTCGCATGAGTCGCCGCCGTCTCCCGATATCGTAAAGCTCAAAATGCCTTCGATGAGCGGCTACGAGCAACTTCGGGAACGTCGGATGCGTTTCGGCGAAGCGATGTACTTCAGACGCCTCGAGGTTCGTGAGGTCGAGTTTGAAGTGCTGCAAACAGGGTTCGGCGAGCTCCCAGATTCCAAACTGCATTGTCTCCACGGACGAGAGTCCTATCTGCGTTCCTTCCGGGGAGAAGTCGCTGTCGAGCAACGCGTACCGTTCGAGTCGGCATAGTTGTTGCTCGGTCACAAAGTCGAACACGCGAACGGTTTCGTCCCAACCCTGTGTGAAGATTCGCGGCTGTGTCGGATGCAGTTTGATACGTGCGACCGTGTGTTTGTGCAATGAAAATCGTTGCGGTGACTGTTCGAGCCCGTGCTGCCAAAGCAAGATCCGTCCGTCGTAGAGACCGGCCACAAGGATGTCTCGCTCCGACGACCAACAGAACGTCCGCACGCTTTGGACGTCCTCCGGGAGCTCGACCGTTTTCAGCAGTTTCGGCTGATCTTCGATGCTCCAAAACTGTATCTCCATGGCTTTGTCTTCACACACGGCCAGCACGTTCCCATCGTCAGACAGCTCGATGTGTTTCGGATTGTACGTTAACGACACATGGGTCTTCAGATCACCGGTCGCAAGATCGTAGATTGCAACGCCTTTTGGGAGACTGAGAGCCGCACGCTGACTGTCATCGGAGAACTGCCCGATCCCGTGTCTTGGCGTATCGACGACGATGAACGGCGGCAACTTCTGCGTCTCGTCCTCTTGGCCATGTGAATCCCCGGCGAACCGTTCGTTGCTATCCAGATCCCAGACGCTCACTTTGGAACCATGCCGAGCAAGGAAGTAGCGACCATCGCCACTGAATCGCATAAGCTGAGTCCTGCGCGCACCGTCGGATTCAGCACGTGCGTGAGCTCGGTACCATCGGTTGTGTAGATCAGAATCTCGCCGTCGAGACCAGGCGACTGTGCGTATCGCATATGATTGCGATCGAACGACACGAGTCTCTCTTGGTCGGACTCGGCGGTCCAACTCTGTGCCGGTCGCATGTCGAAAAGTCCGAGTGCTGCTGCGGCTTCGCTACGTAACTTCGAGCGTTCTTCCTCGATCCGCTGGACGTCGAAGCCAAGCGTTGGCAGCAGCTCGACGGCCTCACGAACGGAACGCAGCGTTTCGAAACGACGCCCCAATCGATCGCTCCGACGCATTGCGCGAGCGGACTCGTAGTTCAATTCGTACCGACGTTCTCGGGTGGATTGTTCTGCTGCGATCGCTCGGTTTTTTCTTGGTTTGTAACGATCGCGAAACGGGCCGATCCGACTGCCAACACGATCAACAGCGCAAACAGCGATGCAGCCAGCGAAGAAACGACGGGATTGCGACGACAAACTCTCCACACGCGTTCCAGCGGTGAAATCCGCCGAGCATGAATCGGATGGTCCATCACAAACAGACGAAGATCCTCAGCCATCTCCGCAGCTGATTGGTAGCGGTGATTCGGATTGCGATTGAGTGACTTGAGAATGATCGTTTCAAGATCACGCGGAACGCGGCGTTCAACCTTGCGAGGCGAAGGTGGCGACTGCGTCGTGACCTGTTTGACGAGCGAACTTTGCTCCGTGGCATCGAATGCGTACTGCAAAGTGGCGAGTTCATAGAGCCGCAGCCCCAGACTGTAAATGTCGCTGCGAACATCCGCTGTCCCATCAAAACGTTCCGGAGCCATGTACCGAATCGTGCCCACTACATCGCCTGACATTGTCAGGTTGTCGTCGCCACTCTTCGCCAGCCCAAAGTCCAGCACCCAGACAATTCCACGCGTGTCGAGAATCAGGTTTGCAGGCTTAATGTCTCGGTGCAGGATGCCGTTCTGATGTGCGTACTCGAGTGCTTCGGCCGCCTGCAAGCCCACCGCAGCAACTCGGCCAAAGTACGCGTTGCGTCCATTTCTTACGGTAGACCACTCATGTGAGAAAATGGAGTCCGTTGACTCGCTTCGACGGCCTCGAGTCGGCGAATTGGTTTCGCTGAAATTCCGAACCGTAAAGTCATGTTCAGCGGCATTCTGACCAAGCGAGTTGTCTGCGTCGTTCGAGTCACGCGACTCGGACGCCTCGCGCGCGGAGCTACCAATAGTAAGCAGCCGTCGAGCAACCGCGCGGCCCGGGCTATCCGTGGAATACCCGTCACCTCGTTTCCGAAGTTCTCGCACTTCATCGATGACGTGATCCAGTGTCACACCCTCGATGAACTGCATCGTGTAGTAATGCAGCCCGTCAGCGCTACCGACTTCGAAGACTGGGACAATGTTGGTGTGATGGAGCTGGCCAGCAGATCGAGCCTCCCGGTAGAAACGAGCCAACTGATTTTGCGACGGCGACCATCCGGCCGAGAGAACCTTGAGCGCGACGCGGCGTCGCATTGCATCGTGTTCGGCTTCGTAGACGATCCCCATCCCACCGCGTCCAATCTCGCGAATGATGCGGTAGTCACCAATCCGTTCTCGTGTAGGTGGAGGCGACGCGTCAAAGTCAGATCGCGTCGCCAGAAATCCAGTCTCGTCGTCGGCCGCAGCCAGCAAGGCACGCACTTTGCGAAGCAATGCCGAGTCACCGTTGCAAGCTCGCTGAACGAACTGCTGCTGCGACTCGGCGGATAGATCGATCGCCGCCTCCATTACCTGAATCGCTTTCAGCTCACGATTCATCGTTGTCACCCGATAATTCACAAATCAGCCAGCTTTTGGCCACCGTCCAGTCTCGCTTCACGGTCGCAATCGAGATTTGCAACGCCTCGGCCACTTCGTCGTTTGACATGCCGCCAAAGTATCGCATTTCGACAACCTGCGCTTTTCTAGGTTCAATCCTTCCCAGTGCGTCCAGAGCGTCGTTCAGCGCAAGCAGCTCGGCGCTTTGTGTCTCGCAAGCAAGCACTGCTTCGTCGAACGAGAACCTTCCAAGCTTGCCGCCGCGCTTGTATCTTGCTTTGCCGCGTGCGTGATCGATCAGATAGTTCCGCATTGCGGTCGACGCGAAGGCGTAAAACTGTTTGCCCGTCTTGGCTTCGAGCTGACTTTCCTGCAACAACTTGAGCGTGACTTCGTTCACAAGCGCCGTCGCGGTTAGCGTATGATCGAGCCGCTGGCCTCGCATCTTCGCCGTTGCGAGTTTCTTCAAATCCTGATATGCGATATCAATCAGCTCAGCCCGAGCCGTCGAATCGCCACTGTTTGCAGAAATCAGGATCTCTGTGAGATTCATTTGCGCACTTTCGGAGCTGAATCGGTTTGGCGAATTCGGAATTACCTGGCGAACGAGTCATCATTCTAAACAAGATGCTAGCAAACCACAGGTACGGCAGGTGGCGGTCGGCCCCTATAGACTAACTCTTTTGCGACTGCGAGGTACTTCCCACAGATTATTCGGAGGCCGACACGCACCGGGAAAACCTCCCAGAATTCGGTGTTTTTCCGCGACGAAAAAATTTTTCTGAACGCCATGAGCCATTTTTTCATGCGATGTCGTTTTGCTTGTGGGGGCGATATTCGGTGCCCAGATCTTCAATCCACGTAACCAATCCACCTTTGCCGCGCGAGGCTGCGGCGACATTGAAAGGAACTTAAGACATGCGTCGCATCCTTTATTTTACCTATGCAGTCATCGCTTATCTGATCTTTCTCGCCGGCGTGTTTCCGTACGCGGTCGGCTTTTTGGGGAACTTCGGAGTTCCGACGACACTGGACGGCGAACCGATTCGACCTACAGCCGTGGCCATTGCCATCAACCTGGCATTGCTATCCGTGTTCGCTGTGCAGCACTCGGTGATGGCTCGCCCCTGGTTCAAGAGATGGTGGACGAAGTTTGTGCCACAGCCGATCGAACGCAGCACGTACGTGTTGGCCTCGAACCTTGCGATGGTACTGATCTTCGCATTTTGGGAGCCCATCGGCGGCGTAATTTGGCAAGTCCCAGGCACTGGACGTCTCGTGTTGTACACGCTCTATGGGCTCGGCTGGATGACAGTCTTGTACGCCACGTTTCTAATCAGTCACTCGGATTTATTCGGCCTGCGACAGGTTTGGTTTGAACTCAATGGCAAGCCCTACGTACAACTACCATTTCGCGAACCCACTCTTTACAAGCACGTCCGCCATCCGCTGTACGTTGGCTGGATTATGGTGTTTTGGTTCACTCCGACTATGACCGCCTCGCACCTATTCTTCGCTGTTGTGACAACGGCGTACATACTGATCGCCATTCAGTTCGAAGAACGAGATCTTGCCAACTCGCTGCCTGGCTACGCGGAGTATCGCAAGCGCGTACCGATGCTGGTCCCACGAGCCAGCTCGAGCAAGAAGACGGAGTCTGTTACCGCAGATGTTGCGTAGAGCGTGCTGGTCTTGCGGCCTCCTTCGGTGGCCGTCCGACTCTCCGAATAGGCTCTGCGATCCGGCGAGAACAAGACGCTCTTCACTGTTCCCCGCTACTCGCAGGAGGCAAAGCATATGGAGAGGCTACGATGCAGCATTTTTTCGTAGTCACCGGTCGTTTGGAAAATGTGAGTAGCGTCGTGGTAAAACACGGTGAAGCGATTTTTTTCCAGACGGGTGCTAGGAGACGTAGCCGTCCACCGGAGGCGAACAACTAGGCTGCCGCGCCGCGTGGCTATGCTGTGATAATCTCGACGAAATTCGGGAATCTGTCGATGTTCGTACCTTTGACTGTGATTTTCATTTCGAGGAATCTGAGGTGGTGCCGCAGCGGAGGTAAGCGACAGAGCACTGCCGATGCACAGGAAAATATCATGCGATTTAATCATATAACCTTGCTTCTTCGAAGTCGAGCAATTCAGTCGGCACCACCTCAAAGTGTCCTGTCAATTCGAGATTGCAGTCGGAACCCCGCCACCGTGCAGCTGGCGAGGACGTGTTTAGAATACTTGCCCTAAACGCAAAGATGCACGAATTGGTTCGGTGCACCCGACAGCTTCGGTCACGCCCACCTGAGCAGCAAACAACCTGCTTCGTCACTTCACGCGGATGCAGCGTAGCTCCGATCGGTTTTCGCCGTCGGGTGATACATCCTCGTGAGATTGGCAAACTAACAATTTACCGGCAATAGTCGGCTAGTTCCCTTCTTCTCCGACACAAAACAAGTGATGCAGCCCACGGATGTAGATTTTGTCGCCAACGAAAGCAGGCGTTGCATAAGTGGGTTCGCCAATGTCAGATTCTCCAAGTTGCTTGAAGGTTTTTCCAAGCTTGAAGACCTGCATCTTTCCGGACAAATCGATGATGTACACACGATCCTTGACCAAGATTGGCGAACTGCAAAATCCCTGATTGAATTCGTGTTCCCAGCATACCTTGCCGGACTTTGAATCAAGACATGTAATAACGCCGAACGCAGTTGGAAGGATTACATAGTCGTCGGTGGCAACCGGACTGGCGGAATCGGGAAGCGACTCGTCCCATTGCCAGAGGATTTTGGGCTCTTCACCCTGGCTGCTAATATCGATAGCTGTTGCGGCAGAATTCTCAACTGCAACGAAGACAACGCCGCCGCCATGAGCGGCCGAAGGGGCAACTTCGCCGTCCAAGCATTCAACACGCCAGTAGCGTTTGCCAGTTTTCGGGTCGTAGCTGCAAACGGACTTGTTGTCGGTCAAGATGAGCTCTGTTCGGTCGTTATTATCAACAAGAATCGGCGACGACCACGACATCTCATTACGCACAGCTTGCCATGCAACCTTTCCTGTCGTCATTTCGAACGCCAAGAGTTTTGAATCATTCTTTTGGTCATATTGGACGAACAGCAAGTCTCGATTGCAAATCAATGAAGAGGCGTGACCATAATGGTTATTGGGTGCACCCAGATGCTTTGCCCAAACCCGTTGTCCTTTCATATCTACGCAGACGAGTTCTCCTGTCGCAAAAACCGCCGCGATGAATTGACCGTTCGTTGCAACTGTGGGTGCCGCAAAACCGGTTTCCGCCAAAACCTCGGGCAGTAGCCCATCGGCGGGCGAGTCTGGGAGGCCATTTACGGTGTGCTCCCAGACCAACTTTCCGGTCTCCGTATCGAAACAGTAGATGTCTCGAGATTCGTCGTCGGCTCCTGTGAGAAAAAGGCGCTGTTTCCAAACAACGGGGGAACTCATTCCGTGTTTGGCAATCGGCGTCTGCCAGACAATATTCTTCGACTCCTTGGCGCTCCACGTCAGCGGTGGATTCGCATTGTTAGCGTGGCCGTTAGAGCCGAATCCGCGAAAACTCGTCCAGTTCTCTCTTAGATCTTCCGGCGAAACGGTGTCTTTCGTCGTGACCTGCATCGCACCATTGGCGGCGGACACACTTTCAACCTCTTGTGCTCGGATATCGGGTTGCAGAAACAGAGTCAAGAGAGCAAGTGACAAACAGGTGATTTCATTCAGTGTGGCTGGGACAAGGCGAAAAAGACACATTCTTACCAAGTTCATTTGGCGACCTTCACGCATTTCATTTGATTGTGGTCGCGAATAAGCAGCTTCCCGTCGGATAAGGCGATGGGGGCCCAGTTCTGCGTTCTGCCACCGATACGCCCACCAATGCCTCCCGTATCTCCGCCTTCGCCAAGCAGCTCCGCCGACGCGAGTTGTTTGAATTCCGATGGGTCCGGGTCGATCAGGTAAACTGACTTTTCGCCATCCGTTGCCAGAATCAGACCATCAACCAAAATCATGCTGCCCTTGTTGAAACCAGGATCGCGTTTTGTTTTCCACTTGATTTCGCCAGCCATGTTCATGCAGCACAAGCCATCGCGGCGATTGTTCGTTCCATACTGTGCGTAGAAGTGACCCTCGTGCAAGACTGGCGGCTTCGTCTGATCGCCAAACTCTTCCGTTGTATACAGTTCGTTTGCGACGTAGCTTCCGTCATCCTGCTTTTCGACCTTTACCATGGTCGCGCCGAGTTCGTATCCGCCCACTACGAGGATACGGTTCTCACCTGCGTCGATGGCACTCGGTACGGAAATGTGGCAGTTCCACTTGTCGTATGTCCAGAGGACTTTTCCCGTGAGGGGCTCTACCCCAAGAACCTTCCCCAGGGTTCGATCCGCCCCGGGATTGCCAAAAGGGTTGGTCGATGAAATGACCATGACGATATGGTCGTTTCCGTCGATGCTCGCAACTGACGGACTGGCATAGGATTCATTGCCAAGATTGGGAGTTTTCCATTTTACGTCGCCTGTACGCTTGTCATACGCCACGACACCGGCGTCCGGAGCTTGGGATGCGACGATCAGCAAATCGCCGTAAATCAATGGGTTCTGTGTAATGGCCCAAATGGGAAAACTCCCGGCTTCGCGTGACCTAAATCCACCTCCGTCGCCTGGTGGTTTTCCTCCGAAATCGGTCCAGATGTTTGCCTTCCAAATGGGTTTGTGCGAGTTGATATCGATGCAATGGAGATCGCCATTGTGACCGCACGTGTATACGTGTTCGCCATCGACTGTTGGCACACTTCGCGAACCGGGGAACATCACCGAACCAGGAGCGTCGTAAGCATAGGTCCACAGCTCTTTGCCATCAGGTAGATTGAGGCAACGAAGTGTTTCGCCAACCTCGTCATTGCGGTCGAGCAAGTACACTTTGCCATCCCTGACCGCGGGGCCACCATAGCCTTTGCCCACATTGATCGTCCACAAGACCTCAGGTCCACCCTCTGGCCACGAACGCAACAGGCCTGTCTCAGTGGACGTCGAGTTCCTTTCCGGACCCAGGAACTGAGGCCAGTCGGCGGCCTGGTTGACAGAGGCGATAGTCAAAACGACTGTCACGGTTAAGTATGATAGCTTCATTTGTTTCTTTTGTGATTCAATTGTGAATTGGTAGAACGCCACGTGAACTACGTCGAGACTTCTCGGAACTGTTCGACGTGTCGTTTGGGAGGTTGGCCGAAAAGGCGCTTGTATTCTCTGGTGAAATGAGATGGGTCATCGTAACCCACCTGCTTTCCCGCTTGCGTCGCGTCCAGGTTGTCGCTGAGCATCAACCGTCGGGCTTCTTGAAGTCGCAGTTGCTTCTGAAACTGCAAGGGGCTCATCCCAGTAACAGTCTTGAAATGCGAGTGCAATCCTGAAACGCTCATGTCCAGCTCTTCGGCAAGGTATTCAATGCGAATTGATTCGTGGAATACACTACGAATCGTCATGATTGCACGAGCAATTCGGTGGGTTTTGCCACCAAGCTTTGCCAAATGACACAAACGATTGCCCTGCTCGCCCATCAAGAGTCGGTAGACAATCTCGCGAACAACAAGCGGTGCGAGTAAGCGATACTCGTCGGGAGAATCAATCAAGCGAACCAAGCGAACGGTTGCGTCGAGTAGGTCGTTGTCCAACGGACTAACGCCCACCGCTTTGACTTCACCACCGTTCTTTGGGTGAACATACCCTGCATCAACCATGACAGAGGCAACAACCGAAGGGTCGAGGACCATACGGAAGTTTAGATACGGTCGCTGAGCAGATACGTCCACTACTTTGCCCGACAATGGAAGCTCCATGGTCGTAATCAAGTAGTTCGAGGCGTCGTAGCGAAACGTCTCATCCCCAAGAAAGATGTCCTTGCTCCCCTGGGCTACAACGCAAAACGCTGGAGGATACGAGCCGTACACGCGCTCTCCGCGGCTTGAGTGCTTTCGGAAATGCATTCCGGGTTGCGGCTCTAC
Source organism: Pirellulaceae bacterium (assembly GCA_041399205.1). Taxonomy (GTDB): domain Bacteria; phylum Planctomycetota; class Planctomycetia; order Pirellulales; family Pirellulaceae; genus JAGQOZ01. The sequence goes on along the minus strand of JAWKTK010000010.1, from coordinate 31,292 downwards.
GGTTCCGCCATTTCCAGGCAACGCCTGCAAAATCAGCTCGGCGAGTTCCTCTCGGTTCGCCTTCAAGCGGTATGCATCACGTTTCGCTGAATCTTTCCTCATGTGGACATCCTATGTGTTGCTGACGGAGGCGATCAACAGCTGGCCAGGAATTTTGCATTATCGTACAAGTCGATTGGATAATCGTTATATCCGCAGCCTCGAATTGGATGTGAACACTACCGGCAAACGGGACGCTCGTTCGTAGTCGAAATCGCCTGGAAAACGTATGAATGGCGACTGGGAGTCGAATTCGAATCGAGAGCAATACACGATTAGCAATTCGCGTCGGAGCGAAAAAAAGACGAGCAATCATGCCATTCGAAGCTGCACAGAATCGTCCAACTCGCCTAACTTAGCCCCCGCCAAATTCGTGGACAAGGACGAACCGACTGAGAGCGTCATGTGCACATGACGCACATGCCACGCCCTCCTTACGCACGAAATCTTATTAGAGCGAGCGAGTTCAAAGTGATTGTCGATTTGACAGTGCATCTTCAGAGTGACTACCCAAGAAAATCCACGAGTCGACGGTGGTCGCCGACTTGCTCTTCCCTAGATCACCCGTTCGGCATAAGCGATCGTGCGATGCGAAAGCCTACGAGATCGTCGCGCGTCAGGCGTCCCAGCTGTCGGGTTGCCTGGATTGCTTGATACTTCCATGGTTGATTTCGATCACCGCCGCACGCGATTCCGCCGGTTGGGTCCCAATCGCTCAAGTCGCCTCGTGACCCACTCGGCCACATTACCGTGGATATCGAACAGTCCGCACCAATTGGGCTTTTTAAGGCCACATGTTTGTAATTGCAGATTCGAATTCGTGACGTCCCAACAGTATTGTGACAACGTAGGCAGCAGGTGACCGCAGTGAAAACTCGTCCGCACGCCACCTCCACATGCGAATTGCCACTCGGCGACGGTCGGCAGGCGGAATCCCTTTCTCTGCAAATAGCCCTCCGCAGGCTGAAAGAGCTGTTCGTTTTTCGCGGTTGGTACAAAGCACCATTCCGATTCGGGAGTCCGGACTTGGCACTTAGCCAGTTACAATACTGGGCCGCTTCGTGCCAAATTGCCCGTGTGACAGGCTTGCCCGTTCCGACCAATTGAAACGGGACGCTGTCGTGATCTTCTACAAACTTCGCAAACTGTTCGTCCAGTACGGGCTTTGTCGAAATTGAAAAGGCGTTCGCTCGGTCACCTTGATCAAGTCCGCTTCCGCAATTCGGAGGCGGCACGGGAATACGGACGTGCGCCATCAGATGATCGTTGAACGTCCGCGTCCAATTCGCCGCTGCGTTAGCATGAATGGATTCGACGTCGGTCAGCTCAGGGAGCGGAATCCCCCAACGACCATACAGGTATTCGATCGCGGAATGAACGCCGGGATCGGCATCAACGAGGTATCGGTTTGCGAGTTCTCGCGCCGCTCGCGTCTTCGTCGTCGCGGAGAGTACCTGAAAACGAAATTCGCTGAGGGCCAACACCAGCGCCTGACGAACCCCGGCGTCGGTCGAGTTGATGAGCTGATTCAACACGATTTCCGGATCACTGTTCGCCGCGGCGAGGTGAGTGATCATTTGGCTGCGGAGATCATTTTCCGCTCGCAACGCAAGCGCGCCGATCGTCTCTTGTTGCGCTCCCAAGTTCCACAACATGGTTGCCAGATTGGCCAATCTGTCGATCGATCGTCGTGTGGGCGGGGGTTCGGTGAATCGGGTCCACCTTGCCTGCCAGAACTGCGGACCCGATTGACGATTGTTCCCAAACTGCTTCCGAAACCAGACGGGGCGAAGACCTTCGCGATGCAGCTGTGTGCTAACTTCGCTGTGAGCCGAATCGGTAAAACCGTTCAGGAACAGGTGCCGAGCACGACGGGGTAATACGCCGTCGAGTGGCAAGTCGGCGATTCGATCCTCAGCTGGGGGGAGGGGGGCCACGTCGACCTTTTGTTCTGTCACGTTCAGAAACAGATCTGTTGCGTCATCACATTCAAGGTCCACCGGTGGCTCGAAGGTAGCGTCACGATACCGCGCGACGTGCGAAATCCGGAAAACTCGCAGCTTGCCGTCGCCCCAATGTGACTCGCCGTCTGCATTGGTGTATGCGAGCTTTGCCGGGAAGACAGGCGTGCGTCGTTTCGTTGGGATTCGCATCGGTCGCCGCGGTGAAGTCTGTGTTGAGTCGACGCATTTGCCATTCAGATAGCAGTAAGCACCCGCGCCGTCGAACACGAACGCGACATGATTCCAACCTTCCAATCGTGAACGGCCCAGAGAAAGCTCGCATGCCTGTGTACCGTCGTCGGCAAGCCAGCCGACTGTCTTCTCAACTCCCGGGCCGTCGCCGACACAGAACCAAAGACCAGCGCGGCGGGCCGTGCCGACTTGCCCAAATACCGGGCCGCTCCAATCGTACAGCCACGCTTCCAACGTGAACTCGCCGAGTTCATCAAACGGAACGACCGGAAAGCCGATTCGCCCGCTTGTGTTCCCGACGTCCATGCACGGTTCCGGCACGACGTTCCAGTAAGTCTGACTCAGCCAAGACACATCGGTTGCATGGTCCGGGCGGCCGACAGGTGTGTGATATCTCACGTCGGTGATCGTAAACGTGTCCGTGAACGGAGTCTTTGTCCGTCCAGAAAACAGCAGCAGCAGTTGGCGTTGCCTCGCCGAATGCAGCGGTGGCAGGTTTACACCTGCATCGGCCATCGTTGCTTGCCGCGCCGGTGTCCCGTTCTTCTGCCAGATCACCGCCATTGTCGGCTTGTCAGCGAGTCCGCAGGAAGTGCGACACGTCTCGACGTAACCACTCGGTTCAAGTTCGTTCGAACATGATTCCACCGCCGTTGCATCCAACGACGTCGAGAATGCGTAGTCGCTTGTTAGTCCGCCATTCACCTCTAGCTGCGTCACGGTCGCGTGCGGCACATTCGGGCGCTGAGTCGGCGGAAGGCGAAACAGGCTTCTCCATTGATGCAAGAGTCTCGGTTTTACGACATGCCGATGCTCGGCCAGCAGCGGTAGCAGCATCGCCAACTGCTCGCCGGAAGATTGATCTGCCAACTCTAACAGTCGGGTGACGTTATCGCGATGCAGTGTCCCCAGGATCGAGGTGGCAAGCTGTTGCGTACGCGGATCTTCATCATTTTCAAAATGGTTGCGCAGGGACGGCGTGAGCTGATCGGCAAGCGGGCGGAGTAGATTCGCCCAGGTCGGGACTTCCAACAGGTTCTTCGTTAGCAGGTGCCTCACAACGTCGGAACGATCGTTTGATGCATCGAGCGAATTGGGAGAGAACTGCGCCAACGCGCAGAACGCGCGAAGGCGTGTCTCCGAATTCGTGTTGGCTTCGGAACAGTAAGGTTCAAAATACCTGGCGAGTTCTTGACGCCGGCTGTTCAAAAGACGACACGCATGTGCGAACGAATCGACGTCTGCCGCGAGCATGGTGGACACAAGTTCGGAATTGAGCGTCTTGCCACACCTTGCCAGCGCCAAACACACGTTTAGTCGTTTGCGTGCTGGGAGCGAGGAATCGGAAGACAACGCTTCGAGTTGTTCAGTGACAAGCGGACTGGGATGCTTTAGCGGCGACAGTAGTGAGGGCAGTTCCTCGTTGCTGGCGTTCAGAATAGCGGCGACGGCAAAGTCGGTTCGCTGGTTTGCGCGAATTCGTAGTAGTCCAAAGGCGACGAAACCAATCATAGCTGCAGTTAAGCCGTAACGGATTGCGTGTGACCAGTTCGCACGCCGCATCACCTGTCGCTCGGCTGCGGACCAGGTACGGCCACGCGCGAAGAGGTGAATTCCGAGCCACTCGCCTATCGACGGAAGATGCCGTGCGCTACCCGATTCCTCCACCATCGTGCCACGCTCTGCGAATAATTCCGCTCGGCCGCGGTAGGTCTGTTTGTCTTCACGAGTCAGCCAATCACGCAATGGCTCGACCATGAAATCGTGCGCCAGTAAGTAAACTGGCTGACCGTCATCCGCTTCCTCGGCCTCCTCAGCATTGGGCCTGGCGGACGTGATGAGCCGTAGTTCGCGATCTAGCAGTCGCATCAGGTCTTCAAACTGTTTGATCTGCTTGCGATACCCCGAGACCTCCAAGAGTTGTTCTTCCGTGCGATGATGCCCTTGATCCCGACTCTTGCATCGGGGAGCAGGGCGTGAAGCACGCGTCGGGCGGCGAGAATGAAGACGGCACGCCGGATGTTGCGATTTCTCGCCGAAGCATTTGTTCAGATAGACAACGCCAAGTCCCTGGGCGCCGCCAACTTTTGCCAAGGACGACTCGGTCCATGGCCGGTCACGCATGATCTCAGTGAAGAGGGCCAAGTGTACGGGGACGACGACACCTCGCTCGGCGAGTCCTCCGATAGCCGTCTCAAGAAACTTGACTTGCTCGTCTGAAAAATCATCGATCTGGGACGGCAACCGTTCGAGCGCCTGGCCAAAGCGACGCAAGATTTCGCGGGCGTGTCCAATGGGCAGCATTGGGACGACGGCAAAGTTGAATCCCTGATCGATGCTTACATCCAGATCCAATAGTATCTTGGCCGCTTGCATGCCGAACTCATCGCGGACCAGCAACACGCATTGCAGATGTGGTCCATCGCATTGGCGCAACGCAGTCTTTAACGCACCGCCGCGGATCGGCTCGTTCTGAAGCCATTGTTCAAACTGATCGATAAAGACGACCGTCTTACACGATGTATCGCGACGCAGCACGGCAAACGTCTCGACAAGTTCCAACTGGGCTGTTTGGGGGACACGCTGATGAATTGCCGCCAGCAGACGCGACTCGGTCTCATCCGTCGCTGCTTCGATAAAAATCGGGCGAACCGCTGCCGCGAGACGTGGGATCAGCCCGGCTTTGACGAACGATGACTTGCCCGATCCGGAGACGCCCGAAAGTAGCCCGATGCGAAATGTCGTCTCGTCGACCTTGTCGATTTGGCTCTGCCAAAACCGCAAGAATTCCGTTTAAGCCGTTCGGGGCAAACGGTCCAGGTAGTAAGTGAACGAAAAAGTCGGCGTCGTCCGCGTCGAATGACCGGAGGCCTTTCGGCATTACGCATTGTATCTCACGCGTCGTTTCGTGGCCGGACGCCGCGTCCGCAGCCCGATCAAGGTCGTCAACAAATTCGCCAGCCGAGTTAAACCGGTCTCCGATTTTCGGCGAGAGCGCGCATGCAAATGTGGTCGACGGCGCGCGAGACGCTTGGGTTGCGTTGGCGAGGCGAAATGAGGGAACCGTTGCGAATCGCCTCCAGCACTTGGTCGACTCGGTTACCGGTAAATGGCCGTTGCCTGGCGAGTAATTCATAGAGGATGACGCCGAGGCTGAAGATGTCATGCGGTGGTCAATCAAGTGAGTTTCACCGGCGGCTTGCTCGGGGCTCATGTACGCGGGCGTGCCTGCAATCCATCGCGAGCCGACGGCGTATCCAACTCGATGGCCAAGCCAAAATCGGTGACGAACGCGTTGCCTCGTGGGTCAATCAGGATGTTGGCCGGCTTGAGGTCGCGATGCACCAAGCCCTTGTGGTGCGCATAGTCAATCGCTTGGCCAACGCGACGGATGATTGCGAGTGAACGCTCAATCGTCAACGTCGACTCGCGGAGGACATCCGCGAGATTCTGCCCCTGTATCAGTTTGGAAACGACGTAGAACGTACCGTCGGGAGTCCGGCCCGCGTCATAGACGGGCACAATGGCCGGGTGGTCTAAGCGAGCCACCAAACGAGCTTCCGCAAGATAACGCTCAAGGTCGTACCGGTCCGCGCGATGTGCGTGCGGAACTTTCACGGCCACGTCCCGCTGCAGCGATTGATCGTACGCTCGATAGACAGTGGCAAAGCCACCAACGCCAAGTTTTTCCAAGGCGACATATCGACCCAAGGCCGAAATCGACGAGGTCGAATGGTCGGTGATGCCAAGTTTCGGTGATGCATCCGAATCGCGCGGGGTCGAGCGAATGATCATGTGTGTTTCGCCGTCCAACGAAGGGATTAAACGGCGGATCGTATCCGCATGTTCCGGGAATTCGGATGTGTAGTCTTCCGCGGTGACGGCTTCTCCAAGGCGGCGGCGATAGTCGATATCAAGCAGAATCAACTCGCTTAGCACAACCTGTTGTGGCTTGGCCTCAACGAACTCTGCGGCGAAATCCGCGACGGCGGCCGACGCGCGGACTGCCACGCCTGTTCGAACTTTAGGCAGACGCCATCAATTCTTTCCAAGACGGAGAAGGGCAGGTTGATGTGTCGACTAGTCATCTGCGTTCATCAATTTCTGTCGGCACATCTCGCGAATCAGGTGAAGTCGCCGTTCGATCGTTCGTTCCGAGCAAACAAAACGCTCGGCTAGTTCGGAATTGAGTAACCTTCCATCTTGCCTACCGCGATGCCTCGCAACATCTCGTCGTCAAGATGTGCCAAGATTAGTTCGCAAGCTTCAGCCATCAGCGACGCCAGTTCCGGCGAAGGTTCATTTCCTATCGCCTGAAAAATTGCCGAATTGTCGTCATCGGCGTCAAGGCGTTTGACGTTTTGATCGCCACCTCGTTTCAAGCGATCGGCGTGACGCTGCTGGTCGACAATCTTGCGAGCGGCCATGCGAATGAGCAGACGCCATAGACTGTCACGGTCGGCAAGATCCGGAAAGCGTCATTTTCCGCCGCTCGATAGAAACTCTCAAAGACGCTGACTGCGATGTCTTCTTCGTCGGAGAGGATCGCCGTCCGTGCCCGAATTCGCTGTCGCCATCCGGACGAGCTTGTCGTAGTAGTGCCGCCGCCAGATTTCGACGACCGCAACGGAATCGCCAACTTTAACTTGCTCAATCCAGTGGCTTACCGAAGGAGGATCGTTCATCTTCGCACGCCTGCGCTGTTAAGGCCAAGCGGCACGAATCGACCGCATCAACCCATTTTAATCTTGAATTCAATCTTACGTCAAGCAATCGGCTCGTTCGGATTGAATCGCACGCATGTGTCTTAAACCGACGCCACTTTACGTTCGGCGGATGGTCGTTTTCATATTCTTCGCACGATGCTGTCGGGTCCCACGTTCAAACGTCGGTTGCTACCACAGCTTGTTCCAATTGGTTTTGGCCCGTCTAGGTAAATGAGGTGCATTATGCGTCGTTTGTATGGTCGTCCATCCCTTATCTCTCATCGAAATGTGCTTGCGATTCTCGTCACTTGGTGTGTCATTCCGCAGGCCGCAAACAGGGGCCGTCGAAATCCAGCTGAAGTTCTCGACTGATTCAGAGGCTCCGCTATTCGACCCGAATGGGGCGAGGCTGACGCCGATTTTGAGGCGGCCGCCGAATACTGGGAAGCACATCATTCAAGACGAGCATACGATCGAGATTGAGTATGGCTATCAAGATTTGCCGCCATCGCTCTGGGGGGGAACCCATGTTGTCGAACACGTCAACAGCCGCCCGACGAAGGCGCTGATTGGGATCGATTCGTTTCAGAACGGTCAGAATGGCGATACCCTACGACGCTATTATTTTGATCCGACGCCAAATGACCATTCCGAATTCGACATGCAGCAGCGGTTGTACCGAGACCTGCAGCCACATGTGCAAACGTTTGCGTACGATGGCGCTCCGGACCTGCTTGAAGTGGACTATCGAGGGGACGTGCGGGGCAACGCGCCCCCCGGCGCCGGCGAGCGCGACATGTATTCGTTGGTGCTTCACGAAATGGGCCATGCACTGGGGCTCACGGTATTGGATTCGTATGCCGCAGAGACGGCCGACGGCGATTACGATTTGAACCCGGCGTTTTTGCGCGGCGCTGCCGCCGCAGTCAACTATGTCGCCGCCGATCCTGGCCATGTACAGACGCCGTCGAACATGGGGGCTGGCGGCGGTCAGGGGAATCGCAACCTGCCGTCGGCCACCGATATCTTGTCGATCGCTGCGCTGGCGGACTGGTCCGACATCCAACTGATGCGAACCGACTTTCTGGGCGGAACCAACTGGCACTCCAACAGTAACTGGGAAGGCGCCCGCTATCCATCCAGTTCGAAGTGGAGCGAAGCGTTCGTGCGCCACGGAGGCACCGTGAACTTGTCGAGCGCAGCGACCGTCAAGAGCTTGACCGTCGCTAGCGAGAGTACCGTCAACCTCGGTACGCACTCGATGCACGCCACGGATTTGCTGATCGACAGCCGCGATGGTCAAGCCTCCTCGAAGCTGCTTGTTGGCAAAGGCGGAAGACTGCAAGTCAATCACCAGTTGGACGTCGCGAACGGCTCGTCCTTAGTCGTCGAAAGCAACGGTTTGGAGAACAACTTCTCGGACGTTAACGCCGCCAACGCTTTCGTCGACAGTGAATCGCAAGTGCTTGGCAATGGCCATCTAATTTTTCTCAATCTCGAGAACAATGGAACGATCGCTGCCGTCAGACCGATCATCGGTACCGTCAACGCAATCAACGGTACGCTCGAGCTGTCGTCTGACCCGAACAACGGGAATTGGGACCTTGACGGAAGCGGCAGTGAACATGGACGCCTACTTGCGACGCTCGGTAATCTCCGACTCAATCAAGCTCCGAACGAGCCGTTCGATGGCGAAATCCAGGTCGGCGTGGGAAATCGGATGGAGCTGCGTGGCAACTGGGTGATTGGAGGGCAACAAGCCAGACACGCGACGGTCGAGCTTCAAGGCGGTGATGGCTTTTTTGATCAAGCACAACTGCGAGGCGAATCGATCGATTTCGCCAAGGCGAACATCAACGTTGCGTCTCGCGCGACCATCGACGCGAATGAGCTGAAGCTGCGAGGCGAAGCGACGATCAACTTGGACGACGATTCGACGCTTTTGATAGAATCACCGACTTCGTTCCTCGGAGGCTCGATCGTGGGAGCTGGCACCGTCCAGTTTAACAGTGCGATGATCATCGAGCGGAGCACTTCCATCAACGTCGACACTGCCGACTTGGATGGACGCGTTTTCAGCAACGCGACTTGGGACATCAACCATTCGCTTGAGATCACGGCCAGAGCGTTTAACGACGGTCCGGCCCCCTACACGGTAAATACGTCGATCGACATCGGGGGGTCTTTGGCAGCGCTGAACGTTGACTTGCAGGGAGCCGTAGGGCCGTGGACGATGGCGGGTACGCTTAACATAGACGGTAGTGATTTAGTTGACACGATCAAGTTATCTGGCTCGCCCGTCGAGATCACGGGAGAACTGAATGTTGACGGCCGAGCGCGTAGTGTTGCCATTATTGACCTGCAAGGCACGCTGACAATGAGGGATATTAAGACTCGCTTGTCAATGGCGGGCGAGGGCGTCAACACGTTTTCAAAATCGGCGACCGTCGAGGGACCTGGTACGATTGTCGTGTCTGACGTTACAACGTTGTTGCTCGAAGGTGGCTTTGAATCCTCGGCCAAAGTCGAAAACCATGGGGCGTTGGTCGCCGGCGGTGGAACTGGGACCGTCGCGTTGGGTTCACTAAGTCAAACGTCTTCAGGCACGCTCCATATCGAAATCCTAGAAACGGATGTCTACGATCAAATAAACCTGGAGGGAACTGCTGAGCTGGGTGGTGAATTGAATATCTCGATCGCACCGGCGGTCAAGCCGTCCGTGGGACACGAGCTTCGATTTGAATTATTGACGGCAAGTTCTATTGATGGCGAGTTCGACACGGCGCCAACGCACCATCAAGGGGCGGGACGCTTTATCGCTGTAGACTACGAATCCGACAAGGTCGTACTTTCCATGATTCAAGCAAAGCCTGGAGACGCAAATGGCGATGGCGTTTTCAACTCTGGAGATTTGATTGTCGTGTTTGCCGCGGGTGAGTACGAAGATCTCGTTGCAGCAAATTCAGATTGGACCACCGGCGATTGGAACGGTGACTTCGAGTTCGACTCGAGCGACCTAATCGTTGCATTCCAGGACGGAAGTTACACGGACGCGGCAACGAAAATTCAACCAGTGCCGGAGCCGTCAACACTTGCCCTGACGGCAGTTGCTCTCATCTTGCTGGTACGACGAACGTCATTGAACTAGGTCGGGAACGCCCCCAATCCACCGACTCCCTTGCCATCTCGCAAGACCTGCCTAAGGAATGCCCACAGCACGATGGCCGTTGGTGGTGATAGCGTTTGTTCGCGGTCCCTGGCGGCAATTTAACTGACGAACAGCGACGTCGTCCGAGAGGCGTTGCACGTACTACTGTGCGTCCGACAGGAATCAATGCGAGTCCTGAATACCTCGACAACGAACCAACTGGCGTGACAACGAATCCGCTTGAATTGGGCATCGCGATCTGCGGTCTGCCCAAGGAGCGAATCGGTTGATGCTGATTGTTTGCGCTAACGATCCTTGTCGTGAACGCAAGAATTCGTTTCTCTGGATAACGACGGAATTGTTTTCGCGTATTGACTTTTGCATGCTGCCAACCGTGTCCCAAGTTTGATTGGAAATAATATGATCCGCATTCGTCCGACTTCTTACTTAATCCTGTCCGTTCTAGTCTTTGGCGTCTTTGGCACAGCGAGAGGCTGCGGGCAGCAATTCAGACATGAATCTTCGCCTCGCTGCCATTCCTGAGCCCAGCTCATTCTTGTACTTGTACTTGGGCGGCACATTTGCGATCTGTTGCCGTCGTCGGTTGGGCTGGGGCACCTGGCTTGGCCAAACTTCTATTAACTGACCGACGGCGGCCAAAGCGTGGCTGGCGTCGCCTGCAACAGCTGACTTACTGCGAGTTGGGGGCGTCGCGCGAAACTGTGGGTGAAACGTTGCGTTTCGGTGAGGTTTCACTGCCTGTTTGGGCCTCTCGAGAATCAGTACAATTCTGTTGCTCGCCGATTGCGTTGGTAGCAATGGCTATCGCGTGCCGTTGTTTCGGCAGCAGTTGCATCGACTCAGTCAGATGCTGAATCCCAACATTCCGAGTCTGTCATCTTCCGCCGTCTTGCTTTTGCCACAGCGTCTTCGGAATGGGGCAGGTGCAGAGAGCATCTCGCCTGGATGGTCGAGCGGGATGCGTTGTCGGCAGACGATGCTGAGATGCTTCGCAGTATCTGGGCGTTCGGACTGCGGACCAGTGAACACGAGACGCGGAATCGCCGGCGGTTGCTGGACCTGATCGCGGTGGTGCGGGTGGTGACGCATTACGAGTTGGGGTGAGCAGCTGCGGCAACAGCCGTGATCGAGAAGTGACGCGATCGAAAAGTCGCATCGGAGTTTCACTCCCACGCAGGTTGCGGCGTTCCACGTTCGTCCGTAATGCCACGCCCTCATGTGCAGTGAAATGGCTGGCAGAGCAACCACGAATTTACCAACCGGAAGCGTCGTCGTTCTGGTCACTCGCCTTCAGAACATAGTGTCTCGCTGCGTCGCGAGGTCACCCTATGTTTCTTGCAGTGCGTTGACGATCGGAACGGTAGCAGCCTGGATCGCGGGCGCGATTCCTGCCGCCATTCCGACCAGCAACGAGACGGCCGTTCCCGTTAGCAGAAGACTCAGTGACGGACGGAAGGCAATCGTGGCACCTTCCGCGCCGATCGCGAAACCGCCAAGTGCCAAAGCTCCTGTCGCCAGCAACGTGCCGATTATCCCGCCAACCAAGCACGGGATCATGCTTTCGGCCAGGACCAGCCGCAGTGCACGAAGCGGACGCACACCGATCGTTTGCAGCACCGCATATTCTTTGATTCGGTCCTGTACGCTCATCACAGTGGTCGTTGCGACCAGCGACAATACGAGCCCTACGCACGCATATCCCAACCAGTGAGCGAACCCAATCAGGTCGACGAGGTCGGACAGCGTACTCGCCTGAAACGCTCCCTTGCGTCGCGTCGTGGTCGCGACTGGACCGGCACGCAGCACTTCGTCGATCTCGGACGCCACAACATCCGGATCGGCGTCTTCGGCAAGCAAGACCTCGTGCTGCGTCACGAGTCCTGCGGCGTCCAGTCCTCGCGTGTATTGAAGGAATTCAAGACTCGTGTAGATCAGGTTCTCCTCTGACGGCACTGTGGAGGAAAAGGTGCCCGCCACCTTGACCGAAATGTCTCCGATGGAAAATTGGTCTCCGACATTCAACCCTCGTCGCTGGGCCACGTTGCGACCAACGATCGCCGCATCTCGCTGTGAGCTGAACTCGGTCCATGACCCGCCGGTCAGCGTGACCGGACGCGTCTTCCGAATTTGATTTGGGGCAGCGCCATTGAAGACAACGATATCGAGGCTCGCTCGGCAGTTGTTCGTCCACACCTGAATCGGCATCACATCCCGGACTCCGGGGACCTCACGGATCTTGTGCGAATAATCCTCCGGAAGCCGACTACTCGTCGGGCAAAATCGATTCTCCTGAAAGACAATCAGGCTGCGATCCGCATCGGTCCCATTTGTCAGTCGTTCCAAGCCTTCTTGAACCGAACCAACGAAGCAGAAGACGAACATTGCAACCGCCGCACCGGTAACGGTCAACAGTGTGCGAGCTTCGGTGCCGCCAGAGTGTTTTCAAAACATAAATAGTCATAAGATTTGCTCCGCGTCAAACCGTCGCTGGTTATTCCAAGAATTTGCCACGGTCCAGAGTCAATTGTCGGGACGCGATAGCGGCTACATCCCTATCATGGGTCACCATCAGAAGAGTGATATTCAACTCGCGATTCAGGCGTTGGAGCAAAACCTGAATCTGTTCACTGGTTTCCGTATCGAGACTTCCAGTTGGTTCGTCCGCAACAACTACTTTTGGATGAGCCACGATCGCACGAGCGATGCCAACGCGTTGTTCTTGGCCGCCGGACAACTGACGAGGATAATGGTCGGCTCGATCGGTAAGCCCGACCGCTTCCAATGCCAGTTCAACACGCTGTCGGCGTTCCGACGATGACAGCTTGAGCAACAGCGTGGGCAACTCAACGTTTTCGTACGCCGTCAAGACGGGAATCAGATTGTGCGTCTGAAAGACGTAGCCCAGATTAGCCGCTCGCCAATCGGCCAGCTTGCTACGGGAGAGTTTCGTGACTTCGGTCCCATCTACGGTGATCATGCCGGAATCGGGGCGGTCAATGCCGCTGACTAGATTGAGCAGCGTGCTCTTGCCGGTTCCGCTTGGTCCCATCAAGGAAACGAATTCGCCTTCATGGATCTCCAGACTCACGTTGTCCAGCGGCGTAATGGTTTCATCGCCTTTACTGAACCGCTTGCTTACCCCGTTTAATTCTACAAGTGCCATCCACTATCTCCCAACTCCAATGGACTGATCTTCACCGCTGATGACGACTGCGTCGCCGGCATTGAGGTTCTCCACTCCTGAGGCTATGAGCTTGTCAGTCGCATTGAGACCTTCCACAATCTCTACAAGCCCATCTGTTCCAGCTCTACCCACCGTCACTGCCTTTGGGGTCGCTCGATTGTCCGCATCCACGATCCAGACAACTGCCCCACCATCGCTAGACTGCACGAATTGCTGCGGCGCGAAGATACGCTCCGTCTCCATTGGTTCCGTAGTCTCGGTCGCTAGTTCTGGCGCTAGAAACGTAGCCGTCACCAACATCTCGGGACTGACTGTCGGAGGCGGGTCGATTAGTTCGACTTTGACTTCAAGGGTATTCTTCTGAATGTTGGCTGAACTGGTTGGCTGTAGCACGCGCCCTAGGATCACCTTACCGGATGATGCTGTTTCAATTTCAACGGGTGCTCCCGGTGACACCATCGGTACGTCTTCCAATCGCACATCGGCTCGGACCTGCAATCGGTGCGGATCATACATTTCGACGACAGTGCTGGAACTTTGGCCTGCAGTTTCGTCCAATCCCATCACGCGAGTACCCGGCGAGGCAACCAAGCGGAGAATGCGGCCATTCATCGGCGCACGGACGACAGTCCGCTGCAACACGAGTTCCGCTTGGCGTAACCGGAGATTGGCTTCGTCGCGAAGTGCCGTCGCCGACACAATTCTCGCCTTGGCCTCCTCAACCTGACGTCGTTCCTCGACCAGCAGCTCCAGTTGTTCTTCGAGCGCGTCGACTCTTTCCTGCAAAGCATCGATTTCCGGTTTCAGACTTGGCCCGCGCTGTTGTAATTCTTCGAGTTCAGCTTGTGCAGCGGCGTGATCATTCGCAGCCTGGGCGACGATAACTCCCGCGATTGCGGACTTCGCAGCCTGCTTTCCTTCGAGACTACTGCGAGTGAAAGCTACGTTGGCCGTAGCCGCCTTTATGAGAAAGGGCAGTTACTTCATTTCCGTGGTTGCCTTGGCGAGCAAGCTTTGAGCCTCGGCCAGCTGCGCTCTCCGATGAACCGGCCTGTCCAGTCGAATGACAGCAGCCGTTTGCTCGGCTTGGATACGTTGCAATTCACCTTCACGTATCGCGAGCGTCGCCTTGGCCTGCTCGACAGCGAGTTCAGCGTCGATTGCGATCAGACGGGAAATCGGCTCACCCTTGGCGACCTGCTGACCTTCGACCACAAGCAATTCTTCGATCACTCCCGGTGCGAGCGCGGCGACGCTCACAGACGTGGGGCGGGGTTCGATCCAACCCGCTGCTTGGAACAATGGTGTTCCAGCTTGTTGAACCTCACCCCGCTTCACGATGACGGGCACAACCGTCACACTTGGTTTCGGGAACAATTGACGTCCCGCAGCAGCACCCAGCAGGGCAATGAAGCCCAACAGAATGCCCACCGGCAAGACATACCGCGAGACCCAACGTCGTCGCCGTGGCTTCTTCGTGTTGGCTTCCTGGGGAGACCGATCGAGCGCCAATTTGCTCAGGTCAAGTTGTGATTCGCCCATGGATCACTCGCTTGGTCGCACAAACACCTTAGTGGCTGCGACCGTTAGATTGCCTTGATCGTCACGCTTCGCTTTTCCCTGCACGACGACTGTTGAGAGCTCTTTGACACCCAGCAATTTGCGTGCGTCATCAGCAACGGGGTTGCCGGACTCATCGACAATTTTCACTGTGGCGATATTGTCCTTGACCTGATCCTGCGTGCAGCAGTAGTCCCACGGCGTCGGACAGCCTTCGTCAGGTGAGCAGTAAGGCACCTTGGAATCAACGATCGTGAAAGCGGCCAAACCGTCAATGAACGGTTCCGACGAGCCGCCGATAGTCCCGACCAGTGCCACCGTTTCGTCGTTTTCAACCGATTCTCGCGCTTCGCCCACTGGCACTGCGCCGGCAGGTTCTGAAGTGGCCACGTACTGCAGGTCGACGGATCCAGCAGCGGTGGACTCCGAGTTTTTTGCTACGTCCGAGTTACTGCATCCGGCGAAAACGGCAACCATTCCAACAACACACATCCGATACAACGATTTCATTTCAATTCTCCTAAACCGCTTTCAAACTGATCGCCACCGATTCACGAAGGGCTTTGAGCGCCGGTGGCAACGCGCCCAACACACCGAGTAACAATCCCACGCCGCTACCCACCAGAATTGCGACGCTATCGATTCTTAAGGTGAAGGCTCCCATGGTGAATCGCACAGCTATTCCGTTGAGCATCGTCAATGCGATTATCCCAGATAGGAGCGAAGCTGCGGCGGCCAACAACACGCCTTCCTGAATTACGCTCAGCAAGATCGCTCGGCGTCGATAGCCAATTGCCTGTAACGTCGCGATCTCGCGAATTCGCCCAGCGACGGCTCCGTACATCATGTTCAGTCCGGCAAAGACTCCCGCACCAGAAACCAAGATCACGACGAACCAAGCGAGAACACGAACCGGCTTGTAGTGCTGTTGCAGAGCCCCGTAATAGTCCGTTTCGCGGATCGCTCGCAGTTCCAAGTCCGTTCGCTCTTTACAAAACAATGAGACTTCAGCGGGCGACGCTTCCGGTGCAAACAGCATCGCCACAAGGCTTAGGTCTTGCCGTTTCGTCGCGGATTGAAAATCGGCGAGGTTGCACCAGATTTCCGATTCGTAGGCAGCGCCACCGGCAGCGAAGTGCCCGCTGACCGTCCAAGTTTTTCCCTCAAATTCAATGTTCTGACCAATCTCGATCTGCTCCGCATTCGCCCCCAGCTTCGCTGCCGACAGCCTCCCGACCATGACTTCTCCCGCCCGCGGCCAATCACCTTCAATCAGTCGCACTCCACGTCGAACCAGCGGCGCACTGCGGGTGACTCCGCGCACGAGCCCAAATCCACCGAAATCATTCTGCGTCTTGACTCGCGTGCCGAGGTACAACTCTGGCGAAACATGCGCAGCTCCAAAACGTTTCCATATTCCATCGAGACTCGCCGTCAGCAGCGACGGAACCCGCGCTGACAATCGATGAGTTCTCGATGTTCTCTTCCGAGTTGACTGAATAGACTAGCACCACGTCCTCATCGCCACTGACTGCCAATGACCGTTCCAAGCCCCGAATGAAGCCCACGACGACCCAAGCACCAACATCACGACCGTCGCCAAAGCAACAAGCGTCAACATAGTCTACACCGGCCGTCAGGCAGATTGCGAACACCATATTCCCAAGGAAGAAGCCACCGTTTAGGTCTATCAAGCAAGAAAGTCAAATGGTTGCCAAGAGCGATCAAGTCAGTTTTAGAAGTTGCGCTATTTTAGAAGTGCTATCAAAAATTGATCTTGCAAAATGCGAGCCAATCCGGTGAATCGATCATTGCAAACTCACTTTCCACCGAAAGGACTCGCAATGGTTATCGTCGCCGAATCAGCTCGCAGACTCAAGACGTTCATCGGAAATACCTATCTTGGCGAAGTCGCTCGTACCATGGTTCTGCGTTTGGTCCTCACTTTCATCACGCATCGTGGGCGAATGAGCGTAAGCGTCTCCCAGCACCATGGCACCGCGTCGCTGGCCAGCGTGGCGGTAAGGATTTAGTCTTGCTGGGGCGGTGGAGTTCGATCGGCGCGGCGGCGTTGACGTTTTTCGCGTTGGCGAATTTGTTTGTCTTGGCGTTCTGTTCGCGGTAGGTGCGAACCGATGCAGGATGAGCCGGCCCAGTTCAGGGCAGCAATGGTTCGTGGTCGGTTTCGCCGGCGAGCAGTCGTTTCAGCACGCCGTCCACATCAGCCCAAACGTCGATGTTAACGCGGTGAGCACCGACCAGCGTCAGGAATCCCGCGTTGCGTTCGCCGCCAACAAGGCTGCCGGCAAAAATCAATTCTTGCGGCCAATCGCCACTTCCGCCCATCAGCTGTTCGCAGTCGTTGTTGTCCAGCGGCAGTTGCGGATCGTCCAGATATCGCGTCAGTTCGGTCTCAATGATTGCCGAGGTAATTGAGCGTATGCCACGAAGATCACTCTTCGGCAGCACGACGTGCTCGGTGCGGTCGTCGATCGCATCAAGTTCCGCACGCATGGCATCCCACACCGGTTTTGCTTCGCGCGTCGATGTGACAATAACTCGTCACCTTCAAGCGAATGCTCCTTCGCCGATTCGAAATCTGCCAGGCTACCAATACCAATCGAGCCACTTCTTGCGGATTATTACGGATAGTCCGTGGCGTGTTCGGGAGCTTACGTCGAGCATGCGCGTTACGCCGCTCGCACAATCGAACCATCCGAATTCGCAGCAATCGCCCGAACCCATGCCAACAATCGCCCAGAATGGTGCCGCTAAAATTTTCGAAGAACAGTTCGGGCCCGTCGCGATGACGGCTCACCGTAAAGTCGAATACATTCAACTTCACGTTCACGCCGCGATATGCCCACATCTTCGCATTGATGCTCGATTTTTTCTCCTTCAACGCTTTGTCAAAAACCTCGGCCGCTCGTTTCTGCTTCGGATCATTTAGGTCGAAGTCGGGAGGCACTTTCGGATAAAGTAGTTTGATGCCCGTGTCGTCGCACACGCCACAGTCGAATCGCCTTGCAGCGTCCGTTTGAAGTACGCCAACAGCGGTTCGATGATCATTGCACAGTTGATCAGAATGTTCAGCATGAGGCTGCGCGACGGTGCCCAGCCGCTGCCGGCGAACATGTTTTGCAGCCGGTACAGCGTCAGGAAGTACGCGTATTTGTGCGTGATGATTTGCGTGGCGACGGACGTGTCGTACTTGTCGCCTTCGACGATGCCGGTGGAGCCGTTCCGCCGACGCAACGCCGCACTGCGGCTGATTTTTGCACGCGTATTTGTGTACTTCGTGACGTGCACGCTGACTCGGCAGGATCTTTTTCATCTTTTCGAGCACGTCCCACATCGACTCCGGCAGCAGCTGTTTCGCCGTGCGTCAGACCGATCTTCGTCAGCGGCGGCGGCGTCGCGAACCTTTTCCACTCGAGGCAAATGCTCGGGAAACGCGTTGTTCGTGCGGCGTTTGCGGCGAGTGTGTTCCTTGACTTTCAGACCGGCTTCTTCGACCGCTTCGGCCAATCCGTCGGCGGCGTCGGCCGCATCGTCGGTGTCGCCAAAGTCGATGCGAAGTTGATCGGGGTCCGCAATGCTTGGCGTTCGCTCTTTCGACCAAGCGTTCGCGATAAAGTTGCAGGTAATCGTTTTCAGCTGCTGATTTTTCTTCGAAGCTGTCAGATCACATCTTTCCCGCGCGGAATTTCTTTTTGCGAATCAGCCAGCTGTTCATCTCGGCGTGCGATCTCTCTCTGCGAATCAGCCAACTGTTGATCGCGGCCAGCAGAGTGCGATTTGCTGTTCGCCGAGCAATTCAACAGCTGCGGTTGGGAAAGTGATTCGATGTTTTTCATGTTCGCCAAGATAGAAGGTCTGCTTGAGCGCGCAGCCCAAAGCAGACTTTTTTAACGAAAGATTCAGAATTTTTCTGGGCGCCCAATGGCGAGATCAGGAGATCAAATCATCACACCGATCCCGCGCGGAAACGCCGCAAAGCGCAGTTTGCGTCAGCGATCAAAGACGGAAACGACGGGAAACGCGACACTCGGCGCAGCGGCGATCGAACCGGTTCGACCGCGTCGATTTGGCGTGGGCGAACCGTCCGGCGGGCGACTCGGCATTTCAAAGCGGTGCCCGGCTTCCAGCAGGAGATCGATGATGCCTGAAAGCCCCGAAAATCCACGCCGTCCGCCAGAGGTGCGAAAGCGAAGGTGCACAATGCGATCCCGCTGGCGTCGATTGACGAACAGAAACAAGCTGCCGTCCGTCAGGTCGGCGGCGAATTTCTCGGATGATGGCCGACAGCCCATGAGATCCGCGACGCATGTCAGGTCGGTTCCGTGCACAGAAAAATTCTATTTTTGATTCGACCACGCGATCGCGATAAACTGCCTCGATGAACGGGTTTTGGTGGTGGCGAGTTGAGTTGGATTCACGGCGGTGCGTTGCGTCGAGTTCGCGTTGATGTATTGCCGTCGGGTTCTTGGTGATGTGTTGCGTTGGATTCTTGGTGATGTGTGGTGTTGGATTCTTGGCGGTGCGAAGAACTGGTTTCGGTGGCTTCGACTGCCGGTTCAGGTTGAAGAGCGGAGCGAGATTCGCTGGCTTCGACTGCCGATTCGTAGCGACAAGTGGAAAGAGCTTCGACGGTTTCGGTCGTAGCTTCGTACGGATGAGCGGAACGAGTTGCGGTGGTTTCGACTGCTCGTTCGTAGCGAACCAAGCAATCCACAATCGCAGCCGCGAGCGTCGTGTCTCGACCCAGTGAAATCAAAATCCCGTTTTCGGCAATTGAAGCTCGAGCCACATCCGACTGCTCCGCGATTTGCTGCGTGCCGTTCGGCTGCTTCGTGTTTGGATGCTTTGCAGTTTGGTGCTCTCCGTTCGGCTGCTCCGCTCGAGCCCTGTTCGGATGTTCGGCGTTGGATGTTCGGCGTTTGGATGTTCGGCGTTTGGATGTTCGGCGTTTTGGATGGCTAGTCACCACGAGTTCAGTGAACGAAGTCGCTACCGGCACGACGATTCGATGTCGCAGCGCTCATTACCGGTTTTCGTTGCGATGATTCGCCGAGCGGCTTCGGTTAAGCGTTTCGCCCGTAGTTACCGCTGCGGCCCCAAGCGGCTTTTCCATCGATAAAACGAAGCTGGCGAAATACCTTCAGTTTTCGGAACTCGGCAACCGTCTGCTCGGACACCGAGTACCGTTTCAGCCCGCTGCTCCCAAACCGCCCTTCGCTCCCCGATCGCCATGCGTTCCATGTGACATCTCCATCAACAGTATTGAAGAAATCACCCAGCCTACACCACCTGGCAACCATGGCTGACAGAGACGCTTACTTCGCTGTTGAGTTGTTCGAGCACGGCTTCTCGTTCTTCGCTGGAAAGAGCTCGCGCGGGAGTCGGTCTCGGCTTGGTTTGTTTTGGTTCGCGGCGACGATAAAACGTGGCTCTTGAAACATTCCAACACCCCGACACGCTTCGGCGACTCCCACTCGCTGGCTCAGTTCCTGGGCAGCTTTCAATCGATTTGTCTCGGGTGATCGCCGTCTGGATCATCTCCGAGACTTTTTTGAACGTCAATGATCAGTTCGGCCTGCCGAAGTTTTCTTTGAGGCGTTCATTCTCGCGCCCTGAAACAGCGGCAAGTTCTTGGGCGGGGTTCGTTTGCCGTTTGTGCTGGACTTTTTGGATGATGTCACTCTTTACTCCCGAAGTTGCCGACGCCAACGCTGGAGGACCGAGGGAATACAGTCCTTCTCGGCGGCCAGCAGTGCCCCGGTTCTCCGGGCTCGCTACAGGCTTCGGCTTCATTGCAATACGTTGTTTTGTACTCGGCCGTGAACCAGCGTCGTTCCGGTTTTCTGGACAAAACCTCCGGATTTTTCTGAACTTTTTGGTTGGTGCTTTCCGTCATGAAATCGCTCTGTGCCCTCAACTTTGAAAAAAACGCAAAGTTGTCTCACGTATGTTGGCACAGAGGGGGTGCTCCATTCTTGTTTCTGTACCAGATGGTCGTCAAGTTCGCTCAGAAGAAGTCTACCGACGTTTTTAGCAGCGATCGTTCTCAGGCGGTTGAGACTCCGCCAAAGATTGACATGAATCGATTTCGTCATTGTCACAGAGTGGCGCACTACTCGGCGGGACACGAATTCGAAGTCGCCAGTGGACGTTCCGATTATCTCCCACGGTTTGACGCGATAGTTCTCATCGAATTCGGGGACAAGACGGCGAATCGCGAATCCTGTGTCCACGTTAGCACTTCACTCTCTTCGTTCAGTCGGTTATTCCAGATGAATGTGAGCATGCCATTCCGTTTCAGAATTCGCCGAATTTCCGGCAGTGCGCTTTGGTGGATCAGCCCAATGGAAGGCCTGTGCGGCAGCAGCTCCAGTCAAATTCCGCTGTCGGCAACTGCGTTTTTTCGAATGTTCCCGCAATCCATGCGTCCCCACGCCACAACGGCCTTGTCGCGCATAGCCTGAGAGGGCTCAACAGCAGTGACATTGAGACCGCGATCAACGAGCAACTTTGTGAAGATGCCAGTCCCCGCACCAACGTCTGCCACTTGTAGGGACTGTGAGTCTCGACCGGAGCATATGTCAGCAAGCACCAGGTCGAGCAACTCGTCTGGATATCCCGGGCGCTTTCGCATAGGCGTCAGCCTGTTCTGAAAAATCACCAAAGTCATAAATGAACCATTGCTTAATGGGCCAGCATGCTGACCTTGCCAGATTGCCACTCAGGGAAACTCATCGCTGACGTTCCATACTTCATCGATTGGTCTACTTGCCAGAGCCTGCCGGTGAGATCGTTTTTCTCAAAGCAGACTCTTCTCACTGCTGACGTACTTTCCAAACGGAGGAATCTGTCGGTAACCGGATTTCTGATAGAGGGCGATCGCCTCAGGTTGCCGGTCTCCGGTTTCGAGACGAATCGTGCAATAGCCAAGACGATTGGCTTCGAGTTCCAGGCGTTGCAGGATTCGTGGAGCCAACCTCTTGTCTCGATGCTCCGGGAGAACGAACATACGCTTCAGTTCTGCGACATCATCTGTGAGGGGACGAATCGCTCCGCATGCGACTGGCGAATTGCCAAGCCAGCCGACAATGAATACGCTGCGATCGGAATCTTCCTGAGCGGCCTCGTAATCGCCGGAACCGTCATCCGTTAGGCCGTATCGCGCGGCAAGTTCACCAGATAGCCGATCAATCAGAAACCGGGCTTCAAGCTGCGAAGTCGGCGGCAGAATGCGCATTCGCCAGTCATTCACAGCGAAAACTGGGATCTCAATCGTTCGCTCAGAAAGCGGAAGCGGCCAGAATTCGACATCGTGCCATGCTCGAGCTTTCCGACCGACCGATGGAAGCAGACCCGCAATGAGAAATCCGAGTCGCTCGTGAAGCGATATGCTCCCGTCATTCGGAAGCGTTCCTGCAACCGCGAGATGATGTCCGGCAGTCTCAAGTCGGTTGATGAGGTGCTGCATCAGGCGGTACACTCCCCGCCGATGTAAATCCGGACTCACATAGACGGTCGTTTCCGCCGTGAACTGATAGGCCATCCGAGAGCGGAACGGTCGAGCGTAAGCATACCCGGCAACCATTCCATCGACTTCCGCGACGAGCCACGGCCAGCCTTACGTCGATTCTACTGATCCGACTTCTCAATTCCTCAGCGGTTGGCGGCACAACCTCGAACGAAACAGCCGTTTCACGAACAAACGGTGCGTAGATGGCAAAAACTGCTTCCGCGTCCTCCAGTATCGCATCACGGATAATCATTCGTGTCTCCGATCAAAGGCCACCCGCAATGTCGATCAGCTGCCCGGTTGTGAATGCAGACTTATCGGACAACAGCCAACAAATCGCTTCCGCAACGTCCTGCACCGTTTCCACCTCGTCAAGCGGCAGTCCGGGGCCGATGCGTTCAACGCGTCCAGGCTCCCTCCGTCTGCATGAATGTCCGTAGCGATAATACCGGGACGCACCGCGATATTGACCCGGATGTTTTGAGAGGCCAGTTCTTTCGCCAGCCCGATCGTGAGCGAGTCAACCGCTCCTTTGGAAGCTGCGTAAAATCAGCATATTCGTTCAGACGCAAGTTTCGCAGCGATCGACGAGACGTTGACAATCGCTCCGCCGGACTTCAGACGTTTAGCTGCTTCGCGACAGCACAGGAACGTTCCAATAACATTGACGGCGAAAACGCGATTCAACCTGTTGATCGTCAGGTCGCGAAGAGCACACTGCCGCTGCAATATCCCCGCGTTATTAACGAGTGCATCAAGCCGTCCGAACCGTTCATCGACGGCGAGAAACAGACGCAGAACCTGTTGCTCCTCGGAGATGTCTGCCTGAACACAGGAACAGTCACCACCTCGTTCCCGAATTGAGCCTGCAACACGCTCGGCGGCATCGCTGCGAGATCGGTAATTGATGACCACGGCATAACCAGACTCAGCCAGCATGCATGCCGTAGCCGCACCAATCCCTCGACTCGCACCAGTGACAATGGCAACTTTCCGGTTCATCAACTTGAATCCTACCTTGGAGCCAGCGTGCATTCCTCAACACCAGTACCGCAGAAGCGATGCATGATCAGCACGTCCACTGAACCGTGCCTCTGGTGCCGGAACGCCCTGGCGTTCCAGGTTGACGTCATGCTGTACCTCGCTGAATCGAAAACAGGATCGCCAGCTTTTTTAACATTCGCTGTTCGAGGGCCTTCGGGCGACGCTGCAGGACCCAGTTTTGAAGATTCCCCTGCCAAACATCACGGATCATCTCGGTAAACAGAGGCTGATCCAGATCCTCCGGCAGTTCCCCTGCCTCAACCGCTCGGGCAACAAATCTGCTGTAGTGATCAAACACACGCTGGTATCGACCGTCATCATCAGCGCGCAGGTCCGCTCGAATGTTTAGAATTCCATGCAGCATTCGATAGCGATCCCCTTCACGTTCGATGAAACGCGTCAGGTGACGGTAGTACTGATGAAAAAGCTCCCACCCACTGTCGCCATCCAGTCCTTCCGCAAATTCATGAATCTCATCGTAAATCC
Organism: Pirellulaceae bacterium; assembly: GCA_041399205.1. GTDB lineage: Bacteria > Planctomycetota > Planctomycetia > Pirellulales > Pirellulaceae > JAGQOZ01. The sequence goes on along the minus strand of JAWKTK010000010.1, from coordinate 7,378 downwards.
AGAAGTGGTACGAACGCAGGACAGCATCTTTCGTTGAGAAGTAATTGAAGAAGCTCGCGCGACCGATATCCGCGGCTTCTGCGATCTCGTCGACAGTCACAGAATCGAACCCCTTGTCAACGAACAATTGCAGTGCAACATCGCGAACGCGATTGATGCGATTCTGCTTCTTCCGCTCTCTTCGCTGAAGCGGTGCCGGGTTCACTGATGACATCTGAGTTTGTGAATTCCATTGAGTAGATACGAAAACAAACTTATACTAAAGTCTAATCTCGGTCGCAAGTACAATCGGACGAACGTCAAGCATGTGGAGGAAGCCCGTGCCAGTTGTTTCCGCAGAAAACAGTGAACACTACACTTGGGGAGAGCGATGCAGCGGTTGGCACTTGCTCAAGTCTTCGGCCATCAGCGTGATCGAAGAACTGATGCCGCTCGGGACGTCAGAGAAGCGACATTATCACGCGTCCGCGGAGCAGTTCTTTTACGTCCTTGCCGGGATTCTGACGATCGAATTGGAAGGATTAGAATGTGGAGTCAGGCGATTCGAAGGTCTTCACATTGCAGCAGGAAAGTCCCATCTGGTTCGCAATGCATCAACGTCCGACGCTCGATTCCTGCTCATCTCGTCGCCACCCTCACAGGGCGACCGAATCCCGTGCGAGAACGAGTGAAATTCTTCGCACAACTGCCGAATGCTCCCCGATTAGGAAACTGAGTTAATGACCACCGGCAGAGCCGGTGGCCGAGCACCGAGTCAACAGTGATCGAAGTGGCCAACACCCAGCCGTGAATCACTCCGACTTTACGAACCGTGCTTCTTGCGTGAATGCGGACACATCGTGAGACGGCACTGAGAAATTGACCTTCGAAGCAAAGCTGGTTTCGTACCGACCGCACATCGAATCGGCATAATCTCAGTCAAGCTTACACAGTAAGCTGGTTTCAACGGAGATCGCTCGGGCATAATGTCGAACCATCAGGCAGCGTCATGTGCAAAGGACAACATATGCCACGCCCTCCTGTGCAGGTTAAGCTGCGAGCTGGAGAAGGGAGACCTCTATTGCATTGTGATCGCGAGGGTTGCTGTTCGAGCCGCGGCTGTGGTCGAATTCCAATCTTCCTGGTCAAGGGAATCAGCCACGTAGACGATTCCGTGGTGAATCATCACTGCAAAATGGTGGTCACATTGACTCGGCATTGGCAACGAGTTTTTTCACGACCTCCAAATCGAATTGGTTGCCCCGGTGTGAGATGACGCCGTCGTGGTCGATCGTAACCGTCGTTGGAAACGCGTCTACCTTGTATTGATTTGTCGTCGTTTCGTTATCACCCATGAAGAACGAACGCCATTGCAAATCATTCTCGTCAAAATATCGTCGAACACGAGGAAGTCTATCTCGTACGTTGACCCCAATTAGGGCGAATGGCCGTTCCTTCATGTTCGTGACCAGCGACCGCTCGTCATTGTGCGACGCACGGCACGCTTGTCACCAAACGCCGAAGAAGCTGAGCACTACCACTCTACCCCGGTAGTCTGACAGCTTGAAGGCGTTTCCGTCAGTGTCTATGCCAAGGATTTCGGGGGCCAGCTGACCAATGGATGCGCCAACGGCCATTTCACTCGGATTGAACGGTTCACTGCGTGCGTTCGGAATGTCAACATTGCGTGCCGCAAAGTCCGTGTCACCGTAGGGATTGGGCCGGCATGCAACAGTTGTCAGTAGCGCTGCAAGTGTCCAAATCGAAGTGATTCGGCGAGCGTTTCCGATCATGGCTTTTCCTTCCGTTGGTAGAGCATGCATCCGGCAATAACTGCCGATGTTCCAAGAGCGATGCCAAAGACAGTATTCCCGATGGGGTTGCTGATTGCCAGGAACCCGGCGGCTCTCATTGCTCCCACACTCAACGGCACGAAGAAGACGCCAAGCAATCCCAGACCGACTGCGTAGGTAGGGCTGTCAACCACAACGGAGCTCAACCAAGACACTCCAAATCCTGTGCAACACAAGGCCCAGTTCACAGGATAACCGTGACTCTCTGATAGGCCCGTCGCCACATTGACCGCAAATCGCGTGGCGTAAACGAATGCCGCGATCAATACACAAGTTAGTGATGCAAGCATTAGTTTTGACGATAGCACCGTGAAGCGTGTTGGCGGTAGTGTCGCGAGGAAGTCAGCCGATCCGTCAATTCGCTCGGCAGCGAACGAATTACCACCCAGAAGGCATAGCGATAGCACGGATAGGCCAAGTCCTATCTCGGTACCAATCCACACGGAACGGTGCAGGTCGCCGCTGTCAGGATGGTACGGGAAATCCACCCAGACAACACCGGCACCGGCGATCACCACAGGGCAGACCAGCAGAATCGCAGCTATGATCAAAACGAAGCGGTTCAAACGATAATCTTTCCAAAGCAACAGCTTCATTCGAATTGAGCTCCGCGGATAAAGTCCTTGTATAAGTCCTCCAAACCAACTTCGAGGATCTCGACCGACGACGCGTGATTACAGTTTTTCAATTCGTCAAGCTTTTGATTAGTGAATTCGCCAATGGTGACCAGCCATTCTCGGCGGTCTAGGCACTCCCAAATCAGTCCCCCAGGCCTGGTCGTGGGAAGGCGGCCATCTTCCAGAATGACTCGGATTCGACGAGTCGTCTGCAAAAGCTTGTCGATTGGCTGCTTCGCCAACAGCCTCCCGTTACATAGGATGGCAATCTCAGTAGCGATACGTTGTACGTCAGCCAACAGGTGGCTCGAAAGAATGACTGCGGGACATTGAAGGGCAATGGCATCAAGAATATCACCAACAAAGTCGTCGCGAGCAACGGGATCGAGGCCCGACATCGGTTCATCCAGAATGAGTACGGAAGGTCTATGAGAGAGCGCCAACAGCAAGCCGAGTTTCGCTCGCATGCCCTTTGACAGTTGCCGAACTTTCTTTGTCATCGGTAGTGAGTACGTGTCCCGCAAGAGCTCTTGGAATCCGGTATCCCAATTAGCGAAGAAACCGCTCGTAAACGAGATCACTTCTTTCACCGTCATCCATGGATAGAGCCTCGGTTCTTCGGCAACGTAGCCAATTTCTGATTTGATGGGCGACGCCCCCTCGAAGACACTGCGGCCGAGGATGGTGATTTGGCCAGCATTGGGACGCAGCAGGTTTACGACCAGCTTCAGCAGTGTGCTCTTTCCCGCGCCGTTCGGTCCCAGCAACCCAAGAACGCTTCCTGACTTGACATCAATCGATACATCGTCGAGTGCGACATGTGAGCCAAAACGCTTGGTGACATTGAAAATGGAAATCGCCGCCGTCATACTTGTTTTGACTTCGCCAGGAGTCGCTCTGATTCTTCTCGAAATAGTCGGCGCATCGTGGAAACAGACACGGACGACGCGGCCGCTTTTTCGATCGATGTACGAATCTCGCTCTGAAAGCCAGATTCCGCTTTCAGGATCGCATCGGCTTTGCCTCGTTCCGAAACGAACACGCCCAGTCCGCGCCGCGTGACGATAAACCCTTCGCGCTCCAGCAGCTCATACGCGCGTTGCACCGTGTTGGGATTGACACCAAGTTTCTTTGCAAACGCTCGCAACGATGGAAGGCCTTCGCCCGACTTATGAACTCCCGACGCAATCAGCCCGCGGACGCCGTCGGCGATTTGCTCGAAAATGGGAATTTGGCTATCTGTACGAATTCGCATTGTGACCTCGCTGAATTAGTAAGCTAGTGCAGTATAGCCGATATTTAAAAAGAGTCAACATCAAGAGAGGCAAATGGGAACTCTTCAGGCAAACAAGAACAGATGCGCGTTTGTGCACAATGTCGAACCGTCCGCGAGCGTCATGTGCAAATGACAGCACATGCCACGCCCACCTTTGTAGTTAATTGATAACCAGAAGAGTTAACATCAGTTTACATTGCGTTGTGTGATCGCTTATATCGATAGTAGGTCGTCTGGCTTGCCGTCCGCATCCGTGTCATCCTCTAAATCAATATCCAACGGGTTCCAGACGAAACCGGTGAGTGCAAGGTCGACGGCGTTGGCGAAGTAGTTGCCCGGTCCGAGATTTGTATTCCAATCCGTGCGAAAGATGCCATTTGAATCGGTAATACCCGAATACGTTTGGCCCGCGAACGTGACCGTAATTGATACGCCGCTGGCTGGCTCGTCACTTGCATTGGCTTGGCCATCACCGTCGGAATCCGATTGGATTTGAAATACAGCACGCCAACTCCGGCCGCGCTGTCTCGATTCAAATCTAATGTCGTAGACATAGAGAACGTTCGTGTTCAATATTGCGTCGTCGTCCAAGATTGTCGCGACGCCCTGGCCATCACCAATCGTCGCTCCCGTGGGATTGTCAAGCGTGACGATGAACGTTTCGTCCGGCTCGCTGAGTAGGTCTCCCCAAGCAAATACGGAAACGGGAAGACTGGCAACTCCAGGTGAGAACGTTAGCTTCGTCGTAACAATTCCCAAATAGTCACTTCCTTCCGATGCCGTTCCGTCAGATGTAGCGTACTCGACGGTCGCGGGCCGACTTAAGTCACCGGATCGAGTGATCGTAAATTGTCCGTTCGCTGTGCCGACGTCACCTTCCAGGATGGTGATATCGTCGATCGAGATCACCGGTAGAGGAGTTGGCGGAGCCGAACCGAAGAGTGTCAGGGACCAACTATTGAGTCTCGCAGTCGCATAGCGACTCTCATTGGCAATCCGCAGTGACCAGGTCCCCCGGGCCGCCTTTCCAACTAGCGTTGCCAAGTTCCCGATGGGGCGAAAAATCCCGGTGTATGCCGTAGGTTGATTCGGGTCCACGTCGGCGATGTGTGTCGAAGCGTCGTCATCTAACACCGTGTCAACATAACTATTGCTCGACGCCCCAATGTCGACGATTAATGGAACTTCCGTTCCATCCGCACGCGATTAGAGTCACGTCCAAATTCTTCGCCATGGCAATCTGTCCTTTGTACGACTGGGTGATGTTAAGCCGTACGTCGACGTCGAGCACGGAAGTCGTCTGACACTTGGAGCGAGGACGTAATGGTACTGATTCCCTTCAATGTCTGGGGAACATCGATGCTTTCATAGGCTGCAACCTGATTGGGCACGAAGTTGCCGAAGTCGAGACGCAACGGAGTATCTCCAGCAGCGACAGTGACCACATGCGCCTGGCCCGGAGTGGTTTCCGTCCACGGGCGGGCGAGCCTTGACGCACCGTATACGTGCCCGGCTCGATGGCTCAAAGCCAGTTGCCGCTATTTCCAAACGGCACGTGGAAGCTATGACAGAGCCCGTTGTATCGACAAGTTCGATCTGCCAGCCGTCGGTCTCAAGAATTCCTTCGGCAGCGGTCGTCCCAGTCCGTTCGCGTTAGAGTCGTCGAAGAGGTTGCCGGAAATCCGTGGCTGAGATAGATCAAGCTTGAACAGTGCAACGTCTAATCGCCGTTGGAAGTAAGTCGATCGCCCGTGGAGAAGTCGGCCGTTTGCTTGAAACTCCCGGTAACGTACAGGTTTCTGACCGTCGAACGCGACGCCCTTGGCGCTATCGACCTCATCGCCAGCCAATTCGCGAGCCCCGTTCCAATCTCGAGGTCCCAACAGATGACTCCCGGTCTCGCCGCCACCTCCGAAACGGTCGGCCCAACGGACGTTGAGATCAGCGTCAAGGGCGACGACATAGGCGTCGTCTCACCTGAGCTAACTAATGCATAGTCCCCAAATTGCATGGCGGCTTCAAAGTGTCCCGAGACGTACACCTCGCCTGCTGGCGTCACGGCAAGAGAATTGGGCGGCACACCTTCGAAACCTGAACCGCCGAATGTCGTAACTGTGTCATAGCTCAGGTCGTCCTGCAGGCGAAGGACAAACAGATCGTTGGGGCCGCTGCTTTCTCGAAGATCGCTGCCGTCGGCGTGCGAGGCTGCAAGATCAAAGTCCGTCTGTTGCTGGAAATATCCCGACACATAGATTTCACCGGATGCACCGATCCCGATCGCCAACGCCCGATCAATATACGGACCACCAAAACTGGTCGCGGCCAAAGTCGCTTGGCCGGTCGCGGCGTCCACTGCCACTAAGAACGCGTCCTTGTCGCCTCGGCTTACGAGGACGTCGGCGTCCATTGTTAGTTGATTGGTGAATTCGCCAACGGCCTTGACGGTCCAGTCTGCTGGGTCCGACGCCCGGTCGTCAACGACAGGAAGCACGTGCGGCACGACGTCGTCATTGTGGAAGGACCGCGCCCACTGAAACGTGCCGCCAGCATCAATCTTAGCCAATCCTGCGTGCCTCACTCCGCTTCCCATCTGCGGAGGAAGTCCGTCGTAGGTCACTGTCGACGAGTACGATTGGGTACCGATGTAGATGTCATTTGCACGATCGACGTCAACGCTGAAGACGCGATCAAAGTCGTCACCCATCATTTGCCGAACCCACTGGAACTCACCATTCGCGTCGAGCTTGAGGATGAAGCCGTCGTACCCGCCCGCAGACGTGAGCGTATCGAGTCCAAGCGGATCCGTCATCGACGGAGCGAAGTCGACCGTGCCATTGAAATTCCCCGTTACAATGACGTTGTCAGAATCATCAAGTGCGAGTCCCCAAGCATAGTCGTATCCGTCGGAACCGAATGACGTGGCCCAAAGCAAATCGCCTGACGAATTGTATTTGGCGACGAAAACGTCGTTCGTTCCATTGCTTGTCAACCGTCCAGCACTTGAACCCGCCTGATCGGCCTGGACCGAGTCGAAGAAATCTCCGGCCACATAAACGTTGCCAGCCGAATCCGTCTCCACGCCGGCTCGCGGCACGTCCTCGCCGCTTCCTCCAAAGCTCAACAGCCAATCGGTCGAAAGATTCAGCCGGGCCTCGAGATTTTCTACCCTTAATCGGGAACGGCAATTTTGGGAAGTTGACTTTCGCATGCGTAGTTGGGAAGCAGTTGGGCGGTTGTGTGAAAGCTTGGACATGGATTTTCCTTATCAGATAAAAGCGTTTAATTTGAGATAGGCCATAATCGGTTGATAGAATTTATGAAGTAAGGGCTTCGATGGGACCCTGGCAAAATGGAAGGTGTTGACGGTCGATCAATCGTCTGCTCCAAAGCATGCACAAAAGCACACCTATAATGAATTGAAAGGTGCTCGGTTCCGGTATCGCCGTCACGGCTGCTCGAGGGCCTTGTTCGTACCCGCCGAGCTGAAACGCAAAGGCCAGATCGCTTGTCGTGAAATCGCCGTCGCCATTCCAGTCACCAGATGCCCACGTGCTATTGCCGTCGATAGAGTCTTCGTATTCGCCGGCGACAAACACCAGAACAAGATCGCTCGTGGTGAATTCACCATCTAGGTTCGAGTCACCAATGTACGT
>JAWKTK010000009.1:0-307480 GCA_041399205.1 Pirellulaceae bacterium | reverse complement strand
TGAGTATTCCGTAACTGCTGAAATCGCGGAGGATCACACCCCGGATCGTGCTGCCGTCGGCGGAGTCTGTCAGTTGTAGGCCAGTCGACTGGTCGTTGCCGTCGATGACGATGGGCATGAACGACTGTTCCATCCAACCGGTCTGCGTCGTGCCGTCAATTGTTAGCGTATCGGTGATTTGAGGCAGTAAAGATGAAAGCGAAATGATTTGGGTTCCACTTCCCGAAATCCCAAACTCGATAGTTTGTGTTCCCGCCTGATTGTTTGCGACTTGAATTGCTTCGCGCAACGAGACAAATCCATCTGCGCCTTTGTTCGCCAACAGCGCTCCCAAACTGGACGTATCGCCGTCACTGACATCACTCGTTGTGTCGACGGTAATCGTTTCCGGCGTAACAGCCGCGTAGTTTGAGAACTCGGACGAGTTGCCCGAAGCGTCGGTGGTCACGAGCGTGATGTATTCATGGGCGGCAATCGAGCTGCCAATCAAGGTACCAGAAAGTGATGTTTGACCATCAGCTACGCCAGTGATCGAACCCAAATACCGTTGTCCCGCCACTTTTCCGGCTGCCAACTCCGAGCTGGCGTAGAAGTCGATCGTATAGGTACCGGAAGCAAGTGTTGTCGTGTCGATGTCATATACAAGCTCGTTGCTTCCATTGGCAGAAACCGAGTTGATCTCGGCCCAGTTTTGCAGATTGTTACCGCCAGCATCCACGTCGCCGGGATCATTGGCGGTGATTCCGTCAATGACCGTTCCGGCACTGAGGTCGATGCCATGGATTGAATTGGAATAGATCGAATTGCCGCGAATGATGTTCCCGCTGCCGCCGTCTTGAATTGCAACGCCGGCCCCGTACTGCGGAGCAATTTGGCCACTGAACGCGACGACATTTCCTTCGCCTGCGTTCGTACCACCGATGGTAGTATTGGTGGCGTTTTCGATCAGAATACCGGTTTCACCGACACCCCAGTTCTGTGTTCCCGTCGCATCGGTACCGATAATGTTGCCCTGGATTACCGTGCCGTCCGACACACCAGATGCGTCCAATTCGATGCCGGCGTAGCGTGCGCCGGCAATCAGGTTGTCAAGGATTTGAGTATTGTCGCCACCGTTGGTGATAAAAATGGCACTGCCGCTGTTGTCGTTGTGGTCCAGCAGCGTCGACCCGTCGGCTGATACTCCGATGACATTGTTCTGGATCGTGACGTTATCGTTGGCTTCGTTGCGAAGCGTCACCGAATTGATATTGATGCCAGCAAAGACGTTTCCTTCGGCGGGCGTCGCGCCACCGATCATTGTGCCGCTGGCATTCTCATAAATATTGATGCCGTAGTCGTTATTCGAACCAATCGTCGTCGCACCGGTGATGTCCGTTCCGATGTAGTTTCCGCGAATAACCGTATTCGTCGCGTTACCACGAACCAGCACACCGAACTCGTTCCCCGCCAACAAATTGTCGCTCACGGTGACGTCATTACTATAGACGCGAACCGCCGAATACACATTCGCTTTGCTATCACCGGCATCTGAGCCATCGCTGTTGAATTGGCCAATGAAGTTCCCTGTAATGTTGACTCCATCCGCGCCAGCGCGGATGTTGATCGCGTCGTCGTCCATATCGCGCAGGACCACGCCACGAACCACCGACCCAGCCGATCCGATCAGGAAGTCCAGGCCGGTGTCGGTTGCTCCGTTCCCGTCAATTACGATCGGTAGAAAACTGCCGTCGACCCAGCCTGTTTGCGTTGTCGCATCAATCGTTACCGTGTCAGAAATTGCTGGAAGCCCGCTGCCGACCGTAATCACCCAGTACTCGTCACCGTTTCCGGGAATCAAGTCTGGATCGACATAGCCACCAGCGCCTGAACCAATATTGAACTCGATCGTGTCTGCGCCAACGTTGGCATTGGTTTGCGCGATCGCCCACCGCAGACTACCCACGCTGCCGTCGTCCAGTGTGTTGGTGACGGTGTAGACGGCCAGACGGTGTTCCCACTGGCTTTGGAAATCTGCAGAGAGCACCGCCGTCGATTCGACTAGTCCGGCACGGTATTCAAAGCTCCAGTCTCCGCCCAGATCCACGTGCCCCGTGTCATCGTCGCTGGCGGCCACGTCGGCTCCGGTCAGGGCGGCTAGCGAGTCGACCAACAAGCGGCCTTCATCTTGGGCGACGTCGCAACCGTAAATCAACAGGTCGGCATCCGTACTGAGCGATCCGGCCCAGCCGGCGATTTGTCCGGCGTAGCCAGCGAGATTAGCGCTGCTGAGAACCGTATTGCCCAGTCGAATCTGCCCATCCGCTCCGTGCGAAACCAAGTGCAGTGCGGATACATTCGAGTATTCCGCTAGGGTCTGGCTGATTTGTTCGACACCGTCTCGCGAACCGTCCAGCAACACGACCTCCAGGATTCGGTCTGGGTCTGTATTGTCGGCCAGATCGGTCAACAAAGTCTGCAAGTCTTCGATTCGATCATCAATAAAGACTAATTCGATGTCGGCGGTGTTCGCGTGGCTAACATCAACGCTGTCCGCAACGGGTGCGTGCACTACGTCTTGCTGAGTGTCTAGATTGTCTTGCAAGTCTTGATGGAACGAGCCTAAAGAGTCGGTGTCGAGTTCATCGCTTGGTTCGTTCGGCGCATCGAGTTGCGGTAAAGGAACGGCGGAAAACAGAATGCGTTGTTCCAACGCCACCGCATTCAGACGGCTTACCCTTTTCCCATCCGTCGCGGGATCTTGGCAAGGACGCAGCAGGTGGTCTAGACGGTTTAGGATTCTGACAATCATGCGATGCGATTCTCTTCGTCAGCTTGGAAAACTCGGCCGAAATCTGATACGGTCCGCTGCGCAATCCGTCCGATGGTCCGGGCCTCCAGCAATGCGGCGACAATAAACGGTTACAGAAACATTACCGCATAGGAAGAGTTTTCGGGCTGTTGTTTGCTTGATCGCTTGGATTGCAGACGGGCAAGGCAAATCAAAAAGGTAGTTGGTGACGGATTAACTTGATCCACCGAGAATTCCGGCTGTAGCGATTGAACTTATTATTGGGCTGTTGGCGAAGACGCCCGAGTGAAAGCGTTTGATGCAGTGTATTTCCGGCGAACGGCCAGCCGAAAAAAAGGAATGATGAGCGTAATTCGACATTGGATATTCTCCGTTGCGGTGATTTCGGCCCTGTTGGGGCGAAGTATGTGCTGCCGCGCACAAACAGCGGCCGAATTCCCGGTGGCATCGATTGGTCCGCCAAAGAATCGACCATCGACAGAGCGAACCAACGTGACCGGCCCCCAACCCTTGAAACATTTCTTCGGTCGCTCGAAACCCGCTGCCCAAGCCACTCGGTTGCCTCGTCTAACCGAATTACCAGCGGCCAACAATAGACCCGTTCGTTCGTTCGCCAAAACCGAAGTCCACTCGCCAATCTTGACGTCGCCGCCACAGAGGATCGAAGAATCGCATGGGTTCCCGCAGCCGGAACCGGTTCTTAGCCAAGCGGCATGGTGGGACGAATTAGTCGTGCGCGGTTCCGGAGGCGTTTGCAACGGGCTGCCGATTTCTGTCGAGCAATTACTGTTGATGGCGGTTGCGCATTCGGGGCGAATTCAAGCCGTGGCTTTAACGCCTCATATTGCTCAAGCCAAATTGCAGCAAGCGACGGCGTTCACCGACCCAACGCTGTTTAGTGAAAGCAATTTCAATCGTACCAACGACCCGGTAGAAAGCACTCTGCAAACCGGCGGACCACCTCGATTGGAAGACCGCGTGATTGGATTGGACGCGGGGCTGCGAGGCAAGCGAAGTGACGGATTGTCATACAGCGTGGGCCAACGGATTGGTTTGAAGGACAGCAATTCCAACTTTTTTTCCCCGGCAAATCAAGCGACGTCACGGATTCGCGCCGGCGTGACCAAGCCGTTGCTGCGTGGCCGAGTAACTGATGTGCAGCGCACGTTGGTGTTGGCGACGAGTTTCGAAACGGAAGCCGCAGCAGCCGAATATGCCAAAGAACTGCAGCAACAACTGTACGACATTGCCGAAACGTACTGGTCGCTGTACTTTGAACATGCGTCACGATTTCAGCGGCTGCGACACATCAAGCGGGCTCAGGAGATTGCTGTCATCCTGGAAAGCCGCGCTTCGTTGGATGCGGTTCAAAGCCAGATTTTCCGAGTAAAAGCGGCGGTAACCAATCGTCGAGCGGAAATCACTACGGTAGACGCCAAGATTCGCAACCATGAAAGTCGACTTCGGGCGTTAGTTAATGCCCCGCAGATGTTACAGAATCGCCATCTGGACTTCGTACCAGTGCAATCACCTGTGGTATTTCCGCTAGAGCTGAACCTAGAGTCGGAAGTGCAGCGTGCCTTGCAAGCTCGACCAGAGCTGGCGGACTTGAATGCGCAAGTGGGGATCGCTCAGGCGAAATTAAATCTGGCCCACGATCAAATGAAAGCCAAATTGGACTTTGTGGGCGAAGCCTATATCGCCGGACTGCAAGGCAACAATGACGTGGCAAATGCGTGGTCCGATCAATTCAGCGGAGGTACACCGGGCGTTTCGGCGGGCCTTGTTTTTGAGCGTCCAGCAGCAAACCGCAGCGCTCGAGCTGCGGTCCAAGAACGCGAATTGGAACTTGCGCAATTAGGGCACCTGCTGCGAGAAATGAACGAAACGGTTCGCGCCGACGTAGAGTCGGCCATCCGAGATATCTCGGCCGCTTCGACCAACGTCTCTAGCAGGTACGAATCGTTGGCGGCAGCCAATCAAGAACTGGATTACCTGCAAGACCGCTGGAAAATGTTGGGAGATGATCCCAATTTGGGGCAAGTACAGCTAAATGATCTGTTTCAGGCGCAAGACCGAGTGCTACAAGAAGAACAAGGTCTGTTGCTGGCTACGATCGATTTTCATTTGGCAATTTTGGACCTGCAGCGATCAACAGGAGCGTTCATTCGCTTTGCGAATTAGCCGAGGGGACATTCGCGCAAGTGATATTGGCCAAGGCCGTTCGTATCGATTGCAACAGATAGTACCGTCTGAACTGTGGCATCAAATCCGGTCCAGGTTGTGCACTCCATTCCGTTTCCCGTATCAATCGGACTTTATTCAGCAAAGTCGACACGGTGGAGTATGTTTTCCTGTCCGATCGGCTAGGGATTTCAATAAGCCGTTGCGAATGAATGCAAACTCGTTCTTCCGGAGACGTTTCGTTACGAAAACTAAGGTGAAGCAATGTGGGTTTCCAGCGCCAAGAAGAAGCAAGTTACGCTTAACCGAGCCATGGGCCGCATCATCAATCAAACCTTTTCCTACGGCCACGAAGTAGAAGCGGATGGCCAGAGATCTGAGAGTCGCAATCGCCGAAACCTACCCTGTCTGGTTTTTCGGACTGACGAACAAGACGCTGGCGTAGCGGGAATTACGTTGGACATGTCGTTACAAGGCCTATCGTTCTATTCGTCCAAACCGTTGGAACCTGGTGCGTATCTGATTATCGTTCGCAGTAACCAGGAAACGTTGGCACTAAAAGGAGAATGTCTGCACTGTCAGGCACAACCTTTAGGGGCCTATTACTCTGGCTTCGCGCTGACTGAAGTCATGGAACCGAAAGACAACGAAGATCTGTTTCAGGCGATTGAATCCTACGACGCCGAACGAATTGCCGTCCGGTCGAAACAATAATACGGCCATCCATCAAACTACGCGGGCGCAGGCGAGTCCCCGACAGTTGGGTGCGAACCAGAGAAAACCGCTCCTTCGATCAGACGCAAGACAGACGGACAATTCGGTTTGTATTGTTTTTGCGCTATTTATCCTCTGAAGCTGGGCGTCGTCCTGATTTCGGAAAAGCCGATTGTTCCGACGTAGACTTTCCGTTGTTCGCCTTGGAACGACCTTGTTTTAGAGAGAGATGTTTGTGTCAGATTGGATGTACCGACATGGGATGGTAGTGGCTGCGTTGCTACAGCTTTGTGGTGCTGCTACTGCGCAGACAGTAAAATTTCATGGCGTATCTGCGGCAGGATTCAGTCAACCCTGCTCGAATTTCGGACGTCGCGTGTCAGCTAAGCGGAGTGGTTTCTTCGCTGGAAGTGACACCGGGCAGTCACGTGCGGCAGGGCGAATGTCTGGTTCGGCTGGATTCGTCCGTGCATGAACGACGCCTAGAACAAGCTCGCCTGGCCAAAGAATCTCAGGGCGAAACTCGCACAGCCCAAGCGAATCTGGCCGCACAGCGTTCTCGGCTAGATCGATTGACGGCCCTGCGTTCGCGAAACCATGCGACCGACACCGAACTGGAGATGGCTCGGCGTGATTTCGAATTGGCCGAAGCGTCGTTGCTGCGAGCCCAAGAAAACTCGTTGCAGTTTGCAGCGGAATACGAGCGATTGCTGGCGGAGAGCCAACAGTATTGTATTGTAGCGCCGTTTGATGGCGTGCTCATTGAATATCAAAAGCAGCCCGGCGAATACGTTGGTCCGGTTGATCCGACCGTCTGTGTGGTAGCCGATCTGAATCAATTGTCCGTCGATTTTCTGGTACCTCGTTCGTTGCGAAATACCATCAAATTGGAGCAGACGGTCAAAGTGTTTTTTGTCGAAGCGAATCGAAAAGTAAAAGGTACAGTCTATTTTGTTTCGCCGTTTCCACACGGCGAAACGGGAACGTACACGGTCAAGGTGTTGATCGACAATCTGGATCGGAGCCTGAACGCGGGCGAACGCTGCACCTTAGAAACGGAATCTTCCAGCGGCACGACAGCTGGGCAACCAAGTCCCTAGAGGAATCGCATGACCGCTTCTTCGCTGCTTGTTGACCCAACGCCGTCAAATTCGCCGGAGAATGTTGCTCCACCCAGCCGCAAAGATACGCAGCAAGATTGGGGCGTGTATCAACCGCTGCGTTCGTGGGGAGCAACCGCGTGCACGTTATGGCAACAGGACGGCACTAACAAGTGGTTCGTATGTCAGTCATGGGGCGAAGCGAAGTTCTGCGATTCGTCTTCTGCCTGGCCATTGTTGAGTCGAGCGGCCGAATCCAAGTCCTACAAAACGGCGGTGACGCAAGACGCCACGATCCCAATTTGCTTGCTGGCCTATCCGTTGCCATCATCGTCTCAAGTTTTGTTGGTAGTGGTGGACCTACAGTCACAACCAACCGTGAAAGATCGCTTAGATTGGTTGGCGAGCGTGATTCCGTTGCTGCACCAAACAGACGGAGCAGCGGTGGATGATGACGCCAGTTGGCGTGCCATAGGAACAACAGTTCTCGGCAAGTTACGAACGGACGTGCGTTCATGTGGCAAGAAGTGGCAACATTACGCCGTGGTATGTGGATTGATTGCGGCAGTGTTGGCCATACCGGTTCCGTACAGCATTCGTTGTCGCGTCACGTGCGAACCCGCTTTCCGACGGATTGTTTCGGCACCGTTTGATGGCCGAATTGAACGTGTCAGCAGGCTGCCAGGACAAACGGTAGCCCAGGGCGATTTACTGTGCGAATTTAACGGCGACGAGATACGCAACGAAGCGGCCGCGTTGACTTCGGAACGCAATCAATGTGAACAACGCTGGATGGCATCGCTTTCCACGGGCGATCATTCGAAGGCAGCTGCCAGTCAGTTGGAAATGGAATACGCGGAACGCAAGCTTCAAGTCTTGCAGGACCGCATGGCTGAGCTTTCGGTTACCAGTCCGATTGGTGGCGTTGTGGTCCGAGGAGACTTGGAGCGAGCCACCGGCGCGTCAGTGGAAGTGGGACACGAACTGTTCGAAATAGCGTCGTTAGAACACATGATTGCGGAACTCGCCGTGCCGGAAGCGGAAATCCTTCGAATTGAAGAAGGCATGGCAGCCACCATCTATTGGGACGCAGAACAATTGCGGCAGAACGACGCGAATTTGAAGACCATTCATCTACGGAGTGAAATTCGCGACCAACAGTGTGTCTTCATTGCCGACGCGGAACTAGCAAACACAGACGGAAAACTCCGACCCGGCATGACGGGCGAAGCAAGGATTTGGACGGGTTATCGAGCGTTAGGTTGGATTGCCTTTCATCGTCCCATCGAAGCGATGCGTGAAACGCTGGGGTGGTAAAATGCCGACCAATTCGCTGCCATCGCTCAAGCTGAAACCTCATTTGGCCCTCCACTGCCGACCCGACAATCGGTATCTATTGGAAGACGTCGACGACAGCAAGTTCTTTCGTTTGGGAACTGTCGAAGGTCGATTGGTCGCGGGGATGCTGGCAGGAGAATCCTTCGAGGCTGTCGCCACAGAAATCTACCAAGAAACCGGCGAGACGATCGCGCCCGAAGTAGTATCGGACCTGTGTGAAATGCTGATGACGCACGGACTGATTCAAGGTGCGCAGCCAAAACAGCGAATTCGAAGGGCAAACGTCCTTTCGCTGTTGACGTTGCCGTTCTACTGGAAAATTCCGTTGCTGAATCCGGATAAGGCGCTGGTTCGAATCCAACCGTGGGTCGGTTGGTTGCATGGTGCTTGGTGTTTCTGGACCGTCTTGGCCGCGTTTCTGGGAATAGCTGGGTAACGTTGCCACAACGCGACGCCTTTGTTGACAGCGTGTGGTGACGGTGTTTTCAGCCAGTCGCTGATCTGCTAGCCGCGGCGTGGTTCGTCCTGAAAGTGGTTCATGAATTTGCGCACGCGTCCACTTGTCGCCACTACGGAGGCGAAGTCAAGGAAGCCGGAATTGCCGCCATCCTGTTTGTGCCACTGGCCTACGTCAATGTCAATTCCAGTTGGCGATTTGCGTCTCGTTGGCAGCGGCTGCACGTCACCATGGCCGGCGTCTGGGCAGAATTTGGTGTGGCCGCGCTGGCTTTGCTAGTGTGGCATTTGTCTGACCAAATGTTAATTCGCACGATGATGGCGGATGTCGTCCTGATGGCCACCACCAGTTCCTTGCTGTTCAATCTAAACCCATGGGTCAGATTTGACGGCTACTTCGCACTGATGGACATCACGGGAATTGATAACCTTCGAGATGTTGCGAAACGGCAGACGGACTATCTGTTTTGGCGTTACTTTTTAGGCATTGCCATTCCCCAGCCAGATGATTCGAATTCAAGGCCACATTGGATTGTGTGGTACGGCCTACTTTCTTGGGTGTATCGAATCAGCGTTTCCGCAGGGCTCGTTGCAGGGGCTGCGGTTTTGTTTGGCGGAGCCGGCGTAACGATTGCAATCGCCGGTGCGTTTGCGTTTTTTGTACAACCGGTCTGGATGGTTCTATCCAAGCTCATCACGCTGGTTGTCCAACGCCAGGTCAACACATTCGTGTTGATGCTGCGTTGCGGATTGTTGGTCGGCCTTTCGTTTGCGCTGACGTGGCTGATTCCATTGCATTGGACGTGGACTGAGCCTGGGATTGTAGAATATGATCCGCCAGTGATTTTGCGAGCCACGGTTCGCGGAGTGGTAGATCAAGTCTTGGTAGATTCGGGTCAATTCGTGTCGAAAGATGACCACGTATTGACGCTGTCCAATCCTGAACTCGAACTCCGACGGTTCGAACTAGAAAAGCAATTCGGCTTGCTGCAATTGGAAGTCGCAAGTTCTCGTTGGCAGCAAGACGCCAGCGAATTGCAGAACGCGGAAACCAAGTTGGCGGCGTTGGCAGAACAAATCCAGATTGTTCGATCTCAAGTAGACCAGCTGACTGTGCGAGCATCCGTTGCTGGCCGCGTGGTGGCTCGCAATTTTCAGCAATGGGCAGGTCGTTACGTGGACGAAGGCCAAGAACTGGCGGCCATTGGAGACGAACGAAGTAAGCGCATCAAGCTGGCCGTGTCCCAAATCCGAGCGGACCATGCACCGCAATGGTTAGGCAAGCCGGTCGCCGTGTTTGCCAACGGGCAACACGTGTGCGACGCGTTTGCTCAGCGAATCGAATCATCGGCATCCAATGTGGCCAGCGAACCGCGACTGCTGGCGGCCAACGGCGGACGTTTGGCGACCGTCACCAACGACCAAGATCAGTCAACATTGATTGAGTCGCGAGTGAACGCGTTTGTCCAATTGTCACCAGACCAAGCGGCAAAGTTGCGCTGCGGGCAACGCGTCTACGTCGCGTTGGGCGGAACGTCGGAGTCTGTGGGTTCCTGGATTTGGAAGCAAACGCAGCAAGCCGTTTCCGCAGTGCACGTTGCCTGGTCGAGTGTTCGCTGAAAACGCGACGCCGGTTCACAATGTCCGTTCAAATCGCCACTTTGCTCAGCGGCAAAGCGGCGGATCGACGAACAAGCAAATGACTTAGTCGTCGTTGCCGCGCAATTTGGCCAGCACCGTAAAATCTTCCAGCGTGGTGGTGTCTCCAGTAGTCTCCTTGCCGGCGGCAATGTCTTTCAACAACCGTCGCATGATTTTACCACTGCGAGTTTTGGGCAGAGCGGCCGTAAACCGAACATCGTCTGGTTGAGCTAGTGCGCCAATTTCCTTGCGAACGTGTTGCTTTAATTCGTTCACAAGTTCGTCACTCGGCTCGACATCTCGCAGAGTGACAAACACCGCCACCGCTTCGCCCTTCAATTCGTGCGGTCGACCGACGGCGGCCGCTTCCGCCACGGCGGGATGACTAACCAAGGCACTTTCAATTTCGATGGTGCTAAGACGATGCCCGGACACATTCAGCACGTCGTCAATCCGGCCCATGATCCAGTAGTAACCGTCGGCGTCACAACGAGCGTTATCGCCGGCCAAATATTTTCCGGGAACTTGGCTCCAGTATTGTTCGCGGTAACGGTTGTCGTCACCCCAGATGCCTCGCAGCATGCCCGGCCACGGATGCGTGATCACCAGCCATCCGCCGTTACCCGGTTCGACTGCTTGTCCCGTTTCGTCCACAATCGCCGGCAACACGCCTGGCAACGGTTTGGTGCAGCTGCCCGGCTTGGTCGGAATCGCTCCAGGCAGCGGAGACATCATGATGCCGCCGGTTTCCGTTTGCCACCACGTATCGACAATCGGGCAGCGTCCGCCGCCAATCTTTTCGTGGTACCACATCCACGCTTCCGGGTTGATGCCTTCGCCGACCGTGCCCAACAATCGGAGCGAACTCAGGTCATGCTTTTCGACGTGTTGGTCACCCCATTTAATAAAGGCGCGAATCGCCGTCGGTGCGGTGTACAAGATTGTAACCTTGTATTTTTCGACCAAGTCCCAAAACCGATCTTCTGCCGGATGATTGGGCGCACCTTCGTAGACCAAACAAGTGGCACCAGCGGACAACGGACCGTACACCACGTAACTGTGTCCGGTAATCCAACCGCAATCGGCGGTGCACCAGTAGATGTCGTCGTCGCGGTGATCAAACACCCACTGAAATGTCTTCTTGGCGAACAGATTGTAGCCGGCCGTGGTGTGCCGAATCCCTTTGGGCTTTCCGGTGGATCCACTGGTGTACAAAATGAACAACGTGTTTTCACTGTCCAATGCCGGCGCGGGACATTCGGTCGATTGATTAGCGACCACGTCATGCCACCAATGATCTCTACCTGCCACCATGTTGACATCGCTGCCAGTTCGTTTGAGCACAATACACGTTGTCACCGAAGGAGACTTGGCCAGTGCATCGTCCACGGTGGCCTTCAGCGACAGCTCTTTGCCTCGTCGCCAAGCTCCATCCGAAGTAATCTGCACCTTGGCCGAAGCATCTTTGTTACGGTCGGCGATCGCTTCGGCAGAAAAGCCAGCGAAGATCACGGAATGCGCCGCGCCAATTCTGGCACAGGCCAACATGGCAATGATCAATTCGGGCACCATCGGCATGTAGATTGAGACGACGTCGCCTTGTTCCACGCCCAAAGATTTCAGACCATTGGCAAAGCGGCAGACTTCGTCCAGCAATTCTTTGTAGGTCAGCGTACGTTGGTCGCCCGGTTCGCCTTCCCACAGAATGGCCGTTCGGTCACCTCGCCCCGCTTCCACATGCGCGTCCAGACAATTGTAAGACGCGTTGGTTTGGCCACCGACAAACCATTTGGCGAACGGTTCGTTCCATTCCAACGTGGTTTCATACGGCTGGAACCAATGCAATTCCTCTTTGGCAAGCTTGTCCCAGAAAGCGACCGGATCTTGCGCCGCTTCATCCCAAAGTTGCTGGTAAGCTTGCAGAGAACCAATTCTGGATTTGGCGGCAAATTCATCACTGGGAGGAAAGAGCCGCGATTCGTGCATTACCGTATCCAGTTGTCCGCCGCCCGATTGAGTCATCTTACCGTCCTTTGGGTTAGGGATCGAAGTTACTTTATCGTTCTTTCTTTTTTCCGCAAAAAGTTTTGATTTTAAGAGGCTCCATCTACAGTGTCAACGAAGTGAACGGACTGACCGAAGCCCGGAACTGGCCAGCGATCACCAGCGGTCCGATCGCCAGCGGATCGAATTTACCGGACGAAAAATTCGAGTAACGTCAATACGGCTTTTTGTTTACACTACGCCGAGCCGTTTGCGAGTTGCAGGCGGCGATTGGACAATAATTTCGCATGAATTGGTGGTGGGATGGTGCAAGAGGATCGGCCTTCGCTGAATCGAGACAAATCGTTTTGGGGCATGGTATCCACTCAGTTTTTGGGCGCTTTAACGACAACTTGTTCAAGCAATTGGTTCTGCTACTGGCAATTCCCACGGGCGCGGCCGCCGCTTCTATGGCCTCGATGCAACAGGAAAAGCAAGATGAAGCAGCGGTCTTGTTCGCGCTGCCGTTTATTTTGTTTTCGGGCATCGCGGGCTATCTTTCGGATCGGTATAGCAAGCGTCGAGTGATCGTGCTTTGCAAAATTGCCGAAATTGTGGCCATGATCTTAGGCATGTTGGCGTTCATCAATTCGGCTCGCTCGGTTACACCGGTTTATTGGTTGTGCTGTTCTGATGGGCATGCAGAGCGCTTTTTCGGACCGGGCAAATATGGGATTTTGCCCGAGCTGTTTCGCACCTCCGATCTACCTCGAGCCAACGGCATCATGCTGATGACCACGTTTTTGGCCATCATTCTGGGAACCATCACTGCTGGAGTGCTTAGGACGTCCTGATTGACAAAGAGTTTCCCATTACCGATCAAGTCAGCAGACTGTGGATCGCGTCGTTCGTCTGCATCGGCATCGCTATTGTCGGAACGCTGACTAGTTTGATGGTTCGCCCCATACCTGCGTCGAATCCCCGGTTACAGCTGACACCGTGGTCGTTTTTCATTCCCAAGTCGACGCTGGCGTTCCTGAAAACCGACTGGCCGTTGGTTTCCGCACTGGGCGCGTCCAGTGTCTTCTGGCTGGTTTCGGGGATTGCCATCCTGGCGGTGAATTCGTTTGGACTACGCCAACTGCAATTGAACGATGTGCAAACCAGTTTGATGCCGGGCATGATTGCCATTGGCATTGCCGTCGGTTCGGTCATTGCTGGGCGACTGTGCCACGGCAAGGTTGATTTTCGCATCGTGCGCATCGGCTTGTTCGGACTAACTCTGTTTTTGGCCATCCTCGGCATCACTCGAACCGCCACCGACGCCGACAAACAAGCCGCCTTGTCAGTCGCGGCGTCCGAAGCAAACAACAATCAAATCGATGATGCGAATGACACATCGCTTCCATCCGAAGAAAACACGCTGACATTGCCGAATCGCGTTCATCTGCTGGGTTTTGGCGGGAGCTGTGTCATTCTGATTCTGGTTGGCGTATCAGCTGGTTTTGCCATTCCGGTGCAGGTCTTCATTCAATCTCGTCCGCCAGACGACCAGAAAGGAGCAGATGATTGCCGTGATGAACTTAGCCAACTTCACGGCGATTCTGTTATCTGGAGTGATCTACGGGATGTTTGACAAAGTCATTGCCGCACAAAGGATGGCCTCGCAGCCACATGTTCCTGCTGATGGCGTTCTTGCTGCTGCCGATGGTTTTGTTCTATCGGCCCAAGGAATAGCCCAGCGTATCGGCCGGACGATCGTGCAGATGGAATGTAATTGAAGACGTTTGGCAACAGTGGATTCCGCCCTAAAGGCGGGACTACAAGCAGACGTCGCCAAGAATTCCGGCAGCTTATTCCGCTGTCGCTGTCAGCCACAACTGGTTGGTGCGGAGCGAAGAAACTTGCAGGCAGCGTCCTAGGTCAAATTCGACGGGGATTGTTTTTTGAATTCGCCCAGCTTCGTCGACGACGATTCCTTGCAGTCGAACCGGGCCGGACACGGGCCAGCGAGCTTTCCATTTGAGCGTGACTTCTTTGGCCGAATCACCTTCGCCTGCTGAAGTTGCTGCTTCGCACGTGACCCCGTCGGGAAGCTCGACAGCTTGGATCTTCACCGTTTCCGCAAAACCGTTGTGCCGATTCACCGACACCTTCCGTTCACCGGTCGCATCTTCTTTGGCCGCAAATTGCAAACGGTCTTCTGCCACTGACAGCGTCACATCGGGAACCGGCCAGGACACCAACATACGATAGAAGAAGTGTTCGCCACCAAAACGATACAGATCACGAACTTGAATCACATAGGCACCATCGTCTGCTGCCGCAAACTCCAGTTCCGCGTCGACTTGTTCTCGGCTAGCATCATCGTTTTCCGCCAGCATCTGCTGTTCATCGGCGTCCCAGATGGAAATATGCGGATCCAGGTCGGAACCAATTTGACGAGCCTCCAGTTTGCAGCGAACCTTTTGTCCCTTCGCCAATGTCAAACGATATTTTTGCACCGCTTCCGGCGCACGAATCACGCCGTTCGCCCAAACCGGCAATGATGTCAGGCTCAGCGCCTGATCATCATCTGCATGCGTCACCACTTGCACGCCAGCCTCCGCCACTGGCAGCTGTAGCATCCCGGCAAATCTTGCCGCCGGGCCTCGCCAAGTTCGCGCAGTACGAACCGCCGTCACGTTTGGCTGCGCTGGCAGATTCCAGCCCGACAAGACAAGCGAATTCGTCTGTTCGGAAGCCAAAACCAAAGGCAGCGAGGCGTGGACGAACGAGCCGGTCGTGAGCGTCATGCGGTAGACGTAATCTTCGCCGCCGGAATAACGAATGGAACTATTTGGCTGTTCCGGAAACGCAAAGATGCGAATTCGATATTCTCCGTCAGAATCGGCGGTGAACACCAATCGAGGATCAATGCCGTTGGCGTCGTCGTTTTGTTCCAAGACAAAACCCTTGGCGT
This sequence comes from Pirellulaceae bacterium, assembly GCA_041399205.1. GTDB lineage: Bacteria > Planctomycetota > Planctomycetia > Pirellulales > Pirellulaceae > JAGQOZ01. The sequence goes on along the minus strand of JAWKTK010000009.1, from coordinate 292,311 downwards.
CACAAATCTGCAGCGACGCATCCATGGGAGAACGCACAATTTCGTTGCTTACCACCGAAGCCACCAACGTTTGATTGGCCGACAGCGTCACCACATATTCGTCCACTTCGTCATTCTTGATCAACCGCCCGTTGATCGTTTTGCCTATCACTTCCGCCGGCTGATTATCCGACTCGGTGATCTCCGGCAGCGAACCAACCACCAGCGGAATCAGCGACGACGCGCCCGCCGCATTGTAGAAGCGAATGCGATAAACGCCCGGCGTGACACTGGCATCGGCAGAAATCTGAAACTTCCCTTTTTCGTCCGTGGCCGTCACCAAGATGCCGGGCGTTTCGCACCAAACATCTATTTGACCATCCGGAACCGAACCCAACGCCTGCACCGTTACGGACGTTCCGGCTTGCAGACCAACTGGAAACAGGCGATTAATGGCGGGCGCAGTGTCTTGCGCCAGCGCAAATGACGGAAACAGAAACACAAACCAAACACAACGTTGCAACATCAAAGTTTCTCTACTGCCACATGTTTGTCAGCCCATCAATTCGTCAATGGGCGTGGCGTCGCTGACCAAGTGTGTAGGACGCCCTTCTGGAGTTACATAAATCTTGTTGGGATCAATGCCCAATTTCGCATAAATGGTGGACGCAAAATTCTCCGGCGAAAGGACTCGATCCACCGCTGCGTACCCTTGCCGATCGGTCGCGCCAATGACCTGTCCGCCCGGAGTGCCACCGCCGGCAAACAGGACCGACATGGCGTTCGACCAATGGTCTCGTCCACCATCTTTGTTGATTTTGGGCGTTCGTCCGAATTCACCGAGCGCCACCACCAGCGTAGTGTCCAACATGCCCAATCGGTCCAGATCGTTGATCAGAGCGGCAATGCTGCCTTCAAAATCAGGCAATCGTTTTTCCAATGCCGGGAATAGATTGGTGTGATGATCCCAGCCACCTTCATACAACGTGATGAACGGCACTCCGGCCTGCACCAAGCGTCTCGCCAGCAGAGCGCGTTGTCCAAAACTATTGCGGCCGTATTCGTCACGGACGGTATCTGGTTCGCTATGAATATCAAAGGCCTTCTGCGCTTCCGTCGAAGTCACCAGTTGGTAGCCCTGTTGATAAAATTCGTCAAGGGCCAATGTCGGATCGGCCGCCACTTCGTCTTGAATGCGAACCAGTCGATCGACGTTGGCTCGTAGTTCTTTTCGCGAACCAAAGCGACTACCGTCCAAGCCTTTGGGCAACGCCACGTCACGCACTCGGAATCCGTTTGAATTCGGATTATCGGACACCACGAACGGAGCGTATTTGGCGCCTAGAAAATTCGGCCCGCCGGATCGAGACATACTGGGCATGGAAAAATAAGGTGGCAGCCCTTCCGGCGCACCAATTTCTTTGGCCGTCACGGAACCCAGACTGGGATGAAAACTGACAAACGCGCCGCATGCGACCGGAATGCGAGGCGGCGCGCCGGTCATCATGTAATGATTCCCGGCACCGTGGTTGCCTTGATTGTGTTGGATGGATCGAACCACGGACAGTTTGTCGGCGATTCCGGCCAAGCGTTTCATGTGCTCGGAAAAATAGACGCCGGGCACCTTGGTGGGAATGGCCTTGAACTCACCTCGAATCTCCGCCGGCGCGTCTGGTTTGGGATCGAACGTTTCGTAATGCGTGGGCCCGCCATCCATCCAGATCAAAATGCACGCGTTGGCCGAACGAGGCCGATGGATGGTTTCCGACGCCAACGCGGTTCCTCGCAGCCCGCCGACCAACCCGCCGGCGGTGATGGCACCGAGTCCCAATTGCAAACAGTCTCGGCGATTCATTCCGCTACAGTTTCTTCGTACCGCCATGTTCGCTCCTTTTTTTGCGTGATCCTGACAAAATCGTTTCGTATCAATCGTTGAAAACAAATTCAGGCGTGTTCAACAGCGCCCACAGCAAATCTTCCGTCGCTTGCCTGCGATTTGCTTGAAGTGTTTCAAAATATTGGTTGGCTACTTCTTGTTCCTGCGCATCGGGCAACCGACCGTAGGCCAACAGGTAAACTTCTTCAACGATTTGTTGGTTCGTTCGCGGACTCTTGGCCAATTCGGCAACTCGCCCCGCATCGGAACTTAGTTTTTGCTGAATCTGCGGTGCGTTCATCAAGTGCAAGGACTGAGTCACGGTGGTGTCATCGGTTCGTTCGCACGGAGGATCTTGATTGGCGTCGGGCCGACCAAACGTATCCAAGAAAACCGAATCAATCCGATGCGTCCACAACTGCGTTGAACGAGCTCCACTGGGCATGGCTTGAAACGCATCATCCACGCCAGTGATTTCCGTGACGGCGTCCAGCAACACTTCCGCTCGTAGCCGTTTGCGATAATGCCGAGAATAATTGCGATTGTCCGAAACGTTCCGTTCGCTGGGCAAAGACGACAAACCGTAAACATACGAATTGGCGATGGTTCGCACCAATTCTTTCAAATCAAAGTCAACTCGGCGAAATTCATCTCCCAGCGCCTTCAGCAACGGCCCGTTGGACGGCGGATTGGTCGCGCGAATGTCATCCACTGGTTCCACGATACCTCGGCCCATCATGTCCGCCCAGACTCGGTTGGCCATCACTTGCGCAAAATAATCGTTGTCCGGAGCAGTCATCCAACGCGCCAACGCTTGACGAGGATCCGTGTCATCTTTTGTTACCGCTGCGTCACCGAACAATGCCTTGGGATCCAGTTTTTCACCGGTAATGGGATGTGAGACGTCGCCGGTTTTGGAGACCAAGATCATTTCTTCACTGCCGGAAATGGGCGGCGAAAGCCCGGTCCCTTTGCGGCCCACTTTGGCAAAGTACGCGGCAAAGCTGTAGAAATCGTGTTGGCTCCATTTTTCAAACGGATGGTGATGACATTTGGCACACTCTAAGCGAATCCCTAAAAACAAGCGGCTGATCATGGTAGCCACTTCGTCCGGCGAACGACGATCTCGATACAGCGTCACGGCACCATTGCGAAACGTACTACCTTGCGCCGTGACCAGTTCCGTCACAAATTGATCGTACGGCTTGTTCTTGCGAAAAGCGTCTCGAATCCAACGGTCGTAATTCAGCACCGTTTTGATACCCACTCGATACGGATTCGGCCGCAACAGGTCGACCCACTTGTTGGACCAGTGGTCGGCGAACTCGGGCCGGTTAACCAGGCGGTCCACAAGGTCAGTGCGTTTCGTTGCACTTTCGTCTGCTAGAAACTCGCGAACTTCCGCCGGCGTCGGCAACCGCCCGATAATATCCACCGACGCGCGTCGCAAGAACTTGGCGTCATCAATTGGCCCGGACGGAACCAAGTTCAACGTTTGCAGTTTATCCCACACCAATCCGTCAATGAAATTGGAACGAGGCAATCCCTGGTAGACGGCTGGCGGAACGGTCTCGTCCAGCGGGATCAAGACGTCGCAGGTGGCGATCAGCATCATATAGCGAGCCATCATAGTGGCTTCGCCCGGTAGCTGACCGGCGGTGATCAAGCCTTGCTTATCAATGCCGACGATGGCCGCTTCATTCGATTGGAACGCGGTGTATTTGGTGACATTGCGACTGGTGCCGTCACTATAGTGCGCGGTGACTTGCAGCGAATGCGTTTCACGGGGACGCATGGATAATCGCGAATCGGAAAGTTCAATTCGTTCCAGCGTCGGTTCGCCGTCAACACGACGTAGCGTTCCCTGTCGAATCCATTCGGCCAGAATTTGATATTCGTCACTGTCTGGATCAAAGCGAACTCCACCTCCATGCGGCAACTGGCCGGTCGCCTTCTTCAGCAACAAGCTAGACGCAGGCGACGCCGGAAAGACTCGACGCCCTCGGCCTTCTTTGGTGATCGAATCAAAATCAAATTCAGAATCAAAGCCGAGTAGCGAAAGTTGGAATCCGTTTTGGCCTCGCGCTTTCCCATGACACGGACCAGCATTGCAACCGTTGGACGTCAACACCGGTTGGACGTCAAGTTCAAAGCTAATCGGCAGCGCAGCTGACTGCGACGACGCCGTTTCACCCACCGCTGGCGAAGTCACGCAGTTGAACATTGCCAGTGACAACAAACTGGCACAAACCGTATATTGAAAAACGAACGACAACTTTTGCGGAGTATCCGAACGAAACATATCCGGCCTTTGGGCAAGGCGAAACGCGGTGGGCAAAAAACAAATCAGGCGGGAGAACGAGTTTGCACGGGCAATGTCAAATTCCCGGCAAAAGCGCGAACAAGATTGTACCGAAAACCGCTCGGCACAAGCAAGCAAGTTGTCGTGATGTGCGAAAAATGCCAGAATTAGGCGGTTCGCGATGAGCAGTCGCCAGGCCTTATTATCTGCAATCTTTTCCGAAAGCCAACGAATCGTCATGCTTCGACTTTTTCTTCGAATCCCCAAGATTCCTCGTATTTTGTTGTTGGCCACGTTGATCACGATGGTATGGAAAGCCATTTCCGTCAACGGCGAAGTCGATCCGGCTCGATTCGAAGAAGCGATCGCGGCGTTCGAACAGCACGATTCCGCACAAACACCGCCCCAAGATGCAATTCTATTTGTGGGCAGTTCCAGCATTCGAATGTGGGATACCGCCAAATGGTTTCCGAATCGCACGGTGATCAATCGTGGCTTTGGTGGTTCGCACATGAGCGACCTGATCCATTTCAGCAAACGCATTGTACTGCCGTATCAGCCCCAAACCATTGTGCTGTACGAAGGAGACAACGATCTGGCCAGTGGTAAGTCTCCGAGCCGAGTTCACGCGGACTATGTGCAGTTTGTGCGAATGATTCGAACTGAACTTCCGGAAACCAAAATCATCTTCATTGCGATTAAGCCCAGCCTTTCGCGCTGGTCATTAATCGATAAGATCCGCGAAGCAAACCAACTGATCAAAGACGTCACCGACAACGATCCGTTGTTAGATTACGTCGACGTGGACGGCCCCATGTTGAATGCAGAAGGGATGCCTCGCCCTGAACTCTTCGCCCAAGACGGCCTGCATTTGAACGACACCGGCTATGAACTCTGGACCAAGCTGGTCGAAGAAAAATTGGCGGACTAAACCCAACCGTCGACGTCTGTTTTGCGAACAAGATACCTCGTCGTCCAATTCTTCTTCGCCTGCTTTGCCAGTTCGCTGATTCGCACTGTGTCAAAAAAATTCGCTCTGTAATTAAAACGCGAATCGTCGGCCGACAGCGTAAATTCACTTGCAATCGCTGCAAAACGCGTTAGAGTCGATAGCTTCTTACGGGTACTCAGCACAGTCACTGCCCTACATCCAGAGTGGTCCGCGGTTCGACCACTATCGCTCGGTCGCATCGCGTCCGTCTAAGCCAGAATACGACTGTCCCAACCCAAATGGAGTGACCGATGTCTTTGCGAACCCCTTCTCGAGAATCCGTTCTTCTTCGAAAACCACGAACCGCTGGCCGAAAAGCGGAATTCGAATCGCTGGAAGACCGACGCATGTTGGCTTGCCGAGCGTTACCATTTAACTTCAACAGTGTTGCGTTCGAACAATGTTTTTCACAAAGCTTTGTCAACAACGGAACCACCTACGAAGTCACCACCTACTACAGTGAAGGCAACGGCACCGACGATCTGACCGACGATGGCCTGCCTGGTATCAATGCCAACGCTCAGGCCATGGCCGACGAATCGCAGGCCGCATTGCAGTTCTACCTAAATCAGGGTCTCAATGTGTTGCCCGCCGGCGACACCGAATATGAAGTCTTTATCGCCGAAACGCCACTCACCGGCACCATTGCTTCTTTGGACGCTACGTGGGACAGCGCTTGGCAAGATGATGACGCCATCGATAACAACGACCAGCTAATGAAACGTATACTGGCGTACCATGAAACGCAGCACCTGATCCAGGCTCGGTACGATAGCAGTCCCGACTGGCTGTTCTACGGCGAAGGAATTGCCAGGACAATTGAAGATCGAGTAGACACGGCGTTGGACATGGACACCGGTCATTTGTTCATTCCAGAATTCAATGGCGTCTTTGGTAGCGATACGAATCGTTCCAGTGATTTGTACACGCTGCGTTATCGTAGCGTCGCCTGGTGGACGTGGCTGATGGATCAATATCGCAACGGTCCCAACGCCGATCCGCCTGTCACCGCCGCGAACGATCTGGGTTGGCAAGCCTTGCGAGATTTCTACATCGAACTCAATTCGCAACCTACGGATCAAACCGGCGCGGTGAACGATTTCATCGCCGCTCAAGGCAGCACGTTTCGCGACGACTTCATTGACTACACGTTGGCCCTGTGGGCGCACAAATACAATCCCGCCGATCCGCGACTCGATTTCATCGACACCGAAATTCATAACGCGAACGCTTTGTCAGGGCACAACACGCACAGCGGTGGTCCCGCTTACAGTACCGACTTTGCGAACCTGAATCCTCGCTCCAGTCAATACTGGGAATTCAACCCTGCCAGCCAATGCGAATTCACCGCATTTTCCTTCGATGGCAACGGTAGCAATTACGGATTTAGCGTCATGACGGTGGATAGCGGAAATTTGGTCGATCGCTGGACCAGCTACAGTAACCAGTGGGCGCGAACCGTTCGCACCGCCGATCTGGATCGCATTGTCGGAGTTGTCACATCAACGGGAAGTTCTGGCACGGTGGATGTGGGACACGGCTGCGTCCAACCCACGCTGAATATCAAATCACCGACGTCGGCGGCGTTTGAAATGGTAGGGCGAGCGGACAATCCGCGGACGTTTATTGTGCGAGTAGACGTGACGGGAACCGATGGCAGTGGTGTGGCCGGTCTGTCTGCCGACGCGTTTGATGTATCCATTCAAAAGCCGGGCGGAGGTCCCGTGATCAATGCGAACATCGTCAATTCGTCCTATGTGTTGGACGATTACTGGTTGTTGGTACAAGCTCCTAACGACGCGGCCGGCGGCGAAAATGGCGAATTCTACAACGTCACCGTGTCACTTGGTTCGGTCACCGACACGGAAGGCAGTTCGATTCTGTACACAGAACGAGTGCAAGATGTGGTGCTGGTGATGGACCGTTCGGGCAGCATGGGCGGCAGTACCGGCAAGATTGAAGCAGCTCAAAATGCCGCGTTTCTCTTGGCCAACGAATTGTCAGACGACGATCAAGGTGCCTTCGTGGCATTTGATACGAATGCCGATTTGCGGATAGGATTGGAACGGATGGACAACGGTTCGCAGCGCAGCGATATCGTCACTGCCATTGCCAATGAAGTTCCGCTGAGTGCCACGTCGATTGGTGACGGTCTACGCACGGCCGCTACGGAACACGACAACGATGGCATTGCGGAAAACATGTGCAGCTTCATTTTGCTGAGCGACGGCATGGAAAACGAACCGGCGTTCTGGGCGGATGTGCAAGCCGAAGTGACCGACAACGGTTGCGCTATTCACACGATTGCACTCGGCCCCGAAGCCAACGAACTGCTGATGCAAACCATTTCCTCGTCCGTTCCCGGCGGCACTCACGATTACGCCACCACGTCCGGTTCGGTGCCGATCAATTCCACACTCACCTGGGAAGGCAATGTGTCTCGCATCTATGACAACATTGCGTCCAAAATCGGACGACGGCAGCGCAGCATGACCGCGTTGGCCGATTCGGCGATTGGTGGACCAGCAACGGGCGTGATCGATTTTGAAGATCAGATCGTCGGGCTGCAGATGACGGTAGGTGACGTTCGAGAAATGTCGGGCGTGATGGTGGAGGCCACGCCATTCTTCTTTGCGCCAGGGCAATTCACCAACGAAGGATTCGCTCGCGTCGATAACACGACGTTGTCAGGCGGTTCGGATCACGAAGTGCAGTTCAACAACATCAGTCTCGATTTTCAGTTCGAAAAACAGCTTGAACAAATTGAATTCAACTTTGGCGCGTTCGGCGGCCAACTGAACTTGAGCGTCAATGACGAGCTCGTCATTTTGAAATCGTTTAGCGAAGTCCACGGTCAGAACGTAGGTGGCGCCAAGGTGGAAATTGTGGCGGGCAGCGAACGCCGAGGCATCATTCGTATTACTGGTGATATTCGTCAGTTTTCCGTCGGCGGACAAGAGTTTGCGGTGGACAACGTGCGCTTCAACGGTTCGGAAGGCAACTACCATCCCATCTTTGTCGACGATTTGACGGACGAACTGGTCGTCTCCATCGCTTGGCAGAACAAATCGACCAATCATAAGACGCTTCTGTTCGATCCGTCGGGCGATCCCGTGAACGATGCGTTTCGGCGGACATCGCCGGCTGGCACGAATGATGTTTGGCGAGTTCCCGCGCCGCAAGAAGGCGAATATCGCTTGCAAGTGCTGAATCTTCCGCAAGAGTACTTCGCCACCGCATCGGCACTCAGCCGCTACGAGCTGCATCCCTTTGTCGGCAAACCGCTGGAACAACCAGGGCTGGGCGCCATTGTCCCAATTGTGGCGGCGTTTGTCGCCGATGAGAAACCGATCACTGGCGCGAATGTCACAGCCACGGTAACCGATCCTGTGGGCGGACAACACATTGTCACTCTATACGACGATGGCAACCATGGCGACAGTGAACCTAACGATGGCGTGTACGGCAATACCTTCAACGCCACCGTCTACGGTGATGTTGTGGCCGACAAGCCAGACGATGGCAAAGAACCTGCATTTGTTGGTTCTTATGTAGTCAATTACTTAGCCACCGTGGACAAGATTCGGCGAGAAGCTCAAGAGAGTTTTGTCATTGAACAAAGCCGCGATTCCGACGGCGATGGCATGTCAGACTACTGGGAAGAACAAAACGATTTAGATCCGAAAGCAAATGACGCTCGCACCGACTACGATATGGACGGCGTGTTCGCTGCTTGCGAATACCAACTCGGCACCGATCCGAACAACAGTGACACAGATGGCGGTGGTGAAAGTGACGGCAGTGAAATCATCTTCGTTCCCGGACAAGTATGTCGTCTGGGCGAACAAAATCCATTGGACCCGGCGGACGATCGCACGGATTCACTGCAAGGCGTTTTGGTCTTGGCCGAAGCAACGCCCAATTTTCAGCCCTATTTACGAGTCATCATTCTGCCGCCGGTAGAAAACGAATTGGCGTCGGTCGATATCATGCGCCGCGCGTTCGATAAATCGGGCCGCTTGGTGGAAGATTTTGTCTTGGTGGCCAACGATCTTGACGGAAACGAATTTGTTGATTCGAAAGTTTCGCCCGAACTGCTGTATCAATACAAAGTCATGCCCACGATGGTCGGCACCACTAATACCAATCTCTCCACCGGCTTTGAAGATCTGCCCGAAGGAACTCGTTTGACCGTCGACCAACGCCTCACTTCCAACGGCATCGGTTTGGTAGGCCAGCCATTCTTCCTGAGCGACGGGTCGCAAACCAGCCGAGGCGTTGCGACGGTGAATGCGTCGGGGCGAAATCAATCGCTATTCATTTCCAATCTGAATGTTGGTTTCCAATTTGGCGACCAGGCCGATGCCGTTGAATTGCTATTCGGCGAATTCGGCGGCAACGTCAATCTTATTGTGAATGGCGAAGTGGCGAACGTGAATTCCCTGTTCGAATTAGACGGTAAAGTCTTAGGCCGAGCGGACGTGAGCGTGGAACAGATCACTCGGAATACAGGCCGTTTATTGGTCCGAGGCCGTTTGAATTCCATCGCCATCGGCGGCCAGGAATTTGAAATTGACGACGTGCGAATCCTGGGAGCGCAGCAGGCGTTCTTGGTAGCCGGTGCGATTGTCTATAGTCAGCAAGTCATGCCGATGGGCGATCCTTACGCGCCGATTGGCAGCGTCCTGATCAACGGTGGAAATCTCAGCACTGCCAGCCGTAACGTTCGTTTGCACATTGACGCATCGGACTTAATCCGCGACGGTCATGACGCCTTCAGTGGCGAACCGATTCCAGGTTCGCCAACACGTGAACTGATGATGCGGATCAGTAATTCCCCCGATTTTGGTCGAACCGAATTTGAACCTTATCAGCAAGAAGTGGACTGGACGTTGGCCGATGTTCCGGCGGGCGAATTGGCCTTTGTGTACGTCCAGATTCGCGATGAAGCGGGCAACGTCAACGATGAAATGATCATGGATTCCATTCTCCTGGAAGGTAATCCGGCCGACGTTAATCAAGACGGCGTGGTGGACGCAGCCGATATCGACGCGTTGTGCCGAGCCATTCGAGGTGGTTTGACGGACAGCCGGTTCGATCAGAATCAAGATGGCACGGTGAATCAAGACGACTTTGATTTTTACATTCACGATATTTTGGGGACCACATTGGGCGATTCCAATTTGGACCGCATCTTCAATTCCAGCGATCTGGTCAAAGTCTTCACCGCCGGTGAATATGAAGACGGCGTGGCCAACAATTCGACTTGGGCCGAAGGTGACTGGAATTGCGATGGCGATTTCAACACAGGCGATCTGGTTGACGCGTTCCAAGAAGGTAGCTACGTGGCCACCGCCATCCGAGAACTGGAACGCATCAACTGGAAAGTGGACCGTGCCGCAGAAATCGCCGCTAGTTTGGCTGTGCAGACGGAGCGACAATTCCAACGATCGCCTGCTGGCACACGCTTGAAGTAATTGGCCGCGGAACACTCCAGCAATGCTTCATTGAAAATAGACGAAGGCCGAACCGTTTGGCCGTGACATCCCGGTCGAAATGAGCATTCTGTAGCCCGAAGCATTCATGTGCTTCGGGCTTCTAGCTTTGGAGCAGGCACCCATTTCAAGACCTGCGGCTACACGTCAACGAATGCAGGGATTTGCAAACACGACGAACTGTTCGGTCAGCCAAAAGTTCCTTGGACGAACAATGCTGGCTACCAGTTCAGGCCGAATTTTTCGCCGCCGCGAGGCCCTTCTAGACCGCCTTTGAGTGGTCCGCGATGTTCCGGCACAACAGGTGCGCGAACTTCGATTTCTTCAGGTTCGGCAGCTTCTTCTTCTGCGTTAGCAGCCGCTTGTGTCGCTTGAGCTGCTTTTATGGAAAGACTTAGCTTTTGATTTTCTTTGTCGATCGACAGAATTTTGACTTCGACCGCCTGTCCTTCCTTTACGACATTCGACACTCGTTGCACGCGGTGATGCGCCAGTTCGGAAATATGTACCAGCCCTTCCACGCCCGGTTCCAGCTTCACGAAGGCGCCAAATTCCATGATCTTGGAAACCGTTCCCGCCACCACTCCGCCAATCTGATACTTGACGTCAACGCCATCCCAAGGACTCACCAAAAGATCTCGATAGGAAAGGCCAATCTTCCCGGTATCGGAATCGATCTTTTCGATACGAACCTTGACGCCCTGCCCTTCTTCTAACACTTCACTGGGATGTTTGATTCGTTCCCAACTTAGCTGACTGATGTGAATCAAGCCATCCACGCCGCCGATATCGACAAACGCACCGAAGTCACGCAGGCTGCGCACGGTACCTTCGCGAATCTGGCCGACTTCCAATTCGGCCATCATCTTCTCTTTGGCTTCCTGTTTTTCGCGTTCCATAATAGCGCGATGGCTAAGCACCAAATTGCGACGATCTGGATTGGCTTCGGTCACCACGCAAACCAGTTTTTCGTTCACATATTGTTCGAAATCATCGATGCGATACAGAGAGACCTGGCTGGCCGGAATAAACCCGCGAATGTGATTCACTTCGCACTCCAAGCCACCTTTATTGTGACCGGTGATCTTGGCTTCCACTGTAACGCCTTCGGCCAGGTCGGACCAATCGGCAACTTCCACGGACGCACCGGGAATTACGACTTCGTACAGGCCTTCTTCGGTCAGAAAGCGAACAGGCACCACGTCTAGCTGTTGGCCTACTTCGGGAATTTCGTCAAACTGTTTCTTGGCCGCAATACCTTCATGAGGGCCACCCAAGTTAAAGAAGACGCTTTCTTTATCGACTTTCATTACCGTCGCAAAACGTCGCGCATCCAATTCCACTTGATCTGCTGAGGTCGGCCCAGCGGCAGATGAATCGGACATTAAATCATCAATGGAAAAGTCACCCAGCGCCGCGTCAATTTCATCTTGCAGATCTTTGGACATCCGATTCAGGCGAGGCGGAGGAAAGTTTTTGGGCGCGGCAGGCGACGGTCCTTCCGGTTCGGATGCGGCTGGCGCTGGATCCACCGAGACGGGGGCGTCAAGAGACGTTTCGGTCGGCGATTCCGCAGCGACTTCGGGCGAAGGTTCCGGCGTGCCCAAATCCGTCGGCAAGTTCACGGGCGGAGCGGTTTCCGGCGGGAACGCTCCTGTATCGGCTGTGGTCGCGGGTTGGACGTCGAGTGTCGAGTCCGATTCGCGTTGCGAACCAATTTTGATTCGAACGGAAGGTTTACCGGTAGTTGGATCATTTGTAGAGGGATTCGACTTGGATTCGTCCATTTGCCTGACTCGCCCTGAAACTGCGAATAGAGTTCGAAAAAAAGAAGTCAAAATTGTACCAGCCAACAACGTTCGCTGGTAGAGACGGTTGCTTGCCCCCTTGATCAGACGTTACATTCGCCCCCAATAAACCTTGCAGTAAATTCGAAACTTTGCTGGTCAGACTGGAGAAAAAAACGGTGAATTCGTTTTCCCCTGAAACGTATGGTCCGATTGTAGCAGAGCTGATTCGGGAAAATGACCTTCCGGACTTAGGCCCGGGCCACGAAAACATGGTTGTCCGAGACCAATTGCGGGCTTTGGTGCCGACGAGACTATTTGCCGAACATACCGCCATTCGCGACGAACAGATGGCTCGCTGCTGCCTGTCCGGACTGTGGCTTCGGCACAATTTTCTGGAAGAATCGCACACCATCAGCCAAGAGATCCATACTAGTTCCGGCAGTTATTGGCACGGCGTGATGCATCGACGCGAACCCGATTATTCCAACGCCAAGTATTGGTTTCACAAAGTCGGTTCGCATCCCGTTTTCCCGCAATTGTGCCAAGTAGCCCACGAGCTGGCCGCGTCATTACCGTCCAATGCTGATTGCAACTTTCTGGCAAACCAAGGTGCGTGGGATCCGTTTGCGTTTATTGATCTCTGCCAAAAGTTAGCCAAGTCACCCGACGCTGATAGTCTGATTCTGTGCCAATCGATTGCTGCAGCGGAATGGAACATTCTGTTTGATTATTGTTATCAAAGCGCGTTGGGCTAATCGTCCGTGGTTCGTTTGCCACGCGAACGTCTCACGCAACGGGTGCCGGTTCGGCCAATTGATATCCCATGCCGGTATCAATGGACGGCAACGAATTGTCCAGCTGATTGGTGTCGTCTGAAAATTGGCGTTCGATGGAACGAATTTCGTCCATGCCACTTAAGAACGCTTGGAATACGTCTGGATCGAATTGCGTGGGAGCACTCGACTTTAGAATCTCGATCGTTCGTTCAAAGTTGATAGAATCTTTGTAGGGCCGAGGACTTCGGAGCGCATCATAGACGTCGGCCACGGCGACAATTCGTCCCACCAAAGGAATGTCGTCGCCCGCAAGTCCGTGCGGATAACCTGCTCCGTCCCATTTTTCGTGATGCGTGGCGGCAATGGTTGCGGCCATTTCAATCACGGGATTGTTGGGAATGTGCGTGGGCAAGCAACTGGAAAATGCGCCAGCAAATTTTGCCGCCATCGTCAGCAACTTGCACGGCGAACGTAGGATCGATTCTCCGATGGCACAATGCGATTTCATAATCTGCCATTCATAGGTGGATAGCGGTCCCGGTTTGTTCAGAATGGAATCGGGAATGCCAATCTTGCCGATATCGTGCAGCGGCGCGGCCAGGAATAAAGTGTCGCAAGCGGTTTCGTCCAGTCCCATCTGTTTAGCAATGATGCGGCTGTAACAGCCGACTCGAATCACGTGATTGGCCGTATCTTCGTCGCGATGTTCGGCCGCTTTGCCCAATCGCCAAATGATATCAATCTGCGAAGACGCCAGCGCCGCCGTTCGCTCGCGCACTCGATGCTCCAAAATCTGATTGGAGCGTTTCAATTGATCGGCGTAGCGTTTCAGTCGCAGTGCACTACGGACTCGAGCTACCAGGTCGTCGGTGTGCACCGGCTTGCTCAACAGGTCGGCAGCATCCATATCCAAAGCTTGACGTTTCCACTGCTGGTCGCTATCCCCCGTGACAATCACCACGGGAATGTCATTCAAGGCTGCGTCCGCTTTCATGCGTTGCAGCAATTCGATACCTGTCATACCGGGCATCTTCATGTCAGAAACCACGGTATCAAACGGCGAATTCTGCAGGCGTTCCCAAGCGGCCAAGGGACAGCTGTCAAACACCATGTCCCATTCGTCCTGATGGCTTCGCAAGCATCGTTCGTAGGCCTTGAGTGCGGCCAGTTCGTCGTCAATGAACAGTACGCGCTGCTTCATCGCTTTCCCTTTTTAGATGGTCCAAACCGTCTTGAATAGCCATTGCCAATTCAACTTCGTGACACGGTTTTGTCAGGAAACGAAACACGTGCCCATCGTTGATCGCTTTTTTCATAACGCCAATTTCGGCGTGCCCGGTCAGCATGATGCGGACCGTTCGCGGAAAATGCTTTTCAATCCAAATCATCAGTTCTGTGCCTGGCAAGCCGTTCATCATCTGATCGACCACCACCAGTTCGAAAACTTCTCGGTGAAACATTTCCATAGCCATTTCGGCCGAATTGGCCACAAAAATTTGGTACGGTTGCTGCCGCAACGCTCGCCGAATGCCTCGCAACAGATTCATGTCGTCGTCTACAAAAAGAATAGCTGGCTTCATTTTTGGTCTACTCCTGAAAAATCTGTTGAGAAACTTCCGCCGCGACCAGGGCCGCATCGACCTGCGGCGTTGAACCTTGTGCCACGCGCACCTCGATCGGTTCGCAGACTCCGGCAGACGAAAGACGCAGCATGACCAGCTTTTGAATCATGGCCTGGTGTACTTCAATTCCTTTGGCAATCAGCAATCGCCCCGAATTGTCCACGACGTTGGCGGCCAAGACCATGCCATCCTTGAGTTCGGCGACCGTCAGTTTTTTTCCTTCACACGTTTCGGATAGGGCTTCGGCCAACAGCGACACCACTTGCGAGTCATATTGATCCGAACGCAAGCGTTCTAATGCGGTGCGAACGTTGTGACTGGCAAATCGCTGATAATCTCCAATCACGCGAAGGATGCGCGCGGCAATCGGAGTCGGGTCGGTGGGTGGATCATTCTGAGCTAACACGAACTTGGCGACGGGCTCCAAGCGGGGAATCGCGGTGAGCAGACTGTGTCCCAACTTGGGAGTTTCCGTCACCAGTTTGGCATGCGCCGGCGACAGATCGTCCCCAGACAAAAACGCCGTTAATGCGTCACTGGGTAATGACACACAACCAACTCGCATCAGCATGGCGGCCATCTCCACTTGCCACAGCGGGCCAACGCCGATTCGACCGGCGATGAAGCGAGCCAGCTTTCTGGCTTCTTGTGTCAAACCGAAGGCTTCGGGCATAGCCAGCGAAAGAACTTGCGTCAACATTTGGACACTGCCGGCCAGCGTCTTGTTCAGTAATTCGGCTTCGGCAGTGATCAGTCGATATTGTTCCAGTCCCGCATTCAACACCTTGGCCAGTTCTTGCGGCGGACACGGTTTATTGAGAAACCGAAAGATGTGGCCTTGGTTGACCGCATCGACGGCTGTTTTCTGGTCGGCATTTCCGGTCAGCATGATGCGAATCGTATGCGGATGGATTTCGCTGACCTGTGCCAACAATTCGACACCTGAAACTTCCGGCATTTGCATATCCGTCACGACGACGGCGAACGGGCCGCTGTTTCGAATCAAATCAAGAGCGGCGCTGGCACCAATCGCTGTTTCCAAGTTGTAATCCTTGCGAAGATTACGTTTAAATCCTTGCAAGACGTTGACTTCGTCATCGACCAACAACACTCGATCATTCATACGACAGCCCCTTCGCTCATTTCTCGGTTCGCCGCCCGAGAATACGGTTGGTAAGCATCCAACTCCGTCGGTAGGCCAAGCCCGTTCAGATAGTCAACACAAAGTTCCGGTACGTTGCCGCTGTCGCCGCAGTCTCGCAATTCAAGGGCATTCGCAATATGCACAGCGGTGATCGGACTGAAATGAGGAACCAACGCGTCGGCGGGTCGATGATGGTAGGCAATCGCTTCCACAACCGGATGAGGCAATCCCCACAGCCCCAGCAAATGAGCACCGACGTCTGCATGGGTCGCGTCGAAGATTCGTTTCTCGGCTTCCCAGATCGACATGGATTCGTCACGTGTCAGTTGCAGTGCCAGAGCGTATTCTTCGGGCAGATTGGTCGCCAAAACCAGTTTGCCAATATCGTGCAACAGTCCAGCGGCAAATGTATCGTTTACCAAGAAGGGCTCGTCAGAAAAATGTTCGGCAATGCTACGCGCGGTCACGGATACAGCCAAGGAATGATCTACCAGTTGTTGTAGCGAAAAGCAATCGATATGCGGATCCTTCTGCTGTGAAAACACGTTGGCGGTTAACACCAAAGGACGAATAATATTCAAGCCCAATAGCGTCACTGCGTGGTGCGGACATTTGATTTGCTGCCGCTGCCCGAAGAACGAACTATTCACCAACTGCAACACTTTCGCGGTCATGGCAATATCCGACGCAATTTTGTCAGAAACGCGCCGAATCGAAGCTTCGTCTGATTCCAGTTCAACAATCAGTTCGCGATAGACTTCTGGCAGGCTAGGCAGACAACGCAATTGTGAAGTCAGTTTTTTTAGTGAGTCACTTCGAAGTTGGCTATGCAATCCGCACGCTCGTTCAATCGTGCTGACCAATACGTCCGGATCGCAGGGCTTAGACATGAACTGATGCGCCGGCCCCACGGCGCGAAAAATCTTTTCGTGTTCTGACTGACCACTCAGCACCAACCGCACGGTATGAGGATACAGGTTGGAAACGCGGGTCAACAATTCGGCTCCGTCGATGTTGGGCATGCGCATGTCGGTCACCACTACATCAAATGCCTGCTGTTCCATCAACCGCAACGCCTCTTCGCCGCCGTTGGCAAAGTGCATGTCCCAAACTTGCCGTTGTCCTCGCAACATTCGACGCAGTCCAGCCAGCACGTTTGCTTCGTCGTCGACAAACAGAATTTTGGTTGTCATGGTAGTCCCTTTCGATAGAGGTGCAGCTAGACGCGAACTTCCGTTGGAGTCCATTCTGGCGCGTCCGCATCAGGGGACGCCATTTCCAGTGGCAAGCGAATAATAAACGTGGTTCCCTTGCCGACAGCGCTTTCCACGCCAATGGTTCCTCCGTGTTTTTCCACAATCACCGCGCGTGCGATTGCCAGACCTTGTCCGGTTCCCTTGCCCACCGCCTTGGTCGTGAAGAACGGCGCGAAGATACGTTCCAAATTGGCGGCGGGAATACCGGCGCCCGTGTCGGAAATACGAATTTCCGCATACGGCGGTGCAAACTTGGTTTCGATGATGATCTTGCCTTTCTGATTGGTAGATTCGCCCATTGCTTCCCCGATTGCATGGGACGCATTTACAATCATATTCAGCAGCACTTGGTTCAATTCGCCTGGCAAACAAGGCACGGACGGCAGTTCTGGATCGAATTTAGTTTCCGTGTCAGCCACGTATTTCCATTCGTTTCGCGCAACCATGACAGTATTTTCAATCGCCTTGGACAGATCGGTTGGCGTCATGTCCGAAACGCCAGGATGAGCAAACTCTTTCATGGCGCGAACAATATTCGCCACTCGATCCACGCCTTCCAATGTTTGCCGAATCGCCGAAGGAATCTCTTCGCACAGATAGTCGGTATCCGCGTCCTTGATTGCCATTCGTAGCGATTCCACCATGGGCGTCAGATCGTTTCCTTGATTCGCTACATCAAGCAACGCGTGACAGTTTCGCAGGACAGCTTCTAAATCGACATACGCCGACTGAATAAAGCGAGTGTTATCGCCAACGTACTGAATGGGCGTATTAATTTCGTGCGCAATGCCGGCGGCCAATTCGCCAATCGATTCCAGTTTTTGCGCCCGTTCCAATTGCCGCGAAAGATTTTCGAACAGTTGCACTCGACGGAGTTTCACCAGAATCTCGTCGTCGACACTATCTTCGAAAAAACATTCGTCAAATCCCAGCGAATACGCCGAAGCAACGCGAATCGGGTCTTCTCTTTGCACAACGCAAGCCACCCACGGACATTTCAGATGCAGCCGAGGAAGCAACTGATCGGCAGCAGTGGCCCAGCGTGCGAGGCAGCGATTGTTGATGATGATCGCCGAAAAGCGTTGCAGTGCTGCCTTGCGTGCAATATTGTCACATTGATCAATCACTGTCACATCGCTGACCGAAGCCAGGATGTGCCGCCATCTATCGACTCGGCATTCATCAAAATCTACTAACAGCGTCTGCATGTTCTCTCCTGACCGATAACTCAGCTGGCTTCAACGGAATTGACAAAACAATGGTGGTTCCACATAGGGGCGGCGAGTTGACGCTGACGGTACCACCGTGTTTGTTCACCACCACGTCATACACAAGTGATAGTCCTTGCCCCATGCCTTGTCCGACGTCTTTTGTGGTAAAGAACGGGTCAAAAATGCGATGTTGAATTTCATCCGGAATACCGGGACCGTTGTCTTGAAAACAGACATCGATCGCTTGGTTGACATTGTTCAGCTTGGTCGAAATGACAATTCGACCTTCTCCTGGTTCGCCATGATTGGACACCGCTTCAATGGCGTTGGTCAGCACGTTCAGGAAGGCTTGGTTCAGCGAACTACCCATACACAGGACGGTCGGAATACTTTCGTCCAGCGAAGTTTGAATCGCCGCAACCTCACGAAAAACACTGGCCGACATCGCCACGGCATTTTCAATGGCGCGGTTCACGTCAAAGGCCGACTCCACTTCGGACGGCGATTGCGAAAACTCCTTCATGGCTCGTACAATCACCGCCACTCGATCAATTCCTTCCAGTGATTGCTCAATGGCCGCCGGAAATTCATCTCGCAAGAAGCTCAGGTCCGCCACTTCGACTTGACGATCAATTTCGGCCACAAGCTCGGTCGTTTCGTGGCCTTCACGTACCGCCGAGGTCAGTTGGTCGTAAAGATCCAGCAGCTTGCCAATGTCGTCGAACGCTCCTTGCAAGAAATGAATGTTGTTGCCCACGAATTGAATGGGCGTATTGATTTCGTGCGCAATTCCTGCCGCCAATTGCCCGACGGATTCCATCTTCTGCGACTGACGTAGACGAGCTTCCATTTTCTTGCGTCGAGTCAAGTCACGGACAACGGCGGTAAACAGCGTGTCTTGCCCAAAATCTGACCGACTGACGGCGACTTCCGTTTGAAATGTCTCTCCGTTGCGAAGACCTTTGATCTCCACAGGCAGGTGCCCGTCCAGTTCAACGGATTCACCTCGAACAGCAGAATTGGATTCTTCCGGGAACAGCAATCCGCAACTGGCGGCCGTTGTCAATTCGAATAGTTCGTTTAGATATATGCCGTCGACCGAACCGAGATCAAGAATTCGTAATGCAGAACGATTCACAGATCGCACGGCGCTTCTTGATCGTACGTAATGATCCCTTCGGCGGCGCTTTCAATGATGGTGCGATTATGTTCGGCCAGTTCCAGAAGCTGCTGATTCGCGCGATAGACTTCCAGCGACTTCTCTTCCAGCAAGCGTTCTGCTTCCCGGCGAGCGTTCTTTTCGCGTTCCAGTTTTCGTCGCAACAGGTCTAGGTTTGACATGCCGATGCCACTGAGTCGATTGGTTGGTTGGAAGTGGGCGCAAGTTCGAACCGCGCCTGCGTACCGTCTTGATCCCCTAGGTTGTGTCGTACCAACGAGACATCATCTTGAAAGTGACGAATGGAAGCCTGAATCAGACCTTCTGCCAAATCAGCAAAGGGTCGCTTGGATTGATATTCCAGCACCAATGTGCCGTCATTCTCCAGGTTGCATTCGAAGGTTGGCAGTTCAGCGTCGGGATATAACTTGCGCACCTCCACGTGCACTCGATCCTCGATCGTCGGCAGAAACGAGATAGACGAATCAACGCCGTCAAAGAATTGAGGAAACATGGCCAGGAATCGCTGAAACAGATATTCGCCAAAGCTTTGCACCAGCGCTGCTTCGAGTTGACCGGTTTCGCGAGCCAGCTGTTCAACCAAACTAATCAGTTCCTGGTAGTCATACGTTCCTACGGACGTATACGCACCATCGGTGGCCGTATTGGCGCCACAGATCACGCGGTCGGCTACTTCGTCTCCCAACGTCGCTTCGATCATCCCAATCAGTTCGGTGAATACAATGCCTTTCATACTTTAATCCCTGTTTCCCATGCCATTGATTTACTTTTCGCCCAACGCTTGCTTAGCACGACTCGACCGACGCCAACGTCCTCGGCGAAATCCTTCCAGGACGGATCGAATTCGTCGGCTGTCGTTCTGAAGATCCAAGAACGTTGCGCCCTGATGGTTGCCAAAAAAATCGACAAATCCCGGCAATCGCGTGATTTCCTTCGAATTGGCAACAAATCCCATACTCCACGTTCCAAAGTTCCGTTCGGCAATCGGTTCCTGGATGAGTTGCACCACGTCGGTATGCCGGTCATCCTGTTCGATCTTTTCGTACAACGTTTTTAAGACCGAAGCTTTCCCCTCTAAGACCTGCAGAAAGGTCTGATCTTTGAACAGCAATACGCCGGTTACATTCAAGAATCGGTTGTTGTGACGAGCTCGACTGAGTAGCGAATCTAACCGTTCGTCGTCAAACTTGACGGTGGCAGCGCTGGCATAAACCAGCTGCATCAGCTTAGAATCATCCGCTTGGCACGTCATCGCAAAGCTCCGCGCATCTTGTCTGTTCGCTTGATGAACCCTAAAAAGCTTGCAGTCAAAACCGATCGATTGCCTGAGAATTCAAGCTCAATCGGCCAACGAATCAGCTACTCGTGTGACCGGTGCAAGTTGTGAGGTTTACAGTGACGCAAGATTCCCAATGCGTCATGTGGAAACTACGATAGAACGACTTAGATCGATCCATGGATGATACGAGCGACGTTGATAGCCATCTTTTTTGCCGAAACCGATTACTTCGCACACCGGCCATTCTGGTGTTACTGTTCTGCAAGATAGTCTTCAGCACCGAGCATGGGCGGTTGAAATTAGTGATGGGCTACTTTGGTTTTGGATTGGAAACCACTCAGTAGAACGCCAGATCTGCCGTGTGTTATCTCATACGAACGGAACAGGCGATTCTGCAGCCGAAAGAACGGCTTATTCGCTTTGATTTAGAAACAAGAACGTTCCCAGCTTGGATGCGGTGAGCACGTCGGTTCGTCCGTTGCCATCCACGTCGACGGCGGCAATTTGCACGCCCACGCCTGAATGGTTATCAATCAACCGAGGCGTGTATTGGACTCCGGTTGGAGTGCGTTCCAGCTGGAACCAGTAGACCACCGGTGCCGCGTCAGGCTCGACATCTCCCGTAGGTCCGTGCGCCCAGCGACGTTTGCCCACCACAATATCCTTCAAGCCGTCGCCATTGATGTCGGCCAATTCCAGCGCATGGGGCTGAGAAAACGCGACGCCGTATTGTTCTTGTTCGCTACGATCGCCCATGATCTTGTGCAGGACGAATTCAGGTGACACGGTCTGGTCCTGCGATGCGGCGGGCTTGATTTGTTCGAACCAAGCCAAACCCCATTCGTGAGCGTGCAGGCTGGTGATCACGTCATTATCGCCATCGCCGTCCACGTCATAGACGTACATCTGCGCGCCGCCTCGATCCGGTGAAAACCTTGTGGCGTGAAACTTCCAGATCGCTTGGTCACCCGCAGGTTGTTGATACCAGCCATCGTTTAGAATCACGTCCCAAAGTCCGTCTTGATTAATGTCGCCGACGCCGGTTCCATGATAAAACTGAGGCCAATCGCCAGGATCTCCGATGGGACGAAATCGCCATGGATCTGTCGGCGAATTCAGCCGCGGTGCGACCCAGCCCCAGCGATTTTCCCAGTGGCAAATCAATTTGGGCGAACGGGACGAATTCACATCCACCACCAGCGTTGGTGATTCACCTTGGATGCGTTCAAAGACAAAGTGCTTCTTCCAAAAACCGGATTCGTTCTTGGGGTTTTCGTACCAAAACGCTTCGTGCATGTGGACTCGGCCTTGTACCAAAATATCGGTCCAGCCATCGTCGTTAAAATCGTGTGCAAAGACCAGCATACAATCAGACGGACTCTTTTCTGGCGGCAGCGGATGGGGCTGGTAGTAGGCATGTCGCTGTTGAAAATTGGGTCCGGCATACCAAAATGGTCCGGCAATAACGTCGGTGTGTCGATCTCGATTGATGTCCGCCGCCGTGATGCCATCGCAATAATATTCGCGATTCAGGTGCAACTTTTGCCAGTGGATGGAACGGTCAGTTGTTTCGGTCGGTTCGGCCCAAGCAGGTCCAGCAAGCGTGTTGACCGCAAAGGGAATGATCAAAACGGTTCGAACGAAATGCAATTGCAGATGAATCATGATTTGGAACGAACGATTAAGATCGGTTCGGCACGGGTTTGAGTTGAAGTTGGTTGGTGCGAGCGATCTGGTTTCGCTTGGGCAAACTGGCGGCCAAAACCGTCATCACCTTTTCCGCAGTCGCTCGGTAAGCCGTCAGTTTACCACCAAAAATGGACACAATGCGAGGTTCACGCGGTTGGTCGACCGGTAGCTGGGTTTCTCGAGAACGTTTGAAGGCGGCGCCGGTCGCCGCCGGGAGCACTCGTAGCCCAGCCCATTGATCAACGACTTCGGTTGGACGGTCTGGAAAAAAATGCTGGTAGACGTCTAACAAATACGATTGCTCTTTTTCCAAAGGCCGAGCAAGTTCGGGCGCTTGGTGATGGACGGTCTCGGTGGTGCCCAGCATGGTGTGTCCTTTCCACGGGATCACAAAGATAGCTCGTTGATCGGTTGGCGATTCCAAATAGTAACAACCTTTGGAGACAGGATCGGGAAGTTCCAGGTGAGTCCCTTGGACCAAGTCAACGTTGGGCATGGGCGGAGCTGGCTGGATGCGCCGGCCGACTTCGGTGGCCCACGGTCCAGCGGCGTTGACCAACGCTGCCGTTTGGATGCGGTGTTCGGTAGATTCGTGTCGAAAGGAGACTGACACACTCTTGTCGTTGCGTTGTGCTGACACGAATTCTGCTGGGCAGTGTAAGACCGCGCCCAATTCGATCGCGGATTGCATGACGGCTTTGGTTAGTTCTCGATCATCCGTTTGCGCATCCCAGTATTGAAAAACCTTTTGCAGGTTCTTGGTTTCCAGGCCGTCAAGCGAACTCCATTCGCGCCTGGCAACGGTTCGAAAACGCACGTTTTGGCCCAAACCTGCAAACAGGGAATACAGTGCCAAACCGGCGCGAAGTTTCCAGGGGCGTCGAGTGGTTTCGGGATAGACCGGAATGTAAAACGCTTGTCGGCGAACCAGGTCGGGTGCCAATCGAATCAAGAGTTCTCGTTCCAGCAGGCTTTCTCGAACCAGACGAAAATCCCACGATTCCAAATACCGCAAGCCGCCATGAATCAGCTTGCTGGACTTGCTGGACGTACCCGCAGCCAAATCGGTTTGCTCCAGCAGTAGCGTGGAATATCCAGCCGCCGCCGCTGCCTGCGCCACACCCACTCCATGAATGCCGCCGCCCACTACCACGATGTCATAATCCATAGATTTACCTGTCATCCGTTGAATCTGCGAACGATGCTTCTACACCTAGGATAGGCTACGCACAGGTGGTCGCAAAGTCGGCGACAAATCGGATTCGCATCGCCGTGTGTGCTAGGCGCTGGATGTGGTATGATTCGTTCATTCGAATTGGATTTCAACGCGTCGCGAATGTACCGCTCGGCGGTTCGTTCGCCTGCCCCAACCCTGCCAGCCTGCCTTCTGCGAGTATGATCATGAAGCTCTTGTCCTGTTGCGCGAAGTATCTTTTGTTGCCCTTGTTGTTGATCAGTGGTTTGGATGCTCAGTCACCGGCGGAAAATAGTGACGGCATTCCGGCAGGGAAATGGACTCATGGTCAATTTGACAGTAGCCAGATTTTCCAGGAACCAGCCGAACATACAGCGTGTATGTTCCAGCGCGGCGTCCGCGGACACTCCGGCTTGTTTGATGGTCTTTCAAGACGGCCCGGGATACGCCAAGGAGGACGGCGCATTTAAGGTACCGGCCTTATTCGATGAATTGATTCAAGCCAAGCAGATGCCGGTCACGGTGGCAGTGTTTGTTTCGCCGGGGACGATTGAAGCGGATCGAAGGAAGCCGCCCAAAGTCGCAGCACGCGTTCGTTTGAATATGATTCGCTGGAGATCGCTACGTGCGATTCTTGGTGGACAATTTCTGCCCGTGGCGTTGGCAGGAGTGAACGTTTCCGATGATCCGGCCAAGCGAGCGATCGGCGGAATTTCTAGCGGTGGAATTTGTGCTTTCACTGCGGCGTGGGAACGGCCTGATCAGTTTGGCAAAAAGTGATCAGTCATATTGGAAGCTACACCAATATCCGAGGTGGTTGGGCGTATCCCGGTTTGGTTCGTCAGAGTCGGCGGAATCCCAAGCCGCTGAAGATTTATCTGCAAGACGGGCAAGATGACCTGAATAATCTGCACGGAAATTGGCCGTTAGGAAATCAAGATCTGGCGGCCGCGTTGAACTTGCTGGCTACAATTTCAAATTCGAAATGACAGAAGGTGGTCACACCGGAAAATTCGCTATTGAAAAACTTGGCGATGCCTTGCGGAGGTGGCTGTGGTCGGATCAAGTTTCCAGCGGCCAGGAGAAATAGCCAAGCGGATGATTCGAAGCAAAACAGACAGCGGCGGAACCGATCGCTTGGCAACCGCATCCCGACGCGGTTCGCAACGAATCGGTGCCAAAAGGAACGGTGCACCACATGGAGCCGTGGAAGTCCAGCATCTTTGAAACACCGTTCGCAATTGGGCCATTTACGTGCCCGCTCAGTACGACGGTTCGGAACCAGCGGCCTTGATGGTGTTCCAAGATGGTCATTCCTATTTGGACGAAAACGGTCGCTGGCGAACGCCGATTGTGTTTGACAATCTGATTGCCCAAGGAGCGATGCCAATCACCATCGCCGTCTTTTTGGATCCAGGAAATCACATTGATCGGCCTTTGCCAGAATCACCGTGGCGAAATTCCAATCGCAGTTTGGAATACGATAGCTTGGGAAAACGGTACGCTCGTTTTCTGTTGGAAGAAATTATTCCCGAAGTCAAGAAGCAGTACCAGATTTCCGATGATCCGCGGATGCGAGCGATCTGTGGTGCCAGTTCCGGTGGAATCTGTTCGTTTACGGCGGCGTGGGAACGACCTGATCAATTCGGCAAAGTGTTGTCGACCATTGGGAGCTTTGTGAACTTGCGCGGAGGTGACGTGTATCCGTCACTGATTCGCAAGACGGAACAAAAACCGATTCGCGTTTATTTGGCGGACACCAGTGGAGATTTAGACAATCCGTTTGGACATTGGCCCACCGCGAACAAGAAAATGGCGTCTGCGCTGCAATACATGGGCTATGACGTCCGTTTTGATTGGGCCGAAGGGTTCGGTCACAACGCCGATCATGGCGGAGCACTCTTTCCCGACGCACTCAAGTGGCTGTGGCGAAAGGAAGCACATTCGCCTGTTTACAATACTAAAGATGACCTGAAAGGGGATTTGACGCTGCTGAATCTGTTGGTGCCGGGCGAATCGTGGGAAGTGGTGGCCAGCGACTTGGGATTTGCCGACGGTCCGTGCGCAGATGCGGACGGGAATTTCTACTATTGTGATATGCGAGCTGCCGAAGTCTATCGGATCGACGCGAAAGACAATTCGCAAAAAGTGATTGCCAACGAATCGGTCAGCGGAATCGAATTCGGACCGGATGGCATGCTTTACGCTTGCCAAGGTTCGAAGAATCGCGTCATTCGAATCGATCCCGCGTCGGGCGACGTGACCGAAGTTGCGGGCGATTTGCAACCGAATGATTTGGCCGTCAGTTCCGACGGCTGGATCTACATTACCGAAACCGGCAAAGGCCAGGTCACTCGGATTCAAACCACTTCCGGCGAAACCAACATCGCGGCCACCGGCATCAATCGGCCCAACGGTATAGCGCTCAGCAACGACGGCGGGACGCTGGCTGTTTCCGAATACGGCGGCAAACAAGCTTGGATGTTCCGCGTAAACGCCGATGATTCGCTGGATGCTGGCATGCCGATCATGGATCTGCGTTGTCCCATCAATGATGACGGCGAATTCGCGTTCAATCAGCCGCCACCGTATGCCGATTCGGCGCAGGGTGATGGCATGGCAGTGGACAAGACGGGACGGTATTACATCACCAGTTCGCTGGGCGTGCAAATTTTCGATCCGACTGGTCGGCCGTGTGGCCTGCTGCCCAAACCGAACGCCACAGCCCCTTTAACTAGTTGCATTCTGGCAGGCAAGGATCATCAATATCTGTATGTCACCAACGGAAATACCATCTATCGCAGACGATTGACGGTCGATTAGTTCGCTGCAGAGCTCGCAATCGTTAAAGTTTGCCAAGCGATGGGACGATAACGATAGGCGAGATGCTGTCGAAAGAAACAGAATACAGCGTTGCTGGCATTGCATGGACAGCAGCGCGTGACGAATCGACGGCAGGATCGTTTTTCCCTGTTTTGTTTGCCGAATGCGTAAGTCCACATCCAAGGATGGAGTCATGGACCCAACACCACGTCGCCGCGACCAAGAATCTGCCGTTTACGTTTTCTTTGCTGTCACGTTAGCGGTGTTTGTGGCGCTATTGCCATTTGTCCAGATGACTCGGCCCAACGTCATCGTCAAAGCAATTGTGTCGGCGTCGGCGAGTGATTTCGAGAGCGAAGTATCGGGCCGAATTCGCTCGAGTGACGTTTTGTTTCGAGCGTTTGAAACGGCCAAAGTGCCAAGGTCACCTGCGTTGACCAAGTCATTGCAGGTTCGCACCGTGCCTTCGCTGGACGCCGACCGTTGGCAAGCGGAAATTCAATTGGAACATAATCAGCCGGCCGAGGCCGTGCGGTTTTTGGAAGCGTTGTTGCAGCAGTTGCAGGCGAATGATCCGCAGCGAATTGGCCAGCGTCCGTTGTCTGATCAAGCGACGTTTCTTGTGGGACCATCCTTGACGCTGGTGAACTATGAATATGGTCCGAATTCGTCCCTGGATCTGTTTCGTACGGATGTCAATTTGGACGAACCGAATATTCCGGCGACACCCGTAATCAGTTCTGGTCCGGAACGCGGCGAATCAACACCACCGTCCGCGTCAACAGCGGCGAAAGACGCTGCGAAACCGGCAGACGTACATGTCGCCCAGACAGTGCAGCGGACAGGCCAGCAACAGCAACTACAAGCGGAATTAGAAGAGGCCGAATTCAACTTGGAAGAATTGCAGTTGACGTTTGATCAGAACCATCCGTTGGTCAAAAGTGCTCAGCAGCAAGTGGACGATTTGAAAGCCAAGTTGAACAAACTAACGTCAGCCCAAGGTTCGAATTCGGACCAGGTAGAAATTCCTATCGACAATCCCATTCCCATGCAGGATACAGTTCCGCAAGACACAACGCCGCCAGAGACGATTCCGCTGGAGGTCCCGGCCGATGCTCCGGCGGACGAAGTCGAGGAAACGGACGAATCGGACGCATTCGACGCGACCAACTGGACGGAAATTCCTGATGAATCATCTTCGCTACCACCAAACGATGCACCGGGCTTAACACCTCCGGCGACCGCAACCGTCGTGGATGCGCCGCCCGTCGGGCCAATTACAGACCCAGAATGGACGCCCCATTCCGCGGCGGAACCGATTGCCGTGGTGAGCCAGCCTTCGGTTGTGTGGAAAGATGGAGTTAGAATCAACAAAGTGCAATTGCTGTTGCTGTTTGTGGTGGCAGCGGTCTGTGGTTTGGTGGCTTTGAAATGGCGAACTCGTTCGACCACCAAAACCATTCAAGACCCATTAGACGCCGAGATCGCGACCGATGCTCGCGTGTTAGCGTCGTTGTTTCCCCAGTCCGAGTTGCGAACCAGACACATGCGACGCGGCTTTTTCCAATGGTTTTTGCGTTCGAACGAAATGATCTTGATTGCGGCGACGTTACTGGTGGTGCATGCCAGCTTGACCGATCGGTTGTTTCGAGAATCCTTTGTGCGAAGTCCACTGGCGGCCTATTCGGAAGCGTTTTGGCAATTCTGGGCGTAGCGTTGTTGGACAGCAGGATCGGTTTGCAGTCTCAGTTCGTAGTCCCAGTTCGTAGTCCCGCCTTTAGGCGGATCGTTCTCAATCAATCCGTTCGTAGTCCCGCCTTCAGGCGGATCGTTCTCAATCAATCCGTTCGTAGTCCCGCCTTCAGGCGGACAACCGCAAGACATCTATTCCGCCTAAAGGCGGGACTACCAACAAATCACATTCGCGGACCATTGCTCGAGTGATCCTTGGTTCGATCGAGTTATTGGTCTCGATTGACTAACGATATCATCCAGCCAAAAAACGTGGCGCCTACGGCTATCGGATACAAGATTGCCAGGAACATCTGTGACAATAGCATGTCATGCGGCGCGGGAGGATCACGCCCCAGCAATTCTCCAACACTTAGGATTGCTTCAATGCCTATGGGGGCACCCAAAACGGCCACGACAAACCCGGCGAATCCAGCAATCACTGGTCGCAGGAGTGACATGCTTAAGGTGATCGACAGAGCCATGATTCCGACCAACGCAAGTTTCAACGGGACGGTTGTCACGGTCAACGCCAGGATGACGGTCAGAAATAAAAATCCCGTCAAAGACCATAGTAGCCAAGTTGGCATCAGTGACTCGAGCCGTGGCGGCGGGGCGGGAATAAGTTGAGCGTCATGCGAACGATCTCCGCTTACAACCAAGCCTCGTTTCTGGATAAATCGCAACGCCCGTTCAAAGTCTTCCTGCAGTTGGCGAAATGCTTCGGGGCTGCCGCCGTGATCGGGATGACATTGCTGGGCAAGCTGCCGGTATGCGGTTCGCAATTCTTGTTCGGTACAATCTGCTTTGAGTCCGAACGTGGCCAGACCGGAGAGCGCGAATAGTGATCGGCGATTTCCATCCGCGTCAGACACTGGTGCGATTCCTTACAAGAACGAAGCGAGGATCTTATTTACGACGCAAACGCTTTGTCATGTTCATTCCAAAACGTGACAAATTCCGAATGATGACGCGTGGCGGAAGGAGTAAACACCGCCTTGCGCAATTCGTCCTTCTGGGCCTCAAATTGTTCGAAATCTCGTGCGTCACCCGCTTTGAAAACCGGCGCCTGTTTATCATAAACGATTGTCGCGCCATTCGCACCACCTTGATGATACTGCGACAACCCGATCACTCGGTCGGAAACGTACAGTGCTTCGTTCAATTCGTGCGTCACAATCAGAATGGTGTAAGGCGGAGTCTGGCCGGCGGCTTTGGCTTGCAGATTTTCTTCGTACAGACGTAGTAGCATCAACTGCAGTTCTTCTCGAGTTGCTTCGTCCAACGCTCCGAATGGTTCGTCCAAAAGCAAGATTTTTGGTTCCATGATCAGTGCCTGCGCAATGGCAACTCGCTGCCGCATACCGCCGGACATCTCGTGTGGATACAGATTGGCGGCTTTGGTGAGTTGTACTTTTTCCAGCAGATCCAACGCTTGTTGACGATGTTGCGAACGAAGTTTCCGCCATTGGAAATAGCCGAACAAACGTTCCGGCAGCGTGGTCTGATCCAGCATCAAGCCAAACGCCACGTTGTCTCGAGCGCTCAGGAAGTCGAACAAACTGTAATTCTGATAGACAATGCCCACGTCTCGATTGGGCCGAGTGACCGGGTGTCCGTTGGCAAGGATTTGACCTGCTTTGGGCGGATGCGTTCCCAAGATCGCTCGCAGCAAAGTTGACTTCCCGCACCCGCTGGGACCAACCACAGCTACGATTTGTCCCGCAGTAATTTCCAGGTTGATATTGTTCAGCACTCGATTCGAACCGAACCAATGACTGACCCCTTGGCAATGCAAAACGCAATTCGGCCTAGTACTGCTCATCCCTATACGTTCCCTTCGAACACAACTTACGCGAACTTAACAGTTGAACGAAAACCGAATCAATCGCCAAACCAGGGGCAAAGTTTTCTTCGTAGCAGAGTCAATAAGTAATCTGCCACTAATCCCGCTAAACCTAGTATCAAGACATACACAAAAATCACGGTCATGTCGGTTCGTTGATAAAACAGTCGCAAGCGGTAACCAAATCCGGCGCTGGATACCATCCATTCTGCGGCCACCAACATCACCATGGCTGGGCCAATTTGCAGTCGGACCGCGTCAATCAGACGAGGCAAAATTTGTTTGTAGATCACGTTCCAAATCAGTTCCAGGGAACTGGCGCCCAGTGTGTACGCTTTGAAGATCAGGTTTTCCGGAACATCTTTCTTGGCGGATTGGTAGATAGATTGCGCCAACGTCGGTAGGACGCCAAAGGCGATCATGGTGACATACATTTGGAACGATGTTCCTACCAAAATAAAGAAGATAGCCATCATGGCCGTAGGCGGTATCTTGGCCAAGAACGACAGCGGCGGCAGGAAGAACGATTCAATGGACGCGTATGCTCCCATCAGAATGCCGATGATCAAAGACAAGGCCACACCCACTCCCAGTCCGGAAATCAGGCGGATAAAGGTGGCCCAGGCGTCTTCGGCCAACCAGTATTGGTCTTTTTTAAGTCCCTGCGGCGAAAGAACTCGGAGCAATCCGTCGTGATACAAACTGCTCCACGTCGGCACGGTCCGATCGAAGGCGGTTTGCGATTCTTGTTCGAACCGAGTGATCTGCGCTTCGTAATCGTTAATCTTGCTTTGGCGTTTTGCCAGCGAAGCCGGATCGAGTTCGTTCGCGGGCGTTGCCAGTAGTTCCGACAACAAATTGCGAACATTGTCCAGTTGCTGGGCCGCGACTTCTTTTTGTCGAACGGCGCGACCGTGAGAAAAAACAGTGTAGCCTCCCACCAGCAGCAAGATGGACGCAATGCCAAGACTGAATTGCAACGCTTTGGGGATGGGCTTGCGAACCATCAACATGGAATCGACTTTCCGATAGAAGAATGCTTCAAAACAGACGCGTCGCAAGGCAAACCAACGTGCCTTGCGACGATAGGTGTCCTATTTGTAACCGACGGGGCTAGGGCAGATAGGACGAGTCGAATTTCAGATTGACTTCACCGGCATCGGAACCGAAGCCGATGGTAGCGCCTTTCACCAAATCGTGCGATTCGCAAAATTCTTTTACCGTGTCCATGGTGGTTTTGAATTCGTCGCTATTCAGCAATGCTTTGCCTTCGGCTGCGGTTTTATAGAACTGCGTTTGTTGGATCACGGTCTTCATGTCGGCCAGTTCTAGATTGGAAAACTTCGTTCCCAATGCCGCCAATACTTGGTCCGAATTATCGCCTTCCAATTCTTGGTTCACGGCATAGAAGGCGTCGCAGACTGCAGCGATGAACTCCTGAGCGCCCGGCTTCTCCAGCGAATCAGCACCCATCACAACCATGTCGACAATTTCACCGGGAATTTCTGTCGAATCAAATAGGACTCGCGCATTCGGCGCCGAACGCAGCGTCTGCAATACAAAAGGATTCCAGACCACAATGGCTTGATGTTCTTCGGAACCCTGTTGCATGTTAGTGGCGGCGACATCGGGCCCTAAATTGGTAAATTCGAAATCAGCTTCTTGAAAGCCCGCTTTCTCGATACCTCGGACAAAACAGTATTCGGACACGCTGCCTTTCAGCCCATAGACTTTGTGTGATTTCAACGCTTCCAAATCGGCAATGTTCTTGGTCACCAAGCAGGCATCCGCGCCGTTACTGGTGCTGGTGGGCAACACGGCTACAGCGCTGCGACTGGGACTGATGATCAAGGCGTCCATGTTGGTCATACAGACGGCATCGCATTCTTTGGACGCAAACATGTTCAAGCACGAATCGTAGCCCGCTTCCTTGAGCACGATATCAACGTTGTGCTTTTGTTCCAGTTGTCCCATGGCTCCTGCGTCACCGTCAATCAAACCGAGTTCATCGGCGATGCCAAAGACAGACCAACTGGGGTATTCGCTCCAAGCCAAGCTGAAGCTGGGTGTATCGGCGCTGGCCGCGATGGACGTTTCTTTGCTGGTGTTGCAGCCTGCGATTGCTAGGCAAGCAACCAAGGCCAAGAGGCATGTCTTACGCATGAAAATTTCTCCTTCTTGTTTTCGGAAAATGTATTGTGTGAGCATGGCCGTGATAGTGAGACACGAGGTTATTCGAATTCCTGGGGATCGTATTGGGGCGAACCGGACAATTCGCCATGCAAGCGCTCATCGGTGCGCCTTGCCACTTGCAGCGATTCGTCCAATTCGCGACGAAGTCGAGCCAATTCCGAGCGATTCTTTCGAGTGGTGACCAAGTGAAATTGGTCTACGGTATGTCCCAAATGGATAACCGTGTCGCAAACTTCGTTCACCAATTCTTCACGTTGCTGCAAAATGTGTTCTCGCGCCGGGCCTCGCATTGTCTTGGCGGTTTCGTACAACTCCAGCGTGTACTCTAACTGTTCCACGCATGTTCGAAACAGCGTGTCCACACCTTGGATGACGTCAAACGCCGCCGGAGTTACCTTGCCGTCGGCCACTTTGGCTTGCAAGCGTTCGTACAAATGCCGAAGTTCTCGTAAACAGTTTTGTGTTCGCGAATCTCGATCCTTTACCAGTCTGGCTTCCAGGTTTTCCAGTTCGGCCGCTTGTTTTTTCTTTTGGCTTTCCAGGACATGGTCGTAAGCGTCTTGCGTGATTTTGTCCAAGCCTAAAATTAATCGACTGGCAAACACTCCAATCCCGCCCAGAACACCTGCGATCCCAGCAAAATTCATAGCCGGACTACCGCCGATGGCCCAAGAAGCCATCAGCGCCGTCAGGCCGGCCGCCATAGGCAGCAGCGTGCTTGGCGACGCGAAAACATCCAACCACACTTTCTTTTTGACGTCGTCCATTGCTGACTTCAGGATTTCAAAAAACGGGCTATTCGAAACGAACCATGACTTTCCAAAGTTTCAGCGTTAGTACGGTGCTTCGCCCAAGACAAACGTGACGGTAGTCTGGCCGCTGGGCTTTCCTCCTTCGGCGCGAATTCGATTCTTGTCCACGCCTTTGGCAATCAAATAGTCCGCCGCCGCTTGGGCTCGTGCTTCCGCCAGTTTGGCATTGGCCGCCGCGTTTCCTCGAGTAGACGCGTTGCCTTTGACCATCAGATAATAACGAGGCCAGTTTCGCAAGGTGCGCACTAGTTCGTCCAAGACAAACGAGCTGCTTTCGGTGAGCGTGGCGGTGCCTCGAGCGAACACCAGTTGCGGCACGTTCAATTCGCCCACTTCTTGCAGCGAATTCCATTCACTGTCGTTTAACTTGGGCAACTGTATTTGATCACTGGTAATTTGTTCGGCAGACAATCCTGGATGAAAATCGGAATCACGTAACGTTTTCAACGCGTTGTCAAAATACAACCGGTTGGCTCGACCATCCAACGGGTCGGCTTGAATCGCCTTGGTCTTCTTCAGCACGGAAGTGATGTTGTAGATCATGTCTTCCACGTGCTGCAGCGACTCGCTCTGATGTATCCCGAAATGGGCAAAGTTTTCCTGAGTGTTCTTCCAGCGGATACCTCGCACCAGCGTTTCCGCTTGCGACTGACTGAGCTTGTCTCCTGTCTTGGCGGAATCTGTCATCACCAATGACACCATCTTGTCACGGTAGTCGTACGCCGTCTTGTAGTAGCTTCCCAAAATGCTTTCCACCAACGGTTGGTTTTTGGCCAAGAAGTCTCGATTCACCACCAGAACATCCACAATGTAGCCTCGGAAACGAGAACTATCGACCAGGATGTGCATGGCGTCGTTTTCCAGGATTCGGGAAACGTACGGTTCCACAACACAAAGACGCTCCGGATCGGCCGCATTGGAATTCTGATATTGCTTTGTAGGTTCGGCCGGGCCGCTTGTGCGTTGAAATGGGTCGGACAGAAATTTGGTTTAGCTGAAAGTTAGTGACAACTCGAGCCAACGTTTCGCTGGGCGAATCACTGGTTAAGACGAATTGGACGTTCGGCCGATTCAAGGCGTCCACGTTGGGAAACGTCTGTTTGTTTCCCACAATGGCATCCGCCCCGCTTGTTTCGTCAATGATGGAAACGATCACGGCCGGGACATCGTTCAGTTCCGCACTGGCCTTGATCAAGGCATCTATCGTGAACGTGGCCATGTCATACTTGCCTGACTTCAGGCCTTCCAAACGAGCTCGATAGTCGGCTTGATCGTCATGCAATGTTAATTTGACGCGTTGCTTTTGGAGTTGGCTGCGAAATTCGTCCGATCGCAGATGGCATACCCACTGAACGCGTCCAACGCCAGATCGACAAAATGTTCGTACTGCGACGTACCGCTTGTCTGTTCCAACTGTTGCTCTTTCGCTCGTTCGGCCGATTCTTCGCCCATAAATCTCCAAGCGACCGCCGCGCAGCCAAACAAGATCAGCCACACGATGCAAATGGCAAGCAACTTTCCTTTCGAAATAGCCATGGCAATATTATCTATTCTGTCTTCCGCCTTGCTCCGCCGGTGGCAAGTACGCTTTCTGTTGATCTGGTCCACGCTTCACGTCGATATCCTGGAAGCGTACCACACTTTCGGTCCGGCCGAAAAACCGGTCGGGGTCGAGCGAATTGTAACGGTTTTGTGACGTTCATGCTGCCGGGGTCAGCAGAACAACTCGCAGTGGTGTATTCGTTTCCTGCGGCCCGATCTTGTTGGCTGCGGTCAGGCTAGGATCGGTTCGCCAAAACGGTTGCTGCTGAGTGCTATTTCGCATGGATCTGATTCGTGTTGGCCCGCAACCACAAGCAATTGCCTTGCCACCTTTGTCGCGAACCGTGTGGATCATATCATGTCGGTTAACGGGCGACCGTTTGGTTCGCCCATTGTCGAATTGTTGAATTGCCTAGTACTGCACGAAAGTCATTTTCATGTTCGAATCGTTAGAAGCGGCGCCCCCAGACGCCATCCTGGGACTGAACGAAGCCTTTGCTCAAGACCCCAATCCGGCCAAGATCAATCTAAGCGTGGGGGTCTATAAAGATTCGGATGGCAAGACTCCGGTCTTGGAAGTTGTCAAACAAGCGGAACGACAGCTGTTGGAATCGGAAACCACCAAGTCGTACCTGGGAATCGGCGGTGACGCAACGTACGCCAAGCTTGTCCAGAATCTGTTGTTTGCAGCCGACGATCCTATTTTGACGCAGCAACGAGCTGCCACCATTCACGCGCCAGGCGGAACGGGTGCTCTGCGAGTGGCTGCGGATTTTGTGCGAACCAATTGCCCCAACGCTCAGGTCTGGTGCAGCAATCCTACTTGGGCGAATCATCAGAGCATTTTCCAAGCGGCAGGATTGAATTGTCAGACGTACGCCTATCTGGATGCGCCCAACAATTGCATTGACTTTGAAGCTTTGATCGCTGCGCTTCATACGGCGGCGGCTGGAGATGTGGTGCTGCTGCATGGTTGTTGCCATAACCCCAGCGGAGTTGATCCTACAATCGAACAATGGCAAGAGATTGCCTCGGTAATCAACGAACGAAAACTCTTGCCGCTGGTCGATTTCGCCTATCAAGGATTCGGTGACGGTTTGGAAGAAGATGCAGCCGGATTGCGCACTATCGCCAGCCAAGTACCGGAGTTTCTAGTGGCCAGTTCGTTTTCCAAGAACTTTGGACTCTATCGCGAACGCGTCGGAGCATTGACGTTTGTGGGGCCGAACCAGTCGATTGCGCAAGCGGTGCTCAGCCATATCAAAAAGGCGATTCGAGCGAACTATTCGAATCCGCCCGCGCATGGTGGCTTGATTGTCCAAACCATCCTTGCGGACGCGAATCTGACCACTCAGTGGCACGGGGAACTCGCCGCCATGCGCCAACGCATCCACGATATGCGAAGCCAGTTTGTGGAGAAAATGGCCAGCGTGCAACGTGATCGAGATTTTTCGTTTATTCGAAATCAACGCGGCATGTTTTCGTTTTCCGGATTGAATCCAGAACAAGTTCAACGGCTCCGCAACGAACATTCGATCTACATCGTCGGTTCGGGACGTATCAATGTGGCAGGAATCACGGCCAAGAACATCGATACGCTGTGCAATGCCATTGTCAGCGTGCTGTAACTCGGACGCCGAACCATTTCACATCGCACTGGTTGACACGTTGTTGTCAGCTGGTGCGTTTTGGTTGACGTGCACACGTCTAAATCTGGACGCGGTCTACAATAGATAACAAACTGTTCAGCCAGTGCGTCCTACTTGCCATTCGGATACATCCGCCGGAACGCTCGAGCGATTGACGTCGTGGACCGCTCGCCACAAACCGGTGATCAATTGCACGCATCCGATGGTCAGCAATGTCCAATAAGCGAACAACGCCGTCGCAGTCGTGAATTCGGCGGACAACATCGTCAAGATAGACAACGCGGCACCAACTACTACCAAGATGGCTTTGAATTCGGTGGGACCAAATGATGCCAACGTGAATTCGCCGGTCAGTTTGGCTTTGATGTTGGTCAGCACGGCCGTGGCAAACAAGATGACCAGCGCCGCCATGCCTAGATCGAGTCTACCGATGGCTACCGACCAACCGATCAGCCAATAGGCGAATGATAGTGGATCGGTAAAGTGGTCCAACAGTTCGCCACCATTGCGACATTGATTGGTGGCTCGAGCATGTGTGCCGTCGGTGCAATCAAAAAAGTGGTTGCCGATAACGCCGAATGCCGCCAGCCAACCGCCCCACCAAGCGGTCAACGAAAATGCGAATCCCACCGCTCCGATCACGGCGCACAGATGTCCGACCAAAATCAGGCCCTCGGGCGGAAACCAGATCGGAATCCGGAGAATCGGGTAAATTTTTTTCACCAGTGGTCCAATCCACGGATCGAACAGACTATATGAAATTCGCTTGACGTGGGGCATGTCGTTCGGCTCCGAGTTTCAATTCTCAATTACAATCGCATTTGCACTAAGGCAAATAGAGCCCGATTCGCACGTGACCTGACGTTCGATCCGATCAGAAAACCGATTTTTTTGTTCGATCTTGTTTGAACACGAAAAGACTACCGAGCGACTTCGGCAAAATCGGCGTGGTAGGCGGCCAGCAGTTGTTGCGAATCATTCGGCAGCAGATAGATGTAGCCGCGGATCGTTTTTTGCTCCCCTGGTTCCAGCCCGCCGATGCGAAAGTCACTGTGAATGCAGCGAATGACACCTTGGAACAGTTCTTGATAGGGATGAAACGCCATGGCCAACAGATGTTGATTGTCATGGCTGACGCAACCAATCAAACCGTTGTCTGTGGGCATTGGGTTATAGGGCCGAGGGTTCACGTCCGTGGGACTGACTCCCGGCGCTGACCAGACTTGGCCCGGAGTATACCTGGCTTTGGTGGACCACACGGGCGAGGGCAGAAAGGTTTGCTTGCCGTCCTGAAAAATGAATGACTTGCGAATGTACGCATACGCATCGTCCGTGTCGTCCGGCCCGCAACCAGTGAACTGACCCACTCGCATACAAGGCTGAGCCCAATGTGCTTGAGAAGGCGTGTCGGTAGGATTCTTGGCCACAATCGTCAACGCTACGCCCATGGGCCTTGTCTGGATATCATGATCGACCAGCACGCCGTCGGTCAACTTGCATTGCAACTGAATGCGACTTCCGTCGGCGGCTTGATTCACCAGCCGAGTTGTATGGCCAATCACGGTATGTTCCACCCAATCCGTGGTGGTCGAATTCGGACGACAGTAGGCCTCCAGGTAATGAATCCGAATGGAACCTCGCGTCAACTTCGGCGAATCCAATGTCAAATAGTTGTCATTCCACGCCAGTCGCACCCGAGCGTCGTAGGCATCAGAATCGATGGGCTGAGCTGAAAGCGTGGAACAAAACGCCAGCAGCCAAATGAAAACGTTTGTCCAGCAGTGATTTTTCCACATGCAAAGATACCTCTGGGCAGTACAAAGTGTCAGTTTGTGTTCGTCGAAAAAGGGCGAACCGCGTCCAGCATCGCGACCGCTCGATCATAAATCGCGTCACAGTTGTCGGCTGCAATGTCGGCAGGATCAAACAGCGAATTGACAAATCCCACGGCAAACGCGCCAGCCTGCAAATACGCCGCAGCATTCGCCAGGGTTACTCCGCTGGTAGGCACAATTTTCAAGAAAGGCAATGGCCCCAGCGTTTGCTTGACCCACGAGGGACCAGCGGGCGATTCGGGAAAGAGCTTTTGTAGCACAGCGCCGTGTTCATATGCCAACAGCATTTCCGTGGGCGTGCTGCAGCCCGGCATGCAAGGAACGTTTCGTTCGACACAACGCTGAATCACAGCAAGGTCCACCACTGGTGAAACCACGAAGCACGCGCCGGCGTCAATGACTTGGTCTACTTCTTGGACCGTCAAAACCGTGCCTGCTCCGACAAGCAAGTCCCGTTGGCGATATTCGAAAATCAAATCGACCGCTCGAGGAATACTGAGCGTAAATTCGATGATCTGAAAACCGGCGCGAACGGCAGCGTCCATAGCATGGCGTGCCTTCGCAGTGTCGTTGGTACGAAGAATCGCCGACGCTTGATGTCGTTGCAATTGTTGCAGGAAGGTGGTCTGGTCTACCAATTGGGTAACACCTCGTCACGGGCAGAAACAGTTCGGTGTTCGTTGGTGCGAATTGCCTTTAGTAGCAGCACAAACGAATCACTCGGCTGAACCTGGCGCAAGGGCACGATGTTGACGGACTCTTCCGTTCGATTTCCAAAACCCAGCTCGACATCCACAATGGCTCCCGTGGCGACGTCCCTCATTTCCGATTCCCATGATGGCGGAACGAGCACAGGTTGTCCCGCGAGCATGATTTTTAGGGGTGCGGCCGGCGTTTGTTGCAGTGTGCGAGCAGTCACGGTGAACGATTCGGCGGTGTTAATCACGTCCGCTTGTTGCGTATCGTCCGACGATTCCGCCAGTTCCGATCGCATACGATTGACTTCCGAGGTCAATCGCATGACGTCCTTTGCTTGCGAGTATCGTTCGGCCACGTGCTGAACCTGGGAATACGCATACAACGTTTCAAAGCCCAATTTATTCACAATGGGCACGCGAATGGAGGTCTTTGGGTCGGTTGTTATCCTGCCGACAACGCGAATCCAATCACCGTGGCCAAGTTTTCGCAAAGATTCTGCTTCTGGTAAGGAGTCAAGAATGGGAACAGCTGCTAATTGGCCTCCCAACACTTCGCAATAAACACAATCGGTGTCAACTCGTTGCACGGATGACGCCAGCCACAAACAGTCGTCTAACGAGCCGATAGCCGCCAGTTCGGGTTCGTCATCGCTGCCATCTGTGGCAAGGTCAGGGCGAACCGATTCCTTCGGCTCTTGGCGTTGAGCTGCAGCTCTGGCTTGTAAATCCGAAGCCAGCGAGTAGGCCAGCAGTTTTTCCAGATCTTCTGCACAAAAAGAAGAAAACGGCACTGGTCTGGATTGACCGTTTTGGTTTTCTAGCCACGCCTGTTGTGGTTCGATTCGAAGTAAACGAGCCTTAATGCGTTTTCCATTTCGGCTGTGCCAAACGCGAAACGGTTCGTTCGCCAAAGAAAACGACACTGTGGTCAACAATATGATCCAACAAAGGCATGTTGGAAATCCGTTCTTCAACATTGCTTGTACCGCCATTAAAATTGCCCCTTGTTAACAGCCGGTATCCTACCGCAGTGGTTGGAAATTAGCAAATATTTATTCAAAAAGGCTATCTTCAGCCCACAAAAGAAGGCCCTTGCCGTCGATGCATTACGCTGGGATGACGACAAGAGCCTAAGGCAGTGCGATTTAAGATGACCAAGCTTCAAGTAGCAATCGGCGGGTTATCCTCTTGGTCGAATGCCGCCAATCAGGAGGTCTTCGGCCATGATATCGTCCACAGCAAACGGCTGAATCGGGCCGGGAGGCAGTGGGCCAATTTCGTCTCGAGGTATCAAGACGAAGTCGTTCGGGTCAAATTCAAAACGAGGACTCGTTGGCGCGATTGGGCCAATATCGAATCCGCCGTGCTGAAAGGCAGCCACCAAATCGGCGGTGTCAAAGTCGCCGTCTCGGTTCCAGTCACCTTCTTCCCAGGTGGAATTGCCAGTGACGTTGTCTTCGTATTCACCGGCGACAAATGCGTGGACAATATCGGCAGTGGTGAACATGCCGTCGTGATTGGAATCACCAAATTTCCATAGTCGTTCTTCGGAACGATAGTTTTCTCGGCCTGAACCGTCCTGGAACACGTTGTAGGTTTCCACCACCAAGTCACCGCCATCCAGTCGAGTGGTCATGAAGGTGGTCTTGAAGCCAAAGTCCCAGTTGGTGGTCGTGTATTCGGCCGTCGCATCCGAAATTGTCGAACCAACCAAGCTCATCGACGCATCGCCCCAGTCGCAAGCAGTGGGCGTACATGCTCCAAAGCCTTGCACCGAAATTTCGTCTCCTTGCTGCGAAATATCTAATTCGGCAATGCCTCGAGTGTCCGGGTTCGCCGCAACCCAATCTCCCAGTAGGACGTTTTCCAAGTGGTTGTTGCCTTGGTCTGCGACTTCAATCAACTGACCGGAATCGGTCAGTCGCATTCGCTGATGGTAAGCTTCACGTCCCGATTCATCTTTGAACACGTTGTAAAGATTGGCAATCAGATCGTTGCCATCCACTTCCAGGGTGATGGTAGCATCCTTGAAGCCGGCGTCCCAATTTCCAATGGCAAATTCGTGCGTCTTGTCGGTGACGGAAGTTCCCAGTGTTTCCAGGTCTACTTTGCCCCATACGCAGTCGTTGGGAACGCAAGCACCCCATGCGGCGATTTCGTATTCACCGTTGGTCTTGGTGATTTGAATCTTGGTGATGCCGCCGGTCAGCGAATTGATGTTCTCCCAGGTGCCAACGAACTTGTCTGACGGAACGGGGTTTAGAATGCCACCGAGGTCCGGAAAATCCACAATGGGACCGATTACCACCGGAGGATCGATTGAAACGGGAGGAGCCAAAGGCAAGGGGTGATCCATGGCGGCCATACCATCACCGGCCATCATCTTGCGGTCTTCCAGTCCTTCCATTCCAGAAAGTCGAGGACGCTGGGAACGTGGCGAACGATTCTTGAAAAATGACATGGCTAGAACTCCGTGACACGATTGAATTGTTGAGTAAAACCTGAGAAAACGAGTTGCTTCGAACCTGTTTTCTTGTTTCGAACAATCCTTCAACGCCAACCGTCACAGTAGCGGCTCGCCAGAATCTCAACTTTTTTCGCACAGACGGCAGCAGCTAGCAGACGTACAAAATTCGGAAGAACGGCTATGAACCGAACTCCCAAGCAAGATGCCCGGAATCCGATTGATCGAATTCGCTGTCCGTGGTTAGACCAAAGCAAACCCGATTACGTGGCCTATCACGATGAAGAATGGGGTGTGCCGATCTACGACGAAATCAAGATGTTTGAATTCCTGACGTTGGAATCGGCGCAGGCAGGACTGAGTTGGTACACGGTGCTAAAGAAACGAGAAGCGTATCGCGAGGCGTTTGCTCAATTCGATCCCACCAAGGTTGCTCGGTTCACGACTTCTAAGATCGAAAAGCTGCTGCAGAATCCCGGCCTGATTCGCAATCGCCTGAAGATCCAAGCCGCAGTCACCAACGCTCAGTGCTTCTTGAAGGTGCAAGACGAAGTAGGATCGTTTTGCGAATATCTCTGGTCGTTTGTCGATGGACAACCCATTGTGAATCGGCACCGTTCGCTGGCCGACTATCCGGCAACTTCGCCCGAATCCGATGCCATGAGCAAAGACCTAAAGAAGCGAGGCTTCAAGTTTGTCGGTTCGACCATTTGCTACGCGCATATGCAAGCGGCCGGAATGGTAAACGATCATGCGATCGATTGCTTTCGCCGACAGCCCATTATTGATTCCTACGACGAATAGTTCGTTTTGCGGTGAACTTCAATATTCAATCCACGACGCAATGATGAATGAACTACGAACGAACCATCAGCATTTCACGACATGACAACGCCGATTGAGTCACTTCCTCCGAAGTGTCGCCGATGACAGTCAGGTGTCCCATTTTTCGGCCAAGTCTTGCTTCTGCTTTTCCGTACAGATGCACGTAGACGTTGCGAGTGGCAAGGGCTTGGACCCAGTTGGGTTGGCCGCCGGACCAAACGTCGCCCAACAGATTGCTCATCGCAGCAAACGGACGCAGCATTTGGGGCGAACCGAGCGGCAGGCCACAGATCGATCGCATTTGCTGGGCGAATTGACTGGTGACGTGTCCTTCGATGGTTAGATGTCCCGAATTATGCGGACGCGGTGCAATTTCATTGATCAAGATTCGATTGTCGTCGGTCAGAAAGAATTCGATACAAAACAGACCAACCACATTCATTTGCGACGCCAATGAACGAGCAATCTGAATCGCTTCTTCGCTGAGCCGATGGTCAAAGCCGGCCGGACAAACTGAAAGGTCCAGAATGTGATTCCGGTGTGCGTTCAAAATCGGGCCGTAGGTTTCAATATGCCCGTTGGTGGATCGAGCGGCAATGACGGAAAATTCGGCCGTGAACGTGACAAATTCCTCGAGGATCAGTTTTGCTTCTTCCGTTGACGCATCATCTGCGGTGAATAGAGATTCTGTTTCCAAAATGATCTTGGGCAAATCGTTTGCATCTGTCAGCAACCATTGGCCTTTGCCGTCATAGCCGCCCGTGACCGTCTTCAAAACCGCTTGATAGCCAAACCGTTCTGCCGCCGACTCCAGATCATGCGCGTGACGAATGGCAGCGAAATTTCCGACCGGCAATCCCATTTCTTGTAGCCCGGATTTTTCTCGCAAACGATGTTGAGCCATTTTCAACAGATCTAGTCCGGGGCGTACCGGGGCAAACTGATTGGCGGCTGCGACAAATTCGTAGGAAAGATTCTCTGTTTCGTAAGTGACAACGGAAACGTCCGATAGGAATTCTGGCAAGACGGACGGATCTTTTAGATCGCAAACCAATGCGCCGTCAGCGACTTGCGTTCCCGGCGAATCTGCTTCGTCTGTGACGACTTTGATTCGATAACCCATTTGTTTGGCCGCCAACGCCAACATGCGGCCCAATTGACCACCGCCGATGATTCCGATGGTTTCGCCCGGTAACACGACACTCACAGTTCGGAATCCTCCAAGACAGACTCCGCTTGTCGCCGTTGGTACTGCCGCATTTTTTCGCGTAGCTCCGGACGAATCGCTCCCAAGCACCGCACCGCGAGCAGCCCAGCATTCTTCGCTCCGGCCGTACCAATGGCCAATGTTCCAACCGGTACGCCGCCAGGCATCTGCGCTA
This sequence comes from Pirellulaceae bacterium, assembly GCA_041399205.1. Taxonomy (GTDB): domain Bacteria; phylum Planctomycetota; class Planctomycetia; order Pirellulales; family Pirellulaceae; genus JAGQOZ01. Next base: position 248,726 of record JAWKTK010000009.1, on the reverse strand, counting down.
TCGAAAGCAATGAATCCAAACCCGAAAGCGTTCTGCTTTGTACCGGCACACCTAATACCGGCAACGTGGTTAAGGAGGCCACCATGCCGGGCAAATGAGCCGCCCCGCCCGCACCGGCAATCAACACTTGCAGGCCGCGCTGTTCGGCGGCTTTGGCATATTCATACATCCAATCGGGAGTGCGATGCGCCGAAACCACTCGGCATTCATGCGGAACGTCAAATTCGGTCAATACATCGGCCGCCAAGCGCATGGTTTCCCAATCGCTCTTGCTGCCCATGATGATCCCAACTACGGGCTCGTTTGCTGTCATGTCGTTGCCATGTCCTGATTGCGACCGTTCTGGCTGCTGAACAGTCCTGGAATTGCGTTCATTTTGAAAACGCACCATTGTAAAGAATTGTCAGCCGGAATGTCATTCGACCTGACTCGCGTCGATATTCAAAAGCGTTGCGAACGCTTTACTTTGCTCGACTGGTCGAGCCCGTTTTTTTCGCTTTATCGAAGGCTACCGTCGCCGACAATGCCGTAAAGTCAATTCAGATTGCGTAGCTTAGCGCGAATAGTTATCTTTCACGCAAAACTCGCGGAAAATGCTCGTTTTAAGGCATTGTACGATCACAAGGGTTATGGGATGCTGAATCGCAAGCTAGCAGGCAAAACTGTCATCACGACCAAGCGAGACCCAGCGATGAATTCAAAGCGAATGAATTTTGAAGATCTGCGCGTGGGAGACCGATGGACCAGTCCCAGTCGAATTATCACCAGCGACGACGTGTCTGAATTCGCCCATTTGACCGGCGACTACAATCCGTTGCATATGGACGAACAGTTTGCTCGGAAAACGCCCTTTCGACAGCCCATTGCACATGGCCTGTTGGGACTCTCTTTTGTTGCCGGCCTGGGAAGTGAAAGTCCCCTGGTAGACACCGTTGCGTTTTTGGGTGTCAACAATTGGAAGTTCTGCAAGCCTGTCTATTTCGGTGATACGGTTCACGTGATGACCGAAGTCGTACAAATGGATCAACAAGGCCGGAAGCGAGGCCGCGTGATCTGGAAACGAGAACTGATCAATCAGCGTGGTGAAGTGGTTCAGTGCGGTCTGTTTGAGACCTTAGTTGCCACTCGGAAACCGGAACATCTGCGCCTGGTCATTGAAACCGTGGCGTCTTAATCTGCACCTTGGTCCTTTCTCAAAGCCGAACCGCGATGGCTCGTCTGTTTCTGCCTACGCAACTGAAATCCTTGGCAGGCGGTGCCTCGTTTCTTGACTTACCGGGCCAAACGGTAGGCCAGGTTTTGGACGCTTTGAACGAACAATATCCCGGAACTCGCCAACGGCTTTGCGACCAAAATCGCTTGAAACCAGGGACTGCCGTGACCGTGGACGGTCAGATTGCTACACTGGGATTGCGGCAAGCGGTCACTTCCGATGCGGAAATTCATATCCTACCTGCCATTGGCGGCGGATAGGTTCTCAATCGCAATGACCAGTGCTGCTGTGCCGCCGCCAAGCGTCTTAACTTTGTTTCCGTGTTGAAGCTTTCAGCGAAGTCAGTCTATGTTGGAATTGTTACGCAAACTAGTTGAATCCATTGCGTCGAACACGCCGGTGGCCTACTGTCGGTTGGTGGAAACACGAGGTTCGACACCGCAAAAAGCCGGCGCCGCCATGTTGGTTTATGCGGATGGTTCGCAATTCGGCACGTTGGGCGGAGGTTGTGTGGAAGCGGAAGTCAAACGCCGAGCCATTTCTGCACTGGCGATGAATCAAGCACTGTGCTGTTCGTTTCAGCTGGACAGCGACTACGGTTGGGGAGACGGTTTGATTTGCGGTGGGCGGATGCGAGTCGTCGTGCAGCCGGCAAACGATGGCGCCGCAGCGGAATATTTTCGGCAGTTGTGCGACGTGTCGAACCGCAAACACGGACATACGGAAGCCATTCACTTTTCCACTGGCGAAGGTTCCGTTCCGCCGGCATTCGCGCTATTCGATGCCCAGAATCAGTTAGCGGCAACACTAAATTTGGATCCGAAGTCATTGGCCACAACTCGGTTCGCACCTGCAATCCCTTTCTGAAAAGGCCTCGTCCTTATGCACACGGTGACATCGCTTTCTTGCCGACATTACCCGTTTGCCGCCTGGTGATTGTGGGCGGCGGTCATGTGGGACAAGCCGTGGCAAAGTTGGCCAGCGAATTGGAGTTCGAAGTTTGGGTCACGGATGATCGAGCTGAATTTGTCAGTGCCGATCGATTTCCGACCGCCGAACGTTGCCTGGCTGGCGAATTGGAATCGACTCTGTCACAGATCCCAATTGATGCGCATACCTATTGCTTAATTGTCACTCGTGGTCACCAGCATGACGAAGAAGCGTTGTTTCATTTGATTGATCGTCACGCAGCGTATGTTGGTATGATTGGTAGCCGTCGGAAGATTCGCTTGATCTTTGATGATCTGCTGGAAAAAGGTGTCAGTCAATCGCTATTGGAACAAGTGCACGCTCCGGTTGGTATCGACATCGGTTCGCTTACCGTGCCTGAAATAGCCGTCAGTATTTGTGCCGAATTAGTGTCACACCGCAATCGAAGTGGAATTGTGCCGGGACGACCTGACAAGGTGACCGTGTGAATTTTGAGCACCACCAAGACGTTCGGCCATTCCGTTCGTTTGCTGTGATTCCTGCTGCCGGAAAATCGGTGCGAATGGGACAGCCCAAGTTACTACTGCGTGTTGGCGGCAAACCCATTCTGCAGCGTACGTTCGAGGCCTTTGACGGCAACGTTTCGCGAACGGTGGTTGTCATTCGCCACGCTGATACTCGATTGCATTCGTTCTTGCAGCACCAAAATGTCGACGTGGTGCGTTTGCCAGACGACACGCCGGATATGAAGCAGACGGTGCAGCGAGGTATCGATTTTATTCGCGATGCATATGCACCCGTCGATACCGACGTTTGGCTACTGGCTCCAGCGGATTTGCCATTGCTGGAACCAGCGGCCGTAGCAACTTTGCTGGCTCACTACCGGCGAAACCAAAATCAAAATCAAGAACAGGTTCTGGTCGCCTCGCATCACGGCACAACCGGCCATCCGGTTTTGTTGCCTTGGTCTTGGGCAAGCAGGCTAGGCGAATTGTCATCCGATCAGGGAATTCGTGATCTTTGGCGCGCGAACGACATAGTGCAAGTTGAATGTGGTCCGTCCGCTATTCGGCCTGACGTCGATACGCCTGAAGACTTGGCGGCCATTCAAAGATGGCCAGCGGACCATTGAGCGAACGCATGGTCGCGCCAAATTGCATGCGAGTCACCAAGTCCGCTCGTGAATCATTTCACAAGCTTTTTGTCTGTCTTTTTTCCAAAACAAGTTTGCTCCGACGGTAGCCGCCCGCTAGGTTAGAAGTTCACGAACAGAACGAAGAATGGCCGCACGTGACTTAGGACGAGTCCTTGCGAAACAGGTGACCGACCGTTCGCGTCACCACGTTGTCTATCGGTAGTCGATTTGTTCAAGGAGTTCTGACATGAAGGTTCGTGACATTTTGCAATCCAAGGGGCGGCACGTTTACACGATAGAACATCGGCAAACGTTGGCCGAGGTTGTTGATCGTTTGGTCGAACACAATTGCGGTTCACTGGTTGTGAAGGACCGTGACCGAGTGGTCGGAATCATTACGGAACGAGACATCTTGCGGGCGAACTGTTCAGACAAGATCGTTCAGTCGACCGCAGTTCGCGATAAAATGACTTCGCGTTTAATCACGGGAAATCCGGATGACGATGTCTCGGCCGTCATGGGATTGTTGACGTCCCGTCGAATTCGTCATTTGCCGATCATGGAAGACGGACAGTTGGTGGGCATGATTTCGATTGGCGACGTAGTCAAAGCACAACACGATTCGGTTTGCCAGGAAAACCACTTCTTGAAAAGTTACATCTACAGTTGATGCTTGGCGACACCGCAACTGGCCACCTGTTCGGTAATTGATGCTGGCGCAAAACGTCAAGTTGGACAATCGTGATACGCGGTGTTCGCAAAGACCTTACGCCGCGACGGGAAATTCAATTTCTACCGATGTCCCGTTCCCTTGTTTGCTGCTGACCGAGATCTTGCCGTGATGCGCGTCCACAATGGACTTGGCAATGGCCAACCCCAAACCGGAGCCCCCGGTTGCGTCGGTGCTTCGGGAACGCGACTGATCTGCGCGATGAAACCGATCAAAGATTTTAGGAATGCTGCCCGCCGGTATTCCCTGTCCACTGTCTGTTACTCGTACCGATACTCGATGTTCATTGCAACTGGCATCGACAAACACGCTGCCGCCGTCGGGTGTGTATTTAATGGCGTTTTCAATCACGTTATAGAAGACGCGACTTAGCTGGATATCGTCTCCCAAGATAAGACAAGGACGAATCGATTCAACTCGCAGCGAAACGTGCTTTTGATCGGCCAACGGTCGAAGTGTTTCGACGACATCCGACACCAGTGCATCCAGCCGAATTTCATCGTAGGCCGATTTGCCGCGAGCCACATCCAGACGACTTAATTGCAGGAGTTGGTCAGCCATGCGAGCCAGACGTTTGGTGGCGTTCAAATTTACTCGCACCACTTCGCGATATTCTTCCAGGCTCCGTTCATTTCGCAGTGCTACTTCGGCCTCGGTCTGCATCACCGCCAAGGGAGTACGAAGTTCATGCGCTGCATCGGCTGTAAACCGACGAGTTTCTTCGATCACGTCTTGCAAACGGTCGATCATGGAATTGAGCGTCATGGCCAAGTGTCCCAATTCGTCATTGGGGTTGGGCACTTCCAATCGGTCACTGATATTGGATGCAGTAATTCGTCTTGCCGAATTCGCCATGTCACCTACAGGCGACAACGCCTTACCTGCTAATAGGTAGCCACCAACTAAGGCAATGGCAACGGTCAGTAGCCCTACCGAGACCAAAATTGTGGTTAGAGACTGAAGCTGCGCGAACTCGTTTTGCAATGACGTTCCTGATTGCAAAATGAATTCGCCCGTTGGACCTTGATAACGCACCACGCCTACTCGGCGGTACCCGTACCCAGGTAGAAGTCGAGTGTCCAGAACAGCTTTCTTGTAACTCAATTTGGGATTTGCCGTCAGCGGATGATTTACCAATCGATTGCTGGCAAACAAAACTTTACCGTCCATAGATTGGACCTGAAAATCATATTCGCCGTGATGAAAGAAGCGTTCGTCTAAAAAATCAGCAAGGGTGCTGTCGTCGCCTTCATGCAGATCCAGCTCTACGCTAAATTCGCGCAGTTCTTCAATCACATACGTATCCACTCGCGTCAACAGATTCTGCCGCGTCATGGCGTAGATGGCCGAACCGAACGACACCACCAACAACATTAAGACGGCTCCGTACCACAACGTCAATCGCCAACGCACTCGTAATCGTTTCATGGATGTTTTCCTAAGCAGTAACCTTTTCCTCGAATGGTATGCAAAATGGTGGGCCATTCCGGCCGCTCTAAACGGCGTCGTAGGTGATTAATCTGCACCTCGATCACATTCGTCCACGTTGCGGTTGGTTCTTTCCAAACGTCTTTGGCAATCATTTCACGAGTGACAACTTCGCCGGCGGATTGAGCGAAGTAGGTGAGCAGGTCGAATTGCCGAGGCGTCAAATCAAGCTCGGCACCAGCACGAGTCACCTGGCGAGTTAGCAAGTCGATGGTTAGATCATCTACAACCAGCTTTGATTCGCGCGAAGTAGATGCACGCCGCAAGAGGGCTCGCAGTCGTGCTACCAATTCGTCGAAAGAAAACGGCTTGACCAAATAATCATCGGCACCGCTGTCCAGCCCCGTGATGCGATCTTCCACCGCATCTCGAGCGGTGGCCATTAACACAGGAATCATATTCGCATGGGCTCGTAAGGAACGAACCCATTCGACACCACTTCCATCTGGAAGCATGACGTCCAATAAGATCAGATCTACCGTCTGATTCGACAATGCGTGACTCGCTTGTTCAATTGTGGAAACCGGCACGACATCGTACCTTCACACTCCGTTAACCCGCGGCGCTGCCCAATAATGTCGGTTCGTCTTCAACGACAAGAATTCGAGCCATCAGTTCTCTGTTTCCAATTTCCTCTGCCACCAAAACAAGATCGCCTCCCAAACGACGATGCACGCGTTTCCTCAAACACTACTATCTCACGAATCCATTCGTACCATGAACCGGATAAACCACTTTTAATTATGGCACGGCCCTTCCGCAGGCGAGTTATCCGGTAGGCCGTACCGAGTGGAATTGCTGAATTCGCAGCAATCACGAAACTCAATCATGCGGTTGCGGTTCGGAAATAGCGTCCAGCCATTCGCCCCAGTAGAATTTCCAGCGTTGGGCGTCTTCGGCGGTCGCGAGCTTAGTGTGCTCGATGGCGATCTTGATTCGGTCCCCTTTTTCCGGCGTCATGACGATCAACACGATGCCATCGTCCATTGCCAGTCGAATGGTTTTCGAAGTCGGCTTAGAGCGAAGTTCCGATTGCTGACCGGGGAACAAGTCTTGGCGTTCGTTGGAATCGAGCAACAAACTTCGAAGCCACGATTCATCCAGCGAAACCGTTTTGGATTTGTTGGCCGTAAACGTTCCATCGGACATTTGGCCCGGGAGCCGTAACCCGGTGATCCGCTCAAACCCGACAGTGACGCTTTGCGCCCACCAAGCACTGATCTTGTATTCCGCTTGAACGTATTTGGCAATCTTGGCATGACCTTGAGTATGGCCTGGCCAACTTTCCAGCAGATCGCACCATTCGTTCCAATTGCGCCCCGTCGCTTCCAAAATCGCGTGATCACTGGCTTCCGGCATGGAAACCCATTTGCGTTGTTTGGTCGAAGCGGCTTGGGCTTGTGCGATCAATGCCGCTCGAGCCACCACATACCGTTCACCTGTTTGTGACATTCGGTTGCGAATGCGCCGCTTGAAGCTGCCTTGTTTCGTCATGTCTCTACTATCCCTTCGTGCTTATGCTCGACAGCCCACGCCTATCCGATGCAACCAGATAGTGAAACAAACGCCAGATGACAGCACCCAGATCAAGTATTCGATCCAGGACGCACGCACTGATTGTGTTACCGATCACTCACTGGTGACCTTTCCCTTCGCATCGTCGGTAGCGTGGGTACCGATGAAGGTCCGGCGCGATAACTCGCCGACAACATCTTAGACCACGGCAACTCGACCGTCAATTTATTGCACCGCCACGACTCGCACCAACATCGTCGCACTGTGCCATCCCAGTTTCGATCAGCCAGGTGAACGATGCTTCGACTAACGTTGCAATCGATCCAACTTCTTGGCGGCGCGGCGCATCAGGTTCTGCAGCGATTGAGCGATCTGCGTCTGCGAGGCCGTCACATTTCGCCGAGGTATCACGACAAAATCGACATGAGCGTACTTGGTGCGGTGCGAAGTGCGAAATGCTTCACGAATGCAACGTTTCCAGCGGTTGCGCACCACCGCGTTGCCTACCTTCTTAGAAACGGAAAGGCCCAGGCGTGCTCGATCGTGTGCCGTCTTCTGCGCATACACAATCAAAATGTCGTCCGCCACGCTGCAACGGTTCTGAAAGACCGTTTGAAAGTCACGACCGTGGCGAATTCGGTCATCCGCTGACAGTGTATTCATACGGTGCAACCTTGATGCTTGACGGCAAGTGACGACGTGACCGAGTGACCACGCTACCAGACAAGATTTTTGCGCAGCGGTTCGGATGGTTCGGCATTCAACTGGCGAACCAAATCCTGTTGTTGCACAGTGAGTGTTTCCGGCAGTGTGATCTGGATTTCGGCATACAAATCACCGGTCTTGTCCTTGGTGACCACACCGTGTCCTTTGATTCGCAACCGCTTGCCGCTGGAAGTACATGGCGGAATGGAAAGCGAAATGGTGCCTTGCGGAGTGGGCACGTCGACTTTGCCACCCAACGCTGCTTCCGCCAACGTGACGGGAACTTTTACTACCAAGTCATTTCCGGTGCGTTGGAAATGCGGATGCGGAGCCACTTTGACCGTGATCAAAATATCACCAGGCGTTCCACCGGCAACCGGTTCGCCTTGGCCTCGTAAGCGAATCTTCTTGCCATCGGCAATGCCTTGCGGAACTTTGACCGTGATGGTTTCTAGTTTGCCGCTGGGTCGACGGACGGATAGCTGCGCTTGACCTCCGGAAACCGCTGTACGAAAAGCAACTTGCAATTCGTACTCAATGTCATTTCCACGAACCGTTCGACGTCCCTGCTTACCTCCGGCCGCACTTCGCCCTCCGGTGAACTGGCGAAAGAAATCGCCGAAGCCGCCGTTCGCTCCACCTGTTTGCCCACCACCAAAGATCTGACTTAGATCAATATCTTCAAACGGATTTCCTTGCGGCCCGCCTGGCCCGGTTTGCCACTGCGGCCCCGCGCCAGCACCGCTTGACGCTTGTTCAAAGCCTGACCCAAAGCGATCATACATCTCTCGCTTCTTGGGGTCGCTTAGCACTTCATAGGCCTTCTGGACCTCTTGAAACTTCGTTTTGGCCGATTTGTCATCGGGATTCAGATCCGGATGATACTTCCTCGCCAAATCGCGATGTGCCTTCCGGATTTGATCTGCGGTGGCGTTGCGATCCAATCCCAAAATGCGATAGTAGTCCTCGGCCATAACTCTTCAATCGACTGCAAAATATGACGTTCGTCGCGATTCTCGCGAATCCTGAATTAAAATTCGACGCGATCTTCCCAAGTCGGTTCCTTCGCGAAGTACAAAGAGCCACCATTCTATTCGCGCGAACCGAAATTGAGTAGTTGGACAGCGCCACATTCGTTTTTGATGTCCGAAAGCCGGCGTTTGCTAGGAAGTCATCTCGGATTTTCCAGCCCTGCTTGGATTGCGTGTCGCGTGTTTTCACGGACCGATGCGGCGGATAGAATAGTGGGAATTGTTCGTTTGCCCCGCCGGAGAATATTCCCATGCACGCTGCGTTTCATCGCCGAGAAGTATTGCGAATTGGCGGCTTATCATTGTTCGCAGGGATGACCGGATTGGGGAATGCTGGCTGGACGAATCAACCGCTGGCAAGTTCGCACCGCAAATGCATCTTCATCATGTTACAAGGTGGGCCCAGCCACATCGATCTGTGGGACCCTAAGCCGCGTGCGCCCAGCGAAGTACGAGGCCCATTTCGCACCATAAGGACAAATCTGCCTGGCGTGGAATTCGGTGAACTCGTGTCGCAATCCGCGCAGATTGCGGATCGGCTGACCGTGATTCGCTCCATGACGCACAAGTTCACCAATCACATTGCCGGAACATACATCACGTTGACGGGTTCGGACAATCAGCCGGATCGTGATCGAGAAGCGCACAGTGATGATTTTCCTGGTCCTGGCGCGGTGCTGAACTACTTGCATCCCGAACCGCCAAAAGTTCCGCTGAGTGTTTCTTTGCCGAATTGGCTGAGCATTCCTGGACCGTCCAATCGCATGCCGGGCCAATACGCAGGCTTCTTGGGCAGCAATCACAATCCGCTGTTGGTGGAAGGTGATCCCAATGCCCAGGACTACAATCCGTTGTCGTTGGGGTTGACCGACGGGATGACTCGACACCGACTGGACGATCGTTTAAACCTGCTGAAGCAGTTGGATCGAACCGCTCATCAGCTGGAACAAGAACTGAATGAATCTCACGACCGGCTTCGCGAATGTGCGTTTGATCTGGTGGTGGATGGTCGAGTGCGCGAAGCGTTAGACGTAAGTCGTGAACCGGCGACGGTTCGCGATGCCTATGGTAGAAACAAAATGGGCCAGTCTCTGTTGGTCGCTCGGCGCTTGATCGAAGCCGGCGTACGCTACGTAGCCTACAATGAATTCAACCAAGCCTGGGACACGCACGGCGGGCTGGACGGTCGGTATCGAGATATCGTGCCGAAGATGGATCAAGCGTTTGCGGCGCTGGTTCGAGATTTAGAAGAACGAGGCCTCTTGGATGAAACGCTGGTCGTAAATACAGGCGAATTCGGCCGCACGCCGGTGATTAATGATTTGGCGGGTCGAGATCATTGGCCCAACGTGTATTCAACCGTTTTGGCTGGCGGCGGCATTCAGCGAGGCCTGATCTTGGGTGCCAGCGATTGGAAAGGAGGCGAAGTAGCCGACCGCCCCGTCGCTCCGGCCGATGTGCTGGCCACGCTGTGGAATCAACTGGGAATCGATCCCCAAACCACGATGCGAGACCGTTTGAACCGGCCGTTTCCCGTTTCCAATGGAACGGTGATTCGCGATATTTTGTCCAGCTAACCAAGTCGTCGGCTCATGAAGATAGGCCGGACGACTTGCGAGTTCTTGAGCAACTAGATGGCTTAGCGAACTGCAAACTCTGGCCGCTATCATTTCAGATTCTGGGTTTGCCATTAAAACCAAGTTAGAACTGTCGTTTTCGATGAGTCGTGTACGCATAACTGCCGAACTCACGAACGCCGCGACACGTATTGCGGTCAGTTAACTCGGTTGGTTGCATACCTTTGGACCCAAAATCATGAAGGAACGAACGTCAAAGCCGGTCCGCATTTCGTTCTTTGTTCTATTGTTCTGGTGCGTTTCGCTGCGCGAATCAGAGCCTGGGACGCGACATTGAATATTCGGATCAAGTTGACGCGTTCGCTTGGTCGCCACAGCGTTTGCCTGTCTTTCCGGCGAATACGCCTGAACCGGAATCGATCGTGGAATTCGATACCTCGTATTCTTCGGAACTGGGACATTGGCCCGATGCGTTCTCAGCTACGTCACCAAACAACACAGACGTTCGTCGCCAAGGATGTTTGGTCGGCTGGTTTGAACGAATACGTCTGGACCATCGACAGTTCTATTCGATGCGAAATGGGCGCGACATCGCGTTCGTGATGGGACTAGGTGCTGTGATGGCCAACACCAACATTGATCGTTTCGTGACTTTCGATCTGTATCAAGAAAATGTTCGCAACGTCCATACGGACGAATGGTTGGAGTTTTTTCACGAGCCGAAGTTTCTTGGCGAAGGCCTAGTATTATTGCCTACCTATGCTTCCGCTGCTTTGCTGGGACATTGGCTACACGAATATCCGCTATTTGACTCCATGGGCGAATGGGGTTCGACGTGCCTTCGTACGTTCTTGGTAGGCGGGCCGCCTGTTGTAATTCTGCAGCAGCTTACCGGCGGTTCTCGTCCCGGAGAACAAACCTATGGATCTGATTGGCGACCTTTCCAAGACGACAACGGTGTTTCCGGGCACGCGTTTGTGGGCGCTATCCCCTTTCTGTCCGCCGCATACATGACTGAACCGTCGTTGTTACGAAATACACTATTTGTCGCATCTGCGTTGCCTGCGTTGTCGCGAGTGAATGACGAAGCCCACTTTACGTCACAAGCAGTTTTGGGTTGGAGCCTAGCGTTTGTCGCCGCTCGGGCTGTGCAAGGCACGGAATTGCAATGGCAGCATGCTCGGTTGGCCGTAACGACACTGGATGGACTACCACAAGTTGCGTTGCAAGTGAGTTACTAGTTCGCTGCGTTCGAGCATAGCGATCTAGCAGCGTAACGAACGAGCACCGGAAACACGGCCAACAATGCGAACGCACACCACGTCTGCCAGTTGACAATGCCTTGGAGTCCGCTGCCAGATAGTTCGCGCAAACTGCCGATGCTGGAACCAGCAAACACGTACACAATCGTTCCCGGCAGCATGCCCAATTGGCTGACCCACCAAAATGTCCAAGTGCGAATTCTTGTTAAGCCCATGACCACGTTGATCACAAAAAAGGGCACGGCGGGAATCAAACGCAGTGTGAACAAATAGTAAGGACCATCTCGTTCTAACGCCGAATTGAAAGTTTGCAGTCGCGAACCGAACTTGCGCTGAATCACCGACCCAATCACGTAGCGACTGGACAAGAACGCGATGGTGGCGCCCAAAGTCGACGCGAAACTAATCAGCGGCAATGCCGTCCAAAAACCAAAGTACCACGCCAACACCAGCGACAGGGCTGCCGCGCCCGGAATGGAAAAACCGGTGATAACAACGTAGATGACAAACGCGATGACAACTGCCAACCAGGGATGATCCTGCTGAAATTGCCGCAGATTGTCTTCGCGTTCGACAAGATTCTCCAGAGAAAGTGATTCACGGAAAAAGAAGATTCCCGCAAAGAAGACGCTGGCAAACAGCAGGCCGATTGCGATTCGCGACCACGTTCGTCGGCTTGTCGAACCCGCTAAATTTTCCGATTGGTCCATGCGGGTACTCCGATACATAGAACCCTCCCGTCCAGAAGGCCGGCGCTAAAACGCGAAGTCAATCGTCCGAACTTTGCGAACCCATGAATCGCATGACCAAATACAGTAGCGTCAGCACCACTTGCAGCGTGGCCGCTACGTAGGTCCACGCCGCAGCGTTCAACACTTTATTGACCGGCCCCATTTCATTCGGAGCAACCACGCCCAATTCCATCAGCTGCTTCTTTGCGCGACGGCTGGCGTCAAATTCGACCGGCAAATTGACCAGCTGAAAGAAGACTCCGGCCGCAAACATCAAGATGGCCAGTATCAGCAACGGCGGAAAGCTCAAGCCAATCATAAACAAGAGCCCGGCGCTACCAGTTCCCAAGTTGGCCAAAGGAACGGCTGCGTTGCGAACCACCAGCGGAGCATACCGAGTGGCGTCTTGGATGGCGTGCCCCGCTTCGTGCGCAGCAATACCCACGGCCGCCATCGATCGGCGATTGTACACGTCACTACTCAGCCGCAGCACTTTTGTCCGAGGATCATAATGGTCCGATAGTCGGCCAGGCACTTGTTCAATCATGACATTGTGAAGTCCAGCCGAATCCAGGACATACCGAGCTGCTGCAGCACCGCTCAGATTGGCCGGGACTTGACTGGCCGCCGCAAACGTCGATTTCACTCGAACTTGCGCCCACATCGCCAGCAAAACGGCAGGCAAGGTCACCAACATCAACATGGGATCAAAAAAGTAAGGCATACGAATTCCTCGAACAACTAGCGGTCACCAGGCAACAAAAACGCTCTTAACGACAAGCTGAACACCACAGGGCCAGATGAAAACTCGCTTGACAAACGATATAACTCATGGACCGAAATGACAAGATGGACGCCGAGGACGATGGGTGTTTCTAGCGAGTGCTACCCAGACGCATTGGAGCGATTGGGCCATGATGGGTGAGAAAATGATTCGAAGAATGTGGTTTCGATGGGCATGCGTTTGGGCCATGTTATGCTGTTTTGGGTGCGAACCGCAGACCAACGTCCGCTCGACTTCGCCAGACCACGTGAACGTGGCGAATTCGCCGGTTGGCGGAACGGCGGAACTGCCTAGTACTGACTTGGATCGGCAATTGAACGATCGCTTGGATCGAGTCCTGGAATTTACTCTGAATCACCGACTTTTGGATGTCAATGAACACGGCGCCTGGCAGATCTTACACGGCGTTTTGGCCTATCAACACGATTTTCCCGTGCAAACGCCAAACGGTCTGCAACCGGCAGTTGACTACGTTTTGAACGGTGGCGACATACACGGCTGGACCATGCAACCGGGTGACGTTCTGGATCCGGCTACGGGTCGGCGAGGTTTACGAGCGATCATGGAGCCGGGCACAAAAATCGGCCAAGGCCATTCTGATCAATGGTTGGCCATTCTGGCGCAATGCCATTTACCAACGAATCAAATTATCCGAGTTGGCAACGCGGAATACACCATGGAAAGTTTCGTCCAGCAGGTGCAGATGGACGTGTGGCAAAATCGAGAGCGCGAATGGAGCTGGACTCTGATTGGTCTGAGCCTCTATTTGCCGAAGGATGCGTCCTGGGTTGCGACAGACCGACAAACATGGTCCGTTGAAAAATTGGTCGAATCGGAAGTCCAGCAGGATCTGGACGCCAGTGCATGTGGCGGCACGCATCGCTTGATTGGCTTGGCCATGGCACTGAACCGACATGTCGCACAAGGCGGCCAAGTCACCGGACCGTGGGCCGATGCACAACGGCTAATTCGCGACGCCATAGAACGGACTCGGCAATATCAAAATCCTGACGGTTCGTTTTCTACCAACTATTTTGCTCGACCATCAAATTCGCCCGACGTCAAGAATCGGCTGGGCGCCACCGGACACATCTTAGAGTTCCTCTCGGTTGCGTTACCGCAAGAAGAACTGGAAAGCGAATGGGTGAAACGAGCTGCTTGGCGGTTGTGCCAACTGTTTGATGACACTCGGGACCTAGCCTTGGAATGCGGAGCGTTGTATCACGCCGCGCATGGATTAGTGCTGTATCGCGAACGAATTTACGGCCAGCGAAGTTATCGCACGTCTCTGAACCAGCGAGCGACGGTGCAGTAGCCTGGAATCCGAAACGGCTTTGTCCTGGGAAACACGATCTTCCGCATCGTTTCCGTCTGTGCCGTTTCCGTCTGTGCCTTGTTCTTTTTCGGTCGAATTATTTTCGGTCGAATTCTGTTCGGCGGCATTTTCTTCGGTCGCATCGTGTTCAACATCGGCTTGAGTTTGAATTTCCGCGTTGGGTTGCGGTTCGTCCGCATCATCGGCACTATCGGCTTGGTCGGTTGATGTGCCGTCAGATGACTTGGTACCGTCTGTTTCGGCCGTTGGTGTAGCTGGTAAAGGAGCGGCCAGCACAACGGACTGGCCATTTTTTTCACGAACTTCCAGTTTTCCGACGGTTGTGTCGTCGACGGTGACCCCCAGTTCAACGATGGCAAACCGAGTATCATCGGCAAAAATGCTGATGCGACCGGCAGTGGGATCGTGGCCAGAAATGGCAATTCGCTTCTGGCCATCGACGGACTTCACCAGCAGCTGGTGACATTCAATTTCCGGAAAATCGCTACGGTACGACGCTCGCAGGCCTTGGATAAGCGAAAAAACAACAGCGGATAGACAATCCAGCGTTCTCGGTCTGACATTCGAAAGTTCTCGGTCTGTGGTACCAGCCAATGGAACAGATTTGCGATACAATTGATTATCGTTGTACGCGCAGTTGCCACCTGGCACAACACGACTCTCGCAAATCCTCAGGGCTTTTGCGCTGACATCACGTGTTGCATTCTTCGGCTGCAGCCGCAGGTGGACAACACGATGTTGCTGCTTTATTCCTTGTGATCAGAAGAAAGTCATGGCAGGGTTCCCTCAGTGGAAGTTTCGTTCCGAACGCCAATTCGCCAAGCATTTGATGAAACGCTTGCGAGCTGCCGGCGATACTCGTGAGGCAAGGTTCGAAGAAAACCATTTTCGCATCGTCTTTCACACACAGGGTCAACCGGTCGGTTCGGTCAACCTGACCAATCTTTATTCGGAATACTTACATCGCCGCGCGCCGGACCGCCAACGTTTTCTGGATGACGCGGTTCGTTCATTACTTGCGCCGCATAAGATGCTTCCGGACGAATTCATGGATGCGCGAGCGGACATTATGCCGTGCCTCAGAAGCCGCAACTATTTTGCCGGCATGGAAGCAACGGCAGCGATCGACGGTGGTTCCTCCATTCCCTACCTGCCGATTGCGGAACATTTGGCGCTGGCGGTGGTATACGATTTTCCTGAAGCGATGATCATGATTTCGCAGGAACAGCTGGATCTGTGGGGCGTGACATTTTATGAAGCCTGCGAGATTGCTCGTGAGAATCTGGCCAGCATGGATGTGATTCACTTCGCGTCCATTCAAGGCCAACTATTCGTTTCTGCCACCGAGGATCACTACGACGCATCGCGGTTAATATTGGACGAATTAGTAGAAGAACTTCCTATCACCGGCACGCCTATCGCCATGGTTCCCAGTCGAGACAAGCTGATGATTGTCGGCAGCGATGATATCGAAGGCATTCATGTGATGTTGAAAATGGCGTCGTCGTCATTGGCCGAACCTTGGGCCGTGTCCGGTATGCCGGTCGCTCGGATTGGAGACGAATGGACTCCTTGGGAACCCGGTCCCGAACATCCTTGTTCGGCCGAAGTTTCTCGGCTACGAGTCCAATCGTTGCAGACAGACTACGCAGAACAGATTGAACGACTGCGCGAATTAGCGAACTTCGCGCCCGAACACTTTGCCACCTTCAACGCCTGCCATTTACCTCGAACAGGACGTGCCACCAGCTATTGCAACTGGGTCAATGGTGCAACCCAATCACTGCCGAGAACAGAACACCTGGTCTTACTTACCGGCGAAAAAACTCGGAAAAATATCCCCGAACGATTCTGTGTCACCTGGCATGACGCCATGCCGATTATTGGCCACTTGCTGGAACCAGATGATATCTATCCCACTCGGTATCGCGTCCAGGCGTTTCCCAGCCGAGAAGAATTGCGGCAGTTGCCCTTGGCGGAAATTTTTTAGCGCCCGCCACACGTTCCCTTCGATCCGCTCTGTGGTGACTTGCGCCAATGCGGTACACTGTTCGGTCAATACCAGTGACGCAAATTAGCCAATGACAACAAACGGGAATACGGTTCTAGGCAACCATGGCAGGAAACGCAGACCAGGATCATTCGAAATCTCCTTCCAGCGACGGACCGAAGATTCGCATCGTGTCACCGCCACAGTCCGTTCCGGTTTATTTGTGCGTGATTCGGTTCGCCAAGAATTCGAAGGGCCAGTTGGAAGGCGGGGTAGCCAATTGTCCTCAGATCCAACTGAGCGGCGATTCAGAACGATCCATTTTGCAACAAGGTGTCACTTTGTTTAAGTCCTACATTCAAGCGGAATTGGCCGCCGGTCGACAACCCGCGTTGCTGGATCCACTGCCCGATTGTCCGGCAGAAATGCACGAGCGATTTATCCCGGTCCATTTGTAAATGATATAAGTGAACTCGAAATTGAATTCGGTAGGAGAGCAAACATGTCGAAGCGTATCTTGATGATCGTAGGAGACTTTGTCGAAGATTACGAAGTCATGGTCCCGTTTCAAATGTTGCTGATGGTGGGCTATCACGTCGACGCTGTTTGTCCAGGCAAGTCAACGGGCGAATTTGTGGCTACCGCCATTCACGACTTTGAAGGACATCAAACATATAGCGAAAAGCCGGGGCACCGTTTTCGGATCAATGCCGATTTTGACCAAGTGGACGAATCCACCTACGACGGATTGGTATTGCCCGGCGGTCGTGCGCCCGAGTATCTGCGGCTGAATGATCGCGTGCTCCAGATGGTTCGACACTTTCACCAACAGCAAAAACCGATTGCCGCCATTTGCCACGGGCCGCAAATTCTGAGCGCCGCTGGCGTACTGCAAGGCAAACAATGTTCGGCCTATCCGGCCGTGGCGTACGATGTCACTTCGGCCGGCGGAGAATTCGTGCCGGCGGCGGAAGGTTTTGATAACGCCAAGATTGACGGCCATTTAGTCACGGCACCCGCTTGGCCCGCCCATCCCGCTTGGATTCGTTCGTTCTTGGAAGTCCTAGGCACCTCGTTTCAACACAAATAAGGCGATTGGCAGACAGTTGATTCGCGAGGAAGAAACGTGAGTAGCATTCGATTGGGGACATCCGCCAACATTGCCACGCGACTGTCCGAAATGGCAGCACAGATCCCACATTCGCTGGCAGTGGCGGCACCGAGAGGTCGCAATCCGCAAGGCAAGCAAACTTACCAACGACTCACGTTCGGTGAATTGGAAGACGACACCAATTGTATTGCGGCTGGACTGCAAAACATGGGTATCGTCCCTGGCATGCATCATTTTACTGGTTCGTCCCGGAATCGATTTTATTTCGCTAACCTACGCTTTGTTCAAGACCGGCGCTGTCATTGTGCTGATTGATCCTGGCATGGGACGGCAGCATATGCTGGAATGCCTGAGCGCCGTGCAGCCGGAAGGTTTTGTTGCCATTCCCTTGGCACATGCTGTCCGTATTGCCTATCGCCGCCGCTTTCCGGTGGCCAAATACAATGTGACCGTGGGCCGACGTTGGTTTGGCGAGGCCCCACGTTGGATGGTTTGCGAAAGAACGAACCAGATGCGTTTCGCCCGGTGAAAACCAAACCAGAAGATCACGCGGCAATCATCTTTACCACGGGCAGCACGGGACCGCCGAAGGGCGTCCTGTATTCGCACGGAAATTTTAGTTCGCAAGTCGACGAACTCAGATCCGCATTTCAAATCGAACCGGGTGAAATTGATTTGCCTGGTTTTCCGTTGTTCGCCTTGTTCAATGGCGCCATGGGAGTCACCACCGTCATTCCCGAAATGGATTTCACTCGTCCCGCCGACGTCGATCCGCGAAACATTGTCGAACCGATCATCGAATGGAAAATCACACAATCGTTTGGCTCACCGGCGTTGTGGAATGTGGTGGGCAAATATTGCGAAACACACGAATTGGAACTGCCCACGTTGAAACGAGTTCTTTCGGCGGGCGCGCCGGTGCCGCCGCATGTGTTGCAGCGAATGAAAAATGCCATTTCGCCCGCAGGAGATATCTTTACGCCCTACGGTGCCACCGAATCATTGCCGGTCGCTTCGATATCGGCCACGGAAGTATTGGGCCAAACTCGGTCACTGTCCGAACAAGGCAAAGGGACGTGTGTTGGTCGGCGTTTTTCGCAAATCCAGTGGAAAGTGATTCGCATCTCGGACGAACCGATTGGCCGCATCGAAGAGACCGAATCCCTGCCGACCGGTGAAATTGGCGAACTGATTGTCAAAGGACCTGTCGTCACGACCCAGTATGTCACTCGCTGCGAACACAACGCTTTGTCCAAGATCCAAGATCTGGACGGATTTTGGCATCGTATGGGCGACGTCGGTTACTTGGACACGGAAGATCGATTTTGGTTTTGCGGACGCAAGAATCATCGAGTGATCACGGCGGACCGAACCATGTACACCATTCCTTGCGAAGCCATTTTCAATTGCCATCCGTCGATCTACCGTAGCGCGCTGGTTGGCATCGGCATGCCGGGTGATCAGACTCCCGTGTTAATCGCCGAACCATGGCCCGAACATACACCACAAGACGAAACCGCCAAGCAAAAACTGATTGACGAATTGGCAGACATGGGACAGTCTCATTCGCTCACCCAACCAATACAAAAAACACACATTTTGCTGCATTCGTCCTTGCCGGTCGACATTCGCCACAACGCCAAAATCTTTCGAGAACAACTGCGCATCTGGGCTGCAGAGCAACTGCAGATGACGTGATGCAAATCGGTGACTACCAAATTCGTTTCCTTTGCGGAATACTTGACCTTTGCGTTAGAATAAGTTTGGTGGTCGATTTTCATTCAAAGTGTTGTACACGAGTTATCCAATCATGTTCTGCTTTCGAATGTTCCCAGTTCTGTGTGTCTTGATCACGTGTTTTCCGTGCTTGGCACAACCTACGATTCCTTCGAACGAACGTGACCGACCGGCGATTGGCTTGCAGGATCTGAACACAGTTGATTCGCAATCGAGCGAAAATGACGTTCTATTAGCATTGACAAAATGCGTGCCGCTCAATTTTCAGGATCTGTCGTTGCCGGAATTGGCTCGAGCCATTCAGACGAAGTTTTCGATCAATACGCTGGTAGATCCAGCCGTTTTGAATCAATTGGATGAGCCCATTTCGATCGAATACAGTGGAACTGCAATTCCATTGCGTTCTGCCTTGACTTTGATACTCGAACCGTTTGAGCTGACGTATGCTGTGCGGTTTGATTCGATCATCATCACAACCGTTGAACGGGCAGATCGCTTTCGGCGAACGGTTGTTTACGATGTTTCGGACTTGGTAGTCTCGCTCACTTCAAAGGATCGCGATGTACCGCAAGCCGACTTTGACGGTCTGATTCAAGTTTTAGTAGAGGCGACTGTCCCTGATATCTGGCCGGACGGAACAGGTAATCCAGGCATTTCTGAGTTTTCTCTGGGTGACAAACATCTTTTGACGATTGTCCAAACGGAACGGGGCCATATGGAAATCGAACAGTTGTTGGCGCAGCTCCGTAAACACGCCGCAACACCAATGCCGTTGCCCAATCAACAACCTTGACGTAAAAAAAGCCGCGTTTTTTCGATCGACCAAAAAATTCTAGTCAATTGGCACCCGCAATTCCCGCTGGCGTAAACGGATCACACCTGCCAAAGGATTCCGCAAGTTCGTAGAATCGAGGTTGTCTGATCGAAGCAATAACAAGGAACGATGGTTATGAATATTCTTAGTGTTCGATGTTGCGTTTTTGCCGTTGTCATGGCGACTTGCCAAACTCTGCTGGCGCAGATTCCCGGCATTGGGCCCGTGGGTGAAATTCAGAAACTGCATACCGGGTTTGGGTTCACGGAAGGACCGGCCGAAGATGCCGATGGCAATATTTTTTTCACCGACATCCCGAACGCTCGGATCCATCAAATCGCGCCTAACGGTGAACTGACCATCTTTCAAGAAAACTCCGGGCACGCCAATGGCTTAATGGTCGATTCGCAAGGAAACTTAGTTAAATGCGAAATGGACGGCCAGATTTCTCGAGTTTCCATTCGCACCAAAACGCAATCCACCTTGGCACCAGGCTACAACGGACATCGCTTCAACGCTTGCAATGATCTGGTCATTGATAGCCAAGGCGGCATCTACTTTACGGACCCGCATTTTCGAGCTCCTGAACCGTTGCCGCAAAGTGTCACGGCCGTTTACTACTTGGCGTCAGACGGCAAGGTGACTCGGCTGATTGACAATCTTAAGGCGCCCAACGGCGTCATCCTTTCACCGGACGAAAAAACGTTGTACGTGGTCCCCAGCGGTCAATCGGAAGTGATGGCCTATACCGTCCAATCGCCAGGCAAAATTGACGAAGGCAAAGTCCTGGTGTCGCTCAAGCAACCGGAGGGTGTAACCGGTTCTGGCGGAGATGGGCTGACGGTGGACGAAAAGGGAAATCTGTATGTCACCGCACAATTGGGCGTACAAGTGATTTCGCCCGCCGGAGAAATCTTGGGCGTGATCGAATTTCCCGAACAACCGGCGAATGTTACGTTTGTGGGGACCGATAGAAAAACACTATTCGTCACCGCTCGCACGTCCGTCTACATCGCTCCTATGGAAGCCTCGGGACACCGATTCGCTACGGAATAGCAGCCAGCGGATTGACGATCATTCGTAGGGTGCTGCCGCACCTGTTTTTTCATAGCCCGAAACGTAAGTGAGGGACTGCGGAGTCACCGTTTTTCCCTCACTTACGTTTCGGGCTATGAAAAAGCGTAACCTCAAAACTAACGCGTCGAGCAATGAAAAAGCCGCAACTTCAAAACGTATGCCTCGAGCTATCACATGCCCCGAAAAATGGCAAATATTGAATTTCTCGCTGCGGAATAGCAATAGGCAAACTGGCCGAGTCCTGGCTAGACATTAAACAAGAAGTGACAGATATCACCGTCTTGCATGATGTAGCTTTTTCCTTCTACTCGCAGTTTGCCGGCGTTGCGAATTTCTTTTTCGCTTTTGTACGTTTCCAAGTCTTCCAGCGAATAAACTTCCGCTCGAATAAAGCCTCGTTCAAAGTCGGTGTGGATCACACCGGCAGCTTCCGGGGCGGTGGCGCCGATGGGAACGGTCCACGCGCGAACTTCTTTTTCGCCTGCGGTGAAATAACTTTGCAGCCCTAAGACTCGATAAGCTTCTTTGGCCAACGAATGGAGTGCGGGTTCGGCCAATCCAGCCGATTCCAACATTTCGTGGCGGTCTGCTTCGTCCAGTTCGGCCAAATCGGCTTCGAATTTGGCACACACCGGAACCACACCGGCTCCGACTTTTTGTGCAAATTCGCGAATCTGCTGGACCATCGGACTCTGACCGGCAACGTCATCTTCGTCTACATTCGCGATGTACAAAATTGGCTTGGCCGTCATCATGCCAAAGCTGCCAACCGCTTTGGCTTCCGGCGGTTTGAGATCTAACTTTCGCAAAGGTTCGTCGGTGTGCAGATGAGCGAGACATTTTTCAATCACTTCTACTCGTAGTTTGGCCTCCTTGTCTCCGCTTTTGGCGGTTCGCTGCGCTTTGGGTAAGGCGTTTTCCAGCGTCTGCAAGTCGGCCAACATCAGTTCCGTTTCAATGGTTTCAATGTCTGCCAGCGGATCGACTTTGCCCGCAACGTGTGTTACGTCTGGATCTTCAAAACAGCGAACGACTTGCAAAATGGCATCCACTTGCCGAATATGGCTCAGAAATTTATTGCCCAAGCCTTCACCTTCGCTGGCGCTTTGACAATCCCAGCGATGTCCACCAACTTCAGAATGGCAGGAACCACTTTTTGCGGTTTGATGTAGTTGGTGATGGTATGCAAGCGTTCGTCAGGAACATTGACAATGCCTTCATTTGGTTCAATGGTGCAAAACGGATAGTTTGCACTCTGAGCGCCCTGACTGCACGTTAACGCATTGAAGAGCGTGCTTTTGCCTACATTGGGGAGACCAACGATTCCAGCTTCCATCGTTCAAATACTTTCGATCTTGTTTACGTCTTGCCAAGCAGCAATCTAATCGCTGGGCGCAAATCAAGCAAAGGCCGAGCCCCTATCTTGGTGGTGATCGAGGGTTTGTTCCAGCCAGATTCGGCCAGTAACGCTATGCCGCCGTCTTGGTGATCGACCAACTTGCGGGCCGTACGATTAGACGTTGGCGACGAATTTGCGTGACAATTTCGTCGGCAATTTGCAGGGCCTGGAGAGCTCGTTCGCCGGTGACTTGCGGGCTACGATGCGTTCGAATGGCATCAAAGAAGTCGGTGTGTTCGTCCGCAATGGCGTTGGACGCGACGACAGGCAGCGATTCGCGCGAAACAGTTCGCTGCGCGTCGCCCGGATGAAAATGCCCTAGTTGCTGTACGAACGTTGCCGAACGATTTCCCAGATCAACATGAATCGACTGTTCGTGTTGCCAAATGTCAAATGTTCGCTGCGGCAATCTGCTGACGCGAGAAGCCGTCACATCACAAACGCAACCGTTGGCAAACCAAAGTCTCGCTGAAGCCATATCGATTTCGTTGGTGACCACCGACTGTCCACACGCGTCCACCTTTTCCACGCTGCAGTTGACAGCGGACAATGCGAGTTCAATGTCATGGATCATCAGATCATGCACCACACTGACATCGGCCGAACGAAATGGAAATTCGCTGGTGCGGCGAGCTTCCATGTAGGTTGGTTGACGTATGAGATCTTTGGCGGCAACCCAAGCCGGATTGAATTGTTCAACGTGTCCCACTTGCAGCGTGCGACCGTGTTCGCGAGCCAGCACGACCAAGTGTACCGCGTCGGCAATGGAATTGGTTATGGGCTTTTCAATGAACAGGTGCACGCCGTTTTCCAGAAGCGAAACAGCCACTTCGTGATGCAGAGCCGTGGGCGCCGCGATGATGGCAGCGTCGATTTTGGACGGAAGCTGATATAGCTGCGCAACAGCAGGAACGTGTAACTGCTGACTCAAGTTGGTTCGCTGAGTTTCGCTGGGGTCTACCACACCGACCAGTTGGATGTCAGTTCGTTCCGCCAGAAGTCGAGCATGAATACTACCGAGATGACCGGCACCAATTACGGCAACTTGAAGCTGGCTCACGCCGCCCTCCGCATTTCTCTGCCGCGTCCATTGCGGCCACCTTGTTGTTGTTGCACAAATTCCAACAGTTCATTCACTTGCGGTAACAGGCGATCGTCCGAACGCAGGATTTCTCTTGCGTGTTCCAAACCGACTTTGCTGCGATACAACAAGCGGTAAGCTTCGTTCAACGCGCGAACGACGTCTTGCGGAAAGTCGTTGCGTTTCAAAGCGACCAGATTGATACAACGAGGCCGAGCGGGCGAACCTTCGACCAACATGTACGGCGCGACATCGTGTAGCACTCGGCTCATTCCACCCACAAAGCTATAACGACCAATCGTGGTGTAGTGATGAATCGCGACTGCACCGGAAATAGTGGCGTAGTCCTGCACATGCACGTGACCACCCAGCAACGTGCCATTCGCCATGATCACTCGATCACCCAACCGACAGTCGTGCGCCACGTGGGAACAAGCCATGAAGTAACAGTGATTGCCGATCGAAGTAATGCCATCTTCTTTTTCGGTGGCGCGGTTCACGGTCACCGATTCACGAAAGACGTTGTGATCGCCGATTACCACTTGCGTGTCGGATCCTCGATAACTTAAGTCTTGCGGTTCGCCACCAATCACTACGGACGGATAGAAGTGGTTGTAGCGACCAATCTTGGTGTGCCCCATGATGGTCACGTGGTTTTCCAGGCGAGTTCCGGCTTCGATGGTGACGTGGGGTCCAATCACGCAATACGGCCCAATTTCAACGCTATCCGCAATTTGTGCTCGAGGATGAATCACGGCGGAATCAGCCACAGTTGACATGCAACGCTCCTTCAGCGAACCAGCAGATGAAATGGGACCTTTAGTTTTGGTATCCGATGGGCGGAATATTAGGAAAGAATTTCCTTTTGCACTAGGCCGATCGCTGCCATTTATTTTGCGATGGATTTTCCGCCAACAACACGCCTGCCAGCTGCGCATTCAAGCGGTGACCGCTCTTCTGCGCCACAAATTGGCCAATGAAATCGCAACCCGCTAACGCCAAGTCACCAATCAGATCTAGTGTCTTGTGACGTACGCATTCGTCTTCAAAACGCAATTCATTGTCAATCACGCCGTCGGATCCAAAGACCAAAACGTCCTGCGGAGTCACGCGTTGTGCCAAACCCTGACTACGCAGCCATTGCGCTTCATGCTCCAGAATGAACGTTCTCGCCGGCGCCAATTCACGAACGAAAATTTCGGGCGTGATTTTCGATCGAAACGATTCGCGACCAATAATGCTGTCCGAACCATAATCCAAACGGTATTGAACGGAGAATTCTTCTTTCTTGGCCGGACGTGCTTCAATCCAAGTTTCTTCGTCGCCTACTCGAGTCACATCGGTTACGCGAATCACACTTCGCAGTGCCTCTTGCCGCTGAATTCCGGCTTGTTGCAGGACTTCTACAAACGGTAGGCTGGAGCCATCCGCGCCGGGCATTTCCGATTCGTTCACCCAGACTTCGCAGTTATCTATCTGCAGGCCCGCCAACGCGGCCATGATGTGCTCTACCATCTCCACTTGGACACCGTTGCACGCCAAAGTGGTGCGGCGAGGTGCTTCGATGCGAAATTGCACATGGCCCGGAATGCGAGCGTGATCGCAATCGGTGCGAACGAATACGATACCTGTGTCTGGATCCGCCGGACGGAATTCAATTTCCACGTCCCGACTGCTCCACAAACCAAAACCACGATAGTCAACAGGCTTACCTATCGTGGTCTGTTGCCTTTGATTCACTTCCAAGATGCCGTTCCAGAAAATCTAACCTGCGGCATTGAACACAGCTCTAACATGCCACGACGACACAAGATTGTTCCATGCCAACAGAATACACAATCGCAAAACCGTAATTCAGCCAAACGATATCTTCACACGTTTGGCGCCTCGTTGATAAATCGCGACGTCTGTGGACCAACACTATTTTGTTGGACGAGCAGCCGGGCGACGAGCAGTGCTGCTGGCTCGATTCAACCGATCCAAGATCTGACCGGTAATATCCAGATTTTTCTGGAACACGATAGCTCGATTCACACCAGCCAAAACCGAGTTGCGGTCTTCTGGATCAATTTTTTCGCCGCTGTAACGCAAGACCAAGGTGAATCCGTTTTGAGTCGCGAATTCTTCGATCGCCTGCTGAATCTGCATATAGGTCAAGTAATAAACTTTTGCTTCCTGTTGCAGGAATTCCTTCTTACGAAGCTGCATCTTCACCTGTAAATCCGCAGCCTTGCTGGCCAAGTCTTCTTCTAGTCGTTTGTATTCGGGAGTTCCGGCGCGAAACGCTTTCAGCTTGTCACGTTCCTTAGTCAACGCGTCGCTTTGCTGACGCAGCAGGTTTTCATATTGCTGCACGTCTTCCTTCATTTTCTCCATGGCGCCCTTGAAGCCATTGTGTTCTTGGAAGATGTAGCTGATGTCGACCACCGCTACAGGCCCGCTCGTAGATCGAGGTGCTTGGGCGTTTGCATTGATTGCACAGAAAACGACAAGTGTGGTAGCCAACGCTACGCATTGCTTTGAACGTACGTTCACGATCAGCGCTCCTTGCTGGGTCCGGTCTTCCTGACCTCGTGATTAAAAAACAAAACCTTTACTTCTTACGCGTCCTGTCCCGTTCCGTTCGAAAGAATTGGACAAGAAAATTGAATGCAGGCGGGCCGTATTTTGCCGACATCGTCATTTTGCGTAAAGGGCAAAATCTGGCCAAATTCGTTCGAATTTTAAGGTTCGCCAAATTCCCGACCTGCCGTGCCATTCAGATTGCGAACAGCATGCAAAGGCGTTCGATACCTAGTCCGTTATCGGGAAGGACCGAGTTTAACTTTTAGCGATTGTTCCGATTCTTCTCGTAACAGAAAGACTTCCACCTCCTGATCCGCTTGAGCAGCATCCAATAAGCCCAGCAAGTCCGCTTGCGAGCGAATGGGCGTGTCATCCACTTTGGTGATGACGTCTCCTGCTAGCATTCCGGCCGCAGCGGCGGGACCATCCTCCGCTACCGAAGCCACCGCCACGCCCTGTTCAGTGGCATCGCCCAGGACGATTCCCAGAACAGGGCGATTTGAACGAGTTCGCTGTTTGGCATCTTCACTGACCACATAGTCAAACCGCTGATCAGCGTTCGCCACCGCCTCTGCTGTCCGATAAAACAAGTCCGTAATCTTAGCCAAGCCGTCCACGTCAATCCGTTCGACGTCGTCACTGGGGCGGTGATAGTCACTATGCAATCCCGTAAAGAAATGGAGTACTGGAATCTGTTGGCCATTGAACGAAGCGTGGTCGCTGGGACCATTGCCACCAGGTACTGTCTTCAGTTCGATACCCACTTGTTTGGCAAATGACTCTAACAGCGGTCCAAATTCCGCCGCCGTGCCCACACCATGCACCTCCAGCGGATTGTCTCGCAACCGCCCAACCATATCCAAGTTCAGCATGGCAACCGTATTTTCCAAGGCAAATCGGGGACTTCGCACATAATGAGCACTTCCCAGCAAGCCGAGTTCTTCGCCGGAAAACGCCATGAACACAATCCGACGCGCAGGTCGCTTTTCTTGCGCAGCGAACCGCCGAGCCACCTCTAACAGCGACGTCACGCCCGACGCGTTGTCGTCCGCTCCGTTATGCACGGCCGTGGTCCACGGTGCCAGCGAACCTTGACCTCCCATGCCAACATGGTCAAAGTGTGCGCCCAAGATGAGCGTTTCGTCAGCCAGGTTGCCCTGCCCTTCCAGCACAGCAATCACGTTCTTGCCTTGCAACGGCTGACGATGGATCTTGGCTTGCGCCACAACTCGCCAACCGGTCAGTTCGAAACTTTGCGGTGACAACTCTTTGTCAATTGCATCTTCAATCGAATCCAAGGTACGATCTGCCACCGATTGAATGGCTTCGCGAAACAGACTTCGCCGGCAAAAAAAGGCTGGAACTTCGGCAGAAATCAAATCGGTCCCGGCTCCCATATGACCCAAGATCTTATCCGCGTTTTGAAAACGCTGCTCCAGCGATTCCAGTTCCTTTGCCCGCTTCAGAATTTCTTGGCGGTATGCTTCGAATTCTTCGACTGTAGGCGATTCCTGGGCGTTAAATTCTGCGTGAAGCTTGGTCAGCGCATCGAGCTGTCGTTGCCAACGTCGTTTGGCCGAATTGTGTTCGCGCTGTGATTCCTGCCGGTCGTTGACCATGATGACGGCCGCTGCACCATGCTTGACGGCGTTTTCCATCTTGGTTGTGAAATACGCGTGCTCGGACGGTGCAGCCCCATTGAAGATACTTTCCGCATCGGACTGCTGAGGTTCCTTGCGCAGCATCAGTACCGCTTTGCCTTTGACATCTACGCCTGCGTAGTCATCGTAGTTCAAGTCAGGAGCGGTAATGCCGTAGCCAACAAACACGACGGGCAAATCCACCATACCGTTGCCGCCCAACGCCAGTGGTACAAAATCTTCGTTCAGTTGGGGTGATTTGGAATCTTGGCCGCGAGCTTCTTCGGTCGGTTCGGCACCTTCTTGCGTCAAGCGAAACGTATTCTCGTTCGGTTCGCCCAAGGTCGCTTGCGACTGGACGTCATACAACTGAAACGGTTCGCCGTCTATCAAATCGATCCGTAATCCCAGCGAACGAAATTCGTTGGCAATGTATTCCGCCGCCACGTCCATTTCCGCCGATCCGGTCGCTCGGCCCTTCAATTCGTCCGAAGCCAAAAACTCCAGCGAACTGCGCAAACGACTTCGCACGGCCTGTTCCGCATGCACAGAATCATCCGCGTGCACCAAGGCTGGACTCGCCGATAATGCCAAAAGCCAACACCAAACGAAAACGGATGGACAATGATGTCGCAACATGTAAACCTCAATTGCTTACTGCTAAGGAATGCGATTCACCAAACAGGTTTCGCACTATTCTAATCAACTCGCCCAGCGTTGTCGTGTGGCGGCTAGGCATGTCCGCGAATCGTCCGCAGCACGCTTGGTATGCAACTGAGGTTTGCATATTGAAACGTTGCTATTCGCTTTCGTCCGCATGTGATTCGCCTAGATTGCGCACCAAGCTGTGCGTGACCGCTTCAAACACGGGGAACAGTTGATCATAGTCGCGGTTTTCACCTTGGTAGCAGAGTACCAGCGTTAGCCCGTTACGCTCGAACGCGACAACTCGGCAAGTCACCAAAAAGTCCAGACAATAGAAGTCCAGCTCATAACCAACAGCGTCCTCGCCATCGATTTCTACGGTGATGGGTGTCACGTCCACTTGGTCATATTCGGCGGAAATGGCATCCTTGAAATCGTGCGCGGCAACTTGCGGCAACATTTGCCCCGCTTGCATGGTCAAAGACCAGAAGGCGCCAGAAGGACTGTGCACGGAAATAGTACGCGGAAAATCGGTCGTATCATCCTGTGAAATCTGCCAATTCGCCGGATAGTTAAATTCGATTCCCAGACCTTTGAAGGTTGCTGTCACCGCTGTCACCGCTGTCACTCCACTGCATCCACCATTCGCACCAAATCGGAGCGATTTCCCTTGTTCACGTAAAACGCCTGTGCTACGGTTCGCGCTGCGATCTTTCCTTGCGAACCAAATAACACTGCGCTGCGAACTAACATTGTGCCTGTTCTGCCATTTCCAACAAGGCATCTCGATTCGATTCGAATTGTCTTCGAGTGGATCGATCATTTCGGCCCTTATTCAAGATGACCAACTTCATGAAGCGGATTAACTACCACCTGCGAATCATCCTAATCGGTTGGTTGGCCGTGGTTCTGGTCTGTCAGTTGGGTTGTCGCACTTTGCGAAAAAAATCCGCCATCGACGCGGACACATTGGCAGCTCGACAACTAGTGCAACAGGGGGACGAATCCGCCGGACGAGGTATCTGGTCGGACGCCGAACAACGCTTCCAAGAAGCCATCCAATTCTGCCCCGACAACGAAGAAGCTCGCTGGAAGTACGCCGATTGCTTGTGGCGTCGAGGTGAATCGCGGGAGGCGATCAAGCAGATGGAAGAAGTTGTCCAACATGGCGGCCATCACGATGTGGAAAAGCTGGTTCGGCTGGGAACCATGCTGCATGATTCGCGCGACCTACAAACTGCCGAACAATACGCTCGGCAAGCCATCCAACTGGACCAACAATCCGCCACCGCTTGGAAGTTGCTTGGCGATGTCGCTCGCGCGTCCAACGATCCTTCTGCGGCACTGAATCACTACCAACGAGCGATCACGTATGCGCCGCACGATCCGCAGTATCGTTACGCTTTGGCCGAAGTTTACCAATTACTGCGGCGACCTCATCGCACTTTGGCAGCGTTGGATGGAATCGAGCAAAGCTATGAACAGATTCCAGCCGAAGTTCACTTTCTGCAAGGATTGGCTTACGGGCAACTGCAGCGATTTGACGACGCCGCGACAGCGTTACTGGCGGCTGCGGAAAAAGGCAAGAAAGCTCCGTTCGAAGTTTGGGAGTCATTGGCGGCATCGCAATTGGCCAACGGTGAATTCGAAGCGGCGCAACGGGCTGCAAACCAAGCGATGAACGCTGCCAATCCCGACCAGCGACAGCGGAGCGAACAATTGCTGCAGCAAATTGCCGATCTGCGTAGTTCCCATTCGCCTCGTCGCCTATAGTTTTCGATCAGCCGGAAGTTCCGATTCGATCGACATAATCGTTCGAGCCAAAACGTTTGTACCGATCGATCGAGCAGAATTCGCACCCCTTTTTTTGCTCGGCCCAGCCTGATGGCGTAGATTTCTACGACTGATCCACAGGGGCCCATACCAGTACTTAGCAGACAGGAGCACGAAGGAATGTCTAGTTCAACCACAATGGATGGCTTTGTTGACCGACGAGGCGCCATTTCCCCAACCGATCCACCTCCCGCGATCGAACGTCGCCAGTTCACCAACAGCCATAGCGAACTTTCTCCGGCCGCACGAGAATTAGCCATGGCCATTGACGAATACAAACTCCGTCATCGCCGACGCTTTATCACGTACGAAGAAATCCTTAACGTGATCATCAGCTTGGGCTACTCCAAGAACGAAGCGTAGTTGGATCGAGACGCGTTGCATTAGCGCTGGCCCAAAACAAGTGCTTGGTCATACTGTCCCTTTGCGGCGAGCAACCAAAACTGCTTTCCGCCTGAAGGCGGTACTACCAACAAAAAATGGCTTCTTCCCAGTCTTCGCCTGCCCGCCTGAGCTGGCTGGCCCACAACTATTGGTCGCTCCACACGCCTAGCTGGAAGACCAACACCAAGTCTCGGCTGTCAAAGTCGCCGTCGCAATTCCAATCACCTGTCGACCAACTGGAGTTGCGCTCATGGCCGTCGTCATATTCGCCCGCCGCAAAGACTTGCACCAAATCCTGCGAATTTACCGTCCCGTCCAAATTCGCGTCGCCCGGATTCGTATCGAGTAGACGCTGCACTAAATACAAATGGTCTTGGCGGTTTATCTGTCCGTCTTGACTCAGGTCGAACCGACGGTTCGTGTCCTCGGACAAAATGGCGAAGCAGATTGCGTCGATGTCGAGCGAATCCAGTTGTCCGTCTCGATTTAGATCACCAGATTGATTGGCCACAATGCGAAATTGCCCGAAATCATCTTCGCCAAGATCTTTGATACCATTTTGATTGGTGTCACCAACAATTTGACCTGTTGCCGACGATATGTAACTGACCACAAGTTCGTTCGACGAAACATCCATTCTTGCAAAGCCGAATTCCAGCGGCCCGGTCGTGTCCGCTGCACTGTATGCTCTGGCAAAATACGGATCAGTGTAAGCGTCATCTCGTAAACTTCGACCACCCACGCCCGCTACCAATTGAATCACGCCCTGATCCTTGAGAAAACGGTCTTGCGAACCAGCGACATGATCCACTTCATCCGGCGAAATCATTCCGTCCGCATTACGGTCCGTCATTCCCGTTAGCGGATACGTCCAAGAAAACGTGTGCGAATCACCGTGCATGATCAAATCCACTCCGGCCTCTTGCAGCCGAGCCAACGCCGCTTTGAAATACTCGCCGTTGGAATCACTGTACGCCTTATCGGTGCCCGTCAGCGGATGATGAGCAAAGACAATTTTCCAAGTGGCGTCGGACGCCTGCATGTCCTGGACCAAGTAATCGAGTTGAGCCGCGAGGCGTTCGGTGCGAACCGACGCGTCGCCTAATTCGATCGAATTGGTATCGATGGTGACGAAGTGGACGTCGCCGTAGTCAAACGAATAATTAAATTCGGGCCGTTCGAAATCAGATGGAGCGGCCACCGCATTTTCGCCCGCAACTGGAATCGGCACAGAAAAGCTATCCGCCGACGCTTGTCCGTAGTTCAAATTGAGCACGTCGTGATTGCCGATCGCAAAATAGTCAAACTTCTTGGTAGACCAATACGATGCCGCCGGATTCATGTCCGGATCAAACCGAGCGTCCGCGTCGTCATGCGAACCAAAGTCATACAAATTGTCGCCCAGCAATAACGCAAATTCCGGATCTAATTCTGAAATCGCCGACTGCACTCCAATAAAACCTTTGCCCCACGGCAACTTCACCGCCGAATCACCGTAACTGACAAATGAAAACGGTGTTTCGTCGCCGGGTGCCAACCGAGTCTTAAACGTTTGACGATACGTGTCCAGAACTGCATCCGCTCGCCAATGACGGACTCGGTATTCATACTCCGTATTCCAATCTAACTGCCGGATGGTAGCCGAATGAATTGTCCGCGTTTGAACACCCGTATCCAGCGGTTCGTTCAACGACACGCTGATCCAGGAATCCGTGCCACTGCGACGGATTTCCACCGTAAACGAATCGTCCGTCCCGGCTCCCGCCGACACGGTTTGCCACAGCAGATCGACTTGATCCAAACCGTCAAAGTCCGGTGTGCCTATCAGAGGAGCGTTGCCCGGTTGAATTCGCGGAGGCTGCTTGACGGCGTATTGAGGTTCCGCGACAGGCAGATTTCGTTCGATGGAGAATTGTCCAAAGTACGGTTCGTTCGCATCATGTTGACCATTTGCATTGGTGTCACCCACAATTTGCCCTGAAGCGGCCGAAATATACGAAACCGTCAACTGCTGTTCGGTCACATCAACTTGGGCAAATCCGAATTCGATTGGGCCGGTATCGTTGTGAGTGCTGTAGCCCGCTGCGATAAACGGATCGGTATAGGCATGCGAACGCAACGAATAGCCTCCCACGCCGGTGACCACTTGCACCACGCCGTCCGATTGCTGAAAGGCAAAGCGGTCCGAATTGTCGAATCGAATTTCCTCGTTTTGAATTCGGCCGTCTTGATTTGCGTCTTCAAAACCTTCCAGCGGGTACGTCCAGCTGTACGTATGAGAATCGCCTACAAACAGCAAATCGACGTCGGCTTGATTCAGCCGAGTGACCATGTTTTGAAAATAGTCCATCGAATTTACTTTTTCCGTACCGCCGATCGGCGTATGCACGTAAACGATTTTCCACGCGGCGTCTGATTCGGCAAACGTCGTTTCCAGGTAATCCAAACGGTCAGTAATTCTTTGGTTCGCTCCGGCAAAATCCAGACTCACCAAATCCGTGGTATCGATCGTGGCAAAATGGACGTCACCGTAGTCAAACGAGTAATTTCGTTCCGGCACATCGGTTTCCGGCAATGAAGCAAAGGCGTGCTGACCGGCGATCGGAATCGGATTGGCATAGTTTTCACTAGACGCAAAACGTCCCGTTTGTGTCACCGTGTCATGATTACCATATCCAATAAAATCAATGTGACTGGCCGTCCAAGCGGTTGCTTCCGGATTCCTTTCAGGCACAAAACGAATGTCCGATTCCTGATGCGTACCAAAGTCGTAGACCACGTCACCGGTCAAGAGGCTGAAGTCGAGCTGGCGGCGCGAAATTTCAGACTGCACGCTGCGAAAATCATCAAGTCTGGCCGCCGTGGCCGAATCGCCATACACGGCAAACGAAAACGGTGCGGCATCACCGGGACGAAGTCGACTTTGGAATTCCGCCGCGTAAGATTCCACCACCAAATCATCTCGAATCAATTCCACTTTGTATTCGTGCTTTGTATCCCAGCGCAGATGAGGCAGCGTGGCCGAATGCATGATTCGCGTTTCCACGTCCGTGTCCAGCAGCGGATTTTGCGTCGCGATCTTCCAAGCTTCTTCGCCAACTTCGCGGTAGGAAACCACAAACGTATCCGACGTACCGTCGCCCGCGGATTTGGTTTGCCAGATGATTTCCACTTGATCCATGCCAATATAATCGTGGCTACGATAGACCGGGGCATTGCCCAGCTGCAACCGAGGCGACTGATGAACCGTGTATTGCGGCAGGCTATCACCGACCGCCGCAATCGCACCACTCCACTCCCAAATCGGCAGCGGCCCTACGAAGTCAGCCGCTAACATTTCACGCTGCTGCAGCGTTTCGAACGACAATCTTGGGAGATGTTTGCTTTTCCGTCGTGATCGTACAGCGTGCATGTCGAATGCTCCGTAAAATGGAGTTTTGCATTTCAATTCCGCAAGGCGGAAGTTGGTCACGTGAGACCGATTCGCGGATTGGCCCCGGGAGACCGAAGCTCCGGCTCAGCCAATGCGCGGACTAACTCCGCTCCCATGAATATTTCTACTTCGGACGAACCGGCAACGGCTTGCCCAACAACTGCATTTCCTTGATCGCGTACGTGGCAATCCTTGTGACATCGTCCTTGGGCAGTAACGGCGCAATCTGTTGCATTAGCGGCGCCATCGCTTCGGCGGCCACGGCCAATTTGGCGGCTTGTTCAAAATGCTGGTCCGCTTCCTCGGTTCGATTCTGATCCAATTGGCGAATGGCCGAACCCAAACAAGCGTGAAGACTGGCCAACGGATTCACGTACATGGGCTTTTGATATTCGGCCGCCTGTTCGGCAATGGACGTCTGAGTTGACAACGCTTGCCGAAATGCGTCTTCCGCTTCGGCAAAACGATGCGTCTTTAGAAACAGTTGGCCCAGATGTCGCCAGCGTCGAGCGACCTTGCCGCGATAATCTACCGTTTCGGGCCACCCACGAGCCAACGCTTGTGCCTGTTCCAACGAAGCTCGCAAAAGTTGTTCTGCTTGTTCCCAGTCTTCCGTCTGCAAATAGGTTCCACCCAGCGCATTGGTGCAACTGCACAGTTGAGCTTGAAAGGACGGCACATTCGGATGCTGCTGGACAACGCTCTGCAATTCGTTAATGGCTTGCCAATGCAACGGCACGGCTTCCCCCATGTCCGCTCGTAATGCCAACGAATACAACGCCATCGCGTGTTGTGCTCGCGGCTTCGGCTGATTCGGTAATGCGGTGGACAATTGTTGCCATTGTTCCGCCGACCGATTCAGAATCTGGCGATATTGGTCCAGCCGATTCGTTCGCAAGTAGACCTGCCCCAGATTTGCACCGTTGCCCGCCAAGAATTCTAAATAATCAGGTTCGTCGGGAAACGATTCAATCAAAGATTCGACCAGTTTTCGAGCTTCCTGCAGATGCAATTCGGCTTCTGCGAACTGACTTCGATCGAAATAAAGCATACCCAGATTGGACAGCGACGCCGCTAATTCTCGAGCGAATCGAGGTCGTTCCGGAAAGTCTTGCCACAATTCGCGGCGACGCGTAATGGTATTTTGAATCCGGCCTTCCGCGTCGGTGTGCTTTCCCTGCGATGCCAGCGCTAACGCCAAGTTATTTTCCGTCTGCGCCAAACGGTCTCGATAAGAAACTCGCTGCGGTTGCCGCTGTACCAGCGCCGTCAGAATCGATTCAGACTGTTCGTACAGCTCCACTGCCTGGCTGTCACCCAACACGCCGTGCCGCAAATCGGCCCACGCCGCCAAATGAAACGCTGCCGCATATTGTACTCGTTCTTCAGCGGGAAACTTTTTCAACAGCGTTTCCGCCAAGTGCACTGCCTGCTGGTACAGCTGATCCGCAGTTGAGTATTTCCCGTTTCGTTCCGCCAGTCGAGCTTGTTGATCGTACGCATCGGCAATCAATAAATGACATTGCCACGGCAGCGACTCGCCATCTGGTTGTTTTGTAATTCGCTGCGATGTGGCAATCGCCTGTGACAACCAATCGTCATCCGCAAGCGATGTCGGGTCAGAAGCAGGCTGCGTTTCGATTCGTCCCAAATCTAATTGCACCGAAGCCAAATGATACAGATCCATCGGCGTCGCTTGGTTCGCTTGATCCAGTCGCTGATACAATTCCAAACTGTGAAGCAGATTCGCTTTTGCCGACGAAGTTTCTCGCAGCAAGGTTTGCGCTTCGGCCAAACGAGCGTACGCGGCGGCCGATTCGCGCATCGTTTCCGGAGTTTGCGAATCGAGATCCGCCAAATGTTGATAGAATTCGACCACATTTCGCAGCAGGCCTTCTTGTTGCCGAGTCATCCGCGGAGCGTCGCCGATGCGTTCGGCTTCCTCGGTCAACATTTGCTGAATCGCTTCACGCGCCAACTCCAAATGCCGGTCCGCTCGTTTTCGCTGCTGTTGTTCTGACTGCAACGCGGCCGACGTGCGATGGCGTTCCGAACTCAATAGAAGCGAACTCACGGCCAGTCCTACAACCGTCAGCAACAATCCCACGGTGACAAATAACGAACGTTCCGGATGGCGACGAATCCACTTTCGCAATCGCTCGGGCCGACTGGCCGGCTTGGCCAAAATGGGCAAATCCGCTTGAAACCGACGCAGATCTTCCGCCATATCCGCGGCGGATTGGTAGCGGTCTTCCGGCGATTTTTCCATCGCTTTCAGAATGATGGTTTCCAATTCCGTGGGCAGCGTCGGACAGATTTGTTTGGGACGAACCGGCGAATGTTCGATCACCGCAGCCAACATTGCTGGTCGCGTTTTGGCAATCACCGCCGGCTGACCGGTCACCATTTCATACAGCGTCGCGCCCAGTGAATAGATGTCGGTTCGTCCGTCGACATGGGAACTCCCTTGTGCCTGTTCCGGCGACATATAACGCAGCGTACCCAGCAAATCGCCACTTTGCGTTACGGGCAGATCGTGTTCCAAATGCGCCAGTCCAAAGTCCGTCACCCAAACTTCTCCTTGGCGATCAATCAAAATATTGCCGGGCTTGATGTCACGATGCACGACACCTCGTTCATGAGCGTGCGCCAGCGCCGTCGCCACGTGGTGACCGACCCGAGCCCATTTGGCAAAGTTGATTCGATTGGCGGAGGACGAAGTTTTGCGAACCGATTCGACCGTCGTTGCCAATGCGTTCTTGGCGGTGTCCACATCGTTGCCTGCGGTTCGTGGCGGTGCGGACGAATAGATCGACGCGATCAGTTTATCCAGCGACTGCCCTTCGATTAGCTGCATCGCAAAATAGTGGATGCCTCGTTCTACACCCGAAGCATAAATCGGCACAATGTGCGGATGATTCAACGTGCCGGCGGCACGAGCTTCATTGCGGAAGCGGACCAAATGTTTTTCATCCATCACACTGGCAAACGGAAACACTTTCAACGCGACATCTCGATCCAGCGACACCTGATGCGCTCGATAGACAACCCCCATACC
The DNA here is from genome assembly GCA_041399205.1 of Pirellulaceae bacterium. Taxonomy (GTDB): domain Bacteria; phylum Planctomycetota; class Planctomycetia; order Pirellulales; family Pirellulaceae; genus JAGQOZ01. The sequence goes on along the minus strand of JAWKTK010000009.1, from coordinate 211,522 downwards.
ACCTCGGCCAATTTCTTCGCCGATGCGAAAGTCACCTAACGTCCTGTTAGAAACGGACAGCAAATCCAGCGGTTGCGGCAAACCAGATTCTGCTGCACTGGTCTGCGACGCAGCCAGCGCGACGATGGCATGCAGCAACTGTCGCAGAGGTGCGGCGACATGTGGATGCGCCTGAACGTAGGCGTCAATGTCAGGCTGTTGGCCCGCGGCCAATTCATCGCTAAAGCGGTCAGCAATTTCCGCGATGGCGGCGTCTTCGGTCAAATCGGATTCGTTTCGGTTCATGAGATAATGCTGCCGATATCAAATTGGCCAAGTGCTTTTTGGAGTTTGGTCAGCGTTCGCAGAAAGCGCTGCCGAACGGCGTCGTGCGACAGCTGGAGCGTGCAGGCAATTTCGGCGTGCGAAAGTCCATCTACAATTCGCATCAGCAAGATGTCTCGATCTTCTTCCTTCAGCGATTCTACGGCGCGAAACACCAAATCTACGTGCTCCCGTTGTTGCAATTTCTGACTGGGCGATTTGGATTGATCCAGCAGCCGATCGGCCAACATCACGGACGAATGGTCCGGCAAACCTTGTTCTTTTTCCAGCGACCGTTGCCCCGCCGCAATGTGGCGACGGTAGGCTGCGATGGCGCACTGTCGAGCGGTCCGTTGCAGCCACAAGTAGAACGGCATGGGGCGCTGCGTCAAAAAATGGTCGATCCGCTGGAGAGCCTCTAAGTAGGTCTCCTGCAAGACGTCGGCCGAGTCCAGACGTTTTTTCAGGCGGTGATCCATACGAGCGGCAATGATACGTTCCAAGGACGATTCGTGGCGTTCGAACAGCTGCCCAAAGATTTCATTACGCTGCGACAGATCACCAGCGGCAAGTCGATTTAACTGGGCTTGTGTGTCAGCATCGTCTTCGGGTTGGTGGTTCGACATGGTTTACTTTTGACCTCTACGATGCTTACCTGCGCCGGAAAAACGAATGTGACAGGTTTTCTTCGACAACCGCAGCTAGTTCGTAGTCTCGCCTTCAGGCGGAAAAGTTGGCGTTGGATATCGAAATTGCCATTTCCGCCTGAAGGCGGGACTACAAACGACTACGAACGAATGTTCATTGTAGTTGGACCACGTCTGATTAAATCCATTGACGCAGGGCGAATTCGCCTCAAAACTTCAAGAAAAAACAAGCGAGCCTGCAGCCGACTTGCATTGTTTTGTCCAATTCTGCATGATTCGAACAGTCTGTTCGATTGGATCGATAATCGAGCGACTACTTTTCGCACATTTCTTTTCTTCGGCAATTTTCCAGACAAGGCGACCGCTATGGATAACGCTCCGCGTTTTGGCAGTCCGTTTCCCATTCGTCACCATTTCGTTTTCACGGTCGTTCGTTTGGCGATCCTGTTCCTGATCGGAACGTCGTGCGTGCGGGCAGAAGAACGTCGGATTGAAACGGTGATGGGAACGGGTTCGGATCAAAAAAATGACGAAGTCCATCCGCTGCGACTTAACATTGGCAATCCGTTTGGCGTAGAAATAGGACCGCACAACATGCTGTATGTGTGCGAAGTGACCAACCACCGGATTTGGAAAGTTGACTTAGAAAATGATCGAGCGACCGTGATTGCCGGCATCGGCGAACCGGGCTATACCGGCGATGGTGGCCTCGCGATACATGCTCGACTGAATGAACCGTACGAAATTCGCTTTGCTGCGAACAATGACATCTACTTCGTTGAAATGCGGAATCATGTTGTCCGACGTATCGACGCGGCCAACGGTAAGATTGAAACGGTCGCCGGCACGGGCGAACCAGGCTTCAAAGGCGACGGCGGTCCCGCTCGATTCGCACAACTGAATCAGCCGCACAGCCTAGTCCTTTCCGACGAATACATCTACGTTGCCGATATCGGAAATCATCGCATTCGCCGCATTCACTTGCAAAGCCGAGTGATCGATTCGATTGCCGGCAACGGACAACCAACGCTGCCTAACGATAATGGTCGAGCGAAAGGACTGCCGGTCTTGGGGCCGCGAGCTTTATTCCTGCAGAACAAAACACTGTGGGTGGCACTGCGCGAAGGACACAGTATCTGGACGCTGGATTTGGAAAACGACGTTTGGAAGCGAGTGGCGGGGACGGGCGAAAAAGGCTATTCGGGCGACAACGGTCCCGCGCAGCTCGCCACCCTCAATGGTCCAAAGGGCCTAGCGGTGGCCGATGGCAAAGTTTTTGTGGTGGATACGGAAAACCAAGTCATTCGCCACATTGATTTAGACAACCAGCGCATTACCACTCTGGCCGGTTCCGGACCGAATCAGCGCGGCTTTGGTGGAGACACCATGTTTGCCACCGACGCCAAACTGAATCGACCTCACGGCATTTGCGTGGGGCCGCGAGGAGCCGTCTACATTGGCGATAGTGAAAACCATCGAGTGCGTTGTGTGCTGCCATAAGGCGCAACGCACGCCGCTCCCTCCGATGCGCAACTCTGGTGCAGTTCGTAGTCCCGGCTTTAGCCGGATTCCAACGTCACGCAAATCTGGTTCGTAGTCCCGGCTTCAGCCGGATTCCAACGTCACGCAAATCTGGTTCGTAGTCCCGGCTTCAGCCGGATTCCAACGTCACGCAAATCTGGTTCGTAGTCCCGGCTTCAGCCGGATTCCAACGTCACGCAAATCTGGTTCGTAGTCCCGGCTTTAGCCGGAAAAGTCATCAAAGCAATTTCCGGCTAAAGCCGGGACTACGAACCTGTTTATGGCAGCACGGCCCAACACTACGGCGTTGGTTCGACAACCACTTTGGAAACATGCTGGCGAAGTTCGTCTATCTGCGACTGAGCCTCGTCAGACAACGGATTTCCGGCCAGATAGATTCGCAAGAAAGGTGCGAACCGCTGTTTCCCTGCGGCGTCTTGTTTGACCATTTCCAGCAACACGCTTAGTTCTGACACCTTGTTGTCATCTAGGCGAAGATACTTCAATTCGGTCAGTTGGGATAAAGGACCGAGATCGCTAATCTGGTTCGCTCGCAAGTCCAACGACGACAACCAACTGAGCTTCGCCAACGTGCCAAGATCCTGTAGTTGATTTCCATCCAAGTACAATGTCCACACTTTGGACAGCGAACTCAGCGGTGAAATATCTTGAATTTGATTGCCGGATAAATACAGCGACCGCATGTTGGTTAATGCCGCCAGCGGTTTCAAATCCTGAATCTGGTTCTGGGCCAAGTGCAGATATTGCAGGTTGGCGAGTTTGGCCAGCGGGCTGATGTCTTGGATCTGGTTGTTGGCAAAATTCACAGATTGCAGTTTCTGCAGGTTTTGAATCGGTGTCAGATCGGAGACCTGGTTGTCTGCCAAATCAATCAGGTGCAGGCTGTAGCATTTTTCCAGGCCGCTCAGGTTGGTGATGCCTTGGCCTTTTCCTTCAATAGACGAGATGTTTTCAACATCCTTTTCCGTCAACGGTTCTTGATTGTTGCGTTTTTCAAAAACGTATTTGCGAACCACGGCTTCCAACTTTTTGTCGGGGAAAATCGGCCCATCTTCGGCCAGCGAAGGGGACGTAATCGACGCCAGCGTCACGATGCAGGCGAAAAAGGGATTCAACCAAAACGTCAGCAAGCGGATTGATTTCATTGCGGTAACTCCTCTGAACACCGACTACCTTTTCCAGAACCGCACCAACCATTCGCTCGGCAAATACCAGCCTTCGATAGCGAATATTCTGGTTCATACGATCCAACGATCACACCAGTCAATGTAATGTCGTTGTTTCCGTCGTGCCACAGGGGCCGACGATGCCGAGTCGGTTGAGGCCAAGCGAGTTCGGTTCGTAATCATTCAACGGATTGAATGTTGAAAAAACGCAACGTTTTGCCGTGATTCGCACGGCAAAACAGCTATGCTGTCGACTTTGGCAACCTACCATTTACTGAACTGGCTTGCGCAATCAAAAAACCTTGGAACGAAACGTCAATGTCACGAATCCTAGTCACGGCCTTTGAACCTTACGACAATTGGAATCGCAACAGCAGTTGGCTGGCGCTGGTCGAATTAACCAAAGACCTACCCGCCTACCCGCCCATTACCACTCGTCTGTATCCCGTTGACTACCAACTGCTGACAGACCGTCTAGAAAGTGACCTGACGGACGAATTTTCACATGTGGTGCATCTTGGTCAGGCGCCAGGGTCCAGCAGTATTGCGTTGGAAAAGATGGGCGTTAACGTAGCTTCACGCATTGGTGCGCAAGGCATCGAATACGGCCCGCTGGTTCCCAACGGCCCAGACGCGTATCAAACAGAAATCGACCTCGTACCCTTGGCCGATATACTTCGCCAGGCGGGGATTCCTTGCACCATATCGCATCACGCGGGGACGTATTTGTGTAACGCGGCGATGTATTATTCGAACCATTTGATTCGCCAGCGACAGCTGAACTGCCACGCCCTGTTCGTGCACCTCCCTTTGGATGTTCCCCAAGCCGCCGAATCGAAGACTCCGCTTGCCAGCTTGCCCAGCAGCCTGACCGCCAAGGGACTGCGACTTTTGTTGGAAGAGCTAACTCGGTCTGATCGCATCTAAGCCTGCATCGCGAACAAAGACCGACAAGCCATCGCCGATGTTGAACTGTCTTTAGGCCTTGTTCCAAATGACGCTGAAAATCTAGACTGTCTTTCTGGGATCTGCCAAGTTGAACGTTCCCAGCTTTTCTTGTGCGCTTTTTCGAAACCAATTACATGCGGTGTTTAAGAATGGATCGTTTTCCAATAGCAAGCGTGGGTTCTACTACACTGGCCGCGTTGGTCTTATTATGGCTGGCAGGTTGTCGCAACGAACCGGTGTCTCAGGTTGATTCGAACGAACCCGCTGGACCAACGCAACCGGTTTCGGTCCAACCATTCCAGGTTCGTTCAAAAGGCGAATCGGCCGCCACGTTGTTTCAAAAAGTCGACGCTACCCAAACCGGAATTGACTTTGCGCATCAGTGGAAACCGAAAGATCGATATGAAGCCCAACTACTGAAGACCGGCTTTACCGGCGGCGGAGTGTGTGTGGGAGATTACGACGGCGATGGGCTGGCCGACATCTATTTCACTCGGCCTCACGGCGGCGGACGCCTGTATCACAACCAAGGCAATTTCCAATTCCAAGACGTGACGGAATCGGCCGGAGTGGTTTCCGATAGTGATTGGACCACCGGAGCCACTTTTATTGACGTGAATAATGATGGACATCTGGATTTGTGGGTTTGCGCTTACAATTCCAACAATCACCTCTTTTTGAATCAGGGCAACGGCACTTTCAAAGACGTCACCTTTGCCGCTGGATTGGCTCGATTTGGTGCCAACGTCAAGATGGTCTTTGCCGACTACGATTTAGATGGTGACTTGGATGCGTTCTTGGTCACCAATCGCTTGGAACCGAAGGATGAAGTGCAGATTCGCTACGTCGGTTCTCCGGGCAATTACGATGTAGCGCCCGAACATCAAGAACTGGCCATGGTGATCAATCTTCCTTCGGGCGAACAGAAATTCGCCAAGGCAGGTCAGTTTGACATTTTGTTCAAGAATGAATTGGCCGAAACGGGATTACTGAAATTTACCGACGTGACGAAACAAGCCAACATCTCTGGCAATTTTCACGGATTGGATGCAACGTGGTGGGACTACAACGCGGACGGATATCCCGATCTGTACATTGCCAATGACTTCACCGATCCGGATCAGTTTCTGAAGAACAACGGAGATGGAACGTTCACCGATGTGACATTGACTGCCGTGCCACACACTCCCTGGTTTGCCATGGGCGCCGCCTTCGGCGATTTGAACAACGATGCCAAGTTGGATCTGTTGACCACCGACATGTCCGGCACGACTCATTACCGTGAAAAAATGGCCATGGGCAGTATGGAGTCAGTCGCTTGGTTTTTAGACGCCGTGGAACCTCGGCAATACATGCGGAACGCACTTTACGTCAACACAGGAACCGACCGCTTTATCGAAGCGGCGCACCTTGCGGGGCTCGCCAGTAGCGATTGGACGTGGTCTGTCAAAGTGGCCGACTTTGACAACGATGGCAAAGAAGATGTTTTCACCACCAACGGGTTTACTCGAGACTACCTGAACAGCGACTTCAACGAACAGCTAAAGCAAAAAGGTTCGCAGCTCGATTCCATGGCATGGTACGAAGCGCCGGAATTGAAGGAACGAAACATCGCGTTCCGAAATCTGGGCGAACTGGAATTTACCAACGAATCGGCCGCTTGGGGTTTGGACGAATTGAGCATCTGCTTTGGCGCCGCCACGGGCGATTTGGACGGCGACGGCGATTTGGATTTGGTGCTCAATAATTTTGATTCGCCGGTGTCGGTCTTTCGCAATCAATCGCAACAGCATCATTCGCTTAGGATCTCGCTGCGCGGAACGCAAAGTAATCGCAGCGGAATTGGCGCTACAGTGACCGTGCAATCCGAACTGGGCACGTGGATCCGATATCACAATCCGGGTAACGGCTTCTTATCAGCCAATGAAGAAGTGCTGCATTTTGGTTTGGGAAAATCTACACAAGTGAGTTCGATCCAAGTTGCTTGGCCCAGCGGTAAGGTCCAAACCATCAATGACGTGGCGGTGGACCAACATGTTTCGATTGTGGAACCCAGCGAACCTGCTGCTTCGGTAGCGTCGTCGCCCAAACCTGAACTTCTGGTGAAGCGCACGGACATACTGGCGAATGCACAGCACCGTGAACGTCCGTTTGACGATTTCCTGCGTCAGCCGCTGCTGCCGAATCGCATGTCTCAATGGGGACCAGGTTTAGCCGCCGGAGATTTGGACGGCGACGGCGACACCGATATTGTGCTCGGCGGAGCGGCAGGTCAAGCCACGCAAGTTTGGCTGCAAGACGCGGGCCAGTTTCAGAAGTTTACCAGTGAAGCCTTGTCCAAGCATGCCGACCAGGAAGACATGGGAATCTTGATTGCCGACTTTGATGGCGACGGTGACTCAGATTTGTTGGTCGTCAGTGGTGGAGTGGAATGTGATGCGAACGATCCGTTGCTGGCCGATCGTATCTACTGGAACCAATTGGTCGAAACAAACGAATTGTCTTTTCAACACGACACCGATGCCTTGCCGAACGATTACTTCAGCAGTGGTCCCGTGGCGGCAGCCGATTTTGATCGTGACGGTGATTTGGATGTGTTTGTGGGTAGCCGAGTGGTCCCGCATGAATATCCGGTGACGCCTACCAGTCGACTACTGCGGAACCAAGATAGAAAATTCACCAATGTCACATCCGAAATCTCCGGACTCGCTCAAACGGGCATGGTGACTTCAGCCGTTTGGACAGACACGAATAATGACGGTTGGTTGGATCTGGTTTTGGCGTTGGACTATGGTGCGATTCGGATTTTTCGCAACCACGCTGGCCAATTGCAAGACGCAACTTCGGACGCGGGCACGTCCGATCTGCTGGGTTGGTGGAATTCGATTCTACCCGGTGACGTTGACAATGACGGGGACATCGATTTGGTGGTGGGCAATCTTGGCTTGAACACCAAATATCACCCCAAGCCCGATAAGCCTCAATTCGTATTCTTCGGTGACTTTGATCAAACCGGGCGAAAGCAGGTAGTGGAAGCCAAGCCGGGAAAGGACGGTTTACTGCCGGTTCGCGGACGTAGTTGCTCTAGTAACGCCATGCCGTTCCTTCGAGACAAATTCAAGACGTATCACGAATTTGCGACGGCATCTTTAGATGAGATCTACACGGAACAATGCTTGGAGGAAGCGGTCGAACTGGAAGCCAAGATCGCCGAATCCGGCGTTTTATTGAACGATGGATCAGGCCGTTTTCAATTTCAAGCTCTGCCACGAATGGCCCAGAATTCGCCCATTTTTGGCACGATGCTGACCGACATCAATGCAGACGGCACGCTCGATTTGGTCGCCGCGCAAAACTTCTTTGGTCCTCAACGAGAAACCGGGCGGATGGACGGCGGCGTCGGTTTGATCTTACTTGGTAAAGGAGACGGAACATTTGACTTTGTCACGCCCGATGAAAGTGGCCTTGTCATTTGGCAGGCCGCAACAGCGCTAGTGCCGCTGCAAACGACCGAAGGAACATCCGGTTTCCTAGTGGCAACCAACAATGACGCGCTGCAGTCCTGGCAATGGAACGACAAGCAATCTGTCCAGCGATATTCGTTGGAATTAGTTGCCTCTGATTTCGAATTAGCTGGGGCTCGTGTCGAAGTTGAATTCTCCGATGGTTCAAAGCAGTTATTCGAAATTCATGCTGGATCGGGCTATCTTAGTCAGTCCGATCTCCATCGCTTAACGTTCATTCGGGGAAGAGATGTCACGCCCAAGCGAGTGACGCTCGTCATTGCCGAACAATCAACTGTAACGCAGTGGCCCGAATCGCGATCGAAACTTCGCCTCGAACGACCGAGAACTATTCCTGAATAAAATGTTTGTTGATGATTGACGCGAACATTTGGCAGCGGTATTCTGACCTTCACCTCAGTTGAATTTAATGTTAGGTGGAGTTGCTAATAGGCAGTTGACGAGTACCGCTTGTGATCCGGATTGGATAAGAAGGCCAACGCTTTTTCCGCGCTGTGTTGCTCGGGACAACCGTTGGCATTTTTTTATTGACGTGCAACTGGAGTAAATATTGCTGATGAAAATTCGATTTTCGCTTTTGATGTTGTTGGTTGGCTGCGGTTCAGTTACGGCGGCAGACTTCTATCCCATTTCAAGTGTCTCGTCGTCAACCGGCGACACAGATCTTTGGCCAGCTTCCAACCTGATTCAAGGTCCTGGAGTTGGTTTTGACGCCGCAGAACCTCACGACAAGCTTGTGGGCGGCGCAGATGGCAACTGGGTTACGGATGCCCCCGCAGGCTTTCCTTCGGACTTTATCGAACAAGTTGGTCAGCCTGTGCTGACATTTGACCTAGGAAGCGACGTCCTATTAGGCGAAATCAGCGTTTGGGGTTATGCAGCTACCAATACCAACGGTGTAGCGGAATTCGAATTGGCCTTTGCTACCGAAGCGCAAGGTGTTGGCGGTGGCAGCGCAACGGCTGGCCCGTTCACCACGATGGGTGACTTGGCAACGGGTGAAAACAACGACATCCTTCGCCAATCTTTTTCGTTCGAACCTCTGACGGCTCGTTATGTACAGCTAACCGCTACCGACAACTTCTTTGTTGCTCCGGGTGACGGATCGGGCGGTGCTTTGGCCGGTGGTGACCGAGCTGGCCTGGGCGAAGTAGCATTTGCCGTTGTGCCTGAACCAGGTTCCATGGTTTTGGCAATGTTCGGCATCTGCGGTTTGCTCGCTTTCCGACGTCGACGTTAAGTCGAATCTACCTTTATCAAATTTGAAAGACGGGGCGAACTGCACTTCCGCAGGCCCCGTCTTTTTTCGTTTTGGCGGCAGAAAAATCACGAAGGGGTATCTATCTTGTCTAGGAATTGGCGAACAAAGCGGCGGAACGTAATGACATCTAGGAAGTTCGTTGGATTGGAGCCGTTGGAGCGAAAGGATTTGCTGGCAGCCGATCCGATCATTTCCGAATTCCTAGCCAGCAATCAATCTGGGCTGACCGATGGTGATCGAGAAACTCCAGATTGGATTGAAATCTACAACGCCGGTGACGAATCGCTGGATCTGGAAGGCTGGTATCTGACCGACGATGCGCAGGATCTGTCCAAATGGTCATTCCCGGAACGTTCGCTGGGCCCAGACGAATACTTGGTGGTCTTCGCTTCGGGCAAGGACAAAGTTGATTCACGCAGCAATCTACACACCAACTTTCGTATTTCGTCGGACGGAGAATACTTGGCGTTGGTTCAGCCCGATGGCCAAACCATTGTCAACCAATGGGAACCCGAATTCGTAGAACAGTATACAGATGTGTCGTACGGGATTCGGATGGGCGAAACTGACCTGATGTTAGTAGACGAAAATTCACCCGCTCAATTTTGGGTTCCCGTGGACAATCGCTTCGGCGACCAATGGACAACCAATTCGTTTACGCCGGATGCAAATTGGCTGACCGAAGTTGGCGGACAAGCGGTAACAGCTTCGCTGGGATTCGAAAACAATTCCGGTTTTGCCAGTTCCATCCACACCGACATTTCTGCTGAAATGAAAGGCGTGAATGCCAGCGTATACGTGCGGATGCCTTTCACCGTGGATGACCCGACTGCGATTGACGAATTGAGCTTGAACATCAAATACGATGACGGGTATCTGGCCTATTTGAACGGCACCATTATCGACGTCCAGAATGGCCCCTTCTTCAACAATTTCAATTCAGCCGCCAATGCAGCTCGGTCCAACTCCGATGCCATTGTCTACGAGAATGTGGACTTGAATTCGTTTCGACATCTATTGGTCGCGGGAGAAAACGTGCTGGCCTTCCAGGGGCTAAATGTCAGCGCCGCAGATGATGACTTCTTGCTTTCGGCCCAACTGACCACCAACACGCAATCGATTGACCGTGCCACGTACGGTTACTTCAGCACGCCGACGCCCGGCGCCATCAACGCCGGCCAGTTCTCGTTGGCGCCGCGTATCTCCGATGTCACTCCGGCACCTGCCAGCATGGTCACGTCCGATGCCATTACCGTTTCAGCAAAGGTGGAACGAACGCTGCGAGACATCACGTCAGTACAGTTGGTTTATCGAGTGATGTATAACGACGAAGTTTCCATCACCATGACCGACGATGGAACCGGTGCGGACGCAGTTGCCAACGATGGATACTTCACCGCCATCATTCCCGGCGGTGTTGCTCAACCCGGTGAAATGCTTCGATACTACGTGACCGCCACGGACCAAACAGGCGAAGTCGGTCGCAATCCGCAGCTGTTGGATACCAGCGGGACAGACCGTTCGGCCGAATACTATGGCACCGTCGTCTCTGATCCGGCCGTGGATAGTGATCTGCCAATTTTTCAATGGTTTTCTGAACAAGTCTCACGAGCTCGTTCGCGCAGTGGTGCTCGAGCCAGCGTTTATTTCAACGGCGAATTTTACGACAACGTCTTTGTGCGCCAACGAGGTGGTGCGACGAATGGAAGTTCGCAAAAATTCAATTTCAATGACGATCAACCGTTTTACGTCAACGAAATTTTGGGACGCGTTGCCGAATTCAACATGAATGCGCAAGGTTCCGATACAACCTACATGCGACAACCAATGGCCTTCAACGCGTATCGCGACGCTGGCAATGAATCCTCCGAATCGTACTTGATGTCGATGCGAGTCAACGGGACTCGAGACCGCACGGGCGTGTTCATTGAACAAGTGGATGAAGACTTTCTAAAACGCAATAACTTGGATCCCGACGGAGCACTCTACAAATTTGTCCAGCGTAGCAATTTGGATCCCGTCTTCAGTGATATCACCACCGGCATTGAAAAGAAGACGCGTCTGGACGAAGGCCTGGAAGATGTGGCCATGGTGGTGGACGGATTGACGCAAGCGAATCGAGCGGACCGAGGCATTTCTGTCTTTGACAACTTCAACGTGGCGCAAATACTGAACTACTTGGCCGTGCGCAGCATCACCATGGACGCCGATGATGTTCGCAAGAATTTCTACATGTATCGCGACACCAACGGTACGGGACAATGGTCCATTTTCCCCTGGGACAAAGACTGGACGTTTGGCATTGAAGGAGACGGTGGACCAGGACTTTCGCATCCGTTTTTTGGTGATGAAGAGCGCCGCAAGCCCAACGCCAATCAGTGGAATCGTTTGTACGATACTGTGTTCAATGATCCGGTGCTGAGCGAAATGTACTTGCGTCGGTTGCGAACCGTGATGGATCAATTGTTGCAGCCGCCAGGAACGTCCGACAGTGAAGGTCACTTCGAGCAAGAAATTGTGCGAATTCAAGCAACCGCCACCAAGGATCTTTCGTCTGGGATTTTGGGACAAGCCAATGCCATTCGTTCGTTCCTGGAAACTCGCCGAGACACGTTGTACAACCAACACAGTATCGATCTACTGGAAACCGGCGAAACGCGGACAATTATTCCTGAATTCTCTAACGTGGATTACTTTGTCCCCACTGACAATTCGCTCGGCACCACCTGGACCGGCATTGCCGCTCCGTCAAATGCGGCCGCGTGGTCGTCTGGTCAAGCCGGTTTGGGCTTTGAATCCGGCAGCAACTTTACTGGCTTAATTCGAACCGAAGTGCAGCCGAATCAAGCGTGCGGTGAATGCACATCCATCTACGTTCGCATTCCCTTCACGGTGACAAACGCGGCGGCCATCGAAAAATTGACACTGCAAATGAAATACGACGATGGATTCATCGCGTATTTGAACGGCCAAGAAGTGCTGCAACAGAATATTCGCAGCGGAGATATTAGCTATGACATGCGAGCGAATTCGCATGCCAATTCTGCAGCGGCTGAATTTGAGAATTTCAATATCTCCAACTTTGCCAACCTGCTGGTGGAAGGCCAAAACGTGCTGGCTATTCACGCCGTCAACAGCAGTGCCTCCAGCAATGACCAACTGGTGTCACCGCAATTGATTGAAGGCGTCATTGCCGACGATTCTGCTGCTGGCATTCCGCACGAACAAATTGGCAATCCCAGCATTCAGTTCGGCACGTTTGAACACAACCCGGCCGGTGGCCAAGACCAAGAATACATTGAACTGGTTAATCCGAATGACACCGCGGTGGATATTTCCGGATGGAGCTTGACGGGTGGCGTGCGACATTCGTTCCCCGCAGGCACCGTGATTCCTTCCAATGGTTCGCTGTTTGTTTCGCCCAATGTCAAAGCCTTTTTGACTCGCACCGAAGGCCCCAGTGGCGGTCAAGGGCTGTTTGTCCAAGGCAACTACCAAGGCAACTTGTCCAACTTCGGAGAAACCGTGCAGCTGATTGCGGCGGACGGGGCGGTGATGGACGCATTTTCAACCCCCGTTACGCCTTCCATAGCGCAACAATGGGTGAGAATTTCCGAAGTGCACTACAATCCGCCCGGTAATCAAGAGACCACCGAATTCGTCGAATTGACCAACATCAGTTCCACCGAAACCGTCGATCTTTCCGGAGTGACGTTGGCCGATGGCCCCAGCCAACCGTTTGTTATCCCGGCGGGAACGCAGCTAGGTCCGGGACAATTCGTGGTCTTGGTCAACAACCAAGCGGCGTTTCAGGCAGCCTATCCAAACGTGGCGGCCAATCAGATTTTGGGGCCGTACGTCGGTTCGCTCAGCAACAGTGGCGAACAGATTTCACTAACCGACGCCACCGGCAACTCGATTGTCTCGTTCCAATATGCGGACAATTCGTTGTGGCCGCAGGCGGCGGATGGAGTAGGTGCGTCTTTGGTGGCGAGAGACTTGGGCGTTCCGGCGGATGACTTTGAAGAATCGACGTCGTGGCGACATAGTTTGGAATTGGGTGGTAGTCCGGGACAAGCGAATGCGGCACTACCGACGATTCGGATTAACGAAGTCTTGGCCAACTCTGCCGCCAATCAGTTGGATTCGATTGAACTGTTCAACTACGGCACGCAGACGGTGGACTTGAGCGGATGGCGGTTGAGCGATGCTGCGGCGAATTTGCAGAAGTATACGTTCGGCCCCGATACGGAGTTAGCTCCGGGGCAGTTCATGGTCATCAGCGAACAACAATTCAATTCGCAAGCGCAAGGCGACAACGCCTTTGCCCTGGGCAGTGATGGCGACGATGTATGGCTCACTTCGGCCACTGGCCAATTTGTGGATGACGTCCATTTTGGCGACAGCCGCACGGGCGAATCTTGGGGACGCATTTCTGATGTGCAGTTATTCCCACTGGCAGATCGTAGTCTCGGCGCGGTCAACGGCGTTTATCGACGGCCCGACGTAGTAATCAGCGAAGTCCAGTACCATTCGCCTGAACCGACCGCCGCAGCACTGGCAATCTTTCCCAACATGACTGCGGACGATTTGGAATTTGTGGAACTCTACAATCCCGGTCCGACCACCGTGGACCTTGCCAATTGGCGAATTCGAGGCGGAGTGGATCTGGATTTTGATGCCGGCACGCAATTGACGGCAGGACAAACCGCCGTCGTCGTTCGCTTCAATCCAGGTCGCGATGACAACGCGTTGCGTCGCCAAGCCTTCATCGCGCAATATGCACTGCCCAACGACGTGCTGTTGTTAGGCGGTTACAGCGGTTCGCTCAGTGACAGTGAAGACGCCATCCGCTTAGAATCGGCAACGCAGGACGGAGTTGATGCGAACAGCCTGCTGCATCCGTTGCAAGACGCGGTGCTATATTCCGATCGAACACCTTGGCCCACGGCAGCAGACGGACAAGGCAATTCGCTGCAACGAACCAATATCGATGCGGCCGGCGTACTGGCGACCGTTTGGACCGCCGGAGCACCAACGCCTGGCGAATTCGGCAGTTCGTTTGCTCCAGACGTGAATGGTGACGGACAAGTCACCGCCGCCGATATTGATGCGGTCTGTTTGAATGTTCGAGCCAACGTGCCATCGTTTGATTTGGACGGCAACGGGCAGCTAGACAGTGATGACGTCTTATTCTTTGTCACGGACGTGCTGCGAACCAGCATCGGTGACGTGAACTTGGACGGCGTATTCAACAGCGGAGACTTGGTGGCCATCTTCACGGCGGGTGAATTCGAAGATGGCGTACCTGCCAATTCCACGTACGTGGAAGGCGACTGGAATTGTGATGGCGACTTTGGCACGGGCGATTTGGTCTTGGCATTCCAGGCGGGTAGCTACGTAGCTACCGCCACTAGTAGCGTTCGCGCCGAAACAGCGATAGATTCTCAGCCGGACACAACCCGCCAAATTCAGCTTGCTGACATCGCGTTTGCCAATGAATCGCTGCAGACTGAATTCGTAAAACCGACGCTGGCAAATAAAATGCCGCAAAATGTTCCGTGGGAAGATGTGCGTCGGCCGCAAGCGAAGAACCTGAAATTCGAACAGACGGTTCTTGCGTCTAAGCCGTCGCAATTCGCGAGCAACCGCAATTTTCATTCGAATGCCGTTGACCGAACGATTGCTTTTTGGGACGAAGGAGAAATTTGGTAGGAATCGCCAATGAAATGATCATTTCCATCTGTTAGAACGAGTTCCCGTGGGAATTCGGTCACTTCAACTATTGTCTGATTACATTACTGTAGTTCAAAGGAAAAAGAAGCATGAGAAAGCTAAATTGGGTCGCTGCTTTTGCGGCCGTCGGCATGCTTGGCATTCAAGCTGCCCAAGCAGACGTTTTCTTCCCCGTGGAATCTGTTACCGTCACGTATCCAGACGGAGCTGGCGGAGCACTCTGGCCAGAATCCAATTTGATTCAAGGTCCAGGCATTGGGTTTGACGCGGACGAACCACATGACAAGATCTTAGATGGCGATGTCGGAAACTGGGTCACGGATGCGTGTGGGTTCCCGTGTGATTATATCGAATCATTTGGTTCGCCCATTATTGAATTAGACCTAGGAACGGATCGATTGTTGAGTGAAATCAGCACCTGGGGCTATTCAGATAGCAATACCAACGGCATGGCAGATTTCACCTTGCGATTTGCCACCGCCGCCGAAGGTCCTGGAGGATACGGAACATCGATTACGTATAATCCCGAATTCGTCGTGGAGGACTATTTTGAATACGACGCTTTCGAACGTCGCAGTTTTGCGTTCGACCAAGACGTAACAGCTCGTTACATCGAACTCGTCCCAACTCGCAACTACTTTGACGATCCAGGCGATGGCACGGGCGAAAATGGCTGGGGACCGGGTGGTGACCGAGTGGGCATCGGTGAAATCGCCTTCCAAGCTCCGGACGATTTTGTTCCCGAACCGCCAGACGGCAACCAAGTTGAATTCTACGAAATCGACGACATCATTTCGTCTACTGAATTCACCGACCTCTATCCTGCGGAAAACCTAATTCAGGGTCCTGGTTTGGGTTTCTTGGCAGTAGAACCTCATTCGGTAACCAGCACTGGACAAGCAGGTTCTTGGGTTACGGAAGCTTGCGGTTTCCCGTGTGACTACTTAGACACGTTTGACGCTCCGGAGTTGGTACTGGACTTGGGCGCAGATGTAGATTTGAACGAAATCAACGTTTGGGGATATGCAGCGACCAACGCCAACGGTGTCTTGGAATTCGAATTGGAGTTTGCCACCGAAGCCGACGGTGACACCGGCTTTGGGTCGTCTATTAGCTACAATCCCACGTTTTCAGATGTGGAACTCGATCCCACGATTCGTCAGCAATTCGCATTCGACGAAACCGTGACCGCGCGTTACGTTCTGTTGCGAGCACTGGATAACTACTTTGAAGAACCGGGCGACGGATCGGGCGAATTGGGCCGACCGGCTGGTGGTGACCGAATTGGGCTGAGCGAAATTGCGTTCCCGATTCCGGGAACCGGCGGTGGTGTCCCAGGCGACTTCAATGGCAACGGCATGTTGGACGCGGAAGATATCGACGGCTTGACGATTGCTTCGGCCGCTGGCAGCACCGACGCTTTGTTTGACCTGAACGATGACGGCAACGTCAACAGTGGCGACGTCACTGTGTGGATCAAGGATCTGTACAATTCGTGGATTGGCGATTCGAATTTGGACGGTGAATTCAGCAGCCGAGATTTCGTGGCCGTCTTTACCGCTGGCAAATTCGAACAAGACGTGGATGCCACTTGGGGTGAAGGTGACTGGAACGGCGACGGCCGTTTCAACAGTAGCGACTTTGTCGCCGCGTTCACGGACGGCGGCTTTGAACTGGGGCCACGAGGTGCCGTGTCGGCGGTTCCCGAACCTGCTTCGGCTACTCTGCTGGCCTTCGCTGGCTTGGCGTTGCTAGGTATGGCACGACGTCGAAACTAACGAACGCATATTCGTTTGAGCCGTAACATCAAAAAGCCTTCGGTCCGATCAAGACCGGAGGCTTTTTTTGCAGCGTCCCCGCGCTGTTGTCACTCGGTCCTGACGGACTCGAAAGTGGCAGCGAACAAGAAAACCGCAGCACAGCGATCTTCTAGAACTGAAAATATAAGAAGGGACTTTCTGCATCGAACCGCAGAACACAGGCAACAAAACAGACAGCCAGAGCCATCACATAGGGCAACGATGGACGGAAGCGAATTTGCCACAGATTGTGCATCGCAAACACTATTGTTAGCAATACACTCAATAGGCCCCAAGCGAACCATCCGCCCGACGCCTGCCAAGCGAGCAATTCGATGCCTCGTAGGCCTATCAGCGAAGCGTAGACGGAAATCGCTTCGTGCAAATTCGTCGCACGGAACAAGACCCAACCCACAAGCACCGCCAGAAATGTGATCGGAATGGAAAGCCAAGTGGGAAACCGAAAGTGTGTTGTACGAAATACGTTGTGAATCACCAGCAACAGACCGTGATACGCGCCCCACAGCACAAACGTCCACCCCGCTCCATGCCACAGCCCGCCTAACAGCATCACAATCATCAGATTACGTAAGGTGAACAAGTGACCGAGTCGGCTGCCGCCCAGTGGAATGAATAAATAGTCTCGCAACCAGAACGACAGCGTCATGTGCCACCGCCGCCAAAATTCGGCGATATTGGCTGATTTGTAAGGTGAATCGAAATTCTGTGGAAACCGAAAACCAAGCATGTACCCCAAGCCAACCGCCATGTTGCTGTAGCCGCAGAAATCAAAGTACAGCTGGCAGGTATAACCCAAAATGGCATACCAGGCGGTGATCAATTGCAGATTGGCCGTGTCGGCCCACAGCGGATTCACCTTAGCGGCGATGGAATCGGCCAGGAGAATTTTCTGAGCCATTCCGCATACGAAAAAGAAGATCCCCGCTGCGAATAGATCCCAATTCGGCGATTTGGCAATGCTCCGCAATTGTTCTTCCACGTCGCTGTAGCGCACAATCGGTCCAGCAATCAGCTGCGGAAACAGCGAAACATAGGCCGCAAAATGGAGCAAACTACACGCTGGTTTCGCTTGATGGCGGTAGATATCAATGCTGTAGCTCATCGTTTGAAACGTGTAAAACGAAATGCCCACCGGCAGAATTATTTCTGGAATGGGCATGGCGCCACCCATCCGCAGCCAGTCGACAATGGTGTTCCAGGAAGATGCAAAGAACCCGCAGTACTTGAAAAACGCCAACAGACCCAAGTTCGAAAACATCGACACCAGCAGATAAAAGCGCCGAGCGGTCTGCGTCTGGCTTTCGAACAAGCGTTTTCCAGCAACATAATCCACTAACGTCGACAACATCAGCAACGACACAAAGCGATAGTCCCACCAGCCGTAAAACAGGTAGCTGGCCAAGACCAACAGTCCTAATCGTCCACTCAGTCGAATCTGTGGCGACCACCACAACAGCAGCACGATTGGCAAGAACGCGAATAGGAAGAAGTAGCTATTGAACAGCATATTGATGTTTCTTGGGGCCAGTTTGAACCAAAATGTCAATCATGCGGCGAGTATTCGGTTCCAGCGGATGAATGCCGTCCACAAACAGTTCTGGCGAACCTTGGAACGAACGAATGTCACTGAAGTCGACAAACGAATACCCATAACGCTCGGCAGCAATCTCCAGATACCGCACCATTTGCGTTCGGCGCTGATCAAACGTCGAACAATCACGAATATATTCCAGCAATTCGGGATGCATGGGCGTCAGAAAGACATACAACGCAATCTGCTGTTGACGGCAATGTTCAGCCAAGCGTTCAAAGCGTCTGCAGCGCAGCAATGACAGCCGGTCGAAACCACGATAAAGCTGCTGGTATTCGTTTTGATTGTACGCAAGTGCCGCGTCAAAGTCGTAAGTACCTTGGGACAGCTGAGCTTCTCGTTCGTGATAAACCAACAAGCCGTCGGGACGAAACGATTCTGCGTCCTGCTGAGGATAAGATTGAGTCACCGCCAGTTTTATGGACTTGATCGAATTCTTGGTTTGCTGCCAACTTAGCAGTTCCTTCCAGCGATGAACACGCTGCTCCAGTGGAACGACGTCCTTCAATTGCGGCGACAGACAGGGGTCGCTTAGCAGCCGAGCGTCAATGGGATTGCCATCGGAAAAACTGCTGAGATCTAAGCCCAAGACAATCATTCGAGGTCGGACGTGATGTTCGTTTTCAAAGTATCGCACCAACGCCAAATGGTCTTCGGATTTCGCGTAGTTGACTCCAGCGTTGAAAAATCGCAAACCGGTCTTTTCATGCAAATAGTCTGGTTCGAACTTCAGCACTCGCGACGACCCCAGAATCAAACCCTCTGGTGGCGCGGGCAACTTACGGAACAGCGCCACTTTTTCAGCTCGAGAAGTCTGCACCAACGGTCTGAGCATTTCTGGCGAATACTGCGCATATGGATCAACCAAGAAATTCAGCATCGCAATGCCGACGAACGCGGCGGCCGTGATGCTGAAAAACAAGGTGCAAAAGCGTTTTGCGGGCATAGTTGAATGAGCTCGCGGCAATGCCGATGACTAGATATTTTTGGGATTCAACAAGACACGATGATTGGCGTTTACGACGTGGTTACGTCGCTAGTTACTCGCTCCAGCTACGACTAAAATGTAGCTCACCGTTGCCTTTACCGTTTCGTTCACGCTAATTTCCAAGCCCGTTTGTAATGTGGCATTTATGCCGCGGATCGAACTGAAAGCGGTTCATTCGCGAATCATCGTCCCCCAACTCATCTGTCATGGCCGAACAATCGTTAAAACCGCGCCGATACAACTGGACTGGTTGGTTCGCACCGACGGTGATCGTGTTGGTCTATGTTGCTGGCCGAATGGGCCTTGTGCCGTTTCTGGAACCACGTTCGCTTGAATTGCTGGCGAATACAATTCGGCTGGGTCTGCTAACCAGCTTGGTAGCCGTACCCATTGGATTGGCCATAGCATTGTTGTTACATGTGGCCGACCTGCCCGGCAAGCGAATCTTTTGGCTGTCGATGGTGGCGCTGTTCTTTACGCCCGTCTATCTGCAAGTTGCTGCGTGGGACGCCACGTTTGGCCTGCAGGGCTGGATTTCGAACACCATCCTAGACAACGGAACGTGGGCGGTACTGTCCGGCTGGACCGGCGCCGTGGTAGTGCATGCCGCGTGTGCAGTTCCTTGGACTGTCATGTTATTGTCACTGGGACTGAGACAAATGGATGGCCAACTGGTAGACGCGATGGCGCTGCAAAACAAGTCATCCAACATCCTATTCCAGTTGCTGCTGCCTTTACTGGCACCGTGGTGTGGCTTAGCCACGTTATGGATTATGGTTACCACCGCCACGGAAATCACGGTCACGGACGTATACCAGATTCGCACCTTCGCAGAAGAAGTCTACACCGGATTTGCGTTAGGAGACGGGTTACTGGAGGCACAAGCCAGGACCGTTCCCGCCGTGTTGCTGATGATTTGCCTATTATGTTGCCTTCGCCCATTGCTGTCCCAGACCTGGAAGGTTCAACAACAGTTCAGTCACCGCAGACCACTGGCGTTTCAACTGCATCGTACGAAATGGATCGCCTGGCTGACACTGCTGGTTCTCTGGTGCGGGCTGACGGTGGTTCCCATTTCCGGCTTGGTGGTGAAGGCAGGCATTCAAGTCACCGACGGCGATGAAGGTCGAATTCGAACGTGGCAGGGAACCAAGTTGATCGAAAATGTCATTTCCAGCCCTGTACGGTACGCCGACGAATTTGGGTGGAGCTTTCTGCTTTGTTCTACGACTGCGTTATTGGTAACCGGCTTATCCATAGCGTTGGTTGGCAGTCGTAGGTATTCGGCAAGCCAATGGATGGCGTGGCCGCTGATCATGGTGGGATTGGCGGTACCCGGCCCCGTGCTGGCCTTGTCGATTGGTTGGTGCCTGAATCATTTGCCGTTTTCAGCAGCGCATTTCTTGTATGACCAAACCATTTTTGCGCCGGTGTTGGCGTTGGTAACTCGCAGCTTTCCCTTGGCCTATCTGGTCACGAGCATGGCTTGGCAAGCTTTAGATCGGTCTATTTTTGAACAAGCTGAATTGCTGGGCCTTTCATCTCGGCGAACACTGGCACAAGTTGCTTTACCACAAATATTGCCTTCGCTGATAGCGGCCTGGTTGATTGCGACGACAGTGGCATTTTCAGACCTTTCGGCAACCATCTTGGCCGTGCCACCCGGAGTAATGACACTTTCCATTCGCATCTTCAACTTGGTGCACTACGGCGTAGAAGATCGTTTGGCCGGACTATGCTTGGCGGTGGCTATCCTGGTAACTATCGTCGCCGTCGGGATTGCCAAATTGCTGCAGTACGAAGATTGAAATTAGCCATGCGTTGAAGTGAAAATCTAACAGCGGCGTCTTCTTCGCTGCAACAGAAACAAAGCTCCCAGTATCACCAACGGTCGCAGATGATTTGGTTCGGGCATATGTGTTTGCTGGAATGTCATGTCGATAAACGAAAGCGTACCTGCGGCAAGAGGCGTCTTAGATTCGGCCGACACAAACAGGTCGATATTAGCTCCACTGACACTGGGATGAATCATGGCCGAATTCAAGAGCATTGTGCCAGCTTCCGCATCGTCGTAGATGGTCAATGGTTCGCTGAGATTCGCGCCCATCAGATCCACGTGGACTTCTACGGTGGCCTGCCCGACGGCAACGGCATTGCCTGCCAGTTGCAATCCGGTGAATAGCCCTTGGCTTTCGTCCAACACGGTCGCTCGATAGGAAATGGTCAGTTCGGACGGTCCCGGCGCCGCCCCATCCACAAAGCCGCCTTGAAACCGAATGCCAAAATTTCCGTTGGCGTCTTGAATTGGCATTACGTTAATTGCGTCGGGAAACGGCATTTCGCCAGTTTGCAAAACGGCAAACTGATCAAACCGACTGTTACCGGACACAACGTGCCCGTTGCTTTGAATTAATTCGCTCAGCAAGATTGGTTCGGCAAGAACGCTGGCCGGTCCTACCAGCGCGATCACCAGTGCAAACATTCGCAAACAGATTGAACACCAGGATTTTGAACGAGTTGTCATTGGATCGGTTCCTTTCGAGCCATTGCCACTTCTGGAGCGATATCGGCGCGAAGCCTAACAAGCTCGAGTTAGAACGCCAAGAGGAATTTCAAGAAAAGTTGCAGTGCGAATCGACTTTGCCGTATGCTGATATCAGGTTAGAAGCGCTAGCAAGCAGAGACAAAGGGAAAACCGTGTCGCAAGTGACGGACGTGAGCAAACGAATCATCACGAATGTAGAAACCGTGATTGTCGGCAAACGACAGCAGCTGGTGCTGGCATTGGTATCATGGTTTTGCGAAGGACATTTTTTGCTGGAAGACGTACCGGGTGTGGCTAAGACGATGTTAGCTCGTGCGATGGCCAGCAGCGTAGGTAGTCGCTTCAAGCGAATTCAATGTACTCCGGACTTGCTTCCGACCGACATTACCGGCGCCTCCATCTTCAATCAGAAGACGGCCGAATTTGAATTTCGCGCAGGCCCCATTTTTGCCAATGTCGTGTTGGCCGACGAAATCAATCGCACAACACCTCGGACACAAGCCGCGTTGTTGGAGGCAATGGCGGAATCCCGAGTCAGCATTGACGGCGTAACGCATACACTGGACGCGCCGTTCTTGGTCATTGCCACGCAAAATCCGGTCGACCATGAAGGAACTTTCCCGTTACCGGAGGCGCAATTGGATCGCTTCCTGATGCGTTTCAGTTTGGGCTATCCTTCATTGGAAGAAGAGATGTTGCTGTTGGAAAAACTACAGCACGGTCATCCGGTTGATTCGTTGCAGCCGGTGGTTCGAACCGAAGAACTGCTCGAATGCCAACGTCAAATTCGCGAAGTGCATGTCTCTGACAAAGTGCGGCGTTACTTGACGGAAATTGTCCACGGCACTCGGCAACGCGAAGAATTTGCGCTCGGCGGGAGTCCGCGCGCGACCATTGCTCTGTTTCGCACATCTCAAGCGATGGCGGCGATTCGCGGACGAGACTTCGTGCAGCCGGACGATGTTAAACGTATTGCATTGCCCGTACTTTCGCACCGCATGATCCTGCAACCGGAAGCTCGTCTACGACGCTTGTCCGTGGCCGAAATCTTGGAAGACACGATAGCGGATGTTGCTGTGCCGATCGAAAATTCCAAGCGGGTGTGATATTCCGGCCGACTATGGATGAATTCCTGAACAGCCGCGTGACTCGGCGACGCACAGCGGTTACATTGGAGCGTCTCGCCCAATGACGTTTCGTTCCTTCCTATCGAGTCATGATGATGCCTTGCTTTCGATTGCGAGTTCTTCGTTTGTATCGTGTTTCGTTCTTGTTGGCCATCGCCGGACTGCTGCTTGGTTCGCTTACCGGCTTTGCCCAAGAACCGACCGAATCCGTGGAAACGGAAAATGTAGACGCCGCCACTACAGACGAAGTCTTGGCCGGCCATTCCTACCATGGTGAAGCCTTCAACCAAGGGCCTCGACAAGCCGCTTTCTTGATGGACGGCACCGGTAACGTGCATTTTCCGGTGGATTCGAAAGTCAAAGACGTTCAGGCGTTCATCGATCAAGGTGTCGGGCAGTTACACGGCTTCTGGTACTTCGAGGCGGAACGTTCGTTTCGACAAGCTGCGTTTCTGGATCCAGATTGCGCCGCCGCATACTGGGGCATGGCCATGGCCAACGCCAACAATCGAGAGCGTGCGGTTAAGTTTTGCGAAGAAGCAGTCCAACGGAAAGACAAGGCGAATGGCCGAGTCCGTATGTATATCACAGCACTTTCTGACTTGCTAAACACCGACCAAGAAAAGAAAAAGGAGGCGTCCGAAAAATACATCAAGGCCATGGAAAAGATTGTTTACGAATATCCCGACGACATTGAGGCCAAAGCGTTTATTGCCTTGCATCTGTGGGACGCTCGGAAAAATGGTGTCGAAATCACCAGCCACTTAGCAGTCGACGCGTTGATTGGAGAAGTCTTAGCGGTAGAACCCATGCATCCGGTGCACCACTATCGAATTCACCTGTGGGACTACGAAAAGCCAGAACGTGCACTCGCGTCTTCCGCGTTGTGCGGCCAATCCGCACCGGCCATAGCGCATATGTGGCACATGCCGGGGCATATTTATTCTCGAGTCAAACGGTATGGCGACGCAGTGTGGCAACAAGAAGCTTCCGCGCGAACCGATCACGCTCAGATGATGCGAGACCGTTTGCTACCGGATCAAATTCACAATTTTGCGCACAACAACGAATGGTGTATTCGAAACATGATCTTCATCGGTCGCATCCACGATGCACTGGACTTGGCCAAGAACATGGTCGAACTTCCTCGTCATCCTGACTACAACATGATCGACAAACGCAGCAGCAGTTCGTTCTATGGTCGAGCTCGTTTATTGGATGTACTGAACGACGCCGAACTATGGGACCAGCTGATTCAGTTGTCGGAGACACCCTATCTGCAACCGACAGATCGCTTTGACGAACAGCTAAAACGTCTGCGAAATCTGGGCCGAGCGTATTTCCGATCCGGCAAATGGGAACAGGGAACTGAACTTTTGGCTCAACTAGAAACGCAGTTATGTGAAAAACAGGCTGAACAAACTCTGACCGAAACCGAAGCCAAGCAAACAGCAACCGCCGAAGAAAAGAACGAAGAAGAAACAAAAAAGCTGGTCGACGATGCGATTCGCGACGTGAAACGAGACGTCAATCAGCTGGAAAAAGCGATTGCCGAAATGCACGGCTATGTGGCAGTGGAAAGCCAACAGTTCGACAAAGCTTTGGAGTTCTTCAAGACGGCGGTCGAAGTCGACAAATGCTACAAGGCACAGATCCAATTTGCCGCTGGCCAACAAGACGAAGCAATCAAGGATCTGGAAAAGCACGTTGACAATCACAAAAACGAAACCATTCCCTTGGCCAATTTAATTCAGCTGCTGTGGCAGGCGAAACGGCCAGAAGAAGCCGAAAAGCGATTTGAACAACTGCAAGAAGTTTCCTCTTACATTGACTTGGATGTGCCGCCGTTCGAGCGTTTGGCACCCATCGCCAAAGAATTGGGATTGGCTGCCGATTGGCGCATCCAGAAGCCGGCAGCGGATGATGTCGGAAATCGGCCCGACCTGGATTCGCTAGGTCCATTTCGTTGGCAGCCTTCGCCGGCAGAAACATGGAGCTTGGAAGACAACTTCGGCAAGTCGTTTTCCCTTTCCCAATATAAGGGTAAACCCGTTGTTGTAATCTTCTATTTGGGATTCGGCTGTTTGCATTGCGTGGAACAGTTGCATGCCTTTGCACCGCAAGTGGAAAAATTCGGTCGAGCTGGAATATCGATCATTGCCATCAGCACGGAAGACAAAGAAAGCCTGAACGATTCACTGGCCGACTTCGGCGGTTCGTTCCAGTTTCCGATTGCTTGCGATCCGCAACAGAACGTGTTTAAGAAATATCGAGCGTTTGATGATTTTGAAAATCAACCTCTGCACGGCACATTCTTGATTGACGCAGATGGCTTGGTTCGTTGGCAAGATATTGGTTACGAACCATTCATGGATCACGAATTTGTCTTAAACGAAGCACTTCGACTTTTGACCCAGCCCGACGTGAATGACACGTCTTCGTCACAAGTCGCCGGTGGTCAAGGTGAACTCAACGCAGGCGGATAGTGTCCTGCTTCGAAACGGCCAAGCCAATACGGCGCCACGCGGCTATCCACATGAAATAGCGTAGTTGTCCAGATGCGGATGCTACCGGTGAATCGGAATTCGGCGAATACCGCAGTCGGTTCCGTTAGTGCTTGAGCAATCCCCGTTTTCGCAGCAATCGATGACCGCAAATGCAACCTAGGATTCGGTAACGCATCACAATACACCGTTCCATTGCATCTATGTGTCCATGAATCCTTCCGGCCAAGACCAAACTAATCGGAGCATTGGTTTTCCTCGCGCCAGTGCCGCGCCTGCTCAGATCGCCAAGCTGACCTTCAAGTCAGAAGTCACGGCCGCTGCCGCGACAAATCAGATTAGTTCGAATAGTTTGCCTTCCGCCATCACAACTCAGAAACTTCCCCAGCCACACAAGGGCCGCTGGTTTGTGACAACCGTGCTAGCGACCTTGCTGGGGTGTGTGGCTTTGTTTGTTTGGCAAGAACTGATCCGATACCAGGCGTACGGTGAAATTCACGGCAAGACAATTCAATTGTCGCCCATTGCAGCAGGCACGTTGCACCAGCTGATGGTCCAAGAAGGAGACCGCGTGACCGCTGGCCAAGCGATCGCGTTGGTCACAATGCCGGAGGTGGAAATTCAGTACCAGCGAGTGGCTCACGAACTACGACTAGCCGTCGCGGCGCTGCAGGTTCGGTTGGCTGAATTGGAAGTACGCCAGCAAGAAGTGCTGACATTGGCCAGCAGCCAACGAGCTCGCTATTTTCAGCAACTGGGCGAAATCCAGCGCAAACAAGCCAAGCTCGAAGAGCTTTCCAAGCGTTACCTTACCAACAAACAGTTGTATCAGCGTCATGCCATCTCAGATGTCGAATTATTCGCTTCGAAGATGGAGTTTCAGGGACTTCGCGTTGAACTACAGGAACTGCAAGTATCTCTGAAGTGCTTGGAGGACGATTGTCAGTCGGAACCCAATTTCCCGAATAGCCGGCTAAGCGAATCCGCTCGAGAACTAATTGCGAAACTTCAAACGGAACTAATCGAATTGGACAGATTGCGTACCTCAAGTCAAATTCGTTCTCCCGTGACCGGAATCATTTGTCAGACGCATTGCGAAGTAGGCGAATTTCTCGCCAACGGTCAGTGTATTGCCGAGGTATTGCAAGAGGGTTCTTTGGAGGCGGTTGTCTATCTTCCTCAAGAACGAGCGTCCAAGTTACGTGAAGGTGAAATTATTCACCTGGACGTCGCGACCATCGATCGACGACTTCCCTTTCGAGTTGACCGATTTTCCGTGAGAACCACCGCTCCGCCAATTGCATTGCAGAGTCGATACCGAGCGAACCGGAAGACAGTGCCCGTGTTCGCCAAACCACTCCAGACAGCTTCGAAATCACCAGTCACAGCTCCTTGGATTGGTTCCGAGGTGGCGTTGCCCAGGATACAGATGTCGGTGTTGCATCGTCGGTCACGCGATCGTCAAACGATCGCGTCAGTACCTCTTACACACGACGAATCGTCTGCCAACGAATAAGCCATGAACATACTGTACATCGACAAGAATCGACGCGAAGCTCGGCTACTGCATAGCGAACTGTTAGCGTATCGTGGCTTAAACTGGAATCTTAGTCATTGCGATGACTATCGTGAAGCCATTGATGCGATCGAACAGAACACGTTTGCCACCATCCTGTTTCGGTCGGATGATTCATTTGATATTTTCTCGCTGGAACTGCGAGAGATCCTGCAGAGTGCTGATTGTCCACCTGTTGTTGCGGTCGGCCGGTCATTGAATGACGACCAGCAACTGCGTCTCATTCTGGAAGGACTGGAGGAATGCTTGAATCAAGCGGGAACAACGGGCGTGGATGTCATGCGTCGCCTGCGAATGGCCGAACTACGACGATCCGTCGTACAAAAACATGCCGCGATTATTCTTGACGAAGATGACGAAACCATGCTAGGTGAGGCGTTTCTGGCATCCCCGCATTCACAGCGATTCAATTTTGACACCAACAACCCGCTGGAAAGCCGCATGCAAGTAGCTCACGTCAGCTATCGAACACCTTTGGTAGCCGATGATGAAAAAGACTTGCCCGTGACGTTAAACGCATTTGATTCGCTGGAATCGCTGCTGGAACTGCTGCAAGAAGATACCTACCGCTTTGACGCCTTACTACTTGAACAATCGGCGTTTGAAGATGCCAGCGGCGAAGCAGCCAACAAACTGATTCGCTACCTATCGGTCATTCCCAGTATCGTGTTGACGCACGAAAAATCGGACTTTTCGGCGTTGTCCTACTTAGAACGAGGCTACAGTGACTGCTTGATTGCCCGAGATGATTCGGCCAAGGACGTAGCGTTGGCAATTCGCAAGGCCGTCATTCGCAGGCGCAGGAATTTGCTGGCATCCATTTCAAAACAACAAGTTGGGCCCAATGTCAATGATCGTCGAACCAAGGTGCGAAGTTCGCCGAACCGACGTCGCCACGTTCGCTTCTACTTCCAGCAGCCGGTCATTGCCATTCCCATCTTGCCAGACGGTGGCCCGGATCACGCCGGTCGCTGCGAAGCCACGTCCATGGATATTAGTCTACGAGGAATCGGACTGGAAATTCCGAACCGCGATCAGCTGCCCAGACGAAATTGGATCTTGGGCGTAGAACAACCCAATGGCTCGATGGGTTACGTCAACGGTTTTCTGCGCCGAATCAATTACGTTGATCAAGGCATGCATGCCGGCATGGTCTTTCAATCCAAGGAAGACGATTTCTTTGTTGCAGAACGCCTGCAGCCTCGCATCGACCCCACAACCAAACAACTCGACACGCCCACGTCTTCCCAACAACTAGACCAATGGGTCGAACTTGGAGTACTCAACAAGTACTTGGTACAAAAGGTACGCACTTGTCCCGAATGCACTGCGGTGTGCTGCGTGGCCAACGGCTGCAGTCAATGCGGTGCGTTTCATCTGCAGTTTCACGATTTGATCCACCATTTTGCGTGTGCTTACGTCGGTCCAGCGACCGAATTCGATCACCATCAAATCACACAATGTCCAAAGTGTCGCCGATCGAATTTGGTTGTCGGAGCGGACTTTGAAATCATTCGTTCAAAGTACACTTGCTTGAGTTGTGATTTCCATGGCGATACCACAACCCAAGTTGGTTGCTGCCTGAACTGCCGCCTACGCTTTCCTCTTGACCTGGGACCCGAGCACGATGTCTTTGGATACGATGTGGAACGATTGGACGTACTGGCTGTCGTCGATGCCGCCAGATAACCTGGTCTGGTTGTTGCTACCGGTGATCGTGTTTGACGCTACTCGCTACTGTTTTGCCGCATTGGCGGTCTGGCTCACCGACGTGTGGCACAAACCGCAACATACGTCTAACACCAATCATCTAGCTCGATCCTACTGTCCAAGCGTTTCCTTGATCGTGGCAGGTTTGAACGAAGGAGACAGTCTGCAAGGTACGCTGGAACGACTCTGGGGGACGTATCCTCGGTTGCAAATCATCATCGTCGACGACGGCTCGACTGACAACATGGCTGATGTGGCGCGTGCCTTTGCCAAGAATCATCAGGGCACGATCGTGATTTCCAAAAAACGAGGCGGTAAGTCGTCGGGCATGAACGCCGGACTGGCGTACGCTACGGGCGAGATCACCATTATCTTAGATGCGGATTCGGAACTATCAAATTCAGCGATTTGGGATATCGTGCAGCCGCTGGCAGATCCCGCTGTCGGCGCCGCGTCGGGTAACGTCCGAGTTCGCAATGGCGATACGAACCTAGTCACGCGTCTGCAGCAATACGAATACCTTCGCTCCGTATTCTTAGGCCGAATTGTCTCCAGCCGACTCGGAATCCTCGGAATTGTCTCGGGCGCGTTCGGCGCCTTTCGCACCGAACTGCTCAGACAAATGGGAGGTTGGGACGTTGGCCCAGGTGAAGACGAAGATATCGTACTGCGGATTCGCAAACGAGGCTTACGGATTGAATTTGTGCCACTCGCCGAATGCTATACCGACGCTCCAACATCGTGGAAAGTGTTGACCAAACAGCGGCGGCGATGGGAATGGGCTGTGGTAACGTTCGAATCCAGAAAACACATTGACATGGCCAACCCGCTGAACCGACATTTTCGCCTGGACAACTTCTTTTTGTTTGCCGAACGCTGGATCTTCAACCTGTTTTTGCCACTGTGGTTTTGGGTCTACTTGATCTGGCTGACGTATACGTTGGGATTGGGCGGTTGCGTCTTCCCCAGTCTCTTGTTCTATGTTCTGTATGTATTGGGAGACGTGATTCAACTGCTGGTGATACTTTGGTATTCACCCCATCGCGCAAAGGACTGGCGGTGTGTCGCCGTGCTGCCAATCATGCCGCTGTATCAGTTCTACCAGCGACTGGTCACCACCTTGGCCATTGTGGAAGAGATGCTTTCACGGCGTTCGTTCCGAGATGGTTTTGTGCCGGAACATGTGCGCAACGCCACTTGGCATTGGTGACAAACCGTTGACACTACCAGTCGGACGGCAAGTCTGGTTTGGTTTCCTTCAAAATGGCCTTGATGGCAGTTCGATCTTGTGCGGACAGGTGTTGGTACATTTCGCTGTTATCCTTTCCGCTCAGCACGTCATGTAGCTTCTCATAGATCACCGATTTGACTTCACGAGGAAGCCCATCGAATGATTCGGAATAGATCAAATAGCTACATGGATACTTCATCATGCGAGTTTTCAAGTCGAACTGACGTAACGATCGACCTTGCGAATCGAACGGCCCCTGCGCAGCAAATTCTTCAGCAAACCCTGACGTTCCGACAATGGGATCGGTCAAAGCGTATTCTTCGGCAAACAACAGATATTCCACCAATTTTTCCGCAGCCGAATCGATCCGCCGTTGGCTCGACTCGCTACGGTAATCAGCAGGTCGATCCAGTGCTTTATTCATGACCGTGTCATAATGCAGTGAAGATCGAGTTTCATAGTTGGCGCGCGTAATCAAGTTATGCATTTTGGATTGGTGTTGTAAGACCATCAACGCCACAATGTCACTGTGCGGACTCAAGTACGGTTTGGTGTCCACGATTTCATCCAGGCAGGTAACGTTGGCACCGGATTCAACGTCCAGCTCTTCCGGGCGATCCTTGTTGGTGGCAAGCACGTTTCCCATATGGCGTTGTCGTCCGTGTGTGCCTGTCACATACCAGCCGCCAAATCGTTCGCTCAATGGACTTCGATGATCCGACGTGTAGGTGCCTGACCCGAAAAAGGGTTGTCCGGAACGACTGGAGTAAACACTTCGAACTAAATGACCGGGCACGCCTGACGTGCGAGAGGACGCGTGACACGAAATACACTGGCCTCGGTCACGAACCACTTCCGGTCGCTCCGCCGCTTCTTGGCTTAATGTGTAAAAGATGCCGCCTTGTTGCGGATCGGCCACGGACAACTCCACGACATCTCCGTCCTGAACAAAACCGACGTACACATCGTCGTTGAAGTAGACCGCTCGAGGCGTTCTGGGATTGATCTGTCGCAGCTGAAAACTGGTTTTGGAGAAGACCAAGACCTGAGACGCAATCGGAACCTCCAATTGCTGCAACACGGATTTGAGATAGCCGTGCTGATCGTCGTGCTGCAACTGCACTTCGCCTTTCTCCAACTGTTGCTGCAATCGAAAAATGCGGTCCGTAGTCGGTGCCGTTTCATAGTTAATCGGCTCAGATTCGAAATCCAACTGAGCTTGCGCCATTCCGCCGATGTGAAGCCACGACCACGCCGTCAGAATCAACGCCAAGTGGCTTATTCGAAACGACTTACCTGCGAACGCTAGAATCATCGTCCCATTCCTTTCGCATTCCAGAACAAAAGCGAATCTAATGTGGATAACAACATCCTGTTTTACTCGATTTCAGCGAAAATGGCAAACGGGTTTTGCGGCAAGAATTTTCGCTCGGAACCGAATGGACGGTAGCATTCTAAGTAGAATTGAATCAATCCGGACATGCGACCAGGCTAAGCGGCCTTTTCACTAACCCGCACGTTCGACAGCCAAGACTTGATTATCCTTCGTGATCATTCCATACAACACTGATGCGCCGGTCTATCACTTTCCCTTTGGTACGATCGCGACGATCGCCATCAACATTGTCTTTTACTTTCTGTTCTGCTTGGGTATTCAGGACGGTGCTTCCCATCCGTTTATTCTGGATTTTGAAACGATCAATCCGCTGCAGTGGCTCACCAGCATGTTCATGCACGCCCACCTATTGCACTTGATTGGCAACATGGTTTTTCTGTGGAGCTACGGATTGGTCGTGGAAGGCAAAGTCGGAACGCTTCGCTTCTTGGCAATCTATTTGGGGATCGGTGTCACACAATCGGCAGTCGAACAAATCCTGATGTTTTCCCTGGGACAGACGGGCGGTTCGCTCGGCGCATCAGCCGCAATTTTTGGGCTACTCGGCATCGCTATGCTATGGGCACCCAAGAACTGTCTGGAATGCATCTACGTGTTTGGTTTCTATTTTCATGGCACGTTTGAATGCCCAATTATCATCTTTGGTGCCATCCAAGTTGTGATGGAAATATTCATGTTCATCCTTGCCGAATTTTCAATGTCGTCCGCCGCGCTGCATTTGATGGGTCTGGTAGCGGGCATACCAGTAGGCTTGGTGATGTTGCGGCTGAACTGGGTCGATTGCGAAGGCTGGGATCTTTTTTCGATCTACTTCGGAGATGGTCCGAAAGTAACGGCCAGTGAAACGCGACGAGCGACAAAGGACGCGGCCGAAGCAAAGACAGCGAGGCAGGAACACCAACATCGCCGCCAGCAAGTCTTGGAGACGATCCAATTGGCATTGGACCAGAAAAACGCGGTGGTAGCACTAAAACTTGTCAGAAACGCCCAAGACGAATTGCAGCACGGAAAGCAGATGCCGGACAAAATGCTGGTCTCGGTGGCAACCTTGTTCCAGCAGCAAAAGCAGTGGAACGAATCAGTCCCTTATTTGATCGAAATCTTGCGGCGTTTTCCTGCCGCACAAACCGCGGCCACTCGTATTCGTCTCGCCCAAATCCTAGTGCAAGCCGACGAACGACCTCGCCAAGCATTGTCGGTCCTAGACAAACTTTCCCAGCCCGTTCCCGAAAGTCTGAAATCAAGAGTAGCGCAAATCCGAATGATTGCGAAAACACAAATTGCGGCCGGTGCGGTCGAAATCGAAATTCACGATTGGTAATACTCAACCGTGCCATCGCACCACGCTGCTCTTGCGAGCTACCAGTTGCGAACCAACCACACCAGCGCCGGGATGATCCACAACAAACCGCCCTGCGTCGGTTCGGGAACGAACTGAGTTGGCTGCGGCTTTGGCCCCAATTCGTAACCTCCGTCTTGAAAGGCCAGCGGATTCGGTTGGCCGGATTCGGTTGGTGCCTCAACGCTGTGATTTAGCTCAACATCTCGTTGGCAGCGAGGATTCGGTTGGGGATTCGGTTGGTGCCATCCACAA
The DNA here is from genome assembly GCA_041399205.1 of Pirellulaceae bacterium. Taxonomy (GTDB): domain Bacteria; phylum Planctomycetota; class Planctomycetia; order Pirellulales; family Pirellulaceae; genus JAGQOZ01. The sequence continues at coordinate 178,313 of JAWKTK010000009.1, read as the reverse complement.
AGACACACAAGGCCATCACAAAGGCACCACAAGGCAATATCAGCAAAAGCAATCACCCACGAAACACACTTTCCTCCTGAAGGCGGGACGACGAACAGATTGTGGCTCCTGCGTGAAATTCGGAATGATGCGGAAAATAGGGAAGCCAAGTTGACTCGGCTGCGACTTCCGGCAATTTCGCCGCAAGACCGGACAGAGAATAAAGCGCAGGCGAGAATCGCAGAGCAGAAATTCTGGGGCATTCGGTTGGTGCCATCCACAAAATGGATTATCCACAACAAACCGCCCTGCGTCGGTTCGGGAACAATGGATTCGGTTGGTGCCATCCAAAAGGCAATATCAGCCATTAAGAGCACTTTTCCGCCCAGCGGGCGAAACATCTTTGCCGGTGTGCGTCAGCCACCGGTCGCCTTGCTCTTCTGCTGTTCAGCCCAGCGGGCGACACATGCAGATTCTCGAAAACGCCCAAAATTACATTCAGCGAGAATCCGCCGGCGAAATCGCACGACATCGACACCTGGATTCAGGATTCGGTTGATTCGGTTGGTGCCATCCACAAGGGATTCGGTTGGTGCCATCCACAAACGGGATTCGCTCGTAGCTCTGCTTGACGGTTCTGAAAAATACTTCCGAGGCGTGTCAAACCTCGTGCCGGTCGTTTCGTGCTGAGGTCGTTTTCCCCGCTGTGCCGGTGTGGTGCGGTCGAGAACTGAAATTACCTGAACATCACTAGATGCCACTGCGATGCAGTCTACCGATGGGCGGTTGCGGCGAGACTCCCTGTCGCAGTGGAGTCGGTCAGTGTCCGAGGTCTCAGATGACGGAAGCTCTCAGAAATTCGCCTGTGGAGGACTACGGGAACTGATGATCACCGAGCATCTATCCAAGCCTCGACGGCTTTATGATCATTGCTAAGAGGAGAGCCTGAAGCTCTCGCTGACAGTTATTGCGGGCGTGCCAGATTGTTGATTGATCGATCAGATCTGCTCGCCATATTGATTGCGTCGTTCTCCGTAATGAGCGCAGTGTTGTATCGGCACTATGTCGTTCTTTTGCGAACCACGAAGTCTTCGCAACCTGCTTGATCTCGCACAAATGGGAGAACCGCTGATGCATTTCAGCTGTTGGTTGCCGGAGATTTTTTTGCACATCCGTCGCAGCTGTGTGATCAAACATCCTGCGAGCAGATGCTGCCATCCGCATCGAAGATCTGGCCCCATTCGAATCCAAGGGCGTGAAAGAGAGCGTAGTAAGAGGTCGACACCGATCGACGAAGCTCAGCCTGCGTAGGAGTTTCTTTGGTGGCGAGGTCTTGTGCCATCTCGAGCAACTGCTCATGAAGTTCCGCACAGTCGGCCACCTCCGTTTCATCAGCGGGTCCGTCTTTCAGCTCGGCGTCGTATTCCTCTTGAGTTCGGAACCAGCAATCACCCTGAAAGAGACGAAGTCCGATGCTTCGTTCGCCTTGCAGCAATGCTTGTCCAGCAGCTCTGTCCCAACCTTCTCCTTCCGTGGTGGAGAGCACAAAGACAATACACCCACAAGGAAACACCATTGTTCACGACGGATCGCCATCCTGTCTTCGTCCATCCAGAAACCCTTAATTGCGTAACCGCATTGGGGGTTCGCTCGGCATTCTCGGATTCTCTCGGTTGTATTCATTGTGCATACCTCTTATCAATTGTCGGTCGCGATACCCAATAATCAAGTCAAACGACAGGGACAATCGCATGGGGCCGAACCCCTCCTCCGCATGGTAAGTCAATCTTGATTCCGCCTGATTCGGGATTCGGTTGGTGCCATCCACAAAGGCACCACAAGGCAACACCTTCCACGACAACACCCTTTCCACCTGACGGCGGGACTACGAACAGATTGTGGCTCCTGCGTGAAATTCGCGAATGATGCGGGAAATAGGAAGCCAAGTTGTACTCGGCAGCTTTGCGACTGTCCGGCAATTTCGCCCGCCAAGACCGGACAGAGAATAAAACGCCGAGGCCGAGAATCGCAGAGCAGGAAATTCTTGGCCGTTATGTCCTCTGCGATTCTCGGCGCCTCTGCGTTTATTTCAGTGAGTCGACGCCACAAATCGCCGGCGACGCACCAGCCAAACGATCAGAAATCCAAACGAGATTGCCAGGCCACATTCATTTGGTTCAGGCACGCTACGAACCGCTTCGCGAGGCCCCAGTTCGTAGCCGCCATCTTGAAACGCCAGAACCAAATCCGCACTATCGAATTCGCCATTGCTCGACCAATCGCCCGTCGCCCAAGTCGAATTTCCTTCGATCGCATCTTCATATTCGCCCGCGACGAACACAGTGACCAAGTCCGCGCTGTTGAATTCTCCGTCCAGGTTAGAATCGCCGAAGTAGGTCTGTTTCAGGTCGTGTAGCCAAACTCGTAAATCAATTGGTGTCAGTTCTTTGTCGCCGTCCAGAACAAAGCGAGGACGTTAATGGGTGTTTTGCGGCGAGTTAAAGATGGTTTCTGGTGATTTTGATTAAATGTTGCGAAATGGGCACAGCGAGTGGACTTACCTAGTGTTCGCCTTCAAAAACTAAATTCGATAAACGCTGTGTTGAAATGCCAGTACCATGTCCGCCGAAGTGAATTCGCCGTCGCTGTTCCAGTCGCCGTCTTGCCAATTCGAATTTTGCCCAAAAGCGTCTTCGTACTCGCCCGCTTGCCAGACCAAGACTAAATCGCTGGAATCAAAGACTCCGTCCAAATTCGCATCGCCAACCAAGAATTCACTTCGGCCTGGCGTGCCACCAATCACTGCACTCGCCCGCCAATGCTGCGAGTTATTCGCCCAGCCATCGAAGTCGATTCGTTGCAGAGAAAAGCCACCGCCGTCGGCGCGATAGGGCCATGGTGGTTGGTCACCGTACGCGACGGCTTGTAACACGTTGCCGGCACGATCTGACAATAGCAATTGTTCTCCTTGATTCGACAACACGCCGTCAAATTCGCCAGCGACCAGAATGCTTGGATCGGGATGCGTTTGTCGAAACGCTTGTTCGTCCTGCACTACAACCATTCGTTCGTCAGGACGAAGGATTTGAATTGGCGAATTCGCAAAATCAAACGCGACTCCATCCACCAGACGAAGCTGGTCCACGCGAATGGGCGTGTCGCTGATGTTCATGATTTCGACGAACTCGGTGTCGGCCGCGATATCGGTCGGGTGATAGTGAATCTCCGTGATGCGAACCGAATTCGCATCGGCGCGACGGATCATTTCGATTGTCGAATACCGCAACACGGCTGACCATTTTCCGTTCACGTCGCGAAAACGAACGAACAATTCGGAGTCCGCATCCAACACCAACGGAGATTCGTACTTTAACGCCGCAGCGTTTACGCCACCTAGATGCAGTCGAGGATCTTGATTGATGGCGTAGTAGATTTCGCCTGCGGTATCTGATTCAAACGCCAGGGATACGTGGCCCTGTTCGTTGATCGTCATGGTCGGTCTCGCAAAGTATGTCGCGTGACGAATGTCGTACAATTCGGTTAGGAATTGGGTCGATCCGTTCCAGTGCGTTGGAATGATGTTTTCGGCCACATGCTGGACATCTTGTTGCCATTGCGAGTACGAATAATCCGCAAAGACTTCTGTCCACCGAGCCATTTCAGCCGGAATGGCTCGTTTCATTTCGTTGATCAGCTGGTTCCAGATTCGTATGGCATGCTGTTCCGATGCGACGCCGGAAACCAGCTCCCAATAGCGATCTGCAAACTGGACCTGAAATTCCGGTGAATTCATCAACGAACCGAACAATCCTGCAATATCACCTCCCACATCAAAGCCGTCATAATTGTCACTGCCTAAAGTCAGTTCTTGATCCCATGACACAAAGCGAAATCCTGTCTCTGTGTCGAATTGATTGCGATACGCTTGCCAGTTGAGAACTCCAAAGTCGGTTGGTCCATCTGGCCCCGCCAGGACATGAACCAGCATGAAGTCAATGAAGTTGGCAACATCCAACAGAACTGGTAGATCGGCTGTTCTGTTCCCTGCTGAATTTAGTCCCTGCACCGCAAAGTAGTAGTCGTCTCCAAAGTAGGAATAAAGGTAATTAATCAGTTGTTCCCACTCGTCGCGGTTGCCTCGTACAGCGTTTCCATCCTTGATCACGTCGTAATCGTCGGAACGACCACCAAGCCGCTTGGCCAAGAACTGATCATCCAGACGCTCGGTTGCCTGGTAGATTCCCCAGTACATTCCGTTCAAATAGACGTGGACAAATTCTTTTGGTTGCGTCAGTCCGCCAACTGATTGATGTAGTTCCGACAACCAGCGGTCTTTCAACATCATGCGAGCGTCAAAATACGGCCTCCATAAGATCAATTGGTTGATTGGACCAGGATCATTCGCAAACAAATCGGCTGATAATTCAGCATCCGATTGAAAGTCTTCGCGAAACGAAATTCGAAACGAATGTTTCCGAGTTCTCGATTGCAGTCGACTGGTATTCCCCTGGATCTCCACCACTCCATTCGCCGCAGTGCTTCCGTCTGGTCCATGTACTTCGATGCCGACGGGAACTTCCGGACCAAACCGGTACGAATGAGCGTAGATCCCCGGATCACCCCAGGCGTCTTCCGGAGAAATGACCAGCGAAACCGATCGCAATTCGCCCAAGGCATCCACCAGCGAATTTACGCCTACCGCATCTGTGTTGACAGCGTAGTCCGCTGCAACAAAATCGCCGGTCTCTGTTGGCCAGACCGTTGGAAGTCGGGATGGGCGATCCGCCAACGGATTTTGCTGCAAGACGCTTTCTTGGACCAAATGGGAGCGACTCACAATGGGTGACAACTTGTAGTCAGTCCGGTAAGCCACGGCTCGAATTACCGTCGATTGGTGGACATAGATTTGTACCGTTGCGACCCGACCGTCAGTGGCGAAAACGTGAACGCCGTTATCCAGCGTGGGCGCGCTACCGTCGGTTGTATACACGATTGATTCTGCGGGCGAAACCGCTGTCACGGTGACGGTTTGCCCATGCGTCAATAGCCCAGGTATTCCATCGAATTGCGGTTCCTGCGCAATGCCTACCCAGCCAGAATTGCGATTCACTTCCAGCGGCGTCGGTTGGTCTACAAATTGAAGATGGGATTCGCGATGTACTAGTTCAAGCGACGCGGCCAGCAGAAAATCGCCGTCTTCGGGATCGGAATTCAAGGCGTGAATGGCCAGCACATTCGGCTGTCCGATTTGCACCAGTGACTTTAATTCCGTCAGATCGATCAAGTGTTCCGCATACTTGTTGGGCGCAGAATTTTCGACAGACGCGTCACTCGGCACCGCTTCACCACCTGCGCCCGGAACATGCGATCGCACAACTTCGACACCGTTCAAATAGGCCACGTATCCAGCGTCGTAGCGTAGCGATAGCACCAGTCGGTCTTCTTCGCTGATCTGGTCCTGCAACCAAAATGGATGGCGAACAAAGACGCTGGTCGCTTGCTCGTGCATTTGATCTTGCACATCGGTTTCGAAATAAGGTTCGGCTCCCACGGAACGAATTCGAATTCCGTTGATTAGCGGCGCGACTTCAGGTGTGGCGGACGAAGCGAATTCGTTGACAATGACAATCTGTCCAGCGTCGTTGGCCGTCGCCGAAAATGTGAGGCGAAACAGGTTGTCTGTCAGCGGTTCGGCACGCTGAATCGGGCGGAACTGTTCAGCAATCACGATGGGCTGCCCCGCAGAAAGGTCATACCAATTGGTCGAATATGCGAAGGCACGACCCGATTGCGTTCGGGCCGACCACACTTCGAAATGATATTGTTTTCCTGGAACGAGTCCGGAAACGGTCAATTCGGCGCCGTCGCCTGCTTGCGGGTTTGCAATACCGAGATACCCACAATGCAAACGGTTCAGCGTGTATTCAGGAACTGGTGCTGTGCACAAAATGTCCGATCGACCTACCAACGGTTTATCATTGGTAGATCGGATTGTCAGTCTCTTACGGTCGAATTCGCTGGCCACCGACGGCGTTGGTTCGGACACGAAAACTCCGTCCCAATCGGCCTGTACCGCCAGATGACTGAAGTTCTCCCAGTCGTTGACCCAATACGATTCCTGAAAATCGACCGTCAACACATCTTGCCAGGAATCTGCGACAAACGGATCGACGGATTCATAGCCGATGGACGACGCGCCGGCGCGCCACGAATCGTCCACCATGAAATCTGCCGTAGTCCAATCTAGGTTATCTTGCGATTCCGGGGTCCAACGAGCGGATGACCGATCCGTTAACGCTCGCGATTCGATCGCTTCGGGAACCGCCAAACTGACGCCGGAATACTGCTGACCGAAATTTGCGAAATGCCGATCGATGACTTGATTTCGATCGGCAAGAACGACACTGTCACCTTCCGCGTCGAGCGAAAAGTTAGCGTGCATGTAACCGGCCGGATCGATTTCGTTTCGGCCGGTCGCAAACACGATTACGCTCTGCCCCGGTTCCAGCGATTGCCGAGGAAACTGCCACTGCGTTGGCACCGCGATATCATCGGACAAGAAGTAATCATTCAACCATGCCGACGACGTTCCATAGTTGCGAACTTCAATCCAATCGCTGGAATCACCAAACCCATCTCGAAGCGTGCGAGCATTTCCATTCGCCAACACTTCCGTAATCGCCAGGTCGGCGCTCAAGAGTTGACGCTGCTCGAGCGATTCAAAATCGGCAGGCTTGAAGTTCATTGTCTACTCTACGTAGTGACCGAGTTGAAACAGAAATACCAGGTCCGCCGAATTTAACGGTTGAACTGATTGTGATTGAAAGGTGCGAAATCAGCAAACGAAATTGCCTGTCGCCACTTGCGACTTGCCAGAGTCTGCGAATCAGAATTCGAAGAATCAATCTTCGTTCAAGCACCGTTACCAATGACAAACATGTTGTCGCGATGAATCACTTCATCGTAGGGCAGATGGCCCAGGATTTCGGCAATGTCCGCAGAACGGTGTCCAATGATCTTGGCAAGGTCGGACGAAGTGTAGTTGGTTAGGCCCCGAGCAATCTCGTGGCCCGCAGCATCACACACCGCCACCACATCTCCTTTGGCGAATTCGCCCGTGATTTGGGTGACACCAATTGCTAATAGACTTTTTCCCTTCGTCGCCACGGCGGTCGACGCGCCGGTGTCCAAGATCAGTTTCCCTTTGACTTGCGCGGAAAAACCGAGCCAACGTTTGAACGGCGAAACCGACTTGCCTTGCGCTAAGAACGTGGTGCCGATCGGTGCTTGCTGAAAGATCTTCTTGATGACGTCGGCCGTGCGGCCGCTGGCTAGGATCACGTTTTCACCGGCGGACGTGACGGTTTGTGCGGCCTTCAGTTTGCTGGACATGCCGCCCTTGCTGAGTCCAACTTGATGACCGGCGGCAAACGACAGAATCTTGGCATTGATTTCCGTTACCGTGGTGATTCGATTCGAAGCGGCGTCGCTGGGATGTCCATCGTACAGGCCATCAACATCGGACAAGATAATCAGCAAGGATGCTCGCAACAGGTTCGTCACCAACGCGGCCAGTCGATCGTTATCGCCGAATGTGGTTTGCAGTTCATCCACCGCGACCGTGTCATTTTCATTGATGATGGGTACAGCGCCCATTTCCAATAGTGAAAACAACGTATTGCGAACATTCAGATAGCGGCTGCGATCAGTCAAGTCTTCCGCCGTCAGCAACACTTGACCTACGGAACGTTGATGTTGCCGACTTAGAAACCGATCGTACGCTTCCATCAGTTTGGTTTGTCCGATGGCCGCGACCGCTTGCAGTTTGGCCAGATCGGCAGGACGCTTGGTAATCCCCAGATGGCTCATGCCGGCGCCCACCGCGCCGCTGCTGACCAGCACCACTTGGCGCCCTTGTTGAATCAGCCAATTCATCTGTTCGGAAAGACTGGCCACTTGCTCTAAGTTCAGCAAGCCCTCGGGCGTCGTGAGGACGCGAGTGCCAACTTTGATGACAACCAGTTTGGCGTTTGAAATGATTTCCTGGCGTACGAGGTCCATGGCGGATGCTTTGGCAAAAAAGCCGAACGGATGATATTCAAGGCAAAGTTGCCCAATCGTAGCAAATGCCGAGTTGCCTTGGGGAGTCCCCGCCCAACTTCGCTGTTTCGAATCCAATCTTTCGTCAGTTTAAAACAGCCTCGTCGCCAAATACCTGTTCGCTACAACTGATCAAGTCGGACGCAAATTGACCGGAAAGCAGCGAGTCACTTGGTTGTGAGTGGGCGACGCGTGTCTTACAATGCGTCGAGTTCACTTCGGCAGGGCGAAATCTGTCGAACGCATCCCCGTTGGGGGGAAGTTTTCGGCGTTCCCAGGTCTTTCGCCAAGAAAAAAATGTCGCTCCATTGAAGCGAACCATCCGGGAACGTGTTGGGCGATTGTCATCATTCCGCTTACGGTGCGAAGAGGCTGGCTTTCTGATATGAGCGAACTATTCCATGAATGTGGCGTTGCAGCCGTTTATCATTTGGCCCACGCGCCGGTTTCGCCAATCTGTCCACCGCAGGGCATCGAACATGCGTCGCGATTGATGCCTCGTATGTTGCTAGACATCCAAAACCGAGGCCAGTTGGCGGCGGGCTCGACCAGTTACAATCCGGCGCGAAATCAGCTGCTGGATACGCACAAAGACATTGGCACGGTCAGTGAAGTTTTTCGATTGTCGCACAAGGGCAAGCGAGAAGCGTTGATGAACGAATATGCTGGTTCGGCCGCCATTGGTCATGTTCGTTACGCCACCTGTGGACGCGACGATCGCAGTTACGCTCAGCCGTTCGAACGACATCATTTGCAAAAGCACAAGTGGTTCAGTTTCGCCTTTAACGGACAGTTGGCCAATTATGAACAACTGCGAGACGAATTGCTGAAAGGCAACGACTACCATTTGGCTCGAGAAACCGATACGGAAATCATCATGCACGAACTCAGCCGAGAACTGAGTCGTGAACAGCGTCCGGACTTGCTAAACGTCTTGCGGACGGTCGCTGCGCGGTTTGACGGTGCGTACAGCATGGCCTTTGTTGATGCGTGCGGTTCCATGGTGGTGGCTCGTGATCCGCTGGGTATCAAACCCATGTGTTACGCGTTTGACGGTTCGCTGTTTGCTGCCGCCAGTGAAAGCGTGGCGCTGACCAATCTGGGTTACGATCGAGACCAAATTCATTCGCTGGCACCCGGTCACGCGATTGTGATTCACGCCGACAGTACGGAGTTGCAAATCGAACCGTTCGTCTCGCAGACGGGCCGATCTCACTGTTTCTTTGAATGGATCTATTTTGCGAACGTCGCCAGTACGTTGGACGAACGCAGCGTCTATCTCTCTCGAACCGCACTGGGCGAAGAGTTGGCTCGGTTGGAGCGAGAATCCGGCATTGTACCGATAGACGAAGACACCATCGTGGTGCCTGTCCCCGATACCAGCAAAGCGGCGGCGGATGCCATGGCGTTCAAGTTGGGCGTGCCTTGCCGAGAAGGTTTGATTCGGAATCGCTACACCGGTCGGACATTTATTGAAGGGAGCGATAGTCGTCAGCAAGCGGCCAAAATCAAATACACTCCGCTGCGTCAAGTGATGCAGGGGAAGCGAGTCTTATTGGTGGAAGATTCGATTGTTCGTTCCACCACCATGAAGGTACTGTTGGATCGAATTCGGGAAGAAGGTGACGCCAAGGAGATCCATGTGCGAGTCGCCTGTCCGCCGATTGTGGCTCCATGTTTTTACGGCATTGATATGTCGACGATTTCCGAATTGTTCGCGCCGAAGTTCATGGAAGGATCGAATCTGACGGAACAAGTTCAACAGAACATGGCACAAACACTGGGAGCCGATTCACTGCGTTATTTGCCGGTCAGTTCGATTGCTCGTGCCATTGGTCGCCCGGAAAGCGATTTGTGCCAGGCATGTATTACGGGCAAATATCCGACACCGTTCGGACAGAAGTTGTATCAGATTGCGGTGGAAGATTTTGAACTGATTCAGCAGGGCAAGGCCGTTACGATGACGGTTCGGGCCGAACCTACGAACGCCGCGGCGAAGCCTCGTCTACGCAAAGCTGCTTCCACACCGGAACTGGAACGCACCGCCGCCAAACCGGAAAAATAGGTCCACATTCGCATTGTGTGTTCTTGTTGCTTCCTCTTGTTCGTAGTCCCGCCTTCAGGCGGAAATGCGTGCCGATTTTCCGCCTAAAGGCGGGACTACCAACGAACTTTTCAACGCCGTTTTATTTCGGTTTCACCGCTGTGATCGATTCGTATGCAATCGGCCCGATTTTGGCCAAGCGAAACGTCTTGGTCTGCGAGTGCACCAAACCAACTTCCGGAAACAGACGGCGGTAATCATAGATACCGTGTAGAGGCACCAAGCCCAGTAGCCAAAACGACGTGATCCCAACGGCGTTGTGACATTGGTGAATCGCTTGGTACAGCCAATTGCCTTGCGGAACGGCCACATCCGCAATCAGCAATTTGCCACCGGGGCGAACCAGCGAAGCCAAATGCGTCAGCATTTGCCGCATAGGTTCCGGACGAAAACAGTTCAGAAAAAAGTTGGCGGTGACGACGTCGTAGTGTTCGGTCTGTTGGTGTTGCAGCACGTCGCCTTGGATCAAATGAGCGCGGTGGCCGTGTTTGTTCAGCTTCCGTTCTACTCGAGCGAGCATTTGTTCGGACAAATCAATGCAGGTGACCTTGGCTTTTTCTGCAGCCAGAACAGCGTCTTCGCCACCACCTACGCCACAGTACAAGACGTTTTGATTTGGCGCAATTTCGTTCAACTGAGAAGCTTTGGCTGCTTCGATTTGACCAGTGGAATAGACGCGAGCCAGCTTTTCGTAGAATCGAGCGGTTCGATCGAACTTGCCTTTGCAATCGGGCGTCGTCGTGGTGATGGCCGTTGTGTTCATGTGTCGCTCCTAAGCGGCGGAAGGAATCCGATGCGCCGGCATTTGGCGGTGGCGGTGTATCTGTTGCATAATCGTTGCGACGGACTGTACGTGCGGCGGTTGGAGAATCGAAAAATGGTCACCGCTACAAACGTGTGTTTCTACATGCGAACAAAGTCGCTGCCATTCTTCCGTCAGTTGATGTTTACCAGAACGAATTGTGTCTTCAGCCACAATCAATTGAATAGAACCGTCGTATCGTTGCGGGACAAATTTCAATGCCGCTTGCACATTGGCCATAAAGACTTTGAAGGTGCGTCGCAATTGTTGATCATCCGCGCCAGGCGGCACCAGGTTTCCTCGACTCGCTGGTTCGCGAAAGTGGGGCAGCAATTCTTCAAAGTCCTTTTTCCACATCTGCCGCAAAGTAGTTGTTTCTGTTGGCAAACAAATATCGCAGCATGGCAAACGAATAGATTAACGCCGAATCAATGATTACTAATTCGCTTACTTCGTGCCCGTTGGCTTTCAGTTGCCGAGCCATCTCGTACGCCACCAATCCGCCAAACGACCAACCAGCCAGTCGGTACGGGCCGCAAGGTTGTTCGTTGCAATCGAACATAATCCGACGCCATGTCCGGAAATGTGCGATTGGCCGGTTCTTCATTTCCGTTCCAACCAGCCGCTTCAAAGGCAAACGCGGCAGAATCGCTTAAACATTGCCCCAAATTCCAATAGGAAAGCTGCATTGCCACCACCCGGATGCACAAAAAACACGGGAGGCTCAACGTCGGTAGAGACTTTGCTGACGGGAACTAATCGAGCCCCTCGAGAACGACGCCCGTCAAGCGATGGAGCTGCTCTAGCGAACCCGCTTGTAGTAGGCCTGATGCCGACAATCGCTTGCCAAATTTCGATTCAATACTGCCAGAATCTCCATCATTGCCAGCGAATCGATCCCCACCAAGAATCGATTGGTTTGCATCAATGTCACCTGAAAACCGCGGTCTGCACCAGCGAATCAGTTTGTCCAGCGAGGTCGAACCCACTGCTTGACGATTTTCTCGGTCGCTGGGTTTGCTGGCGATACCGTTCTTCCAACGCCACGCGTCAACTCCTTGCCGCTGATGTCAACGGGAACGATTCTATGATACGACCTGAGGCAGGGCAATGGGCAGACGTCGTTGCAAGAACTGCAGCAGTTGAGTCTGATTTGTGCAGCAAACGCTTCGACAGAAGTATTCCAAGTCACGTGAATGCCACCAAACGCCGGTCCATACTTTCTGACGCAGGCGAAACAGCCATGACAACCGCCTGCGCTACCGATTTACACGACTCAATGGTCTTGGCGACTTCATCCGGTTCAATTCGAACGCCACGGATTTTGATCTGGTGGTCGATGCGACCGGAAATATTCGTACACGCCGTCTGGTCTATTAAGCGCACTCTGATCACCCGTTCGATAGAACCGCTGATGTTGGCCGTTCTCGCTTCGAAGAAACACAAAACGATCTGCCGCCTAATTCAGGTCGATTCAAGTAACCAAGGGCCACGCCTTTGCCGCCAACAGCTAATTCACCAACTGTGCCAGCAGCAACCGGCAGACCGTCTTGATCCAGCACTTGCAGTTGGACGCCTCGCATTGGTTTACCTATGGGCGGTTGTTCCCGAGCAAGTTCACCGAACGGACAAAGGCGAGCGCAGACAGTGGCTTGCAGGGACCGTAAGCGTTGATCAGTTGCACCTGCGACGCCCAGCGTTGTGCCACTGACGCCGAACACGCTTCGCCCGCCACGACAACTCGCCTCAATCGCGGAACGTGTTCCGGCCGTAGTTTTGCCAAGACAGTCGGAGGCAATGTGACGTGCGTAATGCGTTGGTCGGCGATTGTTTTTTCTAACCGAGGTCCCGGTACTAAGTGGCTCAATGGTTCGATCACCAGTGCACGCGCCGCTACAGAGTGTGACAAACACTTGCTGATAAACGCATCAAAACTGGGCGAAGCGAATTGCAGAACGCGACTATTCGAATCAACACCAAACAGAATTCGCTGGGCATCAATCAGATTGGCCAATCCGTCATGCGGCAGCAACGCGGCCTTCGGTCTGCCGGTCGATCCGACGTAAAGATGGGCATGTTTTTGCGCCACGATGGATGCTTCGTCGTTAGTTGATTCGGCAACCGGTGTAGGCGATCTGCAGTTGCCAGAAATGGAGGAATCTGGAGCGGAGAACATCCATTGGCTCGGGCAAGTTCGAGCCCAAAAACGTCATGTCCCAACAAGACGATGGCAGGCGAAATATCCTGCAACATGTGCTCCATTCGAGCGGTTGGATAGTCCGGATCCAAATGGCACGAATGCGGCACTCATTTTCCAAACACGCGAAAGCTGCTGCGATAAATTCTGGCGAACGATTCGCACTGATGCCGTATAACTGATGTGGGTTGCTAGTGCCCGGTTGCTTTCGCAAGACATTGGCCAAGCGAGGACACGGTCGCAAGTTGATGATAGCTAATTTGTTCCGGAACCAAATTGATAGCCAGTCGCTTGGCATAGCGAACGGCGGCACTGCGAAATTGGAGTGGAGCAAAATCGGACATCTTGTCGTTCATCCGTGCTATCAGCTATCAAGACTTCGCCAACTGTCTCACGTAACGAAGCCTCTTCACGATGTCGACGAACTGGCGCTGTTTGGCTTTAGTTTAACGTCTGTAGCAATTGTGACATTGAGCAAGCACCTGGAAATGTTTACGGAAAACAACGTTAGTTGGTTTTGGTGAACCGAACTGTTTTGAGCAAACCGCGACGAACCCGCTGGAAAGAAGAAGTTTTTCGGTTTGGCATTGGTCTTGCATAAGAGTGCTATCAGTCTTGGCAACTTCAAAGACTCCTCCACCTCCTTCTGGGCATCGAGCAGCCCTGCCACCTCATCAGGGCTGCTCGTTGCCACCCTCGCTCAGAAACTGAAAAAGACAACCTGACTTCTCTTCACCCTCGCTCGTCATCGCCCGGCGTCCCTGTTCCGTAATGCAGTCGACTGTGCCGTCAAGTGCCGCGTTGCTGCAACGTAGGCCGGCGACGAGCAACTCCCTCCGATCGGTGGCGATTCAGATCCTAGTCCTAGTCAAAGAACCTGGAGCGGGAACATTCGATGAACAACTTGAATAGGCGATCGAGCACTGATACAATCAGGCCGTCCGGGGGGGCCACGGTGCGTTTTAGCGAGGGGCTATGAATCGAGACGGACGCGAGTTGACGTTGTTGCTGGATCGTGCACGAGAGGGCGACAATGCTTCGAAGGCGGTGTTTTGTGAGCTGGTTTACGAGGAACTGAAGATTATCGCCAGCAACCTGCTGCGACGACGCCCTGATGACTCGCTCCAGTCGACTCAGCTGGGTCAATGGAACTGTTGCTTAGCTTCGCGAGAACGGCACTGCCCGAGCGACTGCGAACCGAAAGTACTTCTTCTCCGCTCATCGACCAGATGCCGTATTTTGATCGACTCCTATCACCGTAAGCGATCGGCGCAGAAGCGAGGAGGCAACGCCACGGAGATCCCATCGATCAGTTGTCGATTGTGTCTCCTAGCGTCTATCGAGCAGAACCAGCATGTCGACACGAAGCGTTGGAGAACGCTCAGCTTCGCGTGCACAGAACGAACGCCAGTACGAAGTGGTGAAGTATCGCTATGGCGGGCTGTCGGTCGCGGAGACCGCTGACATGCTGTAACTCGTGGGAAGCGTCGAGCGTGACTGGCGGCTGCTGCGGGCTAAGCTGTTCGGTGAACTACAAGGATTCTGACCCGGATTCAGAACTGGAGTCGGCTCTTTCCCGCTGCTGCCAAAACGGCAGAACGACGGTGACGGCGTGCAACACTCGGCACGGTCGCGACATTTTTTTCGAAATACGATTAAGGTAGTTTCATTGATGCGCAGTGTAGATGTGGTCCATCAAACATCTTCACATCTTCTTCGCATTCAGGAGCACCCATGTTCGCGATTCCTCACCGTGACCATGTGTCGTTTTCACCTGTCGTGGCATGTTGCGTCTCAATTTCTTCTTGCTGCCTGCCCGAGGTGCCTCCCAACGGCGTCGTCATGCAGATAAAACACGCTCACGAGTGTCGTACTGTGGGGCGCGTACGGACGAACCGGGGCCGATGAGCTTTTCGATAGGTCTGTCGCCGGATCTGGCCGGAGCCGCCCAGCAACACGTTGCGGCCGTAGTTGATCCATTCGTGCCAGCTAAGTGGCCTGTTAGTGGACTTCATAAAGTGGCACCGAGTACTACTATTCGCCACGATGCGACGGGGGCCGTGTCAGAAGGCCACTTCCGGCACTCCAAACGAATCTGGATTCCATGGTGTGCGATTCGGCGTAACCGGCGATTGGCGAGGCGATTTGCTGCTCTATCCCAGCGTCAGCAACGCAGCCGACCAGCATCTCGATTTCCTTTGTCGCCTCGGCGATACCATCTATGCCGATGTCGCTTCCGCCGCCGTACCGACGGCCCTGTAAACGGCTACCCTCGACGAGTTCCGCCGCAAGCACGCGGAAGTCTACAGCCAAAACGGTATCAATTCACTGGCCGACATCCGCAGTTCGACGGCCGTCTTCGTCACGATCGACGACCATGAAATCACCGATAATCTCGCCGGGGAGCGCGGTGGTGGCGAGCGACCATGGGTTTGGTGGCGCCAGTGACACCCACTGCATCAACGATTCTCCCTATCTGGAAAACGGACTTCAAGCGTTCCTGAAGAGTTCAATCCGGTTCGTGACATCCGATATGGCGAAACCGGTGACGACCGGATTACGCGAGCAACAGTTATACCGCTATCAAACCCTTCGGTCAAGATGCAGCCCTGTTCATGCTCGATGGCTGCTCGCCTCGCGACAGCGAAGTCAATTTTCAGGATCTCAAACCAAATCCCTGCCGTGTTTGATCCTCGACCATGCTAGGACGCGCGCAGGTCGATGACCTAAAACGTGATTTGCTTGACGCTGAAAACAACGGCGTCACGGAAATCGTGATGATGCCCGAGCTGATCCAGCAACTCGGGGCAATCGCCGAAGATCGGTACGAAGGCTACTTTGCCGAACGCACGGAACTGTTGCAGCACATCCACGAGATGGACATCGAGAATGTCGTGTTCGTCTCGGCGGATATCCACGGTACGGTCGTGAATAATCTCAGCTATCCCGCATCGGGGATCCCCTGCAGCGATCGTGCAGACAGCGCCTGGGCGACCGAAGCAACCGGGCCGGTTGCCCACGAACCGGCGTTCGGACCGTATCTGTTGCAGGTCGCCTTCGGCGCAGGGACTAATCGATCAAGCAACCTATGAAGCCCCCGTCGACACTTCCTCCGAGTTTCGCGAACGAGAATCTGGGCGGGTTACTAAATCAGTATTTGGCCAGCGGCGACCCCGTCTACGGTCCGCTGATCCAATCGAAACCTGACGCGCCAGCCAGATCGATGCCGAATTGCTGGCAGGCAGTTACTTCGAAACGTTCTGGTACGGCTGGACGGAATTCGAGATTGACGCGGCAACGCAATCCGCATTGATCACGACCTACGGAATTGATCAGTACACACCCGCAGATCTCGTCGATGCCAACTCAGCTGCTCAACGCACGCCGCGCATCGTCAGCCAGTTTACGGTTTCACCACGCGGATCTGTCCCGGAGCTGATTGCGGGTGACTTCGACGGCAATGGACAACTGGACATTATCGACGCTGATCGCTTGTCCAGGCCGCGATCCGCGAACAGCTGTCAAATATCGCGACACGTACGACATCACGCGTGACGGTCAACTTGGCGGAAGATGATCTTGTCGCGTTCGTGTCGTCGCCCTGGCTCTATCTCAACACTAGCATTGGCGATGCTGAATCTCGACGGCCAGTTCGAGAGTAGCGATCTCATTGCAGTTTTCAAGGCCGGTCACAACGGACGACGTCTCCGGCAACTCGACATGGACCACAGGCGACTGGAACGCAGATGGAGAGTTCGATTCGCGTGATTTGATGCTCGCCATGCAGACCGGCGGATACGATCGCGGCAGTCGCCTGGCAACGCAGGCGGTGCCTGAGCCCACGTTCACAATATGGGGTGTATTACTTCTCTACCGAGTGCCGCCGACGATGAATTGGGGAATCTCGGTGCATGCAAGACGGAATAGCAAAAATCATTCCTGAAATGACTTAAGGTCGCTGGCGCTTTCTTACGCGTGTTTTCTGCGTGTTCCCAACTCGACCACGAATTCAGTTCTTCCAGCACGTAAACGGAGTATTGTGATGCGTCAGCTGTTTCCATCGAATAATCGAAAGAGCCGTCGCTCACGTGATCGGGCAAGCTCGCTGTTCTCCCGGCAAGCTCCAGGGTTCGAACTACTCGAGTCTCGACAAATGTTGGCAGTTACCGCGACCTGGGTCGGTGGCGATGGAGCCTGGTCAGACGCAACAAACTGGGATATCGCGTCGCCGGTGGAGGCACGTTGAGGCTCCTGGGGCTTGGACGACGACGGTGCAATGTCCATCGAGCTGGGTGAACTCAGCCTGAGCGGGTGTCGTTTCATTGGACAACGACCTTATTCCGTCGACATCCAGTCGGCTGACGCTAGACAACGCGATCGTAACCGCCAACGGACATCAGTTAGCGACCAACGGCGGCTTGGTGACCGTCAGCAACTCGTCTGTCCAGGATGGGGTCCTTTCGGTCAGCAACGACGCGACATCGTTCAATTTGTCGGCGACAATACCTTAGTCGATGTCCCGCTAGACGACGGCGCGCGGGTGAATTCCGTGTGCAGCGAGGCCAGACGCGGTTTCTGGGTGACTACGCATTACCGTCAGCTGGTGTTGAGCTTGTACTAATGAGCCTGTTTGGAGCCAGAACAACGCTCGACGCGTGGCTGCCGGCGAGTTTCGCAATGATGGCTCGATTCGCATGGTACAGAGGCACGGGAGGCACACAATCCGACATCAATCGCCAGGCATTAACCTGCTGGGTGACGTGTCATTTGCTGGCACAGGCGAAGTGGTTCTTGAACGCCGATGATCGCAGATCCGTGGCAGCGGCGGGTTCACGATCGAACAACGGCGGCCACACGCTACACGGCCGCGGTTCCATTCTGTCGACGTCAACAATCAGCGGCGATGATTGCTTGACTGCCACGTTGCCATTGACGTTTGACTCGTCCATCGTCAATTCCGGGACGGGCTCGCTGAGCGGAGAACCGTGGCATCCTCGTTCTGAACGGTACGGTTACAAACACCGGCACGTTGGCCGCACTTGCGCGTCGCCGACCGCCGATGCGAACGGGAAGCCAATCAACGTCGCCGGCAGCAGTGTACTCCTGTTCCGCAGTGGACGCGACGCCCGTTTCGACCGTACTGGACTTGCCATTAACACCAACCGTGATTTATATTCGCAGTCCGCGGACCGCTTGTGCTGGATGCAGTCGCTGATGTAACGGCACCGCAGACTGTGGAAGCGATGAGTCAGGATCGAGGGCCCTCGGCAATCGGGTTTGGCGCAACAACTCCTTTGCCATCGATGAGCTGCGGCTGACGTACATGACATCAAAGCTCCGACGGCGGGCAGTCTAAGCAGATAGTAAAGCCACAGGGATTCTGTTCGGTTTGGTGCCCACCACGAACGCGCTACCGTGGTGACTCGGAAAGAAGGGCTCCTCGACCCGAGTAGACTTGCAGAGCTCCACGTTCCACGACGACTTCGACCGCGGATGCTTCCGGATCGCTCGCGCGTGACCTGTTGTCGCCGCCGTCCGACGAGCTTGTCTCGCCAGTCGAGACCTCGCTTTCGCTGCCGCAGTTGTTAAAGCCGCATTTTCAATCGCAAGTCCCACAATTGGATTCGGTGCGAGCCATAGTTGGCAGCAGCCAGCCAATTAATCGTCGGGACTGAAGCGAAGCGATCGATGCGTTCGTGTGTGGGGTCAGAATCGTGGTGGAGCGTCGCAAGTTGCTTGCCTGTCGCCAAGTCGAGCAGTCCAATTTGATACTGCGACGCTATAGGCCAGCAGGCGGCCGTCGGGTGAAAATGCTGTTATGCCTTGATTGTTCGCATCGCGACGTTCCACGACGTAAGTGCTCTGCCACGTTTTCGCATCCAAACTTCATACACCTTCGAATTTCCTGCCGCAAAACCATCGCTGTCCGTCACTGCTATAAAGGCGGTCTCGATTTTGGTGGAGGTTGGCCACAACGTACGAACAGCCTGTCCGTCGCGGCTTTGGTACAGAAGGATTCCTTTCATCTTGCCACGCCAGCAGTCACGGCCAACAAATCTGCCGCGGAGCTGAGTGCTGGCGTCACCGGCAGCGTCAAGAAAGGCGGTGTGTGCACTTCGAAACCTAGTGCGGTCCGAACCTGCTGCCGTCGTTCGGTAGATCAACACACGGTGCTGAGCCGCAGCGACAAACGTTGCCCTGCAGTTCGCTTCTCAGCGCCTACCTGCCAGCTGAATGGAGGTCCAAGGTGATAGATAACTGTATCGGCCGAGACCTCCTTGTCAGCGGCCATTCCCAAATACCCAACGCACCGCTTGTGATCAACCGCGACTGATCGCTGGACAACACCGCCGCGGAACGGCAACGAGTGCCCCGGTTGACCGACGAGATGAGCTGAGCTGCGTACCTTGCACGACGTCCAAATCCGCACGCCGTCGTCGCCCGTCGTAAACAGGAGACGCAGAGCATCGGAAGTAAACGTCAGGGAGTTGTAGGGGCCCATCTCCCGGCCCACCATTTTCGTACAGCGAGCGGAAACACGTCTGTGCCTGTGATTTCGTTGTTGGTTTCATTCGGTGACCTCGATCCAGTCGACATCGACCATCGCAACGCGAAGATTGTCGTCATCGTAGCCAAGAGTGTATGCAGGAAGATGCGCAAGCTGTCGGCCGCGATACGGGTCCCACAATCGAGTTTCACGGTCCCATCCGTACGACAGAAGAAACCGACCGTCCGGGCTGAAAGTCGCGTGCGTCGCTGCCAGTTCGTGACCAATGCAGACGACATGCGAAGTCAACGGGCCAAGACGCCAGACGTGGAGTTGATGATCGGCGCACGCGACGGCCAAGAACCTGCCATCGGGGCTGAAGTCAGCAAGTATTATGCGGCTGCAGGCAATTTGAATGACGATACCTTGAAAGGTAGCGAATGTCGAGGATTTCCACTTGGCCGGTTGCGGACATCACGGCAAGTCGCTCGCCGCCGGTCAAATCGTACGAATGTCGTGCCAAGGCCCGGATGTTGGTGAGCAAGTTCGCCCGTTTTCGCAACGTAGACGCGGACATCGTCAACCGTTGTCACGGCCAAGGCGCCCGTCTCGAGTGAAGTCGGTTTCGCCGCGGAGGCTTGGAGTTGCGGCTCGCCAAAGCTCATTACGGCGGTTGGGCGCAGGCAAGATCGAAACAGCTGTACGATTCCCAAGCGTCATTCGATCGTGCTGGACCAACAAGCTCTGGTAGGAAAAACGGAGATTGTTGATTGTGGAACCCGGCCCCGCAAGGTGATGCGTTGGACGTCCGTGTCGGAAAAAAAAAAAAATCAAACGATGAACAAGGCCGTGTGGCTCAGGAGATAATAAGCGTACTGGCCATGCGAGACGTCAGGCGCAGGCTTAAGGGCGGTTGAGGGCGGAGTCTGTTGGCAGCGTGACCTTGTAAGCTCTACGTCCGCCAGCAGAGCAATCGCTTCGTTCCGCAGCTCACGACGGTTCGAGTCCGGTTCGCCAAGAATCGGAGCTCTCCCTCACGAAGCAGCCCGGCGGCGATGGTCAGTGCGGCGAGACCCGCGTCGCGGCGGCCCGATTGCTGACTCCAGCGGTGGGCGCGAGCTTCACTTAGTTTGGCATCGAAGAGTCGTCGTGTCGCTTGGCTCTCCGCGCCAATGTCGCGCGCGTCGTTTCGCGCTGTAAAGCCACGAGATGCTGCGCTTGTTCACGCCGCTGCTCGCGGTATTTCCATGCGACAAGCGAGACGAGGACAAGTGACACGCAGACGGCGAGCGTGGCCAAGACCATCACGACAGCTGTCGCACGGTGCTTCTGCACGATCTTCCGTATGCGGTACGAAGTTGTGGGCGGTCCCGCTGCAACGGGATCACCGGCCAAGAAAGATTCGAGATCTCGAGCGAAGCCATCTACCGAATCGTAGCGCAGTGCGGGATCCTTTGCCAAAGCCTTCATTACAATCCAGTCCAAGTCTCCGTCGACACGAATCGCGGCGTGAGATTCTGGGCGTCTTTCACACAACATCGATTGACGGTCGGTCGATCCACGAAGTCGGCTACTTGGCCGCAGGGGCTCGACGTCGCGGATAATGCGTTGCAACTCCGAAATAGCGTTGGCATTCAAGGCTTCCTCGGGAATTGGTGCGCTGCCAGTGACTTCAGCTCGTACAAGACCGCCAAGAGAATAGACGTCGCGGATCGAGTGTCGACGCTCGACTCGATCGCTCCGAGACTGCTCGGGACTCATGTATGGTGCGGGCGTCCCCGCCAACAACTGGAGACTGTGCGTCAAAGCCAACCTGTTCGAGTTAGGTTCGTAAAGAGCCTTCGCGATACCGAAGTCGATGACTCGCGGTACCGGACCGACAGGTGAGGTACTAACCAAAATGTTTGACGGCTCTTGGAAACTGGTGGTGGATCACGCCTTTTTGATGTGCGTGTTGTGGACGGCTCGGCACACTTGAAGGAACAACGACGAAAGACGATCGCGAAGATGAAACTGGTGTCGCTCGCAAAACGCCGTCAGGCTGACACCGTCGACGTACTCCATCACGAAATAGGGACGACCGTTGTTGGCGTAGCCTGCATCAAAGACTTCCGGCGATGTGTGGGTGCTCCATGATCGCCAGCGTTTGCACCCGCCGGCAACGCGCGAGCACTCTGTCGCGAGTCCATTCAAAGCTGACGATTTTCGAGAGTTTTTCACTTCGGCAGTCGGAACGGACTGGCTGAGTTGCGCACGGAAGACCTCGGCAAACCCTCCTTCGCCGATCCGCTCGCCAAGTTCGATCCCGTCAATCTCGACATGCACCTCTTCCGCAGCCGATGTCCAGCCGGAGCGCTTTCAGCAGATCCAGCTGGCTGATTCTTGTGAGAGCTTGCGAGTCGGCTCGCAGTAACCGCTCCACACCCCTACGGATGCTCGGAGGGTCCTGACCGACAAGCAGCGCTCCAGGAACGCCTGCCGCTGGTCGTCGGGAAGATCGACCGCTTGCTCGAACAAGGCGTCAATCCGCGCATCATGATCCGGAGTGGATCGTTCCATATCAATAGCCTGACGGTCACGCGCAATTCGGACTGGTGATCCAGCTCCGGGATTCACGCACGTCTTCGTGGGCTGGTTGCGAGTCGGTCGGCTTGCGTATCTCCTTGGGCAGTGCGGACAGCGGCGAGGTAGTTTTTTTTACGGTCAACATGGCGGGTAATCGGCGTTGAAAAAGTCTCCACTCCAGAGCTGGTGGAATCGGCGTTGAAAAAGTTCCCACCATAACGAGCGGTTTCGTTAAGCTGTAGCAATTTGGCAGACGCTCAACTCGCAACTCGTCGGCGGCGAGCTGCGGCCGTGGTCAGAGCAATACCGACCATCAGGGACGTCAGCGACCCGCTCCGGGAACGGCAACAGCGGCCGAATCAGGCAGTCCGGCATGAGATGCCGGCAGTAGCCGCTGTGTTCGAACGCGAGCATGATGTCACGTAAGAGTCGAACTCGCCGTCGCCGTCCCAATCTCCAGTGGACCAGCTCGAATTCCCGTTGACACCGTCTTCGTATTCGCCGGCTTGAAAGACCAGAATCAGGTCGGAACTGTCGAACCAACCATTGAGGTCGCTGTCACCGTATTCCATGTATTCAGATAACCCTTGACTGACGACGAAATAATAGAGATCTAGGCTTCCGGCTGCACCAACGGCCCCATCGCCGTTGACGTCGAATCGCAAATCGTGCTGGCCTTTCTCGACCAGCGACAACAAACCGATGTCGACGGCCGTCAAACGTTGATCGTTGTCAAAATCACCAAAGCCGATGAAGTCGCCGGCGATCGAAGGTGCTAAGTTGCCGGTGAAGTCTGTCGTCGCTGCGTTGCTTGTTCGTAAGCGTAGGCCATCTCGATACGCCGGCTCGGTGAATGCGTTGCCAAGGAACTCGATCGACACGGGCAATGCGCCTGCCTAATTCGTCGTAGCCAGCGGGGACAGACACTGCTCTGCAGTCCGGGAGTGGCTCCCAGGAACGACCACGCTTCGGTGAAAACGAGGGCGTCGAGGTCATTCTCGGCCAGCAACCGCAACAGTCCGTCTTCACCCATCAACCGCAGGCTTTCGGCGATCGCAGCATGGGTACTCAGGCGAATCGAACTTAGGGCCATTTCGACCGCCAGCTCAGCGAGCTGTCGGCAGGAATTGCCTCGTCACCGTATCAGGTGTTGGCAATATGCGATGACGTCTGCCAGAGTTGTCTGAGCGCGTTTTCACCCTGAGCCTCGCCAGGTACACTTCCAGGTCACCGGCGAATTCGTAAAGCGGCCGCAGGTAGCGGGAACTGAGTGAACAAGTCGTCGACGTTCGTTCCCAGATCCGGATTGTCGACGATCGTCGCTCCAGGTTCGCGAGTTCATCAATCGCTTGCTGATAGACGGGCAACGCCATCAGTTGAGCAGCAGCATTCGGCCGAACCACCCGTACCACGCACGACGCCAATTCGTTTCCGCCGAGTCCGTTGCTTAGCGTTCAAGAACTGCGTGTATTCGTCGGAACTTGGTCGCCAGCTTGCGAAAGTGGCAAGTCGGTCGCTCTGCTTGTACCAACATGATCGCGGCGTCATCGGGCCAGCGGTATCCCAGCTGTGACGGAATATCAATCCGTTACGCTGACAAGTCCCATCGTTGGACAGAGTAGCGGCGTTAGCCCATGCGGTCATTCTGTTGATCGAGCCGGAGGTTTCGGTTCCGACGGTCAGTGCAGCGGATTGGCGGCAACGCGGCGGATCCTTACTCGAGCCCAGAGTCGAGCGATTGAGGCCATACAAGAGATTTAGAGTGTGACCGTTGACGGCGTTGAAATCGTTGGAAGCATCGACGACGGCGGTTGCCCACTCCGAGAGCGCGGCCTTTCCGAGAATCACGGCACCCGCATCCCGCAGTCGCTGTGTGATGAATGCGTCATCGGGTGGAATCGAGTTCTTGAGGACCAAGGCACCTGCCGTCGTTGGCATGTCGAACGTGTCAATGTTGTCCTTCAGCAGGACGGGAATGCCATGCAGCGGCCCACGTGGATCCAAGCGGCCCGCTCCTCGTCAGTCGCTTGCGGGCAGTTGCCAAAGCGTGGGATTGAGCGCTAACGGCATCGCTCCCCGTCGTCGAAGGCCACCCGATTGAGGTGTGCTGGACAGGTGACGCCGAAGTGATCAGCCCGTGATCCATGGCGGATTGCATCGTTGGCACCGTGGCTTCAAGCAGATTAAAAGACGGCTCTTGCATTTTTACCCCTGCGACAGGTTACAAACCAGAACAATGACTTGATCCATGGACCCTGACCGTCGTCGTCGTTGTCGCCATAGTAAAACTCGGATTGGGGTTTGGGAACACGTCTGTCCCTGCTCGCAGTCCGGTTGTGATCCTCCAACGATTTTTCCATCTTTGATAGCAATGTGGTGAGACAGCACTAGGTCGCACTTGCGCTCAGACCATTAAGCAACATTGTTGTGCGTTGCGATTTGCATTTCAACTTCGTTCATCTCGATCGGTAAGCCGCGGCAACAAACAACGAAAGTGATCCGTTTGAGCAAAAAGTGTTGTGGCTGTGGGTATTGAAATGCATATGATTCTGAGAGAATACTGAAAGACCTCGACAGCGGACATCAAAGTCGAGTTTGTCTGGTCCTCCATTGGCGTGTTGGGCCTTGTTCTGTGAATGCGATCGACGAATCCGTCGGCGACGACAATGATCTCGTCGAGAGACTTCTTCCGGCTCTACCCACTTTCGAACGAAAGCTGTGACTCTCCAAACTCACGGGAACAGATTGATCCAACGGGTGTCGACGTTAAAACGGTTGCTGCGTAGTGATGGTGTGAACGCGCTTCGGGTTCCTCGACGGTTCGAGAATTGACTCTAAAGGCAATGCTGACAGGCAAGCGACACGACAACGATGGCTTACCCTGTCCGAACTGCTATGGTTTGACCGCCCCAATGCGGGTCAGGCGGAAGCGGTGTGCCCGAACTGCAATCAGCGTATTCGGATCGCAAACACGCTACTATCGACGGCATCAATCCGGCGAGCTGCTTGGAAAGTTTGAACTCGATGAAGTTTCTTGGCGGTGCCTTCGGAGAGGTTTGGCGAGCTCGTGATCATGCGTTGAATCGCGATGTCGCTCTAAAATCCCCTGGCCCCATATCCTGAACGCCAGCGGTGGACATCAACGTTTCAGACGCGAGGCGCGCAATGCGGCAAAATTGCGGCACGAAGGTATCGTCCGCGTGCATGAAGTTGCGGAGTCCGACGGTCAAACTTTTCTGATTAGTGATTTTATCGACGGCGTTTACGCTTGGCAATAAATACAACGCCGCTGACGTTCTGGCCGCGACTGTCGTCAAACTGGCAAGACGCTCGCACACGCTCACGAGCAAGGGGTCATCATCGAGACCTTAAGCGCTTCAACATTTTGATCGATACCAAAGGGGATTACGGCACCGGACTTTGGACTCGCACGTCACAGCGACGAAGTACAGTCTCACTGCATTGAACAAGTCGTCGGTACCAAACTACATGTCGCCTGAGCAGGCGCGGGTAAATGATCCGTCGGTCCGGCGACTGATATTTACTCGTTAGGCGTGATCCTTTTCAGGCTCCCTTACCGGTGAAAGCTTCCTTTTCGCAGCAGCCAGCAGTTGTCTCCGACAGATCGTCGATGCCGATCCACGCCTCTCCTGCGAAGCCTCAATCGGCACGTGCCCTCGACCTTGAGACGATCTGCTTGAAGTGTCTCGCCAAGGTCCCCAACTTGCGATATGCCACCGTACGTGACTTAGGGTCCGATCTCCAGCGGTTTCTCGTTAGCAAGCCGTTCTGGCGCGACGCTTGCCCACATGGGTGCAGCGTTTCGCGATGAGATGTCGCCGGCACCCGGCCATTAAAGCAGCGCTCGGCGGCGTTGATCGTTGGCACGCTGGTCGCCTTCGATGACCAAACTCTGGATGAAGCGCAGATCACCGTCTTCAGCTAATTGCAGTATTTGGGAAGTACGTATGACGGAGATGTTGGGAGGAAAACCTGAAAGAGGCTAACGTCTGCAAACGCTTGCTGAACAGAATCTCTTACGCGCTCTTGCGAGCAGTCGACGACGGTTTTGTGATTGTCAGTGACCAGATCTCAGATACGCCCGTTGACTCCATTTCGTCGCAGGCGTTCAATGCCCAGAACGCGCTGCGTTTACGAGAGTGCGGAACCAGTCAAGCAACCCGGCCCTGGAAGCCGAGGTCGCGGTGACCTCTATCTCCGCATGGCGCAGATCAACTTGCGAAAAGCTCGGATCAGCTAAGTTCCTGGAGCGGAGCAATCGGCTGAGGCATCCATGAGCGCCGTTTATACTCGACCGACCCGGCGGCTCTGACCAAGTGCGCTGGATGGCAGGGATCTATTCTGGAATCGAATACAGCGAATGGGCGGAATGATCGCCAAGCGGACTCCGAACTGCGTATATGTTGCTCCTGGTTGCCAAAGCTCGGACGGAAATATGTCAACGGTTTCCCGACGTCGAAGGATTCCGCAGCGATCTGGCGTCGATTGTCACACCTCGGTCATCGAACACGTCAGCTACCAGTATGACACGGTCATGAAAGCGCGACTGATAGCGCATAACTTTGGAACGATCTGCTGGCGACGAAGCCAAACAGCGAATTGTATTTGGCGGAAGTTGCTCGCGAGCCCATCTCTTCCTGGGAATGACGCAATACCGGCTCCGCCAATTCGATGAGACCTTTGCCTCACTTGCGAATTCGATTGAAATCTATGACAAGCTGTTGAACATGCTCCGCAGTCTGCCTCGTACATGCTGAACAAGTCGCAGGCACTGGCGGTCATCGCGGACACTTACGGCAAGACCGCGAGAGTCGCCGAACAGCAAGTAAACTTTCGGCGAAGCCTAGAGATTCGCCAGCAACTCGCTGACCGTTATCCTGACGTGTTGCGATTCCACATGATGTCGCTCGTCGCTTCAAAGTCTCGCGGGAACATTTTCGAATGGGAGACCACGAAAACGCCATTCCCTTGCGACGCCAAGTTTTAGAGCGCGCCAAACAATCGCCACGGCAAGCCGCCAAATTCGCACAATTATCAAGACGATCTCGCAAACGGCTACGGCTACTTGGCGGAAGACCTGGCCGCCAGCGGAGGCGACGAGAGGTTCGGAAGCAAGAGCGAATTTCCGCCAATGCCTGGAGTTATGGGATCAACTAGTTGCCGACGCACCAACGTCGATCGAACGCCGTCGGCGCCGTCTGGCGTTCGGCAATCGAGTTCGCTCAATTCCTGGTCGACGATGTGGACTGGGCTGCTGCGAGTCAACGTCAGTGATTGCTCGTGATGACCTTCAGCTTAGTCGACGTAGAAACGCCGCAGCCCGCACTCGACGGACTGATAACGGACGAGGCGGCGAAGGCAGCGGTTTTACGACTGCACAGCGTCATCGAATCGGAAGCGTCGCCCGCGATAAGCCCCGCCGCTTTCCAACGCCGGTCCATTCGTTTGTCGCGGCGATTACTCATCGACGCCTAGCTTTTTGGGTGCTGAGTAGAGCCCGCTCGATTACCAGCCAACTTGTCATCTGTGGTGGCATGCACGACCTTCGACGTGCCTACACGACCGATAACGGTGACCGTCTACCTTTGCCGGTGTTAAAGAGAAAATGCGACACAAGGATATTGCGACAACGATGCCCTATGCCGAAATGGCGTCAAAAATGAAGCCGTCCACTGTCGCGATCTACGTTCCGCAGTTTATCCAGAAGGAGGCGTACAATATTTTTCGACAAAAAAAACCGCAGGCAACCAGTTTTCGGCATTCGGTTACATGCGTGCGGCACACACTGGAACGTCGACGCTGCGGAAATCGTCGCAAGTCTAGTACACCCCAGTGGATTCGAACCAATTAACCCTCGGTTCCGTAGACCGATGCTCTATCCAATTGAGCTAGGGTGCAAACTGGAAGCGGCATAGGCACTTGCGTCGATTCGTCGAAAGCGTCAAAATTGCCTCAGTACACCTTTTCTACACCTGCGGGCACTTATTTACAAGGCCAGTTGGAACAGAAAAGGCCGTCTCGGATTGCAGCCGAGACGGAAATCACAGCAACCGTTTTTCAGGGAGTTTGCCGTGACAAACGTCAAATCTACCAAATCCAGGTCGGCTGCCGAAAAGCCGTCGAAACCTAAACCTGATTTTCCATTATTCGCCCATAGCGGGCAGTGGGCCAAAAGATCAGCGGCCGACTTTCGCTACTTCGGAACATGGGACGATCCGAAAGCCGCCCTCGATCGATATCTGCTTGAGAAAGACTACTGGATAGCGGGACGCACGCCCCCGAAAAACCGCTTGAATTAGGGGCGACGCTCGAAACGACGTGCAACACACGCTTTGCATGCCAAGAAGCAACAAGTCGATTCTGGCGAGCTGTCGGAACGGCATTGGGCCGACCTGCAACAAACTTGTGTCGAGCTTCTGGAAGCGTTCCCACGTACGTTGGCGGTCGGATACGCTCACGCCCAAAGACTTTGAGGACTTGCGAGCGAAGTTGGCCGAGCGAATTAGGCCAACGGCGTTGGGCAACGCAATTCAACGCATTCGATCGATTCTCAAATACGCTCATTTAGGCCGCAGTTGATTGACCGGCCGGTTCGGTTTGGGCCGAACTTCAAACGCCCGTCGGCAAGAACGGTTCGGTTACGCAAGGCCGAAGTCGGCCCCAAGGTATTTGAGCCGCAACAAGTTCGCGATCTGATCGACCAAGCAACGTGGCAAATGCGGGCGATGATTCTGCTAGGGATCAATTGTGGTTTGGGGAATGCCGACGTCGGCCAAATGGAGTTTCGACACGTCGACTTGCTTGGCGGCTGGCTCAGCTACCCACGGCCGAAAACGGGGATCTTGCGGCGCGGAAAACTTTGGCCAATGACGGTCGACGCATTGGTCGTGGCAAAAGAGAAGCGACACGAGCCAAAAGACGAAGGTCTTGAGGACCGATTTTTCATTACGAAACGCGGCAAGTCATTCTACAAGGATTCGCCCGATAACCCTATTGCGAACGAGTTTCGCAAACTCTTGAACGTGGTTGGCATCTCACGACGCGGCGTCGGCTTCTATTGGCTTCGCCACACCTTTGAAACCGTAGCGGGTAACACCCGCGATCAAGTCGCCGTCGACTATTGCATGGGACACGTCGACACATCAATGGCCGGTAACTATCGACATGGTATCGACGATGAACGGTTCGAAGTGATTGCAAGCCATGTTCTGACCTGGCTTTCTGCTTCAGGGGCACAACGATGAACGACGAACAGCTAAAGCGTATTAGAAACGAACCTGCTGCGACTGACACCACTGCATTCGAATCGTTGCTAAGGGATCACGCCCGAGAACGCATTAGTACATTCGATGGCGAAGACAAAGCCTTGTTAGACTTTTGGGAAACGCTGCTTTGGCAAGGTGAAAGTTTGACGACTGCCGAGGGCACTTTCGTTGCCGATCGAATTGAGAACGAGGAAAAGACCTACTTGGCCAAATTCGTTGCGGACGCTACGAAAGACGGCGGATCGTTTGTGAAAGCGATGATCGGCAAGTTGTTGACGGCCGTTCGGGATGTCACCGGCCAAAAGACTACGGCCCAAGGTCGTGAAGCGATTGCCAAACGCCAAGCGGCCGCACACGCAACGGCCGCAATGCGTTCGCTTTCTGTGCTCGACGCCAACGCAACAGGGACGTATACCAAGGCTGATTTGATCTTGGCTTTCGCTGCGGGTGCTGACTACGCGAAGTTCATTGACTCGAAGCGCAACACGGCCCTAGTTAAGAAAGACGCGGAGATCGAAGAGACGTATGCTGCACTAAAGACCGAGCTCGGCAACGACAAGCTTTCAACGATGTCGGTTAACGCCGTTGCCAGTATGATCTCAAAACGGGTCGATGTTTCGCCCCGCAAAGCGAACGAAGTTGTCAAGCGACTCCGAACGGCTGAGCTGTGCCGGATCCGCTTTCGGTCAGCGGCAGTCGAAATAGCGAAAGACGTATCGTTGTCTTTCGATGATGTTGCAAGTCGGTTGGCCGAGACCGTCAATGTATCGATTGACGAAGCCCGTGAAATTGTGGCCGCCGAGTTCCCGACGTTTGCAAATCGTACGGTCTGCAAACCTACAACATGAATTCTTTGCAAATCGTACAGTCTGCAAACTTCTAGCCGCTCGTAAGTATTCCTGTCGACTCCAGCCAACGCTCTACTCGGGGCGTTGGCTTTTTTCATGTCTATTCACAGGAGTTCGAAGCGATGAAAACCAAGCTACTCACACCAACGGACGTGGCGAAATATTGCGGCGTCGGGCAAGAGAAAGTCTTGAACTGGATTCGAAGCAAGCAGCTTCTGGCTTTCGATGTAGGTCACGGCGATCGGCCGCAATGGAAGATCAAGCCTGACGAACTGGAACGCTTTCTTAATGAACGTAGCAACATCCCCCGGCTGAAGACGCTTTGCCGGTTAGCGATGTTCCGCGTTACGTATAGGGGCGTGACCGATGTATTGTGGATCTTGCGGCCGGATGACGCCTGGCGTGGAACTCTGCGATCGATGCGAGTTTCACCCCGACGATGTTTTCAGCGACGAGCCTGGGCCGAGAATCAAGAATCCTGGCTACACTGATTCGGGAGTAAAACACATGTCGGATAACTATGATCTGCTGGAAGAACTTTGCATCGTTGGCGAAGCAAATTGGGGCCAAGCCATTTTTCGGGTTTGCGCAGCACTTCCACGAGACGTCTGCGAGTGGGTGGTTAACAACATCACATTTATTGACGCCTACGGGACTACTGGCTTGGCGGTCTCAGTTTCTTGTTTCAAAAGCAAGGACAATCCGTTTATGGCTGACCGTCTGGTAATCGTACTTTCGACACCGTCACCGGAAGACGATAACGACGATCGCATGGCGTTCACGGTAGCGCACGAGATCGGCCATCATTGGCATGGTCATCGGGAAGCCCATTCATATTCAACGTACGAAGAACACGAAAAAGCGGCCGATGCGAAAGCTAACGAATGGGGATTCCCCGGCGAGTCCAACAGAATCAATCGGGGGTGGTGTGACTGATGAAAATCCGAGCCCCCGACTACGCTGATTTGGAATTGGTCGTCGATACCGATTGCCACCAGATGCCCGACGGCCAATCAAGCCGAGCAACGGCCGAACGGCTGTTTAGCGAAGGGAGGGCCGGGTGATGCGTCTGATCGACTACTTCGCTAAGTTCAACATGGATTGCCGCGAAACGCTGGCCTATTCGACGCGGATGATCCATTACCGCCAAGCGGTTAACGCCTATGCGGAATGCTTTGGCGAATCGGTATCAGTGGACCATATCACGGCCGCATCGCTCGAACACTTCCGGCAATGGTGGCTTGGACAGCCGAGCAAGCGTGGCGCGACGCGAACCGGCAAGACCGCTCGGCGATACTGTCGCACGTTGCGGATGATTGCCGCGCACGCCGACCCGTCGAAATTTCCTGAACAACGCTCGGGACTATTTCCGCTGGTCGAGAATTCGCTGACGACCTGGACCAAGCGGCACGGCGTTCGAGAAGACGAAGCGACCGTATCACGTCTGCGGATGATGCTGGGCCGTGACCTGGCCGTGGACGAATTGACCGCGGAACTGATCGAACGTTTTGACGCCTGGCTGGACGCGCAAGACTTGGCACCCGTGACCAAGCGGAAACGCAAGAGCGGGATTCGGTTGATTGCTCGCAAGTCATCGGGGCTGATCATGCCGGCCGGGATTAAGCTGTCGCCGGAAACGCCCGACGGTTCACTTCGGCAGCTGCTCGAGCTGTACCGCACAGCCAAGCCGGACACCGCCAAGACGACCATCGGCATTTATCGCACTTCGATCAAACGCTTCGCCGAATTCCTAGGCCGCGAACCAATGCTGGCCGACCTGACCGACGACTGCGTTGGTTCGTTCCTGGAGGATCGAGCCAAGACGGCCGCCATTGCGACTGTCGTTTGCAATCGCCGTTGTATTGTCGTGCTTTGGCGGTTCGCTTTCTTCAATGATCTGGTTGACCGACACCCGAAACGCTGGAGGAGTCATGCTTTACTCGGACCTGCTTAAACGATACGAACGCAAGCGATTGCGAAACGCTTCACCTAAATCGATTGCCTTGCATCAGGTGGCGTTAGGGCACTTCGAACGGTTCCTAAAGCGACCGCCGACAACGGACGATTTGACGGACGAAGTTGTCGAGGACTTCATTTTCTGGCGTCGTGAGCAAAGCGTGAAACCAGCGACAATCAACCGGGATTTGTATTGCATTGTGGCGGTTCGCGAATCGACATCGCATTGTTGATACCTGGCCGGAAGTCGAACTAGAACGCGAACCACAACGGACGCCGGTAGCTTGGACCGCGGCCGAACTTTCGACGCTGGTAGCCACGACGAAGAATCTGCAGGGACCGGTTCGATTCAACGATCAGTCATTGCCACAAATCAACCGCTGCGATTGGTGGACCGCGTTGATTCTGACGGCATTCGATTCGGGCGAACGAATCACCGCTTTGCTAGGCGTGGAGTGGTCCGACGTCGATCTAGACGCGGGTTGGATTCTGTTTCGTGCCGAACATCGCAAAGGCGGACGAGCCGACAATTGCCTAGACGTTGCCGACGACACAATCGAAGCATTACGACGAATTCAGCGACCATCTGGAAAGGTGTTTCCCTGGGACCGTGGCGATCTGTGGATGCACTTCGGGGCGATTCTTGAACAAGCCGGATTGCCGTATGACCGAAAACGCAAATTCCATTGCATCCGCAAATCAACCGCATCGCACTTGGCGGCTGCTGGTGGCGATCCTGGCCAGATGTTGACGCATTCTTGCAAGAAAGTCACGCAAGCTTATTTGGATCCAAGAATCACCGGCCAACGGGAATCGATCAAACGATTGACTTGGCGGCCTTAACCCCATTCCGAAAGTGAGAACCATGATAAACCGACGTACGCTATTCGCTACGGCCATGGTGGCCGTGTTTGCTCGAATGAGACCAACAGCAAAGCCGATCGCCGAACCGCCGTCGCCCCTCGGCCCCCTGGTGTTCGATGAACCTTGTTTTCCCGATCGAAATTTGGTGAGGGAAGCATCGCCCGTAGATCAAGAACTTTGGCGGGCCTATTTAGAACGCAAGGGCGTTCACCCCGAACTGATTGCTTGGTTGTACGAAGGGGCCGGGCCGCTCGCTCGGTCAACCTCGAATCGAGTGTATAGCCACGAGATCAACGCATCGATCGTGAAGAACCTGCGCCGCGAATTGAACAAACGGGGCTGGACGATCAGCGACCTATCGGCCCGAATGAACGAGAAGTACACGCCACGTTATCTCGGGCAGACGTTGACCGATACGAACTCGATCAGCCTGACCGACACGGCCGACGTCGCCAAAACGTTGGGCGTGGAACTTGGCGATTTACTAGCTTGACGAAGCAATAAAACCCGCCGCGGCCTAGTACGCCGCGACGGGCCACGAAAAGACGGACGCTCAACGCTCGCCCTACTTGGGCTTGTACCAACACAGCGTCGACTTGCAAGCCCGATTTCTTCTCACGGCCAGCGGGGCCGTGGGGCGGGCGTTAGCGAGCGACGCCCGGATGGAATTAGACAATGAGCAGCAGAATTGCAGAAAAAAGGCCGCCCCGCCAAGGACGACCCGCGAACGTAACACCGACAGGGATTCTACCGCGGCAAACCGAGAAGGCAACCTCGTTACCGAACTAATCGCAAAAGTAGCAATGGCCAAAACGATCAAGGCAGACGGAACCGTATTGGGCGAGGCCAAGGGCTATTGGTTCAAGGTGCGAGAACACAACGTCGAGACGATCGGCGAGCTATACGCCGTTCTTGAACGCCTACGCCACAAGCCGAAATCGTGCGTGATCCGCGGCGTGTTGAAAGCCGACCCGCCCGAACGCGACGGCGATTGGTACGTCCGCCGCAAAGTCAATTTCGACGATACCCCGTTGCCCTGGGCAATGCTCGATATCGACGATCTAACCTATAAAGAGCTAGGGCTACCAACCGACGCCCGAGCCGACGATATCGTCAACGCTGTTCGTAAGCGACTGCCGAAAGCGTTTCGCGACGTGGATTGTATTGCACAATTCTCGGCGAAGATGGGCATGCGAGCCGGGGCCGTGAAGCTCCATCTATGGTTCATGCTGGGCGAGTCACGAACGTGCCACGATCTCGAATACTATTGTCGGAATTCGATCGTTGACATATCGCCGTTCCGCGTCGTGCAACCACACTACACGGCCGACCCGATTCTTGCCGAGGGAGTCGAGCCCTATTGGCCCGATCATGATCGATTGTTTCGGCTCGATGGAACGCACCCAACGGCCCCGTTCCGGCCGCACCACCGAAAGCAGTTGCGCCCGAATTGATTGACCAGGACGAAACCGGCATTGATCTCGAAGCGATGTTCGAAGTGAATGAGGTGTCAGTTGGTCGGCCGGAGTCGACAGAAGACGGAGGCGAGCGGTACGACGTCGACGGCGATTGTCCTTTGTCGATTTTGCTCGGCGAACCGCATGAAAGGGGCGACGGGGACGACGGGGACGCCGGGGGTGGTGGTTCTGATTGTGTGTTTTACGTCGGGGGCAAAACAAAAGGCGTTGGATTCAAATGCCTGCATCACACTTGCAGCAACGCATCCGTCGACGCCGGTATGTCGCAATGGGAACTGTTACGGGCGAAGGGGTTCGAGGTGCCGATCAAGGTCGACGACCCCGACGAAGTGTTCGGCGAATTCGTAAAGGCAAAGCCATTAGATCGCGACGACTTGTGTCCAGATGAATTCGAAGAATTGATCGAGTATTTCGAAACGGCGTCGCCGGAACGACACCCCGAGCTTTCGCTTGGGATGGCGGCTGGCGGCCGTGATATCGGTCCTGTCGGGCCACGTCGTTTTCGAGTCGGCCAAGCGAGTTCCGTTCTTCTATTTCTTGTTCATCGGAGGGCCGGGGAGCGGGAAAGGCGAACGCCTCAAAGCGTACCGCCGATTGATGGACGAATGCCACATCGATATTAGCTTGGGCGCAAGCAGCTTTGCCGCGTTGCGGAATATCGTCGCCAATGCAGGTGGACAGCCTCGGTTTCTAGCGTTGGATGAAATGGACAAGCTGATCAAGGCGTCCCAGCGTGGAGACCAAAACGCCGCGGGGTATTCAACTTTCTGCTGCAAGCCTGGGGCGGCCGATTTAATGTCAATTTCGCGATGGCGAAGGAAGTCATTCGCGGCGAAGGGATCTTTAGCTTCATTGGACTTTGCACGCCCGAATTCTTCACCTCGCTATCAATGGCCGACCGAAACGACGGGCTATTGTCGCGACTGACGATGTTCTCGGCTGGCTTGCGGGGCAAGCTATCGAATCCGCAATTCGACTTCGAGGATTCGACGACCAACGTCCCCGACCAAATCGGCAAACTATACGCGGCCGTGATTGGTCGGCCCGAGCCTGTCGTGGTCCGGTTCACGGCGATTGCTAAGAAAATCCACGGTCAAGGATGTACCAATCACCGCAAGCGATACCCTCGATTAAACGCGGTGGCCTTTCAATTGGCGGCCGCGAAAGCCGCGTTGCGTTGGGACGCCGGTCAGAATGCCGACGAAATCCTGGTATCGCGGCAAGATGTCGAGTGGGCGTGGCGAGTTGGCCTTTATCTGCAAGAGCGATTCGACGGCCGTTGTGAGGATTCTATCGCGATGAACGAGACCGAACGCCGCAAGCAAATGGTTTTGAAGATCCTTCGCGACTGTGGCAAGCGAGGGCTGACGAAATCGGAAATTGCCAGGAAGACGCAATGGATCAGCGACCAAAGACAGCGAGATTCAATGTTGGACGACATGGAGCGGGCCGGTTGGATTCGCAAGGAAGTGAAATCCACGTCGACAAAAAAGGTGATTCACTACTTCGCCCGGTAATCTTCAAATCCTTCAAGATTCTTCAAGGCCGTTTTTGAAGGATCTTTGAAGCATAAAACCCTAGAAAACAAGGATAAAAGACATATATATCTATATTTCAATACTCTCTAAGGCGTTTCTCCCCTCGACCGTTTCCCACTCGCCAATCCCTTCCTTTACGGCTTGAAGGATTTGAAGTTGAAGGATTCGACCAAACCCCTTGTTTTATAGGGCGAAACGCACTTAGATCCTTCAAATCGAGTTCTTGAAGGATTGACGAATTCACACACGGCCCGCCACGAGGAACGGCCGTTTTTATCAACAGGCATGAGGCCGAACACTTTGCTTTAGGAGCAAAAACATATGGACGCTCGAATCATCGACCCAAGACAAGACGAGGAATTACGGCAAATCCGCAGCAAGACGGCCACCCTGGCCAAGCGGCTGTCGGACAGCGAAATCGAATACGATCGATTGTCGTCGCCTCCCGACCCGAAAGAACCAACGGCCGAGCCCAAACCGGTCGTCGACTTGTTGGACAATCCCCAGGCTGTCGTCACCCAGCCGAAGCCACGGGGCGAACAGTTGGCCGATTTGAACGAACTACGGGGCCAATTGCGCAAGCGATCGACGCTTGCCGGGGTCGGGAGATTTCGCGGGAACAAACAATAACAGCCCACAATCGCAGCGTGTTCGAGGACCGGCGGCGGGAACACGCTGCCAGCATCGCTCAAGCATTGACAGTGTTGCTTCGGGAAATCGAAGCCGAGGATGTTTTCTGTCGGGAAGCATCGGCTATCGGGGTGTCATTCGGGCCAAGTATCCAACCGATCAACAGCGGCCCGTATTGCTGGACGCCGGCCGACGAGCTGGTTCGCACTTGGATCAAAGGGGTTCCCAACGCATAGGCTCCCTGGACACGGTCGCCGCGGTCCCGTCGCCGTCGACGGGCTTGCGGTCGGTCCCACGGCCGCGACACGTACACGGGCAGATTTCGAAGCGTCGCGGGGGTAGGGGGTCGTTTTTTGACGGTTCGAAGGCCTGTAACCGCATCGCCCCGCGGACACTTTTTCGCACAATTCGGCTTTTGAAGGGTCGCGGAAAATCCACTTTCTCGTTGGCGAAATGTTTCGTCCAAACTTTTCTCGCCCATTCGGTCACTAAGTCGTTGACAATCCACGACGGTTTGGTAAAAGCCCGTGAACTAATCGAAGACCGATTCCTTCGAAACGGTGATTAGTCGGCAACGACCCTATTTGCAAACCGATGGGCGCCAACAGGCGTTTGTCGGTAGAGCGATACAAGTACGTTCCGACGGTCATCGTATCGGTGCCCGTCTTAAATTGAAGGGCATCGAAAATGGAATCAATAAAACCATCCGGCCTACGGGCTTGGCTCACTCGCCAACGAAGTCCGGAAGTCGACCGATTAGGTATCGGCAATGAGTCTTCACTTCGCCTTTTCCCCGAATCGCGGGCAACCCAGCTTGTCGGCACAGACAACGTCGGTGGGTTTCTTGTACCGGACCATGCAATGGCCAACTGGCCCAGAAGTCGCGAACACTATTGTCAAATTGGTAACGGCAATTTCGGAACCGTTCACGAGACCGACGACGGTCGAGACTTGCCAATCCCTATCACCAAGGATGCGACGTCCGGCAACCAGCATACGGGCGAATGGGTAGACGAAGATACGGCCCCCAGCGAACAGGCGGTATCGTTCGGATCGACAACGCTCAAAGCTTACAAGGCGAGCTCAAAACGTGTCTTGGCGTCGCTTGAGCTGGTCCAAGATTCAGCATCCTGGGAAGCGAATATCTTCGGCATCTTGGGCGAACGGATTGGTCGGACGATGGCGGCCGGTTTCGTTGCAGGCAATGGCACGGGGCAACCGACCGGGCTGTTGACCGGTGCCGTCGACAGTGGCGTAACCACGGCCAGTAACACGGCCGTGGCGTTAGGCGAATTGTTGGACTTGGCATTTAGCGTCGACGAAGCCTATCGCCTAAGACCGTCTTGTGCGTGGGTCGTCAGCGATACCGCTCACAAGTGGATTATCACCGCGACGTCGACACTTAACGGTGTCTACTACCCGGCGTTCCACTTTGCAGATGGCCTACCTCGACTGCTCGGACACCCGATTCTTGTTTCACCCGGCATGCCCTCGACAGCTGGTTCCAAGGCGATCGCGTTTGGAGATCTATCGCACTATCACATACGCCGCCTGTCGGAACTCTACGTCGTGAGGTTGCGTGAACGGTATATCGTCCAGGTGCTATCGGATTCCTTGCTTTCCAACGATGCGATGGCAAGCTGTTGGATCCCGGCAATGGTTGCCTCAAGTATTTGACTTTGGCTTCGTAACGAAAACCCGTTCGGGGATTCGGTCGGCTGAGGGCGAGCAGACACGCCCCGGCCGAATCACGAAATCACTCAGGATATCGGCAATGACTATGGAAATCCGAACGAACGAACGAGCCAAGCCGAAAGCAACCACCGGTAGGATTCAGGGCATCGCGGCCGTGTTCTATCGAGCGGGCGACCCGTCCACCGAGTACGAACTTTGGAAGGGGGCGGTCGAGCGGATCATGCCGGGGGCTTTCGACAAAACGCTACCGGAACGTGACGTCGTTGCCCTTTGGCAGCACGACCACACTCGGCCTCTCGGTCGACTGTCGGCCGGGACGTTGACGATAAACGTCGACGCCGTTGGTTTGCATTATGCCATCGCGCGGGCGAATCGCCCCTACACCGCGACGCAATCGAGACGGTACGAAGAGGCGACGTAAACGGGTCGTCGTTCGGATTTCGTGTCTCACCGGGTGGCGAGAAGTGGCACGAGGAAGGATCGCTCGAGGTTCGGGAAATCTACGAAGTCGAGCTGATCGAAGTTTCGCCCGTGACGTTCCCCGCATATCAGGCAACGGCCGCCTCGGTTCGAAACGAACAAGACCTGCGAGATCTTCGCCGACAGCGGAAAGCTGCCAAGCGTGAACGACGTTTGAGGCTAATCGATATTCTTGGCGAGTCACTTTGCCCGCCGTTCATTCCTGTTTTTTAACGGAGTTCAATGCCATGAGTCGAGGCGTTACCACGAATCGCGAAAAGAAAAAGATCCTGCAGATTGCCGCACAGCGAGACTTCGACGGGCAACCGTTGTCGCTCGACGAAGTGGCGGCACCAACCGGTCAAAGCAAGTCGACGATCAGCCGAGTGGTTCGGCAAGCCTGGGCGAATATCTTCCCCCGAAGTTGACTTGTCGAAGCTATTCCCGGCCGTTCGCTAACAACCCCCGGCCGTCGGTCGGTGCCAACACGTTCACAAAGGATTTCAGAACATGATCATTGCCAGTCGTTCCGAGTTAGTTCAAAAGCGAGCCAGCATCGCTGCGGAGATGCATCGGATTCATAAAACGGCCGAAGCTGAAAAGCGAGAATTCACCGATCGCGAAGAACAAGCTTGGGCCGAATACGACGGTAAGATCGGTGAAATCGATGTCGAGCTAGAACGCTTCGCAATGGTCGATCGTTGTGACGAGTGGATTCGAGAGCAACGCGAAGAACGCCACACGGCCGCGTTGCTTCCGTCGCGGGAACGGTGCGAGAGGCACTGCGTGATTTCTTTCTCGAAGGGCAAACACCACTCGACGAAGAACGGCAAGAGCGATTGCGGGCCGTTGGTCTTCGCAATACCACGGCCGACAGTCGGGGAACGATAGCCACGATGAATTTGATTCGAGCTACGCAAAACGTAGCCACGGGCAATCTCGGGGCGTTCACAGCGCCCGACGAAATGATGCGACCGCTTGAAGAAAACTTGCTTCACTTCGGTGGCGTACGACAAGTCGCCACCG
The DNA here is from genome assembly GCA_041399205.1 of Pirellulaceae bacterium. Classification (GTDB taxonomy): domain Bacteria; phylum Planctomycetota; class Planctomycetia; order Pirellulales; family Pirellulaceae; genus JAGQOZ01. Next base: position 138,299 of record JAWKTK010000009.1, on the reverse strand, counting down.
TGGCCCGCGTTTCAACGGGGGCAACGCTGCCGATCCCGACGATGGACGACACAACCAACGAAGGTGAAATCGTCGACGAAGATGCGTCGGTCAATGAACAAACGGCCGCCATGGGCCAAGTTTTGCTAGGGGCTTACAAGTATAGTTCCAAGTTGATTCCCGTCTCGGCTGAATTGCTGCAAGATTCTTCGGTCGGCATGGCAGCCTTCATAGGTCGTATCATCGGCGAGCGAATCGGGCGTGGATCGAATCGACACTTTACCGTCGGCACTGGTATCGGCCAGCCCGAGGGCTGCTTGACGGGGGCAACGGATTCAGGTGTCGTCACGGAAACGACGGATGAGATCAATTGGTTTGACGTGATTGCTCTAAAACATTCTGTCGACGTTGCCTATCGACGGCTCGGGGCTCACTGGATGTTCAGTGACCAAACGTTGTCACTATTGAAGCAAATGCGGGACAAGCAGAACCGGCCGGTGTGGTTGCCGTCGCTTATACCGGGCGAACCGGACACGCTCGATAAAGATCCGTTCGTCGTCAACAACCATATGCCAAATCCCGCGGCCGGTGCCAAAGTGCTGCTCTACGGCAACTTTGCGAAGTACACAATCCGCGAAGCCGCGACTATGGACATCCTTCGGCTTGATGAACGCTTCGCGGATAACCATCGAGTCGCGTTCATTGCTTTCCACCGTCTCGACGGCAGGCTGATTGACGCGGGGACCGCCCCGCTTAAGTACCTTTCTTTAGCGAGCTAGGACCAATGATTCAACGTACCACCGCCACCGCCATTACTACCGCCAAATCGCAACTTGAAACGGCCCTGACCAAGGTCGACGCCGTGATCAAAGATACCGAGGCAGAATTGCAAGACTGCTTTGGCTACGTTCCGCCGGTTAACATCTGCTTCGATCCGTGGCATTCTCGACTTGGGGAAGATTGCTACGTCGGTTTCGATCGTGGCCACATACGCATTTACCTCGACGACCGCGATTCGATTCAGCTACTCGACTGCCCGCCGCATGTGCGCGTCGCAATTGCTGAGCTATTGCCAACGCTAATGTGTGATGATTTCCCCACGGCCGTTGAAGCGTTGATCGAACGGGCCGAAGACTTTTGACGTGGTTGTCGTGTCGTGTAGTCTCGGTCGGGGGCGGTCCTCGGCCGGGGCTTTTTGATTGGAGAATCGATGTCAGCGAAACGCGGAAACCAGCTAAGGTCAGCGGCCGGAAGCCGCGAAGTCAAATTCGAGAGGGAGCGCAACGAGCTGCTGGTACTATGCCACGGCTTGCGTCGAGCATTCGAATCAAAGTCGGTCGATGCTGTGATGGAATCGGCCCGTGAGGTTTGCGAATTGCTACGTGCGAAACCAAGTTATTGGCCTATAAACAACCGACAAATCTTGGAAGGGTAGAACCATGACAACTATCGGGCAGATCACTGTCAACGTGTTGGCCAATACCAAAGGCTTTTCGACTGGTATGCAGAAGAGCCGGTCGGAACTGGCCAGCCTAAATACGGCATCGTCGTTAGCTTCCAAATCGGTCGGACTGCTATCGAAGGGTATGGGCCTACTCGGCGTAACACTTACGACAGGGGCCGTGATTGGCAGCTTGCGCAAGACGGCCAACGAGATGGATCACCTAGCGAAGACATCAGACAAGCTAGGGATTGCAACCGAACGATTGGTCGGGCTGACGCACGCAGCGAACTTGTCGGGGGTCGAATCTGGCAAGCTCGAAATGTCTTTGCAGCGGCTGACACGACGATCGGCCGAAGCGGCCCAAGGAACGGGCGAGGCCGTTTCTGCCTTGAACGAATTGAATATCGACGCCAAGGCTTTTAACAATCTAGCCCCCGATCAAAAGATGTATCGTTTAGCCGATGCTTTCAAGGGCGTGAAGACACAAGCCGACCGGGTTCGAATCGCGTTCAAGCTATTCGACAGCGAGGGCGTCGATTTGGTGAACACGTTGGCCGGTGGATCGCTTGGGTTGCGTGAGATGCAAGCCGAAGCGGAAAAGATGGGGCTGACCTTCGATCGAAAAGCGGCCAAGAACGTCGAGAAGTTCAACGACGAGATGGAACGCCTAGGGAGCGTGACTAAGGGTTTCAAGAACTCGATCGTGATCGACATTGCCCCAGCGGCTGCCGAAGCCGTCGAGGGCCTTAGGCTTGTCATGACTCACGACAGCGGCCGACAGAAAGCGGGAAGCTTGTTCATGCAAAACGTTGGCCAAGGGTTCAACCGCGTCGGCCACACGGCCCCGATCCTAGCCCCCGGCTGGCAACCGAACGAACGCAATTCATTTCAGTATCGGTATTGGGATTCGTGGATTCGCAATAGCGGCGTAGCCATGGGAAGCAAAGGCCTATACAGCGAAGCAGAACTTCGGCAACGTGCCGCCCGGTCACCCGCGTCGAATTCCGGATTTACGCTGGACATCGCTAACGATTCACGCATCCAAGCCCACAAGGCGGCCGTCGAAGCCGATCGCAAGCAATTGGCCAAGGTCGAGCAAGAGAACGCGGCCCGCGGTCAAAAGCAACTGTGGGGCTTGCTGACGAAGAAAGCCGACGGCGTTGCCAGCAGTTTCGACAACTTGAAAAAGCGAGCTATGGGCGTAGGTGAAGCCGCCCAAAGGGAATCACCTCGGGATTAATCGCGGCCGCCCGTTGGGGTGACGAAAACTTCGCGGCGAGCGCCTGGAAGAATATCAATTGGGATATCGACAGCCAAAACAAGGGACCGAACACCAACATGCTGGCGGCCGCGTTAGAACGCAATTCAGCGGCCGGATATTCCGCGTCGCGAATTCGCAACTCGCCCGAGATCAAAGTCTTGCAAGAACAACTCGCCCAACAAAAACGAACCACAACGGCCGTCGAGAAGATAGCCATCAAGAACGACGAAGTGTTCACTATCCCGCCCGCTTAACTCGATGAAGTTGGGGCTAAATCGGATTCTTGCACCGATGGCCTTGCTCTGAAACGCCGGGTGTAGGCTACACCTGCGAGCCGAATTTTGGGGTGTAGATGGAACTTTTCGAGAGTCGAAAACGCCGGAAAAGACTGAAAAACAAGGCGTTTTTCGCGTATCCGTAGACCGATGCTCTATCCAATTGAGCTAGGGGTGCGAGTTGTTCAAGACAGTTTTCTACACGCGATTAGAATTATTCGCAAGTGGACCTCGACACGGTGCGTGATTCGAAACGGAAATCTGTTGGTTTTGTCGGTAGGACGAGCCAAACAAGTCCAATTTTTTCTTCGACAAACCACCTTTTTGGTCGAGAAAAGGGTTCAACGCCACGACTTGCGGTTTGCCTCGTGTTTTCGCAATATGAAACCTGAAATTGTGTTGCGTTCCCAGTCGCGGAAGCCGTCCGCAACGGAAGCGGATGACTTTCCAGTCGTCTGGACTATGTAATTCGTGCTTGACAGCTTGACTATCCTACAGACGGACGGGATTGGCTGTGGGAAACTGGAAATCTTCGTGACAGTCTATGTCTTTTGTTTGATGAAGGACCGGTGTGAACATCCTTTTCTGCACGGCTGGCAAAGTGTCGTTGGCGGCGTGAAGCCATCGTTCTTGGTGAACATGGGGCACCACGTTTCCAACCCGGCCTTGGACGACCATCATTTTTCTGCTGCGGTTCAAACCGCTCAGCATGCGTTTGAATTGCATGTTCCTGACGTGATTGTCGGTAGCTCGTGGAGGTGCCGTTGCCATGAATATGTGCAGCGGCACTGTTCCGTTGGTATTGCTGTGCCCTGCCTGGAAGCGTTGGGGAAGCGAGACACCCTCAAGCCCAATTCCATCTTGTTGCACAGTCCAGTGGACGAAGTGATTCCTTATTCTGAATCCGAGTTGCTGCTACGCAATAGCGGACTGCCAGCCGAATTGCTGATTGGCATTGGGAAGGATCATCGCTTGGCCGACGCCGATTCTTTGGCGGCCATGGAGTGGGCGTGTCGAATCTTGAGTACTGGGCAAACACTGCCTGCTGGCGATGGGACACTTGCTAACGCAGATCTTACTTGCGCATCGCAGTCCCAGGACGAAGGCCATTATCTCTGCGATGCCTGCGGCGAAGAGATCATTATTCCGCTGGACCTAACGCAAGGGTCGTTGCAAACCATGTGGAAGATTGCCCCGTATGTTGCCAAGCAAACACGATCCATGTTCATATTGAACGAAACGGATTGGTCCACGTCCGTGCCGAACCGGAACAAGATCGCCAGTGACGAACTACTGCCAAACCAATGTCATCATTCTCCACAAACCGTGACGGTAACGGCCGTGAATGATTCGGCTGTCGAAGGTGATCATGTGTCAATCGTAATACACCAAGTTGCCACGTCCGCAGCCGAAGTTACCACGGCCACGGTCGACGATGTCGTGGGTGCAAATCACCGATAATGACGTGCCCACCCGCCGGTTGCCATGTTCCGGGCAACGGTGCTGACGTGATTGCTACGGTGCCGAGTGACCGTTCGCGAGCGGCCATCATCGGGTACTGTGCGAACATCCACAAAGGCTTTGGGAGCAGGAGAAGCAGCGGCTGTTGATCGTTTTTTCGCGATGAAGACTCGACGCTAAGCTGGCTGTGCCCAGTCTTCGAGTTCTTGCCTGCAGACAGCAGCATGCCTGCGGTGCATGCGTTCGCATGCGCGTCTGAGATTAATTCGGCTTGTCGACACGAGCTATCACGCCTAGAGTCTGCCATTGATGACGCCATGCCGATTCGCGGTGAAGGAGCGAAGCTTGAGTTTTTTGACTTTTCCACAACGTCATGGCCACAGTGTTCGCGCATTGTGCGCAATGCTGTTGAGTATCTGCATGGCGCGAAATTCGTTCGCGCAAACTATGGTCTCGTTCGGTATCAGCGGCGATCAACCATCCGAGCGGTTCGTTGATCGATCGAATGGATACGTAACGGAATGGGATGAATCGGCGTTGCGGAGTGACGCTGCCACGCCGTTCACGCCGATGACGGAGTCGCGTTCCTGGTCTGTGGATGACTGGAGCACAACGAATCGCAGCACGGAGTTAGGGTTCGTTGAGAATTCGGGCGAGGAAGCTCCGGTGATTCGCTTTAAGAAGAAGGCGATTCAATCGATTTCGTTTAGCGGAGGTGCGTTGTGGTCATTGAACGAAAACGACCTTAGCAGCCAGTTTGCCGAAACGTCTATCGGGCTGGCTGTTCCCTTGGGTTCGTTTGATCGAATCTTGGGAGTGACCCCTAGTTTCCGCGTTGACCTGATCGATGCGGATTCGCAATTGGACGTGCCGGACAAGCTCTATCAGACGGGTATCCAATTCTTTTATCGAAGCCAGATTAATGCTCGTTGGTCCTGGATGGCCATCGTTCAGCCCGCAGTCCGTAGTGACTTTTCTACCAGCGACCATGCTTTGCGTATCTTTGGTTTGGGACTGCTAAATTGGCAACTTCGGCCAGAACGATTAGTGCTTTCTTTTGGAGCGGTCTATTTAGACCGAGCGGACTTGCCTCCATTGCCGGCGCTGGGGCTGACCTGGACTCCTCAAGCGCGGACCAAGCTTGATCTTCGCTTTCCGGAATCAAAGTGGTCGTGGCGCATTCAAAAGGATGGCTCCAATAGTGAAACATGGTGTTTTCTGGCCGCTGGCATTGGCGGCAACACCTGGGCAGTTACTCGGCGAACCGCGCAAACCGACGAATTGTCTTTGCGTGATATTCGAATTCAGTGGGGCTTGGATCATGTGGTGCATGGTGGCGGTGGTTGGTTCGCCCAAGTAGGTTATGCATTCGACCGCAGTATTGAATATGAATCGGACGCAACCGAAATAGCACTCGCCGACGCGCTTCTGCTAGAGGCGGGTTGGAGATACTAGCCATCAACTGGATTAACCGTCCAATCAAGTTTCCTGTTATGATACGGCGGTGTATCTGGTAAATGCGGTCACGATTTCTGCCTTAGTTGCCAACGATGGCCAAAGGGATTCGGCTTGTCATGTCACCAAAAACGATTTTGATTGGCAGATTTGCCGGTCCGCTTGCGTTTGTGTTCATTCTGTTGCTTTTTCATCCTCCAGGACTGGAGCATTCTGCAACTGCGGTGCTGGCTTCCACTGCATGGATTGCCATCTGGTGGATCACGGAAGCCATCCCCATGGCGGCCACAGCATTGTTGCCCATGATCCTGTTTCCCATGACGGGTGCGGTGTCACTGCAAGAGACAACCACGCAGTATGGCCACCGCTATATCTTTTTGTATATCGGTGGGTTCCTGATTGCCATTGGAATTGAGAAATGGGGCCTGCATCGACGCATGGCACTGAATATCATTTGCTGGTTAGGAACCGATGTACGGCGGATCATCTTGGGATTCATGGTGGCCACCGGTTTTCTTTCGATGTGGATTTCCAACACAGCCACGGCAGTGCTAATGTTGCCGATTGGCATGGCCATTGTTTCTCAGCGAAAGGACCATCCAGAAACATTTGTCAATGAAAACGAAGTGTTTGGCAAGGCGTTGATGTTGGCGATTGCCTACAGCGCGACGATTGGCGGCATGGCCACGCTGATCGGTACTCCGCCAAATTTGGTTTTGGCGGGCGTCATTGAAGAGCTCTACCAGACCGAAATTAGTTTTGCCAAATGGATGATGTTCGCCTTGCCGATTTCGGTGTTGTTGCTGTTCGTTTGTTGGATCTATTTGACTCGAGTTGTTTTCACCTTCCGCCAAGCGGAATTTCCTGGTGGACGCAAAGAGATTGCTCAACATCTAGCGGAACTCGGGAAACTGTCCTTCGAAGAAAAATGCTTGCTGGCAGTCTTTTTGTGTGCCGCGGCGTCATGGGTCGGGCGTTCGTTTGTCCAGCAGCATTTGGGGATCCTGCTTCGGTTGGACGACACGATTATCGCTATGGTCTTTGCGTTGTCGTTGTTTGTGATACCTGTTCGTACGGCTTGTACCCATCCACAGGACGAAGCAACGCTGGCCAACACGCTACTGACCTGGGAAGACACGCAGAAACTTCCGTGGGGCATTGTGTTGCTGTTCGGCGGAGGCATGGCATTGGCCGAAGGATTCAAGTCGAGCGGCTTAGCTGAATGGATTGGCAATCAGGCGTCGCTGCTGGATTCGCTGCCGCTTTTGTGTTGCTGTTGATACTGGTTGCCGCCGTTAATTTCCTGACCGAAGTCACGTCCAACTTGGCAACCACGTCCATGTTGTTACCCGTCTTGGCATCGATGGCAGCTGCCATGCACGTCCATCCGTTTTTGTTCATGGTCGGAGCAACGTTGGCGGCTTCATGCGCGTTCATGTTACCCGTCGCTACTCCGCCTAACGCCGTGGTTTTTGGTTCGGGCTACTTGCGAATCCCCGACATGGTGCGTTGCGGGCTGCGACTGAACTTGTTTTCCATTGTGTTAGTCACCATGTTTGTCTACTTTGTATTGCCCATTGTTTGGCAAATCGACTGGAATGCGTTTCCGGAAGCGTGGCGATAAGGGTTGTCCATGTTTTCGATTTACCTACGGTCGGTTACGATGCTTCTTGAACGGACGAATGTGCTTTTCCAATCTCTTAAAATAGCGGAGCAAGGTGATGAATCTAGAAGAAAGCGTATTGGCGGAATTTGATCGAGAAATGGCGCGATGTCGGCGCATTTTGGCCAGCATTCCAGAAGACAAGATGACCTGGAAGGCCCACGATGACATGCATGACATTTGCTGGAACGCCAACATATCGTCGATCTGATTGGCTGGACACCGCTGATTCTTTCCGAACCGGAATTCGATATGGCTCCGGTTGACGGCCCGGCGTATGAAACATCTTCTGAATCGAATCCGTCCAAACTGCTGGAGTTGTTCGACCAAAACGTAACCGCCGCACGTTCCGCACTGGGCGCTGTTTCGTCATCCACGCTACAAGAACCTTGGGCTCTGAAACAAGCTGGTCAAACGCTGTTCACAATCAACAAAGGCGAATGCGTGCGAACCTGGGTGATGAACCACATGATTCACCACCGAGCCATCTTGTCCGTTTGCCTGCGGTTGGCCGGAGTAGCGGTGGCACCGGCTTATGACGAGTAAGTTCAGCGAATGATTGAGATGTTAGAAGCGCACAAGTGGGATAACTTCGCTTTTTCGGATCCAACGTCGTGGTCGTCTGATTACAGCTGAACCGCTTCCACTTCTGACACAAACCGGCCTTGGTCGCCGGCCAAGAACGAATGGACTACTTGGAACACGGCGTCACTGAATCCGCCGATATTCAAAATGTCGTTGCGTTCTGGTGCCTGAGTCGTTCCGTACGGCTGGATGTCGATGCAGACTAGCTTGGGTTGCCGATTCGAGTGGACGCCGATTCGCTGTTGGTTTTTCACAAACGCTTGCCACTGAGTCATGACACCGGTGGAACCGTAGCGACCGGAACCGACCCAGCTTTCGTTATCGCTAACCAAGATCACGCCGGCAAAGCGTCGGCTTGCGTAACGTTGATTCGCCAATTTCAGCGGAATGGAACAATTTGTTCCGCCGCCACCATAGCGAGCCAACCGTTCGGCAATACTTAAAATCGAATCGTTCGGATCGATTTTCGCATCGTAGGCTTTGGTATCAAACGGCACCACCAAGCTGTCCGGATTCTTTCGCAAAATAGCCGCTGCGAACAGCGCCGCCACGTCCACACAACGCATTTTGCTTGTTGCACCGCGAGCTCGCCAACCCGTTGCCGGTGAATTCATCGAACCGGACGTATCAACACCTACCAACACCGGCCCTGACAACTGAGGAACATTGCCGCACGCCAATTCGGCCGCATCATGCAGGGCAGATCGAACCTTGGCCGGAACATCAATACTGGCATTCAGGTACGCCGTCAAGTATTGATACGGAAACTGTCGCGAACGACGAATTTCATCTGCGTTCGACAACCGACTGGCCACCCAATCCGTCATGCGCGAATCATCGTCTGTGATCAGACCCAAAGCGTCTTGGATGGCGCGTCCCACGGTTCGGCTGGAATTGGGAAACACGCCGTGTCGGACCAGCGTATTCAGATTCATCCGCAACGCTTGCGGTCCCATCTGCAGGGCGATTTCTGTCCAAACGTCGGAGCTTTGCGCCGCGTCGGCCAACAGATCCCAGCGAACCGACTCCATTTGACGAACCAATTCTCGCTGACGGTCCGCGTCCTTGGTTTGACGATATTCCATCAATCGCTGCACGTCCTGCGGCAGGTCGGCCGAGGTGGCCGGTGCCCATTTGGCCGAATCCTTGTTCGTCAGCCAGCCAAACAACGCTCGGCGCGCATTGTCCTTGGGTGTTGGTCGAGCCATCCGCAGGACGTCTCGCAAACTCGGATCGTTACCGATCGAAGCCGACAGCAGTTTGCCGACGGATGCTTCGTTCAGCCAACGCCGGAACGCTCGCTGCAAACTGGACGACAAGCTCTTTCGCCCGAATTGACTCGATCGCACCATCTGAAACACGGTTCGCAACACTCGACCATTATCGACAACTCGGTCAAAAATCCGCTGCGTTAACTCGGCATCACGCGTGGACAACACCACCAACAATGCGGCAGGCATATCCTTCATGTAGGCTTGTTGACGAGCGTACACGGCCAACTTGGCCAGGAACACGTTGTCGTCAATCTGGTCGATCAATGTACGTAGTTGGTCCAACTGAGAAGCGGCGTTCGCGTAGAACGTGCCATGAAAGCAACCGGTGGCGGCCATCTGCGCCAAAGCGTGCTTGGCCGAAAGGGCATATGCGCTGCCGCCCGCTTCGTTTGTCACGGTGGCTACAGGGATTTCGCTGGTGTGACTGTGAAACAGGTTTTTGTTGGCCATCGTATTGATCCTTGTACACAAAAAATAGTTCGACGAAGTTGGCTGCAGAGTTTCTTACGTCAGGTGATGTACTCCACAACGGCAGTCGAACCAAAGTCAAACAACTCGGTTCTGGACGAAGGAATGCTCAGACATGAGGTTGCATATCATGTAGTCCGAAGCGGCAGTCCAGAAGCCAAATGCATCGTCGAAAAATAAGTTACCGACGAAGGGTTCATGCGGACACGTTCGGTGCTCTACCTTTGAGCTACGGCGTTTTGCATCTGACCAACGCGTGGTTGATGCAAAGGTCGTCGGTGGGATTCGAACCCACAACAGCCGGATTAATAGTCATGTAGTCCACATTGGCAGTCGGTGAAGTGGAAGACGCAGTTGCGAATGGTAGGTTCGCACGATTTGCAAAAACTTTTGCTGCGTCAGACACGTCTAGGGGAGAATTCTACTTCGGCGAGTGCGCCCCAGTTGTGATTTCTGAAGTTGCGCTTCTTCCTAGCCCGAAACGCAAGTGAGGGAAAAAAACGGACACTCCGCAGTCCCTCGCTGACGCGTTTTGAAGTTGCGTTTTTTCGTAGCCCGAAACGAAAAAGAGGGGAAATTGAGCGATTCTGCATTCCACTCGCTCACGCTTCGGGCTAGGAAATTTTGCCGAGAAAACACACATGCGCAACATCCAAAGTGGTGATGGAGGTTGATTCTTGTACGCACGTTGCCATTGTGAGTTGTTCTTCGCGAAGGCAGCTTTCACAGTAGACTGTTCGGTCGAACGGTTCGCAATCGATTCGAACCGTTCTTCTGCGTTTTTCACGAAAGTTGTTGTCGTTACGCTTCCAGCTGCACATCCCAGTAGGCGTCGCTGATAAACTTGGACCAGCTTTCCATTCGCAAAGTGTGGTCGGTGTAGATCGGTTTCCACGACGGACGGACTGGCGTCTTCTGCAGTCGCATACCTGCTTGTTCCGGAGTGCGGTCGGCTTTGCGACTATTGCAATTCAAACAGGCCAAGACACAATTGGTCCAAGTTGATTGGCCGCCGTGCGCGCGAGGCACCACGTGATCAATCGTCAATTCGTCACTGCCTGGTTGCTGGTGACAATACTGGCAAGTGAATCGATCTCGTTTGAACACATTCCTGCGGCTAAAGGTTACTTGTGATGTTGGCATGCGATCGAATTCGGACAATGCAACCACTTCCGGCACGCGCAGACGTTGTCGAACTAAGCGTACAAAGAGTTCGTCTGTTCCTGGTGTCAAGCAACTCCAATCCGCCCAGTCGTACAGTTGATAGTCGGCCGGATCGACCACCTTGGCCGCTTTGTTCCAAAGCAAGATCAATGCTCGAGCGACCGTGGCAACGTTCACCGGCTGCCAGTTGCGATTCAAAACAAGTGTGGGACGCTGTAATATTCGAGTCATCTAGGATCCCTCTCATACGGCAAAACTAAAAGGGGTGTTCAGCGGCTTGTGTACGGCAAAAAAGTAAAAGGGGTGTTCAGCGGATTGTGTACGGAAAAAAAGTAAAAGGGGTGTTCGGCGGATTGTGTACGGAAAAAAAGTAAAAGGGGTGTTCGGCGAGAATTGAACTCGGCTCCTTGACCTTCACAGGGTCACGTGCAAACCATTACACCACGAACACCATCACTCGGCAGCTAGGCGGAAGGCCAGGGACTCGAACCCTGAACGGTTTGACCCGCAACTGTTTTCAAGACAGTTCCCTCATCCAGCCGGATGCCTTCCGATGTTATAAGCCACCAGCACTCGATAACCGCCACTTGTCTGCTACAAGCACCCCGTGGGAGAATCGAACTCCCATTTGCGGATCGAAAATCCGCTGTCCTCAACCATTAGACGAACGGGGCAGCGTGCTTGCGAATCATGGAAATGACCACGCGACACCAATAAAAAAGGTCCGGTATCAGTGACACCGGACCTTGGCTTGATTGGCAAGGTTTTTTATCGGCGTCACCATCGCAGCGAATGCGATATCAACCGGCAACTGCTTTGTTCATTTCCGCACGCGTCCAGATGGTCAGGGCACAGGACGGCGAATTCGGATTGGATATTCGTTAGCCGAGAAATCATCATTCCAGTTTCTTGTACGTAGTGTTGTTCACTTTGCAAGCAACAATCTTGCCGCAATGAAAAGTAATGAGTCGTCAAGGAACCGGTGGTTCACCCAAAAAATCATCATTCGGCCATTTTTTCACAACCACTTGCCGGCGGGCAGTCCCCGCACAAGATGCTACAATCGTGCACGTTGTCGTTCGATTCCCCAGTCAATGGCCGGAAAACCGAGGTATTGTGAAATGCGAATCCAGATAATTCGAATCCAAGCGTTAACCCTGTTCGTCCTGTTCGTACAGGCAGCACACATGATGGCTCAAGAGCAAGACCAGCAAGTGCGGCCCGTACGCGCGTTATTGATTGCCGGTGGATGTTGCCACGACTACCCCAAACAAAATGAAATCATTAGGCAAGGTGTCAGTCAGCGAGCGAACGTCCAGTGGGAACTATTTCATGGCGGGACAGATCGCGATCGCACGCTGCCCATTTACCAAACCGAAGATTGGGCTCGAGGCTACGACATCATTGTTCACAACGAATGTTATGGCGGCGTGACCGACGTGGATTATGTGGAACGCATTGTCAAAGGACACACCAAACACCAAGTCCCGGCGGTGGTGATTCATTGTTCCATGCACAGTTACCGAGCGGCCAAGACGGACGAATGGCGAAAACTATTGGGTGTCACTTCGCGCCGACACGAACCCGGTGGTGGACCATTGCAAGTGATTGGTCGCCAGCTGGATCATCCCATTCTGCAGGGGACTCCGCCACAGTGGAAAACTCCCTTCGGCGAATTGTACGTCATTGAAAAGACGTGGCCCAACATGACCACGCTGGCCACGGCGTACGGCACGCAAACGCAACAAGATCATCCTGTGATTTGGGTCAACGAATTCGAAGGAGTTCGACTGTTCGGAACCACTCTGGGACACCACAATGAAACGATGCTCACCGAAGAATGGCTCAACATCGTGTCACGAGGCATCCTGTGGGCGTGCGGCAAACTGAACGACGACGGCAATATCGCCGCCGGCTACCAAGGCAGCGGGAAGGGCCCCATTCTATTGCCAGGAATCGCCGCTGGGCCACAAGGCGAACCGACTCCGGCCGAACAATAGCACCCTAAAAGTGCGTCGCATTCTTCTACCGTCCGAAAACCGTCCGTCGCGAACTCGACACACTGGGCGACCCAAACAGACGCTGACAACGTTGCTGCTGGTAAAAAGGCACGTGTCCGGTTCTTCGTCGACGAAACAGACTGGTTTGTTCCAGAGCTGGCCAATTTGTTGGGCGATGCGCCGAACACTCAGCAGTTCCGGCGCAACCAAGTTGATGACGATTGGCGGTGTTTCAGCGCGAAACAAAGAAGACAGTGCCATGTCGTTGGCATCGCCTTGCCAAATGAGGACTGTGCGTACCACGATCGCGTTGTTGCTGCATCAGACGATCCGCCGCTAACGAAGCAGCCAACGCTTGTTGCGAATTCGGCGGTAAGAATGTTCCCGCTTCGCCGACGGCCAAAGCCGCATACGATCCCGTGGCAAACGCGATAATCAAATCGGATGAATCAAATTCGCCATCTCCGTTCCAGTCCCCGGACGACCACAGCGAATTCTGGAACAGACCGTCCTCGTACTGACTGGCCGAAAACACCGCCACCAAGTCTTGCGAATCAAATTTGCCGTCCAAATTCGAATCGCCCGCGTCCGTCTGCAACACGGAATGCAGCAAGAACAATCGATCCGCTGCATTGACTTGACCATCCTGCGTCAAATCGTAGACGAGATCTTGATTTCCACTTCGAATTGCCGCTGACACCAAATCCAAATCGTGATCGTCCACCACCTGATCTTCGTCGATGTCGCCTAAGATCGGCGCAATCACGTGGATGACCACGGAAGTGATGGACGAACCCAGATCTCCATCAAACGCGCGGTACAGAAATTCCACTTCGCCCAGAAAACCAGTAGGCGGAGCATAGCTGAAACTGCCATCGACGTTGAACGACAGTTCGCCGATAAAAACATCGTCCACCAGAATGGCTTCCGGCTGCGCATTGGGACCAAAGATGTCATTCGCTAACACGCCACCCTCTGCCGTTAGGTGAAACGCGCGATCCGAATACATGGTAAACGAATCATCCAAACTGAGCGGCGGAATATTCGCGCCTTGCTGGTCCCAGTACCAATACCACCAACCACCTAAAACTTGGTCAATCAAGTCTTCCAGCGGCAAGTCAGGAACGTCGGGCAGTGATTCCAGAAAATCGTCCCACAAGAACGGTTCGTCAGTAACAATGCCGCCGGGATAGCAAAACAGGTCTTCATTGTCTGGACAGACAAAGAAGGGATCATACGTTGGATCTTCCGGGTCCACGCCAAATGGATCGGAAATTGCCAGTCCGGACAATTGGAAAAAGACGTTTCGCGAACCATTACCGGGCCAAGCCAGATGGTCCATTCTGACTCGATACGCACCCGGCATCAGCAAGACGCTGTTGTTGGTACGAACTTCGCCAGGATTCGCGCTGATCGAATAGACCAATTCGTCTTGTTGGTTGTAAACGGTGGCTACCACAAATTCACGATTGTTAGTGCGAATTCGGCCCGTATCCAGAATGAAATGAAACAGTTGAGGAGTGGCTAAATACAAGGCCGCTTTGTCTTGCACCACCACGGCATCATCGTCAAAAGGCAGCGGCGGAATGTCAGGCGGATTCGTCAGAACAGGATCCAACACGCCTGTGGCAAACGCTTCAGGACGATGCGCTTCGTGCACCAGATTCAACCACAGACGATAGTTGCCTCGACCAAATCGTTCGTTCCCTTCGGCCGCGGTCACTCGCGCATAATACTGCTGGCCAGGCCGAATGGGCGTTTGAATCACCATTTCGCCCGCACCGTTCACCAACACGGAAGCGCGGACATGATTGCCCAACTGATCCAGTATCTGGATGTCGGGGACCAACGTTCCCAATTCCAAAGGGCGAACCGTCAAATGCGCAAAAACGGGCGTCACACCTTGAGCGTCCGTTGTGGAAAAGTAAAAGTAATCGATGTCGTCGGGACTGGTGATCGAACCAAACGCTTCGTAGCGCGAATACAAATCAAAACCGGGTGAAGGTGGCAGACTGACCGCCGTGACAATGCTATCTAGGAAATTCTCCTGGGCATCTAATAGATAGTCCTTGTCTGTCAGCAAACGTTGCACATCCGCTTGCGAAAGTTCTCGATCTCTAGATTCCGCCAGTCGCTCTAACACATCCGCGTCCACCGGCACGTCGACTTCCAGTTCGAACTTGGTAATCAACGAATAGCCGCCGACATTAAACGGCGAACCGTCCACGGCACTGACTTCAATCAGATAGGTTGCTCCAGGAATGACATCGTCAATGGTCACTCCCAATGTCGCTCCGCCAACTCGCACTGACTCCGTCTTGGCTACTTCCTGTCCTTCCCCCGTACGGACTGTGAGCCTAGCGTTCAGCAGGCTGATGCGCCGCGTCTGCAGTTGGACGCTGACCGGCCCCGAAGCTTTTGCAGGAATGGACAGCGAAAAAACGTCAACATCATTCGCCGTCGTAATGTCACCGTAGACCAAGTGCGTCGAAGCAGCCACGTCGTCTGTCGGCGTCACGTTCAATTGCAATGGCGTGGCGGTTCGAGCCGAATCGTTGCCCAGCTCGCCTTCGTTTTGATCCGGCAGGCGACGTCCGTTGAAACGCTGAAGCTGACGAATGTCTTCGTCTGTCGGTTCGATGGCGGGAAAGTCCGCTGCTTCCGAGCCCGAATACATGGGTGACTTAGGGTTGTCACTGTGATCGAGCCCGAACACATGGCCCGCTTCATGCAAGGCGACGGCATAGACTTGATCCAAATTTTCAAATTTGGCGGCCGAATTGAAAATGATCTCGCCTCCCCAAGTGCCGGAAATCACCGAATCATGAGCCATGGCAATGGCCATGACGTTGTTCGACAGCGGACGAGCACCAATGCGAATGTCACCAAAACGCTGGTCGCCTGTCCGAGGCCCCGCCGTGCCGAACGGCAGCGATGCCACTCGTTCATTGACCACGCCCACATCGCTGCCCGCATGTTGCAGCCACGTCTGAAATCCATTCAGCACGGCCGCCTGCCAATCAGCCGGACGACCGATGTGACTGAACAGATCAAACAGTTGGCTCGGTTCACCGGCAATCATCGTTCCGTCTTCCGCAAAGCTGAGTGTCAGCTGTGACGTGTCGGCCCAATTGAATCCGCTGGCGTGGCCACTACCGTCCAGCAGTTCGCGTTGTTCCAACGATTCCAATCGACAGGGACGTTGGTGGTTACGTTTCGAAATGCGCGTGCTTCTCATGGCCTATCACCTACATTCAAATTAGCGGCGCCATCCGTCGCCTTCTTCAAGTGTTGGGCGGCGTCTAACAACCGCTGAAACTGGTCTAGCGAACGGAGCGAAGCCAAATCCAAATCTCGTTGCGCTACGTTCAGCCAACTCAGATCTGCCGCGAACGCTTGCCCTAAATGTTGAATGGCATGCGAATGGTATTTATTCGTGTCATTCGCAAGTAAGGCATAAACGCATGCGGCTTGGAAAAAGTTTTTGCCGTTCGCTTCGCCGCTGAGTACTTGCTGTACATCCGCAATCGCGGCGTTGCCGTTGCCCAAGCGAGCGTACAGTACAGCTCGAGCCATAACGTCGTCCGGTCGCTGACCAAATCGCTGGATCATTTCCGAAAGCATACGCACTCCCGCTTGCGTATCTCGTTGATATTCCGCCAACACCGATGCCATGTTGCGCCAGGCGGCATGCGAATGGGGATCCAAGCAAACCGCTTTCTGAAAAAAGGAAAGCGCTTCGTCTGGATCGCGTCGCAAGATCGCCAGGCCTCGTACCACACAACTGTCTGCATCAACGGGCGTAGTTTCTAAGCCCAGTTGATAGTCACGTCGTGCCGAATCTGCATCGCCCAATCCCGCCCACGCTTCCGACCGCAAAAAAAAGATGCGACTCTGCGTTGCACCTCGCTCTAACGATTCGGTAAAATCGTCCACGGCCGCTTGATAATCTTGTTGGCGTAGTTCCGCGATCGCTCGATTGAGTAACGCCGACAGATGATCCGGTTGCATGCGTAACGCTTCGTTAAAGTCTTGTATCGCGGCAGAATATTCCTTGGCCGTCAACCGTCCGACACCTCGATGAAATCGTATCTCAGCGTTATCGGGTTGCAGTGCCACACACGTGTCATACCACGCCAGTGCCTGCGCCGCTTGCCCGACAGAAAGCAAACAGTCCGCCAGCAGCAATTTGACGGTGACATCCTGCGGCGTTTGATCGACGTGTCGCGTAAGAATTTCCAACGCTGCGTGAGGCTGACCTTGAACAATCCATTCCACGGCCAGTAACAGGTCGCTGGCAGAACCTTGCGGCGGCAAATGCGTGGCGATTGCGTAATCCGTTGTTTCTGTAACCGAATCGTTGCGATTCCCAGCTGCGCGAAGCGAACGCAATGCGTTGGCTTGATACGCGATCGCTTGTCGCTGACTTTCGGCTGCATCGCGCTGCAGCACTTGCGCCAAACGGTTCCAGCGTTCGGCGGTGGCCAGCGACGCGGTCGAATGGTCTGCTCGAGCAATTCGGAGATGACGCAGCGCTGCGAAATACGCCAATTCGACAGCCGACTGACGCAATGTGGTTTGTTCGTCTGCGGACAGCAATGCCTGCCATTCATGCAACGGATCGACGGTGGTTCGGTTCGAATGATCGCAGGCGATGCTGGCAAAATCGTCGTCCATGTGAAGGCGAACTAACCACTTATCAAACGTCGGCAATTTCAGCTTTGATGAATCCGAATTGGCTGCTGGAACAGTGGCAGTCAGTCGCAACTGCTGCACGTGAGACTGAAGTTCGTCCAGCGTCTGCTGGGCTTGTGCCGTTGCCCTGTGACGACGATGGGTCACCGTCTGCCATATGGCCAAACTCGCGCAGATCAACGCTACGGCTGCTAATGTGGTAAGCGAAGCCACGCGAGAATGTCGGCGTTGCCATTTTTGGCAGCGTTCCAGCCACGATCGATTCGGCGCGTGTCGAAGTGGGCGGTGCGTCAAGTGGCGGCGGAGATCTTCGCAGACTTCGGCCATCGAAGCGTAACGTTGTCGCACGTCCGGTGACAAGCATTTGTCAATGATCGATGCGATGTCGGCAGGCAACTGGGATTCTGTATTTCGGGCGGATGACGCGGGCTGGGGAACGGCAGTCGGTTGCCACTGATTTGTGAATGATTGGGGACGTCGTCCGGTCAATAATTCCAACAGCAAAACGCCAAAGGAATAGACGTCACATTGCCGAGTGATCTGGGCGCCCGTTTCATACGCTTGCAAATGTTCGGGGGCCATGTAAGGTAGGGAACCGCCGATGATCTGATCCAAACTTTGCGAACGAACGTCCTTAGAGGTGTTGAAGTCCAACAGCATGGCTCGACCATCATCCGCCAGCAACACATTGGCGGGTTTGATGTCACTGTGAATGATTTGCTGCTGGTGCGAATGGTGCAGCGCTTCGGCAACTTGCAACGCCAATTCGATGCAACGCTGGACATACGTCTTGTTCGCACTGCCATGTTCAGCGTGAACGATTCCCGTTCGTGCCGCTGAAGAAACGTCGGCCGTGCGTTCGGCGGCATCTGCGATGGCCAGCGAAAACAACTGATCGTTCAGCGGGAATTCGGAGTATTGTTGGCGGCGAACGATCACATCCGCCAATGTAGTGTTACCCAGCCACGGCATGCATACCACATGAAACGCACCGTGACGATGGACCGAATAGACCGGGACAATGTGCGAATGCTGAAGCCGAGCCAACCGGTCGGATTCGTGGGTTGGAATCGAGGTTACTTTCAAGACGACATGACGTTCTGCCAGATCGGTTTGCCGAGCCAAAAAGACTTTGGCAAACGCGCCTTCGCCAATCTGCTGAACCAGTTGGAACGAACCAATCGTCTGACCGCAAGTGGGAAACTGAGAATCCGCTGGGCGTGACGTGGCGGACGAATCGGGATGAAAAAGGCTGCGAGTGACCGTGCCGCTGTCCAGCGAAGTGTCTTCGCCGCGAGGCCAACTCGACACGTCCAGCCGATACCGTTTGGCATATTCGTCTGGCGAAATCGCTTCGCCTTGCGCTTTGCGAAGACGATATTCTTCGTACGCCAATTGTCCTAGGATTTCAGGATCCGCAAACAATTCGGGAAGACGCTGGCGATAATTGGCCAGCGAACGTTGGTCATTGTCCAACCAATGATGTTCCAAGTCCACTCGCATCAATTCCACCGCCGCTGCCTTGAAGTCAGGATCACTGGGGTCGGGCAAAAACGATGTCCAGTCTTGGTCAGTCTGGAATTCCAACGCCGCTTCAAATGCTTCGATGAATTCGTCAACGCGACGACTACTCGGTGCCAGCTGGATCATACGCTTTGATCCTCGCTAGACGCATCGTCGATCTGCAAGGCCAATTCGTGACGAAACCGCTGGAGCACTCGTTCCACCGTGCGCTTGGACCGCTTGGTTTGGTCCGCAATCTGTTGCACGTCGAATCCAGCAATGCGAAGTTGAATCATGTGCTGTTCCGTTTCCGGCAGTAGACGAATTGTGTCTTCAATCACCATTTTCAAAATCTGAGCAGGCTGTTGGTCGGCCGCCAGGAACTGGCAGGCAGTATCTTCTGTTAAAGTTGTTTTGGCAGCGCTACGTTTTTTTGCGTGGTGGAATGTGCTCAGCGACCGCACTTTGTTCAAGGCAATGACCAGGAACAGTTGCCACAGTTCGTCGCCGGGTGGAACTTCGTACAATCCCGCAGACGCTCGGCGAAAAAACGTGCGAAACACCGACTGCACAACGTCTTCCGCATCAAACCGAGAAGCCAACGCTTTCGAAGTATGCGAATCGGCCAACGCCAACAGTCTAGACGCGTACCGCAGGTACAACTGAGTGGCCGCGTCATGTTCGCCCGCTTGAAAACGGCGCAGCAACGACCGGTCCGAAAGGCTTGTCCCATTGCGTCCGTCCGAATTTGTCATGTTGTGTTCCCGGTCGAATATCCCAATCGCGTCCCGCCGTCCGCCACAATTTTTTTGAAAAATCGGAGTCGTGACTGCAAGTTTGCCCAAAATGGTTCTTACTTAACTGTAATTGTGGCCGCAGTTTAAGGCAAAAAATGCGAAATTTGGCTCGGGCGATTCATCCAGTATCGCCGCCGTTTTGGGCGAAAAGAGCCGAAACCCGATTCGAGCACTTCCGTGCTGCCGAGAAAACGCAGGTCGGGGCGGTCGAGCTTGATTCGTTTTCTGCGTGGCACGCCACAATCTGTTCGCGAAATTCGGTGGCCTCGTCTTCGTCATCTACTTCCTCGCCACATGCTGACAACCGTTGTCGTATCTACGCGGTCGCGCCGATAAAAACACTTTGCCGTTTGGCCATGGCCAGCACTTCGCCAATCAGCATTCGCTATGGCCGCCACCGTCGCAAGTTAGCTTTAAAACCCTTTCAGCCAGCCCAGCTCTTCCAAAATCCGAGCAAACTGCGACCACTTGTCTGAACCAAATGACGTGCGATCGCCTGATCTGAGCCCAGTCGATCAGACGTCCGAATTCCATGAATCGACACGTCGTCGTGCGGCGAGGTGGCAGAAGATGGTCGCGTTCAGTTTGCTGAATGGCGGCGCTGGTCGCGCCGAGTCTTCCAAAGAAGGCTCGCCATCGCGTGTCATGGCGAAACCGTTTCTTCAGCAAATTGGCGAGCGAATAATTGATGTCGCCGAGGTCGACACGCGTTCGCGCCTCTGCGGCTTACCGGCTTACCCCAGCACCTGGTCGTACGTGTCTTGATCAAATCCAATCAGCAAGACCTTGCCAATTCGTAGCGTTGGAGCTCGTAAATTGCCGGTCGGACCCAACATGATCTTCTTTAACGCTTCGTCGTCCGGGGCATCTTTTTTGAGATCAAAATGCACAATCTTCTTTCCTTTGGCCGCGTAGATTTCCTTCACCGTTTTAGCCAAAGCCAACGCGTCACCCGCGTCTTTAGTATCCTTTTTGGCATTCACTTCTTCCGCCACCGTGACGCCTGCCTCCGCAAGATACTCTTGCGTTTTGCCGCAGGTCTTTCAGCCAGGTCGGTGGTAGCTCCAATCAATCTTCTTTGCCATTTGAGATTCCTTGTTTGTTCAAATTCAATAACCTATAGACGTTAGATGGACAGCCACATTGACGCTTTCTGCCAGCGTAGGTCGTTCGTAGTCCCGCCTTTAGGCGGAAATCCAGTAAAACCAATCCGCCTAAAGGCGGGACTACTAACCAATCTTGCTGTCCAATTAGGTACGCTTCGCCAGTTTGACCAACCCGCATTTAATCCAAAACCACTATGCCAATACGCCGGGCAGTCGCTGAGTGCTGTCGGCAAATCGCACTTCGCTGCAACCGAACGCATCTAACATGCTCAGGTACAGATTGGCCAACGGTGTGTCGCGATCATAGGTCAAATGCTGGCCTGTCGCCAGTCGACCGTTCGCTTTTCCGGCAACCAAGATTGGCAGATTATGAGGACTATGGCTATTGCCGTCTCGTAGCCCCGAACCAAACAAGATCATCGAATGATCCAACACCGTCGCGTCACCTTCCGGCATGTCTTTGAGTTTCTGCAGTAAGTAGGCGTACTGCTGCACATGCCACTGATTGATCACTTGATATTGCCGCAGCTTGTCTTCGTCATTTTGGTGATGCGAAGTATCATGATGCCCACCTTTGACTCCGTCCAAGAACGAAAAATTCCGGCCGCTGACCGCATTGCCGAACATAAACGTACAGACTCGAGTCGAATCGGTTTGAAACGCCAACGCAATCATGTCCATCATCAACTGGACGTGTTGTTCGTGCTGATCGGGTGCTTCTTCAGGCGGTTCCGATGCGACATCCAGGGGTGCTTTCGGTTGCCACGGTACGGCCGCTTGTTCGGTTCGCTCTAAACGCTGTTCTAACGTGCGCACGGATTGCAGATATTCGTCCATCCGCTGCCGATCGGCCGAACCCAACTGTTGATGCAGCTGTTTGGCGTCATCCAATACTCGATCTAACAAGCGGCGGTCCGCTTGGCTGGAGCCAGACCGAGGTTTGCTGGCGCGAAACAAGCGTTCAAACACCAAACGAGGATTAATCTCTTTGGCCAGCGGGCTGGTCGGTCCGGCCCAAGCAATATGGGAACCGTAAACTCGAGTATACCCGACGTTGGTGTCCACTCCGATGCTGACCGGATCAATCCCCAGCTCCAAGGAAGGAATGGGCGTTTGATGAGCCACCAGGCCAGCCGCCACTTGGTCCATGGAAACGCCGTTGCAGTTCAGATCGATTCCCAAAGACTTGTTGATGGTAGTACACGTCAAGAATCCCGATGTTTTGACGTAATGGCCATCGCCTACATTGCTGGCCTGATTCCATAAATTGGTCAACACCAAAAGGTCATCTCGGAAATCCTGTAACGGCATCAACGTAGGTGACAACGTATAGTCACTCCCTGTCCTTCCGGCGTCCACTTATCCGAACGAACTCCATTGGGCATGAACAACGCTGCGAATCGAGTGATCGGGCGTTCTGGTTCAGAAGCCAAAACGTGCTGTCCCATCCCTTCCAGCCACGGTGCGCCAACGCCGCGCGGCGCCTTGCAGCAGCCTTCGTCGCGATAGCGTTCCAAAGGAAGCGACATTGCGGCGAACCGTCGATTTTGCTTTCGAATTCATAACCCGATTCCTCGTTTAATATCCATTTGTCTGCATCGCCTATTCTTGTCGAATGGCATCGTGCGTCCCGTCTTGTTTGTAGCGAAACGGCACACTGTTGACGATTCCCAAAATCAACGAATGTGCTTGATAATCTTGTTTTCTAACGTCATCCGCAATTTCATCCACCGCACAATAATCGGCCGGCAAGAGGCCTCGTCCCAAAGCAAACCCCATCAGTTTGGCAGTCAGATTGCGAATAAACAAATCTTTTCGATCCAGCAATATTTTTCGCAATTCGTCTGGCCCGTTGAATTTGGTTCCGTCCGAAAGTTGTCCCGCTGCATCAATTGGCTGGCCATCCACTTCGCTCCGCCAGCGTCCCAGCACATCAAAATTCTCCAAACCAAATCCCAGCGGATCAATATGATCGTGGCACGTCGCACATGTGGCGTCTTGGCGATGCTTTTCCAGAATTTCGCGTAACGTCTGCGGAGAATCGCCATCCTGCTTTTCGTTCAACGGCGGAACGCCCGGCGGAGGTGCCGGAGGCGGCGTGCCCAGCAGATTTTCCAGCACCCATTTACCTCGTAACACCGGGCTCGTGCGATGCGGATACGAAGAAACGGCCAACACCGCACTCATCCCCAATAATCCTCCACGATGACTATCCGCCGGCAGATCGGTGCGCCGAGGTTGTTCGCGAAATTCACCTTCAATGCGGTAATGTCTGGCCAGTCGGCGATTGGCGTACGTGAAATCGGAATCGATAAAATTCAACAACGACTCATTGTTGGAAATCACATCTTCGAAAAGAAAACCGGTTCGTATTTCATCCCGCCTTCTAATTCCGAATCATATCGTCGGGCCACACTAGGGTCTGGCTTGAATTCTCGTCCGAGTGCTCGCGTTCCCAGCCATTGTTCGGTAAAGCTTTGAGCGAAGTCGGCAGTTTGGAATTCGCTCTTGCTCGTTTGGATTCTTCGCCACGCCCAACATTCGCAATACTTCGGCGCGAAGAACATCGTCTTGTGAAAGTTCGCCCTTACCTGCCAGTTCCAACAAACGATCGTCCGGCATGGACGCCCACAAGAAATAAGATAAACGTGACGCGAGTTCAAAATCATCAAGCGGCACCATTTCTGGCGAACGCGGCGGCGTTTCCCAGCGAAACAAGAACTTGGGCGACAACAAGACGCCTTGCAACGCATACTGGATGGCCTGTTCGAACGAACCGTCTTCCTGATACGCAACCTGAAACAGTGACAAGTATTCGTCAATCTCTTGATCGGTCACCGGACGACGAAACGCTCGAGGCAAAAAGGTTCGCAACGAAGCCGCCGCCGCTTGTTGCACGTCTTGTTCTGCATCAGGCTGAACTGGCAAAACATGGCGTCGGCCACGAGGATCTTTGAAGGCGTGTTCGAGCCGCCATCTTGGCGGCATCCAAATATTTTTCCGCATGAATGGGAGAAATGAACAATGTTTCCGCCGCGTTGTCGAAACCTTCGCCACCCGCTCCATCGGCGGGCAACGCATGCGCCGCGTTGACATGAATCCCCAAGAGATCTCGGATTGTATTGCCGTATTCATCGCGATTCAAACGCCGAATGGTAGGCGGACCTGCTGAAATCCCGTCATCACAAATAATGGTATGCAGCGATGATCGCATCCATTCGACAAACGCGGTTCGTTCTTCGGCCGCGGGTTGCACATCGTGCTCCAACGGCGGCATTTCACTATCTCGCACTCGACGAATCATCGTGTCCCACATCGCATAGGACGACGCATCCAGCGAAGCGAACCCGGCAAATGAAGCCACATCAAATCCGCCTTCTGCCGATTCACCGTCGTGGCAATCCAAACAGTACTGCTGGACGAACGTAACGGCAGATTCGTCCGACAGATGCGCGTCGTCATCCGCCTTCAGCAATGCAAGAGGATACGCAAGAAGCAAAAACGAAATAGTCGCCATCGAACGACATTGGAAAGAATTCGAAAACATAACGAGGCAAATTGGTTAGGTGGGCGTGGCGAATGGCACTGGTTCGTGCCGTTCGGGAGGGCCTCTCATTGTACCAACGGCGCTGCGTTTCGAACATGGCTCAATTTGGGTACCGCCGCTACCGCTAAAACTGCACGTCGATGTTTCGCCTCTTTCCGTCTCGCAATATTTCCAGCTGCATCACGCTGCCTCGCTGAAAGTGCTTCAAGCGGATTTGTTCGTGAAATTGACCAGGCGTCATCGCATGAGACTTTCCGTCCAGATTCACAATCACGTCGTTCTTCTTGAGGTCACTCTTGCGGACCGCTTCGCCAAACAGTCCTTTTACGATCACAGCTAACTGATCCTCTGGCAGACGTAGCGAAGCCCTTTGGCCCGCCGGAAGCGTGTCAATCCACAGACCCGGCCGAGGATACATGCCGTACATGGAGACTCGCCACGAAATGTCACTGCGGCGCCAACCGTTGGGCAGTTCCAACGTCAGAGTTCGCTGCGAACCAGCGCGGTCCACGTTCAGCGACAGCGTCGCCGGTTCGGGCAGAAAATGCAGCACGAATTGCACGTCCGCCAGCGAAAGCAATCGCTGTCCATTGGCTGACACCAAATTGTCACCTACTTGCAAGTCCGCTCGGTCTGCCAGCGATCCTGTTTCCACCGCGGTCACTCGAGTTCCTTCGTTCACATCCAAAGTGAAACCTAGATTCTGCGTGGGCGGATACTTCCAGACTTTTTGGGGATCATACGCACCATTGGCTTCAGCCAATTGATGCTGCGCGTCATGGATATTGTGGCAATGAATGCAAGCCTTATTGTTATTTCCCGCGTTTAGTGCGTTACGAATAACTTCTACCTGCATCTGTTCTGGACGTTCATACGCCGGTTTCGGTCCTTTCTTGGCGGCGAACCAATCCGCGTGTTCGGTCCGTTGCGGATACACGTCTAAAACTCGTTGCATTGTGCGACGAAAACCGTCAATCGAATTGACCGACATCGGACCATCGGCAGACCGGCCACCATAACGAGCCAACACGGTTCCTGCGGAATCCAACATAATGGCGGACCATGTCAGATCGTAATCGAATTGAAATTGAGCTAGATCAACGCCCTGCATTTTTACAATTCGCACGCAGACGAATTGGTCCAACAGCGGTGCCAACTGTTTGTCATTACGAGCAACCTGCTCGTCAAAGCCTTCACAGGCATGTCACATCACTCAGCGAAACACCGCCAAGATCGGTTTGTCAAACTTCGCGGCATTCGTCTTGGCCAACTCGACATCGTCATAGATCCAGCGAGGATCCAAGTTCGTATCCTTTAACCATTCCTGATAGGACTGCGTGGCTGGGTTCGGATTCTCCTGAGCAACCACGCTTCGATTGTCAAATTTCGCCACGCCGCCGAAAACCGCAAACGCGATAATCCAATGTAATCCGATTCGCATACGCCACACTCCTGTCCCATTCGAATTTCACCGACGTCCAATTCCACAATCGCCGGGTTTCAGCGAATTGTTTCCGTGACGCAAAGTCACATCGTGTTGAAGGAAATCAACCTGCATTCACATGAACAGCAACCTACGATTAAGGAAGACGCCTTTTGTTCGTTCAGCTTCATTCGCCTGAATCTACCACAGTCGCCAGGACAGCTCTACATGATTGGCAAACTTATCGTTCGCAGTATTTTGACGTGCATGGCCTTGGTCGGCGTCGGCATTGTGACCATCGTGGCATGCTTGTGGCTGGCCACTCGACCACCAGCGAACAGCGCCGACTTGATGAGCCAGTCGTATTCCAAAGAAGATTTTCAGGAGCTGACCGACGACCTACAGCAGCTTGAACAGTACTTCATGGCCTGTCAGATGAAAACGAACCCAAAGCCAATTCGAAGTAAATTTGATACGCTGGTGGTAGCTTCCGCGCTGAACAACCTGGAAACGACGGTTCGCCAAAACGGACTGGTCGACCAAGACGGCAATATTGCATTCAGCCAAAACCGAATCAACATGATTCTTTCCCAGTCGGATCAAAAGGGCCAGGACGGCGACAAAGTTCGGCTGAAAGTGTTGGACAACGAATTAAGTTTGGTTGGTCGCATCCACTTGCAAGCCTCTAAGTCGTTCTTCTTTGCGGCCACGATCCATCCTGGCACCACTGATGACGGCAATTTGAAACTAGAACTGCGAAAAGCGTATCTCGGCCGTCTACGACTGCCCGTGAACACATTGCTGAGTCTGCTGCCGAACGATTGGTCTCTGTCAGACGATAACCTGACGTTTCACCATCACGCGAATCCTCCGCACTTGATTGTCCATTCGCAAAAAACCGGCACTCGATTCCCCAAGCTCGAATCGATTCGCTGCCAAGAAGGAACACTGATACTGGAACCTTCCAGGTAGCATCCAGGTAGCAGGTCTAACCATCGACGTTGAAAAGCATTTGGCGTCGTCTGATTCGACCAGAAGAACTTTGGCGGTGGGCACCGAGCTAATTCGCACAGATTCTGGCGAACATGATGGGACGAAAGGCACAGTCGCGACATTCGCACCGGTCGTTCTTCGGCCCAGAATAGAAACCGAGCGAAACTTCGATTGTCAGATTGGCTGCGACCGTATAATGAGGCTTGTTCCGAATCCAAGTGTAGTTAACACTTTTGAACAGAGCCGAGACTTGCAGCGATGATCGAATGTCGAGCCACCATTCGACTTCTGACCGTATTCACAATCATGGCCAGTAGCTTCTGGACCGATTCGCTGCGCGCCCATTTAGTGGGCGAAGTCCAACCGCTGGACCTGGTCGCAAGCTTGGCTCCGCTGGGCAATGAAACACTTTCCGTTTACACCGACGTGTGGGCCAACGGCGAAATCGCTCTGTTAGGGACGAAGGCCAACGGCGTCCTGCTGGTTGATGTATCGCTGCCGTCGGCTCCGCAGTCGACGGGCGTTTATGAACCGAATTCGGCCTTTGCGTTTGATGACATTAAAGCGCTTGACAATGTCGGCTATTTTTCCAGCAGCAATGGCGGCGGCTTGCATGTCGTGGATTTGTCTGATTCGCAACAACCGACGTTGCTGTCCAAGCTTGATTCCACAAACGGCGCGTTTGATTCCATCAGCGGGAGTTTTGTGCGAAACAATATGCTGTATGCGGTCAATGAATCGTCATCGCAAATTCGTGTCTTTGATATCACCCACCCAGCGACCCCGGCGTTGGTCACTTCGATTGAAACA
Organism: Pirellulaceae bacterium; assembly: GCA_041399205.1. GTDB lineage: Bacteria > Planctomycetota > Planctomycetia > Pirellulales > Pirellulaceae > JAGQOZ01. The sequence goes on along the minus strand of JAWKTK010000009.1, from coordinate 110,396 downwards.
CATGATCCACAAGGCCTCGCCGATGTCACCATTCGTGATAATCGCATGTATGTGGCTGGCCTGCACGGCGTGAATGCGATGGGTGCAACCTATGTTTATGACCTGTCGTTATTTCCCAGCGAATCACCAACGTTGGTAGCGCAATTGTCAACCGGGTTCAATACGTCGTCCGTGTCTGTCACGGACAATAATCAAACGGTAGTGGCCGTTCATCGCAAGCCCGGTGGCGGAGTAGAAGCGTGGAATCTAGATGATTCGCCCGTAGAAGTCGTGGCGGCCAATGCGTCGGACTATGGCATCAATGCGTTCAGTACAGCCGAAGTAGAAATTGCAGGTGGATTGGCCTACGTGGCCTGGCATTCAGCCGGCGTCCAAGTTCTTGATTTGGATAATTTGCGTACCGATGGTTCGTTACCCGTCATCGGGAACTTTGATACCAATCCAGGGCTTAGTCCTCTGGCCGGATACGTAGGCGCGAAAGGCATCTATCCGCATTTAGGAGTAGACCGCATCTTGGCGTCCGATTCGCAATTTGGATTGTTCGTCTTAGATGCCTCAAATGTCGTTCCGATATTTGGTGACCTGGATCTGGATCGCCAATTGACGGCCAATGATATTGACTTGCTGGCAGCTTATTTGCGAGGCGGTACGGAAAACTTGAACTTTGATATGAATCGAGACCAAAGTGTCAACTGGTCTGACCACGATTTCATGGTGAAGGACCTAATTGGTGTTGCCTTTGGAGATGCAAATCTAGACGGCGTTTTCAACAGCGCCGATCTAGTCAAAGTCTTCAAGCCAGGCGAATACGAAGACGATCTAGAGCTGAATTCCACTTGGGAATCGGGAGACTGGAACGGCGACGGAGAATTTTCCACCAGTGATCTAATCAAGGCGTTTCAAGAAGACGCTTATTCGAATGCCAGTCTCCCGCAGTTGGTTCCCGAATCCACGGGAACTCTGCCATTGTTGTGCGTGATGATCTACTTGAGTTTTTTGCAGCGGAGAAAAAAATGAATCGTTGGATTCGGTGGAATCGTTTGAGTGTTTTCATGTGCATACTGATGCCGTCCATCGCTTCGGCCGAAGTATTGACTTGGAATTTCACGATGGACGAACAACAAATCAAGAATGGTCCGGAATCAGACGGGTCCACCAACAGTCCCGGTACCGGCAGCGGGCATGTTTCGTATGATTCGTCCACCAATGTGATTTCGTATTCCTTGACATGGGACGGCCTGATTGGCGATGTCACCAAATTGCATATTCACGGGCCGGCCGATGCCACCAAAAGCAATCCGCAACACATTTTGGAAATCTATGGACCTCCTGCAGTGGCCAACTTTCCGACAACCACCAGCGCCACCTGGACCGACAGCCATACGCTTGAAACCTTGATTCAGCCTGGATTTGATCCCTTGTCGCCCGCACAAATTGTGCAGATCATGACCGATGGAACGGCCTACGTGAATGTCCACACCAGCGTGTTTGGAACCGGTGAAATTCGCGGCAACTTGGGATTGCCCGTGCCCGAACCAACGTGCGCGTGGTTCGCTCTGTTGCCCCTCTTGGCAGTTCGGCACCGATTACGTCGGCAGTAAATTCGCCACGGTCCCAGCGGAACACTCGGAAGCTTGCATCTTGCTTAATTGCAATGCGAACGGAAGACCAATTGGTATTCCGTTCGAAAGGATGATGTTGCTATGCCGTACGGTAGATTCGCTTGGTCCGGTTTCGAATAAATCCGGATTCTGCTAGATTCCTGTGCTGGTAATTCCCGATTAAGTTCAAGCATTTGAGGGTGCGAAGTTCGGTTCGGCACTTCGCCAGGAGGATAAAACGGATGGCAAATCCCACAGTGACATGCGAAACTTCGCTAGGAACATTCAAAGTAGAAGTCTTTACCGATAAGATGCCCATCACGGGCCAAAATTTCTTGGACTTGGCCAAGAGCGGTTTTTACGACGGACTGCATTTTCACCGAGTAATTAATGGATTCATGATTCAGTTTGGGTGTCCACATAGCAAAGACCCAACGAGTGCTCGAGCGGGTACGGGCGGTCCACCGCATGGCACCATTCAGGACGAACACCCCGCAGACGCTCAACTTTCCAACGAACCGGGCACGCTTTCCATGGCCAACACCGGACAACCGAATTCGGGCGGATCGCAGTTCTTCATCAACACGGTCCACAACGCATATTTGGATTGGTTTAGCCCTGGTCCTTCCAAGCATCCTGTTTTCGGCAAGATTGTGGAAGGAATGGATGTCATTTCCAAAATTGAAAAGACCGAAACCGATCGTAGCGACCGGCCATCCACTCCGGTTCAGATGATCAAGATGACGGTCACTGAATAGATGTCAGTTGAGAATTGAATTCGGCGCGAGCGTCCAGCGAGCGCCAATTCGATTCATCTGTATTATCGCACCGGATCTTTGCCAATCATTCTGCGAATCAAGCCGATCTGACCGGCATGCAGCATTTCGTGGTTCGCACAAAAATAGAGTGACCCCAGTTTGGTGTTGAATGCCGCATGCGGCTCCGGCAACGGTTGATTCAACTCTTCTTCTGAACAACCAGGCAATTCAGCCATCGCCTGAGCATGGACCGCGTCAAACACGGTCTTGATTTCCTCCAGCGACGGATAGGCGGTTGGATCGGGTAGCGGCTTGGTCCCTTTCTTGAACGTCTTGAAAAACGCATTGGAAATAAATTCAGCATCGTCCGGTTCTTTACCTCGAATCCGAATCATGGTCAATGCATATTGAGCCATCGCCAAATGGCCAATTTGCCAAGCAATGTGCGAAATCTGGCGGTCCGGCATGCAAAACCAATCTTCATCCTGCAGGTCATCTAGCAGCGTATGCGTATAATTCCTAGCGAATTGTATGTTTCGAATCGCAATTTCCAACGGCAGATAAGGTGTCATCGTTCACTCCTGTTTTATTTGCTGCCCAGCGGCGGTACGACGTACAAGAGGTTCGAATTGTAGCAGCGTAAGCCCTAATCTAGAATGCGACGCACCGTTTTGCCAAACCGTTACGGATCGCAATTCAACCCCGCCAACAGAAGCGTTCATCAATGCAAAAACACTGGCACATCATCACCGGCGAATACGCTCCGCAACCGGGCGGCGTCGCAGATTATTGCAAGCAAGTTTCCCAGGGGTTGGTGGATCGAGGTGACCGAGTGACCGTTTACACATCGTCGGACACTCGACAAACCACCGAAACAGAAGAAGCGGGTGTGCGAGTGGTCCGGCGGTACGCCGCGTTTTCCCAGCGAGGATTACAATCGCTAACGAACGCCATTCGACAGTGCGAATCAACACATGTTTTGGTGCAGTACGTTCCGCACGCGTTCGGCTACAAGGGAATGAATTTGGCGTTTGCTAACTGGGTCGCGCAGATACACAGACACACTAGTGCTCGGCTAGGCATTCTGTTTCATGAAGTTGCCTTCCCGCCAACAAGATGGCCGCCACACCACGGCTTGCTGGCGGCCATCAACCGGCGCATGGTGCGAACCATGTTGCCGACCACCGATCGCATCTTTGTGTCGACATCCGCGTGGACTGATACGCTATTGGAATTAGGAGCCGATGCGGAACGAATTCACGTCTTGCCCATCCCGTCCAACGTTCCCGCTGCCGTATCGCCAGAACGCATCCGCAACGCTCGCCACCAGATCGTCGGAAACACGACGGCTGCCAACGATATTGTTATTGGCCACTTCGGATCATTCGGGCCGCTGGTGACGGACTTGCTGAAACCAATTCTGTTTGCCGTCGGCCAGCAACTACCGAACGCTCGGTTCGCGCTGATAGGTCGAAACAGTCAGGCGTTTTCTGAAACGTTGCAAGCTGGCAATGCAAATTGGACGAACCGCATCGTCGCGGTGGATGGCCAGAATGAAGCGACAGTGGCGTCGTTCATCGCTGCTTGCGACTGCATGGTGCAACCCTATGCCGACGGCGCAAACACTCGGCGTACTACGTTAATGGCCTGCTTGATCAACGGAAAGGCCACGGTTTCCAATCACGGTCCAAGCTGCGAGGCATTGTGGCAACAACATTCCGTCATCTCCTTGGTGCATAGTCAGCGACCGACTGATTTTGCCGAAGCAATTATTCAATTGAATTCGAACAAGAAACTTCGGAGCCAACTAGAACGGACGGCTCGCGCGTACTATTGGCAACATTTCGCCATCCGCCGCACCCTAGAACGGCTGGATGAATGGCAGTAACGGATCAGGCAACCATTTGTGCCTCGCAACCAAACCGTTGCCGCAGGCCGTTTTCGAAGAAGCATTAACGCGAAAAGTACCGGTTGATGCCTTCCAACGCTGATAATAAAAGCACCGGTTGATGCCATCCAACAGTAACGGTTGGTGCCATCCAATACAATACCGGTTGGTGCTAATTCAACGCTGATACGATTTAGCTCGTGTCTGTCCCGAAAGTGCTTCAGTACCGGTTGGTGCCATCCAAGAGCAGTACAGTTGGGAGCAGTACAGTTGGTGCCATCCAAGAGCAGTACAAGTAACGGTTGGTGCCATCCAACGCTGAGCAATGCCTCTTCGCTAGGTGCCATCCATTCCCCGCACTTTTCAGCCCAGGAGTACCGGTTGGTGCCATCCATTCACCGCACTTTTCAGCCCAGCGGGTGCTCTTTCGCTAGGTGCCATGCATCTACCGCTCACTCAACCTAGGTGCCATGCATCTACCGTATCACTCTCTGTGTTGCTCTCACGGAGCAGCATGGGCCCAGGCCGGCCTACATATTCCGCGGCCCGCGGCCTGCGGCCCGTGGCACAGAAGGTGCCATGCATGGTCCGGTAACCATCCCCCGAAGGAAATCCACAAGACGATGTCCGCTGCCGCCTGAAGGCGGGACTACAAACAGCTTGTGGTCATGCGAGAAGACGACCGGAAGGCCGGGGCCCGTGAATCCCTGGGCTTGAGGTTTATTGAGGTTAACACGGGCCATGGGCCCATGCTACTTCGCGTTGTCGCTATTCTACCTGAACCTCACAACCGACCCTTTGAGCCCCATGAGGCTAAAAACGCTACCGAGTCGTCATCGCGCTGCCGCCGCCGCTGGAGCCGTCTTCAGCGCCAAGCGGCCATCGCCAATAGACACAGTTCGCATCCTGGCGGACCTCATAGCAATACTTTGGTGGGTGGCACGAAAATAATTTTTTTTGCACGAAAATAATTTTCAAGCATGCCCGGATTTCGTGCCTTTCAAACCGCCAGCAATGACTGCTCTTGGAAGTTTGATGTTGTTTTTGGTACAAGTCCGCTTCGAAAAAACTTGATCCTTCGAAGGGCCGACAATGAGAGACTACTGGCGAGCGATCCGGATGGCATTGAAATACCGCTGGACCTGTCAAGCAGCTATCGCGTGTTCTTTGCTTGTAGCCATCGCATGGGGCAGCAACATTGCCGCTGTATCCGGTCATCCAAGTGGCCTTCAAAGGGCAATCGCTACAGACCTGGATCGATCAAGAAGTCACGCAAGCCCAGACAGCAATTGAAGAAAACGAACCGTTTAGCCAACCTTTCTAGGACGTCCCCAGACGCATTCAACCAAAAGTAAGCGAATACGCTTCGCTATGAAATCGGCGGAACAAAAGGCACTGGGCAAGCGCCAAAAATTGCAGCCCCTTGTCCACCGTTATCTGCCAAACGATCCGTTTCAAACCGTCGTTTTGATTGTCGGTCTGGTCATCGCGGGAACTCTGTTTAAATGCTTCTTTGTATTCGTAAAATGCATCTTGATCGCTCGGCTGGAGCAACGCACCACGCTAGACCTGCGTAAAAAGTTTTCCTTACCATCAAGCGTTACGCATGACTTGCGTTCGTTCGGACAAGAAAACCAGCGGCTTCGTTTCAGAATTCAACACCGACATCAATTGCCTGACCACCGGACTCAGAAATCTATTTGGCAGTGCAGTACGTGAACCATTGAAGATGATTGCCTGTTTGATTGGCGCATCGATCATTAGTTGGCGGCTATTGCTGTTCTCGCTGATCCTGAGTCCGGTAATTGGTTACGCCATTCGCAAATTGGCCGGTTCTATTAAACGAGCGAACCGACGCATCTTGGAAGAGATCAGTCAATTGTACGGCGTTCTTTCCGAAACGTTTAACGGCATACAAACCGTGCAAGCCTACACGCTGGAATCGCACGAACGCAAACGCTTTCACGAAGTATCCAAAGAGTGTTTTCACAAAGCGATGCGAATTTCGTTTTACAGCGCTTTGACCAAACCGATCACCGAAGTCATGGGCATTTCCATGATCAGCTTAGCCTTACTGGCCGGTGCTTATCTGACATTGAATCAGGAGACGCATCTGTTTGGAATTCGCATGTCAGAACGCCCGATCGATCTGCCGTCGCTGCTGGTGTTCTACGGACTCTTAATTGGAACAACCGAACCTGCCAGAAAATTGTCCGAGATTTTCAATTCCATTCAAGCAGGTTTGGCCGCCGCCGGACGATTGTTTCCCTTGCTGGATCAAACTCCTGCGATTCGAAATCCAACTAAACCGCTTGCGTTTCCCTCGCGCCACGCGTCGATTGCCTTCCAAAACGTTTCGTTTGAATACGAACCAGAGAATCAAGTGCTGGAGGACGTATCGTTTGACGTACAGTTTGGCGAAACGCTGGCGATTGTCGGTCCCAACGGCTGCGGCAAATCGACTCTGCTGCAGCTGATTCCTCGCTTCTTCGATCCCACCACCGGCACCGTGCGAATTGACAATATCGACTTACGCTCATTTCGCTTGAAAGACCTGCGACGTCGGATTGGCGTAGTTTCACAACAAGCGGATTTGTTTGACGATACGGTCATGGAAAATATTCGCCGAGGCCACGCGGGAGCCAGCCAATTGGACGTGGTTCGCGCCGCCAAGAAAGCTCGCGCGCACGATTTCATCATGGACCGACTGAGCGATGGCTATAATACGATTGTCGGCCCAACAGGGAGTCGTCTTTCTGGCGGGCAACGGCAGAGAATCGCTTTGGCACGAGCGATCATTCGGGATCCAGAGATTCTGATTCTGGACGAAGCGACCAGCCAGATTGACCTAGAAAGTGAACGTCTGATCCATCAGGCACTTGACGAATTCACTCAAGATCGAACCACGTTCATCATCACGCACCGCCTGTCGACCATCTCGTTGGCCGATCGAGTTCTAGTGCTGAATCAAGGACGTGTCGAAGATATTGGCACGCACGAAGAACTCTTGAAACGCTGCTCGACCTACGTTCGGCTCAACCGCCTGCACCGCGACCAAACCGCGTAACGACTAGCTGACAGAAAGCCATCAGACTCGATCCCTTGCTAAGCGCAAACAACGCTTTCAACAGCATTCTGGCGAACAATTCACCAAGCTGCCCCGCAGCCGTGACACTCCGTGCCCGTTCCCCCGACGTGAATCACGAATCGAAGTCAGCTACAATCACTGGTTTCACAAAACAGCCGATTGCATTCTACGGAGTTGCGAATGTTAAACTTTTGTTGCAGGTTTGTCTCGGTCGGATTAATTTGCTGGCTGACGGCGGCCAGCATTGTTGCGGCGCAAGCGGTCGAAGACGCCGAAATGGCGGGGTATTTGTTGGTGCCGAATGAACGAGTCGATCCGGCGTATAACGGCGGCTTTTCCATGTATGTTTCTGCTTGGCCGCTGTTGCATCAATATCCGGGAAATCGATTTCAAACCGGATTGTTCGGCACCTGGATGCACGCCCAGTATGAAACGCCTCGTTCCAAAGAAGAAGAACCTCTCATCTGGATATCATGAGTTAGTTGGTGGCGAGACACTCGGTTCGCCACCACGACGCCCAAATTTATCATGGGCGGAGTCGCAAGAAGCTTTAGCGCTTGGGCCAACGGGCCGGGTGCGGGCAAGGGACGAGATTGGAGTCGGCCGCAAGGCAAATACGGTGTCGCACAGTTGACTCCATGGCTGCTTTGGCCACCCGATGGTTTGAACTTGAAACAAGGCACGTCGGGCGAATTGTTTGGATATGGTTACTTGCCGCTACCGCTGACGGAACCCAAGAACGAATCGGCCGGTCAGCCAGTTCCCACCGGCAATCAAAGTTGGACGTTGTTTCTGAATACACAAAACTTCAAAGGTCCCGTCGCCTTTTTCACTCCGTTTTTCTGGGTGCGTCCCAGCCTGGAAGACCCCGATGTGGCAGGTCTGTTTTTGGACACTCGACCTTCTGACCCCAATCGCGCGCTCCAGATGGAGACGCAATACGTGCCCAGCGTTCAAGCGGTTGATTCGACCGAACCTCGGTTCGCCCGCATCGCACCTACTCGGTTTCCCATCGACGCAGATGGAAATTCGCTAGTAGTGCACAAAGTGACTTCGTACAAGAAGTCGGCGCTGTGGGACAATGTCGCGGCGTGGTTTGCCGGAGGGCAAGCGGCATCGAGCGAAATTGATGCGAACCAAGCCGCCATCCATGAATTCCCGGGCCGAGGCGGTGCAACGTGGCGAATTTACGCGCACGGAGTTCAGCGAGAGAAGACCGAGTGCCATTGGCGTGGAGTCTTTGCGACGCCATGTTCGCACCGACGTCAGATACGTTTGGATATCAACGGGACAAGTCGCTGGTTTCGATTGACAAGGAATCGTCACTCGCCACCTTGCCGGAATTCTACCGTCTTGCCGAACGTGAAAACGGCAAGCCGCTGTGGGAAGTGGTTCGCCCCGAAGACGTCCCGCCCGAAACTAAGCTGACCGACTACCAGTCTGAGCGACCAAAAGCCGACGTTCGATCCGTGGCGTTTACCCAGAAGAAGCAGACAGTGACTGGAAGCAAAACTAGGCTCCGGTTGCCGGTCCGTTTTACGCGTATCCTGGCGATGGCAGCAAGGTGACTTACTATTGGTACCGCTTTGTTGATCAGCCGGCATTGCTGAACGCAGATTTGTCTGCGGAAGAACGAGCGGCAACTGCAGGCTCGAGCAGAACTGCTGCATCGGCATTGGAAGAAGGGATCAAAACCACTTACCGCCGCCGCGAATCGGAACGCCAAGGCCGAATTAGACCCGGCCCTGATTGTTACCCGCCGGAAGGTTACGAAATTGGCTACGTGCCGATTGTGACCAAACAAGAACCGAACGTTCAACCGGACGCCAACGACGCAGAGAAGTATTCGGTAACTTCGCCTCCAGCGGAAATGAATTTGGATCCGTTTTATCAGAAATATGTGGATGCCAGCGGATATCCGGTGGTCAGTTCGGCTGCGGTCAATGACTACGCACTCAAGGAAGCGGCCTCATTTTTGATTGACATGTTATTGGCACAACGTCCTGACGTACAGCAATGATTGATAGTGGGTCGCGGATGATTGTCATGGGATATCGTGAATTCACCACCGACATTCCGGAGCATTCGAAATTGCGGCCTAAGGATCATTGGGACGCGCGAGCTCGAGGTCTCGGTGGTTCGCGCGAAGATGCCGTCTGTTCGTGCGGCGAAGAGAACTTGCTGGCCTTCCCTGGCGATCCTTATGCAACGGAGAACATTCTTAGATTCACGAATTGTACACAATATTCATTACCGAGGCATGGTGAACCTGGATACGACGTTTGATGATCGATTGAAGCAAGTACGATCACGCCATGTCCAACCAATTGTGGGAAGTAGAAATACGCGTCCACCAATCATGGAATATTTTGCGGAAGTGTGCAGTCTTGCTCAACACAATCGCCCGCCTGACCACGATCACAATCACGTGGACACTCGGTAGAACTGCGAATACGATCCTGGTTTGCATGCTATGCGAAGAAGTTTTGGCGATACCAGTTGGTGTACACCAATCCGACAACTCGATTGACCGGGCACTCTGTCCGCCACGATCCCACTTCGGCACCTGTTTCCAATGGCCGGATCGAGCTTCAAAGACAGCCAGAGCATTCTGTGAATCGGTTCAAAAGCAGGGTTCGAACCGACAACAGGAATACACCAAGTAGTTTTGTGGCGAATATTTTTTTTCGAATGGAAAGAGACGAACGATGAATCAGAGCAAGTTTCGTTGGAAATGGATTGCGTCGATCGCGTTGGCGGCTTTGATTTCCCGAGTTCCGTGGTCCAGGAAACGCCAACCGATGCCAAGTACCGCGAACTATTGAAACTACTACAACCAGGTGACGAACTGTGGCGCAGCATTCCCTGGCAGATAGACCTATTGGAAGCACAGCGAATGGCAGCCACTGCGCAAAAGCCAATCTTCATTTGGGCCATGGACGGTCATCCGTTAAGCTGTGAAGGAAACAATGGTGTGCTCGACCGTGCGCCGACGTTTGCCCAGCCAGGAAATCGTAGAGCTTTTGAAAAAGGAATTCGTCCCGGTTGCACTTGATCGTTTACCAAGCGTCGGCAACAGGGACATTACGAAGGCGAATTCTATCGATCGCCTCGTGCGGCCTCGCCACACTTGACTCCACCACGCAAGGGTTCTATATCGCCAATGTGGACGGGCCGGTTGTTGTTGTTCAATAACCGAGATCCTGAAAAAGCTGTTGTGCTGATGCGGCAACTTTGTTTGTCGTGCGTAAAGATACCACCAATCAAAGCTCGCCGCCGCGCTGGTGGCGAGTGCTGGATTCGCGTTTTCACGTTTCGCCACCGGAAGGCGGAATGGTGGTCCGAGTGTTCGCGAAGGTGCTTGATGGTTACCAGCCTACCGAAAACTGTGGAACGCATCTTTCAAACGTCACTTTCGCACAACTTATGGTGACGGCAGACGAGCACGCTGCGTTGGTGACGGGCAAGTTTCCGGGCAAGCCTGCAGCGGCGAATCGCAAAATATCATCTGTGGAGTGACATTTCGAGGCGAACTGTCGATGTGACGAAGATGATATTCGCGAGTTGAACGTTCATCTGTCGAAGAGCAAAATTACCGGCACGGTTCGCTTGGAAACAAACAGGCGATCGTGGATTTGAAGTGCAGCTGAAAGGCGAAGTTGAAGTCGTGGAAGATCGGATTGTTCGTTTTGATATGGTGGCACTCGGCGAATTCTGGGGTGACGGCCCGTACACCAAACGAGCACCCGTAGGGAAATTCCCCTTGGCCATTGCCTTTCGCTTGGCCGATGGTGCGGATGTCGCGGATAAGATTGCCCCACAAGGTTCTCGAGGTTGGGTGGAAGGGTATTTGCAATGACGAGTTATTGGAACGGTCGAATCGGTTGCTGCGGACTGTTGCTGTGGATGGCGAATGTAGTCATGGCGCTACCGCCAACGGAAGCGGTTCGCGAATATCCGGAAAACGAATTGCATGCCTTGCCAGCAATTCAAATCACGGTTGGATTGCAAGACGCGGCGATTGTAGGCAACGACAACCGTGCGCTCCAAGCGGCCGTAGACTATGTGGCGAATCTGGGCGGCGGGACGGTATTGATTGGGCCGGGCGAATATCGAATGAAAGATTCGCTGCATATGCGTAGCAACGTGACCGTGCGAGGTGCCGGGCCGGAGACGGTTTTGAAGAAGGAGCGAGAATTTCGTTCGCCACTGGCGGCCGACGGAGACTTTGGTGAAGCGGCCGTGACCGTACAGGATTCGACTGGATTTGAAATTGGCAGTGGTATCTATGCCGCCTCGAAACTCACAATTCTACGGTACGCGCTACCATCCTGAACGGCAATCAAAACTATTTTGCGCTCGGCCGCACCATGAACGCCGATTTGCTGGTGTCGGACGGAGCGTTTGCGGCCACCGTATTTCCCGTGATCAGCGGCTATCATCTGCAAGACGCGGTGGTGGAACATTTGATCGTGGATGGAAATAAAGCGGCCAATCCAACTAAAGTCGATGGGAAAACAAACCGCTGGGATTTCTTCTGTATCGAGGTGACCACTGTGTGATCCGTCACTGCCACGTGCAAAACTACAACGGCGATGGCACTGGCTACCACCGAATGATGTACCGTGACCGTTGCCAAGTCACCGCTTGCGTAGGGCTGAAGTTACATCCCGGTAGTGGTTCGCAGCGACTGCAAGTGACGCATTGCTGAGCGACGGAAAATGGTGAAGACGGGTTCTTTTTCTGTTGGCGAGCTCGGGAGGTGGTGTGGCGGAAGGGAACTGGTTAGAAAACAACGGTGGTTAAGCGGGATGTCCATCGGCCACAAAGATAGTGACAATTTTGTTCGGCACAATACTATCATCGGTAACAAGATGGGCGGCGTCTATTGGCGTAACGAAGCCGAACCGATGGCCGCGCACCGAAATCTGTTCGAACACAACACGGTTCGCAACAACCACGGCGCAGGCCTGTTTGTCGACGGGACGACTCGCGGCACCGTTATTCGCAACAACACGATCGAAGACACGGGCGGTTCGAACCAGGCCATTGGCATTCGTCTGGGAAGGAATGTCGGTGATGTGATTCTGGAAGACAATCGCGTGACGGCACGTCAAATTCTTGTGGATGAACGCTCGAACAAAACGGATGCGTCCAAGTAAAGCGTGACTCGTTCGTAGTCCCGCCTTCAGGCGGAAAACCGAATGCAAAATCGATTCCGCCTAAAGGCGGGACTACGAGCAAAAAATGACTACGAACAAACATGACTACGCACAAACATGACTACGCACAAACATGAAAACGTACAAATATCTCGTTCTGGAAATGAAAATTGATGAACACAATTAAAATGTCAAGAATCTGGATACTGCTTCTTTGGTGTGGCGGCTTCGCTTCGGTTGAACGATTGTTCGCACAGTCGTCGCCGGTCATGATTGGTTCGCCCACTCGGTATATGATCGACGTTCAACGGTATCGGTTTGATCGGCCCAACGTAGAGAATTCAGCGTTTTATCCCATTCCGCAAGACCAAGTGGATCGAGCTGCCTACATGAATTCGATCAATGCCATGCGGCCGGAACGCATCGCCGAAAATCCAAATCGAGGCATGGATGGTCCGCGAGCGTTCATGCCGGTGTTGGCCAAGTTTGTGGAGACGGGCGAACCTCAATGGGCTGATGCGTGCCGCAAGATGTTGGCTGCCTTTCATGTCGAAATGCAACAACAAGTGGCGCAGCATAAATGGTTTTGGCAGTTCGAACATCCTGCGGCGCTGATTCCACTCTATCGCAAATACCTGCTGGAAGCCGGCCAGTTGGAAAAGGATGACGCTCGGTTTCGCGAGATGTGGCTGTACTATTGCCGCAACTTGCATGTGTGGGATTCCGAACCGACGGAATGGCGAGGTGGCTGTCACCGATCGATGCCGGAAGCCTATGCCAAAGGATTGGCAGCGCAATGGTACCCCGATATTCCAGAAGCGGAACAGTGGCAACGCTATTCGCAATTGGTGTTTCACGATTTTTGGAAAACCAAAGACGTTCCTCAAAACGATACCGGCTACATGATGGGGCCGTTGATTATTCTGATTTGCGGTGGTGATCAATGGACGGGTGATGACCAAGTCTATCAACATCCGGAGGTCAAGCGTCTATGGGATCGATTGGCGGTTGAAGTCGGACCGGACGGCTTGATCAATCCCTATGGACCCAACGGCGGCTGGAACAGTACAGCCGATTATCGCATTGCCATGCTGGAACGCTTGGGAGCGAAAACCAAGAACGGCGAATATCGTTTTGCGGCCCATAAACTGTTCAACTACCTGCGCTATCAATCGCCAACGTTGGATTCACATTCGTACCAAATTGACGAAGGATCCGGTTGGCTGATTGCGCTGGCATACTTGTTCGCAGATGATTCCGTGACGCCCATCAAGCCTACCGATCAATCGTCGTGGACCAAACGAACCGAAGCCATCCGTATTCCTCACACCGACAAAACACTGACAGAACGACTGTTGGGGAATGCCGATGCACGAGAGAACTTCGGCCATATCTGTTGCAGTTGGTGCATGACCGGCAAGCAATGGCCGGACAAACTGATTCTGCGCAGTGGCTGGAATTCTGGTGACCTGTTTGCCCTAGCGGAACTGCATCCCACTAGTTTTCCCGCAAATCCGGGCGGCATCATGGGACTGAATCGTTGGGCAGCTCCCTTTACGCAGATTGTGACTAGCAAAGGAGCGTCGGTGGAAAATCGGCTGATGGTGGAAGATGTGAACCAGCAGGCTGATCATCGATTGCATCCGGACAAACTTCGCATTGATGAATTTTGGAAAGCCGGAGCAATGCCCGATATCCAGTCAGAAGTGACCTATTTTCAAGAAACGGACAAAGCAACGTACGCTGCTATTCGAGTGCAAAACATGGACGGGCTGCCGGTGGTTTACGAACGAGAATTCATTTTCGTCAAGAATCGATTCTTGGCCACTCGAGAAATCGTGTCATTCGAACAAGCCTTTCCGGTTCGCATCAGTCCTGTTTGGAACACGCACAACGTTGGACCGCAAGTGGGATCGCATTGGGCCAATACGTTCATACATGAACCGGTGGCAGACAACGGCAAACGTAGTTTGAAATCGCCACCCGCCGATTTGCTGGTATGGTTTGCGCCGAAAGCTAACTGCCAACTTCAAGTCATTGACCGACTGGCCGATGATCCTCGAGCGATCGCGTGTCCGAACCAAGTTCGCTATCAGTGGCAAGGGACACCGGAAGTGGGTCAGCGAATCGTTTTCACTCAGCTTTACTATCCCCACTTGCCGTATCGATCTGGTCCCGTTTCCAACAATCCCAATCCCGGAGTGGCAGCGGCGTACGCAGATCAGCTGCAAGCCACGGCGCATGCGTCAGGAATTTCCGTGGTGCGAGATGACGAAAGTGCGTCCGTCTTAAGATTGCAGCTTGAACCGGGCAGCGAAGAATGGGTGGCCTTTAATCCAAGGCAACAGTCGTTAGCCATCGGCGGCGAAACGATATCGGAGCCGTTCATCTATCGCCGCTTGAGCAAGTGACAACGCGCCGCGGCGGAATACACTTGCCATACTCCCCGCGTGTCGGACGTTCCAACGGAATATGCTCAAGAATGACTTGGTTCGTGATAGGCGAAACACTATGTGGCAGCCCACACCACGACTAGAATCGCTCGAGCCACGGCACTTGATGACCGCTATGGCGTTTGTGGAAGCGAGCTTGACGCCGCCGTGTTTTCCGCTTCGCAAAAGGCCGCCACGGTTTGGTTTGATACAGCGTGGCGATCAACTCACTGCCGGCATTTTTCCGTTCGCTCCGAACCTGACATGCGTCCCGTATAGAATCTCCTGCAAATGAATTCACGAAATCTCCCAGAATAAAAAAACGTCAACTACGGTACACAGGCAATTTGGAAGATGACATTATCACACTGGTTTACGATCCGACGGACGGACATCTGCGGATCGATAACCCTTGGTTTGAAGGCTTTGAGGGCGAAGCGAAACCGGTGACAACAATTGAAAATGGACTATTTTGCCGAAGACTTTATCGTGCGATGATATTTTGCGCGTTAAAATAATTGCACGGATCAGCGATGACCGCATGACCCACTGCCCGCACCTGACACCCAACAACGTTTGCGAAGTCGCATTGGGCATGGCCGGTTGCCCAGCCAGAGTCACGCCCGCCGCTTGCAACGCGTGTCAGTTTTACTCTTGCAATAGGCGGTCAATTTCGCGACTGAACATGGCAATCTGTAGGCGAGTCATCGTATCCTTCATCTCTTCTTCGGAATCTTCATTGGGTGGCCATGGAATATCGTTGGACTTGGCGAGCTTTTCCATCTCTTTCATCATTGCCTCGCGGCTTTCCGGCTCTATGCTGCTGTTGAAGGCAATCTTTCCTCGTGCATCGACAATGACCACACTTGGATATCCGCGAATGCCGTAGCTTGTCGAAGTCTTTCCATCGATGTTTGAGCTTCCCAGATCGAGACCACTCGGTGTCTTCCAGCCCATCGACTTCTTCAGTTTATTCATCTGGTCGAGATCGCCATCGGCGGTGTGTATGCCCAAGAACACGACACCCTTCGGTTCGTACTTCTCGGCCAGTTGTTGCATGGCGGGAATCGCGTGAATGCAAGGGCTGCACCAAACGCCCCAAAAATCCAATACCACAACTTTGCCTCGATAATCCGTCAGCTTTCTTGTTTCACCGTCGGACCAGCCGCGGATTTCCAGCTCCGGTGCCACCGCGCCCACCGCAACAGGCTTCGTTGGTTCAGGCATGGAAGCAGGGTCAAGCAAAGGCTTGGCGATGCGAATCGTTGCCAGGGTATTCTCCTGACGATTTGTACTGACAACCAACCTGGACGATGCGTACTGGCCGCCGTGCGATACGTTTAATCGCAGCAGCCCTGCCGGCATGTTTCTTAGCGTCGCTTGACCGCTGGCGTTGGTTCGCACAGCCTCGCGACGAAGTGCGTATTCGCTTTGGGGCTCAACGGCTGCGCCGGCAACAGGCTTGCCTTCAGAATCGAGCACCAATACAGGAAGTGTGAACCCAACTCCAAGTTGAATCGTTCCAAAATCGATCGGTGAGAAATCGGCGTTCGCATCGAGATACTCCGAGTCTTGACTGGCCAGACCGTCTTTGTTGATCGTCACCGCGAATTGAATGTTGTCGCTTTTGCCAATGACATCGATCTTTACGTCCAACGCGAATTGACCATCACTGCTCGATTCGGTCTCTATTTCACGGGTCGCACTGCCCCCGCCTTTCTGCCCAATGGCGACGCCAATGCGTGCGCCCGACACCGGAGATCCGCTTTCGTCGACAACCCTTCCGGTTAGCGTCTGAGTAGCCATTGCAGTGATCGGTTTGAGCTTGTAAGTCAACAGCGGAGCGCCATCCTTCAGCGTGACGTCCGCGTTGCTTACCAATGCCTGTTTGCCGCCGCCATCGACCAAAGTCGTCATTCCATTTTTCGAATCCGGTTTCACTTCGACAACTTGTGTATTGTCAAATTCGGGATCGGCAACGATTTCCCCCTGCACATTAACGACGGCCACAATCAGTCCACCACTGCTGCCAACTTGTGTCAACGATCCATAACCATCGTCATTCAGATAGCTGAATGCCGTGGGTGGAGACACCTGCCACTTGACCGGATCGCCTCGCAACAAGGCCGCTCGTTTTTCAGCATCCGATTCTTCCATGGCGGAAAGTATCGGCATGTCGCCCAATTCGCCGATCGCACGGACGTGCCAAACGGGGCCAGGACGAGCCTGAATATCCAATTTTGCCTCGGGTTGATCCGGCGAAGTGGTAACGGCTATCATCGCTTCGTCCGACGGTAGCCAATATCCTGGCTTCAGTTCGGGGAACCAAAGTTTTACCGCACCCATGGGAACTTCGATTCGGTAGTTACCGCCATCATCGGTCATACCGCTAGGCACGCGTTTATCAGGATCTTGCTCGGTGTCGACAAGGAACTGAACTTTCGCCGCTGAAATCGGCGCGCCCGTTTCTTTATCAATAACCTGCCCGACGATCGCATGCGATTCCGAAGATTCCTTTTTGGGCTGTGGAACAGACTCTTGCTCTTGCGTTTCCGCTCGGTCGCTTAAACCTGTAACCAACAAAACAATAATGGCAACTACTGCGAGCACCGAACGCCACCGAGCCGACCCTTGAGGCAAGGCGATCGCTTCGATTCGTTTGCCAATCTTGGACCGACGACTCGCCATCTGCGACAGCCCGAATTGATTGTCGGAGGAGCTAGCAAGTCGCAGCAATAGTCTTCCGTAGGTTTGACGTTGCACATCACCAAAGTCAGCGATCGTAGCGGCATCGACTGCCAGTTCGATTTCTCGCCGAAGGATAATTTTGTTCACATAGACCAAAGGATTGAACCAATGGACGATCGAGGCAGAACGAGCAAGTCCGAGAACAAACGCATCATAGCGACGAATGTGATGCCACTCGTGTTGAATCACCGCAGTCAGCTCATCGCTATCCAATTCTTTTATCATTCGGCTTGGAATCAGAATCACGGGCCTGAAGACTCCGGTTGTCGCTGGCCCAAGATCTATCTCGGTCACCAAGAGTCGTGGACGACGTCGACCGCTGGAAAGCAGTTCTTTTATCAGCGGATTCAATTCGCGAAACTCATCAATCGGTCGAGCCTGGCGAATGATGACTTGAAGTCGAACAAAGCCTATGAGCCATCGAGCGAGTGCGATGGCAACGCCCGTTATCCAAATCATCAACGCTATTACCCAAAGATTCCAACTGTATTGATCCAGCGGTTCACTCGCAGCACCCGCTTGTGTGGGTAGGGCGATTGGATTTATTCCCAACACCAGATACTGCGAACTGTTGCCGTTGACCTCCCGGCCTTCTGCCGTAGCGACATCCCGTTGTTGCCTGATCAAAACCGGATTCGATGTTCCGATTGACAGCGGCAGCACTTCGCTGCATTGAACATACTGATGCTTGAAACTGGGACGATCAGTATCAGCATTCGCCAAAGGGATTGACCAAAAGAGCACACGGTACTTCAAGGAACCAGCGTTTGGTAAAGCGAAGAAGAACGAAAACGACCGCGCAACGGCGACGGCCGCCTGCCAACTGTGCGCCAAAGCAACAACACGACCGAGGCAGAGGAATCGATTGGTAGCGTGCACATGATTACTTTCCTCGCTTTGATTTAACATTTGACGATTTTTTCGGTCGTGATTTGCCTGATTGAGTAATTGCATCGAGCTTTGCACGTAATTCCTCAGCTTCGCTTCGTTGAGATCTCTTCACTTTCCACAAAGCACATGGAGGATAAACTTCCACCAAAGAATCGCTCGCCGAACGATTTCGCGGCCTGCATCACGCATTCCTTGCGAGTGACATTGGCGTTGTACAAACGGCAATGCGCTCTTCCGAGCGCACCGTGACCGCCCCTTTATCCACCAACCGATTCCAGCAGCGTACGAATGGTTCGCTGGTGACTGCGATCTCGTAGTGGCTGACTCGCTCGATGATTTCCGCAGGCGTCTGGTCCTTTTTGTCCCAGATGCACTCCATCACTTCCCATTCCGCGTCAGTGATCTGCATGCCGTGTCTCTCCACTGATATCGTGTTTAGTTATCACGCCCGTAGTACATTCGCCAATATTATCACGCGAGTAGTAACGGCGTCAACGAGTCTTTCGAAAACTTCTCGCAATAGCCGAACACGCTCACGGACTGGTCGTTTGAAGGAGCCGGAAGCGTCTGAGCCAGACAACGTCAATTTGGCGGGTGACGTCCAGCGGCAACCCACAATGAACGGACACTGACGACTTGCTTCCGATTCATCTTAGGCAGATTGACAGTCAAGCCCGATTTGGGTCAAGCCAACAATAACGGTTCCATCAATGGTCCAATCAAAATGATCTCCCCACTTATCTTGTTGTGGATGGAAGTCCGGTCAGCCAATTTCACACAAGTGCGATCAGATTTAAACGATTGCACGCTGGACAGGCGAGACAAAGATTGTCGAAACTCGACTGCCCATCACGCGAAACGGGAATGATGTGCTTCAACTTCGAACGGAACCACGGTCAAGGATTCCGCAGTTTTGCAGTAGGCACAGCAGCTCCCAGCAGCTCTCCTCGAACTCGCTGCCGTAGTTTAGATGACAGATATCGACTCACGGGTCATCCGTCTGTTCTTGCTGTCGAAGAGTGTACTCGGCACGCGCTTTCAGAAGATTCAATTCGTCGATCTGTCCGATGATCGCATCCAGCTCTTCCAATGCTTCAGCCGATAGCGTGCCGTCCGCATGTGCCAGTAGAATCGTCCAATTTATGTGCATTTTGGAGCTAGCACAGCGTCTGCCAGTGCTCTGGAGCCCAGCGACGCTGACGTTCGGCAGGATTTTGGTCTCGTTCGGCATGAATTCACCCCGTCAGCCCTAACTGTTTCACGACACCTGAGCCTACCAAAAACAATGTCTGCGAATCCATGCGAAATGCACCCGTTTTACAAGCAAAGTCGTCGAACGTCGCTTCCTGATGAACTTCGATCGTCGAGAAGATCAGCTCAAGTGACCGCGCGCCGCTATGAAATTCACTTGCCGCAACCCTCCGTTTGGAGCACAATAGTCCTAAGTCACACACTCTGCTCCTTCTCCAAGGATTCACACAAATGGCGGATTTCAAACGTACATCTCGAAACCGATCAACCCCATCGACACGACTTGAATCGCTCGAGCCACGGCACTTGATGACCGCTACGGCGTTTGTGGAAGCGAGCTTGACGCCGCAGGCGCTGGGGTACATCTTGTCAACGGAAATCGCCGATATTGATGGCGATGGGGATGGAGACCTGATCGTGTCGAACACTCCGGGCTCGTACGGAATGGGAGATCTTCGCTGGCATCGAAATGACGATGGTGTGTTTGCGGAAAGCCAGGTCTTGA
This sequence comes from Pirellulaceae bacterium, assembly GCA_041399205.1. Classification (GTDB taxonomy): domain Bacteria; phylum Planctomycetota; class Planctomycetia; order Pirellulales; family Pirellulaceae; genus JAGQOZ01. The sequence continues at coordinate 90,072 of JAWKTK010000009.1, read as the reverse complement.
TTGATGTGGACGAAGTCTGGTCGATTGAATTTGCCGATCTGGATGGTGATGGCGACCTAGATATCTTACTGGCCACGCAACATACGTTTGACAATGGCAATGACGAAACCGACGATTCAATTGCTTGGTATGCCAATGATGGCCAGGGCAATTTCTCAAATCGGATCGTCATTGATCAGTTAGAAAACAGCGGCGGATTGGTCGCTGGAGACATTGATGGCGACGGTGATGTCGACTTCATTGCGTCCCAGCGTCATAGTGACGAAATTCGGTATTACGAAAACCTCGGAAACGGTTTAACGTTTCAGCTGCATTCGATCGCAAGCGATGACTCTACCTTTCTCCTTAATAACACCCCTCGTCCGTGGGAACAATCCCATGTACTGGCGGACATGGACGGTGATGCGGACTTGGACATCGTAACGACCACCATATACGGCGTGGTTTGGTTGGAAAACTTGGATGGCGCGGGGAATTTCTTTACGCTGCCACACGATGTTTCGCCTATTCCTGCCTTTGAAGCGATTGCCATTCACGTCGCTGATATTGATCAGGACGACGATCTTGATGTTGTCGTGGGAAGTGATATAAGTGTTGGCCGAGCGTCCTGGTTTGAAAACTTGGGTGGCGGACAATTTGCAGATGAAGTGATCATTGGACTGGCAGATGACCAAGTTGAGACCGTCAATGCTGCCGATATGGATGGTGATGGCGACATCGATCTGATCTACGCCGACTGGTGGGCGAACATGACTTGGGCGGAAAACGTTGACAACACGTTTACCCAATTGCATAGACTCCCGAATTATTCTCCACCGGAAGGCTTCCCGTTGTTCCCGCTGCCTCGTCATATCATTGTCAGTGACTTTGATCATGACGGTGATGCGGACGTAATTTATTCCTCTTACCACGAACGTAAGTTGGCGATATTTGAGAACCGCTTGGTCGGTGACGTGAATGATGATGGTGTGTTCGATTCTGCCGATCTAGTGCAGATTTTCCAGGCGGGTGTCTACGAAGATGACATTGCCATGAACGCCAGTTTCGATCAAGGAGATTGGAACAACGATGGTGAATTTGATTCAGCCGATTTAGTCGTCGCGTTCCAGGCAGGTAACTATTCGGCGAACGCGAAGTCCAACGCTCTGGTTGCCCAATTCGATCCCTTCACACTCGGGACGTTCGAACAAGACAAACGTGCCAAGCGACCGGCCCATTTGCCTTAATTAAGACCGTCTTGTAAGCACCATAACGTCTTCCAAGATCATGTATAGGCACGGCACCAAGACCAGAATGATGGCGGTTGAAAATAGGATGCCAAAGCCCAAGGAAATGGCCATGGGGATGATGTATTGCGCTTGCAATGACTTTTCAAAGATCAGTGGCATGAGTCCGCCGAAGGTGGTTAACGTAGTCAGCAGGATGGGCCGAAAGCGTCGAATTCCCGCTTGCGAAATCGCGTCCAACGCCGAACCATCGCCTCGATACCGATTCGCATAGTCAATCATGATCAGCGAATCGTTGATCACCACACCCGACAGCGCAACCACACCCATTAGGCTGACCAGCGAAATGTCATATCCCAGCGCCATGTGTCCCAATACCGCACCAACAATGCCAAACGGAATGGCTACCAACACGATCAGCGGCTGAATGTACGCTCGGAAGGCGATTGCCAACAGCGAATAGATCACGGCCATCGCCAAGCCAAATGAACCCCACAACGACGATGTCGCTCGACGCATCTCTGCATTGCTGCCTTCAAACGTCCAAGTGAGTCCAGGGTAATCTTTTCGTAATTCTGGCAAGACTTCGTTGCGTAGCGAAGCGATCACTTGCGTGATGGCTCGTTTCGGTTCGATGTCCATCGACACATTGACCACTCGCCGGCCATTACGACGATGAATGGCCGTAAAGGCTTCGTTTTGCTTGACTTCGGCCACATCCAGCAGCGGGACTTCGGCTCCGCGAGGAGTGCGAATGACCAGATCTTCCAAATGGTGAATGTCTTCACGTTGTTCTTCCGGCAGTTTAACTCGAACTTCAATTTCGTTCGTCCCGCGAAGCAACCGCAGCGCCAGCGATCCAAAAAACGCCCCGCGTAGCTGTTCGCCCAACTCTTCGTCGGTCAATCCTAACGCTCGACCTTCCGGACGCAGCTGGAAATCGTACTGCGTTTTACCTTTGTTGTAGTTGTCACTGACGTCACGCGAATTGGCAAACTGTTCCGCTCGTGCCACAAATGCCTTGGACGCCTTCTCCAAAACATCGATGTCACTGTGGCTCAGATCAATGCTGATGTCTTGCCGAAAACCGCCGGGACCACTTTCCGCTTCGAAGGTAACTTGGTACACGCCGGGCAAATCGCCAATGGAATCTCGCCACAATTCGATCACTTCGTTGGCTGTCATGTCACGTTCGTCGGGCGGTCGCATGACAATTTCCACGTCAATAAAGTTTTGGCCACGAACGTTGGTTTTGATGCCTTCGGCCACTTCGTACAGATTATGTTCTTCGAACATGCGAACGCTGGCTTCGGTTACTGCTCGAGCAATCTCGGCGGACTGATCGGCCGTCGTACCGACTGGCATGCGCACACCCGCTTCAATTTCGTCCGCGGAAACTTCGGGCATCAGGATGATGCCCATATGAGCGCTAGTGGCATAGCCGACAATCACCAGGAAGAATGCCAACGCCAACGAAGCGGTAACATAGCGATAGTGCAAACACCACATCAGAATGGGGCGGTATGTCTTGTCTACCAACCAGGCAAATCCCTGACTGAACGCCTGCTGGCCGCGATGCAAGCTCGCTCCCCAGCCGTGACGTTTGCGGCCACCAGCTTTGGCGTGGGCCAAGTGCGCTGGCAAAATGAACAGCGACTCCACCAGTGAAAGCGTTAGCACCACGATCACCACAATCGGCAGCGGTCCCCAGAATTTTCCTGTTTCGCCGGGAATGAACATCAGCGGGACGAAGGCTACGATATTGGTCAAAATGCTGAAAACAACCGGGCCGGCCACTTCCTGTGTACCTTGAACGGCTGCTGTCTCGTAATCTCCGTCGGTCATCCGTTTTTCGTAGACATTCTCGCCAACGACTACGGCGTCATCCACCACAATTCCCAGCACCACCAGAAACCCAAACAAGGAAATCATGTTGACGCTGACGCCTACTAGTGGCAACAACAGCAAGCCGCCAATAAAAGAAACGGCCATGCCCATCATGACCCAAAAGGCCAGACGAAATTCCAGAAACAGTGCCAGGATCACCAGCACAATGACCACCGCCATGACGGCGTTTTCCATCACCAGGCTCAAACGACGTCGGAATTCTTCGGCGTTGTTGTTGTCGATTCGCCATTTCACGCCCGGCGGCAAAATGGTTTCGAACTCTTGCATCGTGTCTTCAACGGCGGCGGCGATTTCGATCGGTGATTGCGAACCAACTCGATAGACATTCAATTCGACCGCCGGAGTTTGACTGAACTGCGAATGGAATCCAACCTCTTCAAAACCGTCTCGGATCGAAGCGATATCGCCCAAGGTTACCAGCGGTCCGTCTTGACCGGCCACAATTTCGATCTTGGCGAACTCATCCGCCCATTGCTTCCGACCTTTGACTCGCAGCAAGATTTCACCGGCGCTCGTTTGGACAGAACCGGCCGCTACGTCTTGACTATTGGTGCGAATGATGTTGGCCACTTCCGGCAACGTCAGACCGTATTCTCGCAGGCGTTGCCGAGGAATCTCGATGTGCGTCACATATTGCGGCACGCGGCGCAATTCCACTTGCGTAATTTTTTCATGGGATTGCAACTGGTCTCGCAATTGTTCTGCTAACTTACGCAACGCCCACACATCAATTGGCCCGTAGATGGCCACTTGCATAACTTCTTGTTGACGAGTCTGTAAGCTCACTTCGGGTTGTTCGATTTGATCCGGAAACGTACGAATGCGGCTGACCGCTTGATCGATATCTTGCAATGCCTTCATGCGGTTTTGGCCCGCGACCAGTTCAATCAACACTTCGCCTCGGCCTTCGCGCGCTTCGCTGATGATTTCGCGAATACCTTCCACACCGCGAACCGCCTCTTCAATCGGCCGCAGAATGCCTTGTTCTACTTCGGAAGGCGCGGCACCGGGATAGGCCACTTCCACTTCGACCACATCCAATTGGAATTGAGGAAAAACCTCTTTTTGCATGACTACGGCAGACCAGATGCCACCGCCCAGCAAGATAAACATTAGCAAATTGGCGGCAATGGAATTCCTGGCCATCCAAGCGATGGCACCGCGACGCGATTCGGCCGACGTCGCTAGCTCAGTCGCCTGCTGCGAACCATTCGATTCTGCATCACGACTCACGGCGACAGCTCCGCAGCAGGCAATTTTTCTACTGAAGTCGTCGATTCCATTTTGCGAAGTCCCACACCTTCCGCCACGGTAGCCAACGTAGTGATGACCACTTGGTCACCGCCATCCAAACCCGATTGGACATAAGCGAATTCGGCGTCGCGAAACAAAATGTCTGTCTGGCGAATCTCCAGTTTTTCGTCCTTTAGCACCCACACGGTGTCGCCATCGCGAACCAAGTCGCGAGGAAGTCGGACGACGTCCTCGATCGGACGGCCCTCAATTTCCACTTCCATCAGCGTGTCCAGAATCAACCGAGGTGCCTTCGATGCTTGGCTCAGCGGATCATCTACGGTGATCAGGATTCGCGCCAACCGAGTTCGTTGGTCCAGAGTGCCGATCATGCGGCTCACCCGGGCTTCTCGCTGCCCATTTGGGCCCCAGGCGTCGCGGTTTCGCAAGATCACGGCCGAACCTGCTCCGTCCGTTTCCGGAAACTGCACCCAGCGAAGAGTTCGCACGGGCACGGTCGCTTCAATCCAGTATTGGTCAACACCAACCAGCTGTCCCAATTCGTCACCCGGTCCCACTTGCGAACCGACATTGACCGCTCGGCTCATGACTTGGGCGTCAAACGGCGCGACAACTTTGGTTCGTTCTAAATCCAATTTCGCTCGTTCCAATGCCGCCTGCGCCGCGTGTAGTTGCGCCTTGATAGAAACCAATTGTGGTTCGCGCAACACTAACGCTCGGTTGGTTTCGTCAATCGATCCTTCCAGCAACGCTAACTCTTTTTTGGCCAGACTTTGTCGACCTTCTTCAATTTCTAACGACGCTTCTGCTTGCTCCACTTCGCTTTGCCGAATCGAAACGGCGTTTTCAAAGTCAGAAGGGTCAATTTCCAGCAGCATTTCTCCGGCGCGAACCATGCCGCCCGGAATGAAATCAGCGGAAATCTTCACCACTTGGCCTCGTACACGAGGACTCAGCAAAATATCCTGCGCAGGTCGGACCGAACCAAGCACAACCAATTTTGGCGAATACGAACCGTGTTCGGCGGTAAACGTTTCTACCAGCGCGGCCGATTTCCGAGTGGCATTGATGATTTGTGCCGTCGGTTCCGTGCGGTTGATGATCACGATGGCCGCAGCGGACGCGGCTAAGATTGCCAAACACGCAATGGCGTTAACCAGCACACGCAACCATTTCCGTGTCGGCCGGTGTGGGCGAGCGTCATTCATCTGGCTGGATCTCAGGGGAGAGGTTCAGGTGGGGGCAAATCCGCTGGCCGCAAGGGGACCGCGGATGATTCGGCGGGTGGCTCTGCCGCAGGCAACCGTGTTGACTGGTCGGTTGCATCCGACTCCACTTGCAGCGGGACATTGAACGGCGGCAGAGTGGCTAACTGCGGCTGCGTGTCAAAGTCGCCTGCCAGGGCTAAGTAGAGTCCGATGCGGATCAAAACCAGATCTAGTCTGGCCGACAACGTCTCGCGTTGCAAGCGCTGTTGTGCCTGAATTGCACTCAACACGTCCAAGTAGTTAGCGTCACCAATCAGATATTGTTCACGGAGCTGGTCAGACGCTTGTTTGGCAAAGCCCACTTGCGCGTTCAGACGTTCAATTCGTTGGATTTGATAACGTTCTAAAGCAAGACTGTCCTCGACTTCGGCAAAAGCGTTCAGCATCGTTTGCCCATATTCGTTGAAGCGTTGGCAAACGACCGCAGCGGTCCGATCCACTTCGGCGCGAAGCCGCCCCCCGTTCAGTAGTGGTGCAATCAGTTGACCACCGATCGAAACAAACCAATCACGAAATAAGTCTTCAGGCCGATCGGCCGCATTGATCAGCGAACCGGTCAGATTGATCCGAGGATACTGGGCGGTAATGGCCGCCGCTAGATCTCGATCCGCCGCAGCAAAGGCTAGGTAGTCGCTGCGAACATCCGGCCTGCGCATCAGCAAATCCGACGGCAAACCCGTACTTGGTAGCGGCGGCAAATCGGGCAGTTCCGAACCAGGCTGGTAGCTGGCGTTTTGAGGCATTTCGCCTACCAATACCGCCAATTGGTGTTCCAGCGTTTCTATCCTGGCACGTACGACCACTTCTTGTTCCAACGTCGATTCGACCAACTGCCGTTGACGTAGAACATCGGGGCTGCGGACAAAGCCACCTTCGCCGAATCGCAACTCTTGCGCTTTCAGTCCGGTTCGATTCGTTTCAATCTGGACCTGCAGCAATTCCAGTTGAGCATGAGCTTCGATCAACGCGAACCAGGTTCGCGCAACTTCGGCCGCCAAGGACAGCGCCACTGCTTGATAGTCCGCGGCGGTTGCTTCGGCTCGCAGCCGTTCCGCGTCGACTCGAGATTGAATGCGGCCCCACAAGTCCACTTGGTAGCCAGCGTCCAGGCCCCAGTTCAGCCGAGTGCGGTCGGGTCCGGGACCGAACGTGCTGTCCAAACTGGCGACGCCGTCTACTTGCAAAAACAAGTCGGCGGCTTCGCGTCGAGTGACCGCGCGAGCCGCTCGCAGTCGATGCAACGCCGCGGCTAACGTGTAGTTGCCACCCAGCGCTTGGTTGATTTGTTGATTGAGCTGAGGATTGTCAAACGCGGTCCACCAACGATCTACCATTTCCGTCTGACCGCTGGGCGAAAAGTCCGCAACTTCACGAGAAGGAAATGTTCGCTGCACTTGTCGGTTCGCGCAACCCGTCACCCATCCGACAACAAGCGCTATCATCAGTGCGGCTGCGATTCGAAACGACGCTGGACGAACAAGATCAAGCTTGGTCATTTGGGCTAGACCGTATGGTTGGTAGGATGAGTGCTTGGTACGAACGCAGGCAAGCGGCGGGGCGATACTAGCTTCGCTGGGCGAGTCTGATAGCATCGAGACCGTATGGGGCCGAAAATTTCAGTGAGCGCGAACACAACGAAATTCCGGTTCGGTCTAGTTCGACCATCGGCGTTGCGACGCAGTTGACTTGTGCGTCATCACAAAACTGTGTGAAACTGGTGAAGTGCGGCGAGAAATTCGCCAAAGGATTTCGGGAATGATGCGACAGTGGCTGGTAGCAATGCGACGATATCGTGTCGGTGTCATGCTAGGTTTGGCATTCTTAATGGCCAGTTGTGCATGGCTGCTACGTCGCGATCCAACTGCGGACGAATCGGAAACCAACTGGACGTCACCCGACGTGGTATCGGTCGATTGGCTTCATCAGCAAATGGAATCTTCCGACGCCAGGCACGCATTGATCGTGGTCGAGGCCAGTTGGGCCGAATTGAAGGACGCCGACGACTATTTGCGCGGCCATATTCCGGGCGCGATTCATGTGAATACGGATCAATTGGAAACCGGCTATCCCGAATGGAAAATAAAAGACATCGATTCGCTTCATCAGCAACTGGGACAACTGGGAATTGGTTCGCAACGTACCGTGGTGGTTTACAGTCAGCAGTTGATTGCGGCCGCTCGAGTCTGGTGGATTTTTCGCTACGCGGGCGTCAAAGACGTTCGAGTTCTGAACGGCGACATGCGGACGTGGAAAGCAAACGGGTATGCCGTTCAGCAAGGAATACAAACGCTGCAACCAGTGTCGTTCACAGGCAAAGTGCAAACGGATTGGTTGGCGACCACCGACGATGTGGAACAAGTGGTGCGAAATCATGCGGCGACGCTGCTGGATGTTCGCAGTCAGGAAGAATACTTGGGCAAGACCAGCGGCTATAGTTATCTGGACGCCATGGGACGCATTCCTGGTGCCCTTTGGTTGGGCGACGCAGACGATAGTAGCCACATCTACAAACAGCGAAACGGAATGTTGCGTTCGCCTCGCCAGGTCCTGGCCGATTGGCAGCGTCACGGTTGGCCCGCTGCGTCGCTGCACCCAATTCCAAATGGCGGCGAACCTTCTGCGACTGACGCGGACGACTTCTTCGACCAACCGTTGGTGTTTTATTGCGGTGGAGGTTGGCGATCCAGCGTGGCCGTGCTGTACGCTCGGGCGATGGGATTTCGGCAGGTTCGCAATTATTCGGCTGGATGGAGCGGCTGGAGCACCGATTACCAGTCAGCGGAACTTGGTTCGAACCGCAGCGATTCTTCGAATCGGCCGGCGGATTGGCGGCAGGTGCCAAGTGGTCGATTAACGGAAACCGGACTGAATTGACTAGTTAGCGGGGGAGTTGTTTCCGCCAAGTTGGGCAGGAATTGCCGGAAAATAACACGGAAACCGAGCTTTACGGCAGAAGTTGGGTCGGAAAGGTGGTGACCCGAGCTGCGGATGGCGATAAACTAGCCACAGTTTGGCTGCCTGAAGTTGGGCGGCCTGTTTTTCTTCTGGATCTCTGGAAAGGGTACCGATGAAGCTGAAGTATCTTGCGGCATTTCTGATGCTGCTGGCTGCTGGCTGCAATCCGCCAGCAAGCGACGGTACGTCCGGCGGTGACTCCGATGCAAATGGCACGGCCGCTGCGACGCAGACAATCGACCCCGAGACGGAAACGCAACTTGCTTCGACTACGGTCAAGTTCGACGTCACGGGCATGCGCTGACCAACTGGCTGAGGTGGCAAAATTAAAGCCGCCTTGGCTGAGTTACCGGGTGTAACTGTCGACGAAGTAACTGCAAAATCCGTCACCTGTTCGGGCGAGAATCTCGATACCGCAGCCATTGCCGCTGCCATCGAAGGACTCGGATACGGAGCAAGCGTTGCTCAATAATATCGCGATATCGTTCGCATGCTGAACTTTGCAAAACGGTCGAGTCTCCTCTAGCGAACTCGACCGTTTTTTTGTTCTCAAACGGTTGGTGAATTCGTATTCCGAAATTCGGGTGAAACGATGAGGCATGTCAAAACGTCGTCGAGTGTTCTTCGTTCCGCGACGACAGCGTTTTTGTGGTTGCTGTTCGTCACATCTTGTTCGAACCAAACGCTAGACGACGCCGGTATTCGCGGTGATGAAAGCGGTTCGCGCGAAGTCACCGTGATTGAAACTGCCTATCAGCCGAATTTACCTCGCGGCCTGCCGCCGTATCACGTTCCTCCCAACAATCCCATGACAACCGAAAAAGTGGAATTGGGACGGCGTCTGTTTTTTGATCCGCAGCTTTCCGTGGACGGAAGTATGTCTTGTGCCACGTGTCACGATCCAGAAAAAGGTTGGTCCAACGGATTGCCCGTTGCCGTTGGTGTGCATGGTGAAGCGGGCAACCGGAACGTGCCATCGATCCTGAATGCGGCGTACTATCGAGCTCAGTTTTGGGATGGTCGCGCGGGAAGCTTGGAAGGCCAAGCGTTAGGGCCAATCACCAACCCGATCGAAATGGCCATGCCGTCATTGCAGGAATTAGTAACGCGTTTGAATCAGGACGAATCGTATCCTTCGCAGTTTGCGGCGGCCTTTGCCGATGGTTTGACCGCCACCAATGTTGCCAAGGCAATTGCCAGTTACGAGCGAACCATTATCGCGGCGAATTCACCCTATGATCGCTACATGGCCGGTGAAAAAGATGCCATGTCCGCAGCGGCGGTTCGCGGCATGGAATTGTTCTTTGACAAACGCAAAACCAAGTGTTCCATCTGCCACGAAGCACCGGCGTTTACCGCCATGTTCTATCACAATATCGGTGTCGGCATGGACAAGGAGTCGCCCGATTGGGGCCGATATGAAGTTACGAAGATTGAAAGTAACAAAGGCAAATTCAAAGTGCCGACCGTGCGAGATCTCAAGTACACCGCGCCGTACATGCACGATGGCAGCATCGCCACGTTGGAAGAAGTAGTCGAACTATACGATAAAGGCGGAATTCCCAATCCATATCTTTCGGACGAAATGCGCAGCGGAAAATTAAACCTCTCGCCGCAGGAGAAAAAAGATCTGGTAACCTTCATGGTCGAAGGACTCACTTCGGATGAGATTCCCAGTCGGTAACGTTGTGACCGTATTCGTAAGGGTCTTTGGCGACAATGATCAGAAGCGATCCCAATTAGGATCAATGTTGTGACTCACTCCACTACGTACGGCGTTGATTGCCGAACCATTCGATTTGTTTGCGAGCGCAGAATGTAAAACCAGACTGTTCGCAATAAGGTTCTAACCAATGGCCGACACGGGACAAGCGCTCGGGCGAAGTCCCTTCTGGCATCAACATGATCCGGCTGCGATGGACGTCTGGAAATTGTTGCAGGTAGGTCAACACTTCGTCGCAATCGGCTGGATCGGCAATGACGAATTTGAATTGATAGTGGTAGTGCCGAACCAGGTCTTGAATGACTTCGGGTGCGTGACGAGTGATTTCGTGGCGGCGGTGCCATTGAGGGTGTTGTTGGGAATCTGGCGCCGAATTGGACAGTTTGGGGCTAATGCTCATCAGGTCACAATGCAGCGGCTGAAAAAGTGTGCCGGCCGTTTCAATAGTGATGTGCTTTTGGAGTGACGAAAGTCGTTCACACAATGGGACTAGTTCCGCAAATAGCATCGGTTCGCCACCCGTGATCACCACGTGCGAAGCGCCCAGTCGGTTGACTTCGTCCAAGACGTCATTGACGGCCCAATCATCTCCTTCGGGAAACCAAGATGCAAAGGGCGTGTCACAATAATGGCAGCGCAGGTTGCAACCACTGGTTCGAATAAAGACGCTTTCCACGCCGGTCAATTCGCCTTCGCCTTGGATGGATCGATAGATTTCGGCAATTCGCATAGAAAACGATACAAGGCTAACAGGGAAGAAGGACCAGCGATCCGCCCGAGCCCACTCGTCGATCACCGCGAATTCGCCATAATGACAAATCCATTTAGATTCGAAAAGGAGAACTCCGCGATGGATTCATTTCGCGAAACACTGGAAACCTTTGAAAATTCGTATCCTGCGCGAGATTACGAGATCTGTATTGAATGCCCCGAATTCACCTCCGTTTGCCCCAAAACGGGTCAGCCGGATTTCGGTAAATTGACGTTTGTGTACGTTCCGGACAAGTTGTGCGTGGAACTGAAGAGCTTGAAGCTGTATCTACAGCGATTTCGGAACGAAGGCATTTTCTACGAAAACGTCACCAACCGCATTTTGGATGACTTGGTCGCCGCGACTCAGCCGAAAGAAATGACGCTGATTGCCGAATTCAGTCCTCGCGGCGGCATCACATCGACCATCACGGCCACGTATACGGCGATGACGGAATAGACCAATGGACATTCCGGCCGTAAATCGGTTGGCAACTAGCGGATAAGGTGACGAATCCTCGAACTACGATCGAGGCGGGAATTCGTCACTTTATTTCACTGCGGTGAGGATTGGTTTCCTCATCCACGACCAAGATTGCCGGTTGCCGGATAAGCTTGAACTGGCAGGTTACGGCTGTTCTTGTCCAGCTGAAGCAGCGTTTTCTTCGGCAGGAACGGGAGCCAATTCATTGGTGCCCGGCTTGCGTCGGCGACGACGTTTCTTTTCCGCTGGTTGAGCCACCCATTCTTTGGTCATGGCTTCAAAGACATCGGGGGATTCGTAGCGAACCACGGTCTTTCCTTCGGACATCGGACCGATCAGACCTCGGAAAACAGGGAGTCCGCGAAGATCAAGGTCAGTACTGCAATCATCCACGCCAATCTGCGTGTGCATCTGAAGAATCTTGTCCGTGCTGCCGTAGTCTTTGATTCGAAGCTGTCCGTTGGCACCTCGAGTAACCACGCGAAATGTCTCTTTCTTCATCGGTTTGTAACGCTCCTAACGTGGGGGACCAAAATGCTTGCATCTACGGTGAATGCATTGCTATCAGACATCGTCATTCGACTGACCGCTCGCCTAGAGTTTCTTCGTTGACCGGCAAAACCGGCAAAACCTGCTGGATTTGGATCAAGTATCGTGAATGGCGACATTCGTTGGCCATTGAGATGGAGAACTGCAAACTGGGGTGACGACATCAAGATTTCGGCTGAAGTCGATTCGCACCTTGTGAATTCCGGGTTTGGCCGGTATAGATAAGGAAAAGAGCTCCGGAGGGTAACCGAATGGTTAGGAGGCTGATTCGAAATCAGTTGCCCCGCAAGGGGTTGCGGGTTCGAGCCCCGTGCCCTCCGCTCTCTTTTTGATTCTATCTTTCGTTCCCCTCGGGCGCGGCTTTGCTGCTGCTTGCTGCCGGGACTTTTTCCGGCTATTTCCAGCTGATTCTGCACGCGTGGCGCGAGTTTAAATCTTTTTACGCTCGCGATAATGCCTGCATCTGGCGCTGCTGCCTTGAATCGCCATTCGCAAAAAGATTTGAAAATGGCGTCCTGGACTTGAAACGTTGTGGCGATTCATTCGAAGATCTGTTGGGCGAATCGATGTATGTGCTTGGTGCGAACTCGGGCTCGGCTCGTCCGGCAAACTCCGGCACAAACGAATCTTGTTTTTTGTCAAAGGCCATATGGCCTCGCGATTCAAAGGATGTTCAGCCATGACCGGGAAATCGATGATTGCCATGGCGCTGTTTCTGACGGTATCGCTCAGCGGGTTAGTTTTGTCGGTCAGCCGATTGGACATTCCCGTAGTGGCGCAAAATTCAATCAGTTCGCCTTCCGAACGACCGGTCATTGATCAGCTCAATCAACAGTTTCGCCAGTACTATGCGGAACAGAAATTGGAACCGGCACGGTTGGCAAACAGCTTGACAGTGGCTCGCCGCCTTTCGCTGGGGCTGATGGGAACCATTCCTTCTTTGGAAGATGTGCGAACACTGGAAACCCTTCCCGAAGAAGAACGCATTGCTTGGTGGCTGGAGCAAGTGCTACACGACCGTCGATCAGCCGACTATTTGGCCGAACGGTTCGCTCGATCCTATGTCGGCACGGAAGACGGTCCGTTCTTGGTCTATCGCAGACGTCGCTTCGTCACGTGGCTGAGTGACCAACTACACGCGAATCAACCGTACGATCGGATTGTTCGTTCGCTGATTAGTGATACGGGATTGTGGACCGATTCACCTGCCGTCAATTTCATCACGGTCACCAACGATGTGAACGACGATGATCAACCCGACGCAGAACGCCTGGCTGCTCGAACCACGCGAGCTTTCCTGGGCGTGCGACTCGATTGCGTCCAATGTCACGATGACAATTTGGAAGGCAAATGGGTGCAGCAGGATTTTCATCAATTGGCCGCATTTTTCTGTGAAGCCGAATCGAGTCTATTGGGAATTCGTGACAAAGAAAACGCGGAGTATCGCTATAAGTACTTGCATGCTACAGACGAGCAATTAGTGGAACCGGCCGTGCCCTTTGGTGCGGAGCTTTTAGACGAAGTGCGTCAATCGCAACCTGGCAATCGACGACAAGTCTTGGCCCAGTGGGTGACGCACCCGGACAACCAACCGTTTGCTCGTTTGATGGTCAATCGAATTTGGGCTTTATTGTTTGGCCGTCCCTTGATGGATCCCATCGATAGTGTTCCGCTGAACGGGCCGTTTCCTCCGGGCTTGGAGCTGTTGGCCGCAGATTTTGCTGAGCATGGCTACGATGTCCGGCGTTTGATTCGTGTCATCGCGTTGTCCGAAGTGTTTCAACGCGACAGCCAAGCCGATAACGCTGTGGAGACGATGGAAGAACAATGGGCCTTGTTTCCCTTGACGCGACTTCGTCCCGAACAGGTTTCCGGCAGCGTGGTACAAGCGAGTTCGCTGAAGACGATTGATGCCGAATCGCATATTCTGGTGAAGCTGATTCGAGCCGGAGAGAAAAACGAATTCATCAAACGCTATGGAGATGCTGGCGAAGATGAATACACCAACCGCCCCGGCACGATTCCTCAACGCTTGCTGATGATGAACGGAAAGTTGGTGCAAGAACGAACCAAAGACGACCTGCTGTTCAACGCGTCTACTCGGATTGCTCGATTGTCCAAGGACAATTCAACGTGCGTAGAAACGGCTTTCCTCACCACGCTGACTCGACGTCCTTCCGCCGACGAATTGTCATATTTTGTGAACCGACTCGAAACCAGTGACCAGAGTCGATCCCAAGTCTTAGAGGATCTGTTTTGGGTGTTGCTGAACAGCACCGAATTTTCGTGGAACCATTGACATGAAGACAGAAAAATACGCTTGTGGTCGCTTGGATCACGTTCATCGCCGCACGTTACTGAAGGGCCTGGGTTTCGCCGGAATTAGCTGGCTGACACCATTAGCACAAGCGTTGGCTCAGCAAGACGAACATTCGAAACAGCAGCGTCCCAAGTCCGTTATCTTGCTCTGGATGGATGGCGGTCCCAGCCAACTGGAGACCTTTGATCCACAGCCGAATCAAACGATTGCGGCGGGCACCGCAGCCATTTCGACAGCCGCCAAGAGAATTTCGTTGGCTCAGGGAATGGAGCATTTGGCGGCGGAGATGCAGGATGTGGCGTTGGTGCGGTCGGTGGTCAGCAAGGAAGGTGACCATGAACGAGCGATATATAACGTGCGAACCGGTTACCGTCCCGATCCCACGTTGGTCCATCCTTCGCTGGGCGCCATTCTTTGTCATCAGTTGCCGGTTGGTTCGACCGAGATTCCTCGGCACATTTCCATCTTGCCCGGTGGTTCGCCCAGTCGCGGTGGATATCTAGGTGACGAATTTGACGCCTTCAAGACCTACGATCCGCAGCACGGCTTGCCCGACATGAAAGCTCGCGTTGACGATGATCGCCAGCAACAGCGAACCGAAGATCTGGATGTTCTAGAACGGACGTTTGCCACAAAACGTCTCGCCAAGCTGGAAGAAACTCGAACGTTGCACATGCATACCATTCGCAACGCGCAGCGGATGATGACGTCGGAACAGTTGGCTGCGTTTGATTTGAGTCAAGTTTCGGAGCGCGAAAAAACACCGTTCGGCGATACGGAATTTGGACGAGGCTGTTTGGCGGCGGCGCGACTGACCGAAGTGGGCGTGCGGTGCGTGGAAGTCACGTTGAGCGGTTGGGACAGCCACGTCAATAATCACGGCATTCACGACAGCTTAAAAAAAGTTCTGGATCCGGCCTTTGCGGCGTTGATTCGCTACTTGCGAGACCGAGACCAATTGGAGAATACCTTGGTGTTGTGCGGCGGAGAATTCGGTCGTACTCCGCACATGAACCCGGCTGGTGGCCGTGATCACTGGCCGCATGGCTTCAGTATTGCATTGGCCGGAGGAAATGTCGTTGGCGGGCAAGCCATTGGCGGTTCGCACGCGGACGGTCGCAAGGTCAAGTTGGACGAAGGGATTCCCATTGAAAACATTCACGCTACGATTCTCAATTCGCTCGGCGTTCAAGCGAACTTGGAACTGCAAACGCCTATCGGTCGCCCTATCAAACTGTCCGAAGGAAAAATCATTGCCGGTCTGATGCGAACGTAGTTGAACGCCATTCGCGGACAAACGGCACTGTCCCCACCGGATTATGGCCTTATATGAAAAATCCCGGGATTTGGGCCAGAGCCTCCAGTACGAAGTCCCTAGCCTTGTCGATCAAGACCACCACCGACGTTCCCCATCTTAAGCTGAAAAAATACAGTGACCTAGAGCACTGAAAGCGTCGGTAAGGGCGGCGCCGACTTGACTTGGCTGGCCAGCTGTTTGGCCAGCTGATAGCTAAGCACTTTAAGTGACTTGCCGGTAACCGGATCTTCCAACGCCGCCGCCGCTTTTCCGTCGTCTCCGTTTTGGCGAATCTGAATGTTGATTGGGACTTCACCCAAGAACGGTACGTCCAATTCGATAGCTCGCTTGCGAGCTCCGCCACTGCCAAAAATTTCGTGCCGTTTGGTGCAGTCCGGGCAGATGAATCCGCTCATGTTTTCGACCATACCCAGCACAGGAATATTCACCTTGCGGAACATCGCGATGGCCTTGATGGCATCCAATAAGGCGACATCTTGCGGAGTGCAGACGACTACGGCGCCAGTCAGCGGCATGATCTGTGAAAGTGTCAACGCAATGTCGCCTGTTCCTGGCGGCATATCGATAATCAAATAATCCAGGTCGCCCCAGTTGGTGTCACGAAGAAACTGAGTTATCGCGCCGTGCAACATCGGACCTCGCCAAACCACGGCTTCACCCGGTGGCACCAGAAAGCCCATCGACATGACCTTCAGGCCATCTGCTTCAATCGGCTGAATCCGGTTTTCTCGAATTTCAGGCCGACCACTAACACCCAGCAAATGCGGCACGCTGGGACCATACACATCGGCATCAACCAAGCCGACTTGGCAGCCTGATTTCGCCAGCCCAAAGGCGATGGATGCCGCGATGGTGCTCTTGCCAACACCACCTTTTCCCGATCCCACGGCGACGACGCTCTTGGCAGTCAGGCCAATTTCTCCGATCTTCTCAGCCGGACGAGAATGGATGATTCGCGAGACCTTGATTCTGGCCGTCGGAAACGCATCGCATAGCGTTTGATTAATTTCGTTCATGGTGTCGCTCCAAAGCGGAGCGGAATGCGTCGTCAACGCAACTGTGGCATTGATCTGATCGGCAGTCACCACCAGTTCAGGAACTTGCCCCATTTTCACCAGCCCGCGGCCCGTTTCCGGATCCTGAATCTTGTCCAGAACTTGTTTCACAGTGGCTTCGTTCAGGGGTAGCGTATTCATTCCAAATTTTCTTTCGGTTCGAAATTGCGAAACGACAAAGCATGAAGGCGTGTGCAAAAACCCATCATCAGCGACGAACAGCTTTCTGGCATCAGTGTCGACTGTCGGCCAACCAAATTCGCGCTATTCGAATCATAGTGAGTCAACGCGGTTCGTCTACCGCCGACTTGCAGCAACCTGCACCAATTTCGCGGTCGATCCAGCGTCATCGGCCGCAGCGACCAGTCCTGCGGCTGCTTGATCGGCTTGCTGCATCAAGGGGGCTGGGAACGCACAGACGAGCGTCGCCAGCATGCACAAGTACGCCGCGACGGCCGGACCCATGTGAACGGTTGTCTTCGCTTCCGATGACGAATCTTGAAAATACATCATCGCGATCACTCGCAGATAATACCCAGCAGCGATGGCCGCGTTTAACGCCGCAATGATCACCAGCGTCACAAACCAGATTTGGTTCGTACCTTCGAATGCCACATCCAGGGCACTCTTGAACAACGAAAACTTGCCCCAAAATCCGGCTAATGGCGGAATTCCGCTCATCGAAAACATGAACACGGCCATGGCAAACGCTTGACCAGGAGCTCGATTTCCTAGCCCTGCCAGCAACCGTACGTCGTCCATTTCATCATTGTCACCCAGCACGGCGGCCAGCACCGCAAATGCTCCTAACGACGCCGCTGCATAAACCATGATGTACAGCACGGCGGCCGAGATTCCAGCATTGCCGGATCCCTGTGGCGCCGCAACGGCGGCGGCCAAGCCAATTAACAAGTAGCCAGAATGAGCAATGGAGGAATAAGCTAATAGACGTCGAGCACTCTTTTGCCAAAGCGCCGCCACATTGCCCAATGTCATCGACGCCACGGAAGCGACCACCAAAATCTGCCACAAAAACGGCCCTTGTTGCGAAGGCATGATGACCGCAATTAGTCGACTTGCCGCTACCACCGCGGCCAGCTTGGGTGTGACCGCCAACACGCCAGCAGCCAGACTGGACGTGCCTTGATAGACGTCTGGCGCATAAAAGTGAAACGGGAAGGCCGCCAACTTGAAGGCTAACCCTGCCAAAATCATCAACAACGCCAGCGGCAACAACGATAGACCGGCAATGGTTGGTGAAGGATCAGTCGCCAGCGATCTGTGCATTTCAGAAAACGTGACACTGCCCGTCATGCCATACAACATGCTGAAACCGTACAGCATGAAGGCCGAAGACAGAATGCTCAAGAAGAAGTATTTGGTCGAAGCTTCGGCCGACGCCTTGTCCGCTCGTCCTGCATACAGCAGCATGTATGTTGGTATCGAAATCAGCTCGAGTCCCAAGAATAACATTATCAAATTGCCGGCTGACGCCACCAACATCACGCCTACCAACAAGAACAGGATGGCACCTAATCTTTCTGGATACGAATGAGTATTGCCCGAACCGGTGGACGTTAACGTCAATGCGATACCGCACAACAGCGCAATCCAGCGGAACGAACTCCCCAGCGAATCAACGATCAGCGGCCCGTTATCACCCGCCACCAACTTCTGGCCAGAAAGCAATACCAAGGCCACAACTAAAGCGATAGTAGATAGTGCAGCCCAAAAGGGTTTGGCCGGAGCAAATGCGCCACCGACAATGACCCACAGCGCCAACACCACCACCAGGATCTCGGGAATTAAGAACAAAATGGTATCAATTTGAGTTGCCACGAAACGGACTCGATCTTTTGGAAATATAGGAAACTCGATAACGGAACGTACTAGTCACGCAAACGATCGCTGGACGCTGCAAACGCCACCGATTCGTTCATGTCTGACGAATTCGCCACGGCGTTGGGGATTGACTTGTCCAACGTTGGCGCCATTCGATCCAAGAAAAACTTCGGATACAAACCAATCCAAAATACAAATATGCACAGCGGCACCAAGGCGGCGATTTCGCGGAACGAAAGGTCCTGCACGCCATGACTGCCGTGATCGTGTGCATCGTGCGGTTCGACCAACGGCCCAAAGAAGACTCGTTGAACCAACCACAGCATATACCAAGCACCTAGCACCACGCCGGACACTGCCAAAACGGAAATAATCTTGAGGCCGCCCACCGCCTCCGCTCCGTGCCAGGCCTTCTGGAACATGCCAGTCAGGATCATGATTTCACCGGCAAAGCCATTCATTCCCGGTAATCCGATGCTGGAAAACGTGAAGATCAGCATGAAAAAGGTCAGCACCGGCAGCTTCTTGGCTAAGCCACTGTAACTGCTGATTTGCCGAGTGTGATAGCGTTCGTAAAGCATGCCGACGAGTGCGAACAGGCCGCCGGTGGAAATCCCGTGGTTGATCATCTGTAGCGTCGCACCTTGGACTCCCAAACGATTCAACGCGAACAGTCCCAACATGCAGAATCCCAAGTGGCTGACGCTGGAATAGGCAATCAGTTTCTTAATGTCGGACTGAACTAACGCCACCAATGCGCCGTAAATGATGCCAATCACGGACAGCCATAATAGCCATGGCGTCCAGAATTCAGTGGCGGCCGGCAGCATCGGGATGCTGAAGCGAAGAAAACCGTAGGTGCCAATTTTCAGCAACACACCTGCCAAGATCACGCTGCCGGCGGTAGGTGCCTGAACGTGCGCTAGGGGCAGCCAAGTATGCAGCGGGAACAAGGGAACCTTGATGGCAAAACCGGCAAACAACGCCGCGAACAACCAGATTTGCAACTTGGCATCCAGTGGTCGCAAAGCCAGTGCTTCTGTCAGCTTAGGAATGGAAAACGTTAGAATTCGATCGGACGAATCGGACAGGTTGTAGACGGAAACCACCAACGTGATTAGGCCCACAAAGGTCAACAAGCTGCCAGCCAACGTAAACAGGAAGAATTTGATGGCGGCATAACGGCGATCTTCGCTGCCCCAAATTCCGATCAAGAAAAATAGTGGAATCAGTGTGAATTCAAAAAAGACATAAAACAGCATCAAATCCTGAGCGGCAAAGACGCCTAAGCAACCCGATTCAAGCAGCAGCAGCATGCTGTAAAACAGGGCTGGTCGCTCAGAAATCGCATTCCAGCTAACCAAGATAGCGGTCAGCATCAACAGGCCTGAAAGCCCGTACAACCACAAACTCAATCCATCCAAACCAACGCTGATCTGGCAGTCGATACCCGTCGATGCTGGTAGCCAAGTGATGGACTTCGTGGCGAACATTTCCGATCCCGTCGGAAATTGGCTAACCACTGCCACCACGCAGCCGAACGTCATCAAGCTAATGACAAACGCGACCGTTCGAATCGAACCTCGATCGCCAGCGCCACCAAGCCAATGAAAACAGCACCCAACAACGGTAAGGCGATGGACAATAATAGGAGCGAAGAAACGTCCATAGTTCTGAATTAACCTCCACCCCACAAAACTTGACCCAAGAACAACAGAATCACCATCGCCACGACCATGGACAGGCTATAAAACGGCAGCAAACCAGTTTGCAAGTTTCGCAAGCCACTGCCCAGCACCACGGGCAGTTTGCCAACCAAGTTGACCAAACCATCGACCAACCAACGATCAAGCCAAAAGTAGATGATGCCCAGGTATTCCAGCGGTTTGACAATGGCCCACGTGTAGATTTCGTCTAGATAAAACTTGTTCAACGATAGGGCTCGCAGCGGAGCTACCAATTTCAGTTTGGAAATCGCTTCCACTTCTCGTTGGTGCCCCAAGTACAAAAACGCAGCCAATGCAATTCCCAACACCGCAATGATGGTACTGCTGATGGCAATATCCATGTGAAAGCCGCCCGGTTGCATGGTGTCCTGCATGCCCGCAAATGCCAATGACGGCGTCGACGTCAGCAAGTGCGCGAACTTATGATCCAATTCCGATACGAATCCAATCAAGAACGCAAAGACGGCCAAAATTGCCAACGGGATCCACATCATCGGCGGCGATTCATGCGCGTGGTGGCCCGCTTCGTCAGGAATGACTTGCGGTCCATAGAACGTCAAAAAGAACGCTCGAAACGTATAAAACGCCGTTAAAAATGCCGTAAAGCAGGCACTTCGATACAGCCAAACGTAGATGTTCGTGTACGCGTTCGGTTGGTTCGAACCAGCATGGTCTGCGCTTAGCAACGCTACTGAATGAGTCGCGTGTTCATCCGCATCATGATCAGCGTCGTGTCCGGAATCGTGAGCGTGCGCGCCGGGGTAAGCTCGGTCATGCACCGACGCCAAGATCGCATCTTTGCTCCAAAATCCAGCAAACGGAAAGATTCCTGCCAGCGCCAAACATCCGACTAGAAACGTGCGAAACGTCCACGGCATCAAGTGTCGCAGTCCACCAAAACGACGCATGTCAATCACATTGCCCATGGCATGCATCACACTGCCCGAACCCAAGAACAGCAACGCCTTGAAAAAAGCGTGTGTGAACAAATGGAACATTCCCGCCACAATTCCTGCCAAGCTACCGGTGCCCAGCGCCAAGAACATGTATCCCAATTGGCTGACCGTGGAATATGCGAGCACTCGTTTCAGATCATGCTGCGTCAACGCGATCAGACCGGCCAGTAATGCTGTGAATCCACCGATACAGGCAACCGTGACCTGCGCGTCAGGCGACGCGTGAAACAAGGGTGTACAACGAGTGACCATGTAGACGCCGGCCGTAACCATCGTGGCGGCGTGAATCAGCGCACTGACCGGAGTAGGACCTTCCATGGCATCGGGCAGCCAAACGTGCAACGGAAACTGAGCACTCTTGCCACAAGCACCGAGCATCAACAACAAGCAAATCGCAGTAGCCATGCCACCTTGTACGTAGGGCAAAGCTCCGCCCAGCCGCATTTGACCAAAGACACCGGGGATGATGACTTGGCCATCCACCACGTAGTCGTG
Organism: Pirellulaceae bacterium; assembly: GCA_041399205.1. GTDB lineage: Bacteria > Planctomycetota > Planctomycetia > Pirellulales > Pirellulaceae > JAGQOZ01. The sequence continues at coordinate 68,242 of JAWKTK010000009.1, read as the reverse complement.
AAAATTCAGAGTGCCGTAGTTGATCCAAATCAAGAAGATGGCCAGAGCGAACCCAAAGTCACCCACTCGATTCACCAAGAACGCCTTCTTTCCAGCGGCCGAAGCTTCCGGCTTGTGATACCAGAATCCGATCAGCAAATAGCTGCACAGACCAACCGCTTCCCAAAAAACAAACAGCAATAGGAAGTTGCTGACTGATACCAACATGGTCATGGAAAAGACGAACAGCGAGACATACGCAAAGAATCGCCAGTAACCTCGATCTCCATGCATATACCCTGCACCAAAGATGGCGACCAGCGTGGCAATGAACGTGACCATACACAACATGATCGAAGTCAACGCGTCACTTCGTAGTGTCACGTCAATCAGAAACGGAACGCTGTGCCCGTCTGCATCGATCATGGCATTGTCTACTGCGGCCCAGGTCCACAAGGTGGTGACCGATTCGAAGGAAGTCCCTTCTTCGACCACCTGCCCCTGTACGGAAAAGAACAGCATCAAACTGCAGAAAAAGGAGGCGGCAAACGCCAGAACGGTTACGTAGTGGCTGTTTTCCTTTAGGAGTTTCGGCCCCAAGATGGCAATCAGAATCGCTGCCAGCAAAGGAAAGAACGGAATCAGAATGATCAAATTATCAGACATTGCTACGATACAATTCCTGTTGGTCGGTGGCGGGTTCAATACCGGCGGGAGTCAGCGTGGGCCAAACTTCCGATTCCACTGCTTCGGCCGGTACTTCTTGGTCGATATACGGCATGCGACCTTCTTCACGAACATTCTGCCAATTCACGATATCCAAGCTGCCGCTCTTGCGACACAGCGCCAATACCAGCGCCAATGCAATGCCGGCTTCACACGCGGCCACTGTAATGATGAAAATGACCAGCATCTGGCCGCTCCAGTCATTGTGGTAACGTCCCCAAGCAATCAGGCTTAGCGAAACGCCTTGCAACATCATCTCTGCACACAAGAACATGACAATCAGATTTCTGCGAATCAGAAAACCGGTCAGCCCTAACCCAAACAAGATGCTGCCTACCAGCAAGTAGTTTTGAAGTAACGCGGTTTCACTCATCGCGCCGTCGCTCCTGGTTTCTTTTCTTCGTCCAAGCCTGCCACCACAAGTGCTCCGACCAACGCCATCATCAACAAACAACCGGCCACTTCGACACCAATCAAATTCGCACCAAACAATTGTCCGCCCAAATGAGCAACATGGTCCGCCGTGCGAACGTCGGTGTTCGTCTGGAAATCGACCACGCATTTGGACCAGTCCGGAATGCGTTCGCCAATGCTTCGCTGTAATTCTGCTTTCGAATCTTCCAACTTGGACAAAGCCGCTTCGCTGGCCACGACATCCACTTCCACAACCGTGACGTCTCCGTCCTGGTGATGGACGACCTTGCGAACCGCCGCATCGGAGCCGCCAAGTTCTGTTACCGTTCGAGCAACCAACTCTTCAGCCTTGACGTGATTGCGGATATCCGATTTGCCGAATTGATACGCAATCAACGAAACAATCGCCATGGTGACCACGGGAATGACCGCTCGAGGTGACTTGCCCCAACTGACTCGATCAAAGAACGCATGCCCTTCGGGCTGCGCCAACATCAAAACAAACAGGAACGTGACCACAATGGCACCGGCATAAACGGCAATCGTCGCGATGCCCAAAAACTGAGCCCCTTGAAACAGGAACAACCCAGCGGTACCCAGCAAGGAACAGGCAAACCAAATGGCGGAATAAACGGGACTGCGAGCGGAAATAGTGGCAACGGCGGCAAAGATGGTTAGGCCTGCCAACAACAAGAACACGCTTTCCGCCGGCAAGAAAGACATGGCTGGCACAAAGGACCAAAAAACGCCTAATCCTAAGACACCGAAAACGGCGCCGGCAATCTTTCGCGAATGAGAACTATTCGGCCCAATCAGCCACAACGCCAGCACGGCCAACGCCCAACCAATGATCGCTCGACCTTCGGTTCCGCTGAGCTTTGAGCCTAGTTCGGCCCAAGCGGACGAAGAATCCGTTGTGGCAGCCAACAGCCAACAACCGTTCATACGGTGCCTCCTAACTGCGTCGACTTCATCGGTTCCTGATCCTTGGTGGCGTCATAAACGCTCAGCAGTTTCTCTTTGTCAAAAATCATTTCTTCTCGGCTGCGACCCGTCAGATTGTACAAACTGGTCAATTCACCGGCGTCCACCGGACACGCTGCACATGCCGCAGAAGATGCAGCGGAGTTCGTCAATCACAAAACTTTCCGGATACTTTTCGCGATCCGGCCAAGGACTTTCTACACCAATGATATCAATGCAAAGTGCCGGACATGCCGTGGCACAAGAAGCACGCCACACATTTTACTCGTCCCTGTTCATCCTTATTCAACCGATGCACACTCGGTAAATCAGCGGATTACCAATCTCCGGTCCTCTTGGTCTGGATAGCTGGGGTTGACCGTGACCTTGGGGTGAAACCAAGGTTTGGAAGTAGTTGTCAAAAACCACCCAGGATCAGCGGCAAATACATGCGCCCAGCCAAACCCAGTTTCGGCTCTTCAACCCAATCTATTCGTTTATCGTTTGCTTTCATGATTTTGCTATCTACGATTCCAGTTGCGAATCCACTCCATAGACATCCAGATCCAGACGAGGCCGGTTGTCGGTGACTAACGGACTGAGCGACGCCACCACAATCCAAGAAACAATCGCCACAACCCAACCTGCCGCGCAGACGATCAGCGTGGTCGTGGGGCTGGCGTCTGCAAATCGTCCGCCAAAGTAACTGGGATGCTGAAATTCAGTAATGAAGGCTACCGAAATCAAGTTCACCACGCCCAGCGGCAGCATGATTTTCCAAGCCAACGTCATCAGTTGATCAAAACGGAAACGAGGCCAGCTCCAGCGAACCAGCATGAAGAAAAAGATGACGCAAAAGACTTTGGCCAGCAACACGCCGATCCGTAACGCCGCCAACAGCCAAGTGATTTCGGTTTCCGAACCGCCCGTGATACCCGGGAAATGCCAGCCTCCCAGGAACAAGATCACGATCAAGAACGATGCCGTGATCATATGAATGAATTCGGCGGTGAGGAACAACACCAGCTTCATGCCCGAATATTCGGTATGGTAACCACCAATCAACTCTTGTTCACATTCGGGTAGATCGAACGGCAAACGGCCTGCTTCGGCAAACGCGGCTACCACAAAGACAACAAAGCCCAGCGGCTGAGCTAACGCGAACCAAACCGAATCCGCTTGCTGACCCACAATCGCGTCCAAACGAAGAGAACCGGTCGCCAAAATCACGCCCAACAATCCCAGGCCTAACGGCAATTCGTAGGCAATCATCTGAGCACTCGATCGCAGCCCGCCCAGAAAACTGTATTTATTGTTACTGGCCCAGCCACCCAAGATCACGCCGTAGACGGCAATGCTGGATAACGCAAAGACATAGATCATGCCGACGTCCAGTTGCGGCGCGATGACTAAGTTGATTGGTTCGTTAATTCCCAACTGCGGAATGGGCGGCAACGAACTGCCAAACGGAATTGCGGCATACACGGCCAGAGCGGCGGACATGATGATAATGGGAGCCAATACGAACAGACGGCGATCGACATGCGCCGGCGTGTATTCTTCCTTCAGGATCATCTTGGCACCATCCGCCAACGGTTGCCCCAAACCAAACAGTCGAATTTTGGTCAACGGCAAACCAACTCGATTCGGCCCGCGACGATCTTGCACCCACGCTGCAACTCGACGCTCCAGCAACACAAAATACGCAGCGGCCGTCATGATCCCGCCCAGCACGACCGAGATTTTGACAAACACAATGATTAGACTGGTAATATCCATGCTACTTTTATTTCTTCAACGAATTTGCTTCGTCCTGCGAACGATTTAGGCTGTCACTTCGGATTGGGTCTGAGCGATTTGGTTAATTCGCAAATCGACACCTTCGGCTGGTATTTCACCGGCGGCCGGCGCGAAGAACGCAATTTCTCGGGCCACCATCTGCCGAATTCGCTGTGCGTCATACATGCCCATTTCGCCCAACAGATTCCAATACAGTCGACCTTCCATCATGGCTCCGGCTGGAGGACGAATGGCCCATTCAAACGATTGCAAACGATCGTTCGCATTCACATACGAACCTTCTCGTTCCGCAAACGCCACGCCAGGCAAACGAACCGATGCCACTTCCCACACCGGCGAAGTGAAAATGTCTTGCACAATCAACTGTCCGGCCGCCGACAGCTTGGTTGCTTGGTCTGTTGTCATCCAATCTTGCGGATAACCGCCGGTGACCCAGACTGCGTCCAGCGAACTGCAATCCGTGTCGGTCACAAAATCTTCAAACGACGTTGTCTGACCAGCAAAGTGCCCAATCACTTTCTCTACGCCTCGGCGGTTCGGGCACTTTTCCGCTCGAATTGTAAACCCGTTGGCAAATGATTCGTCCTGCCCACTTTGCGGAACCGGACCCAATGCCAAGATTGCGTCAGGGTCCGCCTGCTTGGCTAGTTTGCACAACATGAAGGCTTCTTCGACGGTCAAGAACGGAGAAACCACCACGGCCAACTTCGGACTGTTCTTCAGCAGGTTTTGCAGATGCGACTGTGCTTCGGGCCATTCGACAGGCGTTGCACCGTCAGCAGTGGAAACGGTGGGTTGAATCTGGCGTTCGGCATTGTGCACATACTTAAAGCCGTAACGTCCTTCGTCACACATCCACCATTGATTGACGTGGCGATTTTCACGAGGCTTCAAGCGATAGATGCGGTCTTGATTTTCTTCGATCTTGATTGAACAACCGGTAGAACATCCCGCACACACTCCGTCATGGCTCTTCATAAACCAGACTCGTTGCGAATACAAAAAGTCCTTGTCTCCCAGCGCACCGACCGGACACAAATCAACCACGTTGCCGGACATTTTGTTGTCCAGCGGATATCCCGGAAAGACATCAATTTCTTCGTGCGAACCGCGATTGATCACCATCAGTTCGGCCGTACCGGTGATTTCTCGAGTAAATCGAACACAGCGAGTGCACATGACGCAGCGATCGACAAACAGTGTCACCGTGTCACCCATCGGTCGACGCCGACTGGTGAACGGCTTCAAATCCGCTCGACGTTCTTCGCGACCGTGCTTGAAATGATAATCCTGCAATGCGCATTCGCCGGCTTTGTCACAGATCGGGCAGTCAATCGGATGGCGAATCAGCAGATCCTCTTCCACCATGGCTCGCGCTGCCTTGACTTTGTCACTGTCCGTCACAAAGACAGTATTGTCGGTGGCCGGCGTTTGGCAGCCCGGAACCACTTTGGGCATCATCGAAATTTCACCCGTGGCAGGATCTCGTCTTCCTGTTTCCACCAAGCACATGCGGCAACTAGCCACCACGGACAAACCGGGATGCCAACAATAATGCGGCACATCGACTCCGGCTCGACGAGCAACCTGGATGCCGTTCAGCCGTTCGTCTTCTCCGATTTCAATTTCTGTGCCGTTAACAATAACGGTTGCCATGGATTCTTACCTTCTAAAATTCGTGCGGCGCGAATGAGCGACGGATCGTGCGTATTCCTAATGAGCCGTGGTTTCGAAAACGGGAACCGGGTCGGTCACCATGTAGCCATCGGGATTCGCACGCTGAGCTGTAGTGTTCGAATTCACCACGAAACTTTAATCGCGTTCTTGATCGGCCAGGTCAGCTCCGTCTGACAGTCCGCAAATCGTAGTGCCCGGAATGATGCCGATGGTGTCGCCAATTTCGGCTAACAGATCCAAGTCCTTCAAACGGCCTCGACCTGCTTTGATCCGGTTTAACATCTTCAATGCCCATGACGTGCCTTCGCGACACGGAGTGCACTGACCGCAACTTTCGTGAGCGAAGAAACGAGCACTATTGTGTAGGAAGTCGACAATCGACGTTTGATCATCAATGACTACAGCAGCCGCAGTCCCCAGTCCCAGACATCCGTATTTGCCAGGACCGGCAAAGTCGAGCGGACAGTCGAGTTCATCTGGGCCGAGTAATCCCATGCTGATGCCACCCGGAATCACAGCCTTCACACTGCGACCCTTCCAGCAGCCACCGCCAAAATCTTCGATTAGCTGCCGAGCGGTCAAGCCTAAGGGCGCTTCATAGCATCCCGGCTTTTCCACATGGCCGCTTAAGCAATACAGTTTGGGACCGTAGCTGCCGGCATCGCGAGGATTATTCGGATCGGCCGGCACACCCATCGATTTGAACCAGTCCGCACCTCGATCCAAAATATGCTTCACGCACGCCACGGTTTCCACATTGTTCACCACGGTTGGTTTGCGAAAAACACCTTCAATCGCTGGGAAGGGCGGCTTGATTCGCGGCCACGCTCGTTTCCCTTCAATACTCTCAATCAGTCCGGTTTCTTCGCCGCAAATATACGCCGCCGCACCTTGATGAATATAAATATTCAGGCTGTAACCGCTGCCTTGAATGTTGTCGCCCAAATAACCTGCCGCGTAACATTCGTCGATAGCGTCTTGAAGACGCTTGTTGCAACCAGGATATTCATATCGCAAGTAAATGTAGGCCGTCGATGTTCTGGTGGCATAGGAACTGATCATCAAGCCTTCCAGAACTTGATGAGGATCTTGTTCCATCAAAATGCGATTGTTGAACGTGCCGGGTTCACTTTCGTCGGCGTTCAAGCAAAAGTAAATTGGGCCAGGATGATCCTTGGGCAAGAAGGTCCACTTCAATCCAGTGGGAAATCCCGCGCCACCTCGACCTCGCAAATTACTGTTCTTTACGATGTCGATCACTTCGGTGCGATCCATCGAAAGGACTTTTTTCCACGATTGGTAGCCGCCGGTCGCTTCGTACTCTTTGCGAGTGAAACTGTTGGGTCGGTTGATGTTGGCCAGTAAGACCGGTTCGAATTCAGCCACAATATTTTCCGTTTGTTCGTTCACCAGTTTGTGTTGTGCGAAACGCCGTGACGTCCACCCATCGCTAGGATTTCTTGGCTTTGATTCCTAGATCGTCCAGGAACATGTCGGCTTTGTTTTTGTCCAGGTTCTTGTGTAGATCGTCGCCGGCCAGCATGCACGGAGCGAAGTCGCAAGCGCCCAGGCATTCGGCATATTCGATGGTTAGTTTGCCGTCCGCCGTGGTTTCACCGGGATGAATGCCCGCTTGATGACACATGTGATCCAAGACCGCTTCACCACCGCGAATCGCACAGCTCATCGATCGACAAACCCACGCGCGAACTTGTCCATGGGGCTTGTCTTGTTTGAAGAAGCCGTAGAACGTCAGCGTGTCTTGCACCTGAGCCGGCGCCAGTTCCAAAATTTCCGCGATTTCAATCACCGCTTGCATCGGCACGTAGCGAAGATGCCGATTCACAATGTGCAACGCCGGCAACGTGACCGCTTGCAGCGATGGGTATCGCGGAATGTAACTCTTAATCTCGTCGACAATTTCGTCGCTAAGAAAACGTTCTTGTGCAGTGGCCATGCTAACGATCCAACTCGGCTGCAATAATATTCAAACTTCCTAAAACCGCGACGACATCACTTAACGTGTGTCCCTTCATCAGATGCGGGAACGCCGCAAAATGAATGAACGAAGGCGGACGACAACGAGCTCGATACGCCACGTCACTTCCGTCGCCCACAATGTAGAAGCCCAATTCACCGTTGGGTGCTTCCGTCGCGGCGTAAACTTCTTCATGCGGCACTTCGATGCCTCGATTGGCCATCACCAGTTCAAACTGCATGATGGTGCCTTCGATGGTTTGATAGACCTGTTGCTTGGAAGGCATGGCGGTGCGTTCGTCCGAACCGATGTTCGCCGGTCCCGAAGGCAGATTTTCGATCGCCTGTTGCACGATCTTGAGGCTTTCTCGCATTTCGGCCATGCGAACATAGTATCGAGCAAAACAGTCGCCCGCCGTGGCACAGCAAATGTTGAAGTCGAAGTCACCGTATGCCAAGTAGGGTTCGTCAATTCGCAAGTCGCGAGTCACCCCGCTGGCTCGAGCAACCGGACCACTGCAAGCTCGACTCAACGCTTCTTGCTTGGTCAACACGCCAACATCTTTGGTGCGATCCACAAAGATGCGGTTGCGATTAAGCAGTCGTTCCATGTCGTCCAGCGTCTTGGGAAAGGTCTTCAGGAACGAACGAATTTTTTCAATTACGGTCGGCGTCATATCGTGCATGACACCGCCCACGCGAGTGTAACTGTTGGTGAAGCGAGCCCCGCAGAGCGTTTCAAAAATGTCGTAGATGCATTCGCGTTGATAGAACGCATACAAAAAGAACGTAAACGCTCCGGTATCCAAACCCATGGCACCGGTGGATAAGAGGTGATCGCTGATCCGAGCCAATTCTGAAATGATCACTCGGATGTATTTGCAGCGCGGAGTCAATTCGATGTCCAGCAGCGTTTCGACCGCATGGTGCCACGCCACATTATTGGCCATGGGCGAAATATAGTTCATGCGATCCGTGACGGTCACATACTGGTTGTAATCCAGGTGTTCGCCAATTTTTTCAAAGCCGGAATGGAGGTATCCAATGTCGGGAATCGAATCGACCACTCGTTCACCATCCAGCTTCAGCACAATGCGCAGCGTGGTGTGCGTGGCCGGATGTTGTGGACCAAAATTCAACGTCCACAGGTAGTCCTGTCCGTCCTTTTCTTTGGATTCGATGTTTACGTCCGCAAGCGTCAGTGGCATGTATTTCTCCGATTTGAATCCCAGTTACGCTTCGCCTCGAGTAATCACCGGGAAGTTGTGCCGTTCACCTCGACCTTGCAGCGGATAATCCTTCCGCAACGGATGAGCGGTAAACGCGTCTGGCAACAGTATGCGACGCAAATCAGGATGTCCTTGGAAACGAATGCCAAACATGTCCCAGACTTCACGTTCTAGCCAATTCGCTCCTTCCCATAGCGGCACAATGGAATCGACGTCTAAGTCCGGTTCGTCCAGCATGACTCGAATCGTGACGCGTTCTCCCGATTCGCTGTTCGCCAACAGATAGGCGAGTCCGAACCGATGTTTGGCGCCGCGAAAATTGAGGTAGTCCACGCACGTGACGTCCACCAAGTAATCAAACGCATGGTGATCTCGCAGATGCTGCAAGCAACCCAACAGATCCGACTTGGCAATCACGATTCGCGTTTGCTGGCGAAATTCGCTGACGGACGAACCGGAAAATTTTTCCAGCAGATCGTTGACAACGGATTCTCTTGTAACCACAAAACTTCCTCTTTGTTCCCATGTGCGACCGAATAACGAGCGGCGAAAATTCTGCCGTGATTGTTAGTTGCCTAATCTCGCAGATGCGGAGCGAAGACCGGCGTTTGTCCAATAATGGGCAGCTCCGTTAACGCTCGCTTCCGAAGCTGACGTTCCGGTCGATCAAACTCGTCTCCCAGCACAGTACCTTCGCGTTGAATCTTGTCCTGGAGATCAATGATGCCTTGAATCAGCTGTTCTGGACGAGGTGGACAGCCGGGAATGTACATGTCGACGGGAATAAAGCGATCGATGCCTTGTACGACACAATACGTATCGAACACACCGCCGGTCGACGCACAGGCGCCCATGGAAATGCACCATTTGGGTTCGTTCATCTGCGACCAGATTCGCTGCAGCACGGGCAACATTTTCATGACCACTCGGCCTGCTACAATCATCAGGTCACATTGCCGAGGACTAAAGCGAAAGACTTCGGCTCCAAAACGAGCCAGATCGTGACGACTGGCACCGGTGGCCATCAACTCAATGCCGCAGCAGGCAGTAGCGAACGGCATCGGCCACAAACTATTCTTGCGACACCAGTTGGCCAATTCGTCCAACTTGCTGATCATCACGTTGTCGGGAAGCTCTTCTATCGCCATTTCAGCACACCCTTTCGCCATTCGTAAACCAGCCCCGCTATGACCAGGAGCAAGAAAAACAAAACTCCGCCAAACACGATGCCTCGACTAGAGACCAATCCGGAATTAATCGCCGCGTCAACACCTTGCGGATTCCGACTGGCCACGGCCCAGGGATAAATAAACAACAGCTCCACGTCAAAAATCAGAAACGCAATGGCCACCAGGTGAAACCGTACATCGAATCGCCGCCGAGTATCATGGACGGGATCCATGCCGCTTTCATACGGCATGCGTTTCACCTTACTGTTGCGTTTGGGACCCAACAAATAACCGATTACCAACATGGCAACCGCTTGGCCTATGGCCGCAAGCGCAAATAAGAAAACAGGTAGGACAGCCATCGTCTCAAACCACGAGTGGATATAAACTTAGGGGCACCAGAAAGGACTTTGTGAATAATATCACAAGGCCCATTAAACAAAAACTCGACCTGTTCGTCGAGTCCAGACGGATGGTAGTCCTTGCTTACGGCAGGGTCAAGCCGAACGATCAGTCCCGCTCGGCACGCTAGTACAAGCAAGATCCGATACTCAAACCGCGAACAAATTTGTTTTCAGTAAAACTAGAAAAATATAGTTGAACCAGTCATGGACGTTGTCGAACTCACCCAACAACTGGTCCGCATCCCCAGCGTTAACCCGATGGGTTCGGACCAAACTGATGCGCCTTATTTGGAATGTCGAGTAACCGATTTTTTGGAGCAAGTCTTTACCCAGCAACAGATTCCGTCACAACGACAGTCTGTCCTGCCGAAACGAGACAACATTGTCGCCTTATTCGATCCGCACGGCGCGAAGGGAGCCAACGGATTGCTGTTGCTGGAAGCGCATCAGGATACGGTGCCCGTCACAGGAATGACCATCGAACCGTTTTCGGGAAAAAACGAACGCGGGAAAATTTGGGGACGAGGTTCGTGTGACATCAAAGGTGGCATGGCGACCATGCTGGCGGTATGTAGCCGATTAATGAAAGAAAAACCTGTCCACGCGCCAACCATCTTGATGGCGTGCACCATCAACGAAGAAAACGGCTTTGACGGAATTCAGCACCTGGCCGAAAGCTGGTCCACCGGGCAATTTCCATTTCTTGACCGCTTGCCCGACGCTGCCATTGTGGCCGAACCGACCGAACTGAACGTGGTGGTGGCGCATAAAGGGACCGTTCGCTGGAAATGCCATACCATAGGCAAGGCCGCTCATAGCTCGAGTCCTGGCCAAGGCGAAAATGCGTTCTACACCATGGCGCAAGTTCTGGTCGCATTAGAAAAATATGCCAATCGAATTTGCCATGCGGAAGCGTCCTATCCGTTGCTAACGCCGCCGTCGTTGAGTGTCGGCACGATTGCCGGAGGTGTTTCCGTCAACACCGTTCCCGATCGCTGTACCATCGAAATTGATCGCCGCCTCTGGCCCAACGAAGATGCCGACGCCATCTATCAAGAAGTCATTCAGTTCGTTCAGCAAGAAACCAATTTGGGTGAACGAATAATGCACGATCCGCCCTATCTAAAATCGTTGGGATTAGCCAGTAACAACAATCAGTCACTAAGCCAGCGTTTCATCGCCGCGGCCGAGGCAACGGACATCGCGTCTCATGCCATTGGCGTGCCGTTTGGTACGAACGCAGGTACCGTAGCAACCGCCGGAATTCCCACCATCGTCTTCGGTCCTGGTTCGATTGAACAAGCACACACTGCCGACGAATGGATTGCGATTGACCAACTGCGCAAAGCAGAAGAGATTCTGTTTCGCTTCTGCGCGAATGGATTGTCGAATGCGAGAAGCACTGACAGTTACCCACAAAACCGGTCGGAGTAGCCAGTATCTTCACAAATGGTTCTTCGCCCTCCAAGCCTCGGACTTAGCTGAATACGCTCGTCCGCCAGAATACTCTATTCGCAGAAAACGTCTGGTACTACAACACGTTCTAATGATTACGCAGCGTGGCAGAACCGTTAGATACCGTTGCCGGTCCGGTATTACATACCGAGATCGCAATAAAGCTTGAGCATTCTTGTATTCGATCTGTCTTCATTGTTGATTTCGCCTCGCCATCACCCGTCGATGAAAAGCCGAACTTCAACACCGTTCTTCGCGCCTTTCGTGTTTATCGAAGAGACTTTCGCGCGGATGGAAGTGTGTTGCAAAAACGCAACAACGCGGCGGAATAGTCTGCAATACCGCCATTTCCCGATGATCAAGCGGTCCGTTTAGCATGGGCCACCGAACCCAAAATGTGATGTCGTCGTGTCGTAGCGTATCTTTTGGCGGACAAATGAATTCAGGTTTCTAACTTCGCGAAAAACGGTGACCGATGCTCCGCACGCAACTCTTGATCTTGGCTGTTGTCGTTGTTGCTCCCATTGCGGCTAGACAATCAGCAATCGCACAAACTGTCAGTTTGCGAGTTGGCAGTGGCGTCATCGAAGGCAAGCCGCTGTTTTGGAACGAACAAGAAATCACACTGTTATCGCGAGACGGTCAGATTCAAACGTTTCAGCCGAATTCTGTGACTCACTACGCGAAGACCAGTGACCAGTTTTCGGCCGTCTCGCAAGCGGAATTGCAAGGTGCGTTGCTACGTGAATTCAAAGGCTACGACGTTTCCAGAACTGGGAAATTTCTGGTGGTCCATCCCATTGGGCAGCGAGACGTTTGGGCCGACCGATTCGAACAACTCTATCGAGACTTCACGCACTATTTTTCAGTGCGTCGCATACCGATCGACGAACCATACTTCCCTTTAGTGGCTGTCGTCTTTCCAAGTCGCGCTATCTACTTGCAGTACGCACCCAAGTCCATGCAAAACACGCTGGGCTTCTACGACTCCAAGACGAACCGCATCTACCTGTTCGATGCCGCTCGATCAGAAGGCCGAGACTGGTCGGTGAATGCCGAAACCATCATTCACGAAGCCGCTCATCAAACCGCCTTCAACGTCGGCATCCACCGCCGCTTCGGCGCTGTTCCTACCTGGGTGGCCGAAGGCATCGGCACTCTGTTTGAACGACCCGGTGTTTGGAATTCGCAAGAATACCGCAGCCTCCATGATCGCGTCAATTGGACGCAGCTAGGCACCTATGCCGAGCGAATCAAACCAGAGGACTCCGTCAGTGTGCTGCAAGAACTGATTCAGAATGATCGTCTGTTTCAACGCAATCCAGACGTCGCCTATGCCTACGCTTGGGCGTTGACGTTTTATTTGACGGAACGAGAACCCGCGGCGTATGCCAACTACCTGAAACGGCTTTATCAACGCGATTCGTTTGTGCCGTATGGCCATGCAGATCGAGTTCGTGACTTTATCAGTGCGTTTGGAAGCGACGTGAAGATGCTAGACATTCGCATGCAACGATACTTGGCCGAACTCAAGCCACAGCCGTAATACCGCGTGAATCACTGGCAATCCCTACTTCCAAACCTGAACTCGATCCGCCAGTTTCAGTTTGGTCTGTTCCAAGATTTGGATTCGCTTCTTTTTTCGGCCAACTGTTTTTCTAGCGTTTCCACTGCCGTCGTTTCCGCTTGCAGCTGACTGTCCAGTTGGTCCAATTGCTTCTGTAGCACTTCTTGCATGCGCTGACGAATCTGAGGCTTGGACCATTCAAACGAAGGAACCGAATCCGATTCAGCAACAACGATACTCAGGCCACTGCCGAAAAGTACCAAGGCCGCCACGAGTGAAAGAAAACGAGATCGAGATTTGCGAATCATGGTTTCAGCCATTCTGTCGAGGTTTCGGATGTATTGGCCGCCATTATATCTGCCGTTCGAACAATCCCTACGGAAAATTCGCCAGAATCTGGCTCCTTCGCCGCTTCTGTGCTTAGCGCCCAATACATTCCGGCGAACAATACCAGCAAACAACCCGCCAATGAAAATGTCAGGGGATACGCGGGCCAACCCGTCGGTTCAACCCAGCTAACCAACGTTCCAAACACAGGCTGCCCCGCCAAGTTGCCAAGGTCAAACATAGTCAACATCAAAGTTGTCGCTAGGCCTCGGTAACGCAGCGGAAACGATAGACTGCCTCCCGCCATCGCTGCGGGAAAGACAAATGCATGTGCTACTCCGCCTAAGGCCGCGGGTAGCAACAACGTCCATTCGCTAGAGACCAAGGCAAAGGAAAACATACTGGCGGCCAGAAAACTTGTGCCGACCAACACCGCCGGTCGCACACCCCACACATCCGGCAGCTTGCGACAAAACAGCCGCACGGTAAACGCCGTTCCCGCATAGACCAAGAAATAAGGTCCAATGCCGGTAATGTTTAGTTCTCGAGCAAACGGGCGCACAAACGCAAACGGAATATTGATTCCGACTCCCATGGCAATGCCCATCACCAAGATGGCGCCGGGGTGATAGCGTCGAACCAACCACCAGACAGGAGTGCGTACGCGTCGTGAGGAACGTCGCTTGGGCTTATGCGACGTTTGCATTTTCGCGCCTAGGATGCTGGCAACGCTGGCCGACAAGAATGCTGCGCCGATCAACGCCATCGACACCCAGAACGGTCGATTGATCACCGTGCGGTTTAATTCGTCGGTTCGCATTAGATAGTCGACCACGCTGGGACCGATCGCCATGCCGATAAAGCCGGACGAACCGAGCAGCCCGATCATTTCGCCCGTACGATGCTTGGGTGTTTTCTGCGAAACAAATGTGATGGACGCGCCAAACGAACCGGCCATTCCCGTCATGAACAAGATGCGAACCAGATAGATCCAAACACTGTGGACATCTTCAATCTGCAAGTGACACGCCAAACTAAAGATGACCATCAGCAGCGAACCTAGCCAAATGCGGCCCGCACCCACTCGATCAATGGCCACGCCCTGGAATACTCGCATGCAGATGGCGCCGACGGTGCCTAATCCCACAATCCAGCCTAAGTCCACTTCTGTTCCGCCCAGAAATCTCACAAAATCGGCGTAGCGGAACAATAAGCTCATGGCCATGGTCATGCACGTGTTGGCGATATACACGCACGCAAATTCAGCGCCGAAGATTCGATAATCTACGTTGTCTTCAAGATTTTTCACAGATGTCTCGTTGTCCAGTACGAACCTCACGCAAGCGACAGCTTACTTTGTTGACTTATCATCATCATTGCCACACCACATTTTTAGGTTACCGCCTACACTTTACCTAGAGCACTTGACTTCTTGTTGAACAGAAAGCGAGCGACCTTGATGAGAGCCTTTGAATCTTCAACCTTTTATTTCAATCAAGCGGCCGACATTTTGGGCCTGGAGGAAAGTTGGCGTACACTACTGTTGACACCCAAACGAGAAGTTCAGGTCCAAGTTCCCATAGAAATGGACGATGGTTCGCTGCAAACGTTCATTGGTTATCGAGTGCAACATGGATAATGCTCGCGGGCCCTTCAAAGGAGGTTTGCGGGTATCATCCAGAAGTCGATTTGGACGAAGTCCGGCCGCCGTCGGCTGATGACCTGGAAAACTGCGGTGGTGGATTTGCCTTACGGTGGAGCCAAAGGAGGCATCGCACTGAATCCTCGCGAACTGTCTCGCCGAGAACTCGAACGGATCACTCGCGTCTTTATCGATCAGATTCACGACGTCATCGGGCCAGACATCGATATTCCCGCGCCAGACATGGGCACGAATGCCGACGTCATGGCCTGGATCATGAATCAATACGGCAAGTATCACGGCTTCAGCCCCGGCGTGGTCACCAGCAAACCGGTTGAATTGTTCGGCATGCCCGGACGCGAAGAAGCGACAGGTCGAGAAGTGGGAATTCTGACCATCAAACTGATTGGTCGTTTGGGCAAGAAGGCCAAAGATTGTACGGTGGCCATTCAAGGTTTTGGAAACGTCGGTTCGCACGCGGCCAAACTGCTGTCCGAAGCCGACTTCAAAGTGGTTGCCATCAGCGACTTGAGCGGCGCCTACTATGCTCCCAACGGCATTCCCGTCATGGACGCCATTCGCTACGCCCATCAAAATCAAAATTCGCTGAAAGGTTTTTCCGAATGTGAACTCATATCGAACCAACAACTCTTGGAACTGGATGTAGACGTTCTGATTCCGGCAGCCTTGGGTGGCGTGATTCACGAAGGCAACGCTCAGGCCATTCGCGCCAAAACCATCGTCGAAGCAGCTAACGGCCCAGTCTTGCCCGAAGCCGATCGTGTATTACAGGAAAACGGGATTACCGTCTTGCCGGATATCTTGGCCAATGCCGGTGGTGTTTCCGCCAGTTACTTTGAATGGGTGCAAAACCGGCAGCATTATCGCTGGACGCTGGATCGAGTGCGACAGGAGCTGGACGCGTTGATGCTACGCGCGTTCGATCACGTCTGGGATGTCGCCAGAGAACGCAAAGTCTCTTTGCGAATTGCCGCTTTTGCCGTGGGCATTGAACGCGTGCGCCGAGCGACCTATTTGGGCGGCGTGAATTGAATCATTCGTCACACGTTCACCGCCTTCGGCGTGTTTGCGTGCAGTCCCGGCTTTTAGCAAATTTTTCTGTCAGCCAGTCGCTTCGGGCACAATATTTCCCGCCGCCAAACAGAATCCTATAATGAACTGCCAAGGATTGTGTCGTCGCCAACCGGCGAGCTTAGGATCGCAAAATTCAGACGTGTATCAAACGGAAAAAAACTACCATGTCGCGTGCGCTGTTGCTGTTAGCTTGTTGGATGACCTTTGCCGTCATTACGCTTCACGACACGGTCGTCGTCGACAGCATGCGAACCGGCAAGCTGTTCGCTCAGGAAAATAATGCAGCTGCCGAAGCCGATCGTCCGCAGGCGCTGCACGAATCCGATTCGCAAAATCGCTTGGGCCGAATCATCCGCATTCGCACACCCATCACTGGTTCGGACGACATTCGCATCAAACGCGCTATCGAACAACTGCTGGACAATTTGCCCCAGAACGTCGCCACCGAAAATCGCCCTGTGCTGGTGTTGGAATTCGTACCGCCACTGGGCGGCGATGGCAGCGGTAGCGAATTTGAACGTTGCTTGGCGTTGGCCAGTTTTTTGCAAAGTGAAGGTCGTCTGCATGCCGTCCGCACCGTGGCCTACGTCCCCAAAACGCTGATCGGTCACGCGGTCCTAGTCGCGCTGGCATGCGAAGAAATCATCATTGCGGAAGACGCTCAATTCGGCCAAGCCGGTGTGGGTGAACGAGGCGGTATTGCGCAGACCAAGCGTCGAGGTTACGTGGAAATTGCCGAAGGTCGCAACACAGTGCCCGCCGCCGTGGCGATCGGCATGCTGGACCAAAACGTCCAGGTGTATCAAGTTCGTACCAGTACCGGAACCGTGTTTGCCTTGGCGGATGATCTGGACGAATTGAAATCGCAACGCACCGTTATTTCCGCCGACACCATCATTCCGGCCGGCGAAATGGGCTTGTTCCGAGGTGACGTGATGCGTGAACTGGGCTTTGCCAGCTATTTGGCGAATGATCGCACGCAATTGGCAACGGCACTGGGAATCCCCGCCAGCAATTTGGAATTTGACCCGTCCATGGGCGGCGAATGGCAGGCGATCCGAGTGGCCTTGGATGGGCCGGTCAATGCGCAGGCAGTGAATCGAGTGATCAGTGCGATTGACCAGCGACAAGCCGCTCAGCCTTTGAACTTGGTTTGTATTGAAATCAACAGCCCCGGCGGCGATATCTTGCAAAGCCTGCAGTTGGCCAATTTCCTGGCTGATTTGGATCGTTCCACCATTCGCACGGTCGCCTACATTGAAAACGAAGCGCTGGCCGACGCCGCGCTAGTCGCGTTTGCCTGTGATCACGTTGTCGCCAAAACCAATGCCGCTATCGGCGGCGACGGTGCTCAGTCCATTTCTACACAACAACTGGCAGACGTGCGTTTGCCCATCCAAGAAATTGGTTACAAAAAGGACAAGACATGGTCTACCGTGATGTCCATGCTGGACGCAGAAACACAGGTCTTTCGATATAGTCGCGCAGGAAGCGATATGATTGCCTACATGTCGCCGGAAGAGTGTCAATTGCGAGAAGACGCCGATTCGTGGGTGCAAGGCGAACCGATTACTTCGACCGATCGAACTCTCCAGCTAACCGGTGAAACGGCCGAACAGCAAGGCTTTGTTCGTTTCCAAGTAGACAACTTCAACGAACTGATGCAACTCTATTCGCTGGAAGACATGCCTGAGCTTGTTAAACCGAATTGGGCGTTTGAAATCATCCAAGCGTTGGCTCGTCCCCAAGTTGCCGGTCTATTGTTGGTCATCGGTATTTTTGCCATGTACATCGAACTTTCATCACCCGGCATCGGCCTTGGCGGCATTGTTGCGACGATCTGTTTTGTACTTTACTTTTGGGCCAACTTCCTGAGCGGTACGGCCGAAGTTTTGGAAATCATGCTGTTCCTGACCGGAATGATTTTCATTGCCATTGAGATTTTTGTCATACCTGGTTTTGGCGTTTTTGGTTTGGGTGGCGGCGGCTTGGTACTGGCGTCATTGATTCTGGCCAGCCAAACGTTCATCATTCCCACCAACGAATACCAAATGCACCAACTGCCCAAATCGGTCTTCACCGTGCTGGGCGCTTTTCTAGCCGGCGCCATTGCCTTGGGCTTTCTAAGCAAACATTTGCACCGTGCGCCGATTTTAGGCAAGGTCATGCTACCTCCGCCGCACAGCCAAGACGAAACGCTGGCGCAACGCGAAGCGACGGCGCATTTCCAACATCTGTTGGGCGAAGTCGGCCACGCCACCACTCGTCTGGTACCTTCTGGCAAAGCCATGTTTGGCGACGAACTGGTCAACGTCATCACCGGCGGGGAAATGATTGACAAAGGCGCTACCGTCCAAGTCATTGAAGTAGTTGGCAATCGCATCATCGTCGAAGAAGCAAATCTGACGTAGCCACCGTGATTCGTTCACTTCGATTACTAGGCTAAATCCTTGTCAGACTGAGTGGAATATCACGAGCTCTCGCATTTTTTCGAAAAGATTCCACACGGATTTCGCGTCAAATTCGTCGTGCCTTAGTCTCTAAAGACTTACACTTTCCTACCAAATCCCTAGCGAATCGGCTGATTGTCCGGCCTCGCTGTGTGGGATTCTAAGTCGATTCTTGGTGCGAGTCATTCGTATGACGCAGATTTTTGCCATCGCGATTGTTGTGCTGCTGGTCACGTTGATCGGTCATGGATTTTGGCTTGTCTTAGCGGCACTGTGGCACATGATCTCTCCGCGCACTTTCCGGTGCCAAGTCTGCGCCGGCGTGCTGCAGCATGGACGTTGTTTACAGTGTGGTTGGTCCGGTGCCTTTCCCAACCCCGATCAACCGCTCGAACTAACTCGGCATATCCTCCGACAAGCCTACGCCCAAGGGCTGATCGACAAACAGCAATTAGATTCCATTTCTCAAGCCGTAACCTGCGTGATTGTTTCGCCCGACTCGCTAGACACGCCTTCGTCGCCGTCAAGCCTAGTCGCGGATGTTGCGGACGAACGTGGTTCGAACCAATCGATCGTCGCCTCACCGCAGAAATTGTCGAAGCCGAACTGGTCGAAGACAACGCCACGCCTGTCTCCAGCAACGAATCGGCCGACGCAGCGGAATCACCAAACCAACCGCACCGGTCACCGCCCATCCCGCGCCCACAACCAGTCCAACCGACGGCCGACGTGCGCGCGCCGCCGAATACGCTTCGCCGCCGCTGCCGTGGTGGCCGAACCAGTTGAGTCAGCTCAACTTACCGAGCCGCCTAAGCCCAAGCGTTCGTTCAACGAAGTGTTTGCCGCCTTCATGGAAGAAAAGAACATTCGCTGGGGCGAAGTCGTCGGTGGACTGTTGATTGTGTCTTGTTCGATTGCGTTGGTTGTCAGCTTTTGGACGCAAATCGCAGCCATGCCGTTACTGAAGTTCGGTGTCTTTACCGGAGTCACGGCGGCGCTGTTTGGAGTTGGATTGCATGCGTCGCATCGCTGGAAATTGCCTACCACCAGCCAAGGCGTGTTGATGATTGCCATGCTACTGGTGCCGCTCAACTTCTTGGCATTGGCGTCATTCACCGATGCACAACAAGTATCTGCGGCGACCGTCGTGGGCGAAATGATTTCACTAGGCATCTTTTCCTTCTGTGGCTACCACGCTGCCAAAGTGTTGACACCCAAAACTCCGGCGCTAACCACTTGTATCGTCGCCAGCTTGTCTGTGTTCCATCTGTTGGTGCGTCGCTTTGTCCCCGTGGAAACAAATCAACTGACAACGCTGGGCATTTACGTCCCGGCGATCAGCATCTACGCGCTGTCGGTACTGCCTGCGTATTGGCAGCATCGAGCGAATTCGGATTCGAATCCTGACGATTTGCCACAAAACCTACCAAGCTCGGACGATGCGAATTTGACGGTTCGACTCGCAGAAATCTGGAAAGGCTTAGGCTTGGCTACCTTTGCGTTTGTGCTGCTGACTTCGTTCTTGGTACTCCGCAGCAACGACGCCCAAGGCACACTACAAGCGATTTCGCCGGTCAGCAGCTTGATGGCCATGCCGCTATTATTGACAGGCATGATTGTCGGTCGAATGGCTTCGGTGCGGCGATTGTCCGCGGAAGTCATCGCCGCCACCAGCGTTGGCTTGTTGGGCGTGTTGGTATTGCTAAGCGGCTGTGTGTTGTCAGTACCACGGCCAAGCATGATGATTCTGACCAGCTGTTTGAGTGGAGCGGTTTTGCTTGGGTTGGGTCAAGCCGTTCGAATTCGACAAACTCATTACGCGTCCGGAGCCATGTGGGCAGCCGCCGCCACGTTGCTGGGCTTGGTGGTCCGTGGCCAGATCCAGTGGAATGCCAATTCGCTGCGATTGCTTTTGGACGCCATTTTGTCTGCGGAAACCGGTTTCCTGTTGACGGGTGTGGCCGTGGTGTTCGCGGCATTGTTTATCGTTCTGCGGCGAATGGGCAAACCGACCTTCGCCGACATCTATGGTCACTTGTCAGGTGTGGCCGCTGCCATTGGATTCCTGTTTGTGACTGGCTTTGGGTTCGGCCGAATCGAATCTGCCACCAGTGTTTGCCTGTTGTACGTGTTGTACGCCGCCGGTTGCTATGTGGCGGCACATGTTAGCGGTCGCCGTTGGCTGGAAGGTGTTGGTGCCACCTTATTGACGCTGGCCAGCGCACAAGCGATTGCGTTTCCGGTCGAACCACATTGGGGCTGGGCGGCAGCGTGGAGTCTGGCAGCTGCGGTGGCCTCGACCGTGTTATATGTCATTGATTTTGGCTATCGCACTTGGCGAAAAACACCATTCGATGCTGCCGCACCCACTCCGCAAGCCGCTATTTGAACAACGCCGCCGCGTCGATTCTTCTGATCGCGTCACTGCTGGTGGTTCGAGACGCACCGCACTACGCGCTGTTCCTGAGCGTCGCTCTGCTGTGGTTGGTGTCGGCCAGGTTGCAACAAGCCAAGGAATGCTGTTGGGCTCATCAGGGCTTCCTGCTGATGGCAGCTGTGGCAGGAGTGCATCGAGCGATCCATCTACAGCCATGGTACCAAGCCGTTCCGCTGGGCGATTCGTATCCGCAAGCGATTTCAATGGTACGCTTTGGCCATGGTGGCGATTGTTGGGTTGTGGAAAGTGTCGTAGTTCGCTCGACTCCGTTGCCGCCAAACAGCCCATTCTGAATCGGCTAAGCGAATTGACTCGTCACTCGCCGTCGAACGCCTGACGCATGGATTCGCCATCATCTGCTTGCTGTGGCTGGTGTTGTACGCCGTTTTTCCCGGCGTCATTCAGAACTGGCTCCATCGAGGTGCCTCGCTGGATACCATTCTCATCTCCGTAGAAACGGCCAAACGGTACAGTGGAACGCCAAGTGGTGGATCCAGCTTCACTGCAAGTCTTTCGATTGCCGCACGCAGCGGCTGCGAGTCGAGGTACTCTGGTGGCTGCTGATTGGGTGCTTGGTTTTGACCGGCGATTGGATGGCGAAACGAAAATCACAGCGGATGATTCGGCCAGCGGTTTCGCAGCGCTGCTGGCGATCGTTGGGCTTGGATTTATCTTGTTCGCCGCGAATTGAACTCATTGTTCGCCACCGCGTCCGCTGTGCGCTGGTCCACGTCGGTCTACTTCCTGTTGGCCAGCGCTGCGCTGTGGATTTATGCTCGGATGACCAGTGGCAAACCGACGGCCGAAGCCGACGAAGCAGATTCGGCAGACTCAAAAACCGCCGACCTGTGGCGTTGGTTTGGTGTGTTCACCACGGTCACGTCGCTGCCTCTGGCCAGTATGCTCTTGGCCGTAGTGTGGATGTGTTTCTTGATTCGAGGTTCCAATTTGGCCATGCAGCTTTGGAGCACCAGCTTATTGGCAATTGGTTTGGTGCTGGGTGCCGTCTTAGTGGGGAGTGGAACGAACGGTCAGCCGCTTTCAAATCGTGCGCGACGATCACTTGCAAAAAATGCGGATGGTGGTGGCTCCTTCGGCCGTGTTGCTGGCCATGCCGATGATTGCCATGTTTGTCTACCTGTTGGCTCGAACATTGGGTTCGCATCCGATCACGGGACCGAATCCCGGCAGCGTTTTTGCGAACATGGGTATCAACCTGTCGTTCACCATTCCCATGTTGCTGCTGGCGGTGAATTCGTGGAAACGCCATTTGTTTGCGAAGTGCCGAACTAGGACTCGTCTCCAGCCTAGTATTCAACCTGTGCGCCACGTCCGCCTATCTAATGGCCGTTGGCAACGCCGGCATGTCCACCGACCATTGGCTGCAACTGGCCGAACTCAATTCGTTGGTATCTACCGTCTTTGCGTTGGCGTGGCTGTTGTATCTGTGGCTTCGCTTGGCGAACCACTGGACACGCAAGGCTTGCAACGCTGGTTAGTTCCGCAATGGATTATCGCCGTCGTTCCGTTCCTGGCGACACTCGCCGTCATCGCTTGGATTATCATGATCGAAGGCCAAACCACGTCAACCTTCTTCGCTCGGCCGAACGGTAATAACAACTTGTTGTCACTAGGCGTTTTGGCCTGGTTCAGTCGCCGCACGTTGTTTGGATCACTTCGGAAGGACTGGTTCCGGTGCGCGCTGCAACGACCGCGTTACTGGCCGGTCAAGCCACCGTGTGGCCGGCCACGTTCGCCGCAGCTGCATGTAATGGTTCTGGGCCTGCTACTGGCCAGTGGCCCTGGTACCAGTTCTACTGCGAACCGACGATGCGGTGCGAAGTTTACGTGTGACCAATTGCCTTGCTGACATTGGGGCTGGCGGCGTTCTGTGTGCTCAGCGTCTACCGCAGCCCATGGCATCCATGGCTTTCCGTAGCGGGCCTGTTGACGGCCACGGCGTCTGCAGCCAGTGGCAGTTTGGCGGCCAAGCGTCAACGCTACTTGGTTTGGGCCAGTGTTTTAGGGGAAGTGACGTTTGTGTTTTGGTGGGCGCACGTGGGACACAAGCTGAGCCTATTCGAAAATTCGGGATACGACTTTGCTTCACTGAACGTAGTGATTTTCGTGTTACCAAGCCTCGTGAGCGTCTGGATTAAGGTTCGTAAGGAAGCGAACGAACCGAGCTGGAAGTCCATATTTTCGCTACACCACTTGATGATGGCGTTCATGTTGGTGGCGGTTGCCATGTTGGCATTCGTGCACTGGCAAAGCGCCAACGCTCAACTGCCGCGGCCTGCCTTTCTGATGGCCATTGCTGCAACGGCCATAACCATTTGGGCCACGCACTGGGACCGGCAATCGCACAGACAACCGCTATTGTTGTACGGATTGGGATTGATTTGTGTCGCTCCATTGCTGCAGGCGTTTCGGTTAGAACCAAAAGAGCTCCCGTGGAGCCTGGCGGTGGTGCTTTCGGCGTACAGTTGGCTGCCAGCTACCTGTTCAGTCGTCGGCATGGCTTATGACAGTTTCTTGTCACTAGCAAATTATTGCCCGCATGGCGAACGGCCGACGCAGATACTTCTACTTCGCTCGCAGATCCCTGGGGCATTGTGGGCGCAAATCTGATGCTGGCGGCCATCGTCGCTGGTATGGGGCTGTTTACGCAATTTCAATGCGACGTCTTTTCGCTCCGCTTTGTGGCGGCGCAAGCCGTGTTGGCACAGATGGCGGCGATCGGTTTACTGGCCGACGGAGCTCGAGCGGCAAGGCTGCGACAACTGACGTTTGTGATAGGTAGCGTGGGTGCAGTCTGCTGCGGTTGGTCGTTCTTGAATCCAAACGTCGCGACAATGTACGACCGAACGGCGGTGATGGCCATCGCATTGGCGTTATGTAGCGGCATTTTTGGATTGGCCTTAGCCAAAATCGTGCGAATTCGCAACGCTTGGACCGCAGCGGCCGAATCGGTGACTCCCGGATTGCTGGCCAGTTCGGCCGCTATGCTGTTGCTGGCTCTTTCGATCGAAGTGGGACTGTATGTTAGTCGAGGTGATTCGCCGGCGTGGCCCATCGCATTGGCGTTGTTGGCGATGTTGGGAATGCTGGTGGTGGCCAGCTTGATGGCAGCGCTCGTGCCGGGACGAGATCCCTTGGGGTTAAGCGAATCAAAGCGTACAGCGTATGTGTATGCGGCCGAAATGTTTGATGTTGATGGCTGTCCACGCGAGAATTGCGTTTCCTTATCTGTTTACCGGCTGGGTCCAACAGCTTTGGCCCGTCATGATCATGGCGATCGCCTTTGCTGGTATTGGATTGTCGGAATTTGCCAGTCGCCGGAAAATCGCCGTATTGGCTGGGCCGCTTCACAATACCGGTGCGCTGCTGCCGTTGCTGCCGGCACTAGGTTTTTGGTTGCTGCCATCCAATGTGCATTATTCGTTTGTGATGCTGACGGTAGGCGTGGCGTATGGCGTATTGGCCAGCCTGCGGAAGTCGTTTGGTTTTGGCATCTGGCGAAGCGCTGGCCATTAACGGAGGTTTTTGGTATCAGCTGCACGATAGTACTATTTCGTTTTGACGCATCCGCAAGTCTGGCTCATTCCACCGGCATTGTGTGTGTTGTTCGCGACATATTGAATCGCAATCGGATTGCGTCCAGCACAGCCGCATCGGTTCAAACCGGTGCCTCGGCGGTGATCTACGTTTCGTCGACGGCCGAAATCTTCTTGAATGGAGTAGGTAACGCACCGGTTGCCTATCGTTCTGGCCGTGTTGTCGATTGCCGGAATCATGGCCGGGATTGGCTGCGAATCCGATCGTTCTTGTTCTGGGAATCAGCTTTCTGGCCGTTTCGTTGATGACCGTCATTTGGTTTGCTGCAGTGGATCTGCAACAGACTTGGATCTGGTATGTATCGGGAATCTTGGCCGGCGTGGCAATCATTGTTCTGTTTGCGATCTTTGAAAAACGCCGCCAAGACGTTTTGCGTTTGATGGACAAATTGGGACAGTGGGAAAATGATTCATTGCGGTTGAGTGCGCATAAAAAAGAGCTCCTTGCGAACAAGGAGCTCTTCTACGAGTCAACAAATTGTGGATCAAGCCCTGATGGACTTCTTACTTACGACGGAACTTCAGCAGTCCTAACATTCCGACGAACAGCATGGCCATGCTGGCGGGTTCGGGCACGGCAGCCACACCACCTCGAGGACCTTTTTCAAAGCCGCCTTCGGTGAATGCAGCTACGAAGTCACTGGTGTTGAACTGTCCGTCCAAATTCCAGTCTCCTTCGGACCACAGAGCAGCTTGTCCTGTTTCGAACTTGCCGATGGTGAAGACCTGAACGAAGTCACCCGTACCGAATTCACCGTCACCGTTGGAATCGCCAATCCAAGTACCAATCAAATTGACAATCATTTCACTGACGTCCGCAGCGTCCGCAGCACCGTCACCGGTAACGTCGAAAGCAGCGTTGCCCAATACCATGACGTCCAAATCAGCCGTGGTTACGGAACCATCGTTGTTGAAGTCGCCCAGGTTTCCAGCACCGGGGCAGCTGTCCAAGCAAACTCGACCCGTTGCCGAATCAAACACCCAATTCTTTCCATCGGTGGAAGTGATTGTTGGTGTTCCGGTAACGACGTCCGCATCAATGATCTTGAACGCTTCGCCGCTGGCAACGCTGCCGGTGGGAGCAATCTGGAACGTCAGACCGTCAACATTCAACGTTGTGGTGTAGATGCTAGGATCGGGATTTTCCACGGCCAGCGTGTCTGCTTCACCACTGTCTCCATTGACGTCAAACTGCAACGGACGAGCGGCCGTGGCGGTGGCGGTCAGATCGGCCGACAGAAGCGGCGCGGCTTCCGTCTTAACGCTCCAACCATATGTACCATCCCCCAACAACTGCCAACCGTTTGCAGGATTTGGGTCTTCCAGAATGTCTTCATCCAACAGGGCAATTTCAAAGCTGTCCCCGCCTCCTCGTTCATGAAACGAAGCGACCAGAGTAACTTCCGTTTCCTCGGCTGTTGTGAATGTACCCACCGTCCACGCGTGACCTCGATTACCTTCAAAGCGAATTTGATTGTCGTCAAACGAATCGCTGTTTTGGAAATCGTCAAATTCAATGCCGTCCAGCGTGACTTGGCCACCGTCGTCCGAACCAAAACCGATGCTCCACGAGCCGGCTGGAATCGTGACATTGGCGGTCAAGCGAACCGCAAAGTCATTTTGACTGTCATCGTCTACACCATTGGGATAGGGCTGAGTTTCACCAAAGGTTCCACCACCGCCACCAAGGTCGGCCACAGGATAGGCTTCCAGCGAAGTCACACCTTCAAAGTCGTCCAATACTTCTTCGGCAGTCGTGTGATTGTCAATGGTGAGTCCGTGCTCTGCAAACGTAACAATGCGTCCAGTGAAGCCACTGGCAATTCCCACTTCGCCAAAAACTTCGTTCGAACGAGCTCCTTCATAGGAACGAGCACCAATGGTGGATTGACCGCCGATGAAAATCGGAGGAATATCGCCCGGATCCGTGGGAACTCGGCCTTCGCCACCATTCCACAGAAAACTGACTTCCGATTCATCCAAGCCTCGGCCCCAAATCGCCACATCGTCGATCAGACCAGCCCAAGTTCGACCTCGTGCGTCTGGGTTTTCACCGATCATGACCGGCATGTCGTTGTTTTCGATGTTCGGCGCAGGACCAACGGAAACCAATTCGCCATCGATGTACATCAGCACTTCATCAGCAGTGGAAACGCCCACAAAGTGGTGTAGTTCACCGTCGCTGGCCGAATTCAAGCCGAAGTCATCCGGAAAATACGCCGGAACATCCGCGTTACCACCGTTCCACGTCATGATATCTTCACCACCACGACGGTGAACTCGCCAGCGATTGCCTTCACCTTTGGCGATCAAGGCCTGCCAGCTCTTATCAAAAGCATCCACGGTAAACCAAGCGGAAATGGAAAAATCCTGGTCAACAAAATCGAAATTCGACTCGTCACCCTGGATTTCCACAAATTGATCGATGCCATCCAAACGAATACCGGCACCAAATCGTCCTGGGTCAAAAACCGGATCAAGGTCACTACCTTGAAGTTCCCCGTCATTTTGACCTACCACGTCAACAAAACTGCCATCCAAGGGCCAGTAAGAAACCAGCCCTTCCGAGATTTCTGCGCTAGCAATCCCCGCGCATAGAAATACCGCCGAAGCGGCAAACAAGCACACAACACGCTTCATCAGAGAAACACCTCCTAAAAATACTCCCGCACTCCAGACGCCTGAAAAGAAAGAAGGGCGTCTTAACAAGAACTCGCGTCAGGCCCCGCGCCTGACGTCCGGTGTATAGCGTCCAATTTTCAGCTACAAAATGCAAGCAAATTTTGACGCCTGATCAGAAAAAATATCGAAAAAACTCGCCAATACAGAACGATTGCCTGCGATCGGCCGGTGCACCTTGTGACCTCAGTTCACTGCCGATTGGCTGGCAGCGACGGATCGCGAAACGGCTGTTGTTGTTCAAATTGTTCCATTCGCCCGCGAATTCTGGAAACCGCCTGTACGTCACGTTCGCGCATCACTTCCATTGCTTGCTTTGCGGTGGAAACTGCTTGTTCGAAATCATTCGCTTCCGCATATGCACAGGCTAATGTGTCAAGAAAAGATGGTTCGGCAAATTCGGTCTGTTGACACACGTGTTCAGCCCATTGAACGGCTTCCGAACCATTTCGCAAAGTATCATCGGGATGAGTTGCCAGGATCCACGCCAAGTTATTGGCTGCCAGCGTCATGTTGGGCTGGACCTTCAGTGTCTGCCGATAGGCGTCCAAGGCTGCCATCAACTGGCCGTTCGAACGGAGTGCATTGGCCAAGTTGTACCAAGACGCCACGTCGTTGGGTTGCTTTTCCAACACGGTTTGAAAGGGAACAATGGCTGCGGCGAAGTTACCTTGCGCCATGCGGACAAAGGCCAGCTTACGCTGCACCGAAATGTCCTGTGAATTAATGCGCACGCCCTGCTGCAGTTGCTCGGCCGCCTCCTCCAGTTTGCCGACTTCGGCAAGTAGGCTCGCAAAGTCCGTGCGAAAGCGAAAATCATTCGGCCGATATTCAATGGCTTTCTGAAACGCCAACATCGATTCATCCGTCTGTTGCTGGTCGCGTAGCAGCACCGCCAAGACGTGAAACAAATCGCCCGGTTCTTGACTGGATCCTGGCAACGTTTGATCCGCTAGTTCCGCGTGACGTTCCAAATAGTCAATGCCGCTTTGAATCATGGCTTCATCAATAAACCGAGAAACCACTTGTAACGGATCAGCCGTTGGTGGCGGCATAATCCACTTCCCCGAAAACGGTGAACTGAATTCGCGCAGTCGTGTTTCCGGAAGCTTTTGCAGTTGCAAATCCGCCAAGAGTTGCTTGATTTCGACTGGACCTTGGTAGATGGCGGTAACAAAACCGTGTTCATCCACCAGCAGACTGGTCGGCACAGACAACGTCTGCCACCGATCCAAGATCGCTCGCTTCAGTACATCCAAACTTCGCACTAATTCCATGCTGCCAGACACGGCCAGGAACGGAAAATCTATCCTCTGCAGAATCTGTTGTGCCTGTTGTGCATCGCCTTCCAAGTTATCCAAGTTGATGGCGATTACGTTCAAACCGGCAGCACGAAGCTGGTCTGCGTGCGACGTGAATTCGCTCAGCTCTTTCACGCAGGAAACGCACGTGGCGGACCAAATGGAAATGACGGTCGGGCCGGTGACCTTGGTATTGATCGATTCTTCGAAGTCATCGCTGCGCAAGGTCGGTAGCAAACGTTTGGCAGGCAAGATGGTTCGCGCCATTCCATTCGATTCAACCGTTTGAGGCGAAGACGCCTTCAAAGGTTCTCGATGGGCCGGCGGCGACCAAGCGGCGACCTGCTGACTTTTTTGATCGACGATATAGCGTTGATTTGCTTGCAGACCGTCATATTCGCGGCGCTCGGCGTTGGGCCAGTCCACAATGATTTTTTGAATTCGCTGAGCGCGACCTAAACCAAAATGGAGCCAGTTGCTGGACTGAGACAGAAAGCCTTCGCCAGCCGACACCGATTTTACTAACCGAGTGCCATCGCTAGTTTCCAGCACCAATTCGATTCGAGCACCCACGGCGTCGCGATTGGTGCGCTGCCCGTCACCCTGTAGTTTAAACGCCACAAAATTGTTCTGGCGTTGGCTATTGTTTCGCATCAAGCGAATTCGAGGAGCCGTGCGGTTGGTTATCCACAGATCCAGGTCACCATCAAAATCCCAGTCACACACCGCGATCGCTCGACCATCATCCGCCATATCCAATCCGCTCACGGCCGAAATATCCGCAAACCGCTGATCGGCGGCGGTGCTAGGAAGGTTCAAGAACGCACAATTGCGTTCATGACCACTGAACGAACGATCTTCATGCAGCAATCGATTCAGCCGCTTTCCAGCCTTGGCGATAACGCAAAACGGTTCGTTCGGAAAAATCATCGATCGGCGATTGCGACACGACCTGCCGCCAATAAACACTTCACAAATCGCCCGTATCATCCGTGCTGATGAAGCCGTTCGCCACAACCAAATCATCCCAGCCATCGCCGTTGAGATCGGCAAATCGCGATCCCCACGCCCAGCGTCCCATGGTCACTCCGGCTTGTTCGCTAATATCGCGAAAGCCATCGGCCGAATTCACAAACAACGTGTTGCCTCGAGCATGTCGCTGAAACTGTTCGCGAATCTGGGCGTTCGTTTCTGTTTTGAATTGCCGCTGGTACGTAATGCGATTTCCCGCAGCGGAAAACATGTTGGAAACATACAAGTCCATCCAACCGTCGTGATTGAAGTCCGCCCAACTGGCCGACATGCCAGCCGACATGTCTTCCACTCCCAATTCGGGCCCACATCCACAAACGTGCCATCGTTATTTTGATACAGATTATTGCGACCATAATCGTTTGCCACATACAGATCGGGGTCGCCATCGTTGTCATAGTCTTCCCACGACGCCGCAAAGCTGAAGCGACTGTTGTTTTGGTCCAAGCCCACGTCGGACGTAGCGTCGGTGAACAACCAATTACCGTCGTTCCGCAAAAGCAAATTGCGGCCGCCGTTGTTGGCGTCGTGATACGGCATCGGTTCTCCCATGACGCCTCGGCGAAGTGTCGACGCCGTGGGATTGTAGCCGCACACATAGACGTCTAAATCACCATCCAAATCAAAGTCAGCCGCCGCCACCGAAAAAGTCTGAGCTTCTGTGCTGGTACCAAACTCCAACTGAAACCGACCCTGTCCGTCATTGGACATGATCAAATCCGCCACTCCTGCGCACAATTAAGTCTCGATCTCCATCATTATCAAAGTCCACAAGCAACGCACTGGCACAGTAATCCAGCCAATCCGCTCCGCTCTGTGCCGTGGCATCTCGCAATGTTCCATCCGCATTTTGGATCAGTAAACGATTCGGCAATCCGCCTTGCTGGCACACATAGATATCGTCCAGCAAGTCGCCGTTGACATCGCCTAAAGCGACTCCGTGGTTCGCCACGACATCCAGTCCCAGGTCACGCGGCAAACGACTTCGCCAATAATCAGTAGAACGAGAAAACTGTTCACGATATGCGTCCGTGTCACCCAGCACCGCTTCCGTGCAGTCCGAAAACATCCGTTCGGCCGAATCCAGATGCTCGACCGCTTCAAACTGAGCCAACTGAATCGAACGCAATTTGGGAATCTGATCCACACCCAGCGACCAGCCTAAAATCCATTCGGCATTGACTTGAAGAGTGCCGTTCGAAGTGGGACCAAACGATTGAAAGTACATGCGAGTTTGCGGATGGTGTTGGTCGAATTCGACTTTGAAAGGCTGAGCTTGATCCGCTCAATCTGGCCGCCGCGATAGAATTCGCGAAACTGATCCACCGCGCTCAACAACTTCTGCGGACTGGCGTTCGCCACGTCACTGGCAACCGCGTTGTCCATGCCGTCCAACGAATCCGCGCGGAGCACTCGTAATGCTTCGTCTTGAAAAACTTCTTGCAACTGAGCAGGACGCAGGGTGGCTTGTTGAAAATCAGCGGCTACCCAATCGGTTAGTTTGGCATCGGAATCCGGAGTGGTTTCTTTGAAGAGCCGAGTCAATTGATCCAGTTGCTGGCTGGTGGCGTCATGAAACGCTTCGGTTTCCCAGCCATCGGCATTGGGATCGATGCGGCGATACGCATCTGCCAACGGGGCTACAAACGACCGTTGTTTTGCACCTGGTGCCGGAGCGATTTCCGGATTGGTTGCAATGTCTTGGTTGTCATTATCGTTGACGTCCAGATGTTGCGAACGAACGGCGGCATCCACGCCGTCCGGTTCTACGATCAAATCTGTCGAATCAGTCGAATTCGCCGTTATGGCAACTTGAGACGAATTCGCGTTGTTACGCCAGACTCTCCAACCGCCGTAAATCACAAACGGCAACGCAATGACGGCCAACACTTGAAATAACGTCCGATTCGAAACCGCATACTTTGCTGGTTCGGGACGTTTTTGCATTCGCTTGTGAGTACGTTTGCGCTTCGACATAGTTTAGACGCCAAGTTTTAGACCAACCAATCGCAACGGTGAGTAGGTTTGTTTGTAGTCACAACTCAGACCCGTTGCAACGGTGTTTTGAATGGAACGCGATTGCGTTGGCAGCCGGAAGCTCCAAAAGTGCATCGAATTCTGGCGGCTCCGAAGCACGCTCACTCGCACAGTTTGCACGCCATGCGAATCGCATATTCCATGCTGGAAGAATCGGCCAGGTTTTGCCCCGCAATGTCAAACGCCGTTCCGTGGTCCACCGATGTGCGAATGATCGGCAGCCCCAATGTAATATTCATGGCTTGGTCAAAGGCCAATGCCTTCAGCGGAATCAGGCCCTGATCGTGATACATGCAAATGTGGCAATCGGTGGTTTGAATCTGCTTGGGCACAAAGGCGGTATCGGGCGGCACGGGGCCTGTGATATTCCAGCCTTCTTCACGAGCCAACTCGACGGCGGGACGGATAATTCGTTCCTCTTCCTGTTGTCCGAACAAGCCGTGTTCGCCCGCATGTGGATTCAATCCGCAGACCAGCAATTTCGGTTCGCGCTGACGCATGCGGCGCATCGCTGCTCCACTTAAGCGAATCACGTCTAGTATCGCGCGTGTCGAAAGTAAATCGGCCACGTCCGTGAACCCCACGTGCGCTGTGACCAAACTGCACGAAATCAATTCGGATGATAGCATCATGCAATAGTTTTGCGTTTTGGTCATATCCGCAAAAATTTCCGTATGTCCGGGATACGGCACGCCAGCTTGTTGCAACGCTTCTTTGTGAATCGGGGCCGTGACAACAGCATCCAATTGACCGTCCAGTGCCAGCTGAATGGCCGCAGTGATGTATTGATAGGCAGCTTGGCCACAGTCGGCGGAAATCGCCCCGATGCGACGTGCGTCGAAGGCGATCGATGGGACGTTCAGCAACCAACAGAAACTCCTGGATGACAAAGGAATTTCATCAGTACTGCGTATTGAACGCAATGGGTTTGGGCAGACCAGTTTTTTAGCGTAGGTTTGCATGACGGCCGCGTCACCAATCACGATTGGGGTGTACGGCAGCCTGTCGCTTCTTAAACTCCTGAGTGCTTTGAAGATCACTTCCGGGCCGATCCCCGCTGGATCGCCCATGGTGATGCCGATTCTGGGCCGTCGAACCATTACTTTGCCTTTCGCTGACGATCCCACGGTTGCGGTGGCGTTGGATCGTACAATGGCGATGCGTCTTCGGCAGGTAACGTAGCCACCACGTCCATCAAGCGCCGTTTGGCGTTCAGCACGACAGGATCCTGGCTGTCAATCAGATTCGTCTGTTCCCACGGATCGGATTCCAGATCGAACAGTTGCGAACCGGTTCGCTGCGTATCCACAAACAGCTTAAACCGTTTGTCTCGGATCACTCGATCCCGAAACACCTGCACCGAATGAACTCGTCCATCCGCTCGCAATTCCGCTGGATTTCCGCCCATCGACAAGATCCACTGGCGATCTCCATCGTCCGCTTCGCCTTTTAATACCTTCGCAAAACTGTGACCGTCGATGGTCACATCGGCCGGCAACTTCGCACCGGCCAATTCACAAAACGTGGGCAAGATGTCGGTGAAATCAACCAGTGCATCGGTCGTCTGGCCAACCGGCACCATTCCCGGTCCGTACGCGATAAAGGGCTGACAAGTGCCGGCTTCGTTCAGTTGTGCCTTCGCACCGCGAACCGTCGTGCCCAGTCGCTGTCCCGCTATGCCTCGATCTGTACCGTTGTCGGTCGTAAAGATGACAATGGTGTTGTCTAGCATCTGCTGTGCGGCCAGCGCATCGATCAAGCGGCCCACCAGCTTGTCCGTGTAACGCACCATCGCGGTATGCTTTTCCATTTTGGTCGATGCGTTTGGTTCGTCAGGCGTATGTACCAACGGGCCATGAGTCAAACACATGGGGAAGTAAGCACACGTTGGTTGGTCTTTATGTCTTTTCCAAAAATCGATGATGAACTGACAGAAGACGTCGTCGCCAAATTGCCCCGCATACGTTCGACTGCCGTCTTGCGAGTGAATGTACGGATCCCAATAGCGTTCAGCACTGGGCGGATTTTGCGTTTCAAATCCGGTCCACACACAGTATTCGTCAAACCCGTGTTCCTGCAACACTTGCGGTTGGACTCGAAAATCATTGATCTGCCACTTGCCAGCAATACACGTTCGATAACCGTTCGCCTGCAGCAGTTCGGCAAACGTGGTGTAGTGATTCGGGTCGAAGTGACAACCGGCTCCCCAACGAGGCACGTCCCAGTGATTGACCCAACCGTGTCGAAACGGATACTGACCGGTCAGCAGAGTGGCTCGAGTTGGCGTGCATTGCGGCATCGAATACGCGTTGGTGAATTTCAGGCCTTGCTGAGCCAGCTGATCTATCCGAGGCGTCTGAATCGACTGACTACCGTAGCAGCTGACCCATTCTTTGCCCAAATCGTCCACCATGATCAACAGCAAGTGCGGCGGACCAGCAGGTTCGGCCGCATTCGCGCGGTGCGAACCCACCATCAGCACCAAAATCAACGCGACGTAGAAGTTTCGCATGATTCGAATCAACGTCTTGTCCTTTATTTCACGTCCAGCATACGCTGCAGCGTGACCAACGACCATTTGGCCACATCCGGATCGACGTCAATGTGATTGACCACGTGGCCATCGCGAAGATTTTCCAACGACCAACAAAGATGAGCTAAATCGATGCGGTACATGGTGGCGCACATACAAACGATAGGTGACAAGAAATGAATTTCCTGTTCCGGATGTTCTTGTTTCAATCGGTTCACCAAATGCAAGTCCGTGCCGATTGCCCATTTGGTGCCGGGCGCTGCGTTGCGAACTGTTTGGATGATCTTGCCCGTGGACCCCGACACATCGGCCAATTCGAAGACTTCTTGCGGGCATTCCGGATGGACCAGGATTTGTATGCCGGGATACTTTTCGCGAAACTGAGCAACATGTTCCGGGCGAAACATCTGGTGCACACTACAGTGCCCCTTCCACAGAATCACTTTGCTGGCAAGCAAGTGTTCTTCGGTATTGCCGCCCATTTCCAATGCAAACGGATCCCACACCGGCATCTGGTCGTTGGTGATGCCCATGCCCAACGACGTGTTTCGGCCCAAATGTTGGTCCGGAAAAAAGAGGACTCGATCACCCTTGGCAAACGCCCATTCCAGGACCGCTTTAGCATTGCTGGACGTACAGACAATGCCGCCGTGTCGACCACAAAACGCCTTTAAGCTGGCAGCGGAATTAATGTAGGTGACCGGAATGATTCGTTCCGTGTCCAGGACTTCGCCCATCTCTTCCCAAGCCGCTTCCACTTGTTCAATGGCCGCCATGTCCGCCATGGAACAACCAGCCGCCATATCGGGCAAAATCACGGTCACTCGTTCACCATTCCTAGCCTCCACCTTTTCTGGGCGATTGGCCAAGATGTCGGCCGTTTCGGCCATGAAGTGCACGCCGCAGAAAACAATGGTGCGACAGTCTGAACTGTCCGCCGCCATCTGGCTCAACTGATAACTGTCTCCGCGAAGATCGCTGTGCGCAATCACTTCGTCCTGTTGATAATGATGTCCCAAAATCAGAAGCTTGGAACCTAATTGGCGACGCACGGCGTCAATGCGCGAACTGAGCTCGTCGTTGGACAAAGACTTGTAAGGCGCTAGTTCGTGGATCGGTTGAACACCAGCCGTAGTGGACATCAGTAAGATCTCTCCTGCGAGTGAATTACAAGGCTCATGAAATTCGGCGACGCATCTGCCTTGCTGTCAGCTTTGCTCTGCAACATTGGCCGAACGCGGTTGCGTGTTGCTTGATTATAGAGGTTCGAACCACATAAGGGGATGACCCAAGAACAATTCAAACCGGGCCAACATGGGTTGGCTCGAAGTAGACTAATCCTCCGAACGATCCGTCCAAGCGCTCCATTTTTCGCCCACAAAATCGGCGGCAGAAAAGGTCAGTTTGTCTTGTTTCTTTTCCAGCTGTCGATTGATTTTGGCAACCAACTTTGGTCGCTTTTCGTCCAGTTTCTTGTCCAACACTTTCTTGATGCCTCGGCCCAGCTCCTCTGCGACCTTGCCGTCGAGTTTGCTGATTTGATGCGTTTCAAACTTCGACACTCGGATATCTGCCTGGGTAACTCGAGGAACCAGTTGGACGTCTGGCGGAAGTTTCTGGAAGTTCAATTTGGTTTCCAGCGTGCAATCCACGGTGACAGCCACATGCGCATCGGCGTTCATGCTGAGGCTTACTAACTGTACACCTCGGTTCCATTCTGACACTCGCACTTCCGCGTTCACCATACTGGTCATGGTCAGCGGAAAGGCAACTCGACCATCTTCCAGTTCACGAATTTCCCCGAACGCCAGCGTCACGTTTTTCTCCGGATCAATCTGTTGAATGTGATACTTGGTCCACGTGCCGTGATTCACTTCCTTCCATTTGCGATGCGTTCGAAGTCGCAATCCGTCTCGACGAATCTTCACGCCGGCCCAAATTCGTTTGGTGTCACCCCAATCGTCTGATTCGTCAATTTCGTCCGGCAGTTGTTCGCGCAAAATGGCAGTGGCAAGATCTTGAAATTCTTGAGGTACGTTGGAAATGGCCACGGTCTGAGAAGACAAAGCCGACGCCAATTGCTGACGAACGTGCTGCGTGGTATCGACAGGACGCTGAGGCTGCTCGGCGCGCACGGCAACCGCGTTGGTAGTCACCCACCAACATAGTGCGATTCGACAGATTAGATTAGTTCGAACCAAACTCAGAATCCTTGCCGGTAAGAATAACGCGTGCATTTCTATACGAGATCGACGGCGAACTGTTCGGATCTGCATGCAAATCTTGCTAGCGAACAAAAAAACAAACAACCCGCTCCTGTATGCCTGCATCCGTTTACGATACACACCAGAAATCAACGCGAATAGTTCGATTCATTCAGTTTGCGCACTGGGCCGTATGCGCTGACTTGCGACCGGGATCGAGTTGGCATCTGCCACGACTTCGACTACGGCGTCGGCGGTTCCAAATGGTAGACGGTACGTTGAAGGGCCAAGTGATTTGAATGCAGCAGACTTCCAGGACTTGCCCGTTACTTCACTTTCGATCACTCGTGGCTCCACAAGCGAATCTTCGTTTCGCGAAAATGGACACCTTTAACACTCTGACGGACCTTCCGCAACCCAACCATGGATGAACACCTAGTTCAGCAACATCAGCAACGACGTTCAAATCGCCATCGTTGTCCAAGTCGTCCGTTCGAATATATACTTTAGCCGAACGCAGGCCGGTTGTGGCGGAAGCCCTGAATTGCTCGCAAGCTACGCATCGCCCAAAACCGTCCTGTCAACAGACAACAGGACAGTACCTACGGGATCACAGATCGGGCCAATGACTTGGGCGGACACTATCAAGAAATTTCAATCTGACCTTTCATCGGCAAGCAAATTACTTCCGCTGCTAGACAGTAAATTGGTAACCTCGCTGTCCAGCGGAGTGCCATTAGATGTTCATTTCTGCCTGAAGGCGGCACTGCAAGCAATCACAGCCATGTAATCGACTATTGAAACGTCCAACTCGGGAAAGCCTAGCAGCCATGATTCGTTTAGAGAATGTTCGCAAGACCTGGGATGGTGGGACAACGTTTGCCGTAGACGGGATTTGCTGGCAAGCCAGCGCCGGGACCGTAACCGCGCTGTTAGGCGGATCTGGTTGTGGCAAAAGCACTACGGTCAAGATGATCAATCGACTGATCGAACCGACTTCCGGACTGATCGAAATTGACGGCCAAGATATTGGCAACTTGGATCCGGTCCAGCTGCGTCGTCGAATTGGCTATGTTTTTCAGGGGATTGGCCTGTTTCCGCACATGACGGTCTTTGAAAACGTGGCGACGGTTCCCAAACTGTTGGGAACACCGGCCAGTGAATATCGCGAAAAAGTGAATTCGCTACTGGAGATGGTCCATTTGCCCACGAACGAATTTGGCGATCGCTTGCCAAATCAGCTCTCAGGCGGGCAACGGCAACGAGTCGGGTTCGCTCGTGCATTAGCTGCCAGCCCCAAGATCATGTTGCTGGACGAACCGTTCGGGGCACTCGATCCGGTGACTCGAGATGCGTTGCAGAGCGAATTTCGTCAACTTCAAAGATCGTTGCAATTGACAGCTGTGATCGTGACACACGACATGGCCGAAGCACTGTTGTTGGCCGATCAGATTTTGGTGATGCAAGGTGGAAAGATTATTCGTAGTGGTTCGCCTGGAGAACTACTAAATGACCCCGGCCACGAATATGTCGCTCAGTTATTGGAAACACCTCGCCGCCACAGCCAGCTACTTCGCACATTGGAAGCCAACGGTTTGTCGACACCGTAGTTTCAAATCAGAAAGAAATTATGCCTGATGCCATTTGGTCACAACTAGGACATCAATGGGAATCATTGCCGGAACGATTGGGTGGGCACATTGGCCTGTCGCTCGCATCGTTGGTCGTCGGGATTCTGATCAGTATTCCGTTGGGAATTTGGGCCGCCAAACGGCCTCGAGTTGAATCCGCAGCCTTGCTGCTGGCTAGCATCATTCAAACCATTCCAGGGTTGGCATTGCTGGCATTGATGGTTTTTGCATGGGGACGAATTGGTTGGCTGCCGGCCTTCATTGCGTTGGTCCTGTACAGCATTCTGCCGATGCTGCGCAACACGATCACGGGTATCAAAGGCATAGATCCGAATTTGATCGAAGCCGCTCGAGGCGTCGGCATGAATGACCGCCAGATGCTGTTCAAAGTCCAGCTGCCTTTAGCCGCACCAACCATGGTGGCCGGAATTCGCACGGCGGCCGTCTGGGTGGTGGCGCGACTACGATTGCGCAGCCTGTGGGTGCCACCAGCTTAGGCAACTACATATTTGTTGGGCTGCAGACAATGAATTTTGTGGCGTTGCTGTTTGGCTGCGTGATGTCGGCGCTGTTGGCATTGTCACTGGACGCGTTGCTGCACGGCATGGAACTGGCCGTCGCGAAACACAATTCGCGACGCATCGGACTCGTGCTAGTTGGATTGGCATTATTGGCTACTTCGCCTTGGTTATTGCGAACGCTGGACCGTCCTGGTTCGGCACGGCAAATGACGGCAATCCAAGCGTCGTCCGAAGAAGACGACAAACCGTTCGTCATTGGCTGCAAAGCTTTTACCGAACAGTACATTTTGCTGAACGTGATTGCAAACCGCTTGAAGTCAGCTGGACTGGCCGTGGAAACCAAGGACGGAATGGGATCGGCCACCGTGTTGAGCGCGCTAGAATCCGGCGCCATTGATTGCTACGTCGATTATACAGGCACTATTTGGTCAAACTATATGAAGCGTACGGAAATTGCGTCTGCCGTCGAAACCAGAATCGACGTCGCGACGTTCCTGAAGGAAGAAAAGAATATTTTCGCGCTGGGAACGCTCGGCTTCAGCAATGACTACGCATTTGCCATGCGCAAAGACCACGCGGCGGAATTAGGTGTGGAGACGCTGGAAGATTTGTCAGTGTTGGGCGGCGAACTTTCGGTAGGTGGCGATATCGAATTCTTTGATCGCCCTGAATGGAACAGCGTTCAAGCGGCGTATGGGATTGATTTTCGTCAAAAACGATCGATGGATTCGACCTTGATGTACGAAGCCATCGCTCACGACGAAGTGGACGTCATTGTGGCGTTCAATACCGAAGGACGTTTGGACGCATATAACCTGGTGGTGATTGATGACACCAAGTTGGCACTGCCGCCGTACGATGCCGTCGTGTTGGCATCGGCACGATTAGCCAGGAACGCTCGAGCAGTCAAGGCCTTGCGACCGTTGTTGGAATCGATTTCATCGCCGACCATGCGGAAAGCCAACGGCCTAGTCGACGTCCAGAAACAGTCGGTTTCGTCCGCCGCCGACTTCTTGTTACAACATGTGGACGCGAAAGAATAGGGCGATGCATTTCATCCGCTGCAGTCGCCATAACGACTGATCGGCGCAACGTCCTCGCCGGAGCGTGATTTTTTCGGTTGCGTTTTCAGGGCCCCAAACGTAAGTGACGCGAAACAAAATGTCCCTACAGGCTTCTCATTTACGTTTTGGGCTAGGGTTGAGTCCAGACGACGCCTTCCACGGACGAAAACGTCCGAGCCCAAGTTAAATAGCGATGCGAATACTCCATTGCCATATCGGCGGAACACCATTCGGCAGCTGATTGATTCCAACCCAAGAACAAAACCAACGGCAGATTGAATTGGCTCCACGCCGCTAATAGCTGGTCAAACGCCAGAGGGTCGCGAGGAATCATCGCTCCGCTTCCGCTGCCAATGGTAAGGTCCAGGCCAAAGCCGGTGACGCCAATTTCGGCGCGAGCTAATGCTTCGGCGAACCGTAACGATGACACCTCCATTTCGCCGGTTCGCAAAAAGTCGCACCACGGTTCGGTGAACAAAACACACAAAGGAGTATGATTGTCCAAGTGGCGAATGATCTGGATAATGTCTGCCACCGTTTGCAGCTTGTCCGTTTCGCTCAATCTCAAGGACGTGGCCGCCCGCATGCTCGCTCGCACATACCACTGCGCCGCTTGCCCGTGATAATGACGAATCGCTTGGCTGGTCAGTTGTTGACAGATTTGACTTACGGAATGGTCTGTTGCCGTTAAATGACGCAGCGCTGTTGGCAAATTGTCCGCAGTGAGATCCACCAAAGGTCCAATCAGCGCGGCGTGATCATGGACAAGCTTATCACTTTCCGGGAGTTCCATATCCGGAACCTGCGGCCAGTTGCGGTCAGCACTGGCCGTAATTTCGGGCCACGCTAGGTGGCACCAAGCCAGCCACGACTCGGCAGACTCTCGCCAATCAAAGTCTACTTGGCGTGCGTCCGTGGCCAACCAACCTACTCGATGCCGCTGGTGATACTGCCGGACGTATTGATCTACAATGGCGTCGGCTAATTGCAACGTCTGCTCCAAACATTGGTCAGCAATTTCGCTGCTACGAGCCACGTCTTCGTGCATCAATGAAATCGCTTGGCGAAAGCGCTGTCCAACTTCCTTTAGCTTGTGCAACAATTCATTGGGCAGTGAAGCACCGCGATTGGCCCACGCATCGACTTGATTTTTCAAGCGTCCCAACAGACCTCGGACCAATTCCAAAGGCAAGATTTTTGGCAATTCGCTGGGAATGAGCGTGGCTGTGGTCAACATCAAAGTGCCGCGGCCTTCAATGCAATACGGCACTGTCACTCGGCCAGCTATCGGCGG
This sequence comes from Pirellulaceae bacterium, assembly GCA_041399205.1. Lineage (GTDB taxonomy): Bacteria > Planctomycetota > Planctomycetia > Pirellulales > Pirellulaceae > JAGQOZ01. The sequence goes on along the minus strand of JAWKTK010000009.1, from coordinate 27,018 downwards.
TTCGCATTGAACAATCAATGTTCCTTCATGGATGTCAGCGCGACTGGGCATTGGATACTGATCGAAACCACTGACGTAGCACCGATCCAGCAGAACAGCGGGCAGATGTTCGTTCGAAGGTGCCACGAAAGTGTATCGCCCCATCGGCTTTACCAGTCTATGCGAAAGAAATCGTTTCAAATCAAACTTCGGGACCGAACCAACATTCATTATAAGCGAAAAAACGGTTTCTCTGGCCACACATGTTCAGCTTTGCACCCCAACGGTATACTCGGCTGCAAAATGACCTTGGCCTCCCAATGGAAAAGGAACCGAATCATGACTAGCCAAGTGGTTTTGGAAACAACGTTACCGGGACTGCCTGTGCGCCGAGGCAAAGTGCGTGACGTTTATGACTTGGGCCAGGAATTGCTGATTGTCAGCACGGACCGGATCAGTGCATTTGACTATATTTTGCCCACGGGGATTCCGGACAAGGGCCGAGTGCTCACGCAGATTAGCCGCTTTTGGTTCGAACAGATTGATCAAGAACACCATTTGATCACAGACGATGTTTCGCAGATGCCCATTCCTGCCGGCGTCGATGTGGCGTCACTGGAAGGCAGAACCATGTTGGTGCGAAAGACACAAGTAGTACCGATCGAATGTGTCGCTCGTGGCTATCTGGCCGGTTCGGGCTGGAAAGAATATCGCCAAACTCAGTCTGTGTGCGGCGTTGCTTTACCGGCGGGATTGGTCGAATCTTCGCAATTGCCCAGTCCCATTTTTACGCCGGCCACCAAGGCAGAAGAAGGTCATGACGAAAATATTTCGTTCCAACGCATGAGCCAAATTGTGGGCGCTGAAGTAGCAGAAGAACTTCGCGACAAGACGCTGTCTGTCTATCAAACCGGTGCCGAATTCGCGGCGACCAAAGGAATTCTGATTGCCGACACCAAGTTCGAATGGGGTCGATTTGAAGACCGCTTCATTTTGATTGACGAAGCGATGACGCCCGATAGCTCGCGGTTTTGGCCTGCCGATGAATACGAACCCGGCCGAAGCCAATCTTCGTTTGATAAGCAATTTGTCCGAGACTGGTTGGAGTCGACCGATTGGGACAAGAACAGTCCGCCGCCCGAATTGCCCGCGGATGTTGTCCAGCAAACTCGATCCAAATACATCGAAGCATTTGAACGTTTGACCGGGCAGAGCTTTGCGTGGAAGTAAGTCGCACCGGCCAGTGCATTCCGTTCCACTGGCCGCTTGACTGGGGTTGTCGACGATTCGATTTACTGACGTCTTGATTTTGTAAAAACGTCATTCGGCAATTTCAAAGACCATTGTCACCGACGCCGACAATTCTTGTTCGCCCGTGGCAATCGGAACGTCGGCCGCCGCGAAGCGAGCTTCCGCCATGTGGTACATGGGACGAGGCATTGCGGTGCCGGCTTCGTTTAGCGAAAGCACTTTTCCCAACTTCACGCCGGCAGCGTTCGCAAACAATTCTGCTCGAGACCGTGCATCCGCGACAGCTCGGTTCCTGGCCTGATCCAGCACACCCTGCGGGTTGTCAATTCCGAATGAAATACCGTGAATCTGATTGCTGCCAGCGGTCACCAACGCATCCAGGATGCCGCCCAAGTTGGGCAGGTTACGAACCTTGACATGCACCTGATTGGTAACGTGATAGCCGACAATTTCCGGTCGCTGACCACCACGATTGATTTGTCGATACTGCGGACTGACGTTGAAGTTGCTGGTCTGCACATCTTTGTCAGCAACGCCGAGTGACGTCAGTTCGTCCAGCACCGCTTGCATAGCCTTGGTGTTGGCTGCCAACGCTTCGGCCGCAGTAGCCGCTTGCGTGGTGACTCCCGTGTTGATGGTGGCCATATCCGGCGCGGATGTTGCACTGCCCTGCCCCGAAACCGTGATGGTGCGAACATCCTGTTCGGCGTCGACCGATGCAGACAATAACGCGGTGATCAACAACGAAGCGAATAGACGGGCGGTTTTCATTCTGGATACCTTTCGATTGGGTAAAGCGGAAGCGCACAAGCAAGATAAGACGGGTTCGGCACGAAGCGAACTTCGCGCCATGCGATATTGAGACGCCCGTCGCTTGCATCCAGTTCCAGAAAAGTTCTAGCAGCGGCAGATTTTATTCGTCAATGGGTTCGAACAAAGCCGCAACCGCGCCGGCGGGATCTTCAATCACACAGAACTTGCCGTAGTCGGGCATGACTTTCACGTCTGAAAGCAGCTTGCCTCCTAACCGCACACATTCCTGGCGTGAATGGTCCATATTGTCCACGTTGATATACACCAGCCATTGAGGTGGCAAGTGTGAATTTCCGCCTTTAGCATGACAGATACCTGCCACCGGGGACATTGCATCTTCAGACGCCTTCATGGCATAGTCGCTGTAGTCTCCCATGGAAACGTCCCATTTCCAACCGACTACGGCTGAATAAAAATCGCGAAGCTGTTCGGCGTCAGCAACGGTAATGTCAGTCCATTCGATCAAACCAATCCGCGGCTGCTTTATCACTGGGCATGAAACTACTTTCGTGTTGATCAAACTAACGTCCAGCCCCATGAAGAAGCTGAAGTTCTGAATACAGTCGGTGTCTTCGCGAGAAATCGGGACAGCAAGAGTCAATGCAATCGGCGTAGCCCCATGGCTGGCACGCTGATTCGCAAACCAGCACCCACTGCTACTCGGAAATCTTCCTTATTGATTTCAATCTCTTCTTCGATCGTACCATAGTCACAGAAGACAACTCCTTTCAGCATGTCGTCTGCCGTAACGGGAAACAGATATTCGACCGAACCAAGCAGACTGAACTCACCGCACAACCACATCACCATTCTTCGGCGATGCACCTCGGAACCAGAGCTTCGAATCGTCGAATAACCACCGGCAAAGAAGTTTTCAAACACAGGCGTGTCACTGCCTGAAAGGACGCGCTAAGCGACGTGCCCAACACATGCCGACCGGAACGGTCTACTCGTTCCCGCAGCAAGAAGTAGCGACGGAAATCGGTTTCCACTCGAGGATAACTGTACGTGCCAAAGACCTGTTCAAAGCTGACTTCAAACATATGTCCTTCCGTTGGTGCGAACGGTGAATCTCGCGTGTCATGCGTCAACGCAAAGCGACCGCTGAACAGACTGTTGTCGCCCAACACTTCTTCCAATTCCGGCACGCCTCGGACGCGAGGATTCCGGATGTTGACGTTCCAGTCGCATGCCCGTGCTGACGGACAGATCCGGCGTCAATCGATATCCCAGTCCAATTCGACCACCCAATCGCTGTTCGTCCCAATCAAAGTAGCGACGGTCATACAGGAAACCACTCAAATTTAGGCTGATGGGCGTGTCCATTAAGTACGGTTCAGTGAAATTGATCATGTAACATTTGCAACTGACTGCCGGGAACTGCTTCAATTCGCAGTCGCTGCCCGCCACCTCGCCAAGCCGTCCCATTAATCACATCTTCAATGCCTCGCGGAGGCAAACGCCAGTAAAGTTGTATTCGTCAATGACCACTTGAGCGGTCAGACCGGCGTCGGAATTCACGCCCACGCCAAACATGAAACGACCCGTCTGCTGTTCCTGGACGTTGACCACCACATCGGCATAACGACCGTTGTACGGATCATCAAAAATCAAACCTCCAGGAGGTGACAGCACATTGTCACCATAGCCCGGAGCCGGGCCCAATGGCGCGGCGTGGTGCCGTAACCACCAAACGGTCCACCTTGTCCGTTGTATCGATCGGCACCGGGAGGGCGATTGCGTAGCCTGATTCTCGTCGTAGGGTTCGCCGTAATAGTATTGTGAAGGCTGGATTGAACGGTCGTCAAGTAACCGCTGTTGGAATTAGAACGAGGCGCGTCGTCGTACAGATTCTGGCCACCGCCATACGCTGGATTGGCATCATACGTAGCACCCGGCGAATAGCCGCATTCGCATCATACGCATTGTTCGCATTGCCGCCGGAAACAGGTTGCGGCTGCGATGGATAGCCGTTCGAACCGCCCGATCGGTAGTCGTCGTAGTCATCATAGCCGTAGTCAGGCGATTGGGCTCGAATCACCACTCCCGCGTCATTCGATTCGGGCGAAGCGTTACCCAAACGGCCCGAATTCAAATTAGACGAAGAATCATAAAACGACGGTTCATGGTTGGTATTGGGCGCAAAGCGATTCACTGGCGCAGTCGGTGAACTGCGGCGATACCGGTTGTCAGGAATCGACTCCAGCGGAATCGGATCTTGTTGCTGACTGGGTCGCACCAATGCCGAACCATTTGATGAAGTCGCTCGACCAGCTGACTGTTGATTGTCAACGCCGTCTACTTGCGGAGCTTCAGCAACTAGCGCATCCAAGGGCAACGCATTTGACGGAGCTGGCGACGTCACGGTAGCGCAACCGGCCATCAGCAGCGCGGCGCTAGCCCATCCCAGAACGGTGTAATGATAAACGGCGTTAGTCAACGTGGCATCCTTGCGTACGTTTAGCATCTTAATACCGCGGTGCCCTTCCTTGTGGATTTTGCGACATGCGCGGTGCGTTTGGCGAAGCGGGTTGATTCGCGTATTCGTATGATTCGTCTACTTCCGGCGCGCGAATTTCAATCGAAGGCATCACGCCCATCGCCGGGTTCGCCATAAAAATTTGGGACGAACCTATCCTGCGTTCACTCGCTCGAATTTCACGAATATCCAGTATGTCACCCGTTTTGATGGACATGCGGTTCAGGACAACACTGGATCGAGTGTGTGGGTTTTCCCCTTCAATGTTGACGATAATCCGACCTGCTCGAAATGCTTCGCCTTCATTGATGTTGTAAACCAAATCTAATTGACCAGGCTCTTCCAGGAAACGAGGATCCGCTTGCACGTCCGCGTGGATGTATCCTTGGCTTCCATAGGCGTCTCGCAATGCATTCAGATCCATGTTCATCCGCTGAGCGTCAAACATTTCGCCCGAACGGAGTTCAAGCTGAGCGGCCAACGATTCCGTGGTGAAATTCTGATTACCCACAATCGATACGTTGCGGATTTGATAACGAGGCCCTTCGTCGATGACAAACGTGATGGACAGCCATTTACCCGAATCGCCAAATTCCAGCGTGCGGCTGATTCTGGCTTTGAAGTAGCCGAAACTGCGATAATAGGCGTACAAGCGATTCACATCTTCGTCGATTTGTTCTTTGTCTACCTTGCCTTTGTAAAAGTACAAAATGCCAGGCTTCGATTCGATTTGCGTCTTAAGTCGTGCCGCCGAAACAAACGTATTGCCAACAAATTTGGTTTTCCAGACGCGTTGCATCTGACCTTCGTAAATGGCAAACACCACGCCGTTACTTTCCGGCGTTATGCCTTCTTCAATTTCAATCTCCGCGTCCCCGTAGCCTCGTTGTGTGTAATACTCTTCCAGCCGACGCTTGGCCTCTTCCACTCGGTAACGATGCAGCGGTTCATCTTCTTTCAATTCGCATTTCTTCAGTAGCTTGCGGTCGCTTTCTTTCTTGTTGCCCACAAACTTGATGTATTGAATCCTAGGCAGTTCAAAGACTTCAAATGTCACCGCCACGCCGCCCGGTACCGGCTTCCGATAGGTGCGAACATTTTGAAACCAACCCGTTGTTGAAAGCTTGCGAACATCGGCCTGCACAATTTCCGGATCGAAACCTCGTCCAGGACGAGTGGCAATGGTGGCCAAGATTTTATCTCGAGTGACCGTGCGGTTCCCGACAATGTCGACGGAAACCACCGGCTCCAAATCGTCGCTACGTTCAATTACCGGCGGGCGATACTTGGGACGTTCGTCCTTGCCGCCACCCAGCGGGTTGCCGCCGCCCATGCCGGACCCCAGCTGAGCGTTGGCGGGCAGAGTCGCGCCCAGCAACGTTAGAATTATGCCAGTGACAAATACTTGTCCGTGTCGTCTCACATCCATGTTTGATCTGTTCATAAGTTGGATTACGTCGGCCAGGACAATCAGGTTCGAAACGTTCAAATGTAAACTCATGCTTTTTTGTTTCCGAAACGCTTTTGATACGAATTCGAAAACAAGGCCGCGTAGGAATACTGGATTTGAAACAGGCGAACAAGGCGAATCAGAAATTTCTGCGCATTTTTTATGTGCGCAGCGAAGGTGCAGCGACAGCTTGATTTCGCGAAGTCATCGCTATGCCAGCTCGCGAATTATCAGCAGCGACTGCCGTGCAGGCTGGCGGTGAATCACCTCGAAAGATCCGACCTTGCTGAGGTCCATTCGCGGGAAAACGCGTCGCAAAATCAAGGTTTTTCCGCTAAAAAGCCAACTGCAGCGTACAATTCGCCAAGTGTCGGGCTCTGACAATATAGAGTCCCACATTCGATTCATTCCGTGCCCGTAGAAGAAGAGCTATCAAACATCATGAATCTGATTCGCCGCATCTATTGGATTTTGGTTCGCTGCTTACTGCACTTGCGATATTCGGTCCAAATTAGCGGACAGGAGAAACTCGGTCAGCTACACGGTGCCACGTTGGTGATGCCCAACCACCCCGGCTACATTGATCCGCCGATTGTGCTGAGTCATCTGCAGCTTTCGGAACCATTGCGGCCGTTGGTGTTTTCTGGCACCTACCGGATGCCATTTCTGTATCCTTTCATGCGGCTGGTCGAAGCATTTGAAGTTCCCGACATGCAGTCGCATAGCAAGAATGCCAAAGCACAAGCGGAACAATTGATTGACGCCGTGGCCAGTCAATTGGAAGCGGGCAACAACATCTTGATGTATCCGTCCGGCCGAATTCAGCGAGGCGACGTGGAGGTGATAGGTGGTGCACGAGCTGCCAGCGATCTGTTGCAGCGTTGCCCGGACGTGAATGTGGTCTTGGTACGAACTCGAGGCGTGTGGGGCAGCATGTTTAGCTGTGCCGAAACCGGCACCGTGCCGAATCTTGCGGAACGCTCAATGAAATCACTCGGCTGGGCGTTATTGAGCGGCATTCTGTTTTTGCCGCGTCGCAAAGTCACGTTGGAAATCGAAGTCGTTTCGGGCCAAGATTTCGCCGGTCTAGACAAGGTGCAGATCAACCAAAAACTGGAAGCGTGGTACAACCAAGACGGCGGCCAATCGCCTCAGTTCGTTCGGTACCATCATTGGTTCGGCCCCAGCGAAGGCAAATTCCATGATGGCCACGGCGCGACCGATTGTTGCGAAGAAGATTTTTCGCCCGAAGTTCGCCAACTGGTCTTGGATATCTTGGCGGAACGTCTGCATCGCCCGCTAGAAACGTCCGAACGCCACCCCGCCGTAACACTCGATTCACTGGGAGTGGATAGCCTGGACCGCATGGAAATTGCATGGCCATTGAAGATCGCTTTGGGTTTCGTTCAGACCAAGTGGCATCAACGATTGGCGAATTATATCAACTGGCGTCTGGTCAGTTTGCTCCGGCCACGCATGAAGCGATTGAAATTCCGGCTGTTTGGCATCAAGCAGCCAAGCAGGACGCCGAACCAACCGTCTTGGATGACACCATAGCCGCAGCGTTTGTGAAGCAGTGCCTGGCTTCCAAGGATCGAGCGGCCGTGGGGGATTTGATGTCGGGCGTGCTGAGCTACCGCAGGCTGTTGGTCGGCGCGTTGGCAATGAAGCGACGGTTTGAAACGCTGGATGGAGAAGCGGTGGGACTGTTGTTGCCCGCCAGCGTCGCCGCGGACACCAGCTTTTTTGCACTTCAGCTGGCTGGCAAGTTACCTGTGCTGCTGAACTGGACCACCGGGCCAACGGCATTGCGACACGCTGTGGAAAAGCTGGGGATCAGAAAGTGATCACCAGTCACAAGTTTGTGGATCGAATGGGGATCGAACTGGAAGGCGCGGAATTCGTTTACCTGGAAGATCTTCGTAAATCGATTGGCAAATTCGAATTGATCGGATTGCTGGCCAAGACGTATCTGGCTGGTTCGTCATTGCTGAATTCGCTACCGCGGCAATCCGCCGATGACGTGGCCGTGGTGTTGTTCACATCGGGTTCCGAAAGTTTGCCCAAGGCGGTTCCACTGACGCACGGAAATCTGATTTCCAATATCAAGGGCGGCTTACCGAGCATGAAGTTTCGCACGTCCGATGCGTTGTTGGGCTTCTTGCCTCCGTTTCACAGTTTTGGCCTGACCGGCAATATGTTGCTGGCGATTCTTTCGGGAATCCGAGTGGTCCATCATCCCGATCCGACCGACGCCGCTGGGCTGACCAGGATTATTGCTGCCTTCCGGCCGTCGCTGTTGTTTTCGACGCCCACGTTTTTGAGTTACATCTTGAACGCGGACAAAGAGAACGCGGTGTCGTCGTTGCGTATTGTGGTGACGGGCGCCGAAAAGTGTCCCGCCAGTTTGGTCGAACGCAGTCGAGATGCCATGCCGGATGCGACCATTTTGGAAGGATACGGCATTACCGAATGTTCGCCCGTGGTGTCGATCAATCAGCCCGCACGACAGAAGCACGGCACCATCGGTTTGCCGCTGTCCAACGTACAAACGTGTGTGGTAAACGCCGATTCGCTGCAGCCCGTCGGTTCGAACGAAACCGGCCTGTTGTTGGTGGCTGGCCCCAGCATTTTCCACGGCTATCTCCATTACGATGGCCCGTCGCCGTTTGTCGAAGTAGACGGACAAGCTTGGTACAACACGGGCGATTTAGTGGCCATTGATGATGATGGATTCATTCACTTCAAAGGGCGCATGAAGCGGTTTATTAAGTCGGGCGGCGAAATGATTTCCTTGCCGGCGTTGGAAGAACCGTTCTTGAATCACTTTCCACCAACCGAAGATGGTCCCCGGATTGCAGTCGAAGGGATCGAAACACCCGGCGGCCGGTTGATTGCCTTGTTCACCACGGTCCAGATCGAATTGAAACGCGCCAACGAGATTTTGACGGCGGCTGGGTTCCGAGGCATCATGCGGATTGACGAAGTCCGTTCCATTGATTCCATTCCTGTCTTGGGCACTGGAAAAACGGACTACAAACAGCTCCGTTCGGCCCTGCAAGAAACCACGCTGGACAGTTCGTTGGCGTAGTCGCTTGACAAGTTATTATCTTGAAAATGGACGATAGTGGCCCCGCGCATATTTTCTGAATGTTTTTGAAAATCTGCGAACTACCCATTCGCATCTTCAAGCAACCGCCGGGGCGTTTCGTAAACCAATTGTCGAATTTGGTCTGGCGCAAGTCCGATTCGAACCAAGTTCTGGACGGTTCGCTGCATGGTCACCGCCGAACCCGTCAGGTGCGAACGATCCGCCGACCAAGTGGCTAAATCATCGTCGACCACCACGGTTTGATTGGCCAGCTGATAGGTTCCTGGCCCCAAACCGGCGGCCGAAATGGCGTCGGTCACTACGAAACAACGCTCAATGCCAGCCGTCTTCAAATAGTTTTGCAGCGCAAACAGCGGCACATGCACTCCATCTCCGATCAACCCGATATGCAGTCGATCCGCACACGCTAACACTCGTTGAATGATATTGTCATGGCGATGCAGCTGCAGAGGACAACCATTCCCTAGATGAGTAAATAGTCGCAGCCCGGCATCCATGGCGCCTTCCAGTTGATCTAGACTGGGATTGCAGTGGCCAGCGGAAACTAAGATGCCTTGCCGAGCCAGACAAGCGGTCACGTGAAAATCGGGATCTTGTTCTGGAGCCAGCGTCACTAAACGAGTCATCCCTTGGGCGGCGTCCAGTAGTCGATCCATGTCCGCAAGACTGGCCATTTTTGCGTGCTGGACCGGATGCGGCTCCGATGTAGCCGGGATGGGGATTTAGAAAGGGGCCTTCGATATGCACGCCCTTGATCAGTTGTCGCACAATCGAAGACTGTTGGCAAAACGCATGGATTCTCTGCAAACGAGCCGACATCGCTTCGATGGAATCAGTGATGACCGTGGCCAGAATCGCTTGCACGCCATCGTTCATCAGGCGTTGACAGGCCGTTTCCCAAGCCTGCAATTCGCCTTGATCGGCATTGAAATCAACTCCGTAGAAACCGTTCACCTGCAAATCAACGTACGAAATTTCTGGCATATTTGACAACCTGGAATGAATAAACGAGTGCCGAACTGGCATCAGCCTAACCGATCCATGCGCCCCGAAAAACATCGGGACGCCCAAAATCGCTTTGAACAAAAAGTCCTCCACACGTTACAATGTTGCTCGACGGTAACAGAGCATTCCAAGCAGGCGTGGTTTTATGGGTTCGGCCAATCTACAAGGGGAAGATTTGATCGCTCTTTGCCGTGAACTAAAGGGGCTGTCGGGTAGCGGAGTGCCACTGCCAGACGGCTTGAGTTCCGTAGCAAACGAATTGCCGGACAATTTGCGTCCCGTGGCTGATCACTTGGCAACTCGCTTGGCCGCCGGCGAAGATTTGCAGAAAATCTTGGCGAACGAAGAACTACGGCTGCCGCCCATCTTTCAAGCCATGGTGACGGCTGGCGTGAAGAGCGGCCAGTTGCCAACCGCGTTTGAAGCGGTTTCACGAGTGACTCGGCGCATTGCCGATTTACGCCAAACCATTGTCATTTCGCTGGCATACCCGCTGCTGCTGATGGTCTTGGTTGCGTTTTGCGCCGTGATCGTGCTTCCCAGACTAAGCGATATGTATCTGGTGACGGCCGATTCGCAAAACGTCAGCTCGGATTCGTGGTTTCTGAGGCTCGCCAGTTGGTCAGCTATGCTTCGGCATTTGCTATGGTTCGCTCCATTGATCTCGGTGATGGCAGCAGGTATTTGGGTAGTGCGGAGCCGCCACGCGTTCATGATCCAGCCTCATCACGCGTCCAAATGGTTTGGCTGGTTGCCCTGGATTGGACCGTTGCTGCGAAAATATCAAACCAGCCATTTATGCCAACTATTGGCCATGCTGATCGCTCGACAAATTCCGCTGGACGAATCACTTCTGCTGGCCAGCAATGCCGTAGGAACTCTCCAATGGCAACACGACTGCCAATCGGCCGCCCAGCGAATCAACCAGGGCCAACCGGCCTTTGATGCGAACAACATTTCAACGCTGCCCCCTTTCTTAACATGGCTACTGTCAAACCCAACCAAGACGGATGAAATGGTTTCCATGCTGAACGAATATGCCACACAACAACAGCAGCTTGCGGAAGATCAAGCGTATTGGCTGCGGACCTTCTTGCCTATTTACTTGACCATCTTGCTAGGCGGAATTGCCGTGGCCATCTATGCCTTCATTGTGTTGGCACCCTGGTACGGCATGCTGGAAGGCATCGGAACCGAAAACGTTTTCCCCAAGTCGTAGATCGATTTACCTGCCATCCAGCACAGGCCACATACAATAGCCTTCGGACTGTTACGAAAAATTCGACACAACCATGAACTCGCAAGAAGCCCGCGACCTACTGGAACGCATGTCAGCCATCACGGCCCACGGGCTGCCAATTGCTGACGGATTGCGAGCTGCGGCGGCAGAATCTTCGGCAACGCGTGTACGAAGTTCGCTGTTGGCGGTTGCAGATGCCGTAGATCGCGGTAGTTCCTTGCCGCAAGCGGTTCAGCGATTGCAACCGGGATTGCCAACCTTCGTTTGGCAAACGCTAGCCGCTGGAACTCAGCACAACCGAGTTGCTGGTCTGTTACACGAATTTCTGCGTACCGGTCGACTCCGGAAAGAAAGCCAGCGATCGATGCGTCAAGCGTTGATATATCCGGCGATATTGGTTTTATTGACGGTGGTGATCAGCCTGTTGCTTGCGTTGTTTGTGCTTCCGGAATTGGTCAAAAGTATCGTCGAAATGGACGCAGAATTGACACGGCCCACACAAATAATGATCCAGATGGCTCAACAAGCACAACGCCACAAATCTGCGATCTTGATTGGATTGCCGTCCGTCCTGATTGGCAGTTGGCTGATTTGGAAATGCCTGCGCAGACCACTACGCAACCGCATGCTGGCCACAATGCCGGTTTTTGGCTGTATCACTCGATGGTGGGAAGTGATCACGTGGTGCGGCCTGTTGCGAACCGCCTTAATGTCACGGATGCCGCTCCCAGAATCGCTCGATTGTGTCTCGCAAGCGATGTCGGATTCTTGCATGGGAGCGATTTCGGCCAAGGCGGCGGAACGCAATCGCCGAGGTATCACATTGGCCGATTCGCTACACGCAGATCCGTTTTTCCCCAGCACGGTGTTGCTGCTTATTCGCTGGGGCGAAGCGAATCACGCGCTTGCCGATTCGCTGGACGCTGCTTCGCAACAGCTTTTGGCTCAACTGCGTCTCCGGAGTCGACTGTTGGTTCGAATCCTACCACCCGTTGTGTTTTTGTTCTGCGCGTTTGTGATCACTGGGCTAGGTATCGTAATGGTCGAACCGTTAGTGTCGTTGCTTTCGTTTATCAGTTTTTAGTCTTCGATAAGAAATTATCTGTTGTTATTCCTATGTTATTCGCGCCGTATTTATCACTGAGCTTGCTGGGAGTCGCTATTTTGTGGAGCGTCCGCCTGCTGCAATCGCCACGGCAGCTTCCATCCGACAGCAAGACGGTCCTGGCCATCAACATGTTGGCTTGGCAGCTAATCCTGATCGGCGCTATTTTTTCTGGGTTTGTCGTGGCGGCAGTTGTGGTACTGATCTTGGCCGCGGCTATTGTGTTTCAATACCGAACCAATGAATATCGTGCGTTGATGTGGACCATCGCGACCGCGGCACAGCGGCAACTACCGCTAGACTTGGCCGTCGAATCGTTCGCCCAAGGACGCACGGACGAAGTCGGGCGTCGCGCGTCCCGGTTGCATGATCTATTGCACGCCGGAGTTGCATTGCCGGACGCCTTGAAACAAGCAAAAATTCGCCTTCCGCTAAGCCTGGCTGTGGCAACTCAGATCGGCTGCGCCACAGACACTCTCAGCGATACGGTAGCCGATTCGCTGCACCAACTTGACGAACAGGCCGAAACGCATTATCGATCCGTCGAAAAAACGATCTATACTTTCGGGCTACTCATCATGTCGATCGGCGTGTTCTTGTTTCTGACGATCAAGATTCAACCCACGTACGAACAGATTCTTCAGGATCTTGATGTGCAAGTGACTGGCTTGCCGAATTATTGTATGCAAGCCATGAAAACCATGACGGGATCTTGTTGGTTTTTGGTCATTCCTCTGGCGCTGTGGATCGCCTTCTTTTTGAAATGGAACCTCTTGATTTATGTCGGCGTTCCTTTGCCGCAACCGGCAATGTCAGCTTGGCTGTTTGGACGGTGGGAAAAATCAACGTTACTTAGAAGTCTGGCAATTCAATGCCGTCAAGGCCGAACGGTCGTGCAATCGCTGGAACTACTGCGACTAAAGTACCCTCGTTATGCAATTAAGGCGAAACTATCGACCGCCCTGCAGCAAGTTCAGCAAGGATTGCATTGGTGTGACGCATTGGTGTCAGTCAAGCTTCTCACGTCCAGCGACCGTCAGATTTTGCAGTCGGCGGAACGCATTCAAAATTTGCCGTGGTGTTTGGACGAACTGGCCGAAGCGCATTGCCACCGCATTGATTACCGTATGCAGTTGGCTCAACGCACGCTATTTCCGGTATTGTTATTGCTGCTGGCTATCCCTATCGCTATCGCAGCTATTGCGTTTACGGTGCCTCTGTTTGTCGTCGTCGAGTCGTTGGCAAAATAAGGAGAGACCGATGTTGATAAACTACCGTCGTCGTTCGAACCAAATTCGCGCACAAGGTTTTACCATTGCGGAATTGCTGATCGCCATGACCGTTCTGGCAATCATCATTCCCGTGGTGCTGCGGTTCACATTGGTTTCGCTACAACATGCCGCTCGGCAACGTGATACGATCCAAAGCCTGGAAGAACTGGCCAATTTGGCGGAAATCACTGGTTCGTTGCCGTTTGACAACATCGAAACCCAGGCCATTTTATCTGCCGATTGGTTCCAGCAAACTCAAGCCAGCTTGCCGTCGGGAGAGATCCGAGTTGACGTTAGTGATGTGACCGAATCGGAACTGCAATCAGCTGAGATGCGAGCCAAACGCGTTTTATTTCAATGGGGTCGAACCTTAGGAACGGAATTTCAGGCGAAACATCAAGTGGTACGAATTTACCTGGACAAGGCGACCGAATGATGCTTGTTCGTCCGAAACAATTCGTTCGCCGCGGTCACACATTGACGGAAGTTGTGATTGTGATTTCCATCATGTCGATGTTGCTGACAATGTCAGTACTGCTGATGACCAAGTTGATCCATATCGACACGGCCGGGCGGCGCACCATGACGGATTCGCTGGTTGCCGGTCAGCTGGCAGATCAATTTCGCCGAGACATCCACGCCGTCACCGAAGTTGATTCGATTCTGCTTTCGGACGCATCACTGGATTTGCTCGTCAGTACAAAACGAACCATTCGCTACCAACATCAAGATGGAACCGTCATTCGCCAAGTGCTGGATACAGCTGTCGAACCGAACGTCATTAGCCGAGAATCCTATGCCTTGTCTTCGGCAGATCATGTTGCTTGGGCAATGGTAACGCACCATGGTGTGCCGTTTGTCCAACTAACAATCATCAGCCAAGAACGACCAGACCGGCCTGAAAAGGTCTTACTACATGTCATCGCCGAGCCGAACCTTGCAACGCACGAATCGTCCAAATGAAGATCTCACACAAACACCGTCGCAGCAGCCGACGCCCCACCGGCGCCATCCTGGCCATTGTATTGGTAGTGGTGGCGGTGCTAGTGGTGCTGGCCGCCGTCATGACAACTCGTACGGTGCGATACCAACGAGTGCAGATGAATCGAGCCAACGCGATTCAAAGTCAACTGTTGGCGGATGCGGGTTTGGACCGAGCGTTACTGCGGCTGAAGCAAGACTCGGATTATGCAGGTGAAACCTGGACCGTGCCTGTTGATTTGCTAGACGGCCATCAATCGGCAACAGTAAAAATCCAAGTGGATCGAGCCGATGCCGCACGAACAGTTATCAAAGTTACCAGCCAATTTCCAGCGGATTCGATTCGCAGTGTACAGCGAACCATTGAATACGCTTGGCCCCTGGAATCTAACGAGGAATCAGAATGAAGACCTCTTTCATAACGCGGCATCGGTGTGCGAATCGAATTGATTGTCATCGCCATTGGCGAATCGATGGCCATCTCCGCGGCTTTACGTTGGTGGAACTGTTGGTAGTGATTGCCATCATCGCCATCCTGGTCTTGCTATTGCTGCCCGCGATCAATTCAGCTCGCGAAGCCGCGCGTCGAGCTTCCTGCATGAATCAGATGAGTGAATTGGTGTTGGCCATGCACGAATATGAAGCTTCGTTCGGACACTTTCCGTCGGGCGTTCGCGCCAACTCGGGACCCGTCCTGAACCAAGAAACCGACATGCATCACAGCTGGACGATTACTCTGTTGCCGTACTTGGACGAAACCGTTCGTTGGAGTCAGATCGACCAACAAGTCAGCGTCTATGATCCAAAGCATCTACCGCTGCGAAGTATGGATGTCCCCGGGCTGCGCTGTCCGTCCAGTTATAGCGACGCCGGTTTTTCTGACTACGCGGCCGTTTACAGCGGATCGGAAGTTCCGATCGATGCAACGAATGACGGCATTCTGTTCATGAACAGTGCGATTCGTCGCGATGCGATTTCAGACGGACTGCGCTACACGCTTATTCTGGGCGAAAAGGGATTTTACGGCGACAAAGAGCTGGGCTGGATGTCGGGCACTCGAGCCACTCTGCGAAACACCGGCCTGCCACTGAACCCCGGCAATCTTCCCAAATGGGACCCCGTGACGCTGGCGGAAACCTTCGAACTGGACGCGGAGGACACCGACGCCGCGGATGACGCTGAAGCGGACGAAGCAGAAGATAACGCAGACGAAGATGATGACATGAACGAAGCCGATAGCGACGATAACGCGGACCCAACAGCAGACGTGGAATCGGTTGCGGTAGTCGAGGAAGATTCGGACAACGAAGATTCCGATTCGGACGATTCCGACACAGAAAATTCGTCCATTTGGAGCTGGGAACGAGGCCTTTTTGTTGGCGATGAATCTGACAAAGTAGAAAATCCCTACGCGGCGTCCATGGCCGCCAAGACGTTTGTCGG
This sequence comes from Pirellulaceae bacterium, assembly GCA_041399205.1. Taxonomy (GTDB): domain Bacteria; phylum Planctomycetota; class Planctomycetia; order Pirellulales; family Pirellulaceae; genus JAGQOZ01. Next base: position 10,889 of record JAWKTK010000009.1, on the reverse strand, counting down.
TGGGTTTTCCAGCGCACATACGGGCGGCGTCATCTTTGCCTGGGCTGACGGGCACGTCGCGTTGGTGCCCGATTCGGTTGATCGGCAAGCGCTTTCCTGGATGGGCAGTCGCAACGACGGACAGTTGATTTCGAACCAACGAACCGAACGCTAACACGGTTCGGTGAATGCCGATCAATTTACGGTGAAACGCATGAATGCAATCCAACAACCGTCTGCCGAATCCAACACATTGCCCGCCAAGAAAACGCGGCGCACGTATCCGTTGTCTGCGCTGTTCTTGCTGACAATGATACTGGCGATCGTTGCCGCAATAGTCGCTTCGTCGCTAACTGAGATCGACGACTCCTTGAGTCAAGTCGCGTTGCTGGGCGCTGTCTCTGGAGGTGGCATTGTCGGAAGCGTTTTCGGCGCGTTCGTCGGCCTGTATCACCACCGCCGACTGGTCGGTTTTTTTGTGGGCGGTCTCGTCGGCATTGTGTCGGGTGTCTTGGTGACAACCATCAATCTTTCCGCCGATTTGACTCGCTGGCCCACAACCTGCCTAAGTGGATGCGTCTTGTTGCTGGTCAGCAGTGCGATATTGCGATCAACCGGGCGATCAATCGCAGGAGACTAACTGGAATGAAACGCCTCGCCATTCTGGTCATGGTACTTTTGTTGCTGTATTTCGGTTCTCTTTATCGACAATTAACATCGCCCTCTACTTCCGCCGCTGCGGCGTTCTTGCCCGCTGCGACCACAGATGCTGTCAACCATACGGAATCACAAAGTCTTCCCGCGTCTGCTGCGGATATTTGTTTTGTCTCGGCGAGCGTCGGGATGCAAGGTCGGCTTCGAGCGTACCGATTTACGGCGCCGGTTTCCGACCTGCATACGCACGCATTGGCTGAATTTGCCGCATTCGGTTCCAATTGGGGTCAGCCCAACCTCACGCCATCCATTCGAAACAATGTGGAATCGCCTTTTGACGCAGAGTACCTCGCGTTTTTGAAGAGTAGTTTCGACGCGGATGCTAGCTGGCTGGCCGCTCCGCTAAACGCCAAAGGAACCATCTATAATTTCGCTGCGAATCTGAATGATGCCCCGCGAAGGCCGACCATTTTTGTGGATGAAACGAACGGTGTGCTCAACTTTGTGGTTGCCGACTAACGTTTCAGCGAAGCGAATCCGCCCGATCAACTTGGCGCGCAACGGGAACAGAATCACCGGCACGCTCGCCTTAGATTTCGATTCGCAACGGCGCTGGACATGCTGGATTACGGTACAAAACTTCTGCCAACAATTCAGGCGAACCGTGAAAACCGTTTCGTTCGTAATGCCAGTCGCGGTGAGTCGGCGTCATTTCGGCATCTAACGGCCATGGGTCGAAGGGGTCATAGCCAATGGCATCTGCCAACCGAGTTGAATCCATGGTGACATTGCCGGCGCGAGGCGGAATGGGCCCCGCTTCGATGCGATAACAACCCATCAGATGTTCCGGCGCATAGCCACCAACGCGATTTACAATCTGCGCGATTTGATACAGACTCAGCCGCCGTTTGCCACCCGCGTGAAACAACCCTTGCCGCTTTCCAGCCAGCATCCGTTGGAAAACAACGTTCATGCAATCCACATACGTTGGCGTGCGAACTTCATCGTAATACAGCGTGGCAGGTTTGCGTTGCTTGAATCGAGCTTGTATCCAATCAATGGCGCCGGCATGGCCGTTGAAACTGACTCCCATGGGCAACGAAATTCGCAAGATACAACTTTGTGGGTGGCCCAGCATGATCAAGTTTTCGGCAATCGACATCGTCTTGCCATACACCGTGACCGGATCTGCATTATCGCTTTCCACATGCCCGCCTTGCCAGATACCGGAATAGACCAGATCAATGGACAAGTGGACCAAACGAGTGTCCGTGTGAGCAATGGTTTCCAACAGCGTTTGACCGCCCAACACGTTCACTCGCCACGCCATCGCCGGATCCAATTCGCAACTTTTTAACGCGCAACTTCCAGCGCTATTCAACACTGAGCGAAACTGGTATCGATCGAACAGACGCTTCAGTTCGTCCACGTTTTCCGCATCGCAACCGACAATGCCTTCACCCTGCAGACGCCAATTGTTTTCGGGACGAATCCCGATTACTTGCCCCGGATACAATTCGCGAAAGTAGTGCAGCGCGTTATAACCCGCCACACCGGCAATCCCGGTCATCAAAAGAGGTAACGGCGGATCAGGCAGCTGCGAATACTTCATCTAAGACATTTGGCCTAATCGGCATTGTATACGTGCGTGTCAAATTCCAGCTAATTTGGCCATACCGTTCCGGTGGCTTGCGGCCATAGTCGAAAACCGCGAGTCGTGCCTACTTCATGTAGTTGTCGGGCCAGCTTCATGACTGTGCTGAAGGCGGCGTCCACCGTCAAAACTCCAGATATAACAAAGCAGGAAGCCAGAGTTTCATGATTGGTTCGCATCATAGCACTCGTACCGCCGAATGGACCACCCGCTGCGATATTTTCGCGGGAGACCCAAAATCTTCGGCAGGCACTATAGATAGCGCATTGAACGTTTCAATTCGGACGAATTTCTTTGTTCGCCCTGGATTGACACTCGCGGCCCGTCGATATTAAATATCACTTCTTCACGAGGGCGATTAGCTCAGTTGGTTAGAGCACCTGCCTTACAAGCAGGGGGTCGCAGGTTCGAGTCCTGCATCGCCCATTGATCTCTCTTTGCTGCCCACTTCTATCGCAGCCTTTTCCCTTGTTTTCTAGGCTTTCCGCCAGTTCTGCTGTATCTACGTGCGAGTCGCTGCGAGCCAAAGCGGCAGGTTACTGCACCGTTTCTTGCACCGCTTTTGCAAAATGGTCGTCAGTTACTTGCAGGTAATTTTTCTTGGCCAAGCCATGCTTGGCTTAGGCCGACGGCCCGTCAAGGTGAGCCGGGAACCCCGGAAAAAGCGACTGCGAATCAAGCCGAGATACGCGGGATGACATAAGTTTAAATCGGGCGGGTTTGGCTTCTTCGAACCGTCCATCTGCAGTCATGAAGTTCTTAATAGAAAAAGTCTTCAACGGTAGTTCTAGCGTTTGACTACTTGCCAGTGGTTGGGGATAATTCGCGTCGTTGTCGCGAATAACAATTACCCTGCCGTCGCGATAAGTCGGCAAATGCCCGTTATTCGCGAATGTGTCGCGTAATAAGAAAGTTCGGTGGACTTAACCCACGCACACCATTTCGCCTTCGCCTGGATTCATTGCGTAGTACGGCTGATTCCATTCGCGGCTGTCCGCGTCGATCGCACAGAGCCGCGAATACGCACGCCCCAGCGGGTCGTGTCCGCCGTCTAGCATTCGCCCGAACCATGACGCATGGGTACTGCAAATCAAATCCGCGTCCGTTTTGCCATGCTCTTGCTTCTGCCGATCAATCCACCACTTGAGAACGCCTTCACGGTTCGCAATTGCAAACAGCATTTCCTTGCATCGCTTGACCGCTTTCTCCTCTTGTTGGATGTACCCTTTCCAATTGCATTCCGTTGGCGTTTCCTTAAGGGCCGCCATTGCTGCATTGACTTCGGCAATCATTAAATCGCGTGACTTGCAATCGTCTTCGCTCTGCCACTCCGAACCGTCATTTGCCTTGTATCGTGTCACTACTTGCATGATCTTCTCTCTAAAAGCCACCGAACAAAATGTTGCAATCGAGCGGCGGCAAGCTCGGTTTGCAAGGCGACAATTCACTTCCGCCGCCGATTGAACCTTAGCGTTACCTGCCCAAGACGATGGCGAACCCTGACTACCTCCGAGCGCTCAATCGTTCTGACCTGAGTCAGTGGGTCGTTCACTTCGTCCGAAGTTCCGCTCTCATTTCGCCAACGCGCCTCGGTGGTGCTGCTGATATACTCGACAGCATTTTTCAGGAAGGACGCATCCGCCCATCTTTGCACGAGTACGTAACCCGATTCTGCAGCGAAGGTGCGGCATGTTTTTACGATGCGCCTCCAAGTGTCTGGCCTGAAATTGCCACCACTAACCCCAATCAACGTCCCCCAATCGGAATCATTTGCCACAAGAACGCAATCTGGAGTATCGGAGGGCGTCCAGTAATCTACACGGACACTGTTGGCGTTGATTCATGGCCCGAACATGAGAGGTTTCGCCTCGTACACACGGATCTGGGCCGTAACCCGCAGCCGATTGACTGGACACATGAACGGGAATGGCGCGTTCGTGGCGGGCTGACGCTGAATCAGAATTTTGGCTACACTTGGTGGTGGCCAATTGTTCCAAATCGCGAGTGGATGACATATCTGTATACCAAGTATCCCTCGCTCGTCAGCATCTACGTGATCGCGGAGAACGCGGTTGTGAACAGGTAGGCAGGTAACAATCCGTTGCACACGAAGCCGCGGGCCGCGCGGTTTTGTGAGATCAAAGTCGTTCACCGCGGCCCGGTGAACGGTGGCGTTCTGTGCATCGAATGATTCCCCACTAGCCGTTTCCCAATGCGTACCACTAACCCGTATCAATCGCCGGACACAAATGAATCGCGGGCCTGGTCGATTTCGACGCCGCGATCGAAATTGCGGTGGGCAATATTGGGTTCTTCGTCACAGCAGCGTTGCCAGTGGGTTTCGGCATTCGAGGCATCGCATACGAATGGGCGTACGCGGCAAGCGTCACCTTGGGACCGAACGAGGCACTATGTGGAAACCCGATACCATTCATGCTAACTTTCATCGCGGGGCCGTTCTGCGGATCAATTGGCGCGGTCGGTGCTGTACTGTGCGCGGTCTTGGCTGATTGGCGGTTTCCAAATTTCACCGCTAATCCTACTCAGCAGAGCACAGAACCATTAAGGCTTTGACTTCGCGACCAAATGCGAGGACTCTCCGGTCCAGGATGGTGGCGAGGAAGATTCGGCTTGAAGGCTGAGAGACGAGCCGAAGGTCAAGGCCTCTGTTCAACCATTAAGGCTTTGACTTCGCGACCAAATGCGAGGACTCTCCGGTCCAGGATGGTGGCGAGGAAGATTCGGCTTGAAGGCTGAGAGACGAGCCGAAGGTCAAGGCCTCTGTTCAAGAAGCCCGGTGAAGTGGCAGGCCCGTTTCCATTTCCATATGGGTAACGGTTCGAACCAGACGAGATCCCGTTGATGTGCAGATAGGGTTGGGCAATCGGATGGACGTTCGCAATGCTTCATCAAGGGCGTTGGTGTGGGGATGCTGTGTGAAGGGGCGTAGTGATTGCCGCGAAATCGTCGGTTCGTAGCGGTGATTTTGTTGGTCAGCGCGTACATCCAGCGAGCACCGAGGCGATCGGTGTTTTTGGAGTTCGTGTTTTTCGGTTGACACATGGTTGTCATCCTGAATCCAGATAGTTCAAAGAGTGGTCGGGAAGTGGCTTCCACGGGACATGCGAAATGGCGATGACCGACAATGGGCCTCCGCAGTGAGCACAGCGAACGATGCAAGGCGGTGCTTTTTCTTTCGGAGTGTGTCCGCTGCCGAGCCAATAGCGCCAACCCAAGAAGAGCCAGACGAGCCACTTCACCAAATCGAAACCGATCTTCGAATTTGAGCTCATCCATCCCGAGTACCGCACCTTCTGAAATCCACGAGGCAACGTGTGCTGCAGGAAGCCTCGGACGAATTCGGTTCCTTCCACGGATCGCGTTTGGGGTTTCTTGCTGCCCGTTGGCGTGTAGCGAAAGGTGACCATCTTTTGGTCACATGAAACAATGCGATGATCGCTGATCGCCACGCGGTAAACATACGGAGCCAGATATTTCAGGAGCCGCCTGTCCGTCGCCAACCGGCTTGATATCGACAACCCATTTTTGTTTCCATGCTTCGGCAGGAATCGAATCGTACAACTTTTCCTGACGCATGCAGTCTGCGAACTTGGCTTTGTAAATTCGAATCGCCGCCGCATGTGGAAACAGAAAGTTTTCGGGAGTCGAAAGCCATTCCGTTCGATCATCCGAAACGCCTCCACCGGGCACGATGTAATGGACGTGAGGATGATACACCATCGGGTCTCGCGCCCAAGTGTGCAAGACTCCGAAGAAGCCCGCGTTCGAACAACCAAGATACTTCGGATTGGAAAGCAGCGCAGAAATCGTTTCTCGGCTGGCCTGAAACAAAGCTGCCGTAGCCGATTCGCTGGTGACCGCAGCACTTCACGCACGGCGGAAGGAACCGTGAAAGTGACCAGAAAATGGTGCACCGGCATCAATCGCTTGGTTTGCTTGGCGAGCCACTTTTGCGTCTTATCAACTTGGCACGTCGTGCAATGTCGATTGCCGCACGATCGTCCCACCCAATGCGTTTTGCCACATTGTTGGCACCCGAACCAGACTGAACCCAAGAACCCCGTTCTGCAACGCGTGATTGCTTGCAGAACCTTGAGATGGCCCGTCGGGATGCGATCGCCAAACGTTTGCAAGTACGCCGGTGCGTGCTGCCTGATGCAGTCCGCAACCGAAGGCATGACCGCTATTGCACCGAATCGCGTTGAAAGACCTGTTCGATCTTTTCGCGAGCGTTTGCCTCGGCCGTTTCGGTTAAATGCAAGTAGATCATGGTTGTTTGCAAGCTGCTATGGCCGAGATACTTTTGAATGATTCGTAGCGAAACACCCGCTTCCAGAAGGTGCGTCGCGTAGGAATGTCTGAGCGTGTGAATGTGAATCTTTTTGCGAAAGTTCAACTGTTCGACGATCTGCTTCATGGGCTTTTGTACCGTTGTGGTGGCCATGGGCTTGGTGTTGGTAGCCGCTTGCCGATGATTGCGTCCTTCAGCGGGAAAGAGTAACTTCGGATTGCGATGCGTGATCCAGTGTTCTCGTAGGATTTTCAAGGTGGAGCTGGGCAGCGGGATATAGCGATCCTTCGCTCCTTTGCCGCGATGGATGTGTACCATCATGCGTTGCGAATCGATATCGCCAACTTGCAGGTACAAGCGCTTCTTCGAGTCTCAATCCCATGGAATAGACAGTCCAGTAAAACGTCGCAAGACGAGGCACACGTACGGCGTCGATGATCTGATGCACCTGCTCGATGGTCAGCACTTCGGGCAGCGTTTTGACGTTTTGCAGTTTCATTTGAGCGAGCGTTTTCCATTTGCGTTTACAGGTTCTGGTATAGAAGAACTTGATGCCCGAGTACGCGACTCGCAGCGAGCCATAGGCGAAGTGGCGTTCGTTTTTTAGATGGAGAAAGAAGCGGCGAAGCTGATCTTCGGTCACCTTGTCCGGCGACCTTTCACAGAAGTCGGCGAGTTGTCGAACACTCCGCAAATAGCCATGGACGGTCCGTTGTCCCATGCCTGCCAGATACAGGTCGTCTTCCATTCTTTTGTAGAGCTTGCCGTGAAAGAACTTCGAATGAACTGGATTGTTGTAATCGACCACTTTGAAATCTCCTTGTTGAGAAAGAAACAGAAAAACAACAAGGAAAGATGGGATACAAAACGCCAACACGAACTATTGCAAATCGATTCCCGATTCGATTAGACTCAATGCAAGAAAACAACTGCCGCGCAGCGGCTTACTTGAACCATGACATGCACGGGAGGACGGCTTGCGTCGTTTGCTCCAATAGAACATCAATCGTCCGTGCCCCGTGATGTCGGACGTTCTCCCCACGTAGGTGAGCCTTGTATGTCGAATAGTGAGATGGACTTCGCACGGCGCAGTTTCGGAATGCGGTGCTGCATCTGCATCATTGTGCTTCTTGCGTTCCTCTACCTAGCGCTGGATGGACACCATACGAAGATCAACCTTTTGTTTCCCGGCAGCCCATTTGGAAATCCTCTGGATGAAATCGACGATCACATCACATGGATTCATGGATGGCCTGTCGCCTGTTACGTTCGAAACTCAATTGATACTGCAACGATCAACACGACACCGGGAATAGCTGACGTCTTCGCCAGAGAGCTTCAATTCAGTTGTTTTCCATTTGATAATTCACCGCCACTTGCCTTCAGCGCAGTTGGGCTGGTGATCGACCTTGCCGTGCTTCTCCTTCTGATGTCTGGACTCTGGATGACCTTGCGGGCAATTCGAATTCCCCGCATGCAATTTAGCGTCCGTTCATTGATGATCACCATGGCCTTTCTCTCACTACTCCTCGCGACAAACCTGTTGTTCTCGCGGTATCTGTATATGCTGTTGTCGTGTATGGTGGTTTTCGCAGCCGCGATCTTCTGCCTCTGGCGAGTCGTACCAAGATGGGCTGGGCATCTGCGAATTGGGCAAGAACAATCGGATGCACGCGAGGCGGGCTTGCGTGCGGATTCAGATGGACGATCACGCGTCCCGCGCGCGTGATCCGTGGCGTTCGCCGCTCAAGAGATGATCGTGTGACAAATCCCTACGAAACCAGGCCATTGCCTCTTCCCGAGCAGTGTTCCAGATCAAAAAGAACACCCTACGCAGTTGGCGTCTTGATGTTCATCATGAACGGCGCTACTGCCGCGTTCGCTGATACCCGCGAATGGCTTGTACATTTTGACCCATTGCCGACTTACTTCGTCGCGTTCCCCGTGTTCGTAATTCTGCTGCCAATGCTGACTCTGCATTCCTTGCTCGAACTTCCACGAAAAGTGCCGCTGTTTCTAGTGTTCACCGCGGAAATGTTCTGGATTCTGATGATACTCAGTGGGTGGCAATGCAGGGACATGTTCCTCAATTTCAGATGGCCCGGCGAACCAGTTACATTGATGCCGCAGAACAACAAGAATCTGTCCGAACTGATTTGGCTGTGGTCGTCAAATACTGACGGTCCAGACAACCCTCTGCTGCGTGAAATGCCGGGTTTATTTTTACTTGTGTTGTACTTCCTCTTGGCAATGCTGTGGGTTCACTGGGGCACTAAATGGAATCTCTGGCAGCGGACAGCGATCTCTTTCATTCATCCCTTGATTGTGTTCTTTCCGACTGTCATGCTGATAAAGTGTTCGTGCAACCTGAAGTACATTCTATCATTCCCTGAGGCGTTCCTGAATCTTTAAAGGCGGATAACAGTTGTATAGCCCGTTCGGAAAAAAATGTCCCATCGCTAGTTGAACAATTCGGCGATGCAACAACGAAAAAAGATGCCTTTCATGAGTGCTGGTCTCCTTGCCATTGACTGTAGCTTACGGCGAGCGAGTTGAGTTAATTCGTCTTTGCTTTTCGCTTGGTGACTGTAGCTGTCCATTCTGTGCGCGCAGCGTGAAACGCAGTTTGGAGTGTATTTTTAGTGAGTTTGGGTCTGACTGGTTGGCTACGGTGAAGCGTCGGCCTGCAGAATCAGTCGGTCCAGAATGCCTTTTGAGGTTCGGCGTTTCGCCTTTGCGGCTTGCTTTTGGAAGCAGCTTTTGCCTCGAATCATCCACTGCTGTACTTCGGCAATGACGTCCGTCAGGGTGAACTTCTGGACCTGCTTGCCGATGCTACGCAGCACACTGCTGATGATGGTTCGGCGTTTCGCGCCCGCGGGAGTCTTGCTGGTGCGACCTGTCTTGCGTGCCATCGCATCGTCGCGAAGTTCGCGTTCGGAAACGTTGTTGTTTCCCTCAACGTTGTCTCGATAGACAAATACGAAGAGCTCGTGGCTGAGCATCAGTCGCATCAGTTCGTTGCAGAGTTTGCGATAGTTGTCTTCGTCACCTTCGCAGTCCGTATCCTCGTCGCACCAGCGTGCCGCGCAAAGCTGCAGGATGCGATCGTCCAAGTCTGGCACTTTCGACTGCTTCGTCTCGGGACGTAAGCGACGATCCGTGGAGATTCGTTTTGCGTCGCGATAGATTTCCAGCAGGCCATCCGCAAGTTCCCGGTAGCGAGGTTCATCCGGCGATGTCAAAGTGAGCTTGATTGCCTTGCGAATCAAATGCGCCCAGCACTTCTGTGCTTCACTGAAGTTTTGGTAGACCGCCGCATCGTCGCTGACGAGCGTGCCTTGAAAGACTTCTTTGTCGATGATTGCTGCGAGCGTTTTTGCATCTTTGTGGACGCCATAGAAGGCGACGGTCACATGCTTGTTCAAGAACGCCCAAACCGAATTGATGCTCCACGACGTTTCGTCACAATGGACCACCGCCGAGTTGGCCAGGATCGTGCACAGAGACTCGAACTCGGTTTCCCACGCTTTGGCAAGCTGGTTGAGTAATCGGTCGGCCTGGGACTTTTTCAGATCGAGTTGTTGGAAGAAGCACAGCACTTGGCAGGCTTTGTCGATCGACAAGCCAACGCAATACACTTGATAGGCAAGTGCCAGAACGATTTCCATGCCGAATTCACTTCGGCCCAGGACGCCATCAATCCGCCCGAACTGATTTCGGTAGCGGTAGATTTCGTAGGCCACCAGAATCGCTTTGCCGTCTTCCAGCCGCCAGGCGACACGCGTGTGCGAAAGCACACAATCGGATTGCGGGATGCCTGTCGGGTAGATCGACTCGGTCCGATTGGCCCGCGCAATCTTGTCAGCAGTCGTGATCCGCCCACGGCGAAGAGCCTTGGGAGGTTTGCCTTTCTTCCCCTTCGCTCCTTTTCCGTCTTCTTGTCGCTTCTCCTCGGCGTTTTGAGAATAGGGCTGATCCAGACGCTCCGTTGGGTTCTTCTCTTGCAACTTGCCTTCCAGCTCTTTGACACGCTTTTCCAAACGCTCTATCGCTGCTGCTTGCATTCTCACGAGCTTGATTAACTCGTCACGCGAAAGATCTTCAAGTGGGGATTCCGATTGGCTCATTACGAGCATGTACCAAATCACCACGATTCATCGCAAACCCAATTTCACAGAATGGACAGCTACTGGTGACTGCTGAGTTCCTGGTGCTTGAGATGGTTCCACACTTTTTCGTCGGGATTCCAGTCTGGTGAATATTTGGTTGGTGCCATGGTGCCATCCA
>JAWKTK010000008.1:0-329259 GCA_041399205.1 Pirellulaceae bacterium | reverse complement strand
TAAGGATCACGGCCAACACGCTTAGCGTTCCCCAGGCAACCAGCATTGCCATCCAATCGGCATGCTGCAAATAGAAGACGCTGACGCCAGCGAGTGCCGTGATCATCAACGCGGCGTATGCCCAGCGAGCGACCGACTGCATCAAGGCGAAAAGTCTTTCTGGATCAATTTTGCCCAGTTGCCACGCTGCAATCATGCAGCACATCGGAGCAATCGGTGCTTGGTATCGAAAGTTTACTCGCCCGACAAATGACGCAGCGACCAGGTAGAGGCCGGACCACAGAGTCAGCAGGACGAAGCCTTGTTGTCGAGCGTTCCAGTTGGTGATGTGCGCGAATTGCAGGTCGGTTCGCAACAATTGCCATTGATTGGACATGGGCGTTCGCAACATGCGTAGCCAAGGCAGAAATCCGGCAACCAGCACCAGGATCACCAGCGGCAAATCGGTGACGGGACGCCACCATTGACGGACAACTCGCTTAGTAACTTGATCACCAACAAAATCGTTGAACAGAAAATCGCCATGTAGTTGATACATCACCACAAACCAACTGCCACCCAAGGCAGCGCACAACGTGAAACCAATGGCGTGTTGATACCAGGCAAGATTTCTCTTTCGTCGAAAGGCGAAAACAATAACCATGGCCACCAACAGAAACAGCAATCCGGGCAGTCCTTTGGCAGCCATCGCCAGTCCAGCTCCGCCATACGCAAACATGGTTGACCGCCAGGGGCGAATTCCGGGACGCAGCAAAATGGACAAAAAGCCCAATAGCGAAACCATGATGCTGCACGTCAGGACAATGTCCGGCATGGATCTTGGCGTGGCAATCATGATGGACGGATGCGAAAGTGCTAACGCTGTCGCCAGCAGCGACAGGTCCGTTGAGCGCAGCAAGACTTTGGCGCATCGATATGTCAGGACGACCGTCAGTCCGCCTAGCAAGACGAACGGAATGCGTGACGAAAACGGAGAAACTCCCAACAGCTGATAGCTGCTTGCCACAATCCAATACGTCAGAATTGGTTTCTTTAGACGAACGTTTCCTTCGGGCGTCATCGGCGTGCGATAGTCGCCCGTTTCGTTCATCAATATCGCGCCGTCGGTGTAATGCCGTTCGTCCGGATGATGCTTGACGTAGGACACGCAATGTGGCAGCAAAGCCAGCATGAAAACAAACGCCAGCCACCAGCGCGCATTTTTCGCTATGGAAAGCGAATAGCGATTCAAGCGGTTTCGGACGGTTTGATCCAAAACCAATTTTGCTGGCGAAGGCGAACTGCCTGGCATAGTGACTTCCTACTCGAACTGCATTCAGTTCGAACGGACCAACTTTAGTTATTCCACTGCGTTTCCTCGAATGGACCGACAAGTATCGCGTAGATTATTTGCGTTGCGCCGGTTTTAGAGTTTATCGACAGTAGCTTAAAGATTCTTTGGCCTATGCCTTGCAGTATTCCTTGGTTTCCTTGGAGAACGCAAAGAACAAAGGAGCCACGAACGGGAAACCAAGAATGATGGCCAACAGTCGACCATTGCTATCACCATTGGCCACCAAATTGGCGACCTTGAAATACAAATAGGCAATGCCGCCGATTAAGCCATATCCGGCAAAGTACATGGCGGCGATTCCATACTTTTCCGCCATGCCTCCCTGTGGATTCGACATCACTCCCAGCAGCATCGGCAAGGTCATGCCGATAGCTGCTAGCAGACCGACAATCACCAATCCTCCGCAAGCCATTAACGCTAAGCGGAGATTCTTCACTGCGGAAGGCAAGGTAGACGGATCAATTTTGGGTCGATCGGTTCCCTGTGACTTGGCGGCCGCCGTGGGTGGTCCCAGCAGCTTGGACTTTTGGATTTTCTCGACCTTCACGGTCTTTAGTTTTTTTCCAGTCTGCAAGTTGTAGCCACACTTCACGCACAGGACGGCGTCTTCGGTTAATTCCGTTCGGCATTCAGGGCATCGAGGCCCTTCAGACGCTTTGAAATTGACTTCGTCCAACAAGGAATCGAGTCCACCCCCGAGGTCATCAAACGCGTTACCACTGCCTGGTTCAATGTCATCCAAGCCCATGTCGCCACTCAAGTCATCCCGTTCCGGCTTGGCTATTGCGGCGGGCTTGGCTTGCGAGCCCGACGTGGTCGCTCCGACCGCAGCGACAGCGGGAATTGCCAACACCGCTTGGCAGGTCGGGCATTTCACCTTCTTACCTGCCAGCTCTGGTTTCACACCCAGCGTTTTGCCGCACTTGCATTTAACGCTTATGGCCGCGGGTTTTGCCGCAGCTGTTTGTGCAGGAACCGTCAAAGCGGATTCACAGCCGGGACATTTGATTCGTTTGCCCGCGTACTTGTCCGGTACGGCCAGCGATTTACCACAGCTACATTTGACTTGAATGGGCATGCAATCTTTTTCTCGAACAAGGTCTGGCGGATACGAAAAACGTCAACTCTCTATTTTGCTTGGTTTTCGCAGTTAAACAAGCAACTCGGTCATTTTGGCAGTTCGGTCCTCTGTCGCCGCCCTCGAACTGCCATCGTGACGAAGGAAGGTATCGCGTCAAATTCGTAAGCTGTTATCGAGCAACGTTTTGCGACTGCATTTCAGTTTTGGCCCGATCTTTGCTTCAATGCGGTGGTCTCGTGGGCGTTTCGCCCATTTGGCAGTAAATCCGCCGGAGATTGTTGGCAGGCGGAATGACACATATTCCATTTTGACAGATTGGTGCCGGGAGGTCTTAATTCGATGGCGACTGCGACCAAATCGAAGAGCAAGCTAAAACTTCAACCGTTGGGTGATCGAGTTGTTGTAGAACGTGAAGAAGCAGAAACCACTACTGCAGGTGGTATCGTTTTGCCAGATTCGGCAAAGGACCGACCGTCTCGGGGCGTTGTGGTCAGCATTGGCGACGGACGACTTTTGGATGACGGCAGCCGCTCGGGATTGCAAGTCAAGGTTGGCGACCGAGTCATCTTTAACAGCTATTCCGGCGAAGCGTTCAAAGTTGGCGACGACGAACTGTTGTTGATGCGAGAAGACGAAATTCTTGCCATCTTGGATTAGTACTTTTTCTTCGAACCAACCTATTCACAGTTGGCAATTCGTTCACGGAACGGCGCCTGTGGTTCGAATGAAACTCAACGAAACAAATAAGAAACAAAATACTGGAGTAAACCAATGGCAAAGATGATTGCATTCGATCAGGAAGCTCGAGAAGCCATTCGACGCGGTGTGTCGAAGTTGGCTCGAGCGGTCAAAGTGACGCTTGGTCCCAAAGGGCGCAACGTCATTCTGCAAAAGAGCTTTGGCTCGCCAACCGTGACCAAAGACGGTGTGTCGGTTGCCAAAGAAATTGAACTGGAAGACGTTTACGAAAACATGGGCGCTCGGATGGTTCGCGAAGTGGCCAGCAAGACCAGCGACGTAGCCGGTGACGGAACCACCACTGCCACCGTGATGGCCGAAGCCATCTTTAACGAAGGCCTGAAGGCCGTGGTTGCCGGTGTGAACCCAATCCAGATGAAGCAAGGCATCGAAGCTGCTGTAGAAGACATCACTGCCAAGCTGCAGAAGATGTCCATCAAGATTAAAAGCAAGGACGAAATGGCCAATGTGGGCACCATTGCGGCGAACAACGATCGAGAAATCGGCACGTTGCTGGCCGACGCCATGGAAAAGGTGGGCAAAGACGGTGTCATCACCGTGGATGAAGGCAAGAGCCTCAGCACCGAAGTGGAATGGGTAGAAGGCATGCAGTTTGATCGCGGCTACTTGTCGCCTTACTTTGTGACCGATCCCAATGCCATGCAGTGCGTACTGGAAGACGCTTATGTTTTGGTGTTCGAAAAGAAGATTTCGAATATCAAAGACCTGGTACCGGTGCTGGAAGCCGTTGTTCAGCAAAGCAAGCCACTGTTGATCGTCGCAGAAGACGTGGACGGCGAAGCGTTGGCGACGCTGGTAATCAACCGTCTGCGAGGCACCTTTAAGTGCTGTGCCGTTAAGGCGCCGGGCTACGGTGATCGTCGCAAGGCTATGATGGAAGACATTGCCATTCTGACCGGTGGCACGGCCGTGTTTGAAGCCTTGGGCATCAAACTGGAATCGCTGCCCATCACGGATCTTGGCCGCGCCAAGAAGGTGATCATCGACAAAGACAACACCACCATCATCGAAGGTGCTGGCAAGAGTGCCGACATTAAGGCTCGGATCGATCAGATTCGTCGTGAAATCGAAAATTCGACCAGCGACTACGATCGTGAAAAGCTGGAAGAACGATTGGCGAAACTGGCCGGCGGTGTAGCCAAGGTCAACGTTGGTGCGGCTACCGAAAGCGAAATGAAAGAAAAGAAAGCTCGCGTCGAAGATGCCCTACATGCAACTCGCGCTGCCGTGGAAGAAGGCATTCTGCCCGGTGGTGGCGTGGCCTTGTTACGAGCGTCTGCGGGCGTAAAGCCTTCGGCGGATCTGACTCACGATCAGCAAGTGGGCTATAATATTGTGGCTCGAGCTTGCCGAGCACCGTTGACCATGATCGCGGAAAACGCGGGACAAGATGGCGGCATTGTGTGCGAACGCGTGCTGGCCGAAAAGGGCAACAACGGTTACAACGCGTTGACCGACAAGTACGAAGACTTGGTCAGCTCGGGCGTCATCGACCCCACCAAGGTAACTCGTACCGCTCTGAAGAATTCCGCCAGCGTCGCCACGTTGCTGTTGACCAGCGACGCGTTGATTGCCGAAAAGCCTAAAGCAGACAAGAAGAAGGCTGGCGGTCACGGCGGTGACTACGACATGTATTAATCGTTGCGGTGGCTAGGCGAGTCGCAGGTCCGATGCGACTTGCCGTTGTCGCCGATAATATGTCGGTCCAACCCGGCCCGAATTTGACAAGCCGGTTTGATATAGATGAAACAAGCTCGTTTGGATTGCCAAACGAGCTTGTTTCTTTTGGTAAATGAGCTACTTCGCTTACTCTTTTTCCGGCACCGCATCGCGTCGCTCCGGAGCCAGCCACGGCACCGCACCGCCTCGTTGCACTTGCCAACGCAATGCCGTGGACAACGAACGAAAGATGTCACGTTGCGTTTCGGCCAAATCGTGCTGTTCCTGCGGATCGTCTGCTAGGTTGTACAATTCCAACGGCGCGAAGGGGCTGTTCTGCAGCAGTTTCCAATTTCCACGGCGCACGGCGTTGATCACCAAGCCGCCGTAGCGATCGCCACCTTCGCGACGATGAAAGAATAGGTCTCGATCACTCGTTTCCTGGGGCTCGCCTGCCAACAGGGGCCGAATAGAAATTCCGTCAACCGGAACGTGTTGGTTGGCCAAATTGATACCGGCAATTTCGCACAAGGTGGGATACAAATCCATGGTCAGCACAGGCTGGTTGGTTCGTCGCCCCGACTGAATATGGTTCGGCCAGACAACGGCCGCCGGAACTTTCAGGCCTCCTTCGTACATGCTTTGTTTACCATCTCGCAAAGCCCCGTTGTTCGCACTCACATTCAACTGTCCACCGTTGTCGGACGTAAAGACGACAATCGTGTTATCCGCGAATGGAAGTTCGTGCAGCGTTTGCATGACTTGGCCAATGCCGTGGTCCAGGTGTTCAATGAGCGCCACCAGTTTGGCTCGCGCTGCTGAAATCTCTGGTTCGCGCTGCTTTACTTTGGCCAGCCAATCTTCCGGAGGCTGAATGGGTGTGTGCGGAGCGTTATAGGCCAAGTACAAAAAGAACGGGCGATTGGATTCGCGACGACTATTCAAATACTGACAGGCCCAATCGGTGAACAGGTCTGTGGCATGCCCTTTAGGATCGATGGTTTTATTGCCGCGAACCATGTAGTTGATGTTGTGTCGGCGATGCGAATAGTAGTCGTCCATCATGTCACCCAAATAGGCTTCCACATGATCGAATCCTCGTTCTTCCGGCCGATTGGGCGATTCGAAACCCAAGTGCCATTTGCCCACAATCGCGGTATCGTATCCAACTGTCTTCAATACCGTAGGCAGCGTGGTCGCGTCTTGTGCCAGATAGCCCCAGCTATTTTCTGGATGGGTGCGAATGACGCCCGGCACACCGACGAGTTCTGGATAGCGGCCGGTCAGCAGCGAAGCGCGAGTGGGCGAACAGACGGGACAATTCGCATAAAATTGATCAAACCGCAGGCCTCGGCTGATCAGTTGATCCACATGCGGCGAACGTAAATCCTTCGCACCGTAACAACTCAGATCGCCATAGCCCAAATCATCGACCAAAATCACCAAAATATTCGGCAGGCTTGTTTGGGCGGCACTCGATATCGGGAGCAGGGCCAAGAATCCTGCGAACCAAAACGCAACTGCAACACGCTGTTTGACAATCATTTTCACCACTGGGGCTCGGTTCTGTCTTCTATCCAAGGTACAACTACCCACGAATATAACCCATTGCAGAGGAACAAAAACATGGCTGATCTTGCTGAAAAAGTGTTGTTGATTACGGGAGCCAGTCGAGGCATTGGGCGAGCCATCGCGTTACGAGCAGCCGCGGATGGTGCCAAAATTGCGGTGGTGGCCAAGACAGACCAGCCGCATCCCAAGCTACCCGGTACGGTGCATTCGGTGGTCGAAGAGATTAACGCGGCCGGTGGCGAAGGACTGGCGTGTGTGGTCGACATTCGGTTTGAAGACCAGATAGAACAAGCCGTGACACAGACGTGTCAGCGGTTCGGCGGTATTGACATTGTGGTCAACAACGCCAGTGCTATCTTTTTGGCTGGCACAAAAGAGACTCCGGCCAAACGCTTTGATTTGATGCACAGCGTGAATGCGCGAGGCACCTTTTTGGTGACACAAGCGTGTCTTCCGCTTTTGCACAAAGCCACCAATCCGCATGTCTTGATGTTGTCGCCGCCGCTGAACATGGACGCCAAATGGTTTGCGCCGCATGTGGCTTACACCATGGCCAAGTATGGGATGAGCATGTGTGTGTTGGGGATGTCGGAAGAATTTCGCTCGGACGGAATTGCGGTCAATGCGTTGTGGCCGCAAACGGCGATTGCCACCGCCGCCGTTCAGAACTTGTTGGGAGGCGATGAAGCCATGCGTCGGTGTCGAACCGATCAAATTGTGGCCGATGCCGCTCGTTCGATTCTAATTCGACCCAGTCGCGAATGCACCGGCAACTTCTTTGTGGATGAAGACGTTTTGCGCGAAGATGGCGTCACCGATTTCGAACAATATCGTATTTCGTCGGATGGAGAATTGCTTGCCGATTTTTTCCTGGACTAACAACAACGCCAACTGGGTTGCGAGAACTTTCCGATGAAAAAGCGCGAGAGCCGGCGAAGGACCGAAGTCCCCCGCCGGTCTCGCTAACGTGCACTTCGGCGGGTGCACGCTGAGCGGTTGCCAACAGGCTGATAACAGAAAACGTACCTCGAAAAAAACAATTCGGGGCAATAAATTCGCGTGCCAAAGCTAACTTCTTTTCGGCATTGCCGTACAAGACGAAGCAACGCTACAGGGAGTTCGGTTCTAGTAGAAATGTCGCCGAGTTACCGTGTTGGGGCGACGATTGGCATGCGAGTTTTCAGGTGAGATCTAGCTGACGTGCGGGAACGCTGTGGGTTTTACCCGAATCTGATAAAATTGACTACGGCAGTTCTGGCTTCAATGGCCCCTGTTAAAACAGATTTCGTATTTACTCTCGCAGCCGAGAAGAAGGAGTTGGAAGATGGACGCAAAGTCATTTTTGGATAGTATTTTGAATGCCGGCAAAGACCTGGTATCCCAAGGCCAAGACTTGGCCGCAAAAAATTTGGGAGTCCCTGCGGAAGGAGACAAGAAAGATGCGATGCTTTCTGGTCTGGGCAAAGGCGCCGCCATCGGCGGACTGTTAACCATGCTGGTGGGGACCAAAGTCGGCCGCCGACTCGGTCGAACCGCGTTGAAATACGGAAGCTTGGCGGCGATGGGTGGTATCGCCTACAAGGTCGTGTCGGATTGGCAAAAAAATCGCGATGGCGAGTTATCCGGACAGCCCATCTTGGAACTGGAAGGAGCCGCCGCACAAGATCGCAGTCTGATGTTACTCAAAGCGATGATCGGAGCAGCCAAAGCTGATGGTCATCTGGACGAATCGGAAATGGATCGCATTGACGCGCAGATCGCTTCCATGAACCTGGACGCGGAAACCGTGATGATGTTCAAGAACGAATTGTCGAAGGAGCCCAACGTCAGCGAAATCGCGTTAGGCGTCGATTCGCCCGCTGCCGCCGCGGAAATCTATCTGACATCGCTGATGGTGCTGGACGTGGACAACCAAGCCGAACGAAAATACCTAAACGACCTGGCCGTGGCCTTAAACTTAGACCAAGAACTGGTGAGCCAGCTAGAAAAAGAAGCGTTGGCGGAAGCGTAGATCAAGAATCCCGCGTTGCGTTCTCCGCCGACAGGTCTGTGGGCAAAGATCTGATTCGTGCGGCCAATCGCCACTTCGCGAGTCAGTTGTTCGCGCTTGTTGTTCAGCGTTAGCTGCGGGTCGTCCAGGTACCGTCAATTCGTCCGACTTGGTGTTCGCCACCGCGGCAGCCATGCGAAGTGACGATGGCGTGCACAAAGAACTTCTCACGCAACTCGCTACCAATGCGAATGCGGAACATGAATCGTTTGCTTCGTTCATCGTGGCGGAACGAAGCAGTTGCAAACTCCGCCAGCGAGTCAAACTACGCTTGCGGATGCCAACCGGCGTCGGCCCACAGTTCGCCACTGACGGCGGAGTTGGAAATCAGGAAGCAAATGGCGTCGGCGATTTCTTCCGGACGAATCAGCCGCCGGAGTTGCGTGTAGGGAATGACCATCTTTTGGATCCGTTCTTCTCCCATGGCGCGGACCATTGGCGTATCGGTGTAGCCCGGATGAATTACGGCACAGCGAACGCCGTGATACATCGCTTCCTTGTTCATTGTCGCCGCAGCGCCTTCAATGCCGGCTTTGCTGGTAGCGTACGAAATCTGTCCCTTGTTCCCTTGCGATGAAACCGAACCGATAAACACAATGGTGCCTTGCATGTCTTCGTGCGGTTCCCAGCGCCCCAGTCCGTCTTGGTGGCGTTGCTGAGCGATACGAGCGACCATTTCTAGTGACCAGTAGATGGGAGCAATCAAGTTGACATCAATCACCGCCTGGAACGTTTCTTGAGGATAAACGTTGGCAACGCCCGACTCTTTGTCTATTCGGACGGCCAAGGCATCTCGAGCAATCCCCGCGGCCGGAACGCAAATTCGCGGAACGCCAAATTGCTGTATGATTTGATCAAAACAGGTTCGGCGAAATTCGTCACTGGTCACATCACCGGCCATGCCCACGGCAACATCACGGCCTACTTCTTCATTGACCGTTCGAGCAATCTGGTGAATGTCATCTTTCATGTCCACCAAGACAACCGCCTTGGCACCTCGATGACCCAACTCCTTTGCGACGGCATTACCAATCCCGCTTCCACCTCCGGTTACAATCGCGACTCGATTCTTGATGTTCATGGTTCTAGTTCCTTTGATTTCAACAGTTGGCATTTCACCGTTCTGTGTGGTCAGATTTGTCATGGGTGTTGGACTCTTACGCTTTCACGATGCCCCGACCGGCGTCGAGCGTTGGACGTACCATTGTGCCACTTCGGGCCAAAACGTCTTGTGTGCTTTTGAACTAACGGCCAGTCCGACGTGTCCGGCGTGGATTTCCTTCTTTTCAATGTCTTTCGAACCGACGTGCGGAATGATTCCGTAAGTCGATTGCGGGCGAACCAAGTGATCGAATTCGGCCGCCAACAGCAGCAATGGGCATTCGATGCGTTTCAAATCCACAGGCTTGCCACCCAAGCGGAATTCGCCTGTGACCAATTGGTTTCGCTGATAAAAGCACTTCACGAATTCACGAAAAGTTTCACCCGCGACGGGGATGTTGTCGTTCGTCCATTTTTCCATAGCAAAGAAGTTCTCTAAGAACTTTTCATTGTGCATGTTATCGGCGAACCCGGTGTATTTTTCGATAAAATTCTGCACGGGCTTCATCAGTTGAAATGTCGACTGCAAAAACGTCGCCGGACAATTTCCGTAGGCATCGATCATCCGATCGACATCAAAATATTGTTCCTTGGTCCAAATGTGCAGCAACGATTCTTGGTCACTGAAATCGATGGGTGCCGCCATCAGCGAAAGATTTTTGACTCGTTCAGGATATTGCGTCGTATACAACGTCGATAACGTGCCACCCATGCAATAACCCAGGATATTGACGTTAGGTGTTCCCGAGCGTTCGCATACTTCGTCAACCACTTTGCGCAGGCTGCCGTTTACGTAGTCGTTTAACGTCAACGATTGGTCCGCGGCCGTGGGCACTCCCCAATCAATTAAATAGACATCCAAGCCGTTGTCCAGCAGGCGACGCACGACGCTGCGATCGGGTTGAAGATCCAGGATATAGGGTCGATTTACTAGTGCGTAAACCACTAGCACGGGTTCTTGCACCACTGCCGGTGTATCGCGACGGTAGTGATTCAACTTGAGTGCGTCTTTTTCGTAAACAACGTCATGAGCGGTTGTGGCCACGTTGGGCTGCCCTGCATGCTCCATAACGTTGGGCGCGTTCAGCATGCGATTCCACTGTTTGAAACCTTCGTCCCACGCCTTCTTTTGCATATCCAACGCAAGGTCAAAAAAGGAAGGTGTTGTCATGGTCGTAGTCCTCAGCTGTTGACAAATTTTTGAACCGCATGTTTCGTGCGGAATCACATGGCATAGCCACCGTTAATATCCAGTACATGGCCGGTCACGTACGATGCCGCGTCGGACGCCAAGAATGCGACGCCCGCGGCTACTTCGCTGGGCAGGCCCAAACGGCCAATCGGTGTTGCGTCCGTGACCGCTTTGAGCGCTTCGGCCGGAACGGCATCGGTCATTTCGGTTTTGATAAAGCCCGGCGCGACCGTGTTCACCGTGACGCCTTTTCTGGCGTATTCGCGAGCGAGTGCTTTGGAAAACGCAATCAGGCCACCCTTGGCAGCTGCATAGTTGGTTTGACCAAAATTGCCAATTTCGCCAATCACGCTGGCAATATTGATGATGCGTCCCCAACGGCGTTCGCTCATAGGATCGACAAACTGTTTGGTGACCAGGAAAACGCCTGTCAAATCGACACTGATGACGGCGTCCCACATTTCCCGAGTCATCTTCTTGAACGTCTTGTCACGAGTAATCCCGGCGTTGTTCACCAAAATATCGACTTGGCCGAAGTCACGAAAAATTTCGTCTCGCATCTTTTCGACTTCACTTTCGTCCGCCACGTTATGAGCATAATATTCGCAGCGACGTCCCATGGCGCGAATCTGATCTCGCACGGCTTCGGCCAACTGTCCACCGGTATTGCAGTTCACCACAATGTCTGCGCCGCAAGCGGCCAGTGATAGAGCAATACTTTTGCCGATGCCTCGTGACGCGCCGGTCACCATGGCGACTTTTCCGGACAGGTCAAACTTCAACGCGTCAAATTCGCCACCGTGAGTTCCATTCGTGGTCATGGTCTTCGACTCCTTACGAATTCAGTTTTTGTTCCATTGCCGACAGACGTCGTTCGATGCCTTCTAGTTTTTCCATCACCAACTGGTGCGCCGATTCCAAGCGATCATACAGGCCTCGAATGTCTTCGATATGCGGCACGCCGGCTTGTCGAGCCATTTCGAATTTGGCGAGATCGCCGGAGACCTTGGCCGCCGTCATGGTTTCCGCGTTTCGCCGCATGCCTTCCAGAAACGTGGGACTGCGCATGAACGCTTCCACGCTCTTAGACATCGCACCCAGCCATTGAGATCGAAGAGTGGTATAGTCGACGTTGGGCGGAGCGCCTGCCATTAACGTTTGCTGCCACTGCGAATTTTGTTCGAACAATTGCATCCAGTATTCCATCCAGGGCTGGAGCGTGGCTTCCAAACTGGCTTGATCCATACCTGCAAATCCGGCCGTGTTTCCGTTTTTTTCGCTCATGGTCTTTCCTCAACTAATCGAGTCGTTCCACTGCCATCGCCACCGCTTCGCCTCCGCCAATGCATAGCGACGCGATACCTCGACGCCCACCTGTTCGCTGCAGCGCGTTCAGTAACGTCACTAAAATTCTGGTTCCACTGCAACCGATCGGGTGTCCCAACGAAACGGCGCCGCCGTAAATGTTGACCTTGTCGGCAGGAATCTGCAGAGCTTTTTCGGCTGCCAATGTCACGGCGGCAAAGGCTTCATTGATTTCAAATAAATCGGTTGATTCAACGGTCCAGCCAATTCGATCCAAGAGTTTTTGGATAGCTCCGATCGGCGCCAAGGTGAACCACTGTGGTTCGCGACTGAAGCTGGACATGCCTGCAATCCGAGCCATCGGTTTTAGGTTTCTTGCTTGGCAAGTCGAATCAGCCGCGACCACCACTGCCGCTGCGCCATCGTTGATGCTAGACGCATTTCCTGCCGTGACGGTTCCGTCGGCACCAAAGGCTGGACGAAGCGAACGAAGTTTTTCTTCGTTGAACTTGGCGGGGCCTTCGTCTTCGGACACCGTGACTTCATTGCGGCGTGACGTAAACGTGACCGGAACCACTTCGCTCGAAAAAACTCCGTCTGCTTGCGCCTGACAAGCTCGCTGGTAACTGCGCACGGCAAAGTCGTCTTGTTGTTGCCGACTGAGTTCGCTGTGTGACGCACAGTTGTCACCATAAGTGCCCATGTGCTTGTCACCATAGACATCCCACAGACCGTCATGGACGACGGAATCGACCAGGACGCCGTTGCCGAGTCGGTAACCTTGACGAGCTTGCGGCAGCAATAGGGTGCACGGCTCATGTTTTCCATACCGCCTGCGACCACAATTTGGGATTCACCCAGTTGAATACTTTGGGCGGCCAGCATGACCGATTTGAGCCCCGAGCCACAAACTTTGTTGACCGTGAATGCGCCGACCGACTGTGGTAACCCGGCTTTGATGCTGGCCTGCCGAGCGGGATTCTGTCCCTGTCCTGCTCCGACGACGTTTCCCATGATGACTTCGTCTACGTCTGAACCATCAATGCCAGGTCGAACCAACGCCTCCTTGATGGCAATGGCACCTAATTCGACTGCGGGAATTTCGGCCAGTGAACCGTTTAGCGCTCCGATGGGAGTTCGTACTCCTGAAACAATGAATGCATCCGCCATAGCACTCCAGCTCCTGTTTGCATTGCGACCAAGGGGAACAAGCAACCGTGGCTAGGTTTTGTTGGCCAACAAGTCGGTCCACTTCTCCATGGCACTCTTGAGTTCCGTCATTTGAGCTTCCGAAAGCTGTCGCATGGAATCAAACGATTTGCGGTAGAGATCCAAGACCTTCTGCTGCAAATCTTGTGGCGTCTTTGCGTCGGAAACTCGAAAAAGTTCTTCCAGCGCCTGAATGCCCGCGTCATAGTTGCGGTCCACCAGCTCTTTTTGTTTTCGTAGCATGTCAGATGTGGCCGTTTCCCATTGATGACGCCACTTGGCAACGGCATCCAATCCCGACATTGCAGGCGACGCCTGCGGGAAACCTTCCATCCACTTCTGAAACATATCCTGCTGCATCTTGACCGACGCTTCGGTCGCCTTTTGCATGTTTTCAAAGACTTGATCGAACATGTTCCAACTCCTTCCGATTTAAAGCAGCTCGTTTTCGCTTCTCGAGGAATACCACCAGCAATTATCGTGCGCGTTGGCCGCAACGTCAATTTAAAAATGCTGCGATCGCAGCATTTTCGATGAATCGTCGAATTCGACTTGAAAAACGCATTATTCGAGCCATAATGAGAGTGCTGTTTCGCACATGCAGCACATGATTTGTTGCGTGTGCACACACTTGTTACGGCCAAGACAATGAACAACCAGACCGAAATCAATCGCTACCCAAACCGCCGTTTGTACGATCGGAATCAGAAGAAATACGTCACGCTGCGTGACGTCGAAGAGATGATTCTGGCGGGGCAGACGGTTCGAGTGCGTGACAGCAAGTCGGACGAAGACATTACCAAGATTGTCTTGATTCAGATTTTGGTCGAACGGCATCCGGAACGATTGGATCTGTTTCCGCCCGCGTTCTTGCAAGAGGTTTTGCGAGCAGACCAGATGACATTGGATTGGCTGTCGCTGTATTTCCGCAATCTGAAGCTCATGATGAAAAGCTTCTCCGGTTCGGTCGATGCGAATTCAATACCGGGCTTCGGGCTCTGGCAATCGATGATGCCGAATGCCACGAATCCACCTAACACCGGGGACCAGAACAGTTCCACTGCCGAAACGAATGACGCCAGTTCGCCCGCAGCTGACGCTCCGCATGCCACATCGCAAGATGTAAATCGAGAACTCGCTGCTAAAGTCTTGGAACTGGAACGACGGTTGGCCCAGTTGGAAGGTGCCGCCGATTGACGGCGAATACATGCAATCTGTCATTCGCGTTCAGGCAACTTCGTGCGCAACGCCGCCTGCATCCCGCGAATTCGTTCTTGATTGTCCTTGGGATATCGGCCGATGACGGTCGACGGTTCCAAGGGTTCGATCCAATCTGCCGCACCGAACCATGCTGGCGGTTGGCGTCCGAGATCGACCTGAGGATCAATCAAGTATTGAAAAGGTCGTCCGTTAAGCGACGCAATCACGTGCACTACAATGCGAACTTCATCAGGGTGTGATTCAACGACGGTGCGGTTTAGGAATCGAGCGAACCGGTGTAACAGCGTCGGACGAGACGCAATTTCTTGCTGTTGTTTGGGCGTCAAATAGTTGGTTTGATCAATCGGTGTCATTTGCCCTTGAACGTTGACCGAGTAAAACCGGTACATCGAATCTTTTGATCGCAATTTCATATGCCACGCAAAATTGTGGCCTTCTTCCGTCCACGAAACGTTGCCCGGATAGACAAAGTGACGCAGCGGGGCCACGATTTGAACCGCCACATAAATTCCAATCAAGGCGATGGTCCATTTTTCAACTAACGTTGCCGTTGGTCTTGAATTTGCGGACATAGAAAACGTGTTTCGATTGTCCAGTCGAAGTGTTCGCCGAGTTCGATCTGGATCACAGAACAAGATGGTGGACCAAATGCCGAGCCACGGAAAGACGCCAATCTGAAACAATTGGCTGTTGGTGATGTGGAAGATCAGAATTAGTGCTGCGGCCAAACGCCGAGTTCGCTGGCAAAGTAGCAACCACGGAATCAACAGATCAAAAAGTAAACCGCCGTACGCAATGAAATAGACAACCGTATCGCTGGCATAGAATTCGTGCCAAGCGAACGCTTTCGTGCGAACTTGCAACATGTATCGCACCGGTTCGCCTTGCAGCCAATCCAGATTGATCTTGGCAATTCCGGCATAAAAATAGACCAACGCAAACTGGAAACGAAAAATCCACAACTGCCAAGCGGGAATAAAGCGTG
This sequence comes from Pirellulaceae bacterium, assembly GCA_041399205.1. Lineage (GTDB taxonomy): Bacteria > Planctomycetota > Planctomycetia > Pirellulales > Pirellulaceae > JAGQOZ01. Next base: position 313,792 of record JAWKTK010000008.1, on the reverse strand, counting down.
AACGCTGGCGATTACCGAATGACAACGATGTGTCAGCGTTCGTCACGCAGAATAGAAATGACAGTAGCGAAATCAAATAGTAATGGTTGTTGTACAGCGTTTGTTCTAACAAAAACACGTACGTGTACAACACAAACCAGGTGATGGCGGCAGCTCGAAACAGCAGTCCAGCAGCCATCAGCCCACAACTGACCGCCATGGCCGCAATCAAGATATCGAACTGCGCGCGACTGGGCGTTGGCAGCCAATCAAAACCGTCAAAGCGAAACGGGCATCGTGTAGCCAGGTATTCCGCATCGACCAAGCTGGCAATGCGATAGACTTCGTACAGCATCAACAATGCAAAACCAATGCGGTATACACTCAGCGTCAAACCATCGACCGGTTGCCACAAATACGCCGCAATACGGTCGCTGTGCGACAGCGCGATTTCGAATTCAACGTCGGGACTTTCGCAAGGTTCGACAGAACATCGCCAATACTCCGACGCTCAGCAGCGCCCATGACGTCGGCTCTGGGACGGTTCGTATGGAAGTTGCCGCGCGAGGCCCTTGTTCGTAGCCGCCGAATTGAAATGCCAAGACCATGTCACTGGAATCGAATTCGCCGTCGCCGTTCCAGTCGCCATCCGCCCATGTGGAATTTCGAATGACCGAGTCTTCATATTCAACGCCCACGAAGGCCGAGACAAAATCCAGCGAATTGAATTCGCCATCCAGATTTGCGTCGCCGTAGTACGTCGCTATCAGGTTGATCGTACCTTCGCCGTCGACATGAATAGGAATGTTGAGTTCTGAACCGTCAAGCGTTTGGCCCGTAACCGTGCGACCATCTTCGCTCAGCGTCAGCTCGGCTCCAACAATATTCACCGTGCCGCCCGTAGTGGCTACCGTTCCTTGGATGTCGCCGCCGAAAAGGTTGATTTGGCTGTCATCTTCGGCCAACACCGCCCACACGTCTCCCGAAATCTGTCCTCCATAGATTTCGGCCAGTCCGTTATCAATCACTTTCACACCAATGGCACCAGAGACCATCGCGTCGGATGGCGAGATTCGAACAACCGCGTCGTCGGCCACGGAAATGCCATCGTCTTGACCAGAAATCACGCCGCTCGCCAGTGTCGTCGTGCTGTATCCTTTGACTTTCAAACCGTCGTTCGCTCCGGAAATCCTTCCGCCTGTAATCCAAAGCGAACCAGAATCGTCGACGTCGATACCATCGTCTTGACCACTGACCGAGCCGCCCGACATCTCCAAAGAACTATTGTGCCAAATCCGCATACCATCCCGAAATCCCGATAGATCACCACCAAGAATCTGCACTCGACTCGAATCAAATGCCGTCACCGCTTCTTTTCCGGTGATCACTCCGCCATGAATTTCGAGCGAACTTTGTTCCCACGCGACGAGTTCGCGAACGTAACTTGGATCTATGCTGGAGCGAATGACCAATTCACTGGAGCCCCATACTTCGTTAGTGCCATATAAGGTGCCTCGGACTTCGACACGGACCGGGCCGTTTGAACCATCCATTACGGCAATGTTCGAGTTGATGTCGGTTAACGTCTTGCCCTGACGGATGGCATCAAAGACAAGCACCTCCGCGTTACCAATTTCCTTCATGATTTCCAGGTTAAAGCGGTTGCCATCCAAATTCGTTCCGTTGATCCGATACTGATAAAATCCGTTTTCGGGAACAGCACTGGGTGTCCGAATGTCGGTGCCGTAAAAACGCAAATTCGGCCGCCGTTCAAGATGGTGATTTCGCCGTCGACGGTGCCGCCCATCATGTTCACTCGACCATCTTCGCCAATCAGCAATTCCCCTTGCACTTGCGAACCGGACCGCAAATCCATGGCCACTTCCGGCCCTGTGGTTCCCAACACGGCAATGTTCGTATCTTCCGCAAACGGCACGCCATACGAACGACGCTGATTCAAGCCTTCGTACAAAACCATTTCTGCGTCTGCGCCTTGGATTACGGCATTTTGCAACGAGCTTCCATCCATCAATCGACCTGACACCATGCTGTCACTGCGAGCAAGGCCTCGGCCGATCATCCGTACCAAGGATTGATCCAACGTCATGATTGAGCCGGATATGTCACCGCCGTGAACCAACCCAATCGCATTGCCGCTGAAGCCGCAATCCTGCTTGGAACTGACCGTTCGAAATCACTGCCTGGCTGTCGTCTTCCGCTTGAATCGCCGCCGAAACGTCCTCCGGAAAATTCCATGCGACTTTCACTTCTGGCAACCACATTCCGCGAAACGGTGCCGCCTTGGATAGTGGCAGTGGCTTGATCTTCCAGCAATATCCGACCACTTACTTCGCCGCCTTGGATCAACAACTGACTGTTGTCGCGCATTCGCATCGCGTTGACCGGACCAGAAACGCTGCCATCCATCATTTGTACGGTCGAAGATTCGGACGCGGAGACACCATTTTGGCCGCCTTGGATCGAACCACCCGTCAGCATCAACGAAGCCCGATCACGCAGTCGCATGCCTTCGTCGTATCGGCCCACGATCACGCCGCCAGTGACCGAAACCACCGAATCATCTTCGGCCTGAACGCCATCGACCAGAGTCGTAATCGCGCCGCCTTGGACATCCAACCGACTATCGCCCAGCGCTAGAACGCCAACGTTGGTGTTGTCTATGTTTCCGGACTTCAAGATGATCTGGCTGCTGCGATATGCGGTCACGGCAGACAGGTATCCTTGCAGTAACGAACCATCAATCACCACTTGGCTCTGGTCGTCGGCAATCACTGGTCCCCAGATCTTTCCTTGATCCAGATTCGCCGAACTTGCGCCACCCAGATAAACCATGAAGGCCTGGCCGTTGAGTCCCATCGTCAGCGTCGGCGGCGAATCACCGATGTCCAATAATCCGTAACTCAGCACGGTATCATGCTCTGTCACAACGTCCGAAGTGTAGGTGTCGTAGTAGTGTCCCTCTTCAAACTCGTTGATAACCGTGCCGTCCCACAACGTGCTCGGCTGTCCCGGCTGCGTAAACAACTGCACTCGACCGTTGCCAGTGGCCTTGGCCACGCCGTCGATTTGGCCGCCCACAATATTCACAAGGCCGTTATCGTTCACTCGAATCGATTGCACTTGACCGCCAAACAGATCCAAGCGTCCATTGTCATTGATCACGGAGCCGCCGAGTATTTCTCCTCCAGCTACCTGTACCACTGATTGGTCAATGGCCGAGATGCCGTGGATATCACCGTCCACCGTTCCGCCGTTGATTCGAACCAGCGCATTACCAGCCGTGGAAACACCATCGTCATTGCCCATGATCGTACCGCTGTTGACGATCACTCGCGAATTCAACTTCGCCTTGATCCCGTCATCCAAGCCGGTAATCTGACTGTTCACAATGGTCACATTCGCATCGTGATTGGTGTCCAAACCGTCACCTTGGCATTCGCCGTTTCCACCTTGAATCTGGCTGTCCGTGATCGTGCCATTCGCTTGGCCCCAAGCTCGAACTCCATCCAGCGTGCCGAATACCGACTCTTGCGTCAGTTCGAAGTCACCGGAAAAATGGCGACCGGCGTAATCGTCGTCGTCATCGCAAAACGCGAACGCGCGGTTCGAAAGTCCGCATGACACAACCAGAGCTAACACGAACAGCGGGAAAGTCTTTGACGACATATTGTCACCTTTCGCTGAGTTTGCGAAACGAACGTCACGGGTTTGAAAGTGGAATATTGAAGTTCGTAGTACCGCCTTTAGGCGGCAGACCGGCACGGTTCATTCCGCCTAAAGGCGGGACTACGAACACATCGGTACGGACAGAATTTCCTAGCCCGAAGCGTCAGCGAGGGACCACAGAAACATTCCATTTTCCCTCGCTGACGCGTCGGGCAATGAAAAACATGTGTCCTATTCAATACCCGCCACGGTCCAGACTATGTGACATAAACGGTTTGCGAAAGAGAGAATTGCTGCCAACGTCAAGCAATAATCGGGGTGACCACGTCCCCATGCACGTCGGTCAAACGGTAGTCTCGACCTTGGAAGCGATACGTCAGCCGAGTGTGATCGAAGCCCAGCAAATGCAAGAGCGTGGCGTTTAGGTCATGAACGTGGACCAGGTTTTCCGCGACATTGAAGCCAAATTCGTCCGTTTGTCCATGCACATAACCCGGTTTCACTCCGCCGCCGGCCAGCCAAACCGAATAGCATCGATTATGGTGGTCTCGGCCGTCATTGCCGCCTTGCACCATCGGAGTGCGGCCGAATTCGCCACCCCAAATCACCAACGTATCGTCCAACAGGCCTCGTTCTTTGAGATCGGCCACCAGTGCCGCGGACGGTTGGTCGGTGTGGCCAGCGTTCTTTTTGATATCGGCCGTCAGATTCCCGTGCTGGTCCCACGCTTCGTGAAACAGTTGCACGAACCGGACGCCTCGTTCAATCAAGCGTCGCGCCAACAAGCAGTTTCGCGCGAACGATCCTTCATTGGGATCCTGAATACCATAGCGAGCTAACACGTCGGGCGATTCGCTACCCAAATCCATTAACTCGGGCGCGCTGGTTTGCAAGCGATACGCCATTTCGTAGCTTTGAATCCGAGCATCAATCGACGGATCGCCGAACGAATCGTGAGCCAGCCGATTCAAGTTGGCCAAGCTATCCAACGAAGCTCGTTGCGCTTCGGCGTCAATGCCCGGCGGGTTGGAAAGATACAACACGGGGTCACCGGCGTTTCGAAACGGCACGCCACCGTACTGTGTAGGCAAGAACCCGGAACCGTAGTTGCTGGCGCCGCCGCTGGTCCCCTTGGCACTGGTCAACACGACAAAGCCCGGTAGATCTTCTGATTCGCTACCCAGACCGTACAACGTCCACGCGCCAAAGCTGGGCCGACCAAACTGCTGCGAACCGGTGTTCATCATGATCTGCGCCGGCGCGTGATTGACCGCTTCGGTCTGCATGCTTCGAATCAAACAAATGTCGTCCGCAATCTTGGCCGTGTGCGGCAACAATTCACTCAGCTCCATCCCGCACTGACCATGCTTGGCAAACTTATACTTCGGCCCCAACAACGCTGACTTTGGGTCAATAAATGCCGCTCGATAGCCTTCCAGCAACTCCGCTGGCGGAAGCTGGCCGTCGCGCTTGGCCAATTCTGGTTTGTAGTCAAATAGCTCCAAGTGGCTGGGCGCACCCGCCTGGAACATATAGATCACTCGTTTGGCCTTCGCAGCAAAATGAGGCTTGCGTGGCGCCAGCGGATTGCTTGACGCGGCCCAACCGTCTTGGCTCAGTAGCGAATGCGCAGCAATCCCGGCCAAGCCAACGCCGCATTGCTGGAAGAACCAGCGGCGAGTAACCCCATGGGCAATCTGTGAACGAATATGGCGAATGTTCATCTTTGCGTCTCAGTTCTTGCTGATGGTTTCATCTAAATTCAGAAGGACTCGGCTGACTAACGTCCAGGCTGCGGCGTCTTGCGGACTAACTTCTGCTGGCAAATCGGGCAGCTGATCTGCTTGGCCGGTGGCAATCAGGCGTTCATCTAACCAACCGTCCGCCAGGCGTTTTCGATGAGTTTGTAGTAGTCGCAGTACTTCGTCTACTTCTGCCGAACTAGGTTGGCGACACACACACAACTGGAAAGCGAGTTCAATGCGTTTTGCGTCGTCAGGTTCTGATTCGCGAAGGATGCGCAACGCGAAAGCTCGAGCGGCTTCGACAAAAATCGTTTCATTCAACCCGGTCAACGCGGCGAGTGGCGTGTTGGATAGAATTCGTCTGGCACACGCCATGTCACCGTTGGGTGCGTCAAATGTGGACATGACGGGATCAGGCATCGATCGTTTGCGAAATCCGTACAACGTACGACGATATCGGTCCGGCCCTTCCGCCGGCTTCCAATAACTGGGATACGTGTAATTATAGTTCAGCACGTTTTGCGGCACGGGTGGAATGACACTGGGGCCACCCATTTTATGATGCATCAAGCCCGATACGGACAGCGCGATGTCGCGAACCACTTCCGCTTCCGCTCGGAAACGAGGCCCTCGTGCCAACCAACGATTGGCGGGGTCTTGGGCGTAGGCGTCCGGCGACGCGTGCGAATCTTGCGCGTAGGTTTGACTGGTGACAATCTGCCGAATCAGCTGTTTCTGGCTCCACCCGCTTTCCATCAATTCGACGGCCAGATAATTCAGCAATGGTAAGTGTTCGGGCGTGGGTGCTCGAGTTCCAAAGTCTTCGGGCGTGGCGACCAAACCTTCGCCAAACATCGCTTGCCAAATTCGATTCACGGCAACTCGCGCAGCCAGCGGAGATTCGTCTGCAACCAACCAACGAGCAAACCGCAGTCGATCGGGTTCGTCACCTTCGGGCAGCGAATGCAAGGCGGCCGGAACGTGCGGCTGGATGATGCGCCCAGGATTATCCCACTGGCCTCGTTCCAGAACATGTGTTGCTCTGGGATCATCCGCAGCGCGTTCTTGCACGTGCAGTACCGACGTCATGGCGGTCGGCAGCTGTGTGAACAAATCGGCGATTTCGGACGACTTGGCTTGATCTGCGGGCAGCGTCTTGCGCCACGCGTCAAACAATGCGTGTTGCTGCTCCGATGTCCGCGAACCTGCGTCTATCGCCGCCGCCAACACTGCGGCGTAATCAACTGGCTGTGCACAGGGTGCTTCCGTATCCGTCAAGCTGATGCGACAACAGCCAACCATCTGGCCCATTCGCATCACAAATTTCCACTCCGCACCGGCTGGCAAGGTCAGCGGCTTTGCGAATTGGACCACCGCTACGGACGGTTGGTTTCGTCGCCCGATACCTCGGTCTGCAGCCCACCACGAATTGTCCGTTCCATCAATCAACAATGAAACCGGACCGCTGGTCTTCTTGCCTTCATCGTGTTTCTGCTCCGGCTGAGACCAATCGGCTGTGGCGTTGGTCAGTTCTTGCTTTTCCCAGCCCGACCACGAACCGTCTTCTTGTGGATGACGAGTCAACACTTCCAGTTCCAGAATATCCCACGTCCCTTGGTCGTTCCGACCAGGCCCCAAATGCGGCAAATCACCGTGCGTCAGCACTTCCAAACGGACTCCAGTGACCGTTTCCAGTTCCGTCTTGCCAATCAAGTAAACGTCCGAACTGGTGTGCCCCAACATCAGAATAGAATCGTCTGCATTGTGGACCGGATGATTCAATCCGCTGACACTGTTCATGTCGTGCATGCGAACCGCCGTCCACGCTGCGTTGTGCTGTGCCTGCTGAACGGCAAACTGATTGACCTGCGACTGCCAATCGGGACACGCTTGTTTGATTTTGTCTTCCAGTTCTTGAATTTGCCGAAACACGTCGTCGCGTTTCTGTTGTTGATCTTGGTTGTAAACCCACGATCTGGCTTCATAAGAATTATTCAAGTAGGCGAACATGCCAAAATATTCGTCTTGCGTCAGCGGATCAAATTTGTGCGAATGACACTGTGCGCACTGCGTGGTCAATCCCAAGACGGCTTTGCCTACGCAGTCGATACGGTCAAACATTTCCACCATGCGAAATTGTTCCGGCACAATCGCGCCTTCTTCGTTGATCATGCTGTTCCGCAGAAACCCGGTGGCAATCAGATTGTCTTGCGAGGCGTTGGGCAGTAGGTCACCCGCAATCTGTTCGATCACAAATTGGTTGTATGGCATGTCTTCATTCAGCGCCGACACCACCCAGTCTCGCCAAGCCCATTGTTCGCGCCGCAAATCTTTTTCATAACCGTTGGTGTCGGAATACCGAGCGACATCCAACCAGTGCCGAGCCCACTTTTCGCCAAACCTGGGACTCGCCATCAGCTTGTCGACCGTTGCCTGCAAGCCATCCGTCTGGAACGCTTGCCACTGTTCTGGCGAAGGCGGCAAGCCAATCAAATCCAAGTACAAACGTCGGCACAAAATATAGTCCGGCGCGGCAGGCGAACGCTCCATCTGCTTTTGCGACAGCGTTGCATCCACCAACGTGTCGATGGGATGCGAATCCGTTGATTCCATGGCAGGGCGTTCCGGCCGAACAAACGCCCAATGTGTTTGGAATGGTGCGCCGGCTTCAATCCACTTTTGTAGCGTAGCAATTTGTTGTTCGCTGAGCGGTTTCTTTTCGTCCGGCGGAGGCATGATTTCCGATTCGTCTGAAGACGTGATGCGAGCCATCAGATGGCTTTGATCTGGCTTGCCAGGAACGACGGCGGGTTCGCCCGAATCACCTCCGTTCAACAAAGACGCTTCCACATCCAAACGCAGTCCGCCCTCGCGCGTGTCCGCATCGACGCCGTGACACCTGGCACAATGTTCGGCAAAAATCGGCTGGACTTCTCTCTGGAAATCAACCGCCGACTCCTGTCCATTCAGGCGAGCGGCCACAAGTGACCATGTGATCATACCGAGCAGGAGATGGGCGAACGACAGAAAGTGACGAAGTGAGCCACACATGGCACGACCTCTACGGGCTGGAGGGACGACACGCACTACGGTGTCCAATAGGCAGGAATAACCGCCCCATTATACGAGACGAAGTCGGCCGATCCAACAGTGCGGATCGACGATTCATGTAGTGCCAGATTGGCACAACCAGATTTATTTGTCCTGCTTTTTCGCTCGATAAGCCGTTCGTTGCCTGGCGTAATCTTCGGTTGACAAGTTGTCCGTTGCGTCCGAATCGCTCGTCTCCATCAACCTCTGCAAGAACGGGCGACACCAACCACATCCCGTCCCTGCACCAAAACATTCACTCAATTGCCCAGCCACTTGCGGTTGATGAATCCGAATGTAGTTAACCACTTTGCGTTTGGTGACGTGAAAGCACAGACAAATTTCGTCGTCCAGTTCCATGACGGATTCCTGCTTTTCGCTAAACGCTTTCCTTGGCCCGAATGCGCAACTTCATAACCTACGCTTCGGGCCGAGTTGGCGGAACCTTCATTCAATATCCGACTACCAACCGGCTTTCTGGCCAGGCGAAGCGGATGACGCGAATTCGCTGCGAGCTTCCACGGGTTGGTCGATGATGCGAGTGGCTTGTTCGATGCCGGCTTGCAGAATGGAATCGTGCGAGGCTAACAGTTCGCCTGATTCCAATGGTTTGGCCATGGTTCGAACCGCAACGTTCGGATCGACACCGGCGTTGCTGATCGCTTTGCCATTGGGCGAATAGAATTTTGCGGTCGTGAGGCGAACACCTGATTCCAAAATCCGCAGAGGAAAATGCCTTGCACGGAACCTTTCCCGTAACTGCGACTCCCCACCACGATGCCTCGATCATGATCGCGAATGGCACCGGCAAAAATTTCGCTGGCACTGGCGGAATCGCCGTCAATCAGCACCACTAAGGGAACTCGCCAAGTACCAACTTTGCGAGCCTTATAGTTGAAATTTTCACGAGTGCTACGGCCCAAGGTGGAGACAATGGTGCCGTCCATCACAAACCGATCGGCTACTTCGACCGATTCAGTTAGAAGTCCGCCCGGGTTGCCTCGACGTCAATGATTAGACTTCGCATGCCTTGTCCCAGCAATTTCCACAACGCCGCGTCAACATCTCGGCTGGTGGTTTCTTGAAAGCTAGAAATCTTCAAATAGGCAATCCCTTTGCTGGGATCCAACATCTTGACGTCTTCCACGCTGGGCACTTCCACTCGATCTCGTCGAACTCGCACTTGGCGGTTTTGACCTTCACCGTTCTTCAGTGTCAGATAAACGACTGAACCTTGTTCACCTTTCAGCAAATCAGCCGCGACGTCCACCGGCAATTCGGACACCACCTTGTCATCAATCTGGACGATGGTGTCGCCCGAACGCAGGCCAGCTAATTCAGCAGGACCATTCGAAATAACGTCGGAAATCAACAGCGTGCCAGTATCGGTTTTCAGTTCGACACCCAGTCCGACAAAGTTGCCTTTGATCTGCGAATAGACATCTTCCAGCTGTTGTTCGGTGAGGTAAGTTGAGTACGGATCTAGCGAAGACATGGCACCGCAAACATATTCAAAAATGGCGGCGTTGGGAGAAACACCCATCTGTCGCGACACGATGCGACTGGACCAACGAACGAAATCGATCGCCTCTTGGCGATTCGCAAACGACTGCCGAGACTGTGTGGACCAGATAGCCTGAATCATCTCGCGAACTTGTTCCGCACTGGCCTGCACGCCCAGTGTTTTGCGAACCGTGGGATCCAGCAGAGCAATTTGGACGCTACTGGTTCCGCATCGCAAGAGTTCTCGCCAATCAGGATTTTCTACATAATGCGTTTCCAGCTTGGTGGCGACTTCTTCCATTAGTGAAAGAGATTCACTTTCGCTGAGGCGACGAATCGAGGACACAAATGTGTCGTCGGAGTATCGTCGATCCAATTCGTAATGGAGACGCGTGATACGCATCCGTCGATTGAGTTCGGAGTCGGTGGGGTAAAGACGCAGCGCATTTTCGTAGGTGGTAAGCGCTTCGCCCCAACGTTGTTTTACTTCGAATTCACGTCCTTCCGTCAAGACGCGTTTGACTTCGTCCGCAATTTGAATGTGATCCAAACTGTTTTCCGCATGCGCGATCGAAGATGCGACAAACGAGCTTGAACCAAAACCGACCAGCAATCCCACTAGAAGAGCGGAAAATAGATTCCTACGTTCCATCAGCGACTTTCCATATTCGGGAGGTGACACCTTGCCACAATCATCCTTGTCGCACGCCAAAGTCCGATTTAAGGCTCGCGAGGATTGAATGCGGCAGTGAGCGCCGATTCAGAATGACAACCATATCCATCTGGGTCGCTAAGCTGTTGCCGTTTCACGACCCTGGTGAATATAGAACACGGAATAACGCGGGTCAAAGAAATCGAAGATTTTCCATTGGTGACTCACTTGAATTACCCGGACAACCAGAATACTGAAGTCAGGAAATTCAGGTCACGCGGCCTGTACCTATGGCTGGAATTTTCGATCGCGTCTCCTATCGCTGAACTAAGGCCCTACTGGCCCGACCCAATTGCCTGCCATTCTACGCGCGAAACGGATGTCAGGCAAATAATTTCAAATTTTTGGCTAGGTGACGAAAATTAAAAGGTTTGGTACGCCAAAATGCTTGGTGCCGAAATGCTTGGGAAATGCTTGGCAGAAATGCTTGGTGCCAGCCATGTAAAAACGCTATCCACGGAAAATGCTTGGTGCCAGCCATGTAAAAACGCTATCCACCTGGCCTCCGCCCGGCGGGCGACACATCTTTGCCGGTGTGCGTCAGCCACCGGTCATCGTTCCGTCCTGCCTCGTTCAGCCCAGCGGGCGACACATGCGGACGCTATAAGACGCCCAACATCACAGTCGGCTGCCACCGCTAACCGAATCAGGGCTTCAGCGTAGAAATCAGAAACGCGGAGGCGCAGAGTACGCAGAGAAGGAACAAACAACTCTCCGACCTCGGCGTCTCTGCGTTTCAATCTTTTTTCGATGGTTTTGGAGTGACTGATGATTGTGGATGGCACCAACCAGATCCCAAAAATGTGTCGCCCGCTGGGCGGAGAAGTGCACTTAATGGATGGCACCAACTGATACCCTAGTATTCACGAAGAATCGTACACTCCGGCAATGCTTGCCGTAGTTCGTCCAGCCCCTTGTCCGATATCTTGGTTCCAGTCACATCCAGTTTCGTGAGTGAAGTGAGCTTTCGCAAGTGAGGGATCGCATCATCGGTGATTTTGGGATCGCGCAGTCCAAGCACCTGTAGGTTTGACAAGCTAACAAGATGGGCAAGCCCGTCATTGGTTATCTGCGTGTACTCGAGGTACAGCTCATTAAGGTCTCCAACCTGACCAATATACACGAGTTGTTTGTCCACTACCTTCGATCCGCCAAGATAGAGGCGGCCTAGCCTATCAAGCTCAGGTAACCGCGAGAGACCGGCTTCCATCTCATCTTCATCTCCGCCCAAGTGCTCGACGACTTCTACCTTGACAAGAGTGTCGTCACCCACCGCTTCACGCAGCCATTTTGGTGCACTGGGCCGGCCTTGCTTGGTCACGTTCCCGGCTGCATCAAATTCGTAGTTGTAATGGACGCTGGCGCCTGAATCTCGCAATCCAGCAACGGCCTCTTTTTGCCGCCGCCCCGCTTCAATTCGGATGCGTATCCAATTGAAAAACACAGCGCACACCAGAATGAGCAGCAACGCAGATCGAAGTGTGTATCGCGTCCACCGGCGTGCTTTCACGTGAATCCTCTCCTGTGGCAGAACGTTTGAGGGTAACCGGGTGCGAAGAATTGACGAACCATTTCGCACGACTGTTTTGAGCACTCCGCGTTCCCCGCATGTTCTGTCGCGACATCGGGCAACGAAGCAGCGTTTCGTGCCATCATAGCTAACCTTTGTCGAAGAGAAAATCCATGACAACGAGAAAGGCCACAAACGTGCATTCAAATACAGCTGTACCTAAAGCAAACGCCATCAAGCGTCCCGGTGTGTTTCGCTTGGCCCAGATCGACGCAACCAGGACAGCAGGAGCACCAATGGTCATCATCCTCGCACCGAGGCTGGACAACGGATGCCCTCAACAGAACAAAATTAGACAACCGAGTCCGAGTACTGGCACGAGACATAGGCCAATGACGAGATAAGCCGGAGTGACGAAAGACTTTAGGTCGGAATGCAGAATCGCGTGCAGTCGGCGGGACATGACCTGTTCAACTCCAGCGACAGAACCGCGGCGGTAACGGGGCCGCCGCCGAAAACTATGATTTCAAAACCCGCGTCATAACGGCTCGCGTTCAGCTGTTCTGCGGCTTTCGTGGTCCGCGACTCCGCTTTGAATCATAAGGATCGGCAGCAAAGCATCAGTCCAAGGTACATCAAACCTAAGAAGGCTCGTCGATGGTCTGGTTCGAGATCCGTCGATACGAACCAACCACCGGCAAGATTCAGTGCCCAGTATCGGAGTGGCAGTGCAAACAGGAATGGTGCCGCTATCAGTGAATATGCAGCCAATCGCTTGACGCTACGAACCGGGGACGCAGGCAGTTGACTCTCCATTGCCAGCAACATCACCACCGCCGCTCCGCCCGATTGCATGGTTCGCCGCTCCGGGTGTCCAAATCGGCCGCCCGGATGCAGCTTGACGTTTGCGAGCGTCGTCGAGAATCGCACGGAGATCACCACCGAAGCGTTCCGAGATTTCGCGACGTGTTTGATGAATTTCGTCGAGTATTGAATCAGTCGTTGTCGGTTTCTGGATCATTACCCACCATCTCTTCGGGCGTGCAAATCACCGGAATTGGAATTGAAAGATCGTTGAGGACGGCGTGAATTCGAGGCAAAATCCTGGCGTTGGCGATGTGCCGACAGTTCCACGTCAGTAGATATTGTATCCGATGATGGGCAACCATGGCGATGTGAAGTGCATCTGTACGCGCCTTTTCGGGCAGGATGGCACGAGACATGATCTCGTCGGCAATGTCCGCAATCCCTGGATCGAGTGGCAGAAGCGGAATTCCGTCCAAGGCTTGCAATCGCTCTACTGCAAGTGTTGAATCACCAGCCGATGCCTCGTCGATCACGAACTGTGACACAACAAATTGGTAGTTGGTTCGCTCATCGTTCTGCTCCGCCCCTCTCAGCCCAGCGGGCGACACATGCGGACGCTATAAGACGCCCAAGACTTGCTTCCAGGTGCCATGCACTCAGCATTGCCCGATTCGCAACAAGATCTGATTGTCGGTTGCGAATCGACGTTCAATTGGTATTGGCTGGCCGAACCATTCGAATCAGAGTCAGCGCTAGGGCGTGATGGCTTTCAGCATATTCCGCACGGGTTGGCCGGGTACATAGTACTTGGTTCGTGCCATGATAGGACGACCGCCTGGTGCCGCTGGTGGAAGAACAGGCAAAGGAGCTGGTGCGACGGCGGGCGGTAGTATCGGAGCGGCCGGGACCGGAGCATAGTACGAAGTGACTGTCTGCGTGGAAGGAGCAACTGGAACCATGGGTTGGTACACCACCGTGGGCGGCGCCACTGGAACTCGGAACGTCATTACTTGCGGGGCCGGTACTGCATAGGCCGGCGGTGCCACGGCGTAACTTCCGTTCCCAACCGCGTTAGGAAACGGAGCACGCATGGTCTGCTGTTGCGGATTCGTTTGGACCATGGGGACTGGGTCGGAGGTGAATCTGGCAACTCCCGGGTAGTTTGTTGGTTCAGGCGATGTGGGTTGAATTCGAGGCATGTCGGACGGCGAGAGAATACTCGGCAAATTATCCTGAGCCGTCACGGTGCTGGGGATCAAGAACAAACCAACGATCGCAACGATGCGATGAAACGAGTTACAACAAGACATGCGAGTGGCTCCGTGGACGTTCAAGCAAAAACAAGACATGTGTGTGGCTCCGTGGATGTTCAAGCGAAAGCAAATGGCGGCTCGACAGAAAATTCTGTGCTTTAGACGGATTCTACTTTGCAGGAATTGCTCGGAACAGTGGCAAACATCGGCCTTAGTGTTTGGGAAGTGGTGGATGTAGCGGTTTTGCAGTGTCGTGGAGTGCCAGGAGTAATGGGAATTGGTTGGGGAAAACCGCGAATCGCGCCAAAATGTCCTATCGTTTGAAGAGTGTTTTCGTTTTTCAAACCTTGACGAGCCAAGTGTCATGTCATTCATTACCGACGCCAATGTGGGCAAGCACGTACGCCTCTTAAAGGGCCTTCGTGTGCCCTTATTCATCATTCTTGCGGTATGCGGAGCATTCTTGGTTCAAGATTCCGTGGCTAACGTCCAGCAGTATCAAGTGATTGTTGCGGCGAAGGCAGCGGAAGCCAAGAAAATTGCCGACGAAAAGGCACGCCAAGCCAAAGAACAAGCAGTCATAGAGCTGGCTGAGGCCAAGAAGAGACAGCAGGAAGAGGACCTGGCGAACAACGTCAGCGCTGATCTCACTAGCGACGTCGCGCAGGCCGATAGTTCCGAACAAGACTTGTCGACCGAAATTGCCCACGCGGATGATTCGACAAGCGAATCGGAAATCGATGTTGACCAACCGACCGAAGACTTCGACAGCACTCCTGTTGTAGCGAATCACGACACGAACGAAGCAGACGACACGCAGTCAAACGAAGCAGACGACACTGAATTGCCGACCGACATCTTGAACGCGATTGTTGCGGCCGATAACGCCAAGGATCAGTATCTGACCGAAACGCCCACGGAAACCGTATCGATTGATGAAACGGTGACAAGCGACGAAGTACTGAACGCCATCAATCGCTTGAACCAAATTGCCTCGGCGCATGACAGTGACGGCCAAGACGAATCGGAAGGCAGTGACACTGCAGACACAGATTCCAATCCGTATGACCTGAACTTACAAGCTCCGATCCAAGACCTTGTGGATCAAAACAGTTCGACGGACGAAGCAACCGACAATGCATCAGAAGCGGCCGAATCAATTCAGGACGTAGCCTCGACGGAAATCGCTGCGGGTGACACAGACGAAGTAGAATCGGAGGAACCCGAAACGGCCTTTGTGTTTGAACTGCGCAATCCAGAGAAGAATCGTGTCGAATTAGCCTTGCTGATTAATGGACAAGTGGTGCGTATTAAGCCAGGAGGTTCGTACACCAGTTCACAAGAGGGCGCCAAATTGATTCGCATGCATCGAGGTCAAGGTCGAGGTGAAGCGAAGTACAAAGTCTCGTCGGGCGTCTTTGAAATTCATTCGGACAAACAAGGTTGGCACATTGTGCGTTTAGCGGAAACCGCCCAAATCTAGGCTAGACCCGGCAAGGACGCCATTTTTTCTTGGAACGAGCTGCAGTCTCACGGCGATCCGCATCAATTGTTCGTAGTCCCAGCTTTCGCCGGAATCTTGCCGCCAGATTACAGGCTGGCACCAAACGGTCAGTGTACGAGGTGGATTCGATTGACCGGTAGCCGAACGAGATGGAACGCGGCATAATCGAAGATTCGTACTCCCTTTCGGATCTTCGAAGTAACGCTGGTTTGCCATCATCGTGTTTGGATCTCTGTGCATTGTCTGGACCATTCGTCTGAGCATGCTGCTGTATGCGGCGTTCTTGTGGTTGTCCGTTCGAGGTTCGAACGAAACGTCCGCGAGCACAAGTCGTTTGCGAATACTCTGGACCGCAGCCCTGATGGCGTATGTTTGCCACGTGATGGCTGCGTTTCATTTCTATCATCACTGGAGCCATCAGCACGCGTTGGAACATACTGCTCGGCGCATCGATGCGATGCTGGGATTCTCGTTTGGATACGGAATCTATTTTAGTCATCTATTCTTGATCATCTGGTTGGTGGACGTCGGCTGGTGGTGGCTGGCACCCAATGCCTACCAGCGGCGATCGAATTGGATTGGCCGATGGGTGCATTGGTTTTTGTTCTTTATTGCGGTAAATGGCACCATCGTTTTTGAATCGGGAGCGATCCGTTCGGCCAGCATGCTGTTCCTGTTCTTGTGGGCGGGCCGGAATAGTGTGGAGTTGGCAGTCACGATCAATAGGTACATGGAAGGCCACCATCGTCGAATGAAAGTTGCCTATCTAACAGCCGGCGCCGCAGGCATGTATTGCGGCAGTTGTCTTCGCGACAACACGATTGCCAAGGCCATGCGGAAACAAGGCGTGGACGTGCAGCTACTGCCGACGTATACGCCCATTCGTACGGATGAAGAAGACGCCAGTCATGCGGAAGTCTTCTTCGGTGGCGTCAACGTGTTCTTGCAGCAGAAGATCCCGTTGTTTCGCTATCTGCCGAAATGGTTGGACGGCATCTTGGATCGGCCCGGCTTTATCCGCTGGGCTACCAAGCGAAGCAGCTCGATCGACGCCAAGCAGTTGGGCGGCCTAACCTTGTCCATGTTGCAAGGCAGCCGAGGATTTCGGCAAAGAAGTGGTACGGTTGTGCGATTGGTTTGCCTCTCACTTTCAGCCTGATGTGGTCAACTTTACGAATTTTCTGATTGGCGGTTGTATTCCCGATCTGAAGCAACGATTCGGATCGAAGATTGTCGTCACGCTGCAAGGCGATGATATCTTTCTGGAAAGCTTGCCCGAAAAATATCGTTTGCAGTGTATTGCCGAAATGCAACGGCTGGACCAGGACGTCGACGCTTACTTGGTCTTTAGCGAATACTATCGCGATTTCATGGTGGACTATTTGAAGTTGCCCGTGGGTAAGTTTCTGCATCGTGCCGTTAGGAATCGATCCGGCCGACTTCTTGGATATTCGCTTGCATCACGTTGTGGACCAGCTTTCGCCCTATAAGCGTGAATTGCCCACCATCGGCTATATGGCTCGTTTAGCAAACGAAAAAGGACTGCACATTCTGATTGACGCTTACTTGCATTTGCGTCAAGAATTGAAAGTGAATGCCAAGCTGTTGATTGCCGGTTGGCTGGGAGCACATAACCAAGCGTATGTGGATGCCGAGTTTGCCAAGTTGCGGCAGGCCGGATTTGAAAATGACTTTGCGTATTTGGGGACAGTCGATCGGCAACAAAAGACCGATTTCATGAACCGCGTTGACGTGTTGTCTGTGCCGACCGTCTATCGCGAACCCAAGGGCCTGTTCGTGTTGGAAGCTATGGCCGCCGCGATTCCCGTGGTCCAACCAGATCACGGCGCATTCGGAGAATTGATTTCGGCCACCGGAGGCGGATTGCTGTGTCAACCAAACGATCCGATCGACCTGGCGAAACAACTGGAACGTATCTTGACCGATCATCACCTGCGACACCAATTGGCCCAGCAAGGTCGAGCCGCCGTTCTGGACGCTTATCATGCCGACACCGCCGCTGAACGATCGATTGACGTTTTTCACCAGCTATTGAAACTAACTGACAGTACGTCGTAGGACCGAAAACAAGACGTGCAGTGGAAGATCTGCTGGTCGTGGACGAGGTAACGAGTCCCTGGTGAATCCATTACGGAAGGGATTCGTCACCTCATTCATTACGGGAAAGGGATTCGTCACCTCATTCATTACGGGAAAGGGATTCGTCACCTCATCCATTACGGATCGAATCACACCACAGGTGATGACGCAGAACGGTCTGTGTTATTCGCGTCGCCCAGTTGAGCACGCAGATAATTAAGATCTTGGACTAGCGCGTTTTGATACAGCGTGACATCGGTCGAGTGCATTAAAAGGTTCGCTCCTGTCGATTTGGCCCATGCGATTTCTCGGTCGATGCCGAGCCAATAGTGGATTCCGGCGCCGACTTGATGTTGCCGTGCCGTTTGCAGAATGTGTCGTACCGCTTGATCGAATTTGGGGTGATCATATTGTTCTGGAATGCCTAAGCTGCAAGACAAATCGTGTGGCCCAATCAACACCGCGTCTACGCCGCCCACAGCCAAGATCTGGTCCAGCTGTTCTATCGCCGGCACGCTTTCAATGTTAATGATAAACAGCGTGTCTCCATTGCGATCTTCCAAGTAATGTTGCAGTTCTGGCTCCAAGCTTGTCGAGTCCGCAATCGCCTGGGCTGCGCGTTCTCCTTTCAATGGACGATACCGAGCGACCGCTTTGAGTTGTTCCACTTGTGTTGGAGATTCAATATACGGAGCGATAAAGCCGGCGGCGCCGCCGTCCAGAACCTTGGAGGCTTCAAACGGATCAGGACTTGGAATGCGCACCACGGTAGGAATCTGTTCCGAACGATAACTGCGGCACAACCACGCCAGGGTTTCTCGATCTAGCGGAGTGTGTTCCGAATCGACAAAGACAAAATCAACGTTGGCCGCCGCCAGAACTCGAGCCCATTGGGGCGAAACGGCAATGGCCGCCGTGGCATAGATTCGCTGCCCCGTGTGCAACGCCTGTCGAATGGACCGTCCACTTCGTTTCGTCATCGTCTGGCTCCTAAACCCGGATCTGAATCTTGTGATTAGAAGCTACTAGCATAAACAAAATCAGCCCGCTGATTGGCGGGCTGGCATGTCACGTTGACGGAAGCGTTACGGCAAATAGCCGCGATGTCCAACCTGACTACGAACTGAGTCGGCCAGCAATCCGCTCGGCGTCACGACGAAATCGTTCCGCTTGACGCGCGAGCTTCGCTTTGAGCGGTTTACTCTTGCGAGCTCGTGCCAGACGATCATATTTGTCCGCCAACGCCGATTTGACTCGCACCAAATTTCCTACCGCAATCCTGGGGATCGCCATTTTCATCACTCCTGAAACAATAGAATTCGAACCGTCTGCTTTCGCTAGTCCGGCGACTTGAACAATGGCTGACCAGCGTTGTTAGAATGTGATCAATCCAGTGGGCTTGCAGCTGCCGAACTAACCGAAAAAACAGGTTCGCCAAAAAAACAACCAATAATTCGGTGCGCAAAGCATTTTCAGTGCCACATTCACCAGTCCGTCCCTGGACCCGGAAACGGCTGGTTCCTAAACTACAAATCAGATGTCTGACTTGGCCGAGCCGATGTGTTCCACCCCCAGTTAGTGGGCTCGGCGGTTTTCCAAGCCTTTCCCATCGTTGTTATTTCGCGTAAATAAATTGCCATGTCTGTGAACGAAGAAGAAATCTACCAAGAACATGTGATGGATCATTACGAAGATCCATTTCATCGAGGTTCCTGCGAAAACCCGTCCCACGCCCATGAAGATGACAACCCGCTATGCGGGGATGTGATTCGAATCGAATTGCGCATCGATTCAGACGGTAAGATCCAAGACGCATGGTTCGACGGCGATGGTTGTTGTATCAGCCAAGCGTCGGCGTCCATGTTGATGGAGCAAGTACAGGGCAAAACCGTGGAAGAAGTCAAACAGTTTGCGGCCGACGACATGTTGGAACTCTTCCAAGCCAAATTGACTCCGAATCGGCAGAAGTGCTGTTTGCTTTCTTGGCGAGTGCTTCAGTCCGCGATTTTTTCACCCTTGGATGAAGATGCGGCTTCACAAAAATTCAACGGACCGGACCTAGGGGAAGAATCCTAAATGACCACCACTGCCACGTTGCCGTTGGATCCGGAAAAATATCGCGCGGATTTTCCCATCCTGCAAACGGACATCCATACGGACAAGCGACTGGTCTACTTGGACAATGCCGCCACCACACAGCGACCCAAACAAGTGATCCAAGCGTTGGTGGATACATACGAAAAACACTACGCCAATGTGCATCGAGGCATCCATTGGCTAAGCGATCAAAGTACCGATCTGTTCGAAGAAGCCCGAAAAAAGGTCGCTCGGTTGATTCGCGCAGACCGGTTGCACGAAATTATCTTTACCACGGGCACGACTTCGTCCATCAATCTGGTCGCTCGCAGTTGGGGTGACGCCAATGTCGGCCCGAATGATACGATTCTGCTAACGGAAATGGAGCACCATTCCAACATTGTCCCGTGGCAACAATTATCACAGCGAACCGGTTGTCAGCTGGAGTTCATTCCCATCACGGATGATGGTTTGTTGGACCTCTCGTCGATGGACCAACTCTTGACCGAACGCACCAAGCTTGTGGCCCTAACCGCTGTTTCCAACGTGCTGGGCACCATCAATCCGCTTCAGCAATTGATTCGCCAAGCACACGATCATGGCTCGTTGGTCTTGGACGCCGCGCAAGTGTTCCCCACATGGATAGCAATGTCCAAACGTTGGACGCTGATTTTTTTGTCTTCAGCGGACACAAAATGATGGGCCCATCAGGTGTCGGCGTGCTTTATGGCAAAGAAGCCATTTTTGGAAAAAATGCCGCCGTTTTTGGGCGGTGGAAGTATGATTCGCCGAGTTCGCTTGGATGGGTTCGAACCGGCCGATCTACCCGCCAAGTTCGAAGCCGGCACACCTCCCATTGTTCCGGCTATTGGATTGGGCGCGGCGATTGATTATTTGGAATCGATTGGGCTCAGTCGAATTGACCAATATGAACGAACTTTAGTTGCTTATGCGCATGCACAGTTGGAAGAATTGGGCGGCATTCAGTTTCTGGGGCCCGCGCCAGAACACAAGGCGGGCATTGTCAGCTTCTTAGTAGACGGCGTGCACGCTCACGATGTCGCCCAGCTGTTGGATCGCCAAGGCGTTGCGGTACGAGCAGGCCATCATTGCGCCATGCCTTTACACAAGCGGCTGGGGATTGGTGCCAGTAGCCGCGCGAGTTTCTATTTCTACAACACGCTGAACGAAGTAGACGTTTTCGTAGACGCACTGAAGAAAGCGCAAGCCCTCTTTCGACGCCGCTAAGTCGCTGAAAAATGCGCCAGCGAAGAAGACTTTTTTGCCCAAAGCGCAGAACGCGAGTTTTCAAATTTCGAATTTTGCGTTTTCCAGTCCCGCCGAATCATTCCAACGATCTATCAATTCTGTTCCAGTAGTTGCTGGATAACCTCGTCAATTTGATCGGAGTTCACGGAACGCAGAGGAATGATGCTGACGCTGCGGTCGTCTCCTTCGCTGGCCGCTTGATCCAGTTTTTCAATCAGTGACTGCACTTGCGAACCCAACATCGCTGGCGCCATGATCACAATGGAATTGGTGACCTTATCAATTTCCAATGTCAAAAGTGGTCCCGAAGCGGCCGCGTTCAACTGCTGCAAGACCGTGGCGACTTCTTCTGACACACCTTCCGGAATATCAACCGGCGGTCGGTTGCCACCGCTGCTGAGCTGCGACTTGTAGATGTTCTCCAACATGCCCAAAATGCGTTCCGCTTGCGTGTTGTTGACTTTCACCATCACCGGTTTAGCATTGGCCAGCGAATCGACGATATTGGTGGAATCCAAGATCATCAACAATTCGCCCACGGTATTACGATCGCTTTGCCGACCGTGCACCACCACCGCGTTCAAACGATCATCCGGCACCAACGCCACTTGCGGCAATCCGCTCAACAGCGAATCGGGCATCTGCTTGAACAAGTCGGTCAGCATTTTGGCCGTTTGTCTGGCTCCGGCATTTTTTAGTGTGAAAACCGCAAAGTTGCCCGTGGACGGGCTGGTAGCCAGCCGGCCCTGTCCCAATGTCCGCAGCAACATCTCCATCTGCGCCAACGCTTCTGGATCATCGGAAGAAATGGCTACGGATGTCGACCTGGGTACAATCAGAACAGGCGGAGCGGTCGATTCGTCAGCTGTTTCGTCTGCAACCGTTTGGTTTTGCAATATGGTGGTAGTGCGAGTTTCAAACGGACGATCCGATTCGGTTCGAACCAGATCGTGATCGCGTTTCGAATGAGCATCCAGTGCCGACGCATCGTCAGGTTCGCCGACATCTTCATCGTCGTCGGACGGTGGCAATGTGTCTGGATGGGCGTCAGTATCTTGCGGCCGAAGAATTTGTAGTTCGTTCTTGCGCATCCGAGGCCAGATGGATTCAATTTGATCCAACGCTGACTGTACGTCACCGCTGAACGGTATCACTCGAGTGCTTCCCATGTTCGAGGCGTCGGTATCGGGTTCGCCCATTTTCTTCAGCAGTTCGCGAATCGCTTCTATCTGCTTGGGCGTCCCTCGCACAATCACTTGCTGCATATCCGGATCGCTACTCAACACCGGTCCGTCCGTAGAGTTGGCATATAGCTGAGCGACCGCTTGCTCCACCAAGTACGGATCCAGTGACCGCAGTTGAAACACTTCAAAATCCAACGCTTCGGTCGACATTTTTCCAATGGCGCCCTGCAATTTCAGATGTTGCTGAGGCGTGGCGACGGCAAACAATTGGGAACCCCATAAGTCAGTCGACAAATCCGCTGCCGGCCGATCGTTCTTCAGCAACGACTGCAAGCTTAGCAACAGACTTTCTGAATCGGTACTGCTGATACTGTAGACCTGCAGCGTGCGAACATCGCTGGGTGCCGCGCCGTTTTCCATTCTGGCAATAATCGTGGCGACAGTGCGGTGATCTTCGGCGTTGCCTTTGAACAGAATAGTACGATTCACTTCGTCCATGGTCAGACTGACCGTCGAATTGGCGGCGAACATTTGTTGCAGCGAAGTGTAGACCGCCGCCACGTCCGCTCGAGAAACCACGTAGGCTTCAATCGTGGCGTCGAATTCGCTTTTCGAATCCAACTTGTCCACCGCCGTTTTCACACTGGCGTGTTCTTCTTCCGTGCCCGTCACAATCAACGTGCGACTCTTTACATCCACCGCAAACACGGCTTCATTGTGCAAGGCTTGTAGCGCTTGTTGAGCGGCGATGGGATCGCCCGCACGAAACGGATAGACCTTGGTCGTGCGACCAGTATTGGCCGGCTTGTCCAATTCTGCCACGGTGGAGGCCACGGTGGCGTGTTCCTTTTCCGTGCCGGTGACCGCCAGGCTTCGACTAAACCGATCGGCGGACAGAATGGCGGCAGGCAACAGTGGTTGCAGAACATCCTCTGCTGCTCGAGGATCCCCGTAACGAAACGGATAGATCTTGGTCGTGCGCCCGTCTTCTCGAGGTGTATTGAGTTCGTCAATCAGTTTGGCAATCTGCGTGTGCTCTTCCGGAGTGGCGGATGCCAGGATCGTTCTGTTTTCATCGTCGGCGGAAAAGCTGGCGTCATCCAAGAGTGCTCGCAAAGAAGACAACGCCGCGTCGACGTCTCCTTGCCCCAAACGATACACTTTCGCTTCCCGCTGGTTCGCTCGTTTCACGTCAATCTGTGCCACGGTCTGAGTAATGGCTTCCATCAACGCTTGCGGAGCGGAAACAATGACGGTATCGGTTTCGTAGTCGTAGGTCGAATCGATATTCGGAAACGAATCTTCGATGGTTCGCGAAACCGCTCGAGCACTTGCGTACTGCATGGCAAACGCCTTGGTGACTCGCGCATTGGTCTTGTCCGAATTCAATTCGTCGACAAGTTTGGCAATTTGTTCATGTTCTTTGGGCGTTGCGGTTGCCATGAGGGCTTGGTTTTCATCGTCCGCAGAAATTTCCGCATCGTCGAACAGGTTTTGCAGCGAACTGCGCACCGCATACACGTTGCCTTGGGTTAGACGATAGACCTTGGCTTCGCGCTGTTCGCCTCGTTGCACATCCAACTCCGCGACTAGTTTGTCGATCGCTTCGGCCAAGGATTCCGGCGCGGTGACAATCACGGAATCGCTATCGTAGTCCCAGGTGGCATCCACATTCGGAAAAGCGTCTTCGATGGTTCGCGAAGCTGCTCGCGCGCTGACATGCTGCATGGCAAACACACGAGTGACTCGATCTCCACCGGTTTGCGAATTGAGTTCGTCCATCAGTTTGGCAATTTGCACGTGTTCTTCCGGCGTGGCTGCGGCCAGCAACGTACGGCTCTGGTTGTCTCCGGAAAACGAAGCGTCATCAAACAAGGTGCGAAGCGAAGAAATGGCTGAATAGACGTCTCCTTGTTCCAACCGGTAGACTTTGCCTTCGCGTTGGACGCCTCGTTGCACATCCATTTCCGCCACGTTTTTGATGATGTCCGGCATCAGTGATTCGGGAGCCGAAACAAACACGGTGTCCGATTCGTAATCATAAGTGGCGTCTACGTTGGCGAACGAATCTTCGATGGTTCGCGAAACCGCTCGCGCGCTGACATGCTGCACGGCAAAAATCCGAGTCACTCGTTGATTGGCCGTCGGTTGATCCAAGCCTTGAACGGTTTCTGCCAGCTTCGCCTGTTCTTCGGTCGTGCCGGTGGCGGCGATCGTGTTGTTGCGAAAGCTGTAGGTGATGGTCATCCGAGGCAGCACGCGTTCAATGATGGGTTCCGCATCGTCAGCGGTTAGATGTTGCAGTCGATAGACTTTGGTGATCAGCGGCAACTGACTGTCCGGTTTGTCCATTTGCTGTATGGTGCTGGCAATCTTTTCATGCACATCCGGCAACGCGGTGGCGACAATGGACTTGGCAGAATTATCAATGGCCAACGGCGTTCCGGGCACCAGCTGAGCCAAAACGTCTCGCACAATGGTCGGGCTGGTGCTTTGCAAACGATAGACCACGGCGGCGGGCTTAGCGACTTCGGGCAGTGCCGTCACAATGCTTTCCACGGCGGCTTGTAGTTTGTCTTGCAACCGCGATGGTGCTCGACAAATAATCGCATGGCGATTTTCATCCGGAACCAAAATGGCATCCTGTTTCAGAGTTTCATCCAAAGCAGCAATGATGATGGCGGCATTGTTATTTTGCCCGACGGGAAAGACGCGAACTTCGTTTACTTCTGGTTCGGAAATCAATTCTTGCAGCGAACTGATGGTCTGTTCGATCGCTTCATGGTCCGCCGCTTTCGCTTTAATCAACAACTTGGACGGATCATTCGATTCCACGAATTCCACCGTCGGAAACGTCTGCTGCAGTTGTTCGCGAACCTGTGCCGACAGCGTGGGTTTCACCGCGTGCGGACGAAGTTCTACTTGCTGTGCCGCCATTTCCGTTTGAATAGAAGTGGCCAACGAAGTCAAGACTTGCAAATCTTCTGCCGAAGCCCACACGGCCAACGATCCTGGTTCGCTGGGCAGCGTGGTGGCGTTGGGCGTGACCTGTTCCAGCAGGGCTTGGAGCTTGTCAATGACGGCAGCCGGAGCGGTGATGAATTGCAGTTTCCGAGTCGCTCGAGTAGGATCGCCCTTCTTCAGCTGTTCCACAACGGCTTGAATTTTTTGGTGACCCTCTTGATTGGCCCAGGCCAACACCTTGGTATCTCGATCTGCATCCACATACTGCCCCGTCGGCACCAAGCGTTGCAACATGTTGATGACATTGTCGGCGTCGGTGCCATCCACCGCATAGGAAACCAAGTAGCTTTGCGTCTTGCCGGCATCACCCTGCAACACACCGGCCAGCGCCGCTTCCACGGCTTGATGTTCGTCTGTTCGGCCCCAAACAATCACAGTTCCGGAATATTCGTCACTGACAAAGGACGCGCGAGGAATCACTTGATACAGCAGTCGACGGATATCGTTCGGATCGCGACCACTGCACGGATAAACCTGAACCGACTTCTTGTCCGCCGCCGCTTGTTGCTTGAAGTCTTCCAGCGCTTTGGCCAAGTCTTCATGCTGCTTTTCGGATCCCCAAGCAATGATCGTATTGGAGTCTCGATCCGAAACCATGGACATGCCGGGCACCAGCTGTTGAACAAGCTGCTGGATGTCACGAGCGTCAATGTCGCCCATGCGATAGTAGACCATTTTGGAATTGTTCTTGTTGTCTGGGCTGACGTCCAATTGCTGGATGGCCAGTTTCAGCTGACGGTGTTCTTCTTCGTCGGTCCAGACTAGCAAGCGATTGGCGTCCTGGTCCGCGACGATCTTGGTGTTCGGATAGAGTTCGGCCAGGACCGTACGAATGCTTTCCGCATTGCCATCTTGTACGGCGTAGTTGATCAGCGTCAACTGAGTGGATTGATCGGCTTGATCCAAGCGCTTTAGCAGTTCGTCCAGCAGGCGATGTTGCGAAGCGGTGGCCCAAACGATTAGCTTGCGAGGATTCGGATCTTCTACAATGCGAACGTTGCGAATCTGTTCGTCCGCCGTTGGCAAGACGGAAACAAAACGCTGTCGCTGTTCGGGAGCAACATCGTAGATTTGAAGTTGAGTCGGTTCGTCGGGGAATCGCTGCCGAATTTCTGTCAGAAACGTCTCCATGGCTTCATGTTCTTCCGCAGTGACCATGGCGGATAATTCGTTCTCACGTCCGGCGTCGACCAGTTTGACTGGCTGCAGTTGTGGAGCGAGATTCGATCGGAGCGAATTGAACTTTTCGCGTTGCAGTTTAGTGACAGGGTAGTGTCGTAATTCGCGTTCCACTTCTGGAAATTTGACTTGCAGTTCATTCAGAAATTCCGTCAGCCGCAGGTGTTGTGCCTGAGTAGCGACGACGGCCATGCGGTCGGCATCGTTTGTTTCCACAATTTGGATCGCTTGCAGTTCCGGGGCCAGCTTGGACCGGAGCGAATCAAACTGCTGACGCAAATGGCGGTTCACGTCATAAACATTCAGTGAACGTTGAATTTCGTCGCTCAGCTTAGCCACGTCCGCCAAGTTTTGTTCAATCCTGGTGACGTCTTCCGGACTGGCGTAGACCATCAAACGCCGTTGATCGGCTTGGGTTGTGATGTCGGCTTCCGGAGCTAACGTGCCGAGCGCCTGCAGGCTGTCTGCCGAAAGAGGTTCGCTTAGTTCGAAGAATTTTAGCTGTTTGGGCTGAGGTGAATTCGACTTCACTTGGTCCATCAGCTTGGCAATTTCGGCGTGGTCTTCTGGTTCGGCGCGAACAATCACACTGCGGCTAGTAGCATCCGCCGAAACAGCCGCTTGGGGAAACATGGTTTCCAAGACTTGTGACAGTGTGGATGGATCACCTTCTTGCAGTAGATAAACTTTGACGGTTTGGCCCGAGCGATTTTTGACTTCCGCGCCCAGCGTTTCCAATTGCTGTTTGATGATTTCTTGCTGTTCCGCTTCCGCGTACACAACTACTTTGCTGTTCTTGTCATCAAAGGAAAAGCTGGCGTTGGGAGCGAGCTGAGAAAGTTGTTGCGATAGCCTTTCCAAGTTGAAACCCGGAATATCATACGACTGTAACGAACGGTTCTTGCCTGCCTGGACGTCCGGCTGCATTTGATCCAGATAGCGTTTGATAGCGTCATGTTCGTTCGGCTTGCAGAACGCGTTGATGCGATTGGCTTGCGGGTCGAACGTCATCGGCACTCCGCCCACCAATTTCTCCAGCGTTTCCAGCGTGGCTTTGGCGTCCAATCCTTCCACCGAATAAACTGCCAGTGTGGATGGCGGTTCTTTTTCTTTGGGCTTAGGCGGTTCTGGTGGCTTTTCTTTTTGGGGTTCCGGAATCGCGGCAATGGTGCTGGCGATCGCTCGCATTCTGGAGGCAGAACTGGTGACGACCGCTTTCCGAGTGGTCGGCAGAATAACGCTGGAACCGAATTGCCCCAGCAACGGTCTGATTTCCGCTTCCACTTGGTCCACTGGCTTGGCGCCCAACGGAAAGGTGACTCGCACCAATTCGAACTTCCCGTACTGATCTAAGTCTTCCAGTTCGGCGTCTGGTATCAAACCTTCGGGGATTCCATTGGCAATGTTCGCACAGATCAACAAGTTGTCGCGGCGAATCAGCGTGAACCCATGTGTGACTAAGACACCGTTGAGCAAGTCCAAACCTTCTTTGGGCGAATACGATTTGGAGTCACTGTAGGTAAACGTCTTAGGTGGCGGATCGTTGATGACTAAGGACAAGCCAGATTGTTTGGCAAACCAGCTGAGCACATCCACCCAATTTTGGTCGCGGAAGTTGAATGTCAGCTTTTGTTGTCCCGGCAGTTTGTTTAATTCGACCGCTTGTTCTTCCGTCAAAACGTCTTTCAGTTGCTGCTGAATCGTGGTGATGGCGGCGGTTCGTTCGTCGGCAGGTAATGTTTGCGCTTCGGCCAACTGAGCCACCAACATGGTCACGGTCGCTCGCTGTTGATCCGTTAGCGATAGACGTTCCGCCAGGTCGGGCAGGGCCAAACGCGCATAATCGAACGTGTCCGAAGGTGATTCCTGCGCCATCGTTGGCGTACAAAGAAACAGCCACAGTGTGCCGGCCAAGAATAAGCGAACGACATTGCAATACATTTGGCGCGAAGAAAGCGAACAGCCCGTCATCGTATGATTCATCTAGTTCAGATTGCAGTGGGAAGGATTCTTTTCACAAGAACAAGAGGCGGGAACCGACAAACGCATACTGTCCCTGTTGTGAACTTTGTCGGCCGATATGATATTAGATTCGATTTCACTCAAACGGTAAACCGTAAACTTGGCGTTCCAAGTCACGAATCGTTAGCACGAGCAGTGCTGATAAGCAATTTCGTACAATTTTCGCCTTCCGCGTATAGAAAATCGTTTCATGGATGATACTCGTAGTGATCGACAGCTTCCGCCCGGTGTGCCGCGAGGCGTCTGGGATTACACTCAGGCCGACTTCATTGCCAGTGACTACGATCGCTATTTTGAAAACCACGGCCTGATGAAATTTGACATGGAAGTGGTTCAGCAGTACGCGCCGGAAACGGGTCGAGTATTGGATTTGGGATGTGGCACGGGACGAGCGATCTTGGAGTTGGCCAATTCGCAGCGACCAGGTATCGCGGTCGATCTTTCACAACGCATGTTGGAATTGGTTCGAACCAAAGCTGCGTCTGCGAACAAGCCGGTTTGGTGTGTCCGAGCGAACTTGGTCGAATTAGACTTCTTGCCTGACGAAGTGATCGAATACGCTGTCTGTTTGTTCAGCACGTTGGGCATGATCAAAACTCAGCGAGCTCGCCAAACAATGCTCAACCAGGTGGCTCGCGTACTGACACCCTCTGGTCAGTTGATTCTGCACGCGCACAATCGTTGGTTCAATTTATACGATCCCGGTGGCCCATGGTGGCTGCTCGGCAGCTTGATGCGAGCTCCATTTTCCAAAGACTTGGAAGTAGGCGACAAGTATTACGCGTATCGAGGCATCAATAATTTCTATTTGCACGTTTTCTCGAAACGAGAAATCGGCCGACTGCTGCGAAAAGCTGGTTTGCGAGTCGCCAAGTGGATTCCGTTGAACGCCGCCTGCGACGGAGTTTTGTCGCAGCCAAATCGGCTGCAAAGTTTGCGCGCCAGTGGCTGGATCATGATTTGCCAGCGAGTGTGAAAAGTTACGCGTCGCTGCAATACGTTGCGCCGTTTGGTTTCGGTTCCGGCACTTGGGCATTTAAGTTTTTTCTTGTGCAGAATTAGGTAGCCCGAAGCGTGAGAGCGTGAGAGAGGGCCCGTGGAGCATTCAAACTTCCTTCACTTCCGTGTCGGGCCAGCAGTGTAACTTGGCGAATTCTAGTATTGTCGAAATCGTGAGCATTCGAATGCTGTTGGCTCAGTCCTTCAGTTGAAACAGACGCTTGAGTGCGGGGAGTAGGCCGTGCGGTTGTCCGGCTTCGGCATCGTCGCGGAGTGATTCCAGCGGCGGGTGCAGCAGTTTGTTGACTAAGCGATCGAAGGCACGTTCCAATTCGTTCACGGCATTCGGATCGGAAAGACTGAGTTTGTTCAACAGCCTTTGAAGTTCATCTGCTTTGATTCGATCGGCATTTTCCTTCAATTGACGAATCGCCGGCGCGGTCACTCGACGATTCCAATCGGCCATGAACCGAGCGGTCTCTTGTTCGATCACCTTTTCTGCTTTCGGCCACTCTTTTTCTCGCTTCCGTCGATTCTGTTCACACGTTTTTTGCAAATCGTCCACCGAATAGAGATAGACGCCCAATTGGTCGCCGATCAATGGATCAAAGTCGCGCGGCACCGCCAGGTCCAAGACAAACAAGGTGCGTTGAAAACGTTTGGCTTCAATGGCCGCAAACTGTTGGGCGGTGACAATCGGTTCGGTACTGCCCGTGGTACTGACCACCAAATCGGCTTCAACCAACAGGTCGTGCAATTGTGCCCAAGGAGCGAACCGACCGTTGAATTCGTTCGCCAATGCTTGGCCGCGTTCTTCATTGCGATTCACAACGGTAATATGTTGTGCGCCTTCGCCTTGCAAGTAGCGAAGCGTCTCTTGTCCCATTTCGCCCGCACCAATGACCAAAACTTGTTTGTCGTCAAAGCGTTCAAAAATTTGACTGGCAAAATCGGCCACCGCCACGCTGGGAATACTGACTCGCTTTTCATGAATCGCCGTTTCGTTGGCTACTCGGCGAGCAACCCGGATGGCACCTTGAAACGCGGCATGCGTCAACGGTCCGGTGTATTCACCGTCGGTGGCCAATTGGTACGCTTCTTTGACTTGGGACAAAATTTGGGCTTCGCCGGTAACCATGCTGTCCAAGCTGGCGGCAACTCGGAACAAGTGCCGAATCGCGTCTTCCTTGCGAAAGGTAAATAGGTTGTTGGAAATTTCATCCGCTTGAAGACCGTGGAAGGCGGCCAAGAATTGTACTAGGTCGGAATCGGACGGAGCATCATCGCCGTCGACCACGGCCGTATACAATTCCACTCGGTTGCAGGTCGACAGCAGCACCGCTTCCGCATTGGGAAACGATTGCCGGAGCAGCGACAATGCCTGTGGAATCTGATCTTTGGTGAAGGCCAGCCGTTCGCGAATTTCGACCGCCGCGTTGTGGTGGCTACAACCGACTAACTGTAGTTTCATCCGCTTCGCCTTTTCGTCGAACTGGAAATCTCGTTGCCGATGGCCGAATGATGGATTTTCGCCGTTTCCGTCGAAGTATGTTCGTTGGGCAGCAAGTACAACACCGCCACCACAGCGCCTAAAAACAAAAAGCTGCCGACGGTCAGATAGGCAACCTTGCGACCTTGCCGAGAAGGTTTATAGATGGCATGAAAGACCAGCACGACAAACAGCCATAGCAGCCAAACCAACGAAGCCCAGACCAGCGGATCGCTCCACGGGATGGCACCTTGCGAATCCAAATTCAACAAGATTCCGGAGACCAAACCAATGCCTAGCAACGCAATGGAACTGTGCAACGACCGTTCGTTGGTTTTTTCCAGCCATTCCAAACTGGGCAACCAAAATCCGGACTTGGGTGGCTTCTTGCGTTTTAGGCGGTTCGCTTGAATCAAATACATGACGGCGGAGACAAATCCAACCACCACCAAAGCGGTTCCCAACATCAGCGAATAGCCATGCACCAACGCCCAAAATCGCAGAGTATTAGACGCATCATCGGAGGGCGTCATTTGAATCAAGTGGGCCGCGGCGATCAGGGCCAGTGCGGTGGGCAATAGGAAAATTCCTGCGGTGGTTCGTTCAACACGGATGGCAATAATCAAATAGGTCAGCGCCAAAGCGGCCGCCAAGGCGAGGCAACCGAAGTACCAACGAGCGACCGGTTCGTCTTGCCAAAGCAGCGAGGACAAGAAATATAGATGCGCGAACAAACCGGCTACCGTAAATCCAATAGAAACCGCTTTGCGAATGGTGGCGCGAAAAAGAATCGACTCAGCTCCAAGCCCAACACCACCGCGTAGCTGGAAGCAAAACAGACGACAGATATTCCAGATAACATGAGTCAGCCTATTTGGTTCCATTCGCTAAGAACGGGCAATACGCAGTACGTCATCGACGGTTCTCCGATCTATTCGGCCGCTTGTAACGCGACACTGACCGCTTGCCCCGTCGAAGATTGGTTCAAGCAAATGGCTACGGGCAAGTTGGATTCTAGTGTTTGTTGATGGACAACGTTAATGGGACAATAAGGATCGGGCGAATGGTAGTTTAATGTTGGCGGTACGCGTCCATGTTGTAGCGAAAGGACCGACGCCACTAATTCTACCAAGCCACTGCCAGCGCCCAGCGAACCGAAGTAGCTTTTCGGAGCGGTCACGGGGACGTCGCCCAGAATTCGAGCAATCGCGGTTGCTTCGATTGTATCGTCATCTATCGTACTGGCGCCATGTGCGTTGATGTGGGAAATCGAAGTGGGGTCAATTTGTCCTGACTTCATGACGCCTTCAATGGAACGTTCCACCGCTTCTATTCTCGTTTTTTTCGAACCACCGACATCCACAGTCGAATGCGTGGCCAACAGCTGCGCCATAATCGGTGCACTTCGGCGCTCCGCATGACGACGGCTCTCCAGTATCACCACGGCAGAACCTTCGCCATTGACCGTGCCGTCGCGATCCTTGTCAAACGGTCGCATGGCGGCAGACGGGTCGTCGTTTCGCTTGGACAAATCCCAGTCACCTCGATAAAGCATGTTGGTCACGTTCAGTCTGGATCCAGTTCCGCCAGCCATCATCACATCCGCCATACCTCGTTGAATGTAACTGGCCGCTTCACTGACCGCTAATAAGCTGGACGCTTCGCCCAAGACAATGGTGTTGTTGGGGCCTCGAGCATCATGGGCAATGGCCACGTGACAGGCGGCCATGTTGGGCAAATACTTAAGCATCCACAGCGGAAACATTTTGGTGGGAAACAGATCACCATATTGTTCGTACTGAAATTCTCCGTCGTCATTTTTGCAGGCTTGATAAAGGTCGACAAATTCGTCTAATTCGCCGTACAGCATCTGACTTCCAAAGACGGCGCCAAAGCGTTCGACGTTGACATTTTCGCACGTGATTCCGGCTGATTCCACTGCCAGACCTGCGGCAGCAAAGGCGGTTTGGATTTCGCGACACATGACTTTCAGCGCTTTGCGAGGCTTCACGTGTTGCTTGGGGTCGAAGTCGGCCAATTCCGCTCCAAAGCGAACCGTCATAGCACTGGCGTCAAACTGTGTCAGCGAAGCAACTCCGCTGCGACCGCTCATCAGCGAATCCCAAAATGCGCGCTGACCAATCCCAATGGGACTAACCACACCCACTCCGGTGATGACGACATCGCGAGTTTCAGCCATGATGATTTCGCTGTTGAAGAAACGTTGAGGTACCGTAATTGGTTCCACGCAAATGACTTAAGCGACCTAAAGCTGCCGCCGTGCCATGGTTAAATTGAGGTCTTCTTTGTCGTCAGTCGCGCGCCATCCGAACCGGTCAATTTAATCCGGTTGAATCCAGATAAGAAGCCCTATTGAAGCGAACCGCCCATTCCCCTGCCGAATTCCCGAAGTTGTTTGCACGACTTCATCGATTTTGGCAATTAGCGAATGGAGACGTCGCTGTTGGTTTACCTGACAAACGATCTTTACATTCCGCATAACCGAAACCGAGAATCGAGTGACATGCCACACAAGGTTGCCCAGCATTCCTTGTCGAATTGAAAGTGCCTACAATGGACTAGGAGAAACCATTTTTGGATAGACAACCAGCGTGATACGAGGTGCATAAAATGTTTTTTAACCGTTTCTGGGCATGTTTTGGCTGGACAGCAGGCGTGCTGGCCATGGTTGGTTCAACCGCCACGTCGGACGAAGGCTTGCCAACCGGGCTCGTCAAAGAGAAACCCGCGGAAGGCCGATTCGTAGAAACGGACAAGGGATTCATGGTTCCGTACGAAGTGCACATCCCTGGTTCGAAAGCCACCTTTCGCATGCTGCCCATTCCGGGCGGTACTTTCAAAATGGGCAGTCCCGAATCAGAAGAAGGTCGCGAAGAGGATGAAGGACCGCCAGTAGAAGTTCGTATCGAACCGTATTGGATCGCGGAATGTGAAGTCAGCTGGACCGAATACAAGCACTTTATGTCGATGTACGAAGTGTTCAAGAAGTTTGAATTCCGCGGCATTCGTACCGTGACGGATGAAAACCGTTCGCAGACCATCACCTGCCCAACACCGCTGTACGAACCGACTTTCACTTTTGAATTGGGCGAAGATGACACGCAGCCCGCGGTCACCATGAGCCATTATTCGGCCAGACAGTATTCCAAGTGGATGACGTATTTGATGTCTAATTTCTATCGATGGCCAACGGAAGCCGAATGGGAATACGCTTGCCGAGCTGGTTCGACGGACGCCTATTCGTTTGGGAACGACGCCAGTGAATTGGGCGAATACGCTTGGTATTATGACAACGCGGATGAATCGTATCATGACGTGGGGACCAAGAAACCGAATGCCTGGGGCCTGCATGACATGCACGGCAACGTAGCGGAATTATGCATGGACCAATATGCCGCCGACACCTATGCCAAGCTGCAAGGAGAAACACAAAACGCCACCGACATGATTGTTTGGACCACCAAAATGTTTCCGCATGTCATCCGAGGTGGTTCGTGGGATTCGGATGCCGCGGGCTGTCGCAGTGCCTCGCGTGACATGACCGATGATTGGCGAGAAGAAGATCCGAACGAACCGAAAAGTCCTTGGTGGTTTACGGGCGAACCAGGTCGAGCGGTTGGGTTTCGTTTGGTTCGCCCCTTGAACGAACCGGCCGAAGAAGTGAAGCAAAAATTCTGGGCCGAAGATTCCGTCTTGCTGGAAATCGCGGTGGACAATCGACTGGAAGGCGGGCGCGGCGTTCGGGCCGTGGTGGATCCTGATCTGCCAGAAGCCGCCAAGCAAGTGGAAGACGAATAGTCAGATCTCCGGGAATTGTATCCGGAAATCAAATCGAGCTCGTCAAAAACGCGGATCAGGTTGATTCGCGTTTTTTTGTTTGCGAGTCGATATTTTTCGGTCGACCATTTGCGTGGTGACGACACAATCACTTCACCCTACAATAGGGTTTCGCCGAAGCAGGTTTGGTCGTTGCGGTTCGATTGCGAGACACACTCATGATGATCACTCGTTTAGATTTCTGTTGGCTTGTCCTAGCGATTGGTAGTCTGTTGGTGGGACGTGGCGATGCCGTCGAGTGGCAACCGATCGCATCAGAATTTCACGTGGAAGCCAAGACGATTGTGCAAGCGTTGGGTGACCCTGATCCCACAACGTATGCGGAAACCTATGACAATCACTTGGCCGGAGCGGACGTGATCACGGAAGATTTCCACAGTTTGGTTTCTGAATTCGGTGGTGCTCGAGGCCGAATGCATGTGTCGCCGGGAGGGAACGGTTTGGCCATCTTCATGGAGACAGTGGCGCCACAAGCGTTTTCCGAGTTCGGCGAAAATTCCGCGACCGCTCGTTACGATCTGGAATTCATCGTCACGCAAGCGACGGCGATTCGCATGGACATTCAAATCAACGGCGAATTTTACGGAATCGCCGGGATCTCTTCCGATTACCAAGCCGATTTGGTTGGCCAAAATGGTTCGAATTTGGCTTCGTTTCAACTTTCTCGAGACCTCTTGGGTGGCCCGTTCGAAGAATCGTTCATGTATCAAGGTGTGCTGGCGGCCGGAACTTATGCGTTCTCCGAGATCACTCGCAGCAGTAGCACCAGCATTGAAGAATCACAGCTCTCCAGTTGGTTGGAGATTTCACTGGCCGAACCGTGTGACACGGGAGCCGATCTGAACCAGGACGGATTTTGTGATCATCACGATATGGATCAATTGTCAGCCATGATTCGTCAAGCCGACTATGACCCAGTGTTCGACATGAATCTGGATCGCATCTTGGACCAACATGATCGAACCGCATGGCTCGAACAGATGGGCACTTCGTATGGCGATGCCAACTTGGACGGCGCATTTCGATCCGATGATCTAACTCAGGTCTTCATTTCCGCCGAATACGAAGATGCCGCGCCGCTCAATTCCACTTGGCCCGAAGGAGATTGGAACGGCGACGGTGATTTCAATTCGACCGACCTGATCTGGGCCTTTCGAACCAACAACTACGAAGCATTCGCAGCTCACGCGAATGCCGTACCGGAACCTGCGTATTCGGTCATTACCTGGCTTGTCGCGCTGCACTTGCTACGATTGCCGTCCTTCCAACAACGTTGGCGTTGATCCCAAATCGGTTCGCCATTTCCTTCCCGACTCCTTTTGCCTCCCAGGAAAACTCTCATGCCCAAGATGCCTACCCATCTCAACCAAGACCGACGTCATTTTCTGAAGACAACCGGTTCGCTGGCCGCCGCGTCGACCATGATTCAAGCCAAAGCGTTTGCGGCAGGTTCGGATACATTGCGAATCGGCGTCATCGGCATCGGCAGTCAAGGCGGGCATCATCTGAAACAATTTTTGGGCATGGACAATGTGGAAGTGGCCTACGTCTGTGATGTAGATCAAAAGCGATTGAATGACGCCAGTGCTCAAGCGCCAAACGCCAAAGCGGTCAGCGATCTTAGAGTCATTTTTGACGATAACCAAATAGACGCCGTATCGATTGCCACGCCCGACCACTGGCACACGCCTGCGTCGTTGTTGGCGTTAGAAGCCGGCAAGCATGTCTATGTCGAAAAACCGTGCAGCCATAATTTTCGAGAAGGTCAATTGCTAGTCGCCGCGGCACAGCAACACAATCGCGTTGTGCAACACGGCACGCAAACTCGTAGCAATCCCACGTTTGCCAACTTGATGCAAGCGTTACGTGAAGGTGTGATTGGCGACGTCTTGGTTGCTCGAGTTTGGAACATTCAAAAACGTAAGGATATTGGCAAGACGCAGCCTTCGGCACCGCCCGACGGGTTCGATTATGATTTGTGGGTTGGTCCCGCCAAGATGGTTCCGTATCGCAGCAACTGTCATCATTACAATTGGCGTTGGTGGCACAACTTTGGTGACGGAGACATGGGCAACGACGGCGTGCACGAACTGGATTACGCTCGCTGGGGACTCGGTGTCGAAACGTTTCCTAGTACCATCGCTGGCATTGGCGGCAAATATTTCTTTGATGACGATCAAGAATTTCCCGACACGCAAACCGTCACGTTCGAATATGACGGTCCGCAGAAAAAGCAATTGGTGTTTGAAATGCGATTGTGGTCCACTACCTATCCGTACAACGTTGACAGCGGCGTGGAATTTTACGGCACAGAAGGCAAAGTGTTTGTTAGCAAACGAGGCAAATTGGAAGGCTTTGATCGTCGGAACCGACGCATGGACCAAGTGCAGCCCAAAGAACCCGTCACGCTGGCCAAGACCAATCACTATGAAGACTTCATTGATGCGATTCGAACCGGCCGAACACCCAACGCGCCAATCCAGACCGGTTTCTATTCAACCGCGCTGTGCAACCTTGGCAACGTCGCTACTCGAATCGGCCAAACTCTGCGGTTCGATCCGACTTCGCAACAAATTGTCGGTGTGGAAAATTCGCCGCAATTGCTTTCTCGAGAATATCGAGCAGACCATTGGGCGATTCCCAAGAACGTGTAGAATGTTGCCATTCTTCAGACCATTCAACGTCGCTTCAGGAATTTGAAAATGATCGCTGCTGGCGCCCTTCCGAGTCGTTGTCTGCTGTGGATCAGCGTGTTGCTTCTGTGTTGTGCCGTGCCTCAGGATTGTGGAGCCAAAATGTCAATCAATCAAGATCCAGAAACCGGTTGGACCATCTATACGTTGACGCAAGGCAAGACCACCATTCAAATTGCCCCGGACGCCGGTTGTAACGTGTTTTCTATCCAGCATGACGGTGTGGAATTCATGCGGCAGCCGGAGTCACTCAAACAGTTGCCTGGCGTGGCCTATGGCGTGCCGGTGTTGTATCCGATGCCGAATCGAGTGCGAGGTAGTCAGTTTACCTTTGAAGGCCGAACGTTTCGTTTTGGCGACAATCCCAACCAGCATTTCATCCATGGCTTGGCGCACAGTGTCGGCTGGGAGGTGGTGGGCATGGCAGCCACGGACGAACGGTCTGAATTGACTTGCCGACTGGTGTTTGCGCCCGGAACCGAACGATTTGAAAAATTCCCAGTGGAACATGCCATTGAGTTGAAGATCACGTTAAGCGCAGGGACGGTTCGCTGGGATTACACGGTTCGCAATTCGGACCAGCAATGGAAGCTGCCGTACGGCTTTGGCCTGCATCCGTATTTTCGCTACGTGAATGATCGTAGCCAGACCTTCTTGACCGTTCCCGCCACGCACAAAATGGAGTCCGTCAACGTCTTGCCTACCGGCAAGCTAATTCCCGTGGCCGACTTGGAATACGACACCAGTCAGCCGATTTCACTGGACGGTACGTCGCTGGATGATGTTTTTCTGGGCATGGATGCTAAGAAGCAGACGGTGATTGACTTCCGTTCTGCCGTGCGAAAAGTGACGTTGGTAGGTAGTGATGAATTC
The DNA here is from genome assembly GCA_041399205.1 of Pirellulaceae bacterium. Classification (GTDB taxonomy): domain Bacteria; phylum Planctomycetota; class Planctomycetia; order Pirellulales; family Pirellulaceae; genus JAGQOZ01. Next base: position 275,236 of record JAWKTK010000008.1, on the reverse strand, counting down.
ACGCATCTAGTGGTTTGGACGCCCAACGATCCGTATTTTGGCATTGAAAACCAAACGTGCTCGACCGACGCCCACAACTTCTATTCGCAAGGCAAAAACGATGTCGCTCATTTGCAAATTTGCGAACCAGGGCAATCGCAATCGGGCTGGGTCGAGTATCGCTTCGAATAGCGACCGTTGCCAAATACGCAGTGCACGGGAACGGAATGGCGAACAATCTTAGTCGCCACTCGTCAGCTTTCACTTTGCGCTAGGGATTGCGAGCGAAAGTTTCGGCACAAGATGGGCGCTACGCCGTCCAACTATTTGGGCCGCGTCTCTTTTCCAGTTCCCAAATCTACAAACACAATGTGCGACGGATTGCCAACGCCAGCAAAATGCCCGGTGAATGTCAGCTGACCGGTGGTGCGATTGATCTTGAACTGGGCCACATTGTCCGAACGTTGATTGCAGCAGTACAGAAAATTTCCGGTCGGGTCAAAACTAAAGCTGCGAGGATAATTGCCTTGCGTCCAAACTTCGCCTTGGTATTCGAGCGAACCGTCTGACGAGATGGCAAAGATGGCGATGCTGTCGTGCAATCGATTGCCGGCATAGACGAATTTGCCATCGTGTGAAACCAAAATTTCGGAACAGAAATTACTGCCAGCAAATCTCGGCGGCAAGGTAGAAATCGTCTGCCGTTCGGCCAGCGTTCCGGTTTCCGCATCAAAGTCGTACAGGACCACCGTCGAACCTTCCTCTTGGATCGAATAAAACCACTTGCCGTTGGGATGGAAGTGGAAATGCCGAGGCCCGTCGCCGGGCGGAAGTGCAACAAACGCTGGTTCGTTGGGAGTCAGCTTGCCGTGATTGGCATCAAACTTCCAGCAATAAATTCGATCCAATCCCAAGTCGGCGTGAAAGACGAAACGGCCACTGGGGTCGGCCTCGATCATATGCGCGTGCGTTCGATCATGCCCGCTAATGGCAAAACTTCCGGGAGGTGCGTGTGTAGCTTTGATTGGGCCGATTGTTCCGTCATCCACCTGCACGTCCGACGCTTCGCCCAATTCACCGTTTTGCAAGACTGGCAGAACCGCCACAGTGCCACCAAAATAATTGGCTACCAGCAAGTGCTTACCCGCAGGATGCAAGGTCACATACGTCGGTCCCGCTCCGCCCGACGGAACGGAATTCAGCAGTGACAAGCTTCCGTCAGCTGGATCGATGGCATATGTATTGACCGAACCGAATTTTTGCGAACCAACTCGATCCGTTTCATTCGCGGAATAGAGTCGATCTCTCGTAGCGTTGACCGCCAAGCAACTGGGACTGGTTCCCAAATCGAATGTATCGGCCGGATCAAATTCGCCCGTCGTCCGATTGACTCGAAACAGATGAATGCCTCGTCCATTCCCCGGCGGCAAGTCCACTTGCGTAGGCAGTGTATCCTTCAGTGGCGAACTAAACGTTCCTACATACGCTATCAGCGGCCGTTCCGGCGGTTGCGCCATAGACACCAAGCAGCAGTCCAGCCAGCAGACTGTCATCATCAGAAACCGAAAGACCGTACCGTTCATCTCAACATTCAATCGCATTATCATCTCAATCTGATTGCGGGCTTGTTCGCGGGCTTGTCGCGGGCCGCAAGGCGGCTTCTTACGGGAAAGCGGACAGCCAACAATATAGCGGATCTGATTGCCGAGTGGATTCGCGAATTATTGAAAACCGGACATCGCACAAACTGCCACCGTAGGATGTGACAGCATTTAAAACTATACTATTTGGTCGTTAGATCGTTCGTTAAGTGGCGACTTTCGTCACCGTACAATTCGCTTGAGGTTTCGTTCGTTCGAATGGAAATTGTTGTATGCCTGTCTGTTTAAAGCTGAAGTCGTCGACCACCATTCCGTTGGAAGTGGAAGGAATTACGCCTGCCCGGTGTGCTGAACTTTCGCTCAAGCAAATTGCCGACTTGGAAATGTATCACGGCAATCGTACCACCACCGTTGGTGAATGGTTTGACGTGTCCGGTGATGCCAGTGACCAGCACTTGCGATTTGAAGGAGACTGTTCGGGCGTGCATTGGATCGGCGCCAAGATGGACGGTGGGCAAATTACGATCGCGGGCAACGGTGGGAGGCATATCGGCAGCGAAATGACGGCCGGCCAGATTTTGGTCGAAGGCAACGTCGGCGATTGGCTGGGTGGCGAATTGCACGGAGGTCGAATTCACGTTCACGGCAACGCTGGGCATTTGGTTGGTTCAGCGTATCGAGGCAGCCGAGTCGGGATGCGAGGTGGCGAAATCTTGGTTCACGGTGACGCCGGTAACGAAATTGGCCATTCCATGCGACGTGGTCTGATTGCGATCGGAGGTCGCACGGGCGACTTAATTGGTTTCAATATGCGGGCGGGCACCATTTTGGCTTTTGGAGAAACCGGTATTCGACATGGAGCGGGGATGCGGCGAGGAACCATTGGGCTGCTGGGCGACACGCCGACCGATCTGTTGCTGACCTTTCGCCCAGGATGTGTTTACGCTTCGCCCGTCATGCAAATGATTTTGCGTCGTTTGGAAGAATGCGGCTATCCGGTGCCAAGTTCGATTCGCCAGCGACCGCTGCAAATTCATCACGGCGATATGCTGGAAGGTGGCCGAGGCGAAATTTTTGTCTGTGCCTAACACGACTTGGCTTTGTTTAGCTTATATCTCGCCACGGTCTGCTCGGTAAATTATTCGGGCAACCAAACTCGATTCGCCGGTGCGCTGGCCCGGCGTCGCGCTTTAACGCGAACATACGGTGCAACATACGTGCTGCGATGCGCAAACGTACCGATGGCCGCTTGCGAATTCGCATGACAAGGTTCGGTCAGATCTTCAATGACGAACCCCGCTCGACACATTTCGCCGATCAACTGATCCCAACGATGCAGGTATTCGAGCGTTCCTTCTTCGCGATGCAAGCTACCCTGTACTGCGGGCAACGGTTGTGATTCACAGTAATACGGCGTCAACAGTTCATAGCCGTTTTCAGACGGCAGCGTACTGGCTTGTAGACTGACGGGCTGTTTGTGTTGGCTGATGTACAGGCCATGCGACCGAGTGATTCTGGCAACTTCACGGTAGACCGGAGCGATTTTGGGTAAGTAGCACGTGCTAACGGGATGAATGACAATGTCAAACGCTTGATCCGCAAACATGCCCAAGTCGTCCATGGACGTTTGCACGGTGCGAATGTCCAAATCTTTTTCCGCGGCAACTTGACGATCCAGTGACAACTGTTCGGCACTAATATCGACCACGGTCACTGCCGCGCCCGCTGCGGCGTACAGCGGAGCTTGTCGGCCACCACCAGCGGCCAAGCACAACAATCGGGCACCTTTGACGGCATCGCCCAGCCAGCGATTGCCGTCCAGCACCTTCAGAGGATCGTGGAATTCGTCGTCTTTGGCGGGACGAGTAAACCGTTGTTTGTTGCGAACCAAACGATCCCACGCGCGACGGTTGTGTTCGGCCGCTTGGTCTTGGCCGGATGATTCTGGATGATTCAACGTTGATCTCGCTTTGTGCGAATACGGTTGCTCGCCAGCCAGGCCACGATCACCAGCCAGCCAGCCATTCTGGGTTCCGGAACGTAGGTGACAGTCAGATTATCCATGGCAAAATAACTGGGCGTAGCCATGCCAAATTCGTTTTGCTGAGTCGATTCCATTTGAAATTGCAGCTGACGAATATCGCTGCCCAAACCGTTTAAATCTACCCAAGTCCAGTCTTGGATGGCAACTCGCTGGTTACGATAGTCGGCCAGGAAGAAATCGACCGAACCGACCGTTTCGCCGGCTTGATTTAGTCCAAGAATTTCTAGCCTTACGAATCCACCGTCTGCGAGTGGTCCGTCAATGAATTGCCGAGGGTTATTGGGATCGGCCGAATCGACTCCATCCACGATCGCTCGATAAGCATACGTGGAATTCGTCAAGTAGGCTCCTTCCACGGTTGCGTCTTGCGGAAGTGTGACGGTGGCTTCGCCCAGAAACGAATTAAAGGCGACCGCGTAGTTGGCGGAACCGTTCGCCCCGCCACCGTTGGCCGAGACAGCGGAAAAGGAATTCAGATAACCAGGTGTCACGGTGTCAGTTTGATTGCTGTAGGCCCAAGCGCCGGGGCAGCAGTCAAAATCGGTGGCGTAGGATCGATTGAACTCTACGCCGTGGCTACTGAACGGCACTTGGCTGGCATCGCCGGGCGCTGCCGACTCTGCGGCTAACGTCAGATCTTCAAAGTCGACAATCGTTGCCGCGCTGAGCGAATTCGCCAACAACAACGACAGAACTAGAATTCCAAGAGTTCGCCAAACGATTCGGTAACATATCACGCAAACGCTCCTTATTTCCTCAGCAGCAGGTTTCAATCAATAGATTTCAAATCAGAACAACGGCGATGGTTTTCCCTTAGGGATCGGCAACTTTTTCGCTGCCGGCGCGAGTGCAAAGGGCGGCTACGATTTTTAGTTCCGTCTGATCAGTCAGGAATCGAACCGCTCCGCCAGCCAGCAATCCATTTGCGCCGCCGGGATGGTGGCTACGAATATCGTTTTCAAATTTAGGCGCTTGATTAATGCCGAAAGCTTGGTCAAACAGATTGCGACCGTTGATCCACTGTCCTTCGGGCCAAGCGGTGTCTTCGGCAATGATCAGCGTGTGCGTCAGGCCATCCCGAATTTCAGCCGAACGAATTTTTCGATCGTAAAGCATGATGCCTTTCGGCGGACTATTGGGACTGGTGATGCGTTCGCCATAAATGCCGCCGTAATCACTGGGGCCTCGGCCATCTACCAACGAATCGATTCGTTCACCTGACGGGCAGACGTAAACGGAGATGATTCTTGAAGCGGCCGTGGCATTCGCGGGGCTATCAAAAGCTTGCTGCAGATCTAGCTGGTCATACAAATCTTGTTCGTCCAGGAAAGGCAGTAGGAACGCGGACCAAGCGAGTTGCCGTTTGGTGTGATCATGCGGAGGTCGCCATTCCACGCCGCCCGGCGGAAACGCTTGATATTGCTGATGGTACGCGTGTAGCGCAATCCCAATCTGCCGCAAGTTATTTTGGCATGTCGTCCGGCGACTGGCTTCGCGCGCCATGTTCACTGCGGGCAACAGCAAACCCATCAAAACACTGATGATGGCTATCACCACCAAAAGTTCCACGATGGTAAAGCCTTGGCGTTGTTGCCAGCGGCAGGTTTTCGCTTGCTTCATAACGAATGCGCAATCACGACTACGATTGATACGAACCTCCAGCGCAACGTTCAAACGTGCACCAGCGACGACGTATCAAACGCAGGTCGAATTAGCGGTCCTTTGAGATCAAGTCTGAGCAACGCCGTCCCATCGCAGGCATTTGCATCAAATCACCTTAGGCAGGTCTTCTGACTTGCGAACTAAACTTGCCAAGCCTTCTCGACTTCTTTCGATTCGAAACAAGTCAATGGCATATCAGAGGAGGCACGTTTTTGTCGTTCGCTCACAGCGGCGGGGCCGTCTCGGAATTGCACCGAAGTTCCCTTTTCGCCAAACCGCAGACAATGGGTTTGGCCACCCAAGTGATGTTGGCGGTAAGCTATCAGACTCGGTCGAGCATGTCCACTACGCGAGTCCAAAAAATAAGGCCAGAGCGAACTCTGGCCTGTCAAATGCTATTTCTATCAAGACGAAATTTTACGACTCGATTTTTGAAATCTTTACCTTGGTGTACATCTGGCGATGACCAGTGCGGCGGCGAGCATTCTTGCGGCGACGAAACTTCTGAATGAAGATCTTGTCGCCCATTTCCACCCCGACTACTTCTGCTGATACGCTGGCACCATCAACGGTGGGCTTTCCCAGAGTGAGGCTGTCACCCGAGGAAACGGCTAATACTTTGGGGAATTCAATTTTGTCGCCTGCTTTTCCTTCACGGTAATCCACGGCAATTTCTTGCCCTTCCTGAATTTTGTATTGGCGACCGCCGTCTTCAATAATCGCGTACATCAATCAACCTACGACACTGTTTGAATGGATTCGAGTTTTTCGTACAGATTACCCGGAAAGGACTCGTTTTTTGGTAATCCGGCAATATAGCCGCGCGAACCATTCTGGTCGAGTCCCGTTTGGGGCTATTAGGGCATTTCAACTTCGTTATTTCGTTTGTCAAAACACTTGATCTCAAGGAATTCTGGAAAAGAATTTTCTACGCCAAAAATCTGGATGTTCATGCTGCCTTCGTCCTCCAAACCGGCCAATTCCTTGCGTTTTCGGTTGTTTAGGTAAGCTGCCACGGCGTCGTTCACTTTCACGGTCACTCGGCACACTTCCGGATTCTGGCCAGCTAGCATCAGCATGCGGATAACTTCAATCGACATGCTTTCGTCCGTCTTTACTACGCCTCGACCGCTACAGCAGGGGCAATCTGCAAAAACGCTGCGTTTCAAGCTGGGACGAACGCGTTGCCGAGTCATCTCGACCAGACCAAAAGGACTAGTCCGAAGAATCTTGGTTCTGGCGCGATCTCGTTTCATGGCATCCCGCAGTGCCCGTTCCACGTTACGACGATGTCGGTCGCGTCGCATATCGATAAAGTCGTTGACGATGACGCCACCGAGGTCACGGAGTCGAAGTTGCCGAGCGATTTCTTTGGCGGCGGAGATATTCAACTGGTAGGCAGTTTCTTCGGCCGAATCGTCGGTTCGGAAGTTTCCGCTGTTAACGTCGATTGCTACCAACGCTTCGGTGGAGTCGATGACAATCGAACCGCCGTCTTCCAATTTGACTTCGCGGCGGTGGAGGTTGGCAATTTCTTGCTCCAGGCGGTAGCGATGGAAAAGCGGTTCTTTGCCTTCGTACAGATGAAGCCGTTCGACTTGCTTGGGCATGATCAATTCCAAGAACTCTTTGGCTCGCGCGAAGGCAGATGGTTCGTCGATGTAGATGGCATCGACGTCCGACGAAAATATATCGCGAATGGTCCGAATGATCATGTCGCTTTCTTCGTAGATATCGACCGGACCTTGCTTCTTTTTGACTCGCCGCACGATCACTCGCCACAGCCGAGACAGGTACGCGAGATCTCGAGCCAATTCGCGGCGACTTCGACCTTGCCCGGCGGTTCGCACGATGAACCCTAGACCTTTGGGCGGATTTAGATCCAGCATGGCGTCTCGCAGACGGCGTCGATCTTCTTCGTCATCAATCTTGCGAGAAACACCAACTCGTCCCAATGCCGGCATCAACACCAGGTAGCGACCGGGAATGCTGATGTAGGTAGAGAGCGTAGGGCCTTTGTTGCCAATTCCTTCCTTGATGACTTGGACCAATACCTCGTCACCTCGGCGGAAGATTTCTTGTATCGGTGGTTTAAAGCGAGGTCGAACGCCGGGGCGCAGTGTACGCGTTGGTCGGCGACTGCCAGACCCTTCAGCTTCACCTTCTCGCGGGCTGGGATTGTCTGGATCGTATCCGCCTTGGCGAAAGTACTGTGGTTCCACGTCGCTGATGTGCAAGAACCCGTTGCGGCCTACGCCGAAGTCGACAAAGGCAGCTTGGATACTGGGCTCCAGGTTAACGATTTTGCCCTTGTAAATGTTTCCTACGTAGTTGTCTTGGCTGGCGCGTTCAATGTACAGCTCTTCTAGACGCCCATCTTCAACAATGGCAATGCGGCATTCTTCGGGTTGTGCCACATTGACTAAAATCTCTTTCTTCATATCGTCTTGTCTTTCTTTCCTGGACAAGGCGACTTAACGACAAGCAGTCACATGCGGTCATACGTATTCCTTTGCATTGGATGAAACGCTTCCGGCAAGTCGGACGTCGGTTCTGGCGAGCCAGTATCCTTCCTGTTCCAGGCTGTCTAGCCCCAGAACTTTCAGTACATCTCGCGGTCCGGCACTTGCGGTTCTTGAAAAACGCAATCGCATCTTGAGTAGACTGTCCACTAAAGTAAGGTCAACAACATCATGACGAATATCAATAGGCTCGTTTCGCTTACTGTTTTCCACGACACAGGAATCGGAATGAAGAAATGCTTCCATTCGCTCCTTAACGGTCGCTTGCCTTTCTGATGGGACAGTGATTTCATACGCCACAGAATCGAGCTTAGTCTTGGGCTGATTTTCAGCAATCTGTTCCACACTTCGAATGATCAATCCCTCCGGTGCCATGTCTTGCAACTTATGGAACACGGAGTCCGGATCTTGCGGATGACTGAGAATGACCTCCATGACTTCGTTTTTCCCTTCAATCCCGAGTGCCAACGCGGACACAAACGAAATTTTGGGATGAGGATGGAATCCTTCGGTCATGGCCAAGGGGAGTTCTGCGCGCCGAAACAGTCTTTCCACAGCGCGCGCTAAGTCTCGGTGGCTAACTAGTCGTAAGTCACCTTGTTTACTAAAACGAATTCGTAATTTTTGCCGAATCATCGACAAAACCGTTTCTAAATCTCGGTCCGCTGGGACCACATGAACTATTCGCAACAAAACGGTCGCATTTCTCCGATGTTTGCCGAATGGTTCTGTTGTTTCCAATGAGCTTGTGACCACCGTGGGCCTAGCCGCTAACATTTCCTTCTTCTTGTTCCGTCAAGTTGCGTAGTCGGGCATATTCAAGTCGCAAAAAATCACTCACTTGCTGAGCGTTGTCCATCTCAAGGACTTTCATGGCTATTTCATTGCAATGACCAATTTCAGTCAAACGACATGCGTTTTTTACCTCAGGAATGGCTCCTGGCGGAATACTGAAACTGCGCAAGCCCAACCCAAGCAACAACGCAGTGTATATCGGATTTGCGCTCATTTGACCACATAGGGTCGCCGGAACACCTTCTTTTAGCGCAGAATCCACCGTCATTTTAATCATTCTAATCACGGCTGGATGTGACGCATCGTACAGATTCGCGACATCACGGTTGCTGCGATCGACTGCCAGAGAATACTGAATCAAGTCGTTCGTACCAATGATGATAAAGTCAACTTCTTTTACAAAGCGGACCATCATCAGGACCACGGCGGGAACCTCCACCATCATGCCAACCTTAATATCACGATCAAACGCAATCCCTTCTTCTTCCAGATCTTCCATGATGTCAGCGAGGTAGAGCTTTGCTTGCCGCAGTTCTTGGATTGTGCTGATCAGTGGGAACATCAGGCTGACATCGCCCAAGACACTGGCTCGCAGGATCGCTCGTAATTGAGTGCGAAACAGCGGCAAATTGCGAAGTGAAAGTCGAATACTGCGTAGACCCAAGAAAGGGTTCTTTTCGTCTTGGTTCGACTGGCCTCGTCCCATCTTGTCGGCGCCCAAGTCCAACGTTCGAATGACAACGGGCCGATCATCCATGGCCTTGATCACATCCGTATAGGCGTTAAGGTGGTCTTCTTCGGTGGGATCTTCTTGGGTGCCTAGGTACAAGAATTCGGTTCGATACAAGCCAATTCCCGCAGCACCTCGATCCAAGCAAGCCTCGACTTCTCGAGGAAATTCGATATTGGCCTTAATTTCCAGTTCAGCGCCGTCTAGCGTAACGGCGGGCAGTTCACGCAAAGACTGCCACTCGGCTCGCTGCGTCTTGCGGCTGGCCGCCTGTCGCCGATATTTCTGAATGGTTTCTTCATCGGGATCCAGGATGACCAATCCGTTTTCACCATCCACAATGAGCGTGTCGCCGCCAGAGACATCGCTGAGTATGGGACCGGTGCCGACAATGGCTGGAAGCTCCAGGGCTTCGGCCACAATCGCGGTATGACCGCCTGGTCCGCCCAATTCTGAAACAAAGCCCAAAACGAAATTACGGTCTAGATTGGCGGTTTCACTGGGCGTGAGATTGTGTGCCAGGACAATCACGGGCGATTTCAAATGGGACAGCTCTTCGCGCTGACGTCCCAGCAGTTCTTGCAACAAGCGTCGCTCGATGTCCACCACATCGTGAGCTCGTTCTGCCATATATTTGTTTTCCAGATTCTGGAACACTTTGGCATAGCGGCGTAGCGTGCGACTGACGGCGTATTCGGGCGAATAGTGTCGACTTCGAATATGCGTTTCGATTTCGTTTTGCAGTTGTGAATCACACAGCATCTGCAATTGAGCGGAAAAGATGGCGCCGTACTGTTCGCCCAGTTGTTCGGCCACTTCTTGGCGATTTCGGTTCAGTGCCGCCGACACCGCTTCCACGGAATGTCGAAAGCGGTCCAGTTCATCTTCCACGGCATCTCGGTCCACAAACCGATTAGGGATGCGGAACCCTTCTTGGTCCAGCACAAACGCCTCGCCAATGGCTACCCCGGGTGAAACGGCGATTCCCCTAAACGTTTGCATGTTTCCTGCACCAATCCTGCTGTGGAGCGAACGTCTCGAGTTGCTTGCTTCAAGGAAGGTCGAATCGAGATTGATGCAATGGATCAATCTTCATCAAAACCACTGTTAACCAGAGCTGTCAAAGCCGCCAAAGCCTGTTCGGCGTCCGTTCCCGAGGTTCGAATTTCAAGCTGGGTACCCTGTTCCGCACCCAAAGTCAACAGATTCAGAATGCTTTTCCCATCTACTTGTTGGTTATCTTTGACAATGGTGACCGCCGCGTCGAATGACAGCGCAAGTCGGACAAATCGATCTGCTGGCCGCGCATGCAGACCTTGCCGATTCTTTATCGATACGGTGCCAGATACCGTAGCCTGGGATGCTTCCATTTCTTTCAACGGCCAGCTTCCTTACGATACGAACTGATTATTGTCTGCCTCGTCCAGCAATTGTATGACATCCTGACTGGTCTTGGCTTGCTTCAAGAAACGACAGAACGTTTCATCACGAAGCTGCCGCGAAATATTCTCCAAAGCGCGGAGATGATCACCAGGTCGATCAGGCGGCGAAATCAGCAGAAAGAATAGCTGCACTTTTTCACCGTCTAAACTGTCAAAATCCACGCCATCTTCACTGACGGCGACGGTTCCCAATAGTTTGTCCACGGAAGGGTGCTTGGTGTGCGGAACCGCAATGCCTCGCCCAATGCCGGTACTTCCCAATTCTTCGCGTTTCAGAATGGCCTTGAGAATGTCGTCCTTTTCGCCTTCTTTAACTTGGCCAGCGGCGACCAAGGCACTGACCATTTCTCGAATGACCGACTCTTTGTCGTCCGCATCTAATTGCATGCGAATCGCGTCGCCACACACAAAATCTGAAAATTTCATCTCGCTTAAACCTTTCACCGGTCAGATTTGAATCAAACTGAAACACGGACTCCAATCAAAACCGAAAACTACGCTTCTTCATTCTGTTCTGCTTCGCCTTCTTCCACAAGCTCGTTGTCGTCGGACAGCTCGTCTTGTTCCACCAGCTCTGCGTTTACTCGCCTACCAAGATTGCGGTGGTCGGTCATTTTCTGCTTATGCTTCCTCAGCTGTTGCTCCAGCTTTTGGACGGCCGATTCGACGGCACCGATCACATTGACTGCGCTGTCTCGAGCGACAAAATCTTCGGCTAATTCGGCCGAAACGCGTATTTCCACTTCTGGCGCATCTTCTCGTTTCAGATCAACCGTCACATTCACGGCCGTAATTCGGTCGTAAAAACGTGACAACTTGCTGACTTTGGCTGTAATTCGATCTTGGGTGCCCTGGCTCAAATGGCCGTGCCTCATCGAGACATTCGTTTGCACATCCACCTCCGTGGCCGTTCAATAGAGTTATTAAAGAAAAAAACACTTCTAGAATTGGCATTCTATCGAGCTTCAAATGAGTCCACAAATGCAAATATCGACGGTTCGGGCCTAACCGAAAAGGCCCCAAATCGCCCTTGCCGTAAAGTACCCAAAAAAAAGAACGATCAGTGACATTGCCAATCGTCGCCACAGTGACGGTCGAATCACGTCGGGAAGTGATCGGGTATTCAAATACAGTAAGACGACACTGTATAGAAACATTACCCCACCATTCATGGCTGCAGCGACAGTAATCTGCTTGATGGCCGAACCTGCGGTCATCAGCAGCCCTATCCCCAGCAAAATCGTCGCCCACAGGAATCCGAGGTAAATTCGGCTTTCCGAAAGGGACGTCTGATCGCGAAGCCAAACGGTTTTAACAATATTCGTGGAAATTCGACTGGTTGCGTCCAAAATGCCAATTTCTGTTGTCAACAAAACGGCAATTCCAATCACAATAAACGTTCCGCTGGCAATCGATCCAAGCTGACTCTGAATCACGTCCGCTTCGCCAAAAATAAAACTCAGATCATGTTTCGCAAATTGATCTTCCCCAATCTGGCGGCTTCCATCACGGTTAAACACCAAACAATACGTGATCAGTGTCAAGGCAATTAAACAGACCAGGCATGTCACAAAGAAGCTGAAAAAGTGCTCCAGCGATGCATTTCGCCACCAAGTTTGCCAGCGATCTAGATTCGCGCGGTTGATCGGAAAGAAATAGCCGATTTCACTGGTCGCTTCCGCCTTTCCGGTGACTGGGCTGGTCAGTCGCCCAATGAACTTGCCCATTCCATATCCCTTTTCCTTGATGTAATCGCTTTGTGCCAAATTCAGCGTGCCTCCAGCGCCTGCAAAGGCCAGAGCCGCCCAGCAACATCTTGGCATCCAAGTCTGGGACATATTCGGGCGAACCAGCCGTCACCACCGAACGGCTCATTTCGGCAACCGCTTCCGTTCGATCCGAAACCAAGAACAACGTCAGCCCCAGCACCAAAACAATAACCAGCGTCACCAGAACGAATTGAATGCGTTCTACGGTTTCGTAAATCACAGGCCCTGCCGTCAACAAGACGCCGCACGTTACCAATCCGACAATCGCCAACACCGTGTCATATTGACTGTTGTGATGTTCAGCGCCCCAAAACAACCAAATGGCCAATTCGCCAGCACCGGTGGCCCACGCCGGAACCGCCCAAGGAATAATGTTCAGCAGCAAAAAGACGGGCGCCCACCATTTGCTCAATCGGCAAAAGCCGTGACCGCCGTTTCTCCCGTGGCCAGCGTCCATCGAGTGATCTCCATGTTGATCAGGTACTGCATGGCCACGCCGACAATGGCCGCCCAGAAAAAGACAAAGCCACTGCGATAAGTAATGTACGGCCAGAGAATGAATTCGCCGCTGCCCAATGCCATACCGGCCAAGATAATGCCTGGCCCCAGCATCTTGCGAACCGGAATCGCGTCTGGCAGATCGTGATATCGCATGGCCGGCAATTGGCCCGAACGGACCACATGATCGGGAACGACATCGCCCGGCGCTGCATCGTCCGCGCCCTGGTGGGTCATCGAGTCATCTATCATTCACCACCTGTTTTTCATCTTGCCCAGCTTAGTCGGTTCCGGCAAATTCGCCCGGAAAGATTTTGCCGGTAACAAAGAAATTTGGATCAATTTGACGCAAACGTCTGCGTCAAGAATTCTGCCACTTCGTCCCAATGGTTCGCGGCCATTCTAAGATCAACATCCATCACTTTGATTCCGCCAATCCAGTTTGGGGAATCCTCCTGTATTGCGTCCACCGCCGGTTCGACTCGAGAACGCGCCGTCACCCCCTGAGCCAACGGGATCTGCGCACTAGGACCTTGTGCCAACGCAGATTCAACACTGGCTGAAAGTAAATAGTCCAATAGCAACTTCGCTTCAGCTGGATTCGGTCCGTTGCGAATGATGGCCAGCGAATTGGGAATGAACAACGTGCCCATCTGGTCTGCGTCTTGATCGGGAAAAACGATCGCGACGGGGCGGCCTTGTTCCAGTTCGATAATCGCGTCGTCGGTGTCCGTAATACCGAAGGCAATTTGTCCCGAAGAAACCGCTTGTGCCACTTGCTTGTTGCCCGGAAAGATCCGCACGTTCTTGTGTAGCTGCTGGTAAAACGTCTTGAATTTTGCTTCGCCCCATAACGTTCTCAAGCAAGCGGCGTGCGTAGCCGTCGTGCCGAACAGCGGCTTGGCCATCCCCACTTGGCCTTGCCACTTGGGATCAATCAAATCGTGCAACGAATTGGGACGAGAAACTCCACCTTCCGCAGGAAACCGTTCTGTATTCAGCAGTAATACTCGTGCACGTGCCGCCAGTCCGAACCATTCGTCTTGCCGGTCGCAGAATTCGTCGGGGAATTGGGCGCGATCAGCTGGATGTGCCGTCGCTAACAGGCCGGCGTTTTGGAGCCGAATGGTATTGATGATTTCGTTGTTCCAGAAAAGATCGCAACGCGGCCGGTTACGTTCCGAAATCAAAATCCGATTGGTCAGTCCAGCGGTCTTGTTGGCCTCGGTATCAAACAGGGCTCGGACTTTAATTCCCGTTTCCGCTTCAAATTGCTGAAAGATCGGTTCGGAAAACTCTTGATCCAGCGACGCATACACCACAACTTGCGGTTGAGGCCGACAGCCAGCCGCAACCACTAGACATGTCACTACAATAGCTATAGGCGTCAAAGGCCGCGACATTTTGATACCGCCAGAGCAAACAGGCTACAATTACAAACAACCGAACCAACAGTGGGCCCGTATCTTAGCCTGATATTCCATGCATAATCAAATCGTCTTAAAGGAAAAACCAGTGCGTCTGCTTCGACCAAGCGTTCCCTACTGGGTGATCGGCTTGGCGTTACTGATGGGTTCGACTGGTTGGTCGCAAGAAAAAGATGGGCTTCGCCATTTGCAAGGACAGCACATTCACTTGGTGACCGATCTTCCGATTGACCAGCGCACGACGGAATTGACTCGAGTGTTTGATCTTGCCGTACCGCATTGGTGCGAATACTTTGTCGTTTCGCCGGAATCGGCAACCGACTGGAAAATCACGGCCTATTTGATTCGCAACCCGGTTCGCTTTCGCAACGCCGGCTTGCTACCGGCAGACTTGCCCGTGTTTCTGAACGGATTTCAACGAGGCCACGAAGTCTGGGTCAACGAACAGCCGGGTGATGATTACTTGCGTCACCTGCTACTGCACGAAGGAACCCACGCCTTTCTGAGCACGCAGTTGGGCGGCACCGGCGCGGCTTGGTACAACGAAGGCGTGGCCGAACTTCTGGCCACGCATCGCTGGACTGACGGAAAGTTGTCACTAAACGCGAATCCCCATTCGAAAGACCAGTTTCCGTATTGGGGCCGAATCAAAATGGTGCAAGACGAAATTGCCGCCGGGCGCAGTCGCACTTTGTCGGATATTGTACGCTTCCGCAACGAAGACTTTCGGCAAAACACGCCTTACGGATGGTCGTGGGCCGTGTGCTATTTCTTTGATCGACACCCCGCTTATCGAGAGCGTTTTCACCATATGCAAAAGGCGGTCGAATTGAACGACGCCGCGTTCAGCAGCCACTTTGGTCGGATGTTTCGCAACGATGGCAAAGCGTTGCAGCGAGATTGGCAGTTGTTTGTGACCAACTTGGATTACGGATACGATCCTGCACAAGATGTTGTTTGGAGTCGTCCCGCCAAGGATGGATTTACTGCGGTAAAGCCTGGGAGTGACGAAACGTCCGTCCGAGTTGATTCGGCCAAAGGTTGGCAAGATTCGGGGATTCAGGTCGAAGCAGGGCAAGCGTATGTCCTTGCGGCCAACGGTTCGTTCACGGTTCGGCACGAATCGGAACCCTGGATCAGCGAACCGAACGGAATTACCATTCAATACCATCAAGGACGGCCATTGGGACAATTGCTGGCGGCCGTGGTTTCGCCAAACCAAACCGACGGCTTGCGCAACGCCTTTGCCGTGGGAAATGTTCGTACCTGGAAAGCCGAAACTTCCGGAACGCTGTATTTTCGCATCAATGAAATGGCGGGACAGCTAGGCGATAATCGCGGCGAAGTGCAAGTTACCATAAAAGCGGGCGAGTCTACCGAGTCGCCCGATTGACGCTTTATGCTGATTCTTGACAATCAAGGCTTGGCTTGTTTCCACTATCCTACCGTGTAAACGCGAGATTTTTTCAAATATGAGCATCCTTCAGAATCAAGATCCGGAAGTCTGGTCAGCCATCCAAAGCGAAGTGGAACGGCAACGCGACGGACTGGAAATGATTGCCAGTGAAAACTACACCAGTGCTGCAGTGATGCAAGCGGTTGGCAGCGTTTTGACCAACAAATACGCCGAAGGCTACCCCGGCAAACGCTACTACGGTGGGTGCGAACACGTGGATGTGATCGAAGATTTGGCTCGGGATCGAGCGAAAAAGCTATTCGGGGCGGAGCATGCCAACGTTCAGCCGCATTCGGGTTCGCAAGCCAACATGGCCATCTATCTGACCGTCTTGGAACCCGGTGACAGCGTGTTAGGTTTGGATCTGGCGCACGGCGGACACTTGACGCACGGCATGCGTCTAAATATTTCGGGCAAGCTATATAACTTCCACAGTTACGGTGTCACTCAAGGTGACCATCGAATTGACTTCGACCAGGTTGCTCGACTGGCCAAAGAACACAAGCCCAAGCTGATTGTTGCTGGCGCGAGTGCGTATCCTCGTGAAATCCCGCATGCCAAATTCGCAGAAATCGCCAACGATGTCGGTGCCAAGTTGATGGTGGATATGGCTCATTACGCCGGCTTGGTGGCGGCGGGATTGCACAACAGTCCGGTACCTGTCGCCGATTTTGTCACCACCACCACACATAAAACGCTACGTGGTCCTCGAGCTGGTTTGTGTCTTTGCCGAGAAGAATATGCCAAGGGCGTGGATCGTAGTATTTTTCCGGGAACGCAAGGCGGACCGTTGATGCACGTCATTGCCGGCAAGGCGGTCTGTTTTGGCGAAGCGCTGCAACCTGATTTCAAAGTTTACGCGCAACGCGTGATCGATAATGCGAAGGCCCTGGCCGAAACGTTATTGGCTGGTGGCCTGGCATTGGTCAGCGGCGGAACTGACAACCATCTGCTGTTGGTTGACGTGACGCCGTTAGGAATTGGCGGTCGCACGGCCGAAGAAACGCTCGATTCGTGCGGCATGACCGTCAACAAAAATATGATTCCTTACGACCAGCGAAAGCCGGTCGATCCGTCGGGAATTCGTATCGGCACACCCGCCTTGACCACGCGAGGCATGGGGCCGGACGAAATGAAAACCATTGGTCAGTGGATTTTGGACGCGCTCCGAGCGGCGGGTGACGAATCCAAATTGCAGTCCATTCGCACGTCCGTATCAGAACTCTGCAGCCGATTTCCCGTTCCCGCTGAAGCGTTGGAAACTGTCTAAGCGTAAACCTTTATTAGCGGTAGGCTTTGCGAACTTGGTTCGAAGAAAGTATTTGCCATGGCATCTCACAGGATCTTGATTGCCGACGACAACCAAGCCAATTCAGAATTACTGGAAGCGTACCTAGCCGAAATCGATTGCGATTTGGAATTTGCAGTCGACGGAGAAGACACGCTGCAAAAGGTGGAATCCTTCCAGCCCGATTTAGTTTTGCTGGACGTGATGATGCCCAAACTGAGCGGGTTTGAAGTGTGTCAAAAGCTCAAAGCCAACGACGCGACGAAGGGCATCATGATTTTGATGGTCACGGCGCTGAACGAGCTGGGAGATATTGAACGCGCGGTCCAAGCAGGCACCGACGATTTTCTTTCCAAGCCCGTGAATCAGTTGGAACTGTTGAAACGAGTGGAAAACATGCTCACACTCAAGAACGTCTGTGACGAAAACGAACGATTGCGGCAATACATTCAAATGATGGAAGAAAAGTAAACAGGCCGCATCCTCGACTTCCGCTGATTTTCCCAGACAACAACGATCTACTACGCGGACGGATAGTTGCACGCGGACAGATACTTGTAATGGATGAGGTGACGAATCCCTTTCAGACAACAACGATCTACTTCGCGGACGGATACTTGCACGCGGACGGATACTTGTAATGGATGAGGTGACGAATCCCTTTCAGGCAACAACGATCTACTACGCGGACAGATAGTTGCACGCGGACGGATACTTGTAATGGATGAGGTGACGAATCCCTTTCAGGCAACAACGATCTACTACGCGGACAGATAGTTGCACGCGGACAGATAGTTGTAATGGATGAGGTGACGAATCCCTTTCTTTCTCTCGCCCGACCACGACTGAGGCAGAATCGAAACGCAAAACGGCTTCCTTGCTGGTTTCCCAGCCGGAAGCCGTTTTGGTTTGTCCTTCAACGAGTTTTTTCGGCCGAAGATTCGTTTTCTAGAAGCCGCCGTCCGCAAACGCGTCGTCTACGTCGTTGGTATCGGGTTCGCCTTCGCCACCGCCGAGTCCAAAGTCTTCGGCGTCACCGACAAAGCGAATCAACATGCCGTTCACCATGTCGCCCATCATGCGTACCGACGACGTTCCTGTCATTCGGACGGAACTGACGCTGGTGGCACCACTATCGGTAACGGCGGTGATGGTGCCTGTCGCACCGTTCGAGGCCATGGCCAGACTAAACGATTCGTAACCGTCCCATCCCAGATCAGTGCAGAACCATGACAGTTCACCGTTGGGGAACATGGCCATCATCAAGCCGTGGTTATTTTGCGAGGCAAAGAACATCGGGTTCATGATGAACTGCGGCATGAGGCCTCGTTCACCAAAGTTGTACCCTGATGCCGAAACGCCCGAACCAAGGTTGACGATGTGACGATCATTGCGAAGCGAAGCCTGACCGTTCACCGTGTCCAAACCATCGATAATGTACAACGGCTGTGATTCGGTAATCGTGTATTCACCTCGCAGCAGTTCACCGAATCGGTACGCGCCATTGGCATCCGTACGCGTGGTCATGTTTACCGATTCGCCCAACAGATTGGTACCGGTTAACGTGACAACTACTCCGCCGTAATTTAATTCGTGCGATTCCCGGACTCCGTTGTTATTGGCATCCGAATAGACGAAGCCGGAAACCGAGCTGGGCGAAAGATCACCGACATTGATGGTGACCGTGGCCACGGCTGACTGCACGCCATTCGAAGTTACTCGGTAAGTAAACGAATCTTGGCCCGACGTATCGCTGTTCGGCGAATAGACAAACGAACCGTCTTCGTTTAGCGTCACGGTACCCTTGCTGGGATTACCAACCAGCACGGCCGTCATAGCATTGCCTTCTACGTCCACGTCATTTGCCAAGACACCGTTGGCGGCAGTAACGGTCAGGGAACGACCTGGATCCTGCAGCGTATACGTATCATGGTTAACCACCGCCGCGTCATCGACAGCATTGACTGTGATGGTGACCGTGGCTACATCGGACGAAGCCGATCCATCCGTTGCTCGATAAGTAAACGCATCGGTTCCGAAGAAGTTGGCGGCTGGCGTATAGGTAAATCCGCCGTTGCTGTTGAGTGACACGGTACCGTTGGTCGGTTGGTTTACCAACACAGCGGCCAGCGAATCACCATCGGGATCGGAATCATTGCCCAAGACGCCGGAAGCAGCCGAAACGATCAATGGCGTGTCTTCGTCGGTAATGTATTCATCATTGCCGGCCGCTGGAGCGTTACTGGTAGCAATTTCCAACGACGCCGTACCGTAAGTGACCATGGCGACATCGATGGGCGAATTGAATCCGAACAGCAAGATATCATGCGCTGGCAAGTTTTCTGCGGGATCGGATGCGAAGGTCACCGTGCCCGTGTTATTGGCCACAAATGGGACCGAGAACAAGAGCAGTTCCGTATTGCCCAACGGGTTCAAGCCGTCAGACGCACCCACTTCGTCAATCATGCCGGCGGTCATCGTACCGCTTTGCGTATTAGGATAGGACGATCCGTAGGAAATGGATCCGTTCGTCGAAACCAGACTGGACGCGTAGGTTACGTCCATGAAGCCGGCAAAGACGCCACTCACATCGCTAGCTCGACCACTGACATCCTGCACGTACACATTCAGCAGGAATTCACCGCCGGGGCCAATCTTGGAAATTGGCACGCCATCGGTATTGGCGGGTTCCAAGCGAATATTTACGAGCGATTCACCGGCAACGGTAATGGTGACCGTTTGTGTTGCCGAATCGAGTTCACCATCGGTCGCTCGGTAGGTAAAACTATCTTGGCCCGTGAAGTCCGTGGCCGGAGTATAGGTGAACGAACCGTTGGCGTTTAACGCAACTGTACCGTTGGTCGCGTTACTAATCAGCTCGGCCGACAGCGTGGCATTTTCCACGTCCGAATCATTCGCCAAAACGCCGTCCGCCGCATTGACTGTCAGCGCGGTATTGGTGGACGTCATGTAGCTGTCCGCTTCGCCCACGGGCGGGTCGTTCACCGCCATCACCGTGATTGTTACTGTGGCCGTCTGCGAATTTTCGGTGCCATCGTTCGCTCGGTAAGTAAAACTGTCCGTGCCGTTGAAATTGGCGTTGGGCGTGTAAGTAAACGTGCCGCTCGGATTCAGCGTCAGAGAACCATTCGTGGTTGTAGAAACCACTGCTGCGGTCAGGTTATCACCATCTGCATCCGTATCGTTGGCCAATACGCTGACGGTGGTTGTCAGTACGTTATCTTCGGAAATGCTAAAGGCATCATTCGCTGCCACGGGAGCCGAATTCAACGGGTTCACGGTGATCGTCACGGTCGCGTCGGACGAAAATTCGTTCCCATCTGAAACTCGATAGGTGAATGAATCGGTGCCCACAAACCCAGCCGCTGGTGTGTAGCTG
This sequence comes from Pirellulaceae bacterium, assembly GCA_041399205.1. Lineage (GTDB taxonomy): Bacteria > Planctomycetota > Planctomycetia > Pirellulales > Pirellulaceae > JAGQOZ01. The sequence continues at coordinate 254,623 of JAWKTK010000008.1, read as the reverse complement.
AACGATCCATCCGAATTGAATGAAAACGTGCCGTTGTTGGGTTCCGTGGTGATATTGGAAGTCAGCGAATCACCATTTGGATCGCTGTCGTTTAACAATACGCCGGGCGCGGCCACATTCAGCGTTTGTCCTTCGTCAATTTCGTAGGCATCGTCAACGGCTACGGGAGCCGTTTGTTCACCACTGCCCACATCCAGCGACGCGCCAATGAACATGATTCGATCTTGATCCACTTTCGAACTGGCTTCACCATCCGGCACGCCGTATAGCAGCACGTCATGCAGCGGCAACTGGTCGGCTGCGTTCGGTGCAAAATCAACCGTGCCTGCGGCATCGGCGACAAACGGGATGGTTACCAACAACAATTCATCCGGGCCCAGCGGACTCAAACCATCAATGGCTCCAACTTCATCAATCAAGCCAACGTCAATGGTTCCTGATTTGGCGTTGTTGTAAGTTGTTGAATATTCAATCACGCCGTCCACAGAAACCAAATTGTCTGGGAATTCGATGTCCAAATATCCAGCGAACACACCACCGTCTTCTCGGCCCGTCAAGTCTTGCACATAGACCTGCAATTCGAACGCAGCACCGACATCCACGGCCGTGACCGCATCTCCGTCGGCGTTTACAACCTGCAGCCGAATTTGCGCCAATGCGTCGCCTTCACCTTCGGCATTCAATTCGTTAAGGATGATCAATGCGTCAATCGGAGTGATATATTCATCCGCGTTGACGTCGTAGTACATGTCAGGAACGGTTGGAGCCAGGCCGCTGCGTAGCGAACGAGCGCCAATCGTATTGAGTTCATTGATTACCATCAAAGCGTCGACGGGTGTCACAATGCCGTCGGCGTTCACGTCTTCGGGAAACGTGGCGTTTTGCCAGACGTCAGCCGCTAGTAGATTACGACTTTCCAGCGATTCGGCTTGCAGTGCATTTCCTGGCCGAAATCGGCGACTTCCACTTCGTTTATTCAATCGTTGGGGTCGGTTAAAGAATTTCATCATGCCTAACTCAAGGTTGCAGTGATCGGGCCCAAATACGTCCGGCTTGTCGCCGACAAACCAAAACAAAATTCCATCTAGGTGAACAAGGATACTCGTCAAGTCGCCTGTATTTCATCCCAGTATGATCAAAATTTCTGCGTCGCAAAGACGCTTGTAACCAACAGATTACAGTTTCCCGGTCCATTTATTCGGACTGGTATATGAGAACTGCCCGAGCCTCTTCCTCGGTTGTTCAAAAAACTAAACAAGATCCGACAATCCGTCGTCATCTCCCTTGGCATCTTGGATGTCGTCTGCGATTGATTCGAACCAATCATCGTTCGCAAAGACATCGTCCAATCCTGTATTTTTTACCGTGTTCGTCATGTCGACCGGCATCAGCACTTGGTCAACAGCCAGGTCGTTCAGCGGTCGCGGGACGAAGTTGTCCATGGTGTAGCCACTGTCCAAATCATCATATCCGACTGCCGCGGCTACGAACGACATGTTCTGGTCTGCCAGCGATTCGCCTTCAGGCACATCCGCAACGGCGTTGACGGACACGTTTTGTCGATTCAATTCGTTAATAATCAGCAGTGCGTCGCGAGGCGAAACATAGCCGTCCGCATCCACATCAAAATATCCAAGATTAATCGGCGTGGCGTCACCGACAGGCGGATTCGGCAGAAGTCCCGTTGTGGGATTGCTCACGGCGCGAAGGTTCAATTCATTGATGACCAACAGCACGTCCAGTGGTACCACATTGCCATCATTACGGACGTCCAGTGGCAGATCTGCATTGTGCCAAGGTGTTTGGCTAACCACATTGACTGCATAGTCTTCCACTTCACCGTTCAAGGCCAAACCGGTCGGTGCCAAGTCTCCGTCCTTGCTGAAGCGGAAACGAGCGTACGTGGAGCCAATGGTCGCGGATTCCGGTACGCTGACCGTGACGGAATTAGTGCCCGCGACTAAGTCAATTGAATCGGCAATCTGTTCATTCGTGCCCCACGCGCCATTGCCATCCCAGTCAATCCACGCGTCCAGTTTGCCGGTGGTCGATGCCGTGACCAAGACCGTAGCATCTTGACCGGGCACCAGTAGGTTCTCAAACGTCACGCCGTCATCAGAACCGTCGATGCCGGAACCACCGTCGGGTTCGGCCGTCACGGTTGCTCCCAGTCGCACGGCTGTATCAATCACGTGAGACGCACCGTTATTGATCAGCAGTGATGGATACGGTTCGTCCGGAGCATCACCAAAGTCTTGTTCTTCACCGCCAATGGAAATGGTGAACACGGTTTCGCCCGACGTGACATTCGGTTGCAAGACGTTGTCCGCAGCATCGCGAATTCCAGATGCATCCGAATTGTCCAACGTAATTCGGTAAACTCGGCCCGGCAGCCAAACTCCGGCCAGCGGAGTCAAGCGAATGGTGCTGCTGGAAGCATCAAAGCTAAACGTGTAATCAATTCCTTCGACCAGAAGTTCGCCATTGCGATAGACGGCCACGGAATTGTGCGAAACGGATTCGGCCGCAATTCCCGAACCTTCTTGCAACTGTGCTTCATTTACACCATCGCGGAGTTGGATTTCAAACGATCGAATCACCGGATTGTTGATTTGCACAATGCCCGTACTGGGATTCAAATCGCTGCCGTCGGGCGCGTTATCGTTAGGATTGATCAGCACGGCCGTCGGACCGACAAAGTCGGCTCGGTCAATCGCACCTCGATCCTTAAACACGTTTTCACCTTGGCCGGCTGGTGTATCAACGCTAGGGTCGTCTACTCGCAACTGGCCCGTGATATCTCGTTCCGGAGCCAGAATAGGCGATTTGGCAACGCCCAGCGGTTGCGAAACAAATTCGATTGCCGGTCGTCCCAGCAACGAATCGATCGAACTATCAATTGCTGGCGAGCCGGGTGCCAAGTAGAAGTTGCCGGTGTCCGCGTTGACAAACAGCGGATCATCCGCTCCAAGCACAATCGGCGAATCGCCCAAGCCTTTGTTCGAATTTGCCAAGTTGCCTTGGTACAACGTACCGCCAATCACGGTCGACTGAGACGTCGTATCGACGCTGATACCAATTTGGAAATTCGAAACGATATTGTTCAACAATGTGGGGCTGGCGTTTTCGTCCACCAGAATACCGGTTCCCAAGGGATCGTCATCGCGCACTACGGTGGAAGCAAACGGACGTCCACCTACCAAAGTGTTGTTGATCAGACGTCCAAACGGCACCGGCGAATCGGCCGTGTCTACTGGACGAGCGTCACCGCTGAAGTGAATCGCACCTTCTCGGTTGAACGCAATCACATTGTTCTTGATCACCACGCCTGGGATTAAGCGTTCGCGATTGGTTTCGAACAACACGCGAGGCGTTCCTTGATGAGGCAGATTGTCGGGAGCGTTGCGAAGTCCGGCGTCAATCAAGATTCCGAATTCGGCCGAATTGGTGATGCGAGTCGATTCGATGATCAGCTGACCTTGATCGCGAACGACGTTTTGATCGCCCGTAAAGTCATTTTCAATCACCTCGAGAACTTCATTTTGCACGCCCACCACAATCTGCATGGTGTAGTCACCCGTGTTGCCGGCGATGCCACTGCCAGTGCGATTGGGATCGTAGGCCGTATTGCTGAATCCGCTGACTGCCACGTAATAGTTGCCGGAGGTAGTCGCGGTATAGGCGAGATACGGTTCGCGACTGGGTGTTTCACCAGGTGCTGCCGTGTCGTCACTAAACGCCAGTTCATTACCGTTGGCGTCAAATAATCGCAGTACCGTATCTACCGGTGCGTCGTCCGAATCCACGTCAATGGTAACTCGCTGCCCCACCGTCAACTGGAATTGGACCATATCCACATCCAATCCGGGTTGGCTCAGCAAGTCGTTATCGCCAATCGAACCGGTGGCGGTGAATCGCGATGCCGTATCCGGCGCGATACCGCTGATCACCGCTTCGGCAATCGTGTCGTTCGATTCAGCCAATTCGCCGCCCTGGACCGCTCGTTGCGTATCGATAATGGCGTTGCCAAAGAATTCGATTCGATTACTGGTCAGCGGAACTGTCGCACTGACTTCCAAGACCGCCTGAACGGCCGAACTATTGATTGTGTCGACAATCGCATTGGCCACTTCGGCCGCACTGTCCGCAGCGTTGAAATGGACGACGGCATTGCCCGCAGCGGTACCGTCCAGCCGAGTTTCTTCTTCAAATTCGAAGACGACGGTTGTGGTTCCGTCACTAATGGAGAACGTTGCTCCGTCCGCTACTTCGTAACCCGGCGTGACAAACATGGAAAGCCCCGAAGCCAAACGGTCTTGCGGCTGGAACGTTTCAATCAAAAGCAACTCGTCACCGTCCGGCAAGGCATAATATTCGCTGGAGCGAATGGTCACGTTATAGTCACCAGTCAAAATTTCTTCCTCTGGGAAGTCTTCTGGATCCGGGATAAAGAACGTGTCGTCACCGGCAGCGGCCGTGTACATTTCGCCTCGTTCTGCAAATCCGATGATAATGTCGTCGATGTAGACGCCTTCAAACAGATTGTCTAAGCCTCGCAAAAAGCCTGGGGCAACATCGTCGATGGTACCGTCGGGACGAGTCGACGCGTTGAAGGCCTGAGTGTCGTCGCCATCCAGGAAGAAGTCCCAGCCCAGCGGTCCGGCATCAATCACCTCATGCCCATGAATTTTTACGACGTCGTTGTAACCAATGATGCCCGACGGATCTCCCGATCCAAATTCCGTGGCCAGTGCTGTTCGCAAGGCCCAGGCGACTTCGTCGTCGCTCATGTGAATGTTGACGGGAATCGCCACGCCATCGGCACCCGGTTCGCCCACCACTTGCAGTGCGGAATCGGCGTTTGACTGAGACAAATTGACGATGCCGTCCAAGTTCAGTAGGTTGCCGAAACGCCTAACACTGTAGGGCGAAACTTCATCGGCAAACATGGTCACTGCCAATCGATACGTGCCTGTGGCTCCCGAAACACCACTGCCCTGAACATTGGGATCGTACAACGTATTTGCGCTTCCACTGACTCCAACATAGAAGATTCCGCCTTCCACAGTTGTGTAATCCAGATACGAATCTAGAGTGAAGCCACCTTCGTCTGGAGCAGCACCGTTGTTGTTAATCGCAACTTCGACACCATCTGCATCAAAAAGCCGTATCACCGAATCTCGCAAACCATCTAGGCCGGGTGTATCCACATCCAAGGTGACTCGTTGGCCAGGCTGCAGACTGATTTTCAGCAGATCGACATCCCGTCCCGTATTGGTGCCAAACAGCACGGGATTATCGCCAATTTCACCTTGAGCGACGATGGTGCCGGCGGTCAGCGTTGTTTCGGTTGCTTGAGAAATCAAATCGTTCTGTTCGATTCGCAAGTCGGCTTGAACCACGCCTTTGCCAAAGCCCAGGGCCAAGGCATTTTCGATCGAATCTGCCACATCATAGGCAGACATGCCGGCATCAAAGGCGATCGGCAGGTTGCCCGCTTGTACGCCATTTCCGAGATCAAATTCAAAGGTAACGGTTTGCAAGCCATCGTTAAGCGACCAGGTTTCGCCATCTTCAATGGCACTGCCCGTCGGTGCCGAAAGCAGGTAACCAAAATCAAATTCAAAGGTGGCGTCGTCCAGAATCAGCTGGTCGCCATCCGCAAGTTGGCTGGCCGCGACCGCTCGGATTTCATGGCCGCCAGTGTTGCCAATATCGAAACCACCGGCCGTCGAAAAATCAAAACGCAGTCGCACGTTGTCTTGGCCTACAAAAGCGCCCAAGTCGACACTGGCTTGTCGCCAACCGGTTCCATCAAACGTTTCTTGAACGGCGCCATTGTAGTCGAATTCGTCGTCGGCCATGCCAGGTCCGGTAAACGAGTTGTTGGTGGTCAGCAGCACCCAATCTCCATCGTCGGCCGACGCAAACACGCGGAATGAATCTCGCATGAATTCGTCCGCCACGTTGCGTTCCGCCTGAACGTTTTCGGTTTCCAGGAAGTAGTTGAAGTAAAGTTTGGGACTGTCGCCCGTTTGGTAGTCAGCCAAACTAAAGGTATTCGATTCGATCGAACCAGCGGCACCTCCGGGGAAGTCCATGCCATTGGTGAAACCCGGATCATTGAAGCCGGTCCAATCGCCTTGCATCACGTTGGCGTTTTCAAACGCAAAGTACAGGCTGGTACCTCCGACGACATCCTCGATTCGACTGGCGTCTGGAGCAATATTGGTACCATGACCAACATCGTTGCCCCGTTGAACTGTCGTATGCCAGAGATTGATGTCCAGATTCGAGAAGGCGAAACCGGTCAGATTAGTCAACCCCGTCGAAACGCTGACTTGACTGTTCATGAACACAGGCTGTAGTTCGCCCTGCAAATTGAACGCGTACAAGTTGCCAAAATAGTCGAGTCCGAACAGCATGTTGGCAAACCGACCGTCCTCCATGTTTTCCGGACCGGCCGACAATGCTGAAAACTGAATGGGGCCACCCGTAGGATTCCCCTGAGCGTCTCGACCACCGGTCAATAAGTCCGTGGCCGTTTCCACATAGTCGGCGACCGCGTTATTCGACAGCGTTCCGAGAATTCGATACAGGCCACCGCCCGTACCACCATCCGGTCTACCAGGAACATCGGGGCCTTCCGCTGTGACACCGTACAGCGTTCCGTTCACAAATGCCAAACCGGTGATGTCACCACCGGGAGCCGTGCCGCCGATGCGCAGTGGATCTTCAACACTGACAATGATTTCACCGCCATTGAAGACCAGTGATCCACCGTTCTCTTGAACTTGCAACGGCGTCGCGTTTTGAATCATCGTAGCTGCTCGTTGCGCCGCAGTAGCCGGAGTATCCCCGGCTTCAAAGTCAATGGCAATGAACCCATTGGTCACGGCCCCGTCACTGCCTGCCACCACCGTGAAGACATTTCGATTAACAATCTGCCGGAAGTCTCCGGTGTCGTAGCCGGCAAAATTCAAACGGATGCCATCAGCACTGGCACCAGGAACCGAATCGTCAATGGCTTGACCAAATTCGGTGTGCGTCATGCTTTCTTCAAATGAAATCAGATTGGCACTACCACCCGGCGCACCTTGCACAATCACGGCGGATGAATTACTGATCGCACCAATCGAATCTGATTCGTTGATCAAGTCAATTCGATTGGTCCCCGGAACGGGCACCGCGATGACTTCAAAGTTGGCCGTGGTGTTGATGCGATCGACGATATCGACAATCAAATCGGCTTGATTGGTATTGTTGGTGTATGGAATTCGAATATTGCCGGGACTAATCGTACCGTCTCGATCAAATTCAAACGTCTTAGTCACAATCGGCACTTGACTATCGGTAATCGTCAAAGTGTCACCATCGGACAAGCCAGCCGCGCTGGTAGCACTTACGACAATCACAGAACCCGAATCAAACTCAAACGCCGTTCCATCCAACAAGAATGTGTCGCCGTCGCGAACAAAAACGCCGCCCGCCGGATCATGTTGGAACGTGACTTCTGGGCCCGAATCAAATTCAAAGTTGTAGATATTTCCAGCACCATCGTCGACGGTGAATTGCAGCCCATCGGTAACTCGAGGAATAGTGACGCCATTGGCATCAATTTCGGTTGCAGCAGGAATGACCAGAGCGTTGTTACCAAGTCCAATGGGGTCGGTTAACAGATCCAGCTGGCCGCGTTCGCGAATTTGGGTGCCGCCACCTTCCAACAGTTCCACGTCTTCTCGATCTACCGGATCTGGTCCCGGCAGACTAAATGCTTGTCCGCTGTCGATATTGAATTCGTACAACAGATTGCGAACCGGGCCGACAACGTTCAGAGGATCTTGTAACACTCGATGAGCAATCCCGAAGCCTCGCAGAACCTGATCTGGGCTACCGAACGTGACGGCATCAAAGAAGACGCCGTCCATCGCGTCTACTGCTGTTCCAGGATTCGCCGCGTCGTCCTGGTAGCCGGTGATGCCGTCGTCACCCAAATTATTGGACAGTACCGTGGCTTGGGCAGCGGGTGTTTTGGGATTGATTTCCAAATAGTTACCCACGTTGGTCGTATCGGGCATCTGTTCCGTGACAGTGAAACCGTAAATGCGACCATCTGGCTTGGCACCGATGTCTCGGACGTTCTGCGGGAAGATACCGACAATGTTTTCTTGCTCGCCGGTATACGCGTCCAGTGTGATCAAACGAGTTTCATCGGGGCCGGAATCTTGGGCGGCAAACAGCGTCACATCATTCAACGTGAACGGCACATAGCTAGGCTTGCTGATGTACAGAGACGCTTTGCCGAAACCGCGAGCGGGAATGCTGGTCACACCCGCCGCGCCGGTCAAGGTTCCGCCCTGCGAAGTAACGCCGGCAGGACCATTTTGATTGATCAGGGTGTCAATCTGTCCGACAATTTGGAAGGACAAATCTGTTTCGGTAAACGGCACAGGCACGTTGTTGCCGATCACCGTTCCATCCGAATCAAATTCATACGTCACTGAATTGCCACTCAGATCTGTGACGACAAAAACTTCGCCGTCATTGATGTCGGCACCATCGGCGGGAATGATCGAATAATCATTCGTAAACAGATTGGTGATAATTGGCCCGACGGGAATCCCTGATTCGCCCGAAGTGCTGATTTGATCTTCGGCGATTCGCACCAGCGAATTCACCGGTTCGGTACGAAGCAGCAAGTTGTTGCGAATCGCGTTTGGCGTGGGGCCTTTGTTGGTAATCGCAAAGTAGTAAGTACCTTCCAACAGCTCGACCGTTCCCAAGTACGGGTCGGCCGCGCCACCACTTCCCGCTCGCAAGTCATTGACACTGGTGGCGCTTTGCGACGGTCGATCATCGGCGATGGATGAATCGTCGGAGCTATACACCAAGTTTCCGTTTTCATCGTATAGCCAAAGCACGGTATTGGGTCGGCCAAAGCCGTCAGTGAAATCGACATCAAACGTGACCGCCACCCATTCTGGATCGGTGCCAATTCTCTGTAGATTTTCAGCTCGTACTTCAATCTGATACCAGTCAATATCATCTTCGGCAGACAGTGTTCCCGTGAGGGCCAATTCGCCGCGATTGGTCGTCAGGACATTGCCCAGGTCCTGAGCGTCGGCACGAACTTCATTGGGCGTGCCGTCTTCGCCTGCTTCACCCAATAGTGGCGAATGGGCTGGCTGGCCAAATACTTGAATGGCCGTTTGGGCGTTACGAATGTCGGCAAATTGAATGGTCGAACCAGCCACTTCGTCAAATTCTTTCAAGCGAATCTGCAACTGGTAAGCACCATGCGTCTTACCACCGTCCAGGGCTCCCGTGCCTGCCGAACGCACTCGGACATGATACGTATTGGTCACGCCCACCGCGCCCGGCAAGCTGACTCGCATACCACTATCCAATCGATTGATCGAATAGTGATCAACAGAGTTGAAAATCGAACGGTCCAAGCTGTTGCCGATGCCCGACACGGCCGCTGCGCCGGACATTTCGTCGACCGAATTGTCCGAACTGGCCAACAGCACGCCATTGGCGTCAATTAATTCAATGATCGAATCAAAGCCAACGGAAGTCTGATCAATGTCAATCCAGACTTCTGTCCCGCCAATCCCCTTGAAGCTGTAAACGTCCAGATCGGTTTCATTATTGAGATAACCGTCAACTTCAAAACCGAGTCGTTGCGTTTCGTCGCCGGCCAATTCCTTGGGAGCCAAAATGCCCAAGTATTGTGCTCGCGAAGGCAGGTCGTTGACGCCGGGGTCCTGTGCGTTCGAACCTTCGCGTTCCGTGGTCACTGACACGTTACGGTCATGGCTGAACTCGTCCAACACGATGCCTCGCCAATCACCTGCTTGCGAAGCCGGATTACGAGAAATCAGCTGCACGTAAGACGTCACCATGGCGGTGTGCGATTGACTGTTGACGTCCCAGGCAAACGCAGTCCCTACGTCCTGCGGACCGTACACGTCACCAAGCTCCACATCGTCCACCAACGGCAGAGCTTGTTGGTTGATGTTTCCGCGTACGGAATACCCGGCACCCGCACCCAAAATATTACCCAATAAATTGCCGGCGGTATCTGCTGCCCAACCTCGGAACGTGGCATTCGACAGCCCTTCGCCTTCGTCGTAAATACCACCATGACCAAAGCCGATTCGTTCTGCGTCATCAAAAGCAAAGGCCAAGAAGTCGGCTTCGCCCGGAGTGCCTCGCGGAACCAGAATATCGTTGTTCAAGGCGACGATATTTTGGTCGAAGTAATTGATGACTCGAATGGAACCCAACGTTTCGTCCAGATCTGCATCCGACGACAGCGTAATCTTGTTGTAGATTTTGGGGTCGCCGTTATCCAACCACGTTTCCACTCGCCAAGAAATCGTCTTGGTCCTATTTCCTTGCGGAACGGTAAAGTTACCTTCGCTGACCACCACGTCATGCGCCACTAGCGTTGGTGCGAGTGTAATGTTGGTGTTGGCCAAGTTGACGGCGGCACCGTTGATACCCACGTCCACAAAGTTAGTGAACTGAGTGATCACGTTTTGGTTTTGCAAAATCTGTGCTTGCGTTTGGATGGTGGCGTTCGTATTGGTGATGAAACCGCCGGCAGCCGGAGTCGCTTCTAACGAACCAGGCGAAGTCCCGACAACATCGTTATCAATCTGCACACCGTTGTTCACTTCGGGACCGGTCGGCAAACTGGAACCGGGATCGAATCGATCTCCATTGCCATCGGTGTCCACTTGCACGGCACCTTGCGGCGTGAAGCCAGCGCCCACGCTGTCGTCGCGCAAAGACGTCATTACTACCGGGAAATTGGGCTGGCCTAATACCATGACTCGACCGCCAATCCGGTCGTCATTGTCTAGTTCCACACCCGTGGCGGTGAATCCAGCTTCTTCGCCGTTAAGTTTCACTACCAAGCTGCCCGAAGCGCACTTCGTAAGCGAAGACCGCCGAACGTATGGAAGTCTGGCACCACAATTTCGTCAAACACCACGTGAACAATGTCGGTGTCGTCCCAGACCGATTCTGTGGTCAGCACTTCGCCACGCACAATCATGCCGTTGATGCCGTTACCGTCAGTCAAGTTGCCTCGAATCAAAGCACCTTGATTGTCGCCGTAGGCTGAAATCGCATCGACTTCACCGGTTTGACGACCTAGGTCTCGAACCAGAGCACTGTTCAACGCATTCGGATTGACATTGACGACGGCGCTTCGTTATCGCGAATGATATTGTCGACAATGATCGGCTGAGCACCTCGAACAAAAATCGCCCGATCCATTGAAGCCTCGTCCGTAACGATTAGTGGGCGCCTGACCGCCGGTGCCTTCGGCGTTATTCGAAATCAGCGAATTGGTCACTCGAGCGGTCGCTTGGTGAATTTCAATGGGATTGAAACCGGCAAAATTGCCTTCCACTTTGGTCACACCACCCGCGTATGAAATAACGCCGTGATCAATGCTTAACGTACTCAGCGGGCCTGCACTGATGCCGCCCCAATCGCCTGGCTTTGCGGACGCTCGGCGACCATCGTTGTTGGTGTCAAACGAACCGCTGGCACCATACCGATCGTCTCGCATGGACGTGAAGACCACTTCATGACCTTGCTGAGCTTCAGCATACAAATCACCACCCAGCGAAACATCAATGTGGGCTCCGTCCATCTTGATGACCATGCCTGGATCAATGGTCAGTCGCGCGTCCAGTCGCGCGTTTAAGTCAACTTGCTGTTCGTTCAGCTCCGCGCCACCAATCACCGAACCGTCATCTACAAAGGTTCGCACGCCTTTGTTGACTTCTCCTACAAACGTGTACGGGCCAATGCCGGTGGTTTCACTGCGATAGATCCGAGTGGTCACGACGTCGGTCCGAGTTGACTGAGGAACGCTGCTGATGCGAACCGTCCCCTGAACACCTCGGCCCAACAGCGTCACCGTCGCCGTGGCGGCCGAAGCTGGAGTTTCCGTGCCGTCATCTTCTACGTAGGTGAATTTGTACGAATAGTCGCCGGCGCCTAAACTACCGCCATCTACGGGTGTAAGACGAGTATTCGTGATGGCGGGTGCCGGATTGATGGACTGGAGCGGGCCGCCCGGAGTTCCTTCGACTACCAGATTTTCGGAGATCGCGTGCACAATGTCGCGATCGTCAAACCGCGCGGAAACCGTCAATTTCTTGGGATCCGCGCCCGACGCCGTTTGAATCGAAACAAACAACGCGTTGATCGAATTGTTGGTCAAACGGTTGTCATGGATATCCGGACCAACTCGAGTGTAGTCCGAAGTAAACGGAACTTGTTGATACCGAGGTGCGTGGAAGTTGGTTTCTTCAAACGAATTGGGGTCAGCCGACATGGCCGCATCTGCACTTCGCGAAATCACGTTGTGAGACAGAGTGGGTCTGGCTTCCACCATTTGGATCGGCGTGACAATCTGCTGGACCGAATTGACAATGACTTCACCACCGCCAAAGCGAAAGTCGGCGTGGTTGACGTAGTTCAGGAAGATGCCTTGGCGTTCATATTCGAATCGACCTTCTGCTCGATCCACGTCGTTCTGGAAGACAATCCCGCCCCAATCTCCCGGGCTGGGCGACGTGGCCAACGGTTCGGTATCCACGCCAATGGATTGGTCGTTGTAGGAGGTGAAAATGACGCTGTGATTGGGCGTTCCCAAAACTTGCAACGCCGCCGCACTCCGATTCACATTGGGCGAAGAACTACCCACGCCAATTCTGGCTCGACGAATCTTGAAGACGGTTCCTTCGTCAATCATCACCGTTACGCCCTGAGGCACTTCCATGGACGAACCATCTTGTAACGGTTGATTCAGTCGATTGAAACCAATTTCGTAAGCCAGATTATCGGCCAAGGTAGAAAGATTACCGTCCGCTCCGCCGTTCCCCACAATGCGCACCACGTCACCAGGAGCCGCAGCGGCAAACGCCGATGCAATATTCTTGAATGGCGAGGATAGCGAACCGGTACCGTTGCCCGATGCCGCTTTGTCCACGTAGATGGTGTTTTCTGGCGAAGCGACTTTGAACCAATAGTTGAAGACGCCGCCCGGATTTCCATCGGCATCGCCGTCCAACGCCGTACCCGTCAAGTCGACCAGCGAATTGTTGACTTGAGGACGGAAGTTTAGACGCAAATCATATTCGCCTTGTGTGCGTCCACCACTTCCGCTGTCTTCTACGTCGGCATCGTACTGGTCATTGCCTTTGGCGGTCACGCCCAAGAAATAGGTGCCGGGGGTCAGCTCCATTTCCAGGAAGGAATCGTTGCTGTAGTAGTCGTCATTCCGTGCGACCAGGATCTTGTTCCCCGCACTGTCTTGCCGATACAGTTGAATGACAGTGTCAAGCAAACTGGAATCGGTTTGACGCTCTGCAATCGTTTCCGCACTGAACAGACCGGTCTGCTGAACGTTGAATTGGTACAAATCAATGTCCACGCTTTCCGGACGATGCAAGCTTTGCGCGTGGACAATGTCATTGTCACCCGGAAAGACCGGTTCCGGTTCGTAGTTGGCAATTTGATAGTTGCCCATGATGGTGCCCGGCGGCAGATCGTAGGTATGCCCTAAACCAAGCAAGTGCCCGATTTCGTGCATGCCGGTTTCAAACCAATCTTCACCGTACGTATCATCCCACGCTTCGGCATTGTCCATGATGGCGGTCGGGATCGCGCCCAAAACCGGATCAATGACACTGCCCGCCAAACCAATCACTCCGCCAGGACCAGTCGGCACCGTCGGATTGATCGCGCGAAGATCACCTGTCACAATACTAAAGACTTCCACGCCAGCCGACAGCAAGTCCGGCAACACGTCTTCATCAACTTCAAAGAACTGCGCGCCGATGTATTGCGAATATAGCGAAAAGATTTCTCGAGTCCGTTGTTTTTGCGCTTCGGTAATCAGGTTACGCAAAGGCACTCCGCGAGGATCCGCACCGTAGACGTCTCGGAAAACATAACCAATGGTCGAAACGCCCGGATTCGTATCGACCGTGCGTTCAGCGGTGTAGTCGTCATTGACCTGGTCGGTAATGTGCTGTTCGCCCGTTTCCCATTGAAGGTCTCGATGTCCCGGATCATCGTTCGAACCAGGATACTGCAGCGAAAATTCTTCCGCTTCAATTTCCGCCGAGACGATCTTGCTGGTGCTGGTAAGTTGCCCCAGATCCAATGCCGTACTGAAACTGGAGCCCGAATCGACGTCGACCGTGATTTCCAGCGGCGCGGCAGGTTGAACTTCGTCTGTGCCAATGCGCAAACGATAAGTGCCTTCACCAGTGGCCAAGTCTTCTAAGTTCTGAGCAAACGTCAGCGTGGCGCTGTCCGAAACTGGATCGTAGACAACTCGAGTTGGTCGATGGATCGAACCGTTGTCCGCGTTGGTCGCCGTATCATTGGTAAAGATCAGTTGGTAGAAACCTTGATCCGACGCCGAACCACTACGCAGATCGTCATCATTGAAATAGACGACAATCTGATTGCGAGCTTGGGAAAGAGTGGTGCCGCTGCGAGTGATCGGTTGAGGCACCACAGAAACAATCTTGGCGCCCAAGTCCAAATCGAATGTTACTGTCTGGCCAAACGCTTCAATTTGGTAACGATCGTCTACCAACGTTGTCGAAAAGCGAACCACCGCTTCATTGTCCTGATCGCCAACTCCAGCGTAGCCGGGAGTGATGACGATGTTGTTCCCATTGGTGAACACGCCGTCCTGCCCGCTGCGAATGATGCGAATCTGCGATGCGATATCGACGCCTTCTAACGACGAATTTTCCGTGAAGCGGAACGTCAATTCGGTTGGCGCCGTATTGAGAACCTGACCTTCTTCCAGAATCTCACCGTCATTCGGCAATATGCCGATCAACTGCGGAGTGGTCGTCAACAGCATTCGCTGTTCCAGACTCTCCACGTTGCCAGACGAGCGAACGCGATCGTTTTTCCGCTTCTTTTTCGAGTTTCCGAAGCGTAGTCCGTCTCGATCATTGTTTCGATGGGACCCTTGTACCATTGCGAGCTACCTCTAATTCGGGTTCCGAACTGCGCGCCAGATGTATGTCAACCGCGCTTAATCTATGTGGAAATCTGCCAGCAAGCAACTAAGAGCAGTGTGCGCAAACATTGCCAGCCAAAATGTTTATAGCAATTCAGCTGATTATAATTTGGCAACTTTCGTTTGCAAGAAACCCCATTCAACCTAGTTTTACATGAACTGCCTAAATTGGACAGTGTGTAGTGGTCAAGCTGAATTTGATGAAAAATGCAATTCTGCCTTCGCGGCTATCCAGCCTTCATTCGCATAGCAAAGTCCATACCACAGGCTATCCAAATCCCATTCGGCCGAATTTCCAGAACATTCGGTCCGAATGGCGGCCCCAGCCCTGGAATGAACGTTGGATTCCATTGCAGCAACTTGCGACAGCTGACCCAGAAAAGCTCACCTTTGGCAGGTTGGGTTGTCTGGAAAGGCTGTTCCGGTAATTCGAAAAGTCGTCGTTATTTCTTTTGTTCCGCGCCGATAGTCTCTAGCGAGTGTAGGGGAAAGTCGAGTTGCATTGCATTGCTCGGCTCAATCGATAAAGACGGAAATAGCAGATATCCGGCCGTTGGGACGGAACTTGGAGAACGGAAATGATGACCCGGATTCGATGGAATAGAGTGTTCCTCTGTTTTCTAACCAGCGCCACTGCCAGCTGGTTCGCAACGGCGGTTCTTGGACAAGGTGTTCAACACGCTTACGCTCCACAAGCTGGCCCAGGCTTTGTCCAGCCGGCATCCTGCACCGACTGCAGTGCCTATGGATGCTCGGACGGCAGCTGCGGTGTGTTAGGAGGACTTGGCGGCGGCATGATGGGCGGCGGCATGATGGGCGGACCGCTTTCGGGCATGGTCGGCGCTTTGGGAAATGCCGAAATGGGGCTGCCCTACGGCAATGGAGGCCCTTCGCTTTACAATCAAAATGGTCCGATGGGCACCGGCGGCTGCTGCACACCTCGATGGTTCGACTTTGAAGCATCTTGGCTCTACTGGAACCGAGAATTCGACGACAATTTGGCGTTTTCTTCCGAAGGCATTTTGGGGCCTGAAGCGTTGAGTGCCAGTGATTTGGATATCAGCAATACGTCAGGATTTCGCATCACTGGAGCCTATTTGATTGGGCCGGCTACCAACATTGAAGCAACCTATTTTGGCGGTTTCAATTGGAATTCGTCTGCATCGGCAAACAGTGGCGACAATCTCTATTCGGTGTTCAGCGATTTTGGCACCAACCCGTTTAACGGCTTTCCAGAGACCGATGCCGCCTATCATCACAGTGTGGCTTTTTCGTCCGAACTAGATAATGGCGAACTCAACGTTCGACATCGTTGGGTTTCAGCCAACTGCCTTGTGCACAGTTCGTTCTTGGTGGGCGTTCGCTACTTCCGCTTGGCCGACGACCTGATCTACCGAACTCGTACCAACCTCAGCCAATTGAACTACCACGTCAAAACGGACAACGATCTGGTGGGCGTGCAATTGGGTGGCGATATGGCTTTGTGCGTTACGCCTCGGTTCAAGATCGCTGGCGACGCGAAGGCGGGACTGTACGGAGCTCACAGCAAACAGAAAACCTGGGCGCCCAGTGTTGCCTTTTCTGAACTGGAAAGTGCCAGCGACGCGGCGTTTGTCGCGGACGCAGGGCTGAACGGCATCTTCCGAGTTTCCCCGAAAATGGCAATCCGAGCTGGTTATCAAGTGCTGTTTGTGTCGGGCGTGGCCACGGCCATTGAGAATTTCAATACCAATTCACCTCTGACTGCTCGAACCGCTTTTGTTAACAACAATGACGACGTGGTCTTCCACGGTGCCAATGTGGGCATCGAATGGACTTGGTAGCAGTACAAATAGAGCCGCTTCAAGAAGGTAGGCCGGATCACAGAGAAATGTGAGTCCGGCCCGCGACTGACCAGTTGATGACACATTTCCGTCTCAGAAAGCGCGCAGCCTTGGTTGCGCGTTTTTTTTTGCTTTCACCGATCCGTTTGGATTGGCGTTTAGAAAATGGGTGTAGCAAAAAGACGCAGCTGCATCATCTTGGCTTGGCCATTCGGTCCATTCGAAGAAATTCAAAGATCAAGCTCACCTTGGCGTTGTTCGCTCACTTTCGCTTCCTTCGCTGCGAAATCGCTTGACTCGAACCACGAAACGTCAAAGAATCGAAGCATACGTTTCGAGCATCCCTGGTCACTTCTTGCCTTGGTCCCAGATTTGCAATCTGATTAGATGATTCATTTTCGAACTCGACCGCCAAGTTTAACTTAGGCAATTTACACAGGCAGTGGAATTTTTGAATTCTACCAATTAGACTCGAAGATTCGGTATCCGACGGCTGCACCAGTTAGTCGTCTGGAATACCGCAAACAATCCACCGAACAACACAGCCGGCGGCGATAACCGCACTGAAAACGTCGGCATTTCTTGGTAGCGAGAGGTACGGAGCAGATGTCGAAGACGCGTCGTAAGAACGAACGAGCTTCTCTGAAGAAGATTTCAATGGAAGCCTTAGAAGATCGGAATCTGCTAACAGCGATTCCGTCTTTTGACGGTCCGCTGTACGAACATGGTCTGGAGAGTGTTCCGGCGCATGTCAAGCTCGACGAAATTTTTCCGAAACATATTTCGCCGTTAATTGAGTATCCGCACTCAAATGAGCCTTACGTGAATTATCGAGTTTTGAACTACTTTCCTAATCGTACAGGATCGGATGGCCTGTCAGATTTTCAATTCGACTCGGAGGGTGAGTCGATTCAAACGGCGGTTAGGATTTCTGAGGCGGAAAATATTGACTCGGCACTTAGTAACAACACGAGAGCGTCCGCGCAGGTACTACCGCTAGGATTTGACGCCGGAGAATCGACTGCGATCGACGTTCGCGGCTCATTTGACGTCGATGTGGATGCAATCGACGTAACGTCTAACATTGAAGACGATGGCTCGATTTTATTGGCAAACGAAACGGGGCTTACAACTGGTAATGCGGTGCGGATAAACGGTGTGATCGGAGACGGACCCTTTGGTTTGACGACCGGTGACTACGATTTCTTCGCGATTCGTGACGTCGAAAAGGGCGAGATTCTCACGGCAAGCATCGAAGCGTTTTATCGAGGTTCTGCGCTTGATTCCGTTGTTTTCGCCTACAACTCACTTGGAGAGCTAATGGGCGGAAATTTTGACGCATTCGGGCTTCCCGATAGCGACTTTTCGTTTGTCGCTCCTGAATCAGATGACTATTTCGTTGTCGTGGCCGGACAAATTGCTGCGGGCACATTTCTACCGATTAACCCGTTTGAAACTGGCTCCGGCTTTTTCCCATTAACGACCGGTGACTACGAGTTAACGCTAGGCCGAAATACACCGGATCCTGACTACTACGCAGTCCAATTGAACGCTGGCGACATCGTTGGAGTTAATACGCGTGGTGCAGCGAACAACGTCGCCATTTTTTCGTCGTCAGGTGAAGAAATGATCGGAACGACGCAAAACACAACGCAATTCGCATCGATCGATTATCCGTTTCCCGATGACGGCATGGCGTCTATGGCGTACGTCGTCCCCACAAGCGGAACGTATTACGTGCGATTGCTTAGCTCGGGACTCGCGCGAGGCCGTGGTGCCTACGAAGTGAATTTTCGGGTCAGCCGACCTGAGCTTGAGAGCCAGCCGACAGGCACCAATCAAATTTTGTACTTGGACTTCGACGGTGCTGAGCTAGACAACGCAATTTTTAATGACGAGTTATTTGCATCGAAAGTTCAACTATCGCCAATGAGAGATTTCATGGCAAATTGGGAACTGGACGCGCGCGATGAAAACGCGCTAATCGATGCGGTAATTGACGTAGTCCGAGAGAACTTAGAAAAAGACATGTTGGAAAGAGGCAACAATCCAAATTACGGAATAACAATACTAAATAGTCGTGACCATGAAGATGTCTATGGCGACCCAAACGTCAGCCGCGTGATTATTGGTGGTACGATCCCGGAACTCGAAGTATTCACTTTGGGAATTGCTCAATCGATCGATGTGGGAAATTTTGACACAGAAGAAACCGCAGTTGTGCTTTTAGATTTTCTAAGTGGTGACGCATCGCTACTTGATTCAGCAAACCGGTATGTTGTGAATGAAAGGACTGCCACAAAGGTCGAATTGGTCGGAAACGTCGTTGGAAACATCGTGTCTCACGAAGCGGGACATTTCTTCGGAAATTGGCACACTGACAGTACCAATGACGTTGAAAACATCATGGATACCGGCGGTGACGGAGTTCGCAATGACGCCGAAGTTGGCGCAGACGGTATTCTTGGAACACAGGACGACATCGATTTCGATTTCGTTGTCGACGAATACAGCACCTTCGAGTTTTTCACCGGGATGTCGGATTCTCTCAACAACATTGCCATGGTGTTGACCACGGGAAAAGGAATCAACGGTGGCGGGGCAGCCGGTGGCGGCACTGGCGTGAACGTGACCGGTGTGGTTTGGAATGATGCCAACGGGAATGGCGTGCGAGATGCCGGAGAAGGTGGCATGGGCGACCAGATTGTTTATCTGGACGTGAATGGTGACAATCGTATCGGCATTGGTGAACCAGCCGGCATTACGTTTGCCAACGGACAATTCACCATCATGAATGCTCCGCAAGGTAGTTTTGCTCTGCGTCAAGTTGTGAAGCCTGGTTTTGTGGAAACCGCGCCGCTGGGTGGCGAACACATTGTGAGCGTCAGCAATCAAACGCTAACCGGGTACGGCTTTGCTGTCCAAGTGGGCGACGGCGTGGACGAAGGTTTCGATTACGGTAGTGCTCCGGCGCCGTATCCAACCGCTGGTGTCACACATGGTGTCGTGGCCAACTTCCAATTGGGCAACAGCATTTCGGGCGAAGCGGGTCCTTCGTCCGGCGACGACAATGACGGCGTTTCGTTCCTGTCGACGCTGATTCCTGGTTCGACCGCCAGCCTAAGCATTTCTGTGGAAAACGGCACACAATCGCCGGGCGTACTGCAAGGCTGGATCGACTTTGATGGCGATGGAAGCTGGGACCGCGCAGGCGAACAGATTTTCTCGGATGTGGTCGTCGTGCCCGGCGTGAATAATCTGACCTTCCAAGTGCCGACCTGGGCCGTGGAAACCACCACGTACGCTCGACTGCGTTACGGTTATGAACGAGGTATCTCGTACACCGGCGCAGCGATTGCGGGCGAAGTAGAAGATTACGCCGTGACGATTGAACGAGGTGGACCGGACGCGTCGAATGATTCGTACACGTTGCGTCGCAATTCGCAAGACAATCGCTTGCAAGTCATGCTGAACGATTCGCTGCGATTGAGCACCAGCATTGTATCGCTCGGCACGCCCAGCAACGGCGGCACCGTTGAAGTTGGTGCGGACGGTGTGACCTTGCTGTATACGCCCGCTACAAACTTCTCGGGCACGGAAACGTTTGCCTATACCGTGCAAGATGTGAACGGGCTCAGTGACACAGCCGTGGTTTCTGTCTTTGTCCAACCCGATTTGGTCACCATGCGATTGGCCGCCGTAAATGATCAAGGCGTGCCGATTTCCCAAGTGGCTGTGGGTGATTCGTTCCGCTTGCAGGGCATTGTCCAAGACTTGCGAGAAGACGATCCGACGGGTGTCTTTGCCGCGTACATGGATATCTTCTACGATTCCAACTTGGTTCAAATCCCGGCTGGATCGGTCATTGAATACAATCCGCTGTATCCAAATCAGCAGTCCGGAGATATTTCGAACCTGGGCTTGATTGACGAAGTAGGGGCCTTTGATGGGCTTCAGCAAGTGGGTGGCGATGAAATCGCAGTGTTCTCGATCCCCATGATTGCCACCAACGCTGGCGTGGCGAATTTCATGAACACGCCCGCCGATGTTTCGCCAGCACACGACGTCTTGTTGTTCAATCAAGACGATCCCATTCCAACCGAACAGATTGAATATCGTTCGCTGGATCTGGTCATTACGGATTCCGGCACGGGCGAAACGGGCGGCACCGGTTCCACCAGTGGCACTCCGCTGGACGTGAACCGAGACAACGTGATTTCGCCCATCGACGCCTTGATGGTCATCAATTATCTGAACATGCCGCAGGCTCAGCGAGTCTTCAGCACGGCGTTGGATGTGAGTCGAGACGGTAATATTTCGCCCATCGACGCGTTGTTGGTCATCAATCAGTTGAACTTGCAATCGGCAGAAGGCGAAAGCATGGCCGACGTCGGTTCGGTTCGACCCAATCGGTTGGTGGCCGCGGCTGTCGATTCGGTATTACAGGATTCGAAAGACGACAAACTGGACGCCGCCATTGAGTCGATCGCCGACGAATTGGCTCAGAAGTCGATCTTGTAATTTCGGTTCGCTACAGTTCGAATTCATTTTTTTCGAACCAGCAAGACTACCAAACGGACGGCTCGATTCGTTGCGGCGAATCGAGCCGTCTTGCGTTTTGGACTATCCAAAATGGCAATCTCGTCGGCGGGTAAGCGTGACTTTCGAGCGGTTCGTGGGCGCTACATCGCTTGAACAAAACGCCAATCTGGCTTACAACGCTTCGTTGTGAAAAACTGACAATGGTCCAACGAATCGGGAGGCATTCTCATGGCGCAGATCAACGATCACTATCTGAAACTCAAAGCAGGTTATCTGTTTCCCGAAATTGGTCGGCGAGTGAAAAAGTACTGCGAAACGCATCCCGACGCGAACGTCATTCGGCTGGGAATTGGCGATGTCACCGAACCATTGCCCTCCGCGATTGTCCAAGCCATGCATGCGGCGGTGGATGAAATGGCCAACCGCGATACGTTTCGAGGATACGGGCCGGAACAGGGCTATGACTTTCTGCGCCAAGCAATTGTGGACAACTGTTTTGCCAATCGAGGTTGTCAGGTAGACGCCGACGAAGTCTTTGTTTCTGACGGTTCCAAATGTGATACGGGTAACATTCTGGATATCTTTGGCAACAACAATGTGGTGGCCATTACCGATCCGGTCTACCCGGTGTACGTCGATACGAATGTCATGGCAGGTCGAACCGGCCAAGCCGACGAATCGGGTCGATACGCTGGGTTGGTCTATCTGCCGGTCACGGCCGAGAATAATTTTGTGCCCGAATTGCCTGCTCAAAAAGTAGATCTGATTTACTTGTGTTACCCTAACAATCCGACAGGCACGGTCGCCACCAAAGAGACATTACAAAAGTGGGTGGATTACGCCAAATCACACGACGCCATCATTTTCTTTGATGCAGCGTATGAAAGCTTCATTTCCAATCCAGAAATTCCGCATTCGATTTACGAAGTCGAAGGTGCCAAGGACGTCGCGATTGAATTCCGTTCGTTCAGCAAGAATGCTGGGTTCACCGGCACTCGTTGTGCCTTCACCGTCGTGCCGAAGTCACTGCAAGGCAAGTCGGCCGATGGTTCGCACCATTCGATTCATGCGTTGTGGAACCGGCGACACTGTACCAAGTTCAATGGCGTTTCTTATCCCATTCAACGAGGTGCCGAGGCGGCGTATTCGCCCGAAGGGAAAAGCCAGATTGCCGAATTGATTGCGTTCTACATGCAGAACGCCGCGTTGCTAAGCGACGGACTGCAGAAAGTTGGTATCCAAGTTTATGGCGGACAAGACGCGCCCTATGTGTGGCTGAAGACGCCCAACAATTTGACCAGCTGGGCGTTCTTTGATCACCTACTGGAAAGCAGTCATTTGGTTGGCACTCCGGGCAGCGGCTTTGGTGCGGCGGGCGAAGGTTATTTTCGTCTAAGTGCTTTTAACAGCCGCGCCAACGTGGAAGAAGCAGTCGACCGTATCCAAAAGTTGTTGGCGTAATCGTTCCTTAATACAAGACCATGCTGATTCGCCAGATCCAGCGGACCAGCATCAGCACGCACAACGCGACGAGCCACCAAACGCCGCCGGGAATCTGCCAGACCGGGCGGTTCGACTGGATTCGCCAAATTTGCCACGGCTGCCAAATCAGTTGAGCCGCGGCGAATAGGAACAACGGAACGCCAAACGGATTTTGGTGCCACGCGGCTGCTACGTTGCCGTGTGCCATGTGGACGAAAGGATCGAGTCAAACCGCAGCCGGGGCATTCGATTCCTAGCGTACGCCGCAGCCAGCAGATGGTTGGCAGCGATCCGGGACGCTCCCACCGACAACCGGCCATCACGGTTCGGCTGCAGCACAAAAGAGGCTATAATCACCAGCGCGGCGGCTGCGAACCAAAACAGTCGATTGCGAATCGCACGTTCGATGGGCATGGGAGTACCAGTCGTGACTAAACGCCCAGTTCCCGCCGCACTTTCTGGACGCCAGCGACCATGTTATTGAGCTTACGTTTTGCGGCCCAACGAGCGGTCTGGCTCAAGCCACAGTCGGGCGAAAACGAAAGCTGTTCCGGTTTCGCAAATTGCAAACACGCTTTCACTCGCTCCGCAACATCATCGACCGATTCGATGTAATAGCTCTTCACGTCGATGATGCCGACGGAGCAATCGGTTCGTTTTACAATCTGTTCAATCACGGCCAACTCCGCCATTTCTCGGCTCGCCATCTCGACGTGAATTTCGTCCACGGTGAAGTCTAAAAAGTCCGGAAACATCGGAGCGTATTTGCGCAAGCCAACCGCGTGGCCTTTGAAATTACCAAAGCACAGATGCGTTGACAGGCGGCATTTGCCGACAATCGGTTCGACCGTCCGATTGAAGATGTCGACAAAGCGACGCTTGTCTTCGCGATGTGCGTAACAACTCATGGACGGTTCATCGACCGTCAACTCTGTGCAGCCAGCTTCAACCAATTGTTCCAGTTCGTTTCGAATGATCGGCAACAATGCTTCCGTGAGTGCGAACCG
The DNA here is from genome assembly GCA_041399205.1 of Pirellulaceae bacterium. Taxonomy (GTDB): domain Bacteria; phylum Planctomycetota; class Planctomycetia; order Pirellulales; family Pirellulaceae; genus JAGQOZ01. Next base: position 230,693 of record JAWKTK010000008.1, on the reverse strand, counting down.
ATCCGGATATTGCGAATTGGGCAACAACCGGCCGCTCATCGTGTATGGGCCTGGGACACTGGCCTTCAGAGTCGGGCCGGTTGGCGCCAGTCGGCGCAGTCGCAGGAATTCTTCCACGGTTCCCAGATTTCCGTTTTTGGCCGCAATGGTTCCCGTAACCGCATGTTTGCCTCGCTGATCATGGGCCGGCGGACCGAACTGTCTGGGCGTAGCACTTTCCAGCGAAATCCCGTTCAGATAACCATAAAACGAAAGATTGAAATCAAAGCGACTCTGTTCACCGTCTGTGATCACATCCAATCCAGCGGCAACTTGATCATGGATGGCGGCCACCACCGCATCGTCTTGCATTTCCGCGATATCGTCCGGACCGAATTGATCCAAATGCTGACTGGCAAATTCCAGCCAACCAGGGAATGGATAACTACCGATGACGGTTGTTCGCAGCGGAGTGGGTTGCATTGCAAATTCCTTTGTCGTTTGTGTCGCGGGAAATGAGCTTCGGTCGGTTTTTGGTCTATGAACGAAGTCCGACGTTTTCAAACAGCTTGGCCATGCGTCGCGCGTGTTCGTCGTAGGCGCTTTCAAATAGTTCGACTGCCTTTTCCTTGCCAACAACACTGCCGGCCGACAACACTTTGGGAGGCTGACCGGCTTTGGTAAGTCGTTCGGCAATCTCGGCCTTCAGACAATTCACTAACAAGCAACCGCCAATCGTGGACCCCGGTGCTACCGGTGTTTCCAGATTCGGCAGGCGCACCATCGCGTCTCCAACTGGCGCGCCGGTGTCCAACACCAAATCACAAAAGTCCGTTAGTTTTTTACCGTCCGCTCGATTCGAACGGCTCGCATCACTATGCAACTTGCTGATGATGCCGACGACTTTGATGCCCTTGGCTTGGAAAAGTTCCGCCATTTCGATGGGCACCACATTACAACCGCTGGAGGAAACCACCATTGCCGAATCGACATCGCTGAGATCAAAGTTTCGCAAGATGCGTTCCGCCAGCCCAGAACGGTTTTCCAAAAACATGGCTTGCCGCTGTCCATTGGCGCCGGTCACCAGATTGTGGAACGTCATGGACAATTCGACGATTGGATTGAATCCGGGAAACGAACCGTAACGAGGCCACATTTCTTCGACCAAAATTCGACTATGCCCTGCGCCGAACAAATGCACCATTCGACCCGCCAAAATCGACGCAGCAAACCAATCGGCGGCTAAATGGATTTGATCCGTTTGCGCCCGCACCGTTGCCAGTATGCCAGCCGCTTTTTCCAGATAGTCTTCTGTTGGATTCATGCTCTCATTCGCGAAAAAGTTGGTTAGAAATGGCGAACCTCACAAAGTTGTTCCGCCAGGTCAGAACGCAGATCTTAGCCGGAACAGCTCGCCAAGGGAACGCTCGTTCATGACTCCGCTGTTTGCTGCCACCCACTTTGTGACGTCACTCGCGCGACATGTCCGACTTGCGATCAGCGCGAGAATCTGGTTTGCGGCAAACGGCTTGTTCCGTTCGTAGTCGAATTTGCTACTTGAGCCTAGACCTGTTGTGGCGGCAGACTGGTAACTCGCCGCGAAACGTCTATTCGATTTGTTTCTTGCCGAAGAACATCATGTGCTGCCAGGGAAGGCCGTCGAATTCGCGTTGCAAGAACAGCTGGTTCGCGTTCATTTCTTTGTTGATTTGCTGTTTGCTCATTTTGTGCAGACGTTTGATCGGGACGTTCGGATCTTCCGCTCGGAATTCCACCAGGACAATCGCACCGTCGTCTGTCAGCGCATTTTTCATGGCAGCCAGCATCGGTTCCGGATGCGAAAATTCGTGATAAACATCCACGCACAAAATCAGGTCGACTTTGCCGGTCGGCAACTTGGGGTCGTGCAGGTCGCCCAAGATGGAGGTAATGTTGTCGAGCCCTTGTTCGGCGGCGCGAGCTTCCATGAGGCGAAGCATTTCTGACTGAATGTCCACTGCCAGGACAGAACCTTTTTCTCCGACGGCGTCTGCCAGGCGAAGCGTGTAAAACCCATTGCCGCAGCCCATGTCACAAACCGTCATGCCCGGTTTCAGCTGCAGTTGCTTGACCATGGCATCGCAATCTTCTTCTCGCTGTCGAGATTCCCGAGTCAACCACGGCGCTCCGGCAAAGTGCATGGTCTGCGCGATTTCGCGGCCCATGTATTCGGTCAGCGCGAGCGGAACGGCATCTGTGACTTGCGTTTCTTGAGCAGTTGCGATCGACGCCACGAGGACGAACAGCCAACATCCGCTGCGAAGTCGATTTCCGTTGATCATTCGAACCTCTCTCTTGTTTCCACTCTCGCTGGTCAACCAATGTGCAGCGAATTCGAATCACATCGGCTAGTCAATTCTAGGCGCTCGCGCGATGATGATTCCACTACGGACTGGCCGGTCGGCCGTCGCCCCAGTGTTCGCGATTAAACTGTTCGGATTGGCCGCGAGCAATCGTTAGTGTTGTCCAACTGTCACCAGCATGATGACGTGCCAGCTGGATAATCTGACCTACATGATAACACGTATGGCCTAGAGATCTTTGCAGGGCCAAAACGACCGAATGCGGTTCGCCTCGGATAAACACCGTTTTTGCCAAGTCCTCTGATTGTAGTTGACCTAGCGAATCGAACAAACTCGCCCAGCCCGTTTCCCAATACGCCAACAATGCGGCTCGATCCGCAAAATCGTCCACAAATTCATCGTCTCGATTTCGCCAAGGCTTTTCGCCGTCCGTGGTGAGAAAATCGGTCCAGCGAGAAAGCAAGTTGCCAGCGACATGCTTCATGATGACGGCAATTGAATTGGTATTCTCGTCCAGCGGTTCGTGCAGCTTGGCGTCGGGCAATTGAGCGATGGCTCTGTCGGCCCAGTCTTTGTGCGATCGCAGTGTTTGTATCGCTGCGTCTAGAAGTTGTTCAGCCACGTCCATCAGGAACTCCGATTGATCGGCCAAAATAAGAAACGAGTTCAGATCTAGTAGAGAATAGCGTAAAAGTTTCGCTCGAAAACGACAACAGGCCGCTGTAGCACTCGGGCTAAAAGCGGCCTGTTATGGTGGATTCGAATCAAGCGAACGTGGCTGCGGAGTTGGAAGTCGTAGTGGACAAGGTGACGAGTCCTTGGAGAAGAGGAGTCGTTACCTCATCCACTACGCGCGTCAATCGTCGTCCGCCGATCGATTAAAACACGTCCAGAATGAACTGGTGTCCTCGATGATACAGCCGTTCGCTGGGATAGTAGTTGTGCCACTTGCGATTGTAGACCGGAATGCGCATTTCGGCCGGATAGCGATAGTACAAATTGTCCGCGCTTTGGTAGTAGCTGTTCGCTCGGAAATTCTGTGGATAGTATACGTACGGATAGTGGTAAAACCGATTCCAGTCTCGCGTACTGGCGGCGGTGCCCCACGATGCTCCGAACGCTTGTTGAGCCTGCGTTTCTTGTACCGCAAACAGGGACAAGAACATCAACGCGGCAAAGCTGCTGATGATTAGTCGTCGTATCATGATAAACGCTTCCCCCCAAATTCCATTGAGTATGTGCGTGATAGCAGACCAGGGAACGGTCCACGCAACGTACCGTGACATTCGCAGCGGACCGTGATCTCCAGCCAGGTACCCTGCGGTTCTATGTTTCGAATCGGCACAATTCGACATGCTGTTGCAGTGATAATCAACAGAATCGATAGAACTGGGCGAATGGGATGTTGGGGCTGGCAAGCGAGGCCAAGTTTACTGCGGCTAGCAGTTGGCCGGTTCGAATCTGGCGGCTGATAAGCGACCTATTCTGCGGTGGGATCTTTGCCAGCCAGCAGTTCGTCTTCCCATTGATCCATCAGCGGCCAATCAATGGCGCACGTGCCAAAATCCGCCATGTGCAAATAACCTTCCAAACGTTGAATGGTGGCATCTAGCATGTCGTTCTTTTTGGCAAAGATGGGGCCGTGGCTAGGTAGCAGCCATTTGACGTCTGAATCTCGAATGCGAGTCAGCGACTTTATAAAATCGGGGATGCTGCTGCCGTGATGCGCGTCAATGGCACCCACACAACCGTCTCGGTAAATGTTGTCACCGCTAAAAAGAATGTCGCCCAGGCGGAAGGCCAGCTGGCTGTCGGTGTGGCCCGGCGTGTGCCAGACTTCCAATTTCAGATTACCAACTTCAATGAAGTCGCCATCGTTGACTTGATGTTCAATTTCCACGGGCGGCATTTCCAAGTGGATGCCCTGAGCCTCAATTTCTGCGAACGTCTTGAGCTTGTCGCCCGTCTGCAAAGGTTCGACGGCCAACGGGTGCGAAGTCACCGACGTCTTAAAGATCTGCTTGGCTTTGGCTAAGCCTTGAATGTGGTCGGCATCGGCGTGCGTGGCAATTAGCGTCTTGCAGTTGGCAAAGGGAAAATCCAATTGCCGAATCAATTCGACAATTTCGTCCACCGTTTCTTCGTAGCCAATATCGATCAGCAGCCATTCGGGCCCGTCGTAGACAATGTAGACGTTGCAACCCAAAATTTGGCCGACCTGATAGTTGGTTTCAATGACGTTCGGAAAAAGAGGTTTTCGCTCCAGCATGCTTTCGTCTTCTCAACAAGGCTCGTCTGCCCGAATTCGCGCGAACTCCGCACGGGCACGTAGGGGTATCTTCGAGTCAAGAAAGGGTATTCCATCACGCGTCAATCGACAACGGTATTGACTGAAGGAAAGTCTTTTTCTTAGTCGAGATCCAGTCTCAATAAAAAGAATGGCAATCTAAGTTTACAGGCGAATCTGCCGAAAGATGGGCGCATGGCGATAGTAGACTTCCAGCGTACAGACAGCCAAGGCTGTGACGTAAATTCGACCGCCATCGGAACCGTGAGGACCTTGCGGAGCCCAGCTGCCAGCTTCGTGTCCACTGGTTTCCTGGGACTGCACCAAGATGTCTCGCATTCGTTCGTTCCATTTTTTCCATTGCCGGCCGCCTGCGTGATGCATGACTTGTGTGGCGTAGTACCAGTAGTAGATATTGAATTGCTGGGCATCGGGCAGATGTTCATTGGCCAGAAAACGCACTCCTTTTTTGAGGCCGGCATCGTCAAACGTCCAGCCCATATACATGCGGCACAGAAGGGCTTCGGCGGTCATCGTTTCGGTGGGATGATGGCCCGGCTGGTAGCCGTACAGCGAACCGTCGGTGGTTGTCGAATTCAGATAGCGGTGCGCCTTGGCAAACACGTCATCGGGCACATGAAGTCCGGCGCTACGAGCACTATGCAGCGCCATGATTTGCCAACCCAACACGCTGGTGTCACCTCGTTCACCTGGCTGGTACCGCCAGCCGCCCTGTTTGTGTTGAGCGGCGATGATGAAGTCGATCGATTTTTGAGCTGGTTGGCGTAGCGATTCGTCCCGAGTTAACGCGTAGGCTTCGCACAACACAATGGCGCCTTGGCCGTGAGCGTACATGCCAAACTGATGTTTCGCACCGGCACGCAAGTCGCCACTTTCCAATTGGTTATCCACCAGCCAACGCAATCCACTGGCGACCACATCCTTGTACATACCGGTCCATTGTGTTTGGCCGGCGCCTAAGAATGGTAGCAAGCACAAGCTGGTGGCGGCGGAATCACAATGTTGATGCGCCGCGCCACTGCACTGGCCTCGACATCCTTGTGCTCGATGAAATCGATGCAAGCTCCAGCTGCCGTCCGAATTTTGATGCCGAGCCATCCAGTCTAAGCCTCGCGCCACCGCTGCTTCGGTCAGCGTGGTGCCTCCTTCGCGGCGAATCATGTCGGTTCGCACACGAGGATCTCGCGTCATGACTGAACGTTGCACATTTTCCGTGCCCAGTAATCGCTTGAGGTTGGACAAATCCGGAAGTTCCGGATGGGGTTCGCTGGGATCAAAGCGAATTTGTTTGGCCATCTGGTCGGCCATGATCAGTGCTTTTCGCTGCGATTCATCTTGCGGTTGGTCTTGGTCTGGAACGGGCAGATCGAAGGCGATGTTTTCCACGGCGTCGACATATTGGTGCGCGTCTCCTTCTCGTTCGAACGTTGCCACATTGGTAGACAGCGTAATTGATTCTTCTTGCAGGTCGCGGCGAATTGACCACAGCGCTAACAAGATCAGAATCAAAAGATGAATCAGCAGACTGGCCAACATAGCGGGCAGCGATTCCCACCACGGTTTGGGGCGAACCACCTGTACCTTGGGCTTTGATGTCGGTTTCGATTGGAAGTCGGGCGGTACGGTGACCTTTGCCGATTCCCAACGGTCTGCTTCGACCAGATCTGCATCCTGAATCTCCGACGTCAAGCTTTGTCGCTTCTTCTGACGCACCTGCTTTTGATAGACGTCAAGTTCGTCCAAGGAAAAACTGGCGCCGCAGCTCCAACAATCGGCCACTCCCAACCAAACTCGTAATGAAAGAGGCGACTGACAATCGGGGCAACCGTGAATCAGTGTTTCACCATCCAGGTTTTCTGGCGAAACCACTTTAATGGCATCGGGTGAACTGGTAATCAAGTCTACGTCTTTGAACCAGTCGGTCGCCAAAGGTTTGTCCGATTCCAGATTCAGCACCGGAACGGGCATCGCTTTGCGCCGCGGTTTCAACGCGTATGGCGTTACGGACGGTGAATCAATGCGGTTTCGGCGAGCCATACGAATTCCGTGTCTTGGGACCAGTATCGAACCAAATGCGATTTTACTCGGGAGCCAATCTTGCGAAACCGAAGAACGGACAATTCGTTTAGTTTATCGCGTTGGTTCGAATTTGACGAACAAGGGTCTTCGATTTTCGCAGACCCACGCGAAATCCGTTGTTTTCAGGATCAGCCCTTGCGGAATACGTAAACTAATTCGGACATGTTCACGCTTGGCTTTGGGCAGACAAGATGGATGGGGTTCGGTAGGATGTGAAGGTTGAAAAACCAGTGGTAGGAGACTTGAATGAACCAGGATCTGATGGGCTTGCTGCAGAAGTTAGAAAGCCACATGTGCCAAGTTGTCTTGGGCAAGCAAGACGTGGTGCGGATGGTGTTGGTGGCGGTTTTGGCTGGCGAACACGTGTTGCTGGAAGATGTCCCCGGCGTGGGAAAGACATTGGTGGCCAAGACGTTGGCCAAAAGCGTGCATGGGAAATTCAGTCGCATTCAGTTTACGCCTGACTTGCTGCCCAGTGATATTGTGGGCAGCAGTGTGTTTAGTTCAGATAGTCACGAATTTTCATTCGCGCCGGGACCCGTTTTTTCGAACGTCGTCTTAGCCGACGAAATCAACCGCACTCCGCCTCGAACCCAAAGTGCACTGCTGGAAGCGATGAGTGATCGACAAGTTTCGGTGGATGGTCAAACACATTCGCTGCCATCACCGTTCATTGTCATTGCGACTCAGAATCCATTCGAATTTGAAGGAACCTACCCGCTGCCGGAAAGTCAGTTGGATCGTTTCTTGTTGCGAATTTCCATGGGTTATCCCGATCGCAATCAAGAACGCCAAGTGTTGGCCAGCCATCGTGATCGTGAACCTGTTGAAGAATTGAATTCGATCATTGATTGCCAACAAATTATCCAGCTTCAACAAGCGACTCGGCAGGTTCGCATTGATGACGCCATTAGTGATTACTTGCTGGACATTGTCCATGCAACTCGAGAATGTTCGGACTTGCATGTCGGCGTGAGTACTCGCGGAGCACTCAGTCTTTACCGAGGTGCGCAGGCGCATGCCATGGTGAATGGTCGCGACTACGTGATTCCTGATGATGTCAAGAAGTTGTCACCGCTGGTGATTGCGCATCGAGTGGTGCCGAAGGGATACTTGCACGCAGGACAAAGAACGGCGGTGGAAAATCTCATTCGCGAATTGGTCGATACCATCGCAGTACCGGAATAACACGGTGACAAAGGTGTGTCATGTTTTTGCGAAAGTGCCGAGTTTCAATTCCTTCGGAAACATGGTGGTATATCGGCATTGTGATTGTCGTGATTGTGGGAGCCGTCATTCGCGAAATCAATTTGTTGCTGATTCTGTCGGGCTTGATGCTGGTTCCCATTTTGCTGAGCCGCCTGATGGTCGGTTCCATGTTGCATCGACTTCGCTGCGAACGACGCCACGGCAAGGCATTTCGGCCCAATGAACTGATCAGCGTCGAATTGGCGCTGGTTAATCCGCGACGTCGTTTGGATAGCTGGGCGTTGGTGGTTCAAGATCAAATACAAAAAATAGAACGAAACCGAGACGGTAGTAAGCTGCTTAGCCAAGAAGCGGCGCCGCGCGTGTTCATTCCATTCTCTCGGCACGGTTCCACGCAAACGGCCAAATATGAAGGGGCGTTACAGCAGCGAGGCCGTTATCAGCTAGGGCCGCTGCAGATTTCAACTCGCGCGCCGCTGGGACTGTTTCGAGGTACCATGACGGTCAACACGCTTTCCGAATTGTTGGTGACACCCAGGCTTGGAATCGTTTCCACGCAATGGAAGGAATTTGTCAAAGCGGAACGGATCGGCCAGCGTTCTCATCGCAGAAATCACGGTCAACTGGAAGGCGATTTCTTCGGTTTACGAGATTGGCGAAATGGTGACAGTCGACGCTGGATTCACTGGCGTTCTTCCGCCAAACGCAACGAATTGGTCGTTCGCCAATTTGAACAATCTAGAAATCAAGACTTCGTGATCATTCTGGATCTCAGCGTCACGCCCGAACAGTTTTCCACCGAACAAGGTCGTGCGGCGGTCGAATTGGCCGTCAGCTTTGTGGCCACGGTGATTTCCGACCACTGTCGGCGAGGTGGTGGGCAGTTGACGCTGGCGGTCGCCGGCGGGACCGATCAATCCGTCCGCGGAACGGCGTCCAATGCGTTGCTGCAAGAAGCGATGGAGATCTTGGCCGATGCGCACGCTACCACCGGCGAACATTTGGCTACCGCTATTGATCGACATCTGGGACGGTTTTCTAGCGATGATCGCGTCATCATTGTGGGGACGCGTCCGATCCAGCTCCGCGATTCCGCTCGGCTGTCCGAAGCTTGGGCCGACGTCCAGAAACGTCGCGCTCTTTCCAATGCCATCTGTGTGGATGTGACATCCGATCAATTCGCCGCCTGGTTTTCGTTCGACGAAGAAACTCGGTGGACTCGTTCCGCTCAAAGCGAACCGCCTGCTAATGCGGTTTCCGCACTCGGTACTCAAAGTGTTCGTAGCGAAGGTTCCGTATGAAGATTCAACGCTATCTGCAAATTGTCATGGCCTTGCTGGTGATCCTGGGAACGTGGCTGCTGGGTATGGGCCAGCAGAGTCTGTTGTATCCTATGGCCGCCATCGTGATTGCCGTGACATCGCTGATTGTGGTGGATTTCCTGCAGCTGTTTTCGCTTTCACGGAGATTGTCTGCCGGGCTGTCCATTGTGGCGTGCGTTGTTTTGCTGGTACAGATGATTCAAAACAAAGAGCAAAGTCACTTACTGAACGTAGCCAACGCCTTGATTTTGTTGGAAGCCATTTTGTGTTTTCAGACCAAGAATGATCGGATCTATTGGGAATTGCTGGCGTTGACTCTGTTACAAGTGATTGTGGCTGCGGCATTGAATTTGGGCGTGATCTTTGGGTTTGTCCTGCTGGTGTATGTGGTGGTGGCGATCCTGGCGTTGGCACTGTTTTATATTCATCGAGAGGTGCGCAGTGTTCAGGAAATTCGCGATGGTAGTACCGATGCAGCCGTGAATGGCAGCGAGTCTTTCCGCTGGGTTCGCAACGAAGACGCGCCAATGCAAGTGATGAATCGCAGTTTCTTTGGACGTTTGGCCACCATCTTTGGCGTCAGCATCTTGGCAACCGTGTTGATGTTTTTCGCATTCCCGCGATACAGTTCTACGGTTTGGCAAAGACCAGACGAACAGATTTCCACAGTTGGCTTTTCCGAAGAAGTGAAACTGGAAGACATTGGCCAAATTCTGGAAAGTCCAGAAGAAGTGATGCGAGTAGAATTCCTTCAGCCGGATGGTCGTCCGTTCATGGTTTCGGGCGAACCGTATTTTCGTGGAGCGGTCCTGTGGGCCTACAATCATCACGTCCATTCATGGCGCCAACAGACGTCCAGTTATTCGGCCGAAGTATTCCGCAATCATCGCTCGCCTGATATTAGTCGCACGATTCGCCAAAAGACCAAACTGTTTTCTGTTTCGCGAAAAGTCATGTTTCATACCAGTCCCGCGTATTGGAACCAAGGCACGCCGGACAAGGTCAAGTATCATGCCGAACAATTTGAACTGTTGCTGGACGAAAACATCATTGAATCCCAACGCGATTTTATTCGCTACGAATTAGACACCACGGCCTTTCAGTCCACAGGTCGGCAGTTAGACGTGTTGCCCGCAGAACGTGGCATCGGCAATTCGACGTTGCAATCGCTGTTATCTCCATGGGCTCCGGCGCGCACCGAAGACGATGAGGATTCGCAATTTATTCAAGAAATGGCGACGCAGATTCTGGCGGCAGAACAGTTGCAAGATGCCGATGCGTTTCAACGAGCTAAAGCGTTGGAGCAGCATTTCTTGAATTCCGGGCTGTATACGTATTCGCTGGAACGAGCCAAAACTCGCAATCGCAGTGTCAATCCGATGGAGGACTTTCTGCAAAATCATCGAACCGGGCACTGTCAATTTTTTGCCGGCGCGTTAGCGTTGATGTTACGAAGCCAAGGCATTCCAGCTCGTTTGGTGGTGGGCTACAAAGGAGGCGAATTCAATCCCGTCGGTTCGTATTATGTCGTTCGCCAGCTCCATGCTCATGCGTGGGTAGAGGCCTACATTTCGGACAATGAATGGGCCGCCAACGCCAAGCCAGGCGATCTAGCTCGGTCTGGAAATGGCGCTTGGCTGCGACTGGATCCCACGCCCTACGACGAAACCGTCGACGCCGAGTTTGCCAGAGTTCCGTGGTATACTCGCGCCAAACAGGCCATTGATTACTGCCAAGTCCTTTGGGATGACTACGTCTTGGGCCTGAATTCCACTCGGCAAAGACAAGCGGTCTACCTGCCCATACTTCGCGCGTTCTATAACTTGTTCAGTCGCGAAGCGTGGTCGGATTGGTTCGCAAAAATCGGCCATTCACTGATGACCGGCGAATGGATCACTTGGCCAACAGGACTGTTTCTGGCCTTGTTTGGCATGAGCGTGTTTCTGTTTCGCAAATGGATTTATGAAAGCGCACAATCGTTGAAAAGGCGTCTGCTGGGCGGACGCCGTCGGAAACGCCACCGTTCTGAACTGGCCTTTGTGCTTTGGGACGATCTAGAGGATCTGCTGGCCCGAAGTGGACTCGATCGACGTCCCGAACAAACCAGTTGCGAATTTGCTTCATTGGCGAGTGCTCGGTTGTCCGAAAACCCAGATACCTTTCCGTTTGCTCAGTTGCCACTGCAATTGGCCGACGTCTTTAACCGAGTTCGTTTTGGGATGCGTACATTGGCGGCACATGAAGCAACCGCCATGCAAACCGAACTGGCCAAGATGAACACGGTTTTGCAAAAGAAACGCTGGGCCCAGAACGGCAAGTCCGATGCGGACGCGGAAACGGAAGCGAGGCTGGTGTGAGTGATCTGTCCAAAGAGATCTTAGCGGAAACCAAATTCCTGCGCATGATTCAGGCAGGACATTGGACCTATGTGCAGCGGCCTAACACAACCGGCGCGATTGCCATTGTAGCGCTGACGGACAACCGAGAAATCATTTTGGTGAAACAGCACCGTATTCCCGTGGACCGAATCGTCATTGAACTTCCCGCCGGACTTGTCGGCGACCTGGATGACCATGCCGACGAATCGCTGACCAACGCTGCAGAACGCGAACTGGTGGAAGAGACCGGTTTTCAGGCGGCAAGCATCCAAGTTTTATTCGACGGAGTATCTTCGGCTGGTTTGACGGACGAACGCATCCATTTGGTCCTCGCCACCGGCTTGTCGAAAGTCTCCGACGGCGGCGGTGATGCGACGGAAGACATTTCGGTCCACGTCATTTCGCTGGACAATGTGGATGCTTGGATCAGCGAACAACGACAACTCGGTTGCGATGTCGATTTCAAAGTCCTTGCCGGGCTGTATTACGTCCGTACATGTCGAACGCCGTGACGTTCACCGTTGACGCAGTTTGAAATTGCAGTTTTTCGTTATGGCGAGGATACTGACGTTGGCACAACCAGACCAGCTTCAGATCAAGTTGGCGAAATCGAATGCACCGTTACTTCGCTGCGACGCAGTTGTCCGCAAGCGGCGTTGATCTTGTCGCCCTTGCGTTGGCGGAATTGCAGGTTGATACCGGCGTCCTCCAAGACTTTCTTGAAATCGCGAATCGCCTTGGCCGCAGGAGTTTGATAAGGCAAACCAGCCACGGGATTGTAGGGAATCACGTTCAATAGAGCGGTGCGCCCCGCCAGGATTTGCGCCAGTTGAGCGGCATCGTCAGTAGAATCATTGACGTCGGCCAGCAAGACATATTCAAAAGTGAGTCGCCGTCCGGATGATTCGAAGTAGCGATCGGCCGCGGCCAAGATCTTTTGGATGCCGATGTTTTTGTTGACGGGAACCAGCCGATTGCGCAACGTGTCGTGTGCCGCATGCAGCGAAACCGCCAAATGAAAGTGACGACTTTCGTTTGCCAAGCGATCGATGGCGTCTGGCAATCCGACGGTGGAAATGGTGATGCGTCTGCCGCTAATGCCCAGCCCCTGCGGATCGCTGGCCAAATCCAAGGCGGGTAGTAGTCGATCCAGATTGGCCAGCGGTTCGCCCATTCCCATGACCACAATGTGGCTGAGCCGTTCGTCGGCGGGCAGCAGTTGCTGGAGTCGCAGCATTTGTTCGGTGATTTCACCCTGAGTCAGATTGCGTTCCACTCCGTCCAGGCCACTGGCGCAGAACACACAGCCCATGGCGCAACCAACTTGCGAACTGATGCAGATGGTGCGGCGAATTCCATCACGAAGCAACACGCATTCAATTCGACCACCGTCGTGCAACTGGAGCAAAAGTTTCTCCGTGCCGTCGTCGGCCTGCAGATGCCGCACGATCGAAGTTGACCAAATCTGGAATTCGTTTTCCAGTTCGCTACGCAAGTTTTTCGGCAGATCAGACATTGATGAAAAGTCGGCTGCACGACGCTGAAACAACCACCGACCAATCTGCTGGGCGCGATACGCGGGCAGTGACTGGGACTGACACCAGCGACTTAGTGCTTGCGGAAATTCATCCAAGATATGGGGCTTCATTGTCTCTGATCCGGCCATTCAAACGGACTTGGCCTATTCATCGTTTGCGGTTCAAGCCACAATGGTTCCAGCGACTTGACATTGATTTTATCCCATTTTGACGGTTACAGATTCGACAAGGTATTATGGCAATCCGATCCCAAATCAGTAAGGCGGCTCGACTTAAACTATTGACGGAATTGTTGTCCATTCCCGGTCCCAGCGGCCAAGAAAAACGAGTGGCGGACTATATTTCTGACGAATTGCAAGCTGCAGGCCTGGATTCCAGTTACATTCGTTTCGACAATGCGAACCGCAAAACGCCTATCGCGGGCGATACCGGCAACATGGTGGTTCGCTTGCCTGGTTCCAACACCGGACCGCGCCGGCTACTGATGGCCCACATGGACACGGTCCCCATTTGCGTAGGAACCATTCCCAAGAAGTCCGGCAAGCGAATCAAATCTGCCAACAAACAAACAGGGTTGGGTGCGGATGATCGAGCGGGCGTGGCGGTGTGCTTGATCACCGCGTTGGAAATCCTGAGGCAAGAATTGGACCACCCGCCGCTGACCTTTCTCTGGACCATCCAAGAAGAAATCGGACTCTATGGAGCTCGATTAGCTCAGCTAGGTCTGCTCGGAAAACCCAAGCTGGCTTTCAACTGGGATGGTGGCGCGGCCAACAAACTGACCATTGGGGCAACGGGCGGTTATCGCATGGAAATTGAAGTCTTGGGACAAGCCAGTCATGCCGGAGGTGCGCCGGAACGAGGCGTCAGTGCGATTGCCATTGCTGGTTTGGCAATTGCCGAACTGCAAAAGAAAGGTTGGCATGGCGATATTCGTAAAGGTGGAAAACGAGGCACCAGTAATATCGGTGTGATCGAAGGTGGACGAGCGACCAATGTGGTGACAGATCGCGTGGTGTTGCGAGCGGAAGCGCGTAGCCACGACGCGGAATTTCGGCAACGCATTATCGAAGCGATTACCAATGCTTTTGAAAATGCCGCCACGGCAGTCAAGAATGTGGATGGCAACTGCGGCAGCGTCAAGATTGAAGGTCGCTTGGACTACGATTCGTTCAAATTGCATTCAGACGAACCCTGCGTCTTGGCGGCTTGCGAAGCGGTTCGTGCCACTGGCAACGAACCGGAAATCGCCATCTCGAACGGAGGTTTGGATGCGAATTGGCTTTCTGCTCGAAGCATCCCGACCGTGACGCTTGGCTGCGGGCAAATCAACCAACACATGGTCACCGAAGAATTGGATATCGATCAGTTTCATCAAGCGTGTGACATTGCCCTGTATTTAGCCACTCGGGTCTAAACTCGGTATCGCCTGACGATGCTGGTGTTTTTGAACGTGTTGTTGACGGGCAGTTGTGGATGGGGATGGCAGATTCTGTCTAACCCCAGGCCCATTTACTGAGGCTATGCCCCAGCAAGAACGCGGCAAGGCCGACGCCCACGTTCAGCAGAATATTGGCTGCTGCCGTGGGAATCCCCAACGCTGAATGACAGCGAACCGTTTCCGCTGTAAACGTCGAGAACGTGGTGAGCGCGCCCAAGAAACCGGTGATCATCAACGGACGAATCCAATCAGGCAAATGAGGCGATTCGGCGCCATGAATCAACACGCCAATTAGAAAGCAACCTATCAGGTTGGCGGCCAGCGTGCCGATTGGAAATTGGACGGCAAACCGGTGATGCAACCATTGGCTCAGCAGATGTCGGCCCATCGCCCCTAACGCACCACCGATGGCTACAAGAATCACTGTTCGCACCGACTTGAACTCGCTCCAAAAAAACAACGCGGCTAACACGGTACGAACTTGTGGCGTGTGACACTGTTCGTCCGATTCGAAAGCCTGTAGCTTAGTCGATCGTTTCGTCTTCGCCACCGCGTCGAGTCGAAGCGGCTCGCCAAATTCGCAATTCCACTCCCGAACTCACTCCATGAACGGAACCATCCATCATCACGACATTCACCAAACCGGGATGATAGCTCCGAGCGGTCACGGCGGCGTATGTTTTGGCGGTATCGGACTTGCCTTCCTGCTGGTTGGTCCAGTCGATATCGTATCCGTTGGCTCGCGCCGGACTAACAATCGCTTGAGGTGCAAAGGTGGTGGTGAAGCCCGCTTGGTGAGCTCGACCGTCAACCCATTCCGTGTGCCCGGTATTGTTTCCCAGCGCCGGACCGTACTTGGCTTCGCCGCCACCAGGCAGGCCTTCCGCATCCGCAGGTAGCGGAATATCTCCGTTGATGCCGGCATTTCTTTCATACGGCGTGTAGGCCTTTACTTCGGCCATACAGATCGTCTTGCTCAAACCGTCACGGAAATGCTTACCCTTGAGCCAACTGTCGGGATAAAACGCGCCTTCGCCACCTTTGCCTGTTTTGGGATCCCAAACGAACCAAACGCCCAGATTCGCGGCGTAGTTCAAGGGAAAATACTTTGGATTTCCATCTGCATCGGTGCGAGCTTCGTCGTTCACTTCGGTTGGGCATACGTACGGATCGACTCGGAACGAACTAATCGGTTGGCCTCCTTGTGTGCGAACCGAACTGTAGCTGCGGTTAAAGTCGACATCCGCCGCCAGCACTCCTTCTTCAATAAATGGCAGGAGCCGAGCCTGTGCGGACCAACTGCCGGCCGGATTCCAGCTGGGCGGAAACTTCTGAAACGTCGATTCGAAATTCAGCGTGGCCAGGCCCAATTGTCGGATATTGTTGACACATTGCGTGCGACGAGCGGCTTCGCGAGCGGCATTGATCGCGGGCAATAACAGTAGCACCAGAATGGCGATGATGGCGATCACCACTAAAAGCTCAACTAATGTGAAAGCCCTTCGCCCGTTTCTTCGTCCGTTTTGCATACGCTGCCCTTCTTACGCCTGGCTGCCTTGGTAATGAGACTCGTTATCAACAAAGCGTATTTTAGAAACGTTTTGCTCCACGTCAACCGGCATTTGCGCATCAAAATATGTCAAAATTGGGTTCGCTGGAATTCGTGACAAACCGCAACGTTATTAACGGTAGGGACCCGAGAAGTGCGTGGCAGGATTAGAGCGGCCTAAGCGATTGCTGCAGAACGCTTTGGTTTTCTTGATCAAGCCAGAAAACCTTTTATAGTTTTGACTTACACGGCGGCCATCAAGCCTGTGCAGGTGCCGTTGGAAGGTTTATTCTTGGACCAGTCCAGAGAACTCGGCCGAGTCTCTGGCGTAAAGCCTGATAGCAACATTCATCTTGGCTTCATCCATCGCGGTTACTTTAGTTCGGTTTAAAAACTTGTTTGCGAACAAACCCCGTCGCGGGTTCATCGATTTGGGAGGCAATTCATGACAACGAATGATCCAGGTTCCGCCAGCACCGAGGCACCGACGCGGGGGGCAACAGCGGAAATCGTTGTCGAAACCAGGAACTTGACCAAAGACTATCGAGACTTCTGGGGACGCCAGAAGGTCCGAGCCTTAAAGGGCCTGGATATTGAAATTCGGCGAGGCGAAATCTTCGGACTGTTAGGTCCCAACGGTTCGGGAAAATCGACCACCATCAAGTTGTTGCTAGGGTTATTGTTTCCGACCAGTGGCGAAGCCCTGGTGTTCAACAAAAAGGCCAGCGACGTCACTAAGAACGAACGCATCGGCTATCTGCCCGAAGAATCCTATCTGTACAAGTTTCTCAACGCAGAAGAAACGCTGGACTTCTACGGTCGGCTGTTCAACATGTCGGCCAAGGAACGCAGGAACCGAGTCCAGAAGTTGATTGAAGACGTGGGATTGGGTTGGGCCAAGCGACGTCAACTGAAAGAATACTCCAAAGGGATGACTCGACGCATTGGCCTCGCTCAAGCCTTGATCAACGATCCGGAATTGATTGTCCTGGATGAACCTACCACGGGCTTGGATCCGATTGGAACGCGAGACATGAAGGACTTGATTCTTCGCTTGCGAGACGAAGGAAAAACCGTTTTGTTGTGCAGTCACTTGTTGGCCGATGTGCAAGACGTTTGTGATCGCATTGCCATTTTGTATCAGGGCGAATTGAAAGAGCTGGGCCGAGTCAACGATTTGCTGGCGGTCCAGGATGTCACACAAGTCCACGCGCAAGGCCTAAGCGAAGAAGCCAAGAATGAAATTCGTGACGTGATTGCCAAGCACGGAGCGTCGTTGGTTCAAATGGATAATCCTCGCACCACCTTGGAAGAGTTGTTCTTGGGCATTGTTCGCGAAAGCGAAGCTCATCCGGGCAGGCGGTCGGCTCAAGTCGACGCCAATTCGTAGGTTTTCCTAAGTCCGTCGTTCGCGCACATCGCTTTCGGAAAAAACAATACAGTCATGGTACTTAGACACGATTTAGCGCCGTTTTGGGACTGGTTGTTGGCCAGTCAAAAACCATTTTGGATTGCCTTATTGGCATTGGCAGCATTGGGCCTGTTTTTTGGCTACCTTTCATCGGCCGTACGCAACGGTCCCTTTCAGGCCTTAAGATGGACCGCCTTCAGCGTTTGGAACGGCATTGCGGAATTGTTTCAACTGTCACCTCGACGCATCTTGGCCATGGCCAAACTGTCATTCCAAGAATCGATTCGAAAACGAGTGTTGGTGGTGTTCATCGTGTTTGTGATTGGACTGCTGTTCGCTGGCTGGTTCTTGGATCGCAACAGCGACCATCCTGCTCGGCTGTACATCAGCTTTGTGCTGACCGCGACGGGCTACTTGATGTTGTTCCTGTCGGTTTTCTTGAGTGCGTTTAGTATTCCCAATGATCTGAAGTCACGGACCATCTATACGGTGGTCACCAAACCGGTACGAGCTTGGGAGATTGTCATAGGGCGCATGCTGGGTTTCTGTGCCATTGGCACAGTGCTGCTGGCGATGATGGGCCTGTTCAGCTATGTATTTGTTGTTCGCGGCTTGAAACATGCACACCAGATTGATGTCGCCGAACTGACTTCGGAAAACGTTGAAGTAGACGGTCAGACGAGCACCGAACAACAAGGCCAGACGAATCTGGTTCGCGGTCATCGCCACAATGTCATGGTCAACCAAGACGGCGTGGTGACGGTGTTGCCGAACCGAGACCATTCGCATGCGCATGTTGGCGAAGGGGATGACCTAACGCTAGGTGACCCCGACGGTCAATTGTTGGCTCGCGTTCCTATCATGGGCGAATTACGCTTTTTGCGACGTGACGGTCGTCCCGGTGACGGCTACAACGTGGGCAATGAATGGGAGTATCGTAGCTACATTGAAGGTGGCACATTGTCCACCGCCATTTGGCGTTTCAAAGATCTAAATGATGACCTGTTTGCAGATGAATATCTGCCGTTGGAAATGACGCTACGAGTCTTCCGGACGTATAAAGGTGAAATCGAGCAGGGCCTTACCGGCACATTGCAACTGGTGAAACCGGGACCGCGTAATGAAGACGGTTCGCCCAAATTGGACCAAAATGGCAATGTCATTGATGGAGGCTTGCGAAGTATTCCGTTGGATTTTACCGCCAAGGACCAAGAAATCTTCGAACGCAGGATTCCCAGAAAGCTGGCGGGCATCGATGCGAACGGGAACGAAAAGACCGTCGATATCTTTGACAATCTGACCAACGAAAATGGCGAAATAGAAATTTGGGTTCGCTGCATAAATCGCATGCAGTATTTCGGGATGGCTCGAGCTGACCTGTACCTTCGCGCAGCAGACGAACCATTTTGGCTGAACTTCGTAAAAGGATACTTAGGGATTTGGTTCCAAATGGTGGTAGTCACCTGTTTTGGCGTGATGTTCAGTACTTTCTTAAACGGCGCCGTTGCCATGTTGGCCACTCTGTCCGCCGTGGTGATGGGCTTTTTCAAAAAGTTTGTATTCGATGTGGCGTCCGGAGATATCCCTGGCGGCGGTCCCGTGGAATCATTCGTGCGTTTGATCTACCATGAAAACCAAATGCTGGAATGGAACGCACAAGAGATGTCCGTCAAGGTCATTCGCGCCATTGACGGAATGGTGCTGGATGTCGTGGAAAGCCTCAGTTACGCATTGCCTGACGCGGGTCAATTCAATACCAGTGAATTCGTCGCCAATGGTTACAACATTCCCGCCAACTTGATTGGCCAGCATGCCATGATCTCCTTGGCCTACGTGTTGGTTGTAACAGTGGCAGGCTATTTCTTCTTTAAGAGTCGAGAGATTGCGGCATGATCGGAAACGCTTCTTTTCAACGCAAAATTATCTACGGTTTGTTAATCGTGGTTTTGTTGGTGCCGGTTTCGCTAATCAGCCGTCCATCTGCCAGGCAACCCGACGGTACCTTGACTCAGGGCGGAGTCCTGTCGCGAATGCGGACGGAAAATCGGATTTCCCAAGCCAGTTTGGGCGAAGTCGATCCTACCAGCGAAACCATGAAACTAATGACTCTAGGCCTTAGCGGCGTGGCGACCAATTTGCTATGGCAAAAAGCCAATCGCTACAAGAAAGAAGAAGACTGGGACAATCTGACCGCCACGCTGAATCAATTGGCTAAGCTGCAACCCAACTTTGTTTCGGTTTGGCAGTTTCAATCGTGGAACTTGGCCTACAACGTTTCGGTCGAATTCGACGACTATCGATCTCGGTATCATTGGATCAAAAAAGGGATCGATTTCATGTCCGAAGGAATTCGCTACAACGAAAAAGAGCCCGTCATGTATTGGGACCAGGGCTGGAACTTTGGCTACAAGCTGGGCAAGGCGGACGAATACGTTCAATACCGAAGACTCTATAAAGAAGATACCGACTATCACCAGCAGTTGCGCCGCGAAGGTGTCAACATGGACGACGCCGTAGGTGTTCTTGGCATGGACAATTGGTTGACCGGTCGTCAGTGGTTCTTGAAAGCACTAGTCGTTGGTGGACGACCAAAAAATTCCGATTCGAGGAAACTTGTTGGACGAAAGCGGGCGCATCAAACGAGGCAAGGTGCCGCTGTTGTTCCATTCGTATCCAGCCAAATGGTTAATGAATTACGCCGCCGGTATCGAAGAACAAGGTGTGCTGGACGAAAGTGCTCGGTTGGCATGGGGTTCGGCGGGTCGAGCGTGGGACGAATATGGTGCGCGAGACATCATGACGTCGTACGGGTTCCCCATTCGCTTGAACGAAGATATCAAACTACGCAACGAACTGAACCGACAAGTAGACGAATTTGACAAATTCATCTCTGGTCAGCGAGAAGAATTGATTGCCAAGAAACGCGAACAGTTGACACCTGAGGAAATCACCGCAATTGACACGCCGTTTGATGATCGTTCGGAAGAGCAGATAGAATTGGCGTTTAAGGCTGAAGACAAGATTAAGATTGAATATGACGAAGCCGCCAAAGCCGCACCGCCGCGCATTCGTCGCACCGCCTTGCGGATGGCTCGCCAACTGATGGAAAACGAACAGAAGTTGCAAGCCACCACTTCCTATCAAGAACAGGTCAACTTCTTGTATTGGCAGTTGCGATGCGAAATCGAACAAACTGAAACCGCCACCAACGCGCGTCGCTACATCTACGAAGCGGACCAAGCATACGAACAAGCCGCGTTGGACACGATGAAGGAAAAATACGAATTGGCTTGGCAAGAATGGGCCAAGATCTTCCAAGAACATCCTGTGCTCATTGAAGCTCCAGAAGCCGAAGACTTGTATGACGCCATCACTCGGTATCAATGGGTGCTGGGCCAATTGGACGAACCATGGCCACCGGCCGATTTTCCGTTGCACGAAATCGTTGAATACTATGATCCATCGTACCGACGCCCCACCGAAGCGGCGTCTGGATCGGAAAATTCGGAATCAGGCGATACCAGTAACACTTCGCCGGAACCGTCCGATGCCAATGATTCGTTCGACATTCCTGGCGACGACAATCCAGCGGCGTCAAATGACGACGCCGCAATAAAAGCGGATTCGAATCCCAGCGAATCCACCTCAGACAGTCCTGCCACCGATTCAGAAACCGATTTGGCACCTGAAGAAACACCTACCGAAGATAATCCCGCCGAAGAACGTTCAACGGACGTAGAGCAACCGGTCCCCGTGCTTGACGACACTGGTTTGGACATTCCCGAGTAACTTCATTTCCTACGGTTGAGACGCCAAATCGCCTCATTTGCCCGATTGAATTCGTCCGTTGATGATCACCGGTTTCTTGGGCGCGCTCGCCACGTTCTTAACGATTACAGCGGAAACGGTTCGCTATCATTCAGCGTTGGGGATTTTCACGGCGGCGAGCCAATATTCTGCTGAACGTGGGCGTCGGTATCGCCGCATTCTTGCTGGGGCATGGGCTCAGCAAATGGGTCTTGAGCTAGACGGAATTTGACGAAACCGGCAGCCCCGCAGCTTGTTGATGAGCGACAATCTGTCGGCGGAAGTAAAAGAACGAATAAACCGTCAGCAACAGCGCAACACATCCAATGCAGATCAGGCAACCCAGGAACAGGTTCAAATAGTTGATTTCCCATTTCGCAAAGTTGCGAATCAGCAGGACCAAGACGTATCCCAAATAGCCGAACGAATCGGCCAAATACATCAGGTGTGCCAAGTTCGTTTTTTCGCGAAAGACGGCAATCATCCGTTCGAACAATGTCGTGTGATACGCCACATACGGCACATATAAACCGACGCCCGCGGTGACCATGAACGCAAACGGACTCAGCGTTCGCTGCCAAAACAGCAACACAGCCAGTAGTGTCAACGCAAAACCAGCGCCGATCGCCATGATCGCCGTATAAAAAGCGGTGCGGTTGTCTTTGACTAAAAAGACCGCGCCGTTGACGATGACCACAATCCACATCACGACGAATTCGGATTGCGTGAAGACCTCTGGCTTTTCGTTGAATCCCAGCTGGCTCCAGATTTCGACGCCAAAATCGTCTCGAATACTTCGAATCACCGTCAACAGCATGTACGAAAACACCAACATCGTCAGGCCCGTACCATGTTTCGCCACGACAATCCGCCGGTCTTCCTTCCGCGAAGGAGCTCGCTGCGAACGCAACGTTTGGTCTTCCTTATCGGGTGGCGGAATATGGTGCAGCATCCAGACGGACAGCAATAAGACGGGTAAAAATCAATCCCGTCAAAAACGGCATCCAGAAATCAGTGATGTCGTAAGATCAACCACTGTCCGACCGACTTCACGGCACCACCCGACAAGATAAAGCTGGCGCACAGCCCCGCGGTCAGTAGTTCGGTCATTTTGCGGCCTTCCAAGAACCCCAACACCAAACCAAACACCATGCCCAGCGGTAAACCGTTGATAAACAAACACACAAAATTGTAGGGCGGCGGCACGATGGCAAACAGCAACAACGCGGCCTGCGCAATCCCAATCAACATCAGAATCATGATCGCTCGACGATGTGGTTCCGCTTCGGAAACAAACTTGATTCCCAAGAATTTGGAAATGGTGTATCCCAACACTTGGCTGATCACCAGGACCGTCTTGTAGCCGATGCCCAGCATCTCGATTCCGTCATACGTAGCTGCCGTAAACGGTTTGCGAAAGGCGTACATGCAGAAATACGTACCAAACGCCGCCACGATGCAATAGGCAGAAAAATAGGTCGAACCGGCCGACGCCAAGTGCTGTTTCAGTTTCATTCATACTTCTCCGCAGGGCGTTTGGATCAAGACATCAGCATTGGCGAATGTCATCGATAAATGCGTCCAATGACAGCGTTTTCAGATCAGGGACCTTTCCCGTATCGTCCCAGCGTCGAACGGCAATGGCGCTTTCAAAATAGGGTTCGGCCTCAAACGCCGCCACTTCCGCCGGCGACATCGGTCCACCTTGATCCAAATAGCTTTGGTGCGAAGTGGGCGAGAGTTGGTTCGCATAAGAATCGTCTACTGTGCACAAATATCGTTTGGCCGCCACATGCAACCGCACTGGATCAGAAACACGATCCGGAAAATACTGTTTTAGCCAACGGTATCCACGAGCTTCATGATGGTCATCTAATCCGTGGGACGCTTCAGCACCATGGGTATCGTCGGGCAAAATATGTCCTACATCGTGCAACAACGCCGCGGTCACTTCGGAGGCCGGAGCGTTTGATTCGCGAGCCAACGTATGCACTGCAAAGCCGTGTTGTAGCTGCGTGACTTGTTCGGAACCATACCGCTGATTGCCTCGCTGCGCAAACGCGTTTCGGATCTGGTCAATGACATGATTACTGGTTGCGGACATAATATTTACCTAAGAATGGTCGCGGGACGTTTCGATTCAATTTAGATTCTGTGAAGAATCAGCAATGTGATGTACTTGACTATCAGTTCCAAGGCTTTAAGATCGTATCATAACTGATGTCACTTCGCATTTGTTTGCCACCGAATGGACGTGACCGCATTTTCGTTGCAGTTGACCAAGCCTTTGTTATGATCTTCGAATTGTGCAACACGTTCGCGCTGCTGGAATACGAACCATCCGTGTTCACGATGGTAAAGCATCTGATTCTTCGTCCCGAGTATCTCGTCCAATGAATTATCTAATTCAAACGTTCTGTATACGAATGATTGTCGTCTGCGCCCTCCTGAGCTGCCGAACGGCATGTGCGGATATTCGAGTCGCCGGTATTTTTGCGGATCACATGGTCCTACAACAAGGTCAACCGATTTCAATCTGGGGCTGGGCCGACGCAGGCGGTGCGGTTTCCGTGTCGTTTGCCCACCAGTCGCGAACAACGGTCGCCCGCAATGACGGAAGCTGGTCGGTCACATTCGATCCACTGGAATCCAGCAGCCAAGGTAGGCAGTTGCGAATCGAATGCGGCAAACAAACTGCGGTGATCAACGACGTCTTGGTGGGCGAAGTCTATCATGCCAGCGGTCAATCCAATATGGCCATGACGGTTGGCGCCATGGCCAACGAATGGGAGACCGTCAAAGCGGACATCGCTGCCGCCCATCATTCGTCGATTCGTTTTTGTCGCATCAACGATTCGGAAAGCGCTTTGCCGCTGGATGATTTGCGGCAGCCAGCCAACTGGACCGTGTGCGAACCAGCTTCGGTTGTGAATTTTTCCGGCGTGGCATTCTATTTCGCTCGTCACCTGCATGCCGAATTGAACGTACCGATCGGCATTGTGGATACTTCTCGAGGCGGAACCCCTATCGAACCGTTTATTCCCAAGTTCGCCTTTGATTCGCATCCCACGCTCCAGCAAGAACGAAAGCTGGGCGACCAAGAAGACCTTGTCGGAATCTGGAAACTTCCCGGTGGAGTTCGCGCGCGAGACGCCAATTGGTTACCGGGGCGACTGTTTCATTCTCGGCTGGCGCCCATCCGCCGTTTTGCTGTACGAGGAGTCATTTGGTACCAAGGTGAATCCAACAGCGGAGTTCAGGAGGATCCGCGAGAATATCAACACAAGATGCGAGCGTTCATTCGTGGTTGGCGTCAGGCGTTTGACAATGAACGGCTGCCGGTTTACTTCGTCCAACTTCCCGGTAGTGGTGCGGCCGAAGGCTGGCCTTATCTTCGCGAACAACAACGTTTGGCCTCGGACCTGCCGCGTACGGGGATGGTGGTCACCGTTGACATTGATGGTCAAGGAATTCATCCGCCCAATAAAATCGATGTCGGGCGCCGTTTGGCTTTCTGGGCATTGGCCCACGAACATGGTCGAACCATAGCCTTCAGCGGGCCGATGTTGGATCGACAGGAAATCCAAGGCGAACAAGTGATTTTGCATTTCCATCACGCAGAAAACGGTTTGATGGTAGCGAACAAAGACGGACTGCAGTCGCCAACCGAAACCCCCAATCAGCAACTCGCTCATTTCGAAATGGCCAATAAGAGCGGAGTATGGCACGCGGCGAATGCCAGCATACACGGTCAAACGGTTGTCGTTACCTGCCCCGCTGTCACGTCGCCCATCGCGGTTCGATACGCCTACGCGATGACTCCGGACAACTGCAATCTGTACAATACAGCTGGACTGCCCGCATCTCCGTTTTGTACTCGACCCGATTTGCTCACCTACGATCCTCGCCTGCCTGAATAACGTGGTGCAGCTGATATGATTTATCCCACCCCATTCAAAAGAAAGTTCGCTGTGCCAAATCGCAGATCCATTTTAGAAATCGCATTTTGTGTCTTGGCCGTGCTTGGCGGATGGAGCGAACCGGGCTTCGCCGAAACACAGCCGGTACGAATCTTCATCTTTGCCGGACAGTCGAACATGGTGGGGTCCGATTCCAAGGTGGCTGACATCCAGCGATTTCCGCCCTTTGCCGGTTTAGACCAAGCTCAAGAAGACGTCCGCTTTTGGTACTGCCTTGGTCGTGAAGACAAGACCATTTCCGACGGTTGGGTCTCGCTGCAACCGGTGAACAACTTGGTAGGTCCGGAGCTGAGTTTCGCTCGAGAAGTCCGGCGGCATTCCACTTCGCCCATCGCCATCATCAAAATCGCAGCGGGCGGAACGCATCTGGGCGGTGACTGGAATCCCGATTCGCCCAGCGGATTCAAACTCTATCCGCTGGCGTTACAACAAGTTCGCACGGCGCTGCAGCAATTGCAAGCGGAAGGCGTCGACTATCGATTGGAAGGCTTCATGTGGCATCAAGGCGAAAACGACATGTTTGATGCGGATTACATGGCTGCCTATGGTGCGAACCTAAAGAACTTTCTGGCTTGTTGGCGTCGAGACTTATCGGCACCGCACCTGCGTTTTTACATTGGCGAGCTCTGCACCAAGACCATCTGGGGCATGGACCTGCGGCCACGAATGTACGCGATTAGTTTGGGCCAGCGGCAAGTGACCGACGCCGATCCGCTGGCGGACTACGTGCCGACATCGCATGTGGGCGTGGAGGTTGGTGGCGGAGTGGGACTACATTATCACTACGGCACGCTGGGGCAATTGGAGCACGGCGTCAACTACGCGCAAGCTTATCTCGCCAACATCGGCCAGGCGCCCAAGTCAATTCGTTCGCTAGATCGTTGGCCCTATCCAGCCGGTTCGACCGTCAAGCTATTCGTCATGGCAGGGCATCGCAATATGGAAGGAGAACGAGCGTTCGTGCAGGAATTGACGGACCGGAATGCTTCGCTGCGAAAAGACAATCGTCAGATCGCCTACCGGTACAATCTTGGCGGTGGCTATCGAATTTCGAACGCATGGGAACCGCTCGGCCCGGCGGGCGATTACGATACGTTCGGTCCAGAACTGAGTTTTGCAGCGGCATTGCTAGATGCGAATCTATCCAATATGGCCATTGCCAAATTCACTCATAGTGGTTCGCAAATCATCGATTGGACTCGGGAAGGGAGTGAAGCGAAGTCTCGGAATCTGTATCCAGCGTTCATCGATTTTGTGAACGAATCGGTGCGACAATTGGAAGCGAAGGGGCACACCGTGGAATTGGCGGGCGTGTTCTATCATCTGGGCGAAAACGATATGTCGTGGAGTCCGTTTCGGTCGAAGTCGATCGAGCGATTGACGTCGCTGATTGCCGCGAGTCGCCAGGACTTACAGCGTCCTGATTTGAAATGGTATGTCAGTCAGCAACGGCCCACCGACGACGAAAGTGTGAATTCGATTGACGTGGTAAGCATGCTGGAGACCGCCGCTCAAGCCGATCCGCACCTGATCCACATCAAAGCCTTCGCTCCACCTGCTCAACCCGAAGCGCTCGTCTTGAACACCAACGGCATCGTCTGGCTGGGCCAACAAATTGCCGACGCCTATTTGCAGGCACGCGGTGATTTGGAATAGTCATGGGACTATTCCGCAGATTCATAATACCGAGAAAGAGCGCGGATGCGTTTGACTTGAGCGGCGATGATGCCGCCCAGCATGGCGAGACCGATGGTTTGGATGGCCACATAGTGCGGCCGATTCGCAAGGTCGTCGGGGACGGCGATCACCAACAACAAGTTGGCGACGACCACCATGATGGTCATCGAAACGACAAAGCGGACTTTCGCGAACAGGCCGCTGGACGCAATCAATAATCCGTAGCCGATCAACAACGGGCTTCTTGGCGAATGGGCCATGGCGATGATCACCGTATAAATCACCACGTCCAAGGTCGACCAAATGCTGCGAATCAATTGTGACTTGCGTCGGTCTTCCCACCACTGCAGCGCCAAGGAAAGGGCGAGCCACAAAAATAACGCAGCCAAATGACGCGAATAGTAGGTCCATTCGGTTCGAGTGATCCAGGCTGTCACAAACACGATCAGCGAAATAGGCACGATACTGAAGACGTGTGCCGCCAAGACCGGTTTGCTTCGCAGCCAGCGAGAAATCTGATGTTGCCAGCTAGGAGTCCAACTGGCCAGCGGTTCGTCTTTCAGAAACCGCTCTAAATCTTCGGCCAAGGCTTGCGCCGAGGCATAGCGATGTTCGGGTTTCTTTTCGATCGCTCGCCGACAGATTTGCTCCAGCGCCGCTGGCAACTGTCGATTCAGTTTACTGGGACGAACCGGTTCTTGTTCCAAGACTTTCAGCAACGTATCCAGCGGATTGTTGGCCGCATGCGGCGCTCGGCCAGTACACATGGCATACAATACCGCTCCCAGCGAATAAACATCGGTTAGTTCCGGCGCGTGATCTGAATCTAAGCGAACCTGTTCCGGAGCAATATAAGACGGCGTGCCAATGATTTGTCCCGTTTGCGTGATACCGTCGTCATATTGCATTTGCTTGGCGAGTCCGAAGTCGGTGATCAACGGCTGTCCGTCGGCATCCATCAAGACATTGGCCGGCTTGAGGTCTCGATGAATAATGCCGTGTCGATGCGCCGTCGACACCCCGTCTGCCAACGCTTTGGCAATCTTGGCGGCTTCGCGCGCATCCAGCGGACCATCCGCCAAGCGCTTGGCCAACGTATGTCCGTCGACAAATCCCATGGCAATGAACGGCAGTCCGTCCACTTCGCCCGCTTCGTAAATCGGGACAATGTTGGGGTGAGATAGATTGGCCGCCGCTCGCGCCTCGCGCTGAAACCGCTGCAGCTCTTCCTGGGTTGCCAGCTGCCCTGATTTGATCAACTTGAGGGCAACGGTTCGGTCGAGCGTTCGATGTCGAGCTTTAAAGACGACGCCCATGCCGCCTCGGTCTAGTTCCT
Source organism: Pirellulaceae bacterium (assembly GCA_041399205.1). GTDB lineage: Bacteria > Planctomycetota > Planctomycetia > Pirellulales > Pirellulaceae > JAGQOZ01. Next base: position 202,337 of record JAWKTK010000008.1, on the reverse strand, counting down.
CCAACAGCGTGTACGGACCTAAGTCAAACGGCAACGGCCCCAAATGCAAACTGGAACCGGCGTCGATGCTGCCCGAATAACTGACCGTGGCCGAATACAGTGACGACTCGTTGTCAGTCGAATCCTGGTTCAGTTGATCATGACACGCGAAAAATTCGTGCAGTTGGTCCGCCAAGTCCGGATATTTTTCGATGAATTCGCGACGATTCGGCGAATGGCCTTGTTCCGTTTGTTGTAGGAATTCGGCGATAGCGCGATCCATGCGAACCGAATCGGAATCATTCGAATAAGAGTCCATGGCGGCAGATCAAATCATCAAGTTGGGTCGGTGGACGACGATACGTTCAGAATTTCGCGTAGTTTCTTTAGGCCTCGATGAATCAATCCAGCCACGGCTTCGGGCGATTTTTCCAGCGCGGTACCGATTTCAGCCAAGGATTTCTTCTCCCAATATTTCTGCAAAATGGCAGACCGTTGATGATCAGAAAGACTTTCCAACGCCTTGGCCACTTCCAAGACCGCTTCCTTCTTTTGCACAATTTGCGATGGAGGTTGATCGTCAGCCGCCAAGAACTGTTGAAGACACAGCGAAGACGCTTGCAGTGATGCTTCCAACGAACGTTCGCGGTTGATGTCGCGTTTGTCGCGACGCAGGTCTCGCGACGCGTGGGACAAATTCCGAGCCAAAATCTGCCTGAGCCACGCGGCCATTTCTGGTTCCGTGGTACCGCGAAAATCATCCAATGCTTGATGCGCTTGTAGCATGGTCTGCTGCACAATGTCCGAAGCATCCACTTTGGACGCAATTCGACGATCTAGATTCATGCGAGCCATCGCGCATAAATACGGACGAAAGTCTTCTAGATTCATGGTCGGCCTTTGGTAGATGGCTGAAGAAATGAGACGGTTGGCTTCGGGTTATTCTTGCAAATTTCGCGGCATAATAACATCAGGCCAGTCGACGATAGTGCGTGCGTCGGCTGGGTGATTACGGTAGAATCGATGGACTTTTGTCGTGGTTCTTACAATTCGTTCGGAAAGGTAACCCAAATGAAGACTGTGTTTCAAGTTGTGGCGATATTCTTGGTGCTGGGATGGAATTCAACGCATTCGGCCGACGTCGATCTGGCTGGCGAATGGGCCGTGACGGCGTCTAGTGATCAGGGCCAACGCGAACTGACTTGGAAGTTCAAGAACGAAGACGGCAAACTGTCGGGCATCAGCGTCAATGCGGAAGATGGCGACGAACGCAATCTGGATCGAATTACCGTGTTGGGCAACAACGTGCTGTTGGAGATCGATATCAACGTGGATGGCAATAAAGGGACCATCGAAGTTGACGCAAAGGAAGAAGGCAAAGGCAAGCTGGTTGGCAAGTGGAGCATACTGGGCGAAGACGGCACCGAGTTTATGACCGGCAAAGTTTCGGCGCTCAAGCACGTTGCCTTCGCAGGAAAATGGGCCACCAAGGCGGAACTTCCAGATGGCGGCGTTTTGGATTCGGTACTGGAATTGACCGGCGAAAACGGTTCGCTGAAAGGTGCTTTCAACGGCGTCGATGGCAAGACCGAAATCGACAAACTCAGGGCGAACAAACGAGACCTTCGCCTGGAATTCGACTTTGAAATGAACGGTAGTACCATTAATTGCGTGGTCGAAGCGGAAGCTAAAGAAGCCGACAAGTTGGTTGGCAAATGGATTGTTCTGGGCGAAGACGGTACCGAAGCAGCCAGCGGCAATTGGTCGGCGTCGCGACAATCCAACAGCTTGGCCGGCACGTGGAACGTCGTCGCGACCGTTCCTAACAACGCCGACTATTCAGGAACTCTGGAATTGACCGAACAGGATGGAGACTACTCGGGCAAGTCAACTAGCAGTACCGGCGAAAGCCGATCGCTTGCATCGATACAAGTTAAAGACGAAGACATCGAATACACGGTCCCATTTGAATACGATGGCAATTCGGGCACCATCACCGTCAAGGCCAAGCAAACCGAAAAAGGCAAGCTAAAGGGCGAATGGATCCTGACCGGCTCCGACGGCAACGAATGGGCTCGAGACGCTTGGTCGGCAACTCGGAACGATTAGACCAGTCGTTGTGACAGCGATTCTGTTTTACAAGACAATGTCGTCTCACGAGCTCTGGATGTGCAAGAATTTGTCACCGACCAGGGCGCTTCCGCAGGCCGTTCCGTTAGTGCTACCCACAGTGCGATGCCGGCGATGCTAGGTCAATAGGAACTGTGACAAGCAGCTGTCATCGTCGACAGTGACGTTCCTTTCGTTCTTCGCCATGATGGCGCAAAGCAGAATTATGGCGAAGGCGAAAGCAACGACCAAAACAGCTCCAAAGCAAAAAATGCCCAACTCGTACGACGCTACCGGTACGCAATATTTGATAAGCAAGGACATCTAGCTGTTCCGTGCCGGTTACGGAAAAAGCCAGCGACGTTTAATGGATGGCACCAACTAAAACATTTTGGTATTTTGACATTGTCTCGATGATCGACGATCGTGGCTGGCACCAACTGAATCCTACACCGGCAAAGACCGAATCTAGTGGCTGGCACCAGCCGAATCCGCCAACCGAATCCGGGCTGAACAGAGCAGAACAGAACGACGACCGGTGGCTGACGTACACCGGCAAAGACCGAACCTAGTGGCTGGCACCAACTGAATCTAAAGAAAAACCTTGGCATTTTGACATTGTCTCGATGACGCAGAGCAGCAACGGCCAACTCTGCGACCTCTGCGCTCGGCGTTTCCATCTCTTTGAGATCGACGATCGTGGCTGGCACCAACCGAATCTGATGGCTGGCACCAACTAAAACAATCGTGGCTGGCACCAACCGAATCTGGAATCCGGGCTGAACGGAGCAGAACAGAACGACGACCGGTGGCTGACGTACACCGGCAAAGACCGAATCTAGTGGCTTGCACCAACCGAATCCGCCATCTCTTTGAGATCGACGATCGTGGCTGGCACCAACCGAATCTCGTCACCAAATGACACCCATGGATGGCACTAACTGAGACGTTTAATGGATAGACGTTTAATGGATGGCACCAACTAAAACAATCGTGGCTGGCACCAACCGAATCTGACCGAATCCGTGGCTGGCACCAACCGAATCTGCCGGCAAAGACCGAATCTAGTGGCTGGCACAAACCGAATTGTACGTCGGCACTTGAGCGTGTCAAGTAAAGGAAAACCTTGGCATTTTGACATTGTCTCGATGACGCAGAGCAGCAGCGGCCAACTCTGCGACCTCTGCGCCTCGGCGTTTCCATCTCTTTGAGATCGACGATCGCGGCTGGCACCAACCGAATCTGATGAATGGTACTAACTAAAACATTTAATGGATGGCACCAACTAAAACAGGCAAAGACCGAATTGGCACCAACCGAATCTGGAATCCGGGCTGAACGGAGCAGAACAGAACGACGACCGGTGGCTGACGTACACCGGCAAAGACCGAATCTAGTGGCTGGCACCAACCGAATCCGCCACGATCGCGGCTGGCACCAACCGAATCTGATGAATGGTACTAACTAAAACATTTAATGGATGGCACCAACTAAAACACCAACTAAAACAGAATCTGTGGCTGGCACCAACCGAATCTCTGGCTAAAACGGGCACCAACTGACACCCCATGATCGACGATCGTGGCTGGCACCAACCGAATCTGACCGGTGGCTGACGTACACCGGCAAAGACGGAATCTAGTGGCCGAATCTAGTGGCTGGCACCAACCGAATCTGATTGTGGCTGGTACCAATGGGAAGAGTGGCTGCGGGAAGCTGGCAACCCGCTTCTACACACCAAGTAAGAAGATCAGAAACGCCGGAGCGCCGAGGTACGCAGAGCAGCAGCGGCCAACTCTACGACCTCGCGCCTCGGCGTTTCCATCTCTTGCGTTGGATACTTTGGGCGTCTTCATGCGTCCGCATGTGTCGCCCGCCGGGCTGAACGGAGCAGAATAGAACGACGACCGGTGGCTGATGTACACCGGCAAAGATGTTTCGCCCGCTGGGCGGAGGAGCGGCCTTACAGCAAGTCGCTTTTGCCTTACAAGTACATTCCCACAAAGCCGCCGGAATCGTCGCTGGCGTCTTGAATTTGTTTCATGCGGGCTTTGGCTTTTTCCAGATCGCCCGCTTGGATGTAACGGTCAAATTCGACGACCACAGACCGTTGGACCGTTTCTTGAAACCATTGGACAACCGGAGCGGTTAACCAATCACAGGTCTCTTTCGCCAGCTCGACGTCTAAATCGCAAGTGATCGTTTTCACATCGTTGGGGCCGGTCAGTACGGTTCCCTGGAAAGTGAATTCAATCAGGCCTCGATCTTCATCGTTCAGCAAATGGTAGCGGCACTTGGCGTTGTGCAAGAAATAGGTGTTATGCGTGCCGTGCTTTTCCATGGCCCCTTTCACAGCGTGACAAAACGCTTGGTATTTGGGCGAAGCGTCCAGCGGGATATCAAACCGAGTGATCGTGCGTAACGGAAGGCAATCGAATTCAATTTCTACCCAACGATTCATGTCAATCCCACCCCAAAGTCAACCAGCCGTTGTTCGATTGAACGTCGGCCAAACGCAGCGGTGCGACATGGCGGAACTGTTCCGGCAGCTGCAGGCCTTCGCCTTCGATCGTATCTTGGAAAATTTTGCCAAAACGAGCCTGCACGAAATCTCGTGAAGTCGTTTCGCTGATGCTCATCCGTTGCCCTTCGGCCAAATCCGGATAGCTGACTTCCACGTCACCATCGCGAAGCATGACCATGCGACCGTCTGCCATGCCGATTCGATATGTGGCCGCAATCAGCAACGGACGGTTCACTCCGCTGTCACCGCGAGACATCGACCTAGCAGTGATCTTTAAGACAATTCGATCATCATGAAACTCGGCAGTCAAGGGTCGCAAGCGGTCAAATGTCAGCGTCCAGGGTTCGTCATTTTCTTCCAGTTGAGCTGGACGTTGGCCGGTCAAGTCTTCAAAGAAAACGGCCGCTCGATCATTCGACAGCGTCAATCCACCCAGATAATTGGCCGCCGCATTGGCAACGGCCGATTCGTGAAGTTGCACGTTGAGCCGCAGTGCGCGGGCCGTGGGTGCCGTTTCAGGAGCGCCCAATTGATTTTCTTTGGCCATTAACATGGACAAGTAGATTCGTTGTGAATCGGACGACGTTTGAACCGCACGAGGCAACAAGTTGCGTCGTTCCAGTGGTTGGCGAACCTGTGTTTCCAGCCGCAAATTCGCATCGGCCAACATGGCTTCGGTTTGTTGATCTAGGTTTTGGGAAATCCGCCGAGCTGCTCGTTGCGAAGCAATCGCTTCACTTTGCGATTTCTTCTTAGCCACTTGCTTGCTGGCGACGCGTTCAATCAATTTTGATCCCAAACCTTGACGTTCCGCTTGTATGCCGGTGATTTGAGTCCGAGTTTGGCAGTTGGCGGTTGCCGGAGCACTGGTCAATTGAAACCCGTTAAAGAAAACGCTCTTGGAACCATGCACGTCCGTAAAGCTGTTGCTGTAAATCCGAACGGGCGAACGGTAGCCAATATTTTTTGCCGTCGTGATGCCGGTCAAATGGAGCTGCAATGCAACTTGGTGCGAACTGGGTAATAGCGAAGCCGACAGCGTGCCTTGCGTGAAAGCCGTGCCGACGACGTCGGTTCCCAAGATATCCTCGCGAACGGGCGAAGTGTTGGTCACCGGGCGGGACATCGCTTGAGCGACGAGTGTTTCGGATGCGGATACCAACAAGTTCGGATATTCGTTTTGCAGGCGAATGGAACGTACCACTTGGGGCGCTTGCTGGAGTTGGTCCAACCAATGCAGGCGAGCGGCCAGTTCGATACGATTGTCTAACGAGGCGTCGCTTTGCAGAATTGTCGCAATGCGTTCTAGATACTCGTTGTACAGTTTTCTGGATTGTTCGCTGGAAGCAGCTGTGGTGAGCAAACGCAAATTGTTCAATGAATCGGCCACGTCGGCAAACGGCGCCAATTGCAGTCCTGCATGACCATGGAAGAATGGAGTTGCCAGTTCACGCACTTGGTCTTTATCGGGAAGATCGCTGCTGGCCAGTTGATTTAATTCGTCCCATTTCAAATACGTCTTCCAGCCTTGCTCTTTCTGGGCCGAACCGGTTCGCAAGAAATTCTGCAGACGTTGCAAAGCAGTGCGAAGTCGACGCTGTTCGTTTGAATCCGATTTGGCGTAATGGATTCAAATCGATCTTGTTCGCTCAGTACCAAACCGGCCATTCTTGCCGCGGGCCGAACGTTTCGCTGGTCCAGCCAAGATCGCAGTCGCTGGCGAAGTCGCGACAGACGTGGGCGACTAGTGGACAGTTCGGTTTGCTCCAAACGTCCTAGCACCTGCCACCACCAGCGAATCAGCTTGGTCGCCTTTGGCTAATTCGGCCGACAATTGATCGGTCAACAACAAGAACGCCAACCATCCGCGTGTGGACTATCGGACCACCACGTTTCTAGTTCGTTCAAAGCTTGGACTACTTCTTGCGAATCAGCACCGTAACTAGGTTGAAACGGCACCGACAAGATGCAAATCACCGCAAGGGTCCGAAGAGCACTTCTCATGCGTGGCTCCGCTGGCTGAGGAAAAGTTGCGTCAAACCGCAATGATTAGCACCCGCGGAATCGACCAAATCCCGCATCGTTCGGGAGTATGGCTTCGCCAAAAGGGTAGCAAATATTGCTGGGGAATGGACGCATCTTAGATTTACCGGTCGTAAAAGACAACCTAAGCTGCCAGAGCCAATGGGTAACAGATTGCTTTCTCATTTTTTCCTCGCTAGGCATCCCATCTTGAACGCCGCCTCGGACACAACAACTTACGCCAGCTCGACCCACTGCGCGACCAAATCTGACGTCCCACGCTGATTACCGGGCTTTTTAAGGCTGAAAATTCGGCAAAGGCGGCATATTTCGCCAAGGGGTTGAAGTTTTGCAACGTTGGATGATGAAATTTTGCCTCCTGTATTCGGAACATGTTGTATTTTTTCACAGCCAGAAACGGGGCTGCTTGAATTGGAACACGTAGCAACAGGGTATTCGATTGAGACGGTCGACGGCCAATGCGAACCTTCTGATGATCATCATGGCAATGGCCATGGTGCTGCAGTTGGGTTGCGCGCAGTGCAAGTTGCCGGCGATCGATCCTACGGGGCAACGCTTTCTATTACCGTGGCCCAATTCGACGAACGTTTCCGTCTGCGAAGAAGGTCATTCGTGGGCCGATTGTTTCAAGCCTCAGAAGCCGTTGTTTGCTTCGCCCAAAACACCTCCGCCTTGTGACAATCCGCTGCCTCCGCCCAATTCCGCAACGGCAATCAACACGCTGCCGGTCAGCCAAGTCGTGCCGACGGTACCAAGAATTACCAACGGCACAAATCTGGATACTTCGGACAAGCCGGCGCACGAATTGATTCGAGTGCTTTCGGCTACGCAAGCTCAACCGGGCCAAGGTTCGGTCACGCTGACCAAGAAACGAATGATGGCGCCGGTGGGTTCGGAGGTCATTCTTGTCGGCGGCGTGTGCGGCGGTGACGGTTACTATGTTACTCGCGAACCCGTCGAATGGTCTTTGGAAGAAGGCAGTGTCGGCACGTTCTTGGATCCGGGGAACGCAACCGGGCTACTGAATCGGCGGCCGTTGCTGGATGGTTTTCTAACCGAACCGGTGGCTGAATTGCTATCCAATAAATATGCCGTCAGCTGTACATCGAAGAAACTGCAAGTGCTGACTCGAGGCACCCCGGCAGCCACGGACGATATCTTTGTGGAAAGTGGTCAAACGTGGATTGGCGTGACGTCTTCTCAAGAAGGAGAATCGTATATCACGCTGGTTGCGCCAAACTTGGACCATTCCGCCTTGCGACAAGCCACGGCCGTCATTCATTGGGTAGACGGCCAGTTTACCATCCCCGGTCCGCAGTCGGCCAAGTTGGGCGAAGCCAAGACGCTGACAACGCAAGTTCGACGAACTGTTTCCGGCCAGCCCATTGCGGGTTGGATTGTGCGCTACGAAATCACCGGCGGTGCTCCGGCTGAATTCGACGGCGGCGGCACAGTTCGCGAAGTCATGACCGATTCGCTAGGCCAGGGGTCGGTAGTGCTGATTCCGGCCAGCCAAGATTCCGGTACCACCAATATTAACGTCCAAGTGATTCGCGCCACCAATTCTCAGGGCATGACGTTTAGTCCCACGGAACGGACCGTGATTGGCCAAGGTGATACCTCGGTGACGTGGGCGTCTTCCGCATTGCAGCTCCGCTTGCTAGGCCCGCCGACGGCGGACACCAATGCTCCGGTGACGTACGAAATGGAAGTTTACAATCCCGGCACCGCGCCAACCACCAACGTTTCGCTGCACAGCATGATACCGGTGGACATGGAATATCAATCCAGCGATCCACCGGGGCAGGTTTCGGGAAGCCGAGTTGATTGGAATATGGGGACATTAGCGCCGAATGAGCGTCGAGTGATTTCGTTGAGTCTGTGGCCAACTCGAGCTGGTCGAGTGGTGCATGTGGTTGCGGCCGAAGGCGCTGACGTGCCGCCCGTAGAGCAGCAAGCGGAGACGGAAATTTCGAATCGAGCGTTATTCATTGAAATGTTTGGCCCTGACCCCAATCTACCGCTGAATGTCGGTGATTTGGCAAAGTACACCATCAAAATCAAAAACCAAAGTCGTGCTCGAGTAGAAAACATCCAGATTGCCGATCGCTTTGACGAAGGCCTGCGACACTTGCGAGTGGAACCAGGTTCCAACGCGGCCGGCCCGGGCGAATCGAACAGTCCGTTGATGTGGGACGGCTTTGGTTCGCTGGATCCGGGCGAAACTCGCGAAATCGGCTTGAACTTTGAAATCACCGCGCCGGGTCGACATTGCCACGAATTGGTCGCCAGTGGTGTGGGCACCGATCCCGCCACCGTCAGCGCGTGCGTTACGGCCGTGCAGCCGGTTCGGCCCAACGCTCAGATTCGAATTTCCGCCACTCCGCAATCCATTCCCGTAGGTGGCGAACTGGAATTCTTCATCACGGTGGACAATACCGGCAACGCTCCGCTGAACGGAATGGTAGTAGAAGTGTTGTTACCGCCCGAATTGGATCCGCTCAGCGGCGAAGCATCTGACCACGAGGTGACCGAGGCCAGAAGACTTAGTCGCGGAGCTAGGTGGACGCGGCGGGTTCCGTTGGCCGCCAATCAGTCAACGACGTTCCAGTTGGATTGCCAAGCATTGGCACCGGTAAATGAAGCATCTGTGGTGGCTCGAGTGGTGGCGCAGGACTTGGCCGTCAGGCAGCAAGAAGTGACGGTCCAGATTGTTCGTGAACCGAGCGGAGGACCGGGTAATGGCGCTGGATTCGATGGATTTGATAATCGCGATTCGAATCCCGATCCGGGCGGCTTTCCGAATCGGCCGCTAGACAACGATTCGTTCGACCGTCCTTCGCTGGATGACAATTTCGGAGCGAACTCGGGAGCGCCGGGAAGCAATCGCAACGGAAATGGCAGCTTCGGCACGGTTGGCGAACGCAAGTCGACGCTCGAATTAGTCGTTCGTGGTCGGCAGCAGTCAGCGAATCCGCGACACGCTATCTTTGATGTGAGTGTGACCAACTTGGATCGCTTCCAAGCGGCCGACTCCAATGTGGAAGTGATCGTCCAACTGCCTCAACAAGTGGTTCTGGACCGAGCATTGGGTGGGTATTCTGGGCCGACACAGGGATCGGTCAGCGCTGACTTGCGTACGATTCGATTACGACCAGTGCGGAGTTTGCGGCAGCAAGAGGAAGGTGACTTGGACCTTTCACACTAGAGTTGAATCACCCGGTCAGGCGGTATGCCGAGCGGAAGCCAAAAGCATTATGAATCCTAATGCCGTTTATGCTGAAGACATGATTGTAGTTCAGCCGTAGAATGCCATGAGATCACTGCGGTGGTCGGGGCATCATGGGGCACAAGCACAGTTGGTTGATGGCACTATGGACGAGAGCAGGCGATTTGTCATTTTGCACCACGTGGTTCCGGGAACCTTCGAACGTCCTTCTCATTGGGACGTCATGTTCGAAAATGGTGACGAGCTACAGACCTGGGCGTTGAACGTGCAGCCTGCGCATCAGGTGGTCATTCAAGCGACGGCTTTGCCGGAACATCGCAAAAAGTACTTGGACTACGAAGGTGAAATCTCGCATGATCGCGGTGTCGTGCGACGCTGGGATAGCGGGCAAATTCACGTTGTAGAATCGTCATCGGAAAAGATCTGCGTGCGAATTGTGGGCCGTCGGTTATTTGGCAAAGTTGAATTGGTTCGAGATCTGCACGACGCTTGGACGTTTGTCTACAGCGAAGAAAGTAGTGACAAACATCCGCAGAAAAATGCCAACGAGTTTCCTTCGAATAACTCGGAATAGTGGGTTCTTATTGACTCTGGCCTATCCAAAAGTGTTCGCGAGTCTAGTTGGTTCGGACGGACTTTCGGATAGAATGCTGAAATGAGCAATGAAGACCAAGGAAAATGTTGGATTGGCTTTGACCTGGGCGGTACTAAGATGCTGTCTCAGGTTTTCGACGCCAAGTTCTACCCGCTAAGTCGACGACGCGCCAAAACGAATGGACATGAAGGCGCCGCTGCTGGACTGGAGCGAATTGCGGACTTGATTCGTTCCACTCTGGATGAAACCAAGCTGTCCAAAGGCGAATTGGGCGGTATTGGGGTCGGCTGCCCCGGTCCGCTGGACCTGAACGATGGCGTTATCATTGAAGCGCCCAATCTGGGCTGGAAGGAAGTGCGAATTCGCGAATATCTGGAGAAGGCCTTCGATTGTCCGGTGATCATCATGAACGATGTCGATGCCGGCGTTTATGGCGAATTTCGCTTCGGGGCCGCTCGAGGAGCTCGTTGCGTGGTCGGCGTTTTTCCTGGGACCGGCATTGGTGGAGGTTGTGTGTATGAAGGTCGAGTCCTGCGCGGGAGTACGGGCAGTTGTTTTGAAGTAGGCCACATGCAAATTGCACCCGACGGGCCGTTGTGTGGTTGCGGTCGAAGAGGATGTTTGGAGGCGGTCGCCAGTCGTTTGGCGATTTCGTCCGCGGCCATCCAAGCTGCTTATCGAGGTGACGCGCCGCACTTGCTGAAAGAAGTGGGCATGGATTTGTCCAAGGTTCGCAGCAAAGCGCTGTTGCGATCGATCCAGGCGGGTGACAAGGTCATTGAAGAGATCATCAAGAATGCGGCTCGAAGCATCGGCATTGCTGTCGGCAATTTGGTCAACTTGTTGTTGCCCGACACCATTGTGCTGGGCGGTGGTCTGGTCGAAGCCATGCCTGACTTGTTCTTGGAAAATGTGCGAAAGGCGGCCGCAAAACGAGTGATGCCGTCATTCGTAAATGCGTACCAAGTCGTGGATGCTCGTTTGGGAGACGAAGCCACCGTCATGGGCGCCGCCGCTTGGGCGAATTATTCCGTGGAACACCTGAACGCTCGGAAAAATGAATCGCTCACTTGCGCCCCCAACGAATAGCGTCCCATCAAAAACTCGGGCCGACATGTTGGCAGCGCATTGTTTCTGGCCGGACAAGCCGACCAGGGGTATTGTGTGCGAGCCAACTGTGCCAACAAGAAAACGGATGCTCCCGTCGAGCAATTCGACTGGGGATAAAATGATCGCGGCACGAGACGAACCTGCCTGTTCAAAATCATCGCGATAGCGAATTTTTGACAGCCCTGCGGTATCCCAATCAACATCGGAATCATGATCGCTTGACGTTGTGGTTGCGCCTTGGACGCGTTTCCCAGAATTTGGAATTGGTGTAGCCGTGGACCGATGTCAATGCTAACCGAGCGGATTCAAGGTCATACGGAAATGACAAAAAGGCGAATAGTTCGCACTTTTGCAAACCGTTCGCCTTTTTTGTAGTTGCGGCCAAGAAAGCCTAGCGAATGCTACCAGTCCATTCGCTTGCGTCGACGTCGATGCATGCCTCGTAAACGTTCGGGCGTACGAGAACGTTTGGACGCGTGTTCGGGACGCTTGAGTTTCTTGAAACGGTTGGCATCTTCGCGGGTACGATCTTCGTCTGGCGAAGTGTTGTCATGTTCGTTCGGATTCGTTGCGGAATTCATTTGATTTTCCTTTGCTTTCGGTTCACCCCAAGCCAATAACCCCTTATTGGCTTGTTTTGCGATTTGTCGAATCTAACGTTGTGCTTCGGCTGCCAAGATGACGTGGGCCTGTTCACACAACGCCCCAATGTCGGCGGCATGTTCCAGTTCCACGCCGGGCAAATACAGCCAAACACCCAACTGCCGCGCCCAGATCTCTTCGCTGCAGTCGTTTTCGTGTCCGCAAACCGCTAATAAAAACTTTTCTTCAGTGACCAATTGCTGGCATAGCTGACGAAGTTCGTCGGAATTCGTATCCGAATTCAAATCCACAAACCCAATTTGGAAGTTTGTACGTCGAAACGCGGCCAACGCGTTCTGAATGTCAGAACAAACGACCGTGTCCCACCCCGTGTCATTCGCAGCGTTGGAAATCATTTCTCGCAAATCGTGCGAAAAAGAAACGACCAAACACTGATGTGTCGTTACTTCGCCTGCATGCGAATCGGTGGTCCGACCATCAGCTTGCACTGAAGGCGGTCGAGTTTGTGTACGTACTTCGTTCATCAATTACCTGCCATCAAGCCTTGGTGAATTAACGTCAACGCATCTCCAGCGCGTCTTCATCCAATTCCGTTAGCAACCTTCGTACCGCGAGTATCCGTTCCTCTCGAAAGCGCTAACCTCAAACCTGGGACGACCAATTCGCTCCAAGACCTCCTTATCCTTTTACCCTGGTGACCGTTCGTTCCGTCCGGCTACGCTGCCACGGTCAATGTATTCTGCGAATTCTTCGAACCAAGTGATTCGAAGCTACCAATTCAGCTTCTTACGTCGACGACGATGAATTCCGTTAAACTGAACCGGAGCCTTTGCGCGGCGGCGCGATGCGGCGCGACTTCGACTCGAATGACTCGGAGCCCGGTGCGACGCCTGTTTCTCTCGATTCCGATAGCTGAATTCGTGTTCGTCAAAGTTGGAAATCGCAGCATTCATGACTTCATCCCTTTCATGAAAAAAAACGTGCCTTCACTAACACTTGCCCTTACGATCTGTGGCCAGGCGTTTACGCCTAGCAAGCCCACGAAATCGCAATCCATTCACCAATGTTCCTCGCACAGCACAAACACGATTTTGTGCCGTCAGCAAACACTGCTAGACAAACGCACAGGTGTGCGTACCCAGCAAACGATGCTTGCAGTGCAGTGAAAGCAACCACTGTGCCAGCAGTGCTATCAGTGGTCTAAGAATTCTTCACGTCCTTTAGAAAGAAGCCTGAAATCGAGATAAATTTTGATCTGGGCGCGACGCCATAAAACCTGCGTCTCATCAACCTGGTGAAACACTCGTAACGCCCGATCGCCAAACCATTGAACTCACAACGACTTAGCGTTGATTTCTTCAATTTGGTGAAACGTCACCAGCTTAGTGAAACGGCCAGAACCCCGTAAAATCAGCCGTTTTTCAACGAAAATGGGCAACCACATTCTGTGATTGCCCAGTAAAGACTACCGGTGTTACACCGTGACAACGGCCGCTTCGGCTTACCATGGACCGCGTATGTAATACGTTCCCATTTGGTTTGTATTGGACGGCCAAATCGGCGCAGGCGTTGCAACCGTACCCGTCACGGGATCGACGTAGGGCCGTCCGAATTGATGATGGATGGGAGTCATGGTGGTTCGGCCCACGCCCCAGCTATATTGCGTTTGCATAGACGCGTTGGGTGGAACGATCAGCGCCAGCGGATGACCCCAGCTGGGATGATAGTACGAATTGTGCCAAGACGTATTCGCGCCGTGCCACGCGGCACCTCGATCCATATGCGTGCTTCGAATCGCCCCTGGCTGGAAGTGCTGACCTTGGACCAGCGACGAAAGGCCGCCCACCAAAGCCGTAATCAGAATCATGAGTCGCATGCGGTGCATGGTATGTGCTCCGTTATCTTTTGCTGCTGAAGGGAATGGTCGAATCAGATCTACCAGAACAAGGCCGGCTTATCGAGCGCCGTGCGACGTACGCCTCGCAAGACGCTATGAATCGGATTGTGATACCAATGCACGGTTGTACGATTCATGCCCATACCGCCGTTATAATACTGGTGGTAAGTTCGATGATGCTTGTACAGAAATTCGTGTGGCATCAAAGGCTGGTAAGTGTAATAGGTGTGACCTACCAGCGACGGTGTTGGAAACGGAGCGGGATAGGCGGCCGCCGTGTTACCCATGTTGTTCGGTGCATACACATTGAAGAAAACGTCAGGCTGCGAATTTTCCGTCAACGGCTGATTCCAAGCGCAGCTCTTGCCGCAGTTGCGATTCAAAATTGGCGCCAGCAAATTGCTTAGCCCCAGTCCGCCGCAGCTGGCACAGCTACCCGTCGCGCAACCACCATCGAATCCGCCACAGCCGTCGCCGCAAGTGGCGCATCCGTCACCCACATGCGCGTACGCTCCGGACGATTCGCCACAGTTACAATCTTGGGCATAACTCTGCGTTACCATTCCGGCAACGACAGCACACGAAGTAAAAAAAAGACGCCATTGAGAGAATTCGCGGGGCCGCATGGCCTACTCCTTCTTGATTGGTAGGAAACGAGCAATCCGGTGAATCAACCATCCGTCAGGACGCAGGTTCGTTCGGTACACTCTGAAATGGAAAGGCGGGACCGTTTGGGTAGGATTAGGGGTGAGCGTCCAGCTCGGCGGCTTGCATCGAGCCTACTTCGCTGCATCGCAACGAATCGAGCCGGTCCGTAGTGTTTGTCGGCTGGTATCAATCACGCAGGTGAATCTTTATTTGCCACGCCTTCAGAGTTTGCCGAAACTGCCGCAAGTCCGAAGTTTTCGCCATCTGCGTGGATACACATGCTTGGGCCGTAAAGTCGCCCTAGTCTCCCGGGCTTGACGCCAGCGGTTCACCAAGGAATGCTATTCCCATTTCCATTCCGCCGGCGTCTAGCCGTGAGGTAGCGTGGTTCACCACACTTACGTCTGCATGGCGATTGCGTCCAACTGTCGCTATGCGGCTGAGCAACGGACTGGATCGTGATTTCGACTGGCGATGCGAAGAAAAAAAACTTGGTGACAATCGGCAAATCAAGGCGATACAGTTCGAATTCCCAGACTTGCGGAAGAAGCGATTCGATTCACTTCAATGCGAAACGACAGGCGACATAGTTTTCGGCCAAGGCTTCGTCCGCCAGCGCAGGCATGCTTTCACCGCCGAAGTGAATGCACCGGATTGTTCGAATTCAAATTGATGCGCAGCTTGATGTAATGCACGGAGGAGGAACCCGAGTATGGCAAAACGCCGTACCAAAACTAGTTCAGCGAATGCTTCGGCGCCCAAGAACGGTGCGCCCAAAAAAAGGCGTCGCAAATCCAAGGGCGATTCCACGACACCGCCCGCCGCCGAACTGCAACAGATTGAACCTGTCGCGCTGCGCGAAGCAGCGCAAGACCGATACCTAAACTATTCGCTGTCGGTCATTACCAGCCGAGCACTACCGGACGTACGAGACGGCCTGAAGCCGGTCCAACGCCGCATCTTGTTCACCATGGATCAGATGGGTTTGAGCTTCACCAGCAAGCACCGCAAATGTGCCACGGTGGTGGGCGACGTGATGGGAAAGTACCATCCTCACGGTGACAGCGCCATCTACGACGCCCTGGTGCGCATGGCCCAGCCCTTTGCCTTGCGCATGCCGTTGGTCGACGGCAGTGGAAACTTCGGTTCGATCGATGGCGACAACGCTGCGGCCATGCGTTACACCGAATGTCGTATGTCGGCCGTTGCGTCCGAACTGCTGACCGATTTGGGTTCGACCATCGTTCCCTTCAAAGCCAACTATGACGGCACCAAACAAGAACCGGTGGTGCTGCCCAGCCGAGTTCCCAATTTGCTGGTCAACGGCGCCACCGGCATTGCCGTGGGTATGGCCACCAATATTCCGCCGCACAATTTGGGCGAAGTCTGCCGAGCACTCTTGAAGCTCTTGAATGATCCGGAAGTGAAAGACTATCAACTGGTGGCCAACGATGCGGTGCAAGGCCCAGACTTTCCTACTGGCGGACAGCTGATCAACACGAAGGAAGAACTGCGAGACATCTATCGTTCCGGCCAAGGGACACTCAAACTCCGAGGCACGTCGACATCCAGTACGGACAGCAAAGGCAACAAGATTCTGCATATTGATTCGATTCCCTACGGCGTCAACAAGAGCGTCTTGGTGGAACGCATCGCAGAAATTGTGGTCGGCAGCAAGATGCCGTTGATTGAAGATGTTCGCGACGTATCATCGGAAGAAATCCGTATCGATCTGCAACTGCGCAAAGATGCGGACGAAGCCAAAGTCCTGGCGTATCTTTACAAACACACTCCGCTGCAAACCAACTTCAACGTGAACATTACGTGCCTGGTCCCTACCGAAAATCCGGAGGTGGGACGTCCAGAGCGTTTAGGGCTGAAAGAAATCCTGTGGCACTTTTTGCACTTCCGCTTGGAAGTCGTTACCGCTCGTTTAGAGCACGAACTAGGCGTACTTAACCGCCGCATGCACATCTTGGAAGGCTTTGTGCTGGTCTTTGATGCGTTGGACGAAATCATTCGCATCATTCGCAAGTCCGACGGCAAAGCGGACGCGGCCGAAAAAATCATGAAGCGCTTTCCCGCAGCCAAAGGCGGACTGGACGAAGAACAAACCGACGCCATCCTGGAACTCAAACTCTATCGGTTAGCTCGCTTAGAGATCAACCTGATCCAAGACGAACTGAAGGACAAAAAGAAACGAGCTCGACAGATTGAACGCCTGCTGAAAGAAAGCACGGATGACACGCGTTCTTCGGGCCGGTGGCAGATTGTTCGCGAAGAAATTGAAGCTCTGATCAACACCTACGCCAAAACCAAAGAAGGCGCTCGTCGCACCGCAATTGTCATGGCCGACGATGTGCCCGAATTTTCGGCAGAAGATTTCATCGTTGCGGAAGACTGTCACGTTTTGGTTTCCGCTGACGGCTGGGTCAAACGCCAGAAACAAATTGCCGACCCGGCCAAAAGTCGCATGCGAGAAGGTGACCGAGTGCTGGCCTGTGTCGCCGGTTCCACTCGATCAACCTTGGCATTCTTTTCATCCTTTGGCGTTTGCTACACCACTCGTTTCATTGACATTCCGGCGTCCACCGGCTACGGCGAACCGGTGCAGAAGCTGTTCAAGCTGAAAGACGGTGAACAAATTGTTTCCGTCCTGTCCTTGGACGCTCGCAGCATTGGCAACATCTACGAAGATCCGAAGAAACCCGATTATTGCCCAGAGGTGCACGCCTTCGCGGCTACCAGCAATGGTTTTGCACTGCGTTTTGGACTGCAGCCCTTCGTCGAACCGTCTACTCGTACCGGCCGTCGTTTCGCGCGTGTCGCTCCGGGTAGTTCCGTCGTGGCCGTCACGCCCATCCATGGCACGGAAACCATTCTGGCCATTTCGGCCGATTGCCGAGCGATGGTGTGTCCGGCGGAAGAAATCAATTATCTGTCCGGCGCGGGCAAAGGCGTCACGCTGATCAAACTGGCCAAGACAGACCGATTGCTCGGTTTCAAAGCGTCCGCAGGTGACCGAGACATCTTGACGGTGGAAACCAATCGAGGTGCGAAGAAGACAGTTTCCACAGGCAAGTATCGAGTGACTTCGCGCGGTGGACGAGGCATCGAGATTCAAAAGAACGGCAAAATTGCGGCAATTGTTCAACAACCGCCCGGGGCACCTGAACCGCTGCCGGAAGAAGACGAATAAGATAGATTCGACAACCATTTCCCATTCGCCGCGAACCTGGTTCGAACCGAAGCAGAACATCGCGGCCCGTGACAAACCTTTGACAGTGCACAATTGATTTCGAATTTGACGGAGTGAAGCATGGCCACCGAATCCAAAAGCTACAGTGCTGCTGACATCGTTGCGCTGGAGGGGCTAGAACCGGTTCGCAAGCGTCCCGGCATGTATATCGGCGGTGTCGGCACGGCTGGCTTGCACCATCTGGTCTGGGAAATCCTGGACAACTCGGTGGACGAAGCGATGAACGGCCACGCCAGTGAAATCAACGTCACGCTGCACAAAGATGGACGCACTGTGACGGTGGCGGATAATGGTCGAGGCATCCCCGTGGACAAGCACGCTAAGACTAAGAAGAGTGCGCTGGAAATGGTGCTGACCATTCTGCACGCCGGCGGCAAGTTTGAAGGCAAGAACTACAAGACGTCGGGCGGGTTGCACGGTGTCGGTGCGTCCGCCGTGAATGCGCTGTCCAAATCGTTGGTGGCGATCGTCCGCCGTGATGGCAGTCAGTACCGCATGGAGTTTTCGCAAGGCAAACCCAAACCAGTTTGCAAAAGGCCAAGGGTTCGTTTCGAGGCTCCGGAACCACCATCACGTTTACGCCCGACCCCACTATTTTTCCCAAGACCGATTTTGACCCCAGTATGATTCGCCAGCGACTGGAGATCACCAGTTTTTTGCATCGCGGCGTGAAGGTCAATTTTGTAGATGAAGTCAACAATCAGAAAGACACGTTCTTCCACGAAAACGGTATCGTCGACTATTTGGGCAAAGTGATTCAGCAGCGTTCGGCGCGAACCATTCATGACGCTCCGTTCACGGTCCGCAAAGAAGGGGACGAACGCATCGAGATCGTGCTGCAATGGACCGAATCCACAGACGAACATGTTCGTTCGTACGTCAACGGTATTCCCACTGGCAGCGGTGGCACGCATGAAAATGGTTTTCGCAGCGGATTGAGCAAAGCGGTTCGCAACTTCTTTGAAACGCACAACTTGATTCCTCGTGGCGTCAAAATCACGCACGAAGACATTCGCGAAGGCCTGGTCGCTATCGTCTCCGTCTTTGTCGCCGATCCGCAATTCCAAGGCCAAACCAAAGATCGACTCAACAACACCGAAGTCCAACCGGTAATCGATAGTGCCATTCGCGCATCACTGGAACAGTGGCTAAACAATAATCGCTCGGTAGCCGACACCATCGTCGCCAGAATCATCGCGGCCGCTCGCGCCCGAGCTGCTTCTCGAGCCGCTGCAGATTCGGTTTCGCGAAAGAGCGCTACTTCACGAGGCACGATGTTGCCAGGCAAGCTGAGCGATTGTTTGTCGGCGGGTCGAGGCGAATCGGAACTGTTTATCGTGGAAGGCGATTCGGCCGGTGGTAGCGCCAAGCAAGGTCGTGACCGCAATTACCAAGCCATTTTGCCTTTACGAGGTAAAGTCCTGAATACCGAAACGGTCGGCTTGAAGAAAGTTCTAGAGAACAAGGAACTGCAAGACTTGGTAACCGCATTGGGCTGCGGCATTGGCAAAGATCTGAACGTGGCCCGATTGCGATATGATCGAGTGATCTTGTTGGCGGATGCCGATTCAGACGGTCACCACATCACCACGTTGCTGTTAACGTTTTTCTATCGCCACATGCGTCCCTTGATCGCGGATGGAAAAGTTTACATTGCCGTGCCGCCGTTGTATCGGATTGATATTGGCAAAGAGACGTTTTGGGCCGCGGACGAAGATGCGCGAGAGCGCATTGTGGCGGACGCGGATAAACGTTCCAAACCCGATATCACTCGCTTCAAAGGCCTGGGCGAAATGATGCCCAAAGTTCTGTGGGAAACAACATTGAATCCCGCCACGCGCCGCTTGCTGCGAGTCGAAGTGGATGATCAGCTGGAAACGGATCGCATCATGTCCGACCTGATGGGCCGCGACGCGTCCGCTCGATTTCGCTTTATCATGGACCGAGCGGAAGAGGCAGAAGAAATTGACGTGTAGCGAAATGCTGGCTTCTTTGCGAACCGATTATGGCAAACCGTCGCGTTGGTTGAATTCGTCAAGTAGAATGGCGACTTAGTCGAACGTCGCGGATCTGGCCTATGCAGATACGGCCAGCACAAATGCATTGATGAAATTCGCCGTATTCGACCGTTTCAAATTCTTATTTCCGGCCACATGCGCCACTACGTACGAAACCCTAACCGTTCGATGTGAAACCTCGAGGGACTCCACGGCAAACAATTTGGACTCGCATATGAAGAAGAAGGGCATCGGTCGAATACATTAAGACCATACCGTCTTACCGGCAGCGTTCGCGATACACTTCATCGTTTATGTGGTTCTGTGTATCATGATTGGTCCGTGGGGTGCTGTGCTCGAAGTGCCGCCTGGGCACACGTCATTCCAATTTAATAAATACCTTCAGTATCTGCTCAGCACGCTGCTCATCGTGGGCCCTATCGTGATCGCTTGGTCATGGGCTGGAAGGATTCTAACGATGAGGGAAAGGCGAGAGCGAGCGGACGGCATGAGGCTAACCATCCCGCCTCCAGCGCATTGATGAAAGGCAGCTCGAATGTCCGCCAATTTGCCTTCATCGCCGATCGCGTTTCAACGGTCTCAGAATCCGCGGCCATCCATCTTCCATCTGCTGCTATTCACTTCGGTCACCGCCACGTTATTCGCGATCGCGCGGCCCATGCTTGGCGATACGTCGACTGCCATGAACGTCGCTGGGCGTTTTTTTATTGTTTCACGGCACACTTTTTGCGGCTTTCGTGGTTGCCTGTTGGCTGTTTCGCAATGACACGAAACCAATCGCGCCGGGCGAATGGATGGTACTGGCCGCGGTTGGTCAACTGCTAGGACGCCTGTTTCCCGTCTCCATTCCAATAGGGTTCAATCACCCGCTGATTAAATCACCATTAACATAGCGAACCACCAATAGGAACAATAACGCGCCTGGGCCGACGCATTAACGCTGAGTGCTTGATCCGTTCGATTGATCTTTGCATATGGCTCCCAAACGCCACAAGCGACTACCAATTGGCTCGCGCTTGTCGGCAGCATTTTCCTGGCCATTCTGTCGTATTTTTTTCTGTTTAAGGCGTGTCGACGCGATTGGCAGCGAGGGTACCGCGGCGGCTGGCTCCACTGGCTGGGGCTTGGACTTGCCTTGCCGACGTTAACGTTTGGATCAAACTTCCTGCTGTTACTCCTATTTCAATTGTCTTCGCTTGTCGGCAGTCAAACGTAATGGATATTCTCTTATGAAAGAGCCGATTGGATTGCTCGGACTAGGACTGCTCGGTCACGCCTTGGGCCGACGATTGTTGTCCGCTGGTTTTCCAGTCACTGGATTTGACATTAATCCAAGTCGGTGCGAACTGTTTCGCGAAAGTGGAGGTTGTGACGGCTGCTGCGGCCGACCAGCTCTTTGCGAATCAACAACGCATCATCCTGTGCCTATTGCATTCTGATCAGGTTCGTTCCGTTCTGGCGAAGTGACCATTCGCCCGGGAACGATTTTGCCTGACACCACCACGGGGCGGCCCGAAGATGCCGTTTCGTTTGCCGCTGGGCTAAAAAAATTGGTTCGACCTATCTGGACACCACCGTCGTTGGTTCGAGCCAGCAAGTGGAAGCGGGCGAAGCGACGTTGCTGGTCGGCGGAGATACCGCTACGGTGAACCACGAAATGGCGTTCTTACAACAATTGGCTCCGCAAGTTTTTTCGCTGGGCCAAAACGGTTCGGCCGCCAAGATGAAACTGGTGGTGAACTTGTGCATTGGCTTGCATCGAGCGGTCTTGGCGGAAGCCTTGACGCTGGCCGATTCGTTTGCGTTGGACTTGGAACAAACGCTGCAGATTTTGCAGGCCACGCCCGCCGCGTCGGCCGCCATGCAAGTCAAAGGGCCCAAAATGCTGCAGCAAGATTTCACGCCGCAAGCCAAATTGGCTCAGCATCTAAAAGACGTACGCTTGATGTTGGAATCGGCGGAAAAACATGACGCAACATTGCCATTATCGGAAATTCACGCGTCTCTTTTGCAAAATTTGGTACAGCAAGGTTGGGGTGACCTGGATAATAGTGCCATAATTAAGGCGTATCAGCGTGATGCAGATAAGCAGGACTGAGTTGGGCGCGCGGCGGCGTTGTCATGAAAAATACAGATGAATTGATGGTCACACGAGTGTTTTCGAAATACCGATGGACAATGGCTTTGCTGTTTGGCTTCGTTGCGTTCGGCCATGTCCAAGTGAGATCGCAAGATGCGTCGCAAGCAGACGTGTATCGCCAATGGATCCAGCAGTTGGGCGATCGATCGTTTGCGGTTCGAGAAGCGGCAACACGTGCACTCCAAGACGCCGGTCCGCAAACGTTGCCGTTACTTCAGGAAGTTCGTCAGAGTGATGACATGGAAGTGCGTTATCGAGCGAACCACCTGATCCGTCTTTTTCGCGAAGCACACGCAGAAAGCGATGGACGCGCTGCTGCCATTCAACGCTCGCTTCGATCGACGTCCCGACTTCTAATTCGATCAAAGGAGTCCGTTTGGACGAATCGACCATTACGGATGATGCTCTGGCCACGATCACCGTATTTGATGATCTGGAAATCTTGGACTTGCGTCACACGCAGATTACAGATCAAAGTCTGTCCGTGATCGGCCAGCTGGTTCATCTGCAGCAACTGAACTTGCGAGCTACCAAGATCACCGACACCGGGATCGCTCGACTACAATCGTTGACCAAACTACGGTCGCTTTCGTTCGAGCAAACCCAGGTGACCGAAGCCAGCAAGCAGTACATGAAAGCAATGCAGCAGTTGCAAACGCTGTATTTGGGTGGCAGTCAAATATTCGGACCGGGACTGGCGGAACACTTGATGGAACTGCCCAAGCTGACTTATTTGTCGTTTGAAAATTCGTCCGTGACAGATCAGCATGTGAGTAGCATCGTGCAGCTAAAGCACGTGGAAACGCTTGGTTTAGACGGGACGCAGATCACGGACGAAGCGTTGCCGCAGATTGCAAAGTTGGATTCGCTGCAGACGCTGTGGCTAAACAAGACGGCGGTCACAAGCAAGCGCTTGCTGGAGTTCGCACCGCAAATCCGCCAATTAACGAACCTCCATTTGGCCGGGATTCCCATCGAAGATTCGGAAGCTACCCAGTTGCAAACGCTGTTGCCTGAATGCAGTATCACCGGACTGTCTACCCAGCAAAAACAGCCAGCCGATCGTTTGCCCGTTCCATAGGCAGATATCAAACTTTGAGCTTCGCGCTAAGTTGCTGTCGCTGGCATGAAAGTGTCGTGCCGTGGTTGTTCGATTGCAATTTGCCAGAGATTTGTTGACTCGCATTCCCGGTTCGCCTATATAATATCGCGACTGGAGTGGCACTTATGTGTTTTTGAACAGAATCAAAAAGGACCGAAGATGAAGAATGTGAAAGTGTGGTGTGGCGTACTGAGCTTGGCCGTTTGTTTGACAGCATGGCAAGGCCTAACAGCAAATGCTGACGACGGTGAAGGCAGTGCCAAGCATTCGATTGAGGACGTAATGAAGACCGCCATGAAAGGTGGATTGCTCAAAAAAGTGACTGGCGGCGAAGCCTCTGACGAAGAAAAGAAGCAGCTGCTTGACCTGTTTGTCAGCTTGGTGGAAAACGAACCGGAAAAGGGTGAACTCGATTCATGGCACAAGATGGCTGGCGGCGCTGCGTTGGCCGCCGCCAAAGTTGTCGTTGGTCGCGAAGGCGCCGTCGAAGAACTCAAGAAAGCCACCAACTGCAAGGCTTTGCCACGACGTCCATATGGGCGAATAAGCGAATATGGATTCTTCGCTAAGAACTTGAAATTTCCCGCAACGCCGATCCTGTGATCGAGCTCGTTTTCTCCATTTCTCCGACAACACTTTGGAAAACTTTCGTTTTAACCCTAACTTGAAACGAAATTTGACGGATCTTTTTTCGATTTGAGCCTTTCATTGTAGGCTCAATTGGCTGTCGGGGGCGGATTTGAATGCGCGGGTTCTGGAACACGCGAATGGTTGGCGGTTAGTTGGCGGTAACGCCCAGCAGATCGAGGACGTGTTGTTGGTGGCCGCCGGGGTCGCCAGCGTGTTTTTGTCGAATTCTGAATCGAACTCGGGGATGCGGATACGGTTGCGGCAGAGCGTGCCGAGGTCCTGCAGAATGTCATGGAAGCTCTGAACGGGGAAGTCGTCAGATGTGCGGCGAGTGGCGTCTTTGCGTTTGGCAGATTCCGAACGCTGGGCCGATGCCACGATCGATTTGCGAGCCGCCTCCGCTGACTCTTGGTCGTCGTCGGCGAACAACACGGGACGCAATTCTTTCTCGCATGTGCCATTCGGACATAGTACGCCAACATACAGATGAACACGCGCACCGGATCCGTTCTTCGTTGCGATGATAGATCGGACGCAGCGATAGATCGACCGTCTTTATGCAACGAAACGCGCGTTCGACTTTGGCAAGGCTCTTGTAGTTTTCGACAACTTTGTCCGAGTCCATTCGCTTCTTGTCGACGCTGCTGCGGACGACATACAAGCCGTCGAGAGCCGCCTCGCGAATGCGATCTTCGTTACGAGCATACGTAAACGAAGTCTCGGTGATCGTAAGATCGAAGTGTTGCCATTTTGTGTTGGCCAATAACTTTGCCAACTCGAAGGCTGATTTCTTTCTCGCCGCGAAGTGGATTTATTTTACGCTGCGTGGCGATTCGAATCGGTTCGAGCTTCTTTTCGGTCGCTTCAAGCAACTCGTTTCGTCGGTGACACGTTGCTCGGCGAGCCGCCGGATTGCGACAGACAACCAGTCGCTCGTCGGAAAATGTTCCGATGTCACCTCGGCTAGATCCTGTGTCGAACAGAGACATCTGGATCGTGCCGGCTATGCACAACTTGCGAATTTCTCGGTACGCAAGGCGGAAATCCAGTCCAACCCTTCGAGACCGCGTAGGTCTTCGCTGATCCGAGCCGACGATCATGCTGCGATCACCAACGAAAACGAGCCGGTTGATGCCGAAACGTTTACGAGCCGTCGCGACGATTTGAGTGAATGTCGGCGGGTCGGCCGCTTGCCCGGGAAGACTTCAATCGCAATCGGACGACCTTCCGGATCGCACAGCAAACTGTACACGATCTGAGGGCGATCGCCACGAGGATGATCGCGACTGTAACCATGTTTGATCAGCGGACTTTGTCGCTCCCGTAATAGCTCGAAGAAACATCGAACAGTACCAACTGCCCGTCCTTCAAGTGCTGGCGAGTTTAGCCAACCGCGCTTGACGTGTCGCCAGCCAATCCATCGCGGCATAAACTCATGGACATCGACGTCGCCAATCGCCAACTCTTCAGCCAACGTGTGCTTGGCAGTCTCGGTCGTCGCCGTCGTGGTACTTAGCTTAGAACGCGGCGAAAGCACGCGTGCCACGACCACGACATAATCAAATCCCGCTGGCGGCACGATCGCGAGGCCAGCACCAGCCCAAGTTGCTGCGCTGTTTGCAGCACGGCCGCCACATTCCCGTGCGGCAGCGAACGAGTGATTTCAAACGACGAGTGCGGTGCGTCGGCTTCCAGCCCACCAGCGTCGCCGCTTGATGAACTCGATGATCCGGTGGCAACCGCGTGAGGTTCCCCAGCGTCTCGTGCTGGACCTTGCCGTCCTGCGAAAACTTCGCCGCAGCAGCACCGAAGTGTAGACCTTCCCTTTGACCGTCTTGCGGACCGTTTCGACTCGCAGTTTCCCTTGCTTTGCACTCATGCCAAGTGTTGTACACGATGAACGGCTGCCTAGCCCATCTTCCTGTAGAATTCGTGGCAACAATCACGCATTTTATATTCTCGAGCGAAAACGACTGCTAAAGTAGCCTCAAGTCGCTGTTAATGCCATGATTTTCCGTTCAAGTTAGGCTTAAACAAGTCATCCTGGTAAAGAAAAAGGGACGGGGGGGACGGGGGTCTGTTTCGGGCAATGATGGCCTACTAACATTCACCGATTGAACGTTGAACTGCCTCCATTTCCGTTGGGATCAGTCATGCCACGGCAAGAGCGTGCGGATGAAGGCGGCTCGGTCTATCATCCGGAATTATTCACGAGTGGCGTGGTGAATCGCGTCGTCAATGTTTGGTATTGGGTTAGCGACAGCAATTCCCGGTCAGGTCAGCCGCTTCATCGCTAATTGGCGGCTTGGTCAAATTCCATTTTAGATTCTTAGGGCGTGTCGATTTGTAGCAAAGAAACGACAACGGAATGCTGAAATCCGCGACAGGGACGATGGCGACTTGAAGGCATAATGTATACGCCGTCCGCTGCCGTATTCCCAGTTCATCCAGTCTCGGCATTTGATTACTTCGATCACAGTTTCTAGCCCTTGGAGCCTTACCTTGACCTTTCCTTCCTTGATTCGTGTATTGCGTGCGCTCGCCGTGATGGTGACGCTCTCCCTGCCGACATTTTTGTTGCACCCTGTCAGCGCGCAAACCAACGACAACATTGTGACGTTCGACAACCATCCTCTGGCCGGGATTAAGTTGAATCCAGACCGGATGCATTACCTCGCCGCGACGCGAGACGGTTCCCCGGTCTACCCGGATCATCCCGAGGCGTCCGCCGCGTACAAGTGGCTCGAAATCATGCAGGAAGTGGCCGCGACCGATGTCGAAAAGGTGACGCGATTGGCGATGCCGACCATCATCGCACGACAGATGGCGATCTCGATGACCGCGATGTACGACGCCTGGGCGGCCTACGACGATAAGGCGGTCGGCACGCGACTTGGCGACACCCTGCGCCGGCCCCCGGCCGAGCGGACGCTGGCCAACAAGGAAGAAGCCATCGCCTACGCCATTCACGGCGCGATGCTGTACGCCTTCCCACAGCCCGAGCTGCAGACGATGATTCACGCCGAGATGGAGAAGATGGGCTATGACCCGACCAACGACAGTCGCGACATTACCACCCCGGCTGGAATCGGCAACACGGTCGCGGACGCCCTGATCGCATACTACGAAAAGGACGGCGCGAACCAGAACGGCAATTGGCCCGGCGGCGATAACAAGCCCTATGCGGACTGGACCGGCTACGAGTGCGCAAATACGGCCGATGTATGCAACGATCCGTCGAGATGGCAGCCCAAGTGGTTCACTCTTCCCAACGGCGAGCGTTTCGCGCCGGGTGGCCTGACGCCGCAGTGGGGCAAGGTCAAGACGATTGCGATCGAAAGGGGCGATCAGTTCCGCCCCGGCCCGCCCCCGAGCCTTGACGACCCTCGCATGAAGGAGGAAATCGACGAGGTGATTCGCTACAACGCCAGCCTGACGCCGATGCAGAAGGCCATCGTTGAGTTTATGCGTGACGGTCCGCGGTCGACGGGTCAATCCGGCCATTGGCTGCGACTAGCCTCTGACGTATCGCGCCGCGACAAGCACAACTTAGATCAAGACGTCAAGATGTACTTCGCCGTCGCGGGCGTCTGCCACGACACGTTCGTCGCCTGCTGGGACGCTAAATACGAGTACGACAGCCCGCGGCCGCAGGCACTGGTGAAGTACTATTACAAGGGACAGATGATTCCGGGATGGAAGGGCTATGGCGAGGGCGTCGGGATGATCCCCGCCGAGGAATGGAAGCCATACTCGCCGTACTACTTCGTCTGCCCGCCGTTCCCCTCGTACCCGTCCGGCCACAGTACGGTGAGTGGCGGCGCTTCCACGATCCTCAAGCTGTTCACGGGCGACGACTACTTCGGCTTCTATGCCCCGCGCGTCCCCGGCTCGATCACGCACGAGCCGATGGATGAGGTGGTGCTATTGGAGTTGCCATCTTTCAGCGCCACCGCTGAGATGGCCGGCATATCGCGTGTGATGGGCGGCTACCATCCGCAGGCGGACAACATCGTCGCGCTGGAACTGGGCCGAAAGATTGCCAACTACAGCTGGCCTGTGTACCAGAGCTACTTCGACGGAACCGCCAAGATCAAACCTTAGACATGGACGGGGCACAATCGGTAATGCGCGTTGTTTGGTTTAGGTGAAACACGCGATGTGTCACGCAACACTGGTATTGCGTAATGAGGGCGTCGCGGGGAACCCAAAGTTTGGAAGTGATTCGCCCTATCTGCGTCGCTCGACTAGCCGGAGCGTATTCAGAACGTCTCGTAAACGTGATGAATTTGATGCGTTCTTCTGTCGTATGGCCAACTTTCGCCCCCAGGCCATGATCAGCCAGTAAACCGAATACACGACGTAATTGTCTTGAATGCAGGCGGTGAGATCGAACAGTGCAGGTAACGTTGTGTTGAGCTAAACTGAAGGCTAGCCGCTTGGAAGTGGCGAGTCTACGTGCTGTCGTCGTATGGTTAGTTTTCGATTGGAAAAGCGTGAAAACGTCGAGTTCATTCATCCATGGACGCTAAATCTGAATTCACACGTCTTTTGACCCTAGTTCGGAATGGCGATGAAGACGCCGCTGCCGAATTGGTCAAAGAGTACGAATTTGCTATTCGCGTTGCAATTCGAACTCGATTGTCCGATCCAGCAATGAGACGGCAATTTGATTCAATGGACATTTGCCAGTCAGTTTTGGGGAGTTTCTTCGTGCGATTTTCTGATGGTGCGTTTGACTTGCAGGAGCCACGTCAACTCGTCGGGCTACTGACGGCTATGGCCCGAAATAAACTCGCGATGCGAGTTCGACGTGAGTATCGACTATGCCGCGACGCGCGGCGAACAAACGCTTCGCCGGACGCTGTTGAAACACTGATTGCGTTGTCACCAGGCCCAGACCAAAGGGCAATCGATTCAGATCTGGTGGAACGAATTCAAGGGATGCTAGACGAAGATATGAGATTGGTCGCGGAACACCGGCACAATGGCGCTGAATGGAATGAAATTGCCGAGAAACTTGGCGGAACTGCAGAAGCACGTCGAAAGCAATACCATCGTGCCATGCGTCAAATCGCCAAACGACTTGAAGTTGATTCGTGAATACTGGTCGATTTTGCATGGCACTCAACAAATATGACATTGATCGGGCCATTTGGCCGACAGTGGATGACGTCGTCACAAAGGTGCGTTCGTTGCCACGGAGCATGTGGCTAGACTTGCTTCGCGAAGATCAATCGAGACGGTGGCGAGGTCTGTATGGCGTCTGGGTGGAAGAGTACCTACGTCTGTTGCCGGAAGTCGTGGAAGAAAGTGGAGAAGACGGTCTCGTCCTCATCTGTGGCGAGTTGGAGTTGCGGCGAGAACTGGGGGATCAGCCACAACTGCAGGAATACCAGCACCGATTTCCGCAATACGCGCGGCATTTGGAGCTCCAATTTACTCTTGCTTCCGTCTTTGATGGAGCCAAGTTGGAAAACGCAGACTGCGATACGGGTTTAGAAAGTGGTTTGGTACTTTCAAGAGTTCCAGGACTTGAAATTCTAGAAGAAATAGGACGTGGTGCATCAAGTGTTGTGCACCGTGGACGTCAAGCGTCACTTAATCGCAATGTCGCTGTTAAAGTACTATTGTCGCCGGCGTTGTCAGCCCAGCATCGAGAACGGTTTATTCGTGAGTCTCAGATCGTAGGCACCCTTCGTCATCCGAATGTCATTCGCGTTTATGACGCGATCGTCCATGAAGGTACGATGTATTTGGTCATGGAATTCATCGACGGGCCTACGCTCCACGACTGGGCTCGGTCCGTTCCGTTACAATCCAAGACGGCCTGCCGACTTGTAGCAGCCTTGGCGGATGCCATGCATACGGTCCACACGTCCGGAGTTCTGCATCGCGATCTAAAGCCCACGAATATCCTGATGACGTCCCAAGAGGAACCGGTGATCACGGATTTCGGACTGGCGCGCTGGATCGATTCACCGGCCGATCTTACTAATGAGAATACAATTCTCGGCACGCCCAGCTACATGTCGCCAGAGCAAATCACGAGGAAACAGCCAGTCG
Organism: Pirellulaceae bacterium; assembly: GCA_041399205.1. Classification (GTDB taxonomy): domain Bacteria; phylum Planctomycetota; class Planctomycetia; order Pirellulales; family Pirellulaceae; genus JAGQOZ01. The sequence goes on along the minus strand of JAWKTK010000008.1, from coordinate 172,385 downwards.
GCCCAAGTGCAGACGTCTACTCCATGGGCGCGATCCTCTACGAACTCTTGACAGGGCGACCGCCGTTTGTGGCCGCGACTGTGCTTGATACGTTATCAGCTGTGCTTGAGCAGTTACCGGTCAGTCCCAAAAAACTTGTCGCTGGGATCCCGAAGGATGTCGAGACGATTTGTCTGAAATGTTTGGAAAAGACACCGGCGGCACGCTATCCGAATGCAAGTGATTTGCGGGACGATCTAATCCGGTATCTTGATGGAAAGCCAATCGCCGCGCGCCCTGTTGGAGTTGTTGGCCAGGGTATTCGGTGGATAAAACGAAATCCCGTTGTGGCTATTTTGGTGGCCGCAATCCTTCTGTTGATATGTGTTTCGGCGACTGGGCTTATTTTGGTGTCGCAACAGCGGCGTCAAGTCGCAGTGGATTCCCTAATCGAATCGATTTCCAACGCCGACGTCTATTTACTGCCGAGCTTTTTTGAGCGAATCGAAAAGGAGGCGGCATCGCTTTCTTTCCAGCTTGAACCGCGACGAGAATCTCTTCGACTAGCATCCAGGCCGTGGGTAAATCTTACGATTACTGGCGCTTTAGCAGGAGATACAAATTGCCAAAGTGACCTACTGGAATATCTCCCAAGTGCACAACCTGCCGAAACACCAAGCGTCGTACAGGTTACCGCCAGGTTCCTTCCTGACAACTCCAAATGAAATATGGACCGGCTGGAAGCTGCAAACCAAGATTCGGAATCGCTCTTACGTTTAGCTTGTCTAGTATGACGATCGATCCCGATGGTTCAAGATGGAACACGATGGCCAAGGCGGTAACGGATTTACCCCAGAATCAGCCGCCAATTGACGCAGATTATTTCGCCCGTGTCTTATCGCCGCTTCAAGTGGCTTGTCCCTCACCTTGTGACACTTGTGCACAGCGAAGAGACGTTGGAATCTGTGTGAGTACAAGTATTGCGTTACTGCGCGATACGGGCAAAACCATCCGGACGAATCAAGCGCAGGCTGATTCCCGCGGCCGAGCCAAAATGACTTCAGAGTTTTGCCAGATGCTGAAGGAGAACGTCGATCAGGCTACCTCCCATTTTACAATCAATCTCCGAAGATCCCGAATCAAATATCGAAAGAATCGCCTGATTGCAGTCGCGAATGGGAACGCAAGTTAGACCGAGAACATCGGCGACAGGCCACTGTAGCTGCGACACTGTGGCACATTGGGCATCGGTGCACGTCTTGCAGAAATTGCAAAGGGATCAGAATTCCGGTTTGCGTGCCTGGATCATCGAGCGACTTAGCTATACGATATCTCGCTGATGGAACAGTTGGTCGAGGCGGCCAGTGTGGAGAATGATGCGGGGATTCGTCAAGCCTTGTTTTTAGCAACCGGCCAATCGTCGCTTCCCGATTCACCAACAGTGCGAACGACGTTGCTTCAGCGAATGAGTAGCTTCACCAGCGACGAAGATCCCGGCGTTAGCTCGGCCGTGCGATGGCTGATATCCCAAACGTTGAACTCGATGGACTCAACGAATGAAACGATCGAAGGTAGTGCCAAGTTCGGGGAATTCGCTGGTAATGGACACGTGTTTGTCAAGGTTTCCAGGCCTGGTTCATTCCTGTTAGGATCTCCCCGACGACGAACTTTCGCGTGAAGAAGACGAGGCTCGAATCGAAGTTGCGATTGACTACGACTTTTCCACATTGCGACGACGGAAGTAACTGTCGCTCAATTTCGGATGTTTCGGTAGTAAGGAGTACAACAGTCAGTATAGCCCTGACGCACACTGCCCGATGAACAACGTTACGTTCTTCGATGCCGCTGCTTATTGTCGCTGGCTCAGCGAACAAGCTGGAATTCCGGAAGATGAAATGTGCTATCCGCCGATCGAGCAGATTGGCCCTGGAATGAGTCTCCCCGACAACTGGCTGGAACGCTCTGGCTACCGCCTGCCAACGGAAGCGCTTTAACTGAAACAGCTGTCGTCGAGGTGGAAGATGCACAAGGTATTTTGGCGAAGCACCGAACCACTGACCCTGCCAACCATGAAGATCGCACTCATCCTGTTGCCCAGCTCAAGCCAAACAATTTCGGCCTGTTCGATATGCTGGGCAGCCATCACTGAAGAAAGTACTTTCGCGTCTTCCCAAGTATTCATTCATGCGGAAGACATTCTGCCCAGGCGGGTGGTGATTTTACGGACGTCGTACAAAACGTTCGCGTTGCCCGATATTCGACAGTGGAATGCTCCGCTGAGTGGGCGAATTTGGGGGTTTCGACGTTTTCGAAGAACGCCAATTTCAAAATAATTGCTTCTTCGTGTCCGTCGCCCAAGTCAAAGGGCAATGGAGTTCGGAAGAGTGGAATCCGCATCGGATCATCCTGTTTCTTCCGTTAATCAACTCTCCAACTTAGGGCACTAGTCATGTTCTTTCTTTAAGAAAAACAGAAAACCATTTATTACTGTACACGCGCAGCATCGCCGAAACTGCATAGCACGCGACAATTCGAAATGTTGGAAGACCGGCATATGCTGTTCAATACGTTTGGTGGCGACGCAGTTTGGGGCGACTGCTGTCGAAACCTCAGTTACAGCTACAGCAACTTGCTCAACTACAATGCTCCCAATTTCTTTTCTGCTCCAAGTAACCTAGCTGGATTGACCAACCAACAAGTGATAGCGGTCGTCGAGGAGGCGATGGGTGTTTGGTCTGCGGTGACGCCATTGACCTTTTTCGAAACACCGGATTCGGGCCCATCCCCGGGCGGATTAAACGGAAGCGAGCACGAATCATCTGACAACTACGATCCCATTGGAAAACCGTTTCTGAGGTGGGGCCAACATTTTATCGACGGGGCGCCAGTGGGAACCCAGACGCTTGCTCACGCCGAGCGTCCGGGTGACAAAGGGTTGCATGGCGACATTCATATCGACAGCGGTGAATCGTGGTCAGTTAACAAACTGTTGCAAGTGTCGACGCATGAATTCGGACACGCGTTGGGACTTGATCATGCGAATGGCGATGTCGTCGATGGAAATTGTCCGGCCAGTTTCTTTGCGATCATGCACGCGTGTTCAGGAGGAGGCGGTACGTGGCAGTTTAATGGATCTGAAACAGCATACTTGGCTCCCGATGACATCAACGGAATTCAATCATTATACGGCGCCGGATTGGGATACGTTTTGAATCTCGGCGGCATCATGAATGTTTATGGCACCAATCAGAACGATACTTTGACTGTCAATATCGAAAACGGAAACGTCACGGTGTCGACAGCAGATGGACGATCCTTTACGCGAACAACCGCCGGAATAACTGCAATCAATCTCCATGGTATGGATGGGCAAGACACGCTACGAGTGGAGAAGAATTCTGGCATGCCCATTTACATGTTTGGCGGAGGATTCGACGATCGGTGTGAGATTCAAGCGAATGGTCGTGATTGGAGCCAATCGGTTGGCAAGGTGACATGCTGGAGCGGGAACGGATACGACAAAGCTTACATCTTCGATACAGGTGCGAACAACGGACGCGTCTACCAGGTGAACGGGGCCTCCGGATTGGGAATTGAAATCGGACCGGGGACGCGAATGGAGTACGACGGATCCGTGGAAGAGGTTCATCTGATAACCGGCTCGCATGCTGATACAGTTAACGTTTGGAATACGTCAGCAACCGCGAACGTCTTTTTGAACAACGCGAACGGGCACGATACGATCAACGTGGGTTCAGGATTTCAGTTGCAGCCGATTCGAGGGAGAATTACGGTGGCCTTTCCCGAGCCAGGCATCGCAACTCCGGGAACGTATTCATTGAATCTGAATGATGCAGCCAACCCCTTTAGCCCTAATTCCATCATCGAAACAGGACAATGGTCGGATTCCACGGGGATTCGCAATGCCGCACCAGCAACCATCAGTTGGTTTGATCGTCCTGGTTCGATCGTTACGTACACGACAGGAGCAAACCGATCGACAGTCGATGTAAAACGAAACTTCACCGGCCTCAATCTTGCCAGCTCTGGAGGCGACGATGTGATTAATATTGGAGAAAACGGTTGGGGTATGGATGTCATCAAGGCGAATATTTCGATCAGCGCACAGAATGGACAACCGGAAATCACGATCGCCGACACGGGGCAACAGCGTCGTGATCGAAATATTCGTGTTTACGATCATTTGACCGGAGTGTTTCAAGCCATCGGCGGCATGGGTCCGGCAACGATTTATTATCAAACTCCCAAAAGCATCCTGCTGCAGCTGGGAATTGGCAACGACACATTAACAATTGACGACGATCTTGTTTGCGACTTCATCGCTTACGATACGGGCGGCAACGATACGTTTCAATTGAACGGAATTGACTCGGCGTACCTGGTTTTCTCAAACGATCCCTTCCAGGCCAATCGGACTCAGACACGCCATTATTCGCTCTCGTTGGCTGGAGATGTCGGTGGATTTGACACTTTGCGTATCAATGATCGAGGCATGGTGGACCGGCAGGATTACGACTTAACGGCGGAACGATTGGAGCGAAAAGATGTCGACTTTCCACTCGGCGAGGGACTGATCCTGCAATATGCAAAAATGAAGTCGGTCGAATTGCTGACAAACGATTCGGACAACGTGGTTCGAATATACGGTACATCCCCTGATGTGCCCGACAATTCACAAACGACCGTAAGAATGGGCGGCGGCGACGACTATCTTCAAGTCTATCCACGAGACGAAACGGGCGTTCCAACGATTCGTAGCAAGATCGGAGTGTTTGGAGAAAACGGCATCGACTCGTTTTATGTCGAGGATTACTTCAACACGCTCGGATCCGAGTGGACTTTTAGCAATCCGTTTGGCGCGTCGACGCAGAACATTTCGGTCGATGGTGGGGCTTTAATGGGTGTCTATCAAGACATGGAGTACATCTTCGCGCGGGGATCACAAGGAAATGACGTGTTTAACGTCCAGAGCTATCAAACTCCCAACAATCTTGTGATATTGGGTCAGGAAGGAGATGATCGCGTCTACATCACGCAGGAGTCGATGAACGTCGTGCCTAATATCAATAGCGTTTATTTTGGATTCGATGGCGGGGCGGGTGTCGACGGCGTCTGGTTTCATAACGAACTTGCACCAGGTGATTGGACATACACGGGCGATGTCAATCGCTTGTTCGCCGAACGCGCCGAACCCGCAAACAGCGTATTACTACAATTTGAAGAGAACGAGTATCTTCAAGTCAATGGATCCAACGGGCAAATGCTTGAGTATGGCGAAGCCCCTCTCGATACTCCGGCAATCGATGAAGTCTTTGCGGCAGTTCGCAACGGCGTTGCGAATCCGGAATTTGATCTAAATGCCGATGGATTCGTCAATGAAGCCGACGCAAACTTCTTGATTCATGACATCCTTATGACCAATTTCGGGGATGCGAACCTGGACCGAGTTTTTGACAGCTCAGACTTGGTGCGAATCTTCCAAGCCGGTGAATACGACGATGAAATTGAAGGCAACTCGACATGGATCGAAGGCGACTGGAACGGCGACGGTGAATTCGACTCGAGCGATCTGATCCTCGCCTTCCAAGCAGGATGGTACGAACTATAGGCAAGTGTTGTTCGTATTAGGTTGGAGAGACGCTGGCGAGGACCGCCTGCCGGAATCGAGCCAGAGCTGGTGCCTCGCGAACTTTGGCGATCACGGTGCCGATAGTGGTCGCTGTTGCCCGCCGATTACCAGTCGCTATTTCGCTGTAACACCGTTGCAACTTGGGGTTAACGACACGGGGAAAGCTGTACCGAGGGTCAGCGAGGGATGGACTTCGCGAAGTTGCCGTTCCAGTTCGACAAAATCCCAGTGATGGATTCCATTCGCCTCGTCCGAGTTGAAGATCAGTCGCAATCCGTCGTCCGTAAACTTCAGTTGCTTGGGTGTCACTCCGTCGGGATGGACGAGTCGCGCGAGCGGCCCGCCGGTGGCAGTGTCGAATATCTGGATCGTGCCCGGCAGCACGCAGGCCGCCAACAAGTTTCCGTCGGGAGAGAACGCGGGTTGACCGAGTACGGCATCCCAAGCGTGATACGGTCTTTGCCAATCGCCAACACGATACAGCCGCATTTGCTGCGCCGGCACGTTGACCGCCAGCCAACGACCGTCGGGGCTAAAGAGAGCCCAGGTCAGGCCGTATTCCGGGGAGAGGTCTTGTGTTTGTCCGGTCGACAAGTCAACCACGTGACAGCCGTTCAGGTTATGCTCGCAACCGACGGCCCAACGGCCGTCAGGACTTTGCGCAATCCTCCTTACATCGCCCTGCGGAATCATCGCGTTCACGGACGTTTCGCCTAAGTTTGAAAATCGCAGCAGAGCCAATCCGCCGTTGAGGTTGGCGAGGACGCTGGTTTGATCTCGTGGTACCACGACCGAAAATGGACCGCGGCACATGCGGCGTTGCTCACCGATGCGTCTGGGGGCGTAACCGTTTGTGGTTGACGTCCATTTAAGTAATTCACTTGCTGCAACCGCCCACAGATCGCCCGATTGATCGAAGGCGACTTGGCTGACATGCGTATTCGTTTCCACCACGTTGTTGGAACGAAGATCGACAAATTCGAGCCGAAAATCGGGAAGTGCCACGTAGGCCACCGTTGTGCCGTCGGCATGACAACTCCATTGCTCGGTCCTACGCATCGCGTCGACCGAATACTCATGTGTGCGAAGTACACCACTTTCGTCCAGTTTATAAATCGTCGCGCCATCCTGTTCCATGACCGGTCCGATCTGTCCGTCCAGTAAATCCATGGCACCGGTCGCGTACGTGCTTTGAATCTGACACACTTCTCGACCCGTAAAGACGTTCCAAAGGCACATCCGCTTGACCCAGCTTCTCGCCGCCAAATACTTGCCGTCGCGACTAGCTGCCAAAGTGGTTCCAGGCACGACGTCTGTCGCAAGCATACGGAGCGATTCCCACGTCCGCGAATCGTAAACGACGACGTTGCCGTCTAACTGTTTGGCGGCAAACCAATGTCCCTGACACGGCCAGACCGCGGTTTCGAATTCGACTCCCACACGATTGGGTTGTAAAACAGCAATCGTTTTACCGGACTGCAAACGTTTGATTTCGATGCGATTGCGTTGGATGATGGCAATTTGTGTTCGTTCGCGGTTACATTGCAATCGGACCGGTTGCTGAATGCCCAGTTCGCCGGTCAGCGGAATCGAGTCGTCCGCGAAATCTTGTAACAGCGTCTTACCGTCGGCGGCGATGGCAACAAAACCCGTCTCGTCCGGCGTCAACGCCCAGGTGTCATGGAGAATGTCGAATTCGCGCAACTTTTGCTGGTGTCGCACGTCCCAGATGCAAAGTTTGGCCTGTTCGTGAGACCGCGTCTGCTGCGAAAGCAAGTACTGACCGTCGCGCGAGATTTCGCAACGAGTTACACGGGAGCTGACAAAAGCGAAGCGTTCTGCGGCTTCCTCACGGTGCCAGACTTCGATTCGATCCTGTTGCTGCGGCAATTGGACCTGAAGCACATAGAACCCATTAGCAACGTCAAGCAAGACGGGGGTTTCCGACTGGGAACGTGGTAGCAAGAATCGATACCCTACGGACAGTTGCGGCAGCGCCAGTGTGGCAATCGCTTCGTCGCGCAGCTGTCTGGTCAACGCATGAAGCTGGTCGTCGGGCACCTTGGCTTGGTCCAGCGCCGTCATTGCCGCTTTGACTGCGTCCATTGCATTGTTGCGTCTTAGTGGATCATCGGACGAACGTTCCGCTCGCGCCTGCTGAACAAGGCTTTCGACAAGCTGGAGCTGGGCCGCCGACTGAGCTGTCGCCATGTGTTGCTCGGCAAGTTGAGCACGCGTCACTTCGGACTTCAATCGCCACGAATACGCGATCACGATGGTCGGAATCACCACGGCGAATAAGGTCAATGCGGCCAGGATGGTTGTGGCCATTGTCTTGTAGCGGCGTCCCCAACGCGCCAGTTGCTCGATCGCAGATGGCTGGCGAGCGTGAATCGGGACGTCCGTGAGAAATCGATCGAGATCGGCGGCCAACTCACTTGCAGACCGGTATCGCCGCTGCGGATCCTTGGCCATCGCCGTGACGATGATTGTTTCCAGGTCACGTGGAATGGCAGGGTCGATGCGTCTGGGGCTGGCCGGTTCAACGGAACGCACTTCCTCCAACAGTTGGAGCTGGTTGACCGTGTTGTGCGCGGGAGTCAGTGTGACGAGTTCGTAGAGTGTGATTCCCAAGCCGTAGATATCGCACGACGGCGCCGCGATGCCGCTCAACTGTTCGGGCGCCGCATACCGCAAGGTTCCCAACATATCGCCGGTTTGCGTTAGTGCGTCGTCCGTTACCAATCTCGCCAACCCAAAGTCAGTAATCCAGATCGACCCCAACTTGTCCAGAATCAAGTTGGATGGCTTGATGTCCCGGTGAATCGTGCCGTGCGAATGGGCGTAGTCGAGCGCGCTTGCCACCTGCCGTCCGAGAGTGGCCACTCGTCGAAAGTACGCCAGGCGACCAGCCGTAGAACTGTCGCTGCGTTCGTTAACCGACGAAGGCGATGGCATCAAATGGCCGCTACACCGGCTGACCGGAATCTCTGGCGAGCTGGATTCGGTTGGCTTTGCTTCGGCTGGCGGCGAATCGAATTTTCCGACCCGACGCAATCGCCGAACGTCCTCCAGCACAACGTTCAGATCGTGTCCTTCGATCAACTGCATCGCGTAGTACGAGAATCCCTGGTCGGTACCATGTCCGTAAACGGAAACGATGTTCGGGTGTTGCAACTGCGCGGCTGACTGAGCTTCTCGCAGGAAACGAAGTCGAAACCGTTCGTTCTCTGCCAAATGACCGGCAAGTACCTTAATGGCGACGGGGCGATTGAGCGAAAGTTGTTGTGCTGCGAACACAACTCCCATTCCGCCGCGCCCCAGTTCTCGTAGCAGTTGATAGTCGCCCAATTTCGCGGGGATCTTGTCAAACGCCGTATGGGGCGGCGTTGTTGCCGCATGTGCGGGCTGCGGAGCACCGACGCCTTCGAGTCCTTCCACCATGAGAATCGCCGAGTACATCTCATGGATGTCCGTTGCCAGATGTGGATAACGCATCACCAATTCGGATAGCGATAGCGTCTCGCCCGCACGTCGCTTGGCCGTGATTTCGTCAATCACCTGGTCCAGCTCTTCGGCATGCCGGTCACTCGCCGATGCGTCGGAGCCGGGCACTGGGTCACCGGGCACTGGGTCACCGGGCACTGGGTTACCGGGCACTGGGTCATCGAACGCATCGTTACTGGTTGCGTCGCTACTCACCTTTCTCACCCCATGCCAAATCATGCTGGGACAAGATAACCTTAAGGCGTTTCAGGGCGCGTACGTGACGCTGCCGACACGTGTTTTGGCTGATACCGAGTTCTTCGGCGGTTTCGGACGACGATAGCTGTTCGGCGTGCCGCATCAACAGGATTTCGCGATCCAAAGGATCCATCGAATCGATTGCCGACAACACCAATTGCCGAATCTCCGCCTTGGCCACCTGCATGCTGGGACTCGTGATCTGTCCCAGCAGAAAGCTGGCCAAAGACACCGAAGTCCCCTCGCCATCACTCCGTAAATCCGACTGTTCGCGTCGCACGTCACGTGATTGCGTATAGACGTGTCGTCGACATGCTTCGGCGATTTTCTGCTTGGCTAGGAATCGCATCCAGACAAAGAAGGGAACGGCGGGCTGCTGAGCAAACTCCTGCAAACGTTGGGACGCTTCAAGCTGCAGTTCTTGGAAGATGTCGGACGAATCGAGCCGTCCACCGATGCGAGGGTCCATACGCACCGAAATCATTCGCTTGAGCCGAACCTCGTGCCTGGAAAACAACTGCCCCATCGCTGTCTTGTCGCCAGCCACGGACCTGGAGATCAGTTCGGATTCGTCAAGCTCGGTTTCCATGGCCCAATTATCGCTGGGCCAGATAACTGAAGCAAGACATTCTCCGTATGGGCGTCCCGGATCGCAAAACTCGAAATTGGTTGTCGCGCTTGCCGGTCTGGTCGCAGTAACCGTTCATAGCGACCAAATACGGTCGGTCCTCTTGTCGGGATTCGAACGTGCATCCCGCGCCAATTTGCGTTTCGAATCTCCAACTCACGTCCCCTCTTTGTGGGAACTCAATCCATGCGAAAATCAATTCAACGTTTCACCAAAAGCCTTCACTTCGAGAGCCTAGAATCCAGACGCTTGCTCGCCTGCGATCGCCTGGACGGCGCTGAACCCTTGTCGGTACCGGCCTATAGCAGTTTGCCTGCGGCCGAGAAGAAAATGTTCTTAGACTTCGATGGAGACATTCACCGGAACTGGGGTTCGTGGGCCGACTTGTTCGGGACAAGCACGAATGGTCCCATTCCGCCCTATGACGTTGACGGGGATACTTCGTGTTTTTCGCAGCACGAACTGGAGAACATGCGATCGATCTTTGAGATCGTCAAGGAGAAATTTTCTCCGTTCCAAATCGACGTCACGACGGTGGATCCGCTGTCACTAGAAGACGGTCGAGCAGGGAAAATCGTGATTGGAGGCGATGGCGCGTGGTATGGGAGTGGAGGAGGCGTTGCGCACGTAAGAGGGTTCTATGGTCCTGGCGAGAATGTGGGATACGTGTGGGACTCGCCCAACAGTACTCGCTATGTCGGCGAAGCGGTGGCCCACGAAGCAGGGCACATGTTGGGGCTAAAGCACCAGTCGCTGTACGACGGCGAGACGCTGGTCAATGAATATCGACGCGAGTTGATCATGGGAAGGGGCGACGTCAATACGCTCGATGGTCGCTGGGCGATTGGAACGTCAACCGGCATTGATTCAACGTTCGACGCGGCAGCATTGATCGAGACAGCTCGCCGCAAGACGATATCGCGAAACTTCAATCGGACGGATTGGCACTGCGCCCGGATGCGGTAGGCAACAGCATCGCCACCGCGACCCCGATGGAAGTGACGGAATTCGGCTTTGCGGCCGACGGACTGTTGGAACGCGAAACAGACGTTGATTTCTACTCCATCCAGCTCAATTGCCTCTGGGACCCGTTTGACGGTTCGCGTCAGGGCGAATGAATTTGCCCGATGTTGGATCCGCGATTGGAGGTCTATGCGGTTGACGGCACGTTGGTAGGATCGTCAGAAACAGCGGGCGTTTACGACGAAACGGTCGTGATCGAAAGCTCGGTCGCGTCGTCCTACTTCATTGCAGTCCGTTCCGCCACCGAATCAGGTACGCGTACAGCATCGGACAGTATTCGGTGGACGGCAATCAGTCAGGAAAACGATGACAGTCCCGTCACAGCAACTCGTCTGATTGGCATCCCTGAGGTTTCCCTGACTCGCTCGGAACGCTGGGGCTGACTTGGGGCCGGCACGTGATCAGTGATTTCGTCAGCGAACAGGATGTTTGGGACTGGTACGTAATCAAGCCGCAGGGCCCAGGGCAGGTCCGTGTGCGACTCGATCCCTTAGCGGCCGACGCCAATCTTTACGTTTTCGATTACTACAATTCGCGAGCTGACCGAATTCTTTTCGGCGGGACGCAACCAGGAACTGCTGCCGAGTCCTATTGTTGAAATTCCGAATGTGCCCTCCGGCATCCCAGTACCTGATTGGCGTGCAGCACTTCGCCGGTACAGGCACCGGCTACACTTTGGACGTAAATGTCGACAATCGTCGTAACGGACTGTGCCAGTGCAGATTTGCCATGCGTGAATACCCGGCCGATCTACGGCTACGTGAACGGCGGCGACACCGATCCGATTGTTGCCAACCTGGATTGGCATCCCTTGGAGTATGCGATCTGTACGACGCTCGGCGTATTCGACGCCCGTGGATTTACCGAGTGGGCTACGATCTGAATCGAAACAATGTCATTGACGCAGAGGAACTGATCGAGACACGCTATTCCGGCGAATTCTCCCGTCACATCGTCGACTATCCGCTGATCAACGCGGATCACAGACCTCCTGATTCTGGAAGTCCATGGTAGAACGGGCAGCAGCGAACTGCGGGCTTCGCTTCGCTAAGGATTGGTACCGCCCAACCCTAGACGTGCCGCTCATAAACCTAGGAATTCCCCTAAGCGAGCTGGGACTGACGCGACGCGAAGTGCAACTCAACGATGAACTTGGCATAGATTCTCCTCTCGAATTCATCAATCTTGGCATCCTGCCCGCCGGACCCGTGCATTTCGAAATTCGGCAGGACGGCCCAGCGATCGTGGATTATCAAGTGATCCACGATGTGAATCAAGACGGAAAAATCGATGGCAGTGAAATCGGCAACTGGTCGCGAGATGAAATTCGAAGTCAAATCGGGCGACACATCGCCGTATTACTTTAGCGCGAGTGTTGAATCCTCAGTCGAATGTGCTGTTCGCCTCCTACCAACTACCACTTTCGCAACGCGATTACGCTTGGTGTTGAGGGAACCGACCCGAAGCTGCCGCGCCAAATTGCGGTGGAACAGCCGTCGTTCGTACCTGGCCTGCTCCGTTTCCGAAGATGCCGCCAATCATCGACACGCAGGAATACTACGCGGTTAAGGTTGACAAGCCTGGGCAGTTGAATCTGAAGCTGAGCGGACTCGCCGTCGAACAGCGGGCGGCACGCCGGAAGTTCGAGTTTTTGCCATCGGGCAGGACAACAATCAAAACGGCTTGATCGAACTTCTGACGAGCAGATCATGTCGCGTATTGGCCAGCTAGACGCAACGCTCGAACTAAGCCTGCACTTGCCGACGCCGGGAATTACTTGATGACGGTCCAGTTGATGCCGGGCAGTGGAAGTAGTGTAGATGCGTTCGCGTTCGACTATGCGCATCGACTACGAGATGGTCCAGCCTGCGGACACGACGCCGGTCACGATCGAATCGGCCGAATCAATGCGACTCGGTGAACTCACCGCCTTTCAGATCGTCTTTAGCGAAGACATTGCAGGGTCGTTGCAGACAGATGACATTCTGGTTCGTGCCAAAGTCACGAATGAAGCGCTTGCTGTCGAAGAATGGTTGTACCTCCCCGAAAAGCAGGCTGTCCTGATCATGAGCCCGACGGCGGAGGCGGAGAATACGAAAGTTGTGATCGATGCCGGTGCGGTTGCCGATCTATTCGGAAATCGATTGGCGGAATCGTTTCGATTTCAATTCGAGATCGAACCCATTGTGGTGAACCGTATTCCTGGTGACGCCAATTTGGATGGCATTTTCAACTCGCCGATCTGATTCAAGTTTTTCAGTTCGGCGAGTATGAAGACAACACACCGAATAACTCGATTTGGGCCTCCAGGCGACTGGAATGGCGACGGGGGTGACACGTCGGACATGGTATTTGCCTTTCAAACGGGTAGCTACACGGCGCAGTCACCAGTCGTCTACCTTGCGCCGGGCCAGGCGAACTAAATGAAGTGACCAGTCGAGGTTCAAAATCGAAGCTCAAACGAATCAAAGCGATGTGCACTGGCCCTGCTCGCGGAGCCAAATGCAATCGATTCATCCAATCCATAAAGCAATACCGTGGATGAACGTCAGCAAACGCAGTAACCTATCCGAAAAATTCGTCGCCGAATCAGTTCTTCGACTCGGTTACATTTTGCATCTACCGCGATGAATCGCTCAATATCGCATCAGGCTCCGCGATGCCACAAGGATAGAATCCGGCGGGCACCGGAATATTCTCGGCCAACAGTCTCGCAAGACAAGCCGGCTGATCTCGCTTTCCCAGCACGAGCAATGGACCACTGTATGCAAGGGAGTTTGAAAGTAGTTACCTGCCGAGGCAAATTACAGAAGCCTCGGCTCAGCAGAAAATCGACCATTTCGGCGTTCCCGGAAACACAGGGCCCAAGTCAACGGCCTCGCTTCCATCCAGCCGACGGCGTCGATAAGGCCAACCCAGTTCGATCATCAGCCGCACGCCCGACCAGTTTTTCCATCTGAGCGACATGCGCAACAAGGTTTCGCTCAAACGCATCGAGCTGTTGATTCTCCGCCAGGTTCTTGCTGGTCAGTTCGACATGTATCTTCAGTTCAGATCGCCTCCAGTCCATGGGGAAGAATTTCGGGCCGGCTAAGTCGCTAGAATCATTTGATATGGCACGTTTAAAACGGCACATCCATATTCTCGACCGAATCAGAGAATTCAGATGACGAACAGAAATGCACGAATGCGATTTGCGGAAATGATCCAGCGTTTCCTGATCGTCTGATAAGTCGACGTTAAACCTAACTTGAACGGAAAATCATGGCATTAACAGCGACTTGAGGCTACTTTAGCAGGCGTTTTCGCTCGAATATAAAATGCGTGATTATTTGCCACGAATTCTACAGAAATGGGCTAGCACAGCCCATTTTCATCGTGTACAACACTTGGCATGAGTGCAAAGCAAGGGAAACTGCGAGTCGAAACAGTCCGCAAGACGGTCAAAGGAGGTCTACACTTCGGTGCTGCTGCGGCGAAGTTTTCGCAGAACGACAGGTCCAGCACGAGACGCTGGGGAACCTCACGCGGTGCCTGAGGATCGTCATCGAGTTCATCAAGCGGCGACTTGCTGGTGAACTGGAAGCCGACGCACCGCACTCGTCGTTTGAAATCACTCGTTCGCTGCCGCACGGGAATATGGCGGCCGTGCTGCAAACAACCAGCAACTTGGGCTGGAGAATTTACTGGCCTCGCGATCGTGCCGCCAGCGGATTTTAATCATGGCATTGGTCGTGGCACGCGTGCTTTCGCCGCGTTCTAAGCTAAGTACCACGACGGCGACGACCGAGACTGCCAAGCACACGTTGGCTGAAGAGTTGGCGATTGGCGACGTCGATGTCCATGAGTTGTATGCCGCGATGGATTGGCTGGCGACACGTCAACGCGGATCGAAAACAAGCTCGCCAAGAGCACTTGAAGGACGGGCAGTTGGTACTGTTCGATGTTTCTTCGAGCTATTACACGGGACGAAAGAGTCCTTTGATCTAAAGCATGGTTACAGTCGCGATCGTGGCGATCGCCCTCAGATCGTGTACGGTTTGCTGTGTGATTCGGAAGGTCGTCCGATTGCGATTGAAGTCTTCCCGGGCAACACGGCCGACCCGCCGACGTTCACTCAAATCGTCGCGACGGCTCGTAAACGTTTTGACATCAACCGGCTCGTTTTCGTTGGTGATCGCGGCATGATCACGTCGGCTCGGATCAACGAAGACCCTGCGAGGTGTCGATGGTTTGGACTGGATTTCCGCCTTGCGTACCGGGGAATTCGCAAGTTGTGCGCCGGCGATCAGATGTCGCTGTTATTTTCTGGGATCTGGCCGAGGTGACATCGGAACATTTTCCCGACGAGCGACTGGTTGTCTGTCGCAATCCGGCATCGCCGAGCAACGTGCTCCTGCGGCAAACGAGTTGCTTGAAGCGACCGAAAAATACGAACCGATTCGAATCGCCACGCAGCGTAAATAAATCCACTTCGCGGCGAAGAAATCAGCCTGAGTTGGCAAAGTTATTGGCCAGCAAAATGGCGAGAAGCACTTCGATCTTACGATCACCGAGACTTCGTTTGCGTATGCTCGTAACGAAGATCGCTGATGCCGAAAGGGCGGCTCTCGACGGCTTACGTATGTCGTCCGCAGCAGCGTCGACAAGAAGCGGGCTGGACTCGGACCCGCGTTGTCGAAAACTTCTGGCCTTGCCAAAGTCGAACGCGCGTTTCGTTGCATAAAGACGGTCGATCCTATCGCTGCGTCCGATCTATCATCGCAACGAAGAACGGATCCGGTCGCACGTGTTCATCTGCATGTTGGCGTACTATGTCGAATGGCACATGCGAGAAAAATTAAAGATCCCGTGTTGTTCGCCGACGGCGACTAAGAGTCGGCAGAGGCGGCTCGCAAATCGGCGCCCGACCAGCGTTCAAGATCTGCCCGAAACGCAAGACGCCACTCGCCGCACATCTGACGACTTCCCCGTTCAGAGCTTCCATGACATCCTGCAAGACCTCGCTGGCACGCTCTGCCGCAGCCGTATCCGCATCCCCGAGTTCGATTCAGAATTCGACAAACTCACGCTGGCGACCCCGTACCAACAACACGTCCTCGATCTGCTGGGCGTTACCGCCAACTAACCGCCAACCATTCGCGTGTTCCAGAACCCGCGCATTTCAAATCCGCCCCCGACAGCCAATTGAGCCTACAATGAAAGGCTCAAATCGAAAAAGATCCGTCAAATTTCGTTTCAAGTTAGGTTTAAGGGATTGGGATGGTAACCCGACGCACGCAGCTTAAACTTCGAACATTGATTTTTATTGTGACGCTCATCGCCATTTGGCTGGGCTATTGCGAATATCGTCGTCGATGTTGGGACGAGTTGTTGTCTTTACAGCGAACGATGCAGAACGAATGGCTTGGATTCATCGCCTTCGACGAGACGGTTGCTCCTCGTTCCAGCGTGCTACGCTATGTATTTGGAGCCTATCCTCGTCCCGATGAATTAAGCATTTCAAGTGTTGGCGATTGGGCGGAACGCGATCGCCAGATCACGGCTGCCGAGGCACTTAAGACAATGTGCGACAAGAAAGTTTAGGTTGTCAAGTTGCAGTATTACCTCAGAAATGGCCGCATCTATCCAGAATATGGAACACCTCGAAGATCTTAGCCTCGAACGCTGTTCTGGGCGCGCTGACGAGATAGTTCTGAATGAACAAATAGACACATTTAAGGCAGAAGGTTCAAAGGGACCTTCTCGTCGGCAACACGTATCCAAAGCTGCGTTCCCTCTCGGGAGATAGTTTGGTGATTCCGAAGCTATTGCCACTGCGCCAAACCTGGAAGAGCTACGTGCTCGTTGGATGAAAAAATGGTACAAGAAAACGCGATTTTCTTCGGACAAACTGATTAAGCTAAGTACAACTACATTACTCGCAATTGGACGACACTGAGTTGCTGTCACTAGGAGTACAGCATTCGAAAGGACTAAAGATGCTCGACCTGTCGGCTTCGAACGTAACGTTTCAAGCTTATCGCGTTTCGGATTATCACCCTAGTTTGCAATCTCTAGAAATTCGACATTCGGCGTGTACAAATTACTCGGAATTGGTGCCCTACTGAATCTCCAGTATCTCTGGATTTCGGGGCATCCTGTGTTTGCAGACGAACCACTCTGTCGGAGTTGACTTGTCAGAGTTTCGGCCACCGGTACTGCGTGACCTAATAGTCGGAATTGCCATAAACGATCGAGTACTGGATTCGCTACGCTGCCGAAACTGCGGATCCTTGAAATACCGAAAGACGTGACGACAGCCGCGAGACAAAGGTTAGCGACGCCATCCAAAGTGCTTTGATTCAAAATCTGTTATTTGAAGACTGGTAGTGACGGCTGTTGTAGTGAAGGCATCCCCGGTTGCAAGCAACCGCTTGGCATTCACTGCTTCGTGGCTAAACTGAACACACGCGTTCATGCCTTCCGGCAAGCCGCAACTTGGGTACCAGCACATTGCCGCACCAAGTCGTTTAGAGTGTTTTTTTGCCTGAGCCCATGAGGCCCATACATCCGTGAGATAAAAAGCGGGGCCGAAAGCATAGCCGATTTCACGAAATCAGAATACGCGACCTAACATCGCGTTTTCCGAATCACGGCGTCAACTCCATTAAATCACGTTAGACGCGTAAGGCCACGTGCTCGCTGGTGTCGTTGTCTATTGGGACAGGAACAACGGACTGGGAGATTCTCGTATGGCCATCAACGCTGTGTCCCCGAACACTCGCTTCATCAGCAAGTTTCGGTTGCTGTTTCCCATGACAATCAAATCGGCGTCCCACTCCGCGGCATAGGCCAGTAGTCGTTTGGGCGAATCGTCCACCGCTTCTGTGGTTGCATCTAGACCATGGTCTGACAGAGGTTGCAGGTGTCACGCAACATCTGTTCGCTGCTGCCGATTTCTCGACCGAAATGTACGACATGCGCTGTCAAGTCATCCCACAAGTGATGCAGTTGCGCGAATTGTCGAATCGTTCTAGCGGATTCGGCGGAACCGCTGTAAGCAATCAACACGCGTCGGATGGGATGAAATTCGGGCGCAACCGCCAACAACGGTCGTACGCCGCCAGAAACCAAGCGTTCCACTTCGTCAATGGGATCTTCCACCACGCCGTGTTCGAACAACCGATGCAGACCGACTACAGCCAAGTCGTGGTAGCGAGCAAACTGGATGAATGTACCAAGCGGATCACCGTCTTCGCGAACCACCTGATGCGGAACGTTTTCACGAGCGCAAATTCGTTCAAAGGCGTCCACAGCGTCGCTCACCACTTCTTCGGCCAATTGCAGTCGTTCGCGACGAAGTGCCGTAGCGTAGGGGCCAGATCCCATGGTCGTCGGCCCGACATCCCGAAGGCTGGCGTAATCAATCACGCTGACCGCCGTCAACGCTGCTCCTGTCTGCTTGGCAACTTCGACAGCATGATACGTGGCCGACAACGAATACATCCGATCCGAAATTCCAACCAGAATGCGCTTGATCATTGGTCTTCGCCTCCAAATATTGAGGTTGCCTACACGCGAATGGTGGGCGGAACACAATAAACTGAACGGCAAGTCTCATGCCAGCGTCGTGTCTGCGAAATAGGGCCGGATTGTCCCTGTTTTTTTGTGCAACTCGTATTGCTGCAATGTGCGGCGTCGGTCAAGCTGAACGTAAACTGACTAAAACCGCACAGGTGTTTCGATTTGTTGCCGAACGACTGCCAGGCCTCTTGCGTACGCATCACTTATGAGACGATTCCAAATCAGCTTACGAACATTCTTGGTGTGCTTCACGGTGTTTGGCGTGATGGCGGCGGTTGCGATGCGGCCTGTTCGAATTTGGCATTCGGAACGCGCCGCATTGAGTCGTCTGCCGGACTTTCACGACAATTGGGTACTCGCTTCGTACGAATATGTTTTACACTGACGGCAATTGGATCGCTGTCAGGTGATGGACGGCATTTGTAGGTCCGAAATCGTGGAACCGACCAAATCGCTCGGCTTTTGCCAAGTATTGGGAGCGAACAACATCTGTCCGTTTGGTAGGACCACAATACACGGACCAAGATTGTGACGCTTTGGACCAGCTTGGAGCATCTAAGGCTGCTTACGCTGCGAAATACGAGCGTATCGGCGGATTGGCGTCAGTCTTTCAAACGTCGCCACCCAGAATGCAGAATTGTGGTGGAATCAACGGCAACCGAAGAGCTGGCGATCGACGGCACGAATGGAACTCCACGCGGTGCCGGTCTTGCCAGGAGATCTGTTGTTCCAGACGCTACGAATCGGCCCAACTGAACATGAGTGACTTAGTTTTTTTTGTTGACGCTTGTCTGCATTGGCGAAGAAACGGGGACGGGGTTTGTTTGTGGCGTCAGCCCGTAGTAGATTTGTGATTTTGCCGTCACTCGTCTCACAGGTTCGCAGGTCATGCCGAGGCAGAAACGCACAGCAGCAATAACAACCCCCGTCCCCGTTTCTTTACTAGGTGGTATCTGCGTATGAATCTGAAAGACATTGATGCGGCTAGCAGACGTTGACAGGGCTAGCGAACCAGCGACGATCAGAATTACATGATTAGGTTTATTGTGATTCTCTAATTGTGGCAAACATTGCCATGCCGTGTGCCTCCAGCCCAGTATCCGAGCATAACAAGAAACCTGGTTTATACCGAATCGTGCCGCTGGTTTCCGCCCAGATCCAGTTCGTCGCCTTCTGGATGGTATACTCGGACACGACGCACATTTTTGTTCGCATTGCCCTCGCAGTCTTTAGCATAGCCATCGGAAACTATACGATCGGTGTCGGAGACGCTGGCGACTGGTCGGCAGCTGCAGCCGTCCTCTACGCGATGCCTGGAGTTGGCGATCTTCATTGCTCCTTTTTACTTTCTTCGTATTTCTCTTTTTCATATCGCTTCCGTAGTCGTCTGCCTCGATTCAAATGACCAAAAACTGAAAGCAGGGCAATTTCACTTGAGTCCCTTATGGGGCGTGGTGGGGCTGTTTGGTCTTTCTGCATTTTTGTTGCGGACGATAGACCTTACAAGTTTCAGCCTTTCACATCTTTGTTCCACAACGGGAAACTACTACGTGGAGAATGATATCCGGTTGCTTCTTCCCAATATCTTGGCTGGATTAATGGGCCCATCGTGATATTAACTGCGGCAGGTCGGGCGTGGACGTTTCCTTTTTTATGGTGTTCGGCGTCAGCGGCAGTTGCTTACGTTGTCTCTTCGAATCGGGCGTTATACTTTGGTCGAGCCTATTTGCTTAACGTCCCCTTTGTTGTTTTTTGGATACTCATCCGTCTGATTTTCGGAGGTTGTCCCAATAGGTTGTTACCGGCCTTTTTGATATCGTATTTTTGGCCGAGTTGTGAGTGATACAGGAAAGGGGACGAGGAACACAAAAAGGACAGCGACGGTCTTAATTCAAGTCAATAGCAGATTTCAAAATCCTTTGGAATCGATTTGGTCCTTTGGTGTTGTTGGGCCAGCTCCGGGATTTTCTAGGTGCATAGCCTGGGTGTTCAATGTTGCTCGGTTCGACCACGAAAAGACGTTTTTGTCGCATGGTGAAACGTGACGCGCGAAAGAACACAAAGGACAGTTGCAGTTGAATCGCCGGTCGATCGATGGATCTGATTCGGCAGGGAAGCTTTATCGAGCACTGTTGGTACTGAAGGCCGACCAGGGCGCAAGCATCGGGAGAGGCCCTGAAATGGCTGGTTTTAGAGCAGCCAATGACAGCTCTGGTAATAACGAGAGGCCGCACAGCGCAGCAGAAACCAACTAGCCGCTTGCCAGTCAGTCGAAAGCGTGTAGCAAGAGCGCTTTTGGTCAGGCGTCTTCGGGCAGCATCATGTTCGCACCGGTGCGCAGATGTAACCAATGCAACGGCGAGCTGCTTCGTCCGCGAGACTCTGATGCTTTGCCGGCTGCTCGCTTGAAGAGCTTGCTGAACTTCTGCACCAACTCGCACCAGCAGGATGTGTCCAGGCCGATGCGTTCCAAGATCGGAGCCAAATGATCGGGGATCGCTCCGCGTTTTTTGCTGCGAAGTTGGGCGCCCCGTCCAATCCAGCAACCTTGTGGATAGTCCGCCAAAGACATCGAAAGAAATCCTTCAAACTCGCTCGACGAACAACGGGACTCGCGTCCGCCCCCACGGGATCGGTTCGTTCGTTGATCTCCAGCGGACTCAGCCAACCGCTCTTGGACCGACGGCGACTGCGTTCCCAAGCATGCGTATCGGCGGACTTCGATTCACGTGCAGCGAGATCATCGATTCGATCCTTCGCGCTCAGAACTCGGACTTTTCAGGCGTCTTCGCCATGGCCGCTCGCACGGGATTCATGTCCACATACGCCGCACAGGCCAGCAACGAAGCTTCGTCCAGAATCACTTGGAGTTTTCCTTGTAGCGGCCCTCCCAAAATCGGCCGGTGCACTGATCCTCTTGTTGCTGCGGCGAGCGATATTTTCCGCCGTGCACCGCATCCACCAACTGACGTCCGAAAGTCGTGCGAATCTCGGCCAGCTTTGTTTTGTCTTTGGTGATCATCGAGATTTCGAAATCTTCAGGTTCGGCCGGCGAACCATCTTCTCTACGACGAATCGGAAAGAGACGCAACCACCACGTGCGACTTCCTCGTCCGACCATTCTTGCACGACGTCCGGGCGGCTACGCAGGATCAGGTGGATATGGTTGCTCATCACCGTGTACGTCAAACAATCAATTCCGAAGATACTGGCCAGAAATTCAAGCCGGTCCCGAATCCACTCGCGCCGATGTTCGAACGATTGCCCCGTGAGCGGATCATTCCCGCACAGGAAAGCTCGACGAACGCAACGGTTCACGACATGCAGGATCTGAACTTCATCCGGATTAACGTATTCACCACGAGCTTGGCGAGGCATAGCCGCTCCTTTTTCTTGATTTCTGGCAGCATCTTACCAGTATCGCCCAGACAGGTCAAGAAGATTGGATGTCCCTCTTTATTTTTACGGTTATCAGAGATTGTGAGTAGAGCCTCGGGAATCTGCACAACAAAGCCTAATGATGAAGTTAGAGTGGATCGATGTTGGTCCGGCTCCGTCATCCTTTCATCCGTCGGGGCCATTCGCTGCGCTCGGGGTGAGCCCCGGACGGATGAAAGAACGACGAAGCCCAACTGAAAACAAACGTCAAGTAGGATCGCATCCTGTGGCGGTTCCGTTATAGGTGAGTTTGCAGACTTACCGCAACGAGAACCGGGACCCACAGAATGCAACTGAAACTATCCTCAATCACGTGACAGATTACAAGTCGTTCGTGTTCGAGAAAGTGACCTGGGCTGAGGATTCCGTTGTCGCCGGCTGTCGAAGTACGGACCGTGCCGCCGCAACGGACTACGGATTTGCTCCGGTTGTGGTCAAGTCCGTCCGAGATATGACACGATGCCGGAACCACGATTGTTCGAATTTGTTCCGCTCTGGGGATTATGGTGTACTTCGTGTACCAGATGCGGCGAGTTCAATTTCCAGACTGTGGTGTGAAGGTCGAACGCGCCCTGGGCAGAGGGCAAGAGTTCACTCACGACTGAGTATAAAATGGTTTCTCGTTCGCTGAAGTGCGACGCATGTCATGGAAGGACGTTGCGGTTGCATTTCGCGTTAGCTGGGAACATGTCTACGAAGCCGTTAAATACGCTGTTTCCTGGGGTTTACAGCATCGCGACCTGGATCATATTGAGTCGATTGGCATCGATGAAGTCCAATGGGAAAAGGACATCGCTACCAAACCGTTGTGTATCAACTGGATGAGAACCAAAAGCGTTTGCTTTGGATCGGTCCCGAGCGAACCGCCAAAACGCTCCTTCGCTTTTTTCGATTTCTGGGCAAAGAACGAACGCCCAAATTGCACCACGGTGACATGTGGTGCAGGCGTATCAAAATGATTCGCAAGAAGGCCGGTCACGCCGTCCATGTCCTTGACCGGTTTCACGTCATGCAACACATCGGCAAAGCGATCAACGATGTCCGCGCGGCCGAAGTGAAGCAGCTCAAAGCCGATGGCTACGAACCAGTCTTGAAGGGGGCGCGATGGCTTCTTCTGAAACGTCCGGAAAACCTCACCGACAAGCAGTCCGTCAAGCTCAACGAGCTGCTCCAGTACAATCTCAAATCGATACGAAGTCACTTAATGAAAGAAGACTTCCAGTTCTTTAAATACAACTTTATTGGGCCGGGCGATTCTTGATGAATGGTGTGCTCGAACAATGCGAAGCAAGATCGAACCCATGAAGAAAGTCGCTCGATCTCTGCGCGAAAAACGCGAGTTGATCCTCAACTGGTTTCGCGCCGGTGGAACCATCTCCGCAGGTATCGTCGAAGGATTCAACAACAAACTAAAACTGATCACCAGAAAATCGTACGGATTTCGAACGCAAGACGCCTACGAAACCGCTTTTGTATCACAAACCTCGGAGCATTGCCTGAGCCAGATTGCACCACGAATTCTGCTGAAGCGGCGATTTTATTGCCGTGGACACCACCACTATTTCATACATCCCAGTGGCATGCCCGAGGTATGTCATCAGATTTAATTCCCGGCGTAAAGCGTGGGCTATTGTCCCACGAATCGCGAATGCTTATCAGGATCTCAGATCGATCACCCCATGCCATTCCTGGCTTCCAATGGGCAACGAAATCAAAGAACACCCACTTTGCACTTGGATGTGCATAGCAATAGACCGAGTTCGCCGTTTTACTACCAATGATCCAGCTTGGATCACCGATGGCGTCAACAAGTTGTTGCGGGCTTACGGTCGCTGCATTTTGCAATCGTTCTGCTGACATTACCACTTGCTTCATTTCCTCGTCATTCAGCGATCGCTCTGGTACGATGTATCCCATGCAACTTGCGGCTTCAAGTGCCATTGATCTTAGTATGTTGTTTGCCAGTCGTGGTCCGCTGGCCGCTAAGCTATGCAGATCGAAGTAATCTTTGTCCCAATAAATGCGAAACCGTTCCCAAACATCTTGGCTATTGTCGATCCAGCACAAGGATTCAAGGTGCCACTGCAAGATGGTTGACGTCGCATACACATCAAACGCGATCTCTTTATTGCCACTTAATGCGCTGTGCAAACGCGTTAGGATCCATGTCCGATACTCGTCAACATCGATTCGTCTAGACATGTTGTTGCCCGCCCTTGAAGAATCGGATTGCGTTATCAATGGTGTATCGTGTCCCGCGCAGTGAATCGTCCACCAGATCAAAGAACAGCCATTTTTGACTGCCAGCACCGCAGTAACCGAGTACGCGAGTGCTTCCGTTTACAACCCAAGACGGAGGCCCAAACTCCGTAATAATGGACTGCTCATCAGCGATGCTCTCCTTGCGACCATGTTGACTGCAATAGTGGTAGATTAGCGAGTAAGTCTTTTCGTCAACCGACTGCGGGACTTCAATATACCCAAGGTAGTGCGCGACCTCAGCGTAAACCGACGCGATCTCTGCCGAAACTGAATTGCGAGCGAGACGGTATACTTCCTGTCGGCTTTTGGCACGAGCACCATACAATTGGAAGCAGAACATTCCAAAGGCTCCCTCCGGCGCGTACCAGAATTTGCGTGCTTCCTCCCAAGTTCGCGTTGCCCGCTTATCCAACATAGCTCCGGCTATCGTTGTGCAGAAACGCCTCCAATGCCGTCGATGTGTCAAACTCGCGAAAATCTGGTTCACGTAGCAGCAGTTGAAGCTGATCTGCTAAATAGGAAATCAGCTGTTGGCGTTTGCGACGCATTATTGAAACTCCACTTTGATCTCAACTTCGGGATTTAGCCGCAGTAACTCCCTGATCCAATCATTTTCGTTGATACCGCGATTATGATTCTGATCGATAACTTTTCCCCGCGACCAAATGAAAAAGGGATGAAAGAAGCTGCCGTCTTCGCCGCCAAAGTTTCCTCGGTCAGAACAGGGAACTCAACAGGCGGGAACCAACAGGCGGGAACCCAACAGGCGGGAACCCAATGCGGCGAACCCAACAGGGAAACAGGCGAACCCAACAGGGACACCCGCATGTTAGCCAGGATGTTTTGGCTGAACAAGAAGACAGCAGTTGAATTGCCGGTCGATCGAAAGATCTGATTCGGCAGGAAGTTTTTATCGGGAGCACTTGCTGGTACTGAAGGTCATCCAGGGCGCAAGCAAGAGGGCCGACCGTGAAATGGCTGGTTCCGAGGCAGTCAATGACAGCCTGATGTTAACGAGAGGGCAGTATCGGCGCAGCAGAAACGAACTCGTCAATCGAAAGCATAGCACGAGCCGCTGTTGGTCGGGCCGTCTTCGGCCAGCATCATGTTCGAGCCGGGTGTGTACATGTAACCAATGCAACGGCGAGCTGCTTCGTCCGCGAGACTTGATGCATTGCCGGCCGCTCGCTTGAAAAGCCTGCCGAACTTCTGCACCAACTCGCACCAACAAGATGCCTCCAAGCCGATGCTGATTCCTCCTCCCTCTTGATTTCGTAGCATGGGCCCAGCGGCCCGTGTCTTGCGTTTGTAGATTAAAGAGAAATAATGGGCCCATGCTACGAGGTTCACACGGGCCATGGGCCCATGCTACTCCGATTGCCTTTATTGTACCCGGTCTCAATGTCTTGCATTCATTCGCCCGATGGAACAGGAGGAGAAAACAACTGTATGGCGGGCGAAGAAAAGCACTGTCATGTTGGAATTTGCGAATTGAGTGATGCGCGTATTATCTGCGCCGCAACTACTGCAGGGTAGCTTTTGGGTGTTTGGGTCTAGTGACTTGGTAGCTGCTGACACGAATCTGTCAGCTTTGGTCGGTTCGTTCTCGCCACCCTGGTAGATATCCGAAGCTCGAAAGCCTCACACTGTCTCATCCGGCGTTGGAATCCGCTGACAGAGCATCACGCTTTTCACACGGGCTGACTCGGCAGACCACCGAACATAATTCGATCGACTACCAATACCTCGGGGTCAAGACGTTGTTGTCAGTGTGCCTTGCAGCAACAACAAGCCAGGCTCAACTCCGAGCTTCGACGATTTCGTAATTCTACTTCGTTTTGTTCCTCCGTGTTAGCTGCAACGCTTCAAGTGATCTCTTCGTCGCATACGCCGAGCCGAATCAATAACGGTGTTAACAATTCTCCGATCTGCTTGGGGCCGCGGCGTTTCTTGCGAGCGAGCTCGGCGAGCGGTTTCGCTTCCGGCATACGCCGACGTGGGAAGCCATTGGAACGCTTCGTCGAAGTCTCGGACCGATTGGTTGATCGGCGTTTTGTGAACACGATGAAAATCTTGCAGCTTTTGCCAAGAGGTATTCGCGATCGACTCCTTGCCTCGCCACAACCGGGCGCCCGCCGACCAATTGATACACCATCTCTTCCGCATCGCGCGATTCGCTACGGCATCGACGATCGCGCGGATCGACTTTGTTTCGACCACAATGCCGACAGCCCTCGGTAGTGTTGATGGCACTTGATCAAGTTCTCTGCAACGAGCATCGCGGCACCGCGGAGCTTGCGGTTGCACTGACGTATGGCTTGCCGTCGGCGTGGTCAACTTCATCACTTTGGTAACGCGAAGGGTGCAATCCGGCTCGTCCGTTGATCGCACGAGCCGATGCATAGTGCTCGATCGGACCCGCTTCGCCGGCGAGCCTTGGCAGAAACGACATTAATGCCCGTTACGCTGAGCAGCAGAATATACGGCGCCACGAGGAAATGGGCCATTTCGCGTTCCGCAGATTCGATTTGTTGGTCGAACATTTTTCGCACCGTTGAGCTGCTGCCACTGCGATGTGCAGCCGACAGTTCAGAGGACTCGGCCGCGTTGTTTGCCCAAGCAACGATGCTCCGAGCGAGCGAGCTTGAAAACGACTCTTGACTCTCGCAGATGAGCCGCGATGCCATGGATTCCAGCCTCGCGAATAGCGTCTGCCGACGTAAACTGCAGAGCCACTGGCATAGCGATCGATTGATAAAGCTTCTCGTCGAACAGATCGGCATAGCTCTGGCATCGTGAGATGAAGCAATCGTCTGATCTGCACCATCAATCGACTTCGTTGTTTGACCAAGTTATGCCGGTGCCGCGAGATTGCTTGAAGTGACAAGTACGTGTTACTCACCGGCAGCGGTCGCCAAACCGTAACCTTGATCGCCGTACGAAAGATCGCTTCGAGATCATGATCATCCGTTTTGTCTCCCGGGTGGAGTGCTTCGCGAAAATGATTCGACGCGAAGGGATGCACGACTCGCGTGTCGAAGCCGGCTTGCGGAAGGCTCGTTGGACCGGTCATGCAGATAGACGCCGGTCATTTCCACAGCCACGATCGAGTCGGTCAGTTCTTCAGACTTGCACGCTTCACTGACGAGTTGCGTCATCACTCGCAGTCCGCCGATGTGTTCGACGGTCATCGGCTCGATGATGACCTTGCCATAGAAATCACAAAGCATCCACTTCGATGCTGCCGCTTCGCACAGTCGACCGCCACGATGCCAAAGTGCTCTGGCCCGACAGCTTGAACCCGCTCCTGGATTTGTCCCGTCGGCTTACCAATAAATCGCTTTTTCGAGCCCGAGGATTTTCGTTTCTTGGTCTTCGCAACCATCTGCATGTCTCCTAATTGAAGGTTGGGCAAATTCCTTCAATAGAAGTACTAGATTGTCCTCGTGTTGGTTTTTAATGAGTTTTGGGGACATACCAGGGGACGGGTTTGTTTTTGGCGTCAGCCCGTAGTAGATTTGTGATTTTGCCGTCACTCGTCTCACAGGTTCGCAGGCCATGCCGAGGCAGAAACGCGCAGCAGCAATAACAACCCCCGTCCCCTTTTCTTTACCTGTGCTTGCTGCCGTTGTGAATGAAATGCAAGGAGGCGGCTATATCTCGATTCGCTTGCCAGGGCAAAGCTTGCTGCTGATAACTGCCAGATTGAAATGCTTCGATGAAGTCAGCACTGTTGAATTCACCGTCACAGTTCCAATCTCCTGTGGCCCAGCTGGAATTCAGGGGTAACGAATCCTCATACTGCGCGGCTTGGAAGACAAGGATGAAGTCTGTTGAATCAAAGACGTAGTCCAAGTTTGCGTCACCAGCAGTCGAACCGAGTCGCCGCGTCATTTCGCGAAGGTCGGCA
This sequence comes from Pirellulaceae bacterium, assembly GCA_041399205.1. Lineage (GTDB taxonomy): Bacteria > Planctomycetota > Planctomycetia > Pirellulales > Pirellulaceae > JAGQOZ01. The sequence goes on along the minus strand of JAWKTK010000008.1, from coordinate 144,185 downwards.
GTATCAAGAAATCCATCTTCGTTCCAATCAAAATCACCAACTTGGTTCGAGCGAATCGCCTGACAAAACCTATCGATATCAGCCACCGAGATGACTCCATTTCCATCAATGTCACCGTCCTGGAATGACGTTGTTTCGACTGCACCGATGTCGATTCGACCACCGACAACACGACGGTATGGTTGACCGCGTTGGTCAAAGCGTCCGTCGGCGGTCGTGTCGTCGAAGTTCGGATCTCCGGAATTAATGGCAGGGCTAATGCTACGCGGCAGGCGAGTCGGCACGATTCCACCATTGTCGCGAAGGACGCCCAAGAATGGCTCTAATGGCTGGTTTGACGAGCCGATTTGGTTTCCGTTGGCGTCGGGCTGGCCGTTTGTTGCCACATAACCAGTGCCCGTTGAGTTACCGATCAAACTGTAGGTGGCCTTCGTGGCCGCCCGAATATCCTGGCCCGCGTTTCTGGCAACGATAGAGTTACGCAGGAGCAGCGAACCCGATTCTACTTCTACGCCACCGATTCCATTTCCCGCATTATCGACAATCGTGCTGTTGGAAATCTCCAACGTCGCTGGCCCTCGGAAATGAATGGCGCCGCCGGTTCCCGTACCGTTGATTCGATTTCCCGAGAATGTGCTATTCAAAATCCGGAACGACGTATATTCACGACTAACAATGGCTCCTCCTGATGCAACATCGCCCGCGGTGGGATCGTTTGTAGAATTGCCAGAGAACGTCGTATTTACAATAAGTGCGAAGTCGGAATCCGTATCCGCCGTCATCGAAATCGCTCCTCCATCGCTTCCGGCCCAATTGTCGGCAAAAATGGAGTCACGAATTTCAAGTGCCCCGCGGACCCCCAAAGCGCCTCCACGAAACGATGACCAATTGTTGTGGAACTCGCTGCGCAGGATGGTGGCGTTCCTCGCTCCGACACCATCCACGTTGAATTCGAAGCTACTGTCTTCAATTCGCAAGTTCGCCCCGCCTAATGCACCACCGTTCTTTACGAAGCGCACTCGTCGAATGAGCCCTTGGCTGCCACGAATGTCAGAAACTGCACTGTACCTACCGTCCGAACCCGTGATAGTCAGGTCAGAAATCTCATAGGTGTCGGAAGTGTAGCGCATGCGAAAGTCAAATACATGGACGCCATCGGAATTAAATTCGCCAGGTGTCGGATCCATGGACGAAGCATCGATGGTGAGCTTATCGACTCCCGGTCCTAGGATGCGAACGGGACTTGTGATCCGCATGCGTTCATCTTGCAACAAGATGCTTCCGGTTAGTCCTTCCATGAACGTAATGGTATGTAATTCTTCACGCGTTTCATTCGCTGCCTGGACGGCTTCACGAAGGGTAAAGTATCCATCATTCGGATCGACAGAATCGAAAAGACTGTCAACTGTGAACGTGGCAAACACGTGACGTGATTCCAGTGTTTCGAATACTCGAAACTTAGACGGCGGTTGCATCGTAGGCTGTCTCACCGAACAAAAGCACTATAGAAAAGTGAATTCGACCCTCCGACTATTCTAATAGTACTACGAGCCAGGCAAAGACCAAATCAATTCTCTTCATGCGATTTCTGCATTGCTATTCAAACAATTGACGCCGAACAAGAATGTGCGACGTCGATCAAACCGAACAAAATCTGATTGAAACCGCACATCTGTTTACATCCAGCCGATCCACGACCAGAAGCTTTACGTACGCGTCGACAACGAGACGATTGCAACAGCCTGCACATCGTTTGCCTACAACGTCCTGGTGGCGCGACGAGCTGTAAGAAGTGCGACAACGCCGACAAGTGTCATGGCGATCGAAACGTCCGGTTCGGGAACGATGGCACAAGCGGTCATGGGCTGCGCGAAGTCACCGTTCAGGAACACATTGAACGTGCCTGAGGGATTACCTGCTTCGCCTGCCCCTGCACACAAATCGGCCAACACGTCAGCGTCGCTCATTCCAGCCGGCAGGACCGTCAGGAAATCCAGGTCGCCGAATTGGACCTCGATGTTTTGCAATACGTTGGCTGTCAATTGATCTTGTTCACCGCTCAACGCATCCGGCAGTGTGTCGGTCACGAAGACGCCCGCTGTGGATTCCAGTCGAAACGCTTTTAGCTGTACCGCGTCAGCCACATCCAGGCTTAATTGACCGGTAGCAGAATCGTAATTCAAGGAAACAAAGGGAAGCGGCAATGCTGGACTGGTTGTAGTGCAAACAGATAACGAGGCATCTCCGTTTAGGTGCACGGTTTCCAAAGGCGAACCGTCGGAAAATCGACCGGAAATGCACAAGTCATTAGCAACCAGCGTGTCGGACAAACCCAGATCGGCGACCGTCCCCAGCGAAATATCATGGTAAGGTGCCAACGTTTGTGGCCGATTGTCCAGTGCGGGTTGTTGGATTGATAGGGTTTGCTGACCGTCCAACATCAGGAAGGAGTTGGCGTCGCCGGAAAAGATGGCTCGTGAAGAAACCAGTTCCAGCGTCGCCAGAGTTTGGTCGCTGGCCACGTTCAAATGCAATTCGCCTGTTGCGGCAGAATAGTGCAAATCAACTTGACCTGTCGGTTCGGAATCGAACGCGGGGATGGTCATGGCGGTTCGTTCCGTAGAAGTACATTGCCGCAACGGTATGGATGCGTTGCCATTGTAAGCAGCGGGATCCAGTGACGTGCCATCGGTCAGGGAACCGGTGAAGCATAGATCTTGCACGACATCCAGAGGGTCTAAGTTCGCATCCAGAACGGCCCCAAGCTGCAAATCGCCGAAACCGGTTTCGCTCCGAATCACCAATCGGTTGGCCGCCGCAATGTCGAACGGACCGTCGGCGTTTTGAGCATCTTGATTGTTCAACGCATGGGACTGGGACACGAGTTGGATTTCGCGGAGCGACACACCGGGAATGACGTCCAACGCAACTTCGCCCGACATGGGATCGTAGTACACGGTGACGGGTTCCGATTCGGCAAAGCAATAATCAAGGGGCCAAGTTTCTTCGCCCATCTGGAATTGCGTGGCAGCGATTCGACCACCACCTAGATGCGAACCGTCGACGCACAAGCCGTCCAAGAAGGTTTCGGGCGACAGATTCGGAGCTACCGCTTGGCCGAAGTTAAATTGTTGGAACCCTGCCGGATCCAAACGAAAAACATGGTTCGGCATGAAGACATCAAAATCGCTGTCCATGCTGGCCGGCCGACTGCCTGTAAAGACGTTGGTGGCCGAAAACAGATCCAGTGTGGTGACCGGTCGACTGGAACTAAAGCTCACGTCGCCGGTTGCGGAATCGTACTGCAGTACTGGTTGAGCGGTCGCCAGTGCGGCCAAAGACAAAGTACATACCAAAGAAGCCAATCGCATAATATTCCCCCTAGGAATCGAAGATGAAGTAGTGCCAAACGAGAAAGCGGAATGCGGCCGATTCGATGACGAATCGAACGTTCCGAAAAACATCAAACGAGCGTAGAGTTTGGGTTCATTGGCAAGCGATACGAGTGATTCCTGGTTCGAAACGTGATGGTTTGATTTGCGTCACACCTGCTACATGCCGTCTGAGCGTCATCACCCGTCAGGAAACTCGCAACTTTGGCTGAATTCGCTGGCCATTCCGTGAACCAGTGCGATGGTCTATATTCGGTGGTGTGGGCCTGTGTTGGTGTGTAACCCGAATTGTGCGATGGATGGGCGTTCGTGTCGCTTGACATAGCGGCTTGACGTCGAACAACCAGATGCCGTCGCGTTTCTCCGCGGGAAAGTCGGGGCGACATCTAGGTGATCTGGCCAAAACCACGTTGGAATCGGTTTTCAATATTGAAAGTGCAGAGCGTTTTGTCATGAGAATTCCTCAGGTTGCCATTGTTGGCCGACCCAATGTGGGAAAATCCAGCATCTTCAATTGGCTGGCTCGCAAGCGACTGGCCATTGTCGATGACATGGCCGGGGTGACTCGAGACCGGATGACGTTCATCATTGACGAAGATGACCATTTGTTTGAACTGGTCGATACCGGCGGCATGGGCATCGAAGACACCGATGATCTGACCGAACAGATTGAAGGCCAGATTACCGTGGGCATTGAATCGGCCGACGTGCTGGTCTTTGTCGTGGATACTCGCAGCGGTGTCGTGCCGCTGGATCAGCATGTGGCCCAGCGTTTGCGAGCGGTCGATAAGCCGATCATTTTTGTGGCCAATAAAGCGGATAGCGATAACTTGGATCCGCAAGCGAACGATTTCTTTCAGCTCGGTTTTGGCGAACCAATCTGTTGCAGTACTACCGCCAACCGAAATCGCCAGCAACTGCTGGACGCTATTATCGAATCATTGCCGGAAGTGTCCGAAGAAACCGACATGGACGATCCGGAAATGAAAGTCGCCATTGTGGGACGTCGCAATGTAGGCAAAAGCACCTTCGTCAATGCAGTGGCGGAAGCGGAACGGATGATCGTCAGCGAAGTTCCGGGTACTACTCGAGACAGCGTAGACGTTCGCTTCGAAATGGACGGCAAAGCGTTTGTCGCCATCGATACGCCGGGCTTGCGACGTAACGTCAGCATTCGCACCAACATTGATTATTACGGGACGCATCGAGCGAAACGAAGTATTCGTCGCGCGGACGTGTCGTTGATGTTTTTTGATGCGGAACAACCCATCAGTAAAGTCGACAAGCAGTTGGTCAGCTACATTGCCGAAGAATACAAACCGTGCATCTTTGTGGTCAACAAATGGGACTTGTATCACGGACAAGTGGCCACGGAAGAATGGGCTCAGTATTTGCGTGACACTTTTCCCAATATGTGGCACGTGCCCATTGCGTTTATCACGGCACAGACTGGCAAGAACGTCAAGATGTTGCTGAATCACGCGCAGATGTTGTTCAAACAATCGCGAGAACGAGTGTCCACGGCGCAGCTGAACAAACTGGTCAAAGCCGCTATGACGCATCATCCGCCGCCCTTAGTCAATAATCACCGACCCAAGGTCTATTTTGCTACGCAAGCTGCCGTGCAGCCGCCTACGATTGTGCTGATGTGTAACGATCCAAGGTGGTTTACGCCATCTTATAAACAGTATCTGTTGGGTGTGTTTCGCGATAAACTGACGTTTGGCGAAATTCCGATTCGACTGTTGATTCGAAAACGAGAAAGTTCGGAACCGACGGCGGATTTGAGTCGAATGGATTTGGATTAGCGCCGCTTCGTTTCTGAGTTCGCGAGTTTGTCGTGCGCTTCCGGAGTTCTGTTGATGAAGATCAAGTACGGTCAAATCGGAGTTGGACATGCGCATGCCAGCAAACTGGACGTCTATCGCCAGTCCGACGATTACGACGTAATTGGGATTGTGGAAAACGATCCGCAATTGCGAAGGCAAGCCGAACAGGACGCTCGCTACCAGGGCGTTCCTTGGATGACGGAACAGCAACTGTTAAACCAGCCAGGCCTGCAAGTGGTAGGTGTCGAAACCACCGTTCCGCAGCTGCTGGACACGGCTGAACGCTGCATCGCCGCCGAAAAACACATTCACTTGGACAAACCGGCCGGCGATTCTTTGCCGCACTTCAAGCGAATTCTGGACCAAGCCGCCAGCAAGCACTTGGCGGTGCAAATGGGTTACATGTATCGTTACAACCCAACCGTGTTGATGTTAAAGGATTGGCTGCGCCGAGGCTGGTTGGGCGAACCATTTGAACTGCACACGGTGATGAGCAAGTTGACCGAGGGCGCTGGGCGAAGAACAATTGCCAGCTATCCTGGCGGGACGATGTTTGAATTGGGTTGTCACTTGATTGACTTGGTGGTTGCTGTCTTGGGGCCGCCTGAAAAAGTGCATTCGTTTGCTCGGCATTCTTCGTCCATTGCAGACGGATGCTTGGACAACATGTTGGCGGTGTTTGAATATCCGACAGCCACGGCCACCATTCGCAGCAGCATCAACGAACCCGACGGGTTCGCTCGGCGACATTTCACACTTTGTGGTACGGGCGGCACGTTCCACATTCAACCGCTGGATGACCCTAGTGCGAAGATTGCTCTACGAGAAGCTCGTCCCGGCCATCCGGCTCGCACTCATGATCACGCCTTTCCCAAGTTTCAACGCTATGTGGCGGACGCCGCCGAGCTAGCCCAGATTGTGCGGAACGAAAAAGATTCGGACTATTCGTACGAACATGATTACCAAGTGCAACGCGCAATCCTGCTGGCCAGCGGCCTAGCGTTGGATTGATTGATCTTGGCGAATGGTCTTGCTCGCGTATTCGCCTGCAGTTGGTATTTCGAATCGGTTCGCTGTAGAAAAAAAACACCCTGGCACACGTATGCCAAGGTGTTTTCGGGGAGACTTGAATCAAATGACGGTCGAAAGGTTATCTTCGTTTGATCAACAGCAGCGAACCCCAGCCGGTCAAAACTAGCCACAGCGAACTGGGTTCGGGCACGACACTGACCGAATGCAGGATCACATCCAAACTGCCGGTGGTAATATTTTCGATCTGCAGTTCAATGGCACCGACATTCGTGAAATCGACCGCGCCGCCAGAACCGTGGAAGTTGAAATCCGAGAAGGGAATCATCAGTTCCGAAGGAGACAATACAGCGCTGGCAAAGAAAAGTCTGCTTGCGACCACGTTTGTCCCGATGCGTCACTGGCGTCATACACAATCAGCGAAATCATACCGGACAAATCCGCTACCACTCCGGACAGCAGAAACGCGTTGTTGCCCGTGCCAATATCTACACCACCTAAGCCATCGTAATCCACATCGTCCGAACCATCTGGTCCGTCCCAAATGGTAGACGAAATCCCTTTAACCGTGGCGCCCGAATCATGCACCAAAAGTTCGCCACCAAACGGATTCGAACTGAGCGTGAGACTGGTGAATCCGCTGGTCAGCGCCAGCTTCATGTCACGTTCGCCACCCAACGCTTCCGGCGCCGAAACAATCGAGCTGCCCGTGGGAGTCGACGCCGTGACCGAAATCGACTGCGGCGTGATGAAGTCGTCAATCAAGATCGTTGCCGCAAATCCTGGCAACGCGCCAGATAAGACCGTGCCAGCCGCCAAAAACAGAACCTTGCACCACATCATCCTTGAATTCGTTTTGCTATCCATTAGCTAGTTTCCTCGCGAAAAGACTTAAACTTCCTTGTTGCCTCGCAACGATGGACACATTCTTTGCTGCCACTGCCTTTGAAGTCAATAACAGTTCTGTCACTGCCATCGAATAATTGATTCGCTAGCGGTGAATCGTGCTAGCAAGATTGCTTTCGGTGTGCTTCTGCAGGCTGACAGTGGCAGTCATCTCCCAACATTAGGTCTGAATTTTCTTGGCGGCCGCCACATAGCCTCCATCTTGAAAGGCAATTACCAAGTCCGCCGTCGAAAATTCGCCGTCGCAATTCCAATCTCCATCCGCCCAAGTCGAATTCCCGGCGATGCCGTCTTCGTATTCGCCTTGCTGGAAGATCGTCACCAGATCATTCGAATTGAAAACGCCGTCAAGGTTGACATCGCCATAAGACGTTCTCAACACACCTTTGATCAACACGTCCATGTCTGACTGTGACATGTCCGAGTCACCATTCAGATCCAGCGAATTGTCTCCGGCTTGAATGGCCGCGCACAATAAGTCGATATCCGCCACGTCAATTCGGCCATCCTGGTTGAAGTCGGCCGAAGCGGTCGCGTGCTGACCGGGCGCTGCCAGCGAAGCTTGCCAAGTCCCCGCATCGTTGCCGTTGGCATTGGCATTGGCTCGCTGCAGCGAAGAACCATTTGCCAATGGCGGCCAAGGAGCGACATTGTCATAGAATGCTTCGTCAGACAGGATCAAGCGATTGCTATTATCGTTTATCGGCATCCACAGTCGAACCAGCCCGTTTCCGCCTGTTGTATCGGCCGACACCGTACCGTCCAGGCCACCGATCAATCGCACTGATTCGCTCAGCCCATAATGCGTGCGAAACGCCGCCGTACGTGTTGCATTCGCACCATCGTTGGGATCAAACGAAAGCAACACGATCGATTCGCCTCCATTCAGCACCAGCGAATCAAACGCATACTGCAGCGTTCCCGTGACTTCCCAGTTGGCCAGATTCACCGCTTGGCCACTGGCATTCCACAATTCCAAGAACTGCAGATCAGCCGAACCGATCGTCGGATCGATGGCCAATGCCGCCGCCGTCGGATTGCCCGGCCGATAGGCGATTTCCGACAAGACCACCGGTCCCACCGCCACGCCGGCGTTGGCTGCACCCAAGGAAACGCCTGCCAGTGGCCCAGACCGATCAGTGGAAGGAGTTGGACGGCCCCAGCTTTGTCCTAATTCTAAAGCTGGGAATCGAACGTGATCTTCGAACCAGACGTTGTTTTCATCGTCCGCTCGAGTTAACCAAATATCGTCGCCACCGGCACCCAGCGCAAAGGTTGTCGATGAATTTGGATCGGCGTTGAAGTCGGATTCGTCGAACACTACATATCCGTTGGCCGGAACAACTGTGCCTGCCGGAACGGCAAACTTGAACAAGTTGTCACCGGAATCACTTAAGAACCAACCGCTGATGTTGATATCGTTGTTGGTCACATTCAGCAGTTCAATTGCATCTGGTTGATTCACCGAACCATTGGAAATCACTTCATTAATCACGATGCCTCGGCTCGCCAGCCGATCAACCGAACCTGGATTGCCGCCCAATGAAACACTCGATCGCCACAGATTGGGCTTGGCGTTGGCGGCAGAATTCCCGCTGCTGGCTGTCCATTCCAATGTCGCGCCAACGACATCGGCCGCTTCGGACCAGGGATCCGATTCCGTATAGTCCACGCTGGCGATTTGTTCTCCGGCCACGTCGACCAACGTCAGTTGTTCGCCGCTATTGCTGAGTTGCCCGCCAGCGAACTCGCCCAGAATACGCACTTGGTCCCCATAACGCGCGACAAAGGCACCTTCATTGCGAACAATCACGCCCACTTCGTTCGCACCCAGAATCATCGAAGGAAAGACGAATTCCACGCCCTGCGAAAACTGGACGCCCAGCAGATTCACCGGCGCATTGCTCACGTTTACCAGTTCCACAAATTCGAACGATTCGTCCGTCAGCCCTGGAACGCTGGCCAGTTCTTGGTCCGTGGGCGCATGCGGATGATAGTTGATTTCTGAGATTCGAATCGCATCTTGTACCGGATTGGCAACCGATGTGGTCACCGTCACCGCATCGGCACCGATTAATTGTCCTTGGAAATCATAGGCTTCAATCTGAATCTGGTTCGCTCCCAACGCCAACGGGATTTCCGTAGACCACGCGGTTACATCGGTCCATTCCACTGACAACGGCACGTCACTACCAGCCAACCGCAACTCTCGGACGTTGACCCAGCCATTGCCGGCAATCATGACCGTAGGCGTATTTACGCTGCCATCCGCTGTCGTAATGCTGAAATCGAGCGGACTGGCTTGACGCTCAATTTGGCCGATCAAATATTCCGACCGACGAACCAATTCGGTCAGATGGCGATCAAACCGTTGCGACGGAATCAATTCACGATACAAATCGGTCCAGTGCGTCATGTACTGTTCGTTAAAAGTTGTCTGAATCATGTCGTGGACATGACCGTAGTACATGTGCTCCCATTCGGGAACGGTCAGCATTTTTCGCAGATCGTTATTACCGACTAAAGCTCGAGTTGTCTGGAAGAACGCGTCCAAGTCGTGCGGAAAGAACAATACTTTGCCGTCTTCCGGGCGAACGTACAGCTGCAAATTGTGTTGCGAACCATCCGCACCATAATTGTCTCCATGCCCCGTGATCACGGAAAACGCGAAGGCACGTAACCATTGGTCCACATCAATCACATCACCAATCTGCGAAGTAAACGCCGAACCGGTTAGCCCCATGATTTTGCTGAACGCCATCAGTTGCGTGTAATCATCTTCCGCTCGATTGTTTCGATTCAAAAACGCCCAGCGATAGTCTTCCTTGGTGTCACCAATATCCGCGATGGGCACTCCTTCAACCCCGTCAGGCTGAGGCAGTTTGCGACCTTCGGGCGTACGATCATCGGTCTGCTGCGGATAATAAGTCAGCTCGTATTCATACAGCTGACCATCCGCACCGTTGTCATATTGTTCGTCCAAAAAGATGTCACTGTACCGAGTCATCTGGGCTTCGGCGGCACCGGTATGTTCGCTGCGAGGCGTAATGATATGGAACAGATCGTTGTATTCAGACGGCAGTCCACCGGCATGCGCCGCACCTTGATGGTAGATATGTTCTCGCTGCCCATACCCCGTGCTTTCAGAACGATCCAACGTTATCCGACTCTGCAAACCTCGGAACAAATGGTCCGACGGAAATGCGACGCTAAATGCCAGACGAGGCTGATACGGACGAGCTCGCTGACTGCCGCTCAACCGCAGTGTTGTGTCATAGAAGATTTCGGATTCATTGTAGATCAGCGTGGTGCCGGTGGCATCGTTCGACATCAATTCAATGGTCGAATGCAAGTGTTGCGCATCATCCGGGCGAACGATCAAACGCAAATTATTCAGACCCGTATCGGCCGCCTTGCCGTCTTCAATTTGGAAAAGAGCTCGCGAATCACGTCCTTCGCGAGGAAACGTGGACTTCTGGCCCAATCCGTCGGTACCTTCCACGTAGAACTGCACAATACGGCCTCGATCTTGTCCCGGAATCGTGCCCACGTACTGCGTTCCGGATGACAACAACATGTCCGTCGACTGCCAACTGTCCCCTTCAACGGAATACCACAGCGTCACGTCTTGCACATCATTGGCGTCCCAAGCGTTTACCGTTACGGTGATCGGTTCATTCGCAGCGGGAACAGCCGGTTGATGCAAAAAGCCTTGGTAGGTGGGTCCGATATTCGTTTCGAATTGCGAATTCACTCGGCCAGGTGTGCCGTGCTCTTCAGGCTGTGCAATCGGCGTGGCTTGAGCCAAGCGGTTGAAGTAGAGCCGACTGTGCAGCAAATTCGAACCGGTAATCCATTTTGCTTTGTAGCTGATCTGGTATTCCACGCCGTTTCGAATCCGATCGTTCAGCGTGGTTTCGCCATGATTGTGCATGTGTTCTGTGGCGGAAGTGGCGACAAATCGTAGCACTTGATTGTTGGGATCGTCTGGATCCACAATGACTTCACTGTGGCGATGATTACCAATCAAACGCCAAGATGCGCCTTCGGAACCAACCGTGTCCGCTTCAAACGAACCGTTCTTGATCAGTTCCTCGGGCGAGCTGTTGGGATTGGCAATCACGCTGATGTCATCCAGCAAGACTTCACCTGCGTCTAGCATGCCAATCACGAATTCTTCCCACTGACCGTCGGGACCAATCGCACTGGGCTTGGCAATGCCTTGATAGGTGTAGGTTTGCCATTCCGACTGGGCACCTTCATCACTGGCGGCCCAAGCCAAACCGACGCCGTTATCCGCGTAGGGGTCGCGTAATTCCAAGCTGGAACCGCCGCCGTCGGCCGCTGATGGCCATTGCCCGTCTTGGTAGTAGCGAACTTCGTCCGCCGGATTCCCTGCGGCATCGTTCAGCAGAATGCGTTCCGTTTGGTTGGCCAGCGAACCCGAATATTCGCCAATGACCAGCGATGTCAGTTCGGGGTACTTGACCACAAACGCGTCGTAGTCTCGTACCGCCAGACGATATTCTTTTGGACCAATCGTCGTTCCTTCGTCCACTCGCATCGACACCGCGTCGGCCAATTCCCAATTCGAAAGATCGATCGTCTGGTCACCGCGGTTGAACAGTTCAATCCATTCTTCGTCAATATCGTGATAGGGCGAACCAGGGATTCCTGGCGCGATTTCCGATCCAGCGACCAACTCCAGGCCGAACATCACGTCATTACTGCTGGCAGTACGTTGATGCACTTCCACCGAAATTCGATTTTGACCCTGCCGAAAAGCGGACTTGGGAATGGTGATGGCATCACTGAGTGACGCATTGTTGACACTGGCGCTGGAGGTGGTACTGGCATCGAACGCACCTTCCGGCATATTGAAACGAGCGATCTCGGTGCCATTCACGTAAAACACCGCTCCGTCGTCAATCACGTGTCGCAGTGCAAACTGATCAAATGCGTTCCACTGTTCAGCTGAAAAGTTAATGTCCGTTTCAAAATACAGCGTGATGGTGTTTAGCACTCGAGGATCCGCCAGCGTGGTCTGAATTCCCGGCGCCGGAAACGTGCCGGTATCAAAACCCAATAGGCCGGGCCCCGATTCCCAATCATCACCGACCGCGTGCGACGTTTGATGCCAATTCGGACCCAAGTCTTGGTTCGCTTGATTAAATCGCCAAGTGGCTCCCAGCGGCACCACGACCGTTCTGTCTAGAGTTGGTGGCGTGTCGGGCACAGCAACTTGCGGACGATGATGGTACATGATTTCATTGATCACCACGTCCGACTGCAAGGCAAATTGATTTTCTGCATTGGGCGAATCGGCCGAAGTAAACAACAGCCGTTGGAAGTCGGGATGGCGACCCAGCGATCGCGAATCGGCCGCTACGGCGTCGTACACCAATTGGCCATCGGCAGTGGTAATGGAAACTAATTCGCCCAGCTGCGGTGCCGGATTCAGCAAAACCACATGCAAGCCGTTGGCCGCCAATGAACCGGATGCCGCCAGTGGTTTGCGTTGCGAACCATAGCGAACTTCCAATTCGTTCAGTGACAGCGGTTCGCCAGAGACGTTCTTCACTTCAATGAAGGGGCTTTCGCCCGAGACCGACGCAATTTCGTGAATGCGAATCGGCACGTTGGAAACATCTACCGGTGCCGGGTGCGAAGTAACCGCAGTCAGCTCCAGTCCAAACACCATATCCGGATTGGCAGCGTTAGCCTGATGCGTTTCTACAGCCAAGACGTTTTGGCCTTGCTGCAAGGCGTTGGCCGGAATGACAATCGGGCCTTCCTGTCCCGCGTCGCCAATTTCAAACAACGCGTGCGAAGCAAACGTGACCGGCCCCGCGGGCATGTTGTGCCGATAGATTTCTTGTCCGTTCAAATAGACAACCGCACCATCGTCCACCAGCAGCTCCATGGTCAATGACGTGCGACTCGGGTCTTGGTTGAAATCGAATGCCTTGCGGAAGTAATGTGTGTTGGAGCCGACTGCCAATTCTGTGTCACCGGCGGTGGACGAGTCAGAAATTGGACTTCACTGAGCCCCACAAAGTTGAGCGCATCGCCGAAATTGGCCACGCCGTTGGTGGTGTCGACATCGATCTTGACGTAACGAGCGGTCACGCCGCCGAGTGCAATCTCCTGCGAAAAATCGGTGTTTTCGCCGGGTGCTTTGTCGAACGCTTGGTTGTCAATCAGCAGCTGAAAGACGCCATCTTCGCCCGCGACCAAAATGTCCGCCAACGCGACGCCTCGATTCAGACAACACGAAGCAGATTCAACGTGATTGAAGTTCCAGACCTTCATCAAATCAATAGAACGCTCTTCGCCCAAGTCGTAAGTGATTTCCGGATTGGTATCGGGCTCGAAACCGAAGAATGTCCCCGTGCTCATCCACATCGTGCCCGACGCAGGTTGGGCGACATGCGCGTTACCGCTGAGTCCATTCCCGTTGGCGCTGTTGATCGGATCGTGGCCTATCAAAAACGTGGACGCCGTTGCAGCGACAACCGGAATCGCATCCGCTGTAGCTCCGACCAGTTTGGCATTGCCTGCGTAGTACGGTCCGTTCGAACCAGTGCCGGACCACGACACATCGTTGAAGGCAACGTTTCGCCACGTGGTACCGAGATCACTGCCGCCGTCATGAAATTTCCATTCGCTATCCAGCGAAACCAACATTTGGATTGTGTCTGCCGGAGGCGTCAAGTCTTGCGGAAAGTTCGCTCGTCCAGGAGTGCCACCCACCTGCACGCTGCTGGTCCAATTTCGCGAGGGTTGGCTGGTGGTATCTTCGACGGCTTTGGCTAGGCTGACGCCCGTTCCGTCTGCGGCGGTCGTCCATTCGCCACCGTCACTGTATTCAATGAAGTCGATGCGACGATCGTTGCGATCGACCAGTGTCAGCCGTTCTCCGCCGTTGGACAGTCGCCCGTTGAACGGACCCAAAATCGCGCCTTCGGGTTGGGGCGTGAAGGCGGTGGGATCTGCGGCAACCACCACATAGCCGCCGCCGGGAACAATGGTGCCCTGCGGAAACGTGAATTCGATGCCGTCTTCGATTCGCCACTGCGAAATATCAACGTCCACCGCGTTTTGATTGTGGAATTCGACAAATTCAACTTGCGGCGAATTGTCTAACGGATGATAAAAAAGTTCGTTGAAGACGACGGTGCTATCCAGCACCATACGAGGCTCGAGTGATTCGGGCGCGTTCAAGTTAAAGGAAGAGCTGCTGAGTGGTTTTCGATTTCGTCGAATGGAATTCATGCCTGCCGCCTAAAACGAAGTTGTGTCTCGGGAAATTCGCGTTACAAAAAAGTCCCATTCGAAATTCGCCTCATGGTTCGCCGCAGGCAAGTTGCAAATGGTGTGGTGTCAGTCTTGCTGTGTATCATGGTCTAACTCTGTCGTCATGATATCAGCCGGAAGTGCCCGATGCCCGCGGCGTCAGCAATTTCCGGCCGTGACACGCGGATTCGAGTTTTAATGCAAACTTTGCCAAACGTCCTTTGTGTTGCGAAACACGATTGCGAATGCTTCCCCTCTTGTGGAGGAGAGTGTAAAGTTTTCTGCGAAATGTCCTCTGTTTGGCGAAATAAGATTGCTCGCTACAATCGAACCCTTATAGTTTCTTAACAAGGACTTCTTTTAGCGCATTTGGTGATCGCCGAACGGTTTGATGTTACGAAGAGCAAGTCAACTCGCGGACAGCGCCACGGGCGAATCGATTTCAAAGATTGGTCGATCCGTTCTGAAGAAGCAGCTGCGCACCGTGTTGAAGCTTTTGAAGCTGGCGGCGGAAGAGTCTGATCGGGACGTCGAGTTTGTCCACCAACTGCGGATTATGACTCGCAAAACGGAAGCCGCCTTGGCGCTCTTCGCGGATGCCACTCGGCGCATCGCTGTCAAGGAATTGAAAGCGGAATTGCGTCGAATTCGACGCGCCGCCGGTGAAGCTCGCGATGTAGATGTGAACAACCAACGGCTGTTCGCTTCGATTTTAGGCGAAGATTTTGGAATTCGCAGCGAAGCCATCGCGTTCGCTCGACGCCAACGCAAGGAACTGCAGCAACCGATTGAAGCGGCGTATCGCCGAGTGAAACGGAAACGCATCAAGGCGAATTTGCTGGACATGGTCCGAACCGATTTGTGGAAAAAGTCATTGCGTAAACGAAACGCCAAGTTGATTTTGGCGCACGGTTACCACGACATGGTTCAAGATTTTCTGACGTCAACGGAATTAGAATTGACGGACATCGATTCGTTTCATCAAGCCCGAAAGGCCGCCAAGCGACTGCGCTACGCGACCGATTTTCTGGGCGAAGACTTTCATCCTCAGCTGCGAGAATTAGCGCCGGCCTTCTTGGAATTACAGCAACGCATGGGCAGCGTGATGGACTACTTCCAGTCCGCTCGACTCTTGGCCGAATGGTCCAAATTGGCCAAGAACGCCGACTTGGCGTGGACGCTGGACGAGATGTCTCGGATTGAACGCCAACGCACGGAGATGAACCACAACCTGTTCTTGCAGTGGTTCACGGAAGACTTGCGCAATGATCTCCGCATGCGGTTCACTCGCGTCTTGAACGACACCATTTAGTTGGATGTCCGACGTCGCCGTGTCGGAACCGACGCAGCCACTCAATTCGGCTGCGCCGCCGGTTCGACTCGAGAAACTTGCAAGCTCGGTTCTTGAGCTTGTTTGATCTTGTCAAACAAGAATCGTTGCGTCAGCAGTCCGTCGAAGACAACCGGCGGGCTTTGGCCGTGAAACACGGCATAGTACGGAATGGCCACCTTGGCATTACCCAATTCGGTCAGCAATTGATCGATTTCTGGCGAATCATTTGTCTTATCCGCCACTAAGACTCGAACTCCGTTTTCATTCAGGTATTCTTGAGTCGATTCTCGACTGAGCACCAGCTTCTCGTTTGCTTTACACGTCGCACACCAATCGGCGGTGAAATCGACCAAAACGGTTTCACCTTGCTCCGTCAATTCGGCCAGACGTTGCGGCGAATAGGTTTCCCAGCCATGTTCCATGGGTAAGAAAAAGCGAAACGTTACAAACGCCAAAGCGGCGGTCAGTCCTAATCCCGTGGCGTATTGCTTGAATTTTTGCATCGAACTGGCGGTGATCGAAATTCGACCAATCCACCAGCAGCCAAACCACAGACTAAAGATCAACGCGATGGTCGGCACAATGTATTTGTTTTGCAACGAATTGAACAACCACGCCACTGTACCCAACAAGATGAAGCCCATCACTTGTTTGAACGTTTCCATCCACGCACCAGGCTTGGGTAGCGCCTTGATCAAGTTCGGGAAGAAGGCGATCAGCAAGTAGGGCGAACCCATTCCCAGGCCCATGGCAATGAACGTGGCAAACACAATCGGAGTTGGTTGTGCCGCCGCCCAAGTGAGAACTGGAATGATCAGTGACCCGCTGCAGGGCGTCGCCAGAACCGTGGTTAGAACGCCTTTCATGAACGCGCAAAGACGCCTTCTTTGTCGGCCAATTCAGCCGTCTTGCCACTGCCAATGAAGCCGGGCAGCGCCAATTCCCAGACGCCCATAAAGCTAAGTGCAAATACAAAGACAATCGAAATCACGGCAATCGTAAATCCGGCACTCTGGAATTGAGCACCCCAGCCCAGACCGATAAACACCGCTAAAAATGCCAACACGACAAAGACGCTGACCACGCCCAGGACAAAGATGGCGTTCAACAAAATGATGCGACTACGATCTTCACCGGCTTGTTTTACGAACGTCAGAATCTTCAAGCCAATCACCGGCAAGACACAGGGCATCAAGTTCAGTAGCAAGCCGCCCAAAAAGCCTTTCACGAGATTGACGAATAGTTCGCCCATATTGACCGAATTCAATGCCACGGCGGTCGCTTGTGTCGCTTCGTTGGTGGTCGGTTCTGGCGAAACGGCCGCGCTGGCTTCGATAGGAAGTGACTGTTCCACCTTGGGCCGTTTGGCAACGGCGTCAACCTGCTTGACAACTTTGGTGTATTCGTCGTCTGCAAAATTCAACGCGACGACTTCGCCCGCCGTCTCGCTACCGACTTGAATGCGAGCGGTAAACTTGGCTCCTCGAGGTTGATCGCAGGCCGTTTCGGTACACGTCTGCAGCGCCATTTGACCGTCTAGTTGATACACGCCCGGTTTGGCATTGGCCGGTACTTCGATTTCTACGGCGAATGTCACGGGCTTGTCGAAGTAGCGCATGGTCGGTTCGGAATCAATGCCCGTCTCTTTCACCACCGGCTCTAACGAACTCTTCCATTTGCCGATGTTCCAAGCGGCTGGTTCGGTCAAGACAAACAGCGTGGGCTGAGCGATGGCGCCGGCTTGATACGCTTCTGCATAGTCGTAGATGTGATACGGTTCGTCCGGAGCCACGGTGATGTGGAGTTGGAATTTGTCACCTGGTTTGACGGAAGCAACCGATAGCTGGCCTTCGATGCCCGCGTGAGCTCGTTTAGGGCGAAACGCCGACTTGGAAACTTTCGCAGGAGCCATCGCCAGAAGATTGTCCAATCCGCCTAGCAGATTCGCTTCGTTGGTGGCCATCGAATCCGCTGCATTGGAATCCGTAGCATTCGCAACGTTTGACGAAGATGACGCGTCGTTGATTTTCAGTCGCGCAGAAAAGTCGGTGCCCAAGTTTTTCATCTGCAGGCAGACGCCGCCGTCTTCACACACTTGTCCGTCTAGATTACCGCTGATTTGGATGGCATCCAGTTTTGCACCATCTACAAATTGAACCGGTGCGGTCCAAGTAACCACGCCGGTGAATTTTTCCAACGTGGCGTCGGTATATTCGCTCTGCTCCATCTTGGGCGGGTGATCGGGCTGGAATTTGCCAATGGAAACGATCGCGTCGTGCCGTTGAATGTTGATCTTGGTGGGCAAGCCGCCTTCGCGTTTCTGATTTTGGGAATAGGTGTAATGCCGAGGCCCCAAGACGGCGGTGACTTGCAGCGTGCCGTTCGAACCATCTGCATCTGACGTCAAGTTGGCCGACACCTGGATTTCGTTTCCGCCTCCGCCAATGCCACCGAATTCGGGCAACACGGAAAACTGGCCGCTTTGCGCCACCACCGCTGAAACACAACAGACGTTCAACAACATCAATAGCGACACTCGAATCATACTGCTAGCACTCTTTCCATCATTTGCCCAAGTGACTGCGGCTGGGAATGGTCTCGCAAGCGGCGGTGTTATTGCCCAACCGCAATGCGAATGAAGTCACTATTCTAGGTCCATTGAATATTTCACGTCAATTTCATCACGCGTCTAACTTGTTTGACGATTTGCCCGGAAAAGTCTTACATCAGCGTTGCCGCCAGCTCGCATTTCTCGGCCAAGAAAACGGTTTTTCATCGTGGAACTGGCAGCACTGTCTAGCAAGAAAACGGTTTTCCATCGTGGAACTGGCAGCACTGTCTACCAAGGAAAACGTTTTCCGTAGTGGAAGTGCCGGAATTGGTGTAGGTAGCTGCTGTTAGCCGCCTTACAATCTTGCTGTCTATGAAATTCGCCGTGAAACAAGGGAGTGTACCGTGCGAACTTTGCCCACTGTCAGCAGAATCTTTACGTTATTGCTCTGCTGTCTAAGCGTTTCGAATCAAGCGGATTCGGCAACGGTCTTTCAAGATGACGCCGACTTACTTGATGTGTGTGCTGTCGATGCCCAGCACGTGTGGGCCGTCGGTTCGCGAGGCACCATTTTGCACTCGGCGGACGGCGGGACGACTTGGGAGTTTCAAAACGCAAACGTCGATTGTCGATTGGAGACGGTGCATTTTGTCGACGCGAAAACGGGTTGGTGCGCTGGCGGTTATTCACAGCCAATCACGCATAAAGGCGTTGGAGTCTTGCTGGCCACCACGGACGGTGGTCTCACCTGGAATCGGATTGGCGACGACTTCTTACCGTGGCTAAAGCGAATTCACTTTCTGAACGAACAGCAAGGTTTTGCCATTGGCCATTCTACGTCGGTCTATGCGTCCGGTATTTTTCGAACCAGCGACGGCGGTACCAATTGGACGCCGGTGATTGCCAGAACCAGTTCCGCTCCGCAAGATACATCGTTCCTTTCTGATGGCAGCGGCTGGATTCTGAACGATGACGGACAGCTGTCTTCGCTACAAAAAGGACAATTGCAGTCCGTTTTTCGTTTTGGCGATTTGCCGCAAAAGCCTTGGATCGAATCGATTGCCTTTCAGCAGTACGCGGCCGTGGCGGTGGGTGCCCATGGAACAATTTTGCATTCGGCGGACCTGGGACGCACCTGGCAACCGGCCACGATTGACTCGAACGTGGATCAACGGTCGCATCCAAAACATGTCCATTGGACCGATGTGCAGTTCATTAACGACACGGCATTCGCCATCAGTGGCGGAACCGAAATTGCCATCAGCACCGACAGCGGTCGGTCGTGGCAAACGTCGTCGACACAGTATTCGCTTCCTCTGCATGCCGTTGCCATGGCGGACCAACAAACCGGTTGGGCTGTTGGTGCGTTCGGTGGCATCCTCAAGACTTCAACGGGCGGCAAGCAATGGGAACCGCAACGAATTCCGCAGCGGCAAGCGTCCATCTTCGTCGTTATGCCCGATGTGCAACACTTGCCGTTGCCTGCCTTCGCCAAACTGGCCACCGAAGAAGGCCTGTACACGGTCGTTCAGCCGCTGGCGCAGCCACCGGAAGTCGATTCGACCGATCGCCTGAATGTGCCTGCTGCCTGGCGGACGGCCGCCGCGCTAGATGGCTTGGCGGTGTCACTGCAACCGCCAATGGGCGCTGTTTCCAATCCACATCCAAGCTGGGAAGGAAGTCGCGAAACAGTTGCCAAGTACTGGCAGACGCGAACTGGTAATGACAATATCTTGGCACAATGGGCCGTGGATCTGGCGGTGCGAATTCGCTTGTTTCGCCCTGCCGCGATTTTGACATCGCAGCAATTCGACAATAGCCCAGAACGTCAGACGCAAGATGCCATTGCCAGCGCCCATCGAATTGGCTGGAAGTGAGTCTGCCTGCCGACCGGTTTGCCCGCTTGGCAACCTCGATTGCTGAGGCGATCGGCGACAAAAAGGATCCCAGCTCTGTCGAAATCACGAACCATGAATTTTCGCTGGCTGCCGGACAAGGACTCGATTCGCTGGTCGCCACTGCCCGACGCATGTTGGACGGCAATGCGTTTGACGTTCGGGCTGATTCGTACTTGCAAGCCATGCGGCTAGGTGGTTCGCTGATTCAAAGCGGAAATCTGACTTCGCTGTTTGCTGCTTCGGAACATCCCAAGGGTGGACGAATGCCGCCGAGCAACACCGTTGACTCCAGAGATTCAGGCTGCACAACAACAATGGCAGCTGGCCAGAAATGTAGACGCGATGATTCGGCAGCATCAGGACGACCAGACCACGCTGGCCAAGTTGGGCGAACTGACACAAGGTTTGGACGGCCATGTGCGAGCCACCTTGGTGTACGAATTGGCTCAAGCGGCGTTGCGAACCGGTGACCTTAGCCGCTGCCAAAACGTATCTCAGCTTGTTCGGCGGAATCTCGCATCATCCTTTGGCCGAAGCCGCCGTCTTACAATACGATCAGCACCAGCGAAGAATATGATCACGCCGTTCGCCCGCATTCAGCTGGTCGCCGCGACATCGCCCGACCAAGATCCGCAGGAAGTTCGCTTGTCGCACAGTTTGGAACTAGCTAGATCGATTCAAACGGTTCAGCCATCGCTGCTGTTTGACGCTCGGTTTCGTTTTCCGCTAGCGGCGCTGCACCGTCGTTCGCCTTTGCATCAGAGCGAAGCGGAAGGATTTTACCGAGGTGAATTGTCTAGCCAAGTCGATTTTGCGTGGCGCAGCTGCGCGGCGACCGAATTGGCGATGCGATTAAGCCCGATGCGGCCATGGTAAAACCGATGGCACGCTGCCCAGCAATTTCGGTCAAACCGTTTCGACGGTCAGTTAACGGACGACGCCTGGCAAGCTGCCGTGCCGCTGGAACTGAAGGTGCGCGCCGGTCAGCCAGACATGCCAGCCTCCTACGCCTTCTTTGTGCATGACGAAGAGTTTCTGTACGTTGCCTTCACGGCTATGAAAGTGCCTGGTCTTCAATACGAACAAGATGACACGGTTCGGCAGCGCGATACCGACTTGCGTGAACGAGACCGTATGGTGTTGCGGCTGGATACGGATCGAGACTACGCGACGTGCTTTTGCTTGACGGTGGATGATCGAGGCTGGGCGAATGACGCTGTGGACGAATTCGCTTTTTGGAATCCCACTTGGCACATCGCGTCTACCTCGACAGACCGTTATTGGCAAATTGAAGCTGCCATTCCGCTCAGCGAACTCGGTGCCAACCCACTTTCGCAAAACACGGTTTGGAATATGGGCATTCAGCGTATCGCGCCCCGTACTGGCATCGCAGCCTGGCATTCGTCGAAACAAGTCGAATCCCGGCCAACTAGTTTTGGATTGTTGACCTTCGGTACGAATTAAGTCGCGACGGATTCTGAGCAGCAAGAATTCGCTTTCCGGTGTTCGTCAGTTCGTTGTTCGTCAGTACGATGCCATTCGGCCGCATGCTATTCGGTGCTGGGTGGATGATACGGATTGGATTCGTCAAAGGGTTGGAATTCGAGGTCGGCAGGATGAAACTCGTTCGTCAGATCAGAATCGGATTCAGACTGCGACGCAGACTCCAGCGGAAGAATGAAGGCTGCAACCGCACAACGTGGGAAGCAAGATCTGATGCAACACAAGAAAGCGGTTGCTACTGGCCTGATCAAAGTCCAACCCACTTGTGATCACAATATCGTACCCATCTGCCAGATATCCGGACATGGCGGCCAGGGAAGAAAGTAGCTGCAACAGTAACATTGTCGCGGCCTGTAGCATACGAATCACGCCGTGACGACGAAACGGAGGGCTGAGTGCCACTCCTAAGCAACCGGACATGACACACCACACCGCGATGACCCACAAATGGCCTAACCAGCGGTGCACCGGCGGCATACTGGTGGGCGAAGTCAGCAACATGCCGACGATAAACTGCAATACCAAAACGCCCAGCAAGAATTCTATTAATCGCCTCGTTACCCAGTACGCATTGTCCGTTGCGGTGCGACCAAAGTACCAGCCTGCAACACTGGCCATGGGCATCACCAGCACGCCACAGATGGCAATCAAAGTGACAATACTATTTCCGGACATGAAATAACAATCTCGATGTTTTCCCCATTCGAAAGAAAGCCAGCTCGATCCTCAGTGTAACAAAAAAGCGGTAGTCCGAATTGCTTCGGCTACCGCTTGGTGTTGGTTATGTGAGCGAACCGACTTCGATTCGCAGACTACGTCGCTTTGCCGACGTTGATTAACCGAAGAATTCGGTTGCCGAGCCGACGATGCGAACCAAGTACGCATCGCCTTCTTGACCAATCACGCGAACCAGTCTGCGGTCGTTCATGTCAACCGTTTTGCTGACTGGCGAACCGTTGTCGTCCAGAGCACTGATGACAAACGATACGCCGTACTGCCCATGGTGACGCTGGTAATTTCGTAGTCGTCAGCCTTCCAGGTTTTCGGCCCACAGTTGGCCTTGGCTGTCCACTGCCGCATACGCTCCCGTCTCGGCTACTGGATGCCAAGGCGTCCCAGATCGAGAACTTGGGATCCAAGCCGCGAACCGCAAAGTTGAATTCTGTTCCATTGAGCCCGTCCGAAGTCAATTCGAACGTAAAGCTGTTGCTGCCCATGGACGCTTCACCGCTGCCGGTCATCGATTCGGCACCATCAATCCAGAATGGCGTCGCATCTTGGCTTAGCGTATACGATCCCGGTAGGACTTCGTCCAAGCTGAACTGACCAGTGCTATTAGTGAAGAACATTCTGGACACTGCCGCTCCGTTCATGTCGGTACCGGTCAAATGCAGTCGGATGCCTTGTACGCCCAATTCGTCGGTGTCAAGACTGCCGTTGTTGTTCCGATCCGTGTAGACTCGGCCGACAACGCCACCTTCCACAAAGTTGGTAACGTTGACGAAACGGTAGCCGTGTCCGTCCCGCCGTTGCCATCACTGATGGTGTAGGTGAACGTTTCCGTTCCGGAGAAACTATCGGCAGGCGTGTAACGAATTTGGTTGTTGACAATGGTGATAGAACCACCGGCCGAACCGGTTGAAACCGATTCAATAGTCAGCGTTTCGTTGGTCTCAGGTCCGGTCGAATCGTTGGCCAGCACGTCGATGGTGATGCTGCCGACTTGGGTTTTGAGCGGACGCGGTGTCGTCGACGGCGATCGGATTGTCGTTGACCGAATTAACGGTGATAGTCACAGTGCCGCTGGCTTGTTCATCGGTGCCTTGTCCCAAGCTGGCCGCATTGTCTTTGACCGTGTATTGGAACGAAGCAGTGCCGTTGAAGTCGGCGTTGGGCGTGAAGGTGATGGTCGAACCGCTCAGCACCGCCGTGCCGTTGGTGCCCGACGTGACCGAAACAATTGATAACGTTTGATTCGCTTCGTTGGCTGGACCTGCCGAATCGTTGGCCAGTAGGTCAGCCACGTTGATCGTCAGTACGTTATCTTCGTTAACGCTTAGCGAATCTGCTCCGACCGTAGGCGGATCATTAACCACGGCCACATTCACCGTCACCGTGGCGGTATCGGTACCACCGTTGCCGTCACTGATGGTGTAGGTAAAGGTGTCTGTGCCGGTGAAACCGTTGGACGGCGTGTAAACCACCGATTGTCCGTTAGCGGCAACGGTAACGGTTCCATTCGAACCGTTGGTCGCTGCGGTCACCGTGAGCGTTTCGCCTGTATCGGGCGAAATAGTATCATTCGTCAAGACGTTGATAGTCACCGAAGTTTGGTTTTCCGTCATGCTGGCAACATCATCGTTCGCATTGGGCGGATCGTTGGTGTTGGTGACCGTGACCGTGACCGTGGCGGTGGCCGTGTCGGTGCCATCAAGATGGAATACGTAAACGTGTCCGTGCCCACAAAGTTGGCGTTGGGCGTGTAGACGACGCTGGTGCCGTCTTCCGAAGGACTGGCAACACCATTGCTGGGCGAAGTGGTATTGGTAACTTCAATTTGCGAATTGCCAACCACCACGTCGTTGGCCGTGACGTTGATGATGTTGTTGGAACTGTCTTCGCTGACCGTGGCCGTGTCATCGGCGGCAAAGATCATGCTGACAATTTCCAGTGTCGTTCCCAAGAAAGCCAGTTCGCTGGAATCGACCGGATCATTCATACCAAAGACGGTGGTTTGATGAGCTGGCAAATCGTCGGCCGCGTCACCGGCGATGGTTAGTGTGCCAGCGGCATCAGCCGTCATTTCAATGCTCCACAGCAGGAATTCGCCGGAACCGAGTGGTTCTGTGCTGCCGAGTGCACCCGCTTCGTCAATCAAGCCTGCGGTGTCGGTGTTTCCGAGACGAGCACCGGTGAAGAATTCCGAAAAGACCAGATCGCCGCTGACACTGGCCAAACTGCTGGTGTAGGTGGCGTCAAAGTACGCCGAAAATACACCTCGGCTCTCACCCGACACGGCTGGACGAGCGTCTTCCACTAGGGCGCGAATCAGGAACTTTTCGCCCACAGGAATGGCATCGATGACCGTGCCGTTCAAGTCGGTTACTTCCAGGCGATAATTGACCAAAGCGTCACTTTCGACGTTGATCGAAACATCCTGAGTCGCCGAATTTCCGGCCGAGTCACTGGCAACAATCTGGAAGTTATTGACACCGGTTTGGCTGGCCGTCGGCGTCCAAGTGAATTCGCCCGTTTCCGGATCAATGTTCGCTCCAGCCGGAGCACCGACCAACGAATAAACGAACGTGTTGCGACCTTCGTCCGGATGATCCGCGTCATAGGAAATCAGTTCGTCTACCGCTCCGTGGTCGGCGGTGTCGAAGGAAATCGTCCAAATCCAATTTCAGATAACTGAGCGTAAAGCTGGCGGACTCTTCACTTTCCAACTGACTTACCGTTTGCGTGGCAGTGATCAAGTAACTGGTGTTACCTAAGTCGGCCAGTTTGTCTGTGGTGACGATCACTGACGTGTCTGTCGCGGTGCCGGCACCAATCAAAACGCCATTGGCAAAGATTTCCACCAACGCTCCGCTTTGAACGTTGGACACTTCAAACTGCAGGCTTTCCGCACTCGTGATGTTGTCCGTATCGGAAATACCGGTGTCAGACACGGCCAGCAAGTCTACGGTTGGTGCCGATGGCAACACGGTGACCGTGAATTGCTGTGTGTCCCAGGCATCGCCTGTGTCCGATTGTTCCACCGCACGAACTCCAACATTCGCAATCAATTCACCGACGAAATCGGTTGGAGGCGTAATGGTGATTTCACCCGTACTGCTGTCGATCGTCAGATCGTAGTCTTCGTCTCCGGCTGCTTGAGCGTCGAAGAAGACGTCATCGCCTTCCACGTCGGTGGCGGTGACCGTAAAAGTAACCGGCGTGTTTACGACCGTGGTTACTTCGGGGATTTCATTCAAGAACGGACCGCCGTCGATTGTATCAGGCGTTACGTTGACTTGGATGGTTTGCGTGTAAACGTGCCCTTCTGCATCGCGAGCCATCACGGTCAGATTCGCAGTGCCACTGGCTCCTTCTGGTGCTTTCAGCATGACCAGAGCGTTTTCCGTGTCTTCAAAGACCGTTACCGAATTCATGACGACCGATGGATTCGGTCGTTCGTTGGCCACCGGAACGTTGCTGATCGCTTCACGATTCGATTCGCCTTCAATCAGTTGTCCAAAGATGGAATGGTTGAAGTCTAGATTCCGAGTGTCGCCTTCGGTGATGAAGAATTGCGAGTTGTTTGTATCGTCGTTCGACTTGGCCATCGACAGAATGCCGCTTTGATTGTGCTGCAAGTCGACATGGAATTGATCGTCAAAGTCAGGTAGGTCCGAACCACCGGTGCCGTTGCCCAGCGGATCACCGCCTTGAATGACGAATCCATTAATAATGCGGTGGAACGTCAGTCCGTCATAGAATCCGTCTTCCGCCAAGCCAGCAATCTGTTCGGTGACTCGAGGTGCATAGTTGTCGTACAACTGGAACGTCATTTGACCGTATCCACTGACATCAATCGTCATGCTGCGGTTGCCGCTGAGTAATTCCGGCGACACCAAATCCGGATTGTCGCTGGTGACCGTGTAGGTCAATGGTCCGTTATTGGGGTCATAACCGTCCAAAGGCAAAGCCAGGGGCGAACCACCGAGAACTTCGACGTCATCCAAGCCGATAATGATCGGGTCTCGGCCTTCTGGAATTGCCACGCCACTTCGCTGCGACAGCGTTTCCAGAGTCTGGGTTCCTGTCAGACGCGTTCCATCGGAGAAGACCCACGTGGGATACGTCGTAATGTTGTTATCAGTGCCGATTTGGTTGGGACTCTTATCCGGGTTGGTTACTTCCACGAACGGCAAGAAGGCTTGGCCATCTTCAAACAGTTCCTTTTGGTCCGTGCAATGGGGGCACCAAGCCGCTCCGTAGAAGACAACTCCGGCATCAGCTAGGCCCTGAGCAAACGCAGCTAGGTCAGGAGCCTTGGGGGAATTGTCGATCACCGTGACGGTGGCCTTGCCAAACGTGATTCGCAACGGATCTACGGCGGCACTTTGTCCGTACAGCAAGACGTCATGATTTGGCACTTGATCGGCCATATTCGTTTCAAAGACCAGCGTGCCTTCCTGGGACGCTCGCATACGAACTCGGAAGACTTCGCGATTGTCAGGACCTAACGGATCAATCCCGCCGATACCACCGACTTCGTCTATTAATCCTGGGCTAAGCGTACCTGACGTCGCCGTGTTGTAGCTGCTGGCATGCTGGATCGAACCAACCGGCGTTGCCAATGACGAATTGTAATTCACATCGACATACGCCGAGAAAACACCGGTTTGACTTGCCGTCGGGCCCGCTCGATCATCATCCACTAAGACTCGTAGAATGAATTCTTCTCCCACATTCAATTCGCTGGTGGGTGAACCGCTGGCGTCAATGATCGAAATAGAAAAAGCAGCTTCTTTGTTGCTGAGCGAGCCACCACCTAAGGGCGAACCGCTGACATCCAAATCGTTCTGGAGATCGGATTCGGTTAAGCCCGTACGAGCGACTCGGCCGAAGCTCAGCGAATTAAAGCCACTCGGCTCCAGCTTGAAAATTTCTCCGTTGTTGTCGACGTCAAAGGTGCCGCCCAGATTTTGTGCGGGCAGATTATCAAAGATTCCTGCTGCGGATTTGATAGACAACGTCGTAATCGGGATGGTTGTCTGGACGCTTAGTTCGCCGGTGAGCGAATTATAGATCAGGTCCGTTTGCGAACCAACCTGAATGGCAATGTCACCATCCTCCGCTTCCGCTTCGGTTTCTGGTGCAGGCGACGATGACGTTTGGGACATGAACAAGACTTCGTCATCGACTGCGACATCGCTTACCACAGACGAAACATCTACGCTGGCCACTGTTGCCGAGGAATCGTCTGAAGTGGATACGGCCGCAACCGCTGCTACGGGAGCGTGGCCGTTGATCATTTCCATCATGGCGTTGCTATTGCTCAACGCGTAAAACAGCGCCGAACCGCCAGCGAGATCGCCCGCTAACAGGACTCGTGGTTCCAAAGCTTCACTTTGAGTTCCAATGCTGGAGCGACGTTGAATTCGCTTTTTGGTCGATTTGTAGGCTGGAAATCCAATTCGCTCGATAAGTCGGTTGATCATAAGATTTTTGTCTCGGATGGGGTTCGAGGGAAGTGAGGCTGCCGGTTGACGAGTGTTCGTTCTTCTTAGCTATGAGCTTTTACTTTTGGTTACGGAGCTTGAAGAGCAAATGTGGGACCAATTGTTTCAAATCAAAAACGGAAAAGAATTCTGCGTTACTGTCAGGGCCGATTCGCCACCGCCAAGGAAACGAACCATGTCGCGGGTTGGCGAACGGTGCGAAAACTTGTCATGGCTAAGAACCTTGAATCTGACACTAATTTGCGAATTTCACAATCACAAGAGAGCTATAACGGGACGCATGTGATATTGATTCACACGTATTACGGTTTTTCCATACGTCCGGTTTGATCCTGTCTGTTTCTACTCGCCGCCAAAACTATCTCGTTGATTCATTTCCTGGACACAAGTACCGTGGAAGGTGTGGGCGATGCGTCGAGTTTTTTCGTTACGCTATTCACCGCAACTGCTGTGCCGGGTCTTGAGATGAGACAAACGCACTGGTTTTGGTTTCGAAATTTGAACGAATGTCAAACAATAAATCGATTGGTTCGACGTTTGCACTACTGGGACCGAATGACAAAATTCGCATTTAGACGATGCAAAAAGGAAACGCATGTTGCATTTTGAATCGCTAGAACGAAGAACCGTCTTATCTTCGGTCCCCTTTGGTGCCAGCGGAGACGATACGGCGGAATACATGCTGGGCGACGTCCTGGTAACCGTTGTTTTGATGGAATCGGACGGTTCCATTGATGCCAATTTAGAAGATTGGTCCTCGTCCGAAATTGAATCCGTCAAGTCCAACGTTCAAGAAGGGCTCGACTGGTGGGTCGATCTGCTGGCGTTGCAAAATTCGGCTCACCAACTGGAATTTCACTACGATTTTTCGTTTGCCGATCAGCCGGTTGCTACGGGGTACGAACCGATCAACCGCACTAGCAACGATTTTGTCTTGTGGATTGAGGATTTCTTTTCCGCCGCGGATGTTTCGGCCAACGGGACATTTAGCGATCGAATTCGCGAATTCAACCATCAACAGCGAATCGCACATGACACCAACTGGGCGTTTACGATTTTTGTCGTCGATGCCGAACTAGACGAAGACCATCGGTTCGATACGAACGGTGACTTTTCGTTGTCATTTGCGTTTGCCGGCGGCCGCTTCTTTGTGATGACGTCGGAACGGCCCGCCAGCACCGTCGCTCACGAATCCGCTCATATGTTTTGGGCCATGGATGAATACGCCGGCGGCAAGTCCTACTATGACACTCGAGGCTACTACAACACGCAAAACACCAACGGTTTGGTGGATAATCCCGATCCGAATACGCGAGTCCGTAGTTTGATGGATTCACACACCGCCAGTTTTCCTCGCATGGCGTTGTCGCCATCGGCCATGGAGAGCATCGGCTGGAAAGACAGTGACGGTGACGGTATTTTTGACGTGCTGGATGTGGCACATTCGTTGACGGGACAAGGATCTTACGACAGC
This sequence comes from Pirellulaceae bacterium, assembly GCA_041399205.1. Taxonomy (GTDB): domain Bacteria; phylum Planctomycetota; class Planctomycetia; order Pirellulales; family Pirellulaceae; genus JAGQOZ01. The sequence goes on along the minus strand of JAWKTK010000008.1, from coordinate 114,744 downwards.
GACGCAGAAACGTATTCGTTTAGTGGTTCGGCCAGCGTCAACACTTTGCCAAACCTCAATACCAGTGGAACGGGTAACGACATGACCATCAATCGGATTCGAGCAATCGAATACCGGTTTGGCGAAGGCGAATGGATCACCGCTCAAGCATTGGATGATTATCAGGCCACCGTCCAGTTCACCGCAGACGTTCCCGACACAGCCGAATCGATCGAAATTCGCGCCATCGATACGGCCAACGGAGTGACATCGGAATCGTTTTTCGCCGAAATCGATCGACCGCCTGTTTACCAATTTCAGAATCCAAACAATCCGCTGGACGTCAACAATGATGGAGCCATTGCGCCGATTGACGCATTGCTGGTCATCAATCGTTTGAACGGCAAGGGCGCGGCGGCGCTGGAAGGTGAAGCCGACGCGGGACCACCCTATCTGGACACCAACGGTGACAACTTTGTGTCCGCCATTGATGCGCTGTTGGTCATCAACCAGCTAAACAGTCAATCCAACTCGGTGGCCGCCGTGGCCGCGACAAATCGTGAGGTTGATTCATCGACGGCCGAAGGCGAGAGTCGCTTGGCTACCTTGAATTACTCGCCAGCGGTAGAATCTGCTATCCCCATTCGAGCTGCTCGTCGTCGCGGGCTGGCAGAATATCAAGCCGCTACTGACGCCGTTTTTGCGGCTCGAACGGCTCCCATCAACGAAATTTCGACTGAACGGATTGCCAGCCGATTACGTACCGCTCATGCTGACGATATCGTTTCGAATCTCGGTACGCTTTCTGAATCGCATTCGCCCAAACGCATTGCCACATGATCCGTTCGCTCCGACTTGCCACTGGTTTGCATTCGTCCGCATGGTCGAATCGATCCCGGGCGCGCTCCGAGGTGAATATCTGGAAGATCGGCGGTTGATGACCACCGATATGACTCCGCAAGAGCAATTGCTGCTGGAGCTGGTCAATCGGGCTCGAGCGAACCCCGCAGCGGAAGCGGCGCTATTTGAAGTCGACCTGAACCAAGGTTTGGCAGAAGATGCCATCAACACTGATCCCAAACAACCGCTGGCCCCGAATCAGTTTCTGGTCAATGCGGCTCGAGCTCACGCGGACCTGATGCTGCAGCTGGATTTTTTTGAACACGTCGATCCGTTTGGGATGGGGCCTGGTGATCGAGCAGCTGCGGCGGGCTACACCGGGGCAGTGGGCGAGAATATTGCTTGGTATGGCGACGGGCGAACCATCGACATTGATCAGCAAACGTACGATCGGCACGAAGCCCTGTTCCTGAGTCCTGGCCATCGTCAAAACATGATGGTGGCCGGCTACCGCGAATTGGGCACGGCCGTGGAAACCGGTTTGTTTGAACGACTCAATTCGGTCATGGTGGCCGAAGAGTTTGGAAATCGAGGTGGACCGAATCATTTCATTACGGGAATCGCCTACACCGACCGGATTACTCGAGATCAGTTCTACGATATTGGCGAAGGCCTGAGCAACATTTCCGTGCAAGCGGTTCGCCTCCAAGATGGCACTCGATACAATGCTTCCACGGGCGCTGCGGGTGGATACGCCATGGAAGTCCCGGCGGGGACCTATACCGTAACCGCCACGGGCAACGGTATTACGGGTTCGATGACCGTGGCGAATGTGATCATCAACGGTGAAAACCAAAAGGTTGATTTTAATACTCGTGTCTCCACCGTTGCCACCATTTCCGGCGGCGTGTTTCATGATTTCAATGCCAACGGAATTCGCAACAGCAATGAAGCGGCCCTGTCAGGGCGAACCGTGTTTCTGGACAACGATGGCGACGGCATTTTGGACAGCGACGAACTGCGCGCCACCACCAATAACGATGGCGAATATCAGTTCAAAGGTCTGCGAGCGGGAACGTATCAAATTCGGCAAGTCACGCCCGACGGTTGGCAAGCGACTTCGCCCATCGACGATGTGTTTGAAATCGAAGTGCTGGCGGGCATCAATCGCACCGGATTGCTGTTCGGATCGAAAGTGGCGAATCGCACGCCTGTCGCTCAAGACGATGAACTAGTTGCCGAAGCGGGTTTCCCCGTCACAATTGATGTGTTGGTGAATGACTCCGATCCCGACGGCACGCTGGATCCGCAGTCAGTGGAAATCACGTTCCCGTCCATCAAGGGCACCGCGGCGGTAGATCCCACGACGGGGCATATTACTTACACCGCCACTGCCGGTCGGTCCGGCGACGATATTTTGCTGTACTCCGTCAAGGACAATGAAGGAGCGGTTTCCAATCAGGCGGCCGTTCAGATTGTGATCAGCAACGGCCCGGGCAATTCGTGGCAGAATCCAAACCAGCGTTTTGACGTCAACGGCGATGCGGCGATTTCGCCCATCGATGCGTTGATTGTCCTGAATGACCTGGATTCCCAAGGCGCGCGACGCATGTCCATTCCGTCCGGCACGACTTTGCCACCTCCGTATGTGGATGTCACGGGTGACGGATTCTTGTCACCATTGGACGCGCTGCAAGTGATCAATGAACTGGATCGACTTGCCAAATCTGCGGAAGGAGAAGGTGAATCTGCGGCGGACGCAGTTGGCCGGCACCCCTTGGCATCCGCTGTGATGCGTGACACATTTCTGGCCACGGACGCGGCCTTTGCCTTGCTGGCGATCGAATCAGCAACAGACGCTCATCGGCGAACACAACACGACACCGACACGAATCTGCCGCTACGCTGATTCCGCTTCCGTTCGCAAAATCACCATGGCAATCTGAACCAGCGTGACTAAGTCTAACGCGTTATGGTGCAAAACCGTTTTCATTTGCCACGCGTCACCGGTTCGCACATATTCATGATACGCCACCGGGATGTCTCGGCCGGCAATGTCTCCGCTGCGATTCCGCCCGCAAACGTAACGCTCCAGGGTTTGCAGTTTGCAGTTGGGTAGACGTTTTCGCCAGCGGCGTCGAGCGTGATGCAACAAGTCAATGTGGTACGGTTCGGGGCGAACCGACTGCGGCGTCATCTGTTCCGACGCGAATGATTGAGCGTCATTCGAATGAATACCTGTCGCATTCGATACGCTCGGCGGCGATTCTGAAATCGGTTCGACTTGATCTGACCGAGTGCCCAATAAATGCATGGTGCTGCGGTCATGAACTTGGGGCCAGTCAAAACTTTTGCCGTTGAATGTCACTAGCGTGCGGCAGGGCTGAATCAGCTGCCACATAGTTTGGAACATGGCTTTCTCTTCTGCATAGTTGCGGGCAAACAACTGAGACAACACGGGACCGTTGTCCGAGGGATGAATCAGGCCCACCAAGAAGACCATGGTTCCGGCAAATCCACACGTCTCCAAATCCAAGAACGCCACGTCTCGAGGAAAGCTGGTGGTCAACGTGCAGAGATCTTGCCAACGTTGTCGCGCCGTCTTAGATCTGGGCATGTCCGTTTCTGCCGCTGCGAATGGTGACGAGGCCAGTTGGTGAGTGGTTGCCGCGATGGCGTTTGTCGAATTGGGCCACAAATCAGACAATGGTGTTTCAAGCAACCAGTGTTCGCCCCACGGCGTGGTGATGGTTCGTCCATCGTCCAGTGATGTGGTTGATTCGCTGATTTCGTCCGCCACGTTTGGCTGCAGACGTTCGGTCGATTCGTCGCTACTGGAAACTTGCTGTCCAGCGTGCAAACGAGCCAATCGGATGGCCAGCAATTCGTTTAAGGATGGAGTATGCGTCGCGTCTTCACTGGCAGTTGGCGGCTGCATTCGAAACGAATGCAACTGGGTTGCGTCCAATGAATTCAACGTATCAGGCGTGAATGGACTCGGTTCGTAGGATGCATCGGTTCGAACCGCAGACGGCGATGCTGAATCGGGCATCGGTTGCCGATTCAGCATTCTCAATCGATGCAGCGTTTCTGGCGATAGCATGCCTTTTTCATCCGTGAACAATGGTCGACGTCTTGCGCGAACGACCGTTGAAAAATTTGCCCTACCCAGCCGATTCTACCAGTTCTCCGTTCGTGTGCGAATCCGGATCCATTTGCAGCAACAGTTCCAACAAGCGAAGCGTGGCGGCTTTGTCCGGGATCGGGTAACCGCGGCTCAAATCCGGGTCACTGTGAATCGCTGGACGCAAATTCGGCAGACCAACGCAGCTGGGACAACCTTCCGAGCATTCACATTCTTGCACCATTTGATAACACAACTCTAGCAGCGATTGGATCACGTGAAATCCTTTTTCGCTGTAGCCCAACCCGCCTGGGTAACGGTCATACACAATCAAACTGCTCTTGCCCAAATTCTGACTATCCACCACGCCACTGATGTCTCGATTGTCACACATGGCCAACATCGGCAGACATTCGACGGCCAGATTTCGCAGACCGCACAGGCCTTCTCCCGTTTGCAATTTGGCGGCCTTCATGGCTGCGCGGATTTCGTCGTGAGGAGTCAGCCAAAATGCGGTGGTCGGAAGATGCTGTTCGGGAATGCTGACTTTGCCGAAGCCGACGTTTTCACGAGTTTCAAATTTGATTTTCTTAAATGCTACGGTTTGCCAACTGACATCCACTTCGCCAAATCCCAACGACGCCGTGGGCATGGCCGACGAAGAATCATGTTGCCGAGTCATCCGGACATGGCTTTCCAAGACCGCTTGTGTGTAGTAGTCCATTTCATGGCGTTCCGCATGCGCAATCTTGTTTTCCAAATCCAAGTGGCGAATAAAATACGATTCCCCGCTGTGCAGATAGACCGCTTCTGGATAAATCAATTCAGGCGCGCTGATGGAATCGACGTTGGCAATAACTTCATAGTTTTCTGACAAGTCCACTCGATTCGGCCCCAGTGACTTTGGGCCTGGCGATGCTTGAGGCGGCTGATGAAACGACGGACCGGCGTTTTGGGGCGAAGTTCGCTGTTTCTTCAAGATAATGCTGAACGTGTCTTCGCTCATGTGTCGCAAACTAATTTGGTGCGAAGGGTTTTGACCTCCGCCCGAAAAATACGTTTGCCCTGCCACTTCAGATAGCTGATGGGCGTCGCACAAGATTTGGCGAATCGGTTCGGCCTTTTCGCCAAATTGAGCGGTGGTATCGGCGTTGAGCGGCAGTTCAAACGCGGCCGCTTTCAAGTGCTTGGCCAAGACGTAAGTATTTTCTGGATCCACCACGGCGTGTTCCGGTGTCTGCTGAAAAAAGTAGTGCGGATGCCGCAGAAAATATTGATCCACCGGATCATTGCCCGCAATCAACACGGCCAAACTTTCATCATGACGACGCCCGCTGCGTCCGGCTTGTTGCCAAGTGCTGGCGATGGTGCCGGGATAGTGGACCATGATGGCCACGTCCAACGAGCCGATGTCCACTCCTAATTCCAACGCGTTGGTGGCCGCCACGCCGCGAAGTTTACCTTGGAATAGATCTTGTTCGATGGATCTGCGTTCGTTCGGCAGATAACCACCTCGGTAAGCTCGCACCGATTCCACATACTTGGAATGGCGACGGCGCAATTCGTCTTGCGTATAACGATGGATCAGTTCGGCGGCTTGCCGAGTGCGCGTGAAGGCGAGCGCCTGTGCGTTGGCTTCAATCGCTTCGCTCATCAACCACACGGCGTCATCGGATGCCGCTCGCCGAGCCAATTGGTCTTTGCCCAGCGGAGTTGGATTCCAAAGCGTGAAATATTTTTTTCCTCGCGGAGCTCCATCGTTGTCAACCACGGTAACTTCTCGGCCAATCAGCTTGGAAGCCAATTCGCCTGGATTGGCGATGGTCGCGCTGGCACACAAGAAAGTGGGCGAGTTGCCGTAGTGTTTGCAGATACGAATCAGCCGACGCAGCACGGCAGCGACATTTGCGCCCAAGATTCCTCGATACGTATGAATTTCGTCTACCACCACGTAACGAAGCTGACTAAAGAATCGATTCCACTTGGGATGGTATGGCAAGATGGATGCGTGCAGCATGTCTGGATTGGACAAGACCAGATTGGCTTCCGCCTTGATTCGCCGCCGCTGTGCCGTGGGCGTGTCACCGTCATAAACGCCGGGTTTGATCTTCGCTGCTACGTCCTTCGATGACGACAACAATTCCAGTTGGCCTTTCAGTTGATCTTGGGCCAAAGCTTTGGTGGGGAACAGGTACAGCGCGCGAGCGGTCGGGTTGGCCAAACACGTTTCCAGAATCGGCAAGTTATAGCACAACGTCTTGCCGCTGGCTGTGCCGGTAACGACGACCAAGTCTTGCTGTTGACGAGCAGCTTCCAGCGAACTGACTTGATGCGAATAGAGTTGCTGTATGCCGTTGGCTTGCAGGAGATCGGTCAATTCGTTGGGCAACGGTTCGGCCGGTTCGGCGAATTGGCCTGCTCGTTCGGGCAAGACTTGGACGTGAGCAATCTGTTCGTCGTAGAGCGAGCTGTGTCGAATTCGATCCAAAAACGCCGCAACATCCATGATGCACCAGCCCTTCTCGTCTGTATGATCAACCGTATACTACCAGCGTCGCAGTATACGAGATCTCTGCGATGTCTCAAGATAGAAACAAACGTGGAATTTTGACTTGCCAGATCAACGTTGCATCCAAGACAGGATCACGGTGGCAATTTGCGACTGATCGGTTGTCATCCCGGCGGCGTCCATCAAGAGACCTAGTAGAATCAGTGACGCGGCCAGTACCAGCACGAGGTTCCCGTTTGTCCGTTTCTTGCGTCGTTTCATCCTGCACTCCTTTACTCCAAGTATTTGGAAGCAAGGAAGCGAAGCAGATGCCATGCCCAAAGCGAGTGTTCGCAACGAGTCTGGGGCCAATTGCCCCGGAAAAATCTAGTAACTGGCCAACGATTTCCGCAAACGAAATTTCGATGGGCCGAATATCGCCCAGTGCTAGCATGTAATCAGACTGACGGGCCGCGTTCGCCGGTTTTCTAAAGCGCTTATTTAGCTGGGATTCACCGCAAGTCTTCGGTGATATACCTACCATAGGTCCGTGTCTCCGAAAACGGACACTGCGACTTCCGTCGCAGGTTGGCGAGTCCATTCCCGGTACTGGCGGCCTACGTGTGGCAGACTTGTTGATGCGATTGCGTCTGTTCTACTCCGTCGGCCGAGGCGACGACGACAATACCGTTGTCGCTGATGGTAAAGCCGTTGCGGAGATCTTGTTCTCGGTCGAAACCGATTTCCAGCCCTGGCGGAATCCGAATGCCTTTGTCGATGATCGCTCGGCGAATACGACAATGGCGTCCGATGTCTACTCCTTCAAACAAGATGGAATCTTCGACTCGAGCATAACTGTTGACTCGCACCCTGGGGCTCAAGATACTTCGTTCCACCTGTCCGCCCGAAACGATCGAACCTTGACAGACAATACTGTCCAAAGCCAAGCCACGTCGATCATCGTCGCCATCGCGTCCGCTGAAGACAAACTTCGGCGGAGGGCAATTCGGCTTGCACGGTGCGAATCGGCCAATGCTCGTCATACGTGTTGAGCATCGGATCTACGTGAATCAGATCCATGTTGGCTTCGTAGTAAGCGTCCAACGTACCAACGTCTCGCCAATACGCGTCGGCCTTGCGATTTTCGTCGCGGAACGGAAACGCGAAGACTCGGTATTGATCAATGATCGAAGGAATCAAATCCTTGCCAAAGTCGTGACTGCTGCGTGAACGAGTAGCGTCTTGGCAGAGTTGTTCGAACAGGAATCGAGCCGTAAAAACGTAGATGCCCATGGATGCCAAGCAATGTTGGTCGTCGCCGGGAATCGTCTTGGGCGTGGGAGATTTTTCTTCGAACCCAACCACTCGGTGTTCGCTGTCCACTTGCATCACACCAAACTGCTTGGCTTCTTCCGTGGAAACTCGCAGTGCGCCAATCGTCAAATCGGCGTTGTTTTGCTTGTGGTGCTCCACCATCTTCTGGTAGTCCATCTTGTAAATGTGATCGCCGGCCAAGATCACAATGTATTCAGGACGTTCTTTTTCGATGGAATAGATGTTTTGATAGACAGCGTCGGCGGTGCCTTGATACCAATGTTCGTCAATGCGTTGTTGCGGCGGAACCACGTCGATGAATTCGCCCAGTTCGCGACAGAAATAGTGACGCCAGCCCAGATTGATGTGCCGGTCCAAACTCATCGCCTTGTACTGCGTGAGGACAAGCATCTTTCGTAGACCGCTGTTCAAGCAATTCGAAAGAGCAAAATCGATAATTCGGTACAGTCCTCCAAACGGCACCGCCGGCTTGGCTCGGTCACGCGTCAGTGGGTCCAGTCGCGAACCTTTTCCTCCGGCCAAAACAACGGCCAGGCAATTTTTCATCATGAAGCTCCCAGGTGCTCTAGTTACCAACGAATGGCGGATGATTGTTCTGCTAGCACGCTTTTTTGCTAGCTGGTAATGACAACTGATTTTATCGGGTCCAACGAAATGGAAAAACAGCGAAATCAGCCAGAATATGCCAGTAAGGATTTTTCGGGTTTGCGGAATTCCGAATTGGTTGGCTAAACAGGATCGCTGAACTTCAGCGATCCTGTTTCAGCGATAAATCTGATTTTGCTGCCAAGATTTCGTTGTCGGTCCAGTCCTTGGTAACTGCCACTGACTGCCAGAAGCGTCGATAGACAACGGTGGCTTGAAAACTGGAAATCGGGGAATCTGGTTTTCTGGCGAACTGAAACACAAAGACCTCCGGTCGATCTGGCTGCAGCCGACTATCATGGATTTGTTCTGCGGCTTGCCAAAAAGGAATCGGAGCGGTTTGATCGGGCGCTGGTCAGATATTTGGCGAACAGTACGCCCGCCTGGCCATGCCGCCGAGGCCCTACCAATGCAGGCAGCGTCGGACCTTTGTCTGGTTGTAAGGTTTTTTGGTTGGCATCGGTAGCTTGGACCAACAGCAGCAGATGACGGTCAATAAATCCGGTGGGAATTCGGTGCCCAACATTTTTGGCAGTGATTTGCACTCGCAAAAAGTGCCATTCCGGCGTGGTTCGCACCTGCAATTTCAAATCCATCGCTTGTTGTAACATGGCTTGCCGTCCGCCGGGCAGCATAGCGTGACTGGCCAACGTTTGCGGATTGCGTTCCAAACCGCCAGCGTCCGGAGCAAAATTGGCCATCTGTCCCGTGGGCTTCATATGGCAATCTTGGCATTGCTGCCCCGCTTGTTTGGCGGGACTTTCAAGCCATTCCGAATAAGTCGAATAAACGGGAACGCCAAAGACGATGCCTTCGTGGCACGGCGCGCAGAATTCGCTGGTGCGATGCAGCGGCGAATACACGTCTTCGCCTCGATCCACATCATCTAGCGGCCCGAAGAAGATCTGTTCGCTGGCCGATTCGGGACGTTTCAACTGCATTCCGAAGACACCGTGCGTCAGCCCTATGTTCTCCACGAGCACTCGTTCTACTTTATGGCAAAAATCGCAATGCACACCTTCCTGGGCCACGCCGACGACGTTTCGTATATCACCCACCGCAAGTTGTTCCAAGTCAGCCGACGGCGCGTGGCAACTATGACAAACGCCGGCCGCGTCGGGATGATCCGCCAAAAAATTCCAACCGACGTTTGCGTGGCCATGGACGTCGGTGCCGTCGTAGAGATTTAGAAAGCGAGCGTTCTTGGCCGAATTCGCGTGGCCGGACGACTGCCATTCTTGATTGATGGGCGAATGGCAATTGCCGCAATTGCCCGTTGAATGCGGGTCCGCGTGCGGCGAAACCCATTCATAGTCCATGTGATCCGTTGCCGGCACCGAATTCATTTTGATTTGCAGATCTGACGTGTTTTCCTTCACGTTGACGCTACTGATAAAATATCCGTCGGCAGCGGCGGTGATGATGGCATGGTCGGCGTTGGGGGCGGCAGACAATGCAAATTCGCCGGCTTGATTGGTTCGAACCAATTCCGAACCCGTTTGCCAGCGCACACTTGCTGCTGAAACGGGAAGCCCTTGCGAATCGACCACCTTGCCGCGAATCACGCCGTTTTGTTGGACGGCAGCATGGTCGGACCGTTTTGATTGACAACCGACCAGCCCTATCCCGAAACAACCGACAATCAGCCAAGTCAGCGGAACGTGTTTATTCGAATAGAGCCGATTCCGTTTCACGAGCTGGCTGGCGGCGATTTTGCGGAGGCGTTTGTGGATTGGAATTCGGTTTGGCCGCTTCATTCGACTGAGATTCTTGCTGATTGTTTTTGGCGTCTCGCTGCCGGTCAAACGCACCTTGCAAAGCGTCGGCGATCGCTGCCGAATTGCCTCTGGGAAGCCGGATGACGCGTGTTTGTTCCACGTTTTGCGCGGCGTTATCGAGCCGTTCAATCATGGATTCTATCACTTTCATCAGGTTTTCGCCTTGCGTGGAAACAATCAGAATGTTGGTCGTGTCATCGGCACCAATGGAAAGTTTTCCCAGCAAACTTCCGGATGGCATCTGATCTTCGCTGGGCTGGTTCTGTTGCTGCTGGTTGTTGGAATTGCCATTCTTGCGATTCGGATCTTGCTGTTGTCGCAATGCCTGGTCATTTCGACTCAGCAAATCCGCAAACGCCGCTTTGATGGTATCGGAAATCAATGACGCGCGAGAATACTTGACGGAAAAGAACTTGGTATATCTGGCCGTGTCGGGATCGATCGGCTCCGGGATGTCATAGATTTTCAAAAGTTCGCGAATCGTGGTCAGCTGACTCTCTGTGGCGTTACGAACCACGATGGTATTGGAATCCGAATCGTAGACAAATTTGATTTTGGGTCGATCACCTAAACCAGGCTGTTGGTCTTCATTCGAATTGTTCGATTCCCACGGATCCCAATAATAATAGTTAGGCCGATCGCTTTCCTTTTCCTCTTCTTCATCAAAGAACTCTTCCAATGTGCTGGACACCCAAAACGCGGATGCGTGCTTGAGTTGAAAGACGGTGAAGCCCTTGGGCCGAGGTTTCAGTTCGGCCAGCAGTTCTTCAAACAAATCCAGCGCCGCGGGATCATCAGACTGGATCATCAACCTTCCCGACGCATCTCGGGAAACTCGCACCGGTGCAGCTGCCGCTGGATTTTTCTCGGTCGCATCAATATCTTGACCGTCTTCTGTGCGAATAATCTGAGCGAAACGTGTTTGGCCACGCTCGAGACGAACTTCGTCCGTAGCGTCTGCCGGAGTCGACTGTTCTTGCGAATCGGGCTCTGGCGTATCACTTTCTGAATTTGCTTTCTCCGCGTTTTCTCGCGGTGGCAGATCCACTTCAATCGGATTGGGTGCCATCTGCCGAAAAGCCTCTTCGACTCGTTTCAGTACCGCTTCTTCGTCAGCCGCTTCAATCTCGTCAATCACTCGCAGTCGATTGCCCCACGCGTTCCGATTGGGGACTTCGCCCAATTCCGTCAAGAGTGTCGAGACTTGTTCGAATTCCATTTCGTTACACCAGAGCAATAACCAGTTGTGCTCTACGTCTGCAGACACTCGGAACGCATCGTCTTGGGTATCTTGTTCGTCCGACGGATACCACCAGCCTCGACGATTGTTGTCGTCCTCCTTTTTTTCGCCCACCATCAACGCTTGGATAGTGGTGGCCACCTGGTCCGCGCGACGACGACGCAACCGAACGACTTTGAATTGGCGAGCACTCCCGTCTAGCTTTTCAATGAGCTTTTGGATGGTCAAATGGTCCCAAGGCGGAGCACTCGCCACGATCGCGCGATTCTCTTCGTCCACTGTCAGTTTGGACGAAGCATCCAGTGACGCCGTTTGCGTCAGAATGTCAACCACTTCTTGCGGCCCGAGTGTCGCTAGGCGATACGTTTGAATACGACCGACGATGGAATCGAGTGACGAATTGCGGTCACTGGGCACATCCAGGATTTCGATGGTAGAAGCAATTATCGCCATCTTGTCCGGCGGTGCCTGGACAATCAGGCTGTTCTTGCGATCGCTGGTCACAAAGCTCACTTCCACCGGCTTGGGACCACCGGATGGTGGTGGTTGGCCGCCGTTCTGTTGCATCTGCTGCATCTGCATTTGCATCATCATTTCTTGTTGTTGCCGCTGTTGCCGACTCATACGAGCGTTCGTGGGTGACGCCGGCTTTTCCATGCCCAGTAGCGATTCCAATTTGCTCTTGGCCATGGCGGCCGAAATGTGTTCCAGTTCGAATTCACGAACGTAGTCTCGACGTTGAGGATCCTGTTCTTGCTGCAATAGGCGATAAATCTGCCGCAAGTTCTTGACGGTATCCATCACCTCCAACCGATTGGTCGAATTGAACGCCGTGATAGTTCCGTTGCGACTGACCAGCGGCTGGAATTCTTTGGCGGCTTGTTCGGCTACCAGCGATGTCAATTCGAACGACGTTTTGGCGAATTCGAAATCCCGGTGCGATTCTAATGCGTCTGGCAACAAGCGAGGCACCATGGCCGAATTGATTCCCTGGATTTTTTCCACCGTCAGCAATTCGCCATCTTCCAGCATCGTGAATCCGCGAGCCAACAAATGGCGATTCACCAAGTCCCGGATTTCCGCAACCGTGTATTCTCGCTGCGTCTGCAGGTTGATGCTGTCCGCCGGTAGTTCTCGCCAATCCACCGACATGGCCGAAATATGTCCCAGCCATTCAATCAAAGGCGGCCATGGCACGGCGCGCAGATTCAACTGAATTCTCCCTTCACCGTCAGGTCGAATCGTCTTCAGCTGATCCAAGTCGAATTCGGCGGCCGACTTGTTGGGACGCCGAACCGTTTCTTCCGCTTTCGGTGCGTCTGCGCCTTCTTTGCCGTCCTGAACGTCCTTCTTGCCGTTGGGTGGTCCCTGGTTTTCGCCACTTTCGTTTGGCTGGGGTGATGAAGCTTCGCCAGGATTGGGACGTCCAGGAGATCTGAATCTCTGTTGAATCGCAACACCTTCCGGAGGCTGCGCCCACGCGGATGATAAGATTCCGGCAGATAAGATCATCAATGTCAATCGAAACACATATCACCCTTGGGTTTGGGATTCGGTTTACCAATTTCGTTCCGTGCTTTTCGGGTATTTCGCCGGAGTTGACTTCCCTTTCGCGCGAATCAATGATCAATGTACCGTTGGTGGGGGTGTGCCGTCAAAAGAATTCTTGCCGAACGCGGACGTAACGAATCGCTGACGTTTCGGATGGCTGGTTGTGGCGAGTTGCAGCCAGTACGCATTACCTACCTGGAAAGGTCGGTTGTTTGCCGGGCTTTTTTGGACTTCCCGGTTCCAGCAAGTATCCGTTAGCTAGCCAGCTAGTGGAAAGCCAGTTAGTTTGATTATTGGTCGGCTTTTTTTGCATAATGGAGCTTATACCGCACGCCGTCGAATTGGATGCTTGTGCATACCTGGACAGCGCCATGAATGGTTGGTGGTCCCGCCTTGAGGCGGAATTGCTCTCGAGGCGATGTCCGCCTAACGACGAGACGACCAACAAGCGATTTCATCTTGGAAGCGAGACATCGGTTTGTCCAAATCAGCCCCTTTCAACGACGCATCGATCACGGCCAACACCAGTTTGTTGGTTCGCGCCGGCAATGATGAACAGGCGGCGTGGGATCGACTGGTCAAGTTGTACGCACCGTTGGTTTACTATTGGTGCCGACGATCGGGGTTGCAGCCGACGGACGCCGAAAACGTTGGGCAAGAAGTTTTTCTGGCCGTGGCCCGGAAGTTGAAAGAATTTGAAAAAGAGAAATCGCGAGGTTCGTTTCGGAATTGGATTCGTTTGATCACCAAAAACAAGGTCACCGATCATCGACGTGCCAAGACCAAATTGCCGACGGGCGAAGGTGGCAGCGAAGCCCATTTCATGCTGCGAACCTTGGCCGATCCGCATTTGGAGAATCGAGACCTTACTTCGTCGGACGAAATATCGTTTCTGTATGGTCGAGCCGTGGCGTTGATTCGAACCGAGTTTTCGGAACGAGACTGGACGGTTTTTTACCGAGTGGTCGTGCAGGGAAATCGGCCCAATGACGTGGCCGACGAATTGGGCGTCAGTGTCAATTCCGTCTACTTAGCGAAGTCTCGAATCACGCGTCGGTTGAAACAGGAATTTCACGACGTCATTGAAGGGCTGGAAGATGCGGAATAGGAACAGACAAGCAGGATAGATCATGGACCGCCGTCAGGACAATTCGGTCGATTCCCAAGACGCGTCGGATCTGTCGCTTTCCGCCGATGTCACTCGTCTGGCCGATGAATCGCACTTCGCGCCAGCTCGGGTCAAAGTCTGTCCCGAAGTCCGCTTGCTGCGCCGTCTGTTTGAAGGCAATTTGGATGGTGTCATTGAACAACGCCTGATGCAACACGTTGACGCCTGCGCCACCTGCGAACGAACCTTTCAAGCTATCTGCGGTCAAGATGAAGAATTTGCCAAGTTCTTACATCATCACGAACCAAATTCCACGTTGCCCGAATTGAAAGAAGCCGAGCTAGAAAAGCTGGAATCGTTTGCTGCGGCCATTCAGCCCGGCGGAGCGGACGTGCCCGTGGATCAGATCACTTTGCTGACGCGACTGGGCCGCTATGAAATTCTTTCGACCTTGGGTCAGGGCGGTTTTGGCGAAGTCTATTTGGCCTACGATCCGCAGTTGCAGCGACAAGTGGCCATCAAGATTCCTCGTCAAGGTCACAGCGGTTCGCACGAATTGTTCCTTAACGAAGCTCGTTCACTAGCCAGTCTTCGTCATCCGTCCATTATCGCCGTCTTGGACTTTGGTGTGGCGGACGATGGACGCAACTTCATTGTGATGGATTACATCCACGGCCAGTCGTTGGCGGAACTGCTGAAGACCAAGCGGCCGCCGATTGATCATGCTGTGGAGATCATGATTGAAATCTGCGAGGCGGTTCACCACGCTCATCAGAAGGGCCTGATTCATCGAGACATCAAGCCGGGCAATATCATCATGGACTTGGACGGGGTTGCTCGGCTGGGCGACTTCGGTTTGGCTCGGCTGTCTGATTCACCCGACCATCAATATTCAGACAAAGTGGGCACGCCGGCGTATATGTCGCCAGAGCAGATTGAAGCGGACGCCTGGGAAACAGTGGACGAACGGACCGATATTTGGAGCTTGGGAGTTACGCTATTCGAATTATTCACCGGACAACGACCTTTTCCGGCCAAGAAACGAGAAGCGGTGTTCGAACAGATTCGCAACCACGTTCCGCCGGCAGTATCGAACAGCAATCCGTGTGCGACCGAATTGATAGACGTGATTGTCAGCCGTTGCTTGGCCAAGTCCGCAGACGAACGGATTCAATCGGCGGGCGAACTGGTCAACTTGCTGCAGATTGCCAAGTCGCAAACGCATGAATCTCGCGGCATCGTTCCGGTGATTCCGAAAGGTATGGCACCGTTTGACCGTCATGACGTGGATTCCTATGTTGGCTTGGTGCCGGGAGCTCGTGACGAGCGAGGTTTGCCGCAGCCGATTCTGTTCTGGAAGAATCGAATTGAAGACCGAGACATCGAGCATCGGATGCGAGTGGGCGTTTTGAGCGGATCGGCTGGTGGCGGGAAGACGTCGTTTGTGCTGGCCGGCTTGATTCCTCGTTTGGCAGATCATGTCTCTGTTTTCTATGTGAATGGGAACGAAGCGGATTGCCTGGACCGATTCAAACAACAGGCGAGCAAAGTGGAAATGCGAATCCACTCGGAACTCGGTTTGGCCGAAGTATTCCAGACGCTGCAAGCACGAGACGACACTCGTGGCCAAATCTTGATTGTGTTGGATCATCTGGAAACGGCCCTGTTGGCCGATCCCAGGTTACAGAGCGAATTAATTCTGGGGCTAAAGCATTGTGACTCCAGACTGCAATGTCTCTTAGTGATCGAAGATGATTCGCTGCCAGGCTTACAAAATTTTCTTCACCAGAACGGACTGGCGACGGCGGTTGCCGACCATGTGATGGAGTTACCTTCGCTGAACCGCACGCAAACGGAAAACGCGTTGCGTTCGTTTGGAACGGCGTTGGGAAAAATGGGCGAAACGAATTTAGAGGAAGCCAACAGCCGCCGCTTTGTCGCTCGCCTAGCTGCCGAACTAACCGATACCAACGGTCTGGTGCGACCGGCGGAAATCACGCGTATGATGGACGTGGTCAAAGATCGGTCGTGGACCGACATTGTGCCAGAAGATGACGAACAAGTTACTCGGTTCCTGACTGACTATCTTCGCGATTACGTTGCGCCCGTGGTGGACGAAAGTAAGCGGTTGGAAGCTTTGTTGCGTCGAATTTATGTCTCCGACATCGACGACAGGGAGTCAGCGGTTCGTCACCAAGTCACCACGGATGCTTCCGAATACGTGCTTTTGAATCAGTCCTTACGTCTGATTCGGCCTGTTTTGGAATGGGATCTAGAAACGTTGCAGGTGCAGCTCAAACCGTTCGCCTCGAATCTAGTTGTGCCGGTGCAACACTGGTTGGATGATCGCAAGAAGCCTAGCATCGTTCGCCGTTACCGACGCCGTTTGGCAGAAAAAAGCTTTATCTGGAATGCAACTCCCAAACCGCAACACTTGCCGGGGCCCATTGAATCATTGCTGGCGCAACGCCTGGTCACTCCGGCTGATTTATCGCCAGGTGAAAAGCGGATGCTCCGTGCGGCTCGACGCTATAACCTGCGCCGCACCATCACCGCCGCAACGATTTTGATACTAACGTTAGCGGGGTTGATTGCAGGACGTAGGTATTTGGACGCGAGACAGTTTGTAGATCAAATTGCATCTGCGGGCTATGAAGATTTGCCTCGCTTGATCCATTCGCAGCGAAGTCAGAATCTGTTTGCCCCAGGCATCTTGCAGATTCGCAAGAATCAGCTGAAGAACGATCTTCGCAGCCAACTTCCATTCTCGTTGGCACTGTTGGGTCATGATTCCAAGCAGCTCAGCAGCATTGCAGAATCGGTTCCGGTGCTAAACGCTGCCGAGATGCAGGCGGTGATTACGATTCTGCGCGCCGAACAGGCTGACTTAGAAAGCTCAGAAGACGTTAAGTTTATCGCTCGCTTGCTTGCGTGGGCCAAGGATGAACGCAACGATCCGGAATGCCGCGAACTGCGTTTTCGCGCCGTCTGTTTGCTGGCCAACGTTTCGACAAATCGGTTCGAACAGAATGAGAATGATCAATGGGTGATGATCAGCCGACTGGAATGGGACAAATTGGCTGAACCGGTCATGAACGATTATTCCAAGTATCCTCCGGAATTTGCTCAGCCTTGGGTTCGCTTCCTCAAACCCGCTGCGGAAGAACTGTTGCCCATTTGTGTCGACATTCTGAATTCCAAAAACGTACAAGTGACCACATCGCAACGTCTTAACTTACGCCGCGCGCTGGTGGCATTTGCTGACGACGATACCATTGTGTACGAAGAACTGTTGGCGTCGTTAAAAGACGCCGACCATGACTGGCTGAAACAGGTACTGGACGAACGTGATCTGCTTTGGGAGTTCCAGTCACCGAAACGTCCCGTCGAAAATACTCGGCCGTCAGCAACCGATCACCAGTCTCGTGACCAGGGCAACGGCGAAGTGACGGCAACGGCGAAGTGACAGCCAACGGCGAATTAACGGGCAATAGCGAAGTAACCGAAAACGTCCAGCCGTAGGCACTTCGAACTCACGGCATGGACGCAGCGCTTTAGATTAGAGCCAGACATCGAACAACTGGAATTCGGCAAACACGTGATCTCGTTCCACGTTCTTCGTCAACTGATGGTCGTCACTCGGCGAGCGATTTTCGGCAGGTGCGAAGTTCGAGTTCCGTTGGCGAACGAATCGTTGTTGCGCCGGAACAACAGTGATTTCGGCTGGAGGAGTGATCTGCAGCGACGTCTGACCGGCCGAACCGACTGGTTCGTCTAGATCGGCTGCTGCGATGGCGTCGCGTGCGATGTTGGCGGTGTAGGTGTCGGCTCGGAACACCAGGACAAAATCGGCGGATGTGACTTGGCCGTTGCAGTCGAAGTCGCCGTCCTGCCACGACGCATCGGTCTGTCCCGATTCATATTTGCCGCCTTCAAAGATTTTGACCAAATCTTGTGAATCAAAATCGCCGTCCAAGTCGACGTCGCCCGGAGTCACGCCAAACGTGTCGGCAAGGATCTGCAAATAGTCTTGGAAATCGAACTGGCCGTCTTGGTTGATATCGTACAGCGCGGCGTGTTGTTGACGAGCGACACAGTAGGCGTCCAGATCTTGCAGGTCCACGTCGCCATCGTTGTCATAATCCGCCGACGAACGATCGACCGTAAAGCTGGTTTCAAATGCGTCTTGAGGTAGTCCGGCTAGATTCGTCACGGCGTTGGCTGCCAAGCGAACGGTATATTCACCGTCACCCACGTCGGCATTCGGCCCCAACCCAAACGTCAGCGACGTCGGTGAATTGGCTCGAACAAACACGGCTGGTTCATTGCCAATCAACAAGTCGTCCGCGGTGACTGAATTGACATCCACCGACTGATTGAATTCGACGGTAATCGATTCGGGCAGGCCGAACAACGTTGGATTGCCGGCCGGTGCAAACGACGTCACTTGGATTGGCACCGCCATCACTCCGTTACCGCTGACCTGCAATTCGAAGCCACCTTGTCCTGACGAGCGTACCACTTGCAAGCGATACTCTCCCGCCGCAGCAGCTGCGTGCGCGAGCGTTCCTTCGCCGGTCGCCACCGTCTGGCCGTCTGGGCCCAGCAAACGCAATGACGCCGCCAGCGGTTCAGCTACATTGTCGCTGGAAAACGGTATTTGCAGCGACGCATTGATGTTGGCGCCGCTGTCTGCTTGAAATACGAATTCGCTGGTAGTCGCTTCGCTGGTCAAACTACCGACGGCGGCCAGATTCGGACCGAACCATGTCGGTGTGGTGTTCGATGCGATCGTCGCATTCCGGAACACGGACAGCGAATAGGGGACTTCGGTGCGATCGAGCGTTCGAATGCGCAAGTAATACACGGATGACAAACCCGAGTTGGATCGGTCCTGCATTTCGCGAATCGCTTGGTCAAAGTTGGTACCCGGTTGTCCGCTGGCGATGACTTGTTCATCGCTGTTAAGGACTTCCAGGAAAATCTGATCGCTATCGGCCGTTAAGCCGGCGGAGAGATGTTCGTTGGGGTGTACCGTCACCGCATACACATCCCAGCTCTGCCGACCCAGACCGGACACCGTCACGTGCGGAACCAACGAATTATCGAAAAAGCGGTCTAGCGGTTCCGCTGTCCAACCCACATTATTGCTGCGATTGCGAACCGATTCCGCTTCTGAAATCTGATTCAGCAAGATCTGGTGAAGTGTACCGTCTGGCAACGCCCGACGTGGACTGCAAAACCAACTGGTGCCTGCCACATTGCCTCGAGCCACCAGCAGCGAACCAACGGCATCACTGCTTTGCGTGACCAATGCCCGCCGGATCCAGCAGCGTTGCTTGATGGCGACCTTGTGCATCATTCGTGCGAATGGTAATCAACTGATTTGCTGGCAAAGAGAAGGGAATAATGTCTTCGTCTTGACCAAAGGCAAACGCTTTTTGTCCAATACTTCGCCCGAAAGTGAAACCCTCCTCTCCAGCGGAAGCGCATCCACGGCAAGCCGCCTCTGTACGGCCTGACGCCGCTCCAGCACAGCCAAACTCCACGATGTCACGCCTGATAGATGATTTCCCACTTCATCACGAATTCCAGGCGTCAAGTCTAGCAAGTAGCCTCCTTCTTCAACGACACCATAGTCAACCGTTAGCACATGTGTGACAGTGTCGTAGTTCGCGGAAATCGGCTGCCAGATCCGACCGATTCCTTGAAGTCGCAATGCGTCGCTGACCGAGTTCGGAAATTCAATCGCTTCGCTGAATTGAATTTCTACCGTAAGATTTCCGGCGTCCACAACATTGCTATCGTCCAAAGATGTACGCGTGACTCGTGGTGGCAATGCATCATATACAAACGAATACTCCAAACCGGATGACGCTTGGCCGCCTACAGACGAGACGGCTGCCGCAGGCATCGTCACGTGCACAAGTCCGTCGTTGGGGATGTTGCTGGCGTGGAATCGTACGATGTTGCCACTTAGTAGCGAAACCGAATCTGCCGGCTGGCCAGCAATCTGTATGTCCGTTGGCTGGAGCGAACTGACATCCACCAACTGATTGAACTGGACGTCAATGTAGTCGAGCGAATAGTTGATAGACGAATCCGCCGCAGGATTGGTCGTTAACGCTTGAAATCCGGGCGACGTCAGATCTCCGGACGCAGACAACAAGTATTCGCCCGCTCCGGACTCGCTGGATATCAGAATCAGATAGTTGCCCGATTCCGTTGCCGTAAAAGTCA
The DNA here is from genome assembly GCA_041399205.1 of Pirellulaceae bacterium. Lineage (GTDB taxonomy): Bacteria > Planctomycetota > Planctomycetia > Pirellulales > Pirellulaceae > JAGQOZ01. The sequence goes on along the minus strand of JAWKTK010000008.1, from coordinate 94,416 downwards.
GCTTGGCATTTTTGCCATCCGCCGCACTATTTTGGTCCGACGCCACGACATCGTCCGCAGGCGATAGTAACGTCAGTGACGGATTCAATTCGTTCTGGAACAACCCGTCTCCATCACCAAGGGTTTGTGTCTCCAGTGTCAGCGAATTACCGGATTCCAAATGGACCTGAACCAAACGCGTTTCCGATTCGTTTACGTAGCCAGCCATGTCGCGAATCAAGTCCAATGTTGGCGTTTGAAAGCGAGTCGTATCGGAGCGAGCTCCAACTATTTCGACTTCGCCAAGGCCAGCACCGCCTACAATTGATCCGTCAAAAGACAGGCCGGCAGTGATTTGACTCAGCGTCCAACCTGGACCGATATTGGCAAAGTTGACGAGACTTCCAAAGCCTGCGGGATCGAGTTTAAACGCTCTGGTTCTGTTATACACGTCAAAGAGGCCGGAGTAGTGTGTCGTACCTCCGCCCGGGAAGTCTTCGCGATTTCCTTGGAGCGGTATCCCTGCCGCCCTGATCTCGAGCGTCGTCAAGAATCGTTCGTTGACCACCAAATCCAATTGGCCCGTGTTTACATGATAGACGAAGGTCGCATTCGTTTCGGATTGATCGGGCACTGACACTGCGTCGACATTCCAGCTGGCATTGATGAGCGTCGTTAACAGGTAAGGTGTGCTCGCGTTTGTTGCGCGACGCACTCTGATCTTGTATTCGTCCGCAATGCCGTTAGTCGTGCCATCGATAAACGGCTGAATGGTCTCTTGCTGGGCGCTGGCTGACGATTGATACAGTTGTTTGCCAGTCGCGTCGAACAACGCAATTTCGGACCGATTCGTGACCGAATCCAAATGCAACGCGACCGATTCTCCGTCTTCCAATGAAAACGAATACCAGTCTTCAGCGTCACTATTGTTCACCACTCCGCTGACCGTTGTTTGTCGAACCGTGGTCCCCGCATGCGCGACCCACGGCTGCAAGATTTGAGCGGTTTCTGCCGAATCATTCGGTGCCACGTCTTCGTAGATGCCGTTCAAACGAGTTTCCAAGCGGAACGAACCAGTCGAATTCTCTTTGCCAGAAATCTGTATTCGATATTCGCCGGCCGACGTCACCGCTGCCGAGACATGCGGCGAATTCGAATCGGCGTTAGTTGCCAACTGTTGACCATCGGGTGATACGATTTCGATCAGTGGCATTAAGTCTTCCGCAGGAAACACCTGGGCGGTGAGAATCTGATTCGCATCGACGTTGATCACAAAGTCGTCCACATCGTTTGCGCCAATGAAACCAATTTTTGCTTCCGTTTGATGTACGGCTGCACCTGGTTGGCCGACCAGCGAGGTTGGGCCTGTAATCTGAGCACCGGAAATATCTGTGGTAAATTCGATAGAAATCGGTTCTCTAATCGCCAAGCCGGCGAGATCCTGGATGGCCGAGAAATTGGAGACATTCAACGCGTAGGATGTTTCATCTGGCAGATCATAAGTCAAGCGGGCGGTAAAGGTCGTGTCGTCATAGTCCACGGAAATTGGCGTCACCAGCGTGCCTAAATCGGAGCGCAACCGAAATTCGGAATCCAGCACCACCGATTCATTGAACACCAGATCCAATGTGACCAAGCCAGTCGGGACCAATTGGCCGTTGGTGATGGATGACGAGACCAATTCAGGCCGCACCGTATCGACTTGGTAATCAGACTGTATGGCCTGGTTGCTCACACCAAATTGATCTGCTACCGCACCTGCAGGCAGGGAAACCGTATGCGTTCCGTCTTCCAGTGGAGTCAGAGTGAATTCGGCCACGTGCGGCGAAACCAACGACACGCGTAGTGCGTCGTTTCCGTCGACCGATAGGTCATTGGCAGTGATCGTGTTCGCATCAAATTCGAACAAGGAATCCAACCTTACGATCTGGCGATTTGCCGTCACTCCACCTTGATCGGGCACTGCCACGAATCGAACATCAGCGGGCAGCTCGGGTGGTGCCTGCAAGAAATACTGACCATTCGTATGATCAACAACCACGGTTTGCAATTTGTTGCGAACGCCATCAAAAGCCGCGTCTTCGGTCTCAACGGTACGAACCTGTCCCGTCGCGTCAACCAACTGCACGGCAGTCGCATTTCCGCTCGTAACATAGCCATACGTATCCTGTGATTCGCCAGCGATTCTGGCTCCGACGGTATTCCCGGTGAGCGAATTCGGTTTGATCCCTCGAGCATTGACATCCGGTTCAAACTGTCCGTTGCGAATGGTCAGCAACGTATAGTCTTCCGCCGTGCCAGAGACTGCGATTCGCAACGGCGAACCATCGGCAAGATAATTGTTGATCACCGCATCGGCCTGGGAATGCGCGTCGCCGGTTACCAAAAGTTCGCCTGATTCGCTGAACAATCGCAGGCTAGACGAACCGCTGGAATGCGCCGCCGACACGAACGAAACGTATTCGCCAGCGTTAGGCGTCATCGCATACCAGTCGACATCCACTAGCGTCGAAATACGAATCCCATCGTACGCTCGACCACCATTGGGAATCGCCCGTTCGCCCGCTTGCTGGAACTTGACTTGAAGCGTGCCATCCAGTGACAAGTTGTGGGCTGCGGCGGCTTCCGTCAAGTCAATCTGTTCCGAGTGCCATTCGCCAGCAAGTTGATCCGATGGCGTGAAGATGCGATACCAGCGATTCCCGTCGACGCTGATGGACACACCGTCGCCAAAGACACTGCCCGTATATACGGATGGCATTGCAGATTCGTCATCATTCCATTCGGCGTATTGAAAATCCAGTTGAACCGCATCGGCGCCTGTGGTGTCCACAGACAAAATCGCTTCGTTGGTGACTTGGTTGCCAGGATCCAAATGGACTTCAAAACGTGGTTTGCCTCCGCCCAGCAGCGCCCCGTCAATCTGCAAGTCTTGCTCTAGGAATTCCAGCGTCAATCCGGTCGCGGCCACGCCCATCAAGTTCCAGTCGTTTAATCCAGCTGGGTCTAGTTCAAACAATTTGGAATCTTCGTCCACATCAAAGACGTTGTCAAAAACCTCTTCAGGAACAGGATTACCTGTAAAAATGCCCGAGTTCGAAATCAGCTCTAACGTGGTCAGCGGCAATTCACCTAGATTCTGCGAGCGAATCGTACCGTCCACGGGATCGTAGAAAACAATCAGCACTGGTTGATCGTCGTCTGCGGCGGCAGGTACGACACCGTCCATCACCAGCGAATAACTTCCATCGCCGGCACCAAACGCGTCGGTCACCGTGACGCGACCACCATCGTCCGATCGAATCGTCCAGCTGGCATCCAATGATCCAGATTCGAACGAATCGTCTGCAATCGATCGAGGCAGCGCGTCGGCCGCGTCCAACTGACCAAGGACGGACGAAAGCTGCATGTCAAACGGTGCCGCTGCGAACGAATCTGCCAACGACTGAGGGTTCGCCATGTCGCTATTGTTTCCTTGCCCAAGCGATTCCTGTTCGAACACGGCATTACTAATCATGTCCAGTTGAACGTTGGCCGCTTCGCCACTTACTAGCTCTAACGAAATAGCCAGCAGTTCCTGGTCAAAGGCCTGCGACGGAAGCATGAGCACGGTATCGGACGTCAAGGTTTCCGCAAGTAGCGGAATGTTGTCAGGCACGGAGCTCAATGTCAGCTGTACGGTTGCGTCTTCGCTGAACGAAGCGAACAGACTGATCTGGTCCTGCGCGAGCTGTTGCACGTCAAACCGAAACGACGGACTAGCATTCGTCAGGGCCACAGTTTCGTTGAAGATTTGACCAGCACCCGACGCCACCGGACTCACCGGCACGGCAGACATACAACCGTCACACGCCAAGCCAACATCAATCTGGCCTCCATGAATATACGAACCATCGATGGTTAGGTCGGACGTTAGCTGCAGAACCGATAGATTCGGTGGCAGAACGGATGTGAAAGACAACGTCGTCCATCCGCCTGGCTCCAAATTAAAGGCATTGTGCGCGTCAAATGTGTCAAAGAGTCCTACGAACTGCTGCGGACGTTGTCTGCCTTCGAACCGTCCCGATTCTGAATGCAAATGCAACGTCGTAATGGCCGTGTTTGATTCGATTAGCAAACTGCCCGTGTCCGGATAATAATTCAGAGTGACATCGGCGTTCGAATTGACCGGAATGGGATATCGAGTATGCTGTGGTTCGGTTGCCGCTTCGTCGTAGGGCCCGGTCTTGTAGAGGCCTTCAGTAAAGGCAACGAGAAAATCGCCGGTGTCGAAAACCTCGTCGCCGTTGAAATCACCTTCTGCCCACGTCGCGGGTTCTCTATTTTGAAACTTTCCTGCTTGAAATATCTGCACAAAATCAGATTCGTCAAAGTAGAAATCCAGATTTGCGTCACCGGCACCGGTTAGTAAGCGACGATCTTCGAGCGTTTCCGTGACAAGCGATTTAGCGTTAGACACGCGACGACGATTGCGAAGTGCATTTCGCATAAGAATTCCCCCAATGTTTAGCTGTTCGTCAGGCGATATTCGCGGTTCAGAACGACGCTGCCATCAACGGCAAATCAACTGACTCGGCCGACATCGTAACGCGACACGCCCAGTACGGCAAGGATTTTGTGAGCGTCTTGGAATGGTTTTTAGAGAAATTCCGACACGTTTCGCATATTGCCTGTTTGCGAGAAAAGCCTGCCTGCCAGTTGTGTGGTGTCACACATAAGGTGCTGTCCGATCTGTGGAACCCGAACGAGGAAGACGAGTTGGCGATGAGTGTCAAACAGCTTTTGCCTAACGGCTTTTCCAGAATTGGGGAACAAAAAGAACCAAAATTGCAAAAATTTCTACTCGTCCTAACATCATGAGCCACGTGAATAGGAGCTTTGTGGCCCAGCTAAAATGACCGTAGTTTTGAGTCGCGCCAACGGTTCCGAGACCGGGGCCGATGTTGTTGAGTGTTGCTGCAACGGCGCTGGCGCCGTCCAAGAGTTTGTGTTGGGCGTCGGTACCCCATGTGTCGTCGGGTTCGAACATTACCACCAACACCCACGACGTAATAAAAATGATCAACACAAACGAAAAGTAAACCAAAATACTCTGCCGCAACTCCGGGTCCGCGACCACTTGCCCGTTCACTCGTAAAGGGCGAACCACCGTTGGATGAAAGGATTGTTCCACCTCCAAACGCAAAATCTTGACAAACAACACGTGTCGAATCACCTTCAAACCGCCGCCGGTACTGCCCGAACATCCACCCACAAACATGAGCAGTAACAGGATACCTCGCCCCATGTGGTTCCAGTTGTCAAAGTCGTGTGTGCCGTAACCGGTGGTAGTGATGATCGAGACGACGGTGAAGAAGCCAAACCTTATGGCATTGGCCAATTCGCTCCAAAATCCTTCGCTGGGCGCATCATCCAAAAAGTTGTCATAGTACATGCCGTAGACCACTACCAGCAGTGACGCAATGCCAATAATGATCATGTAGGTCTTCCATTCCAAGTCTAACAACAGCAACTTTGGTCGGCCGATCAAGCTCAAATACAGCAACGTAAAGTTGGATCCGGCCAAGATCATGAAGAACGCCACAATGTAGTCGATGGTAGAACTTTGGAAGTGCCCCAGACTGCCGTTGTAGGTGCTGAATCCGCCGGTGGCCATGGTGCCAAATGCATGGCACAACGCGTCAAACCACGTCAAGCCACATAGCCACAGAAGCACCGTCAACAGTAAGTTCAAACCACAATAGACTGCGGCAAAATTCCAAGCGGTGTGCTGCATCCGAGACTGCGATCCTTCTTTACTGGGCCCCGGCATTTCTGCTCGCATCATGGCTTTTCCGGCCGAACCTTGCCCCAAGACCACCACAAACAACACGATGATGCCAAGGCCGCCCAAGAAATGCGTGCTGCTGCGCCAGAAAAGAATGCAGTGAGCAATATGTCTAGGATCTTCCAGGTCGCTAATCACGGTGGCGCCGGTCGTGCTGAAGCCCGATTGCGATTCAAACAGCGCGTCGACAAAGGTGGTGCGAACCCAACGAATGCGATAGACACCATTCGTGGCTTCCTTATCCGCAGCGGCGTCGGGAAGCATGATGGTTGGCCGCCAGCGTTCGTCTTGTCGCAATTCCAACAGGATCGAATCAAAGTTCGCATCCACGTCTGCTAGTTCTGCTTCGGTCAAACCATCCGCGCCGGACGCCAGCAAGGCTTGCACGATCCGAAACGTAGATTCGTCCAATGGTTCCATGTTGATCCAGTGGCTGATACGAACGCCTCGAAACGCGTAAACTTGCGCTGGTTCGCCCGGATCGAATAAACGCACCGAAGGGCCTCGATAGGTGTTGCTGAGCCAATACGGCAGGCCGCCCAGAATCGTGGCCATGACCCAAGAAAGGCCCACCACGGCCATCGCCTCTTTGCGATAGAGTCGCCCCGAGGCGTTCTTACCCCAGTGCATCAGGCCAAAGCCCAAGATCCAGCAAATGGCCCAACTGGCTAATAGAGAATAGAAGCCGTTGGCTTCAAACGAAGCGGTGACTTCAATGTCATGGCGGTGACCGAACGCCGGAAAGGCCCACGGCAAACTGAACGCCATGGCAGCGCCAATCAAGATGCAAATGATGCCCAGGTAGTAGAAAACGAGTCGTAAGTTCATGACAAGCTATCGTCTAAAACGAGTTTGTTCGAAAAAAGGTTGTCCGTTTGCCGAACGTGTGCATTGCGGCAGCTATGGTCTATGGCGAAGTCGCTCGTTGCAAACGGTCTCGTACTGCCAGCCATTCGTCTCCGTCGGGCACTCGCTGCACCACAATCCGCTCGACACTGCTGGCGTCCAGTTGTCGCAATGCGTTGTACAGGCTTTGGCCGTAATGCTGTGCATCTTCAGGCATCTGCAACCACTGTCCGGCGAACGATGTTGGCGCCGGAACGAAGGCAATGACACCTAGATTGGCGTCTGTATCGTCCGGAGGTTGTTCCACCAGCGAAGTGGGCTTGCGCGGAGCGTAATGACTTTCCAGTGATCCCGATACGCGAATCTCGGTTCGCTGACAAACTTCCGGTTGGTAACCCAGTTGATTGGCAATTGCCACCGCATCAATGCCGCCAGGACGCAGAATGCGCACGGTGTTGGTGCTGCAATCCACGATGGTCGATTCCAATCCCACTTGGCACGCGCCGCCATCCAAGATCATCGACACGTGGTCATGTAATTCGTCCTGCACGTGGGTGGCTCGAGTTGGACTGATGTGCCCAAATAGATTGGCGGAAGGTGCCGCAATGCCGCTGCCCAAGGTTCGCAACAGTTCTAGCGCCACGGGATGACCAGGAATTCGCAATCCCACGGTGGCTTGTCCGCCGGTCACGACACTGGGGACACTATCCGCCTTCTGCAAGATCAATGTCAGCGGACCAGGCCAAAAAGCGGCGGCCAGATTCAACGCCGTATCTGGAATGTTGATGGCCCACGCTGACAACTCGCTGGCACAAGACAGATGCACAATCAGCGGGTGATCGGCTGGTCGACCTTTGGCGGCAAAGATCTTGCGAACGGCTGCTTCGTTTCTCGCGTCGGCGCCCAGTCCGTACACCGTTTCGGTCGGAAACGCGACCAGTTCGCCTTGACGAAGCAGATCCGCTGCTGCTGAAATCGATTCCGGATTGGATGGCACAATCATGGTTCGCGCGTCTTAGTGAAATAGCGCCAGCATCTGGTCCGCCGCCGAGTCATCTGCCAGTACCACTACGTGATCGTCAGCCTTGAGATGATCATCCGCGCCGGGAACTCGCACATAGTCCTGCCGAATCACTGCAATGATCAGACAGGCTGGCGGCAGAGGCAGACTTTTTAGATCGTACTTGGTGGCATCAGCCCCTTCGCGGACTTCGATTTCAAAAATCCCGATTCCGCCGCCGATCATCTTTCTGGAAATTACGGGGCCTTTGTGCAGAAAACTGAGAATCTGTTTGGCCATCACATCGCGAGGACTCACGGCCAGATCAATTCCCAATTTGCCTACAACGTTGGCATAGTCGGGGCGGCCGACCACAGCCAAGATGTTCTTGGCACCCACTTCTTTGGCTTCGACCGAAGCCATGATGTTGTTTTCGTCGTCGCCGGTACACGCCGCAAACACGTCGGCCGAACCAACTCGTTCTTCCTCCAAGACGGTTCGCCGAGTTGCATCGGCGCGAACGACCGTAGCGTGTGGCAGGACTTGCGCCAAGAATTCGCAGCGATCACGATCCGATTCCATCAGCGTGACCGAAAAGCGTTTGGAATCGAGTGCTCGAGCTAAATGCGCGCCCGTTTCGCCTCCACCAGCAATCACGATTCCCATTTTGGAATCAACCTTACGTTTAAACATGCTGCGAACTTTTTCAATCGAATCATGTTCGCCAATCAACGTCACGTGGTCTCCCGGTTCCAGCACATCCGCCGCTCCGGCAATCCAAGTTTTGCCAGCGCGTCCAATTGTGCCGACTCGCACGCCCTTAGGAAACGAAATGTCCGCCAGTGGCTTTCCCAAACAGGGCAAGGAACCATCCGCAATCGTCACTTCTTCAATTTCCAAATGGCCGTCCGCCAGATGCTCTACGGTCAGTGATCCTGGCGAAAGGATACCTCGTGCCAAGTCATAAGCCGTCATCTGTTCGAGACTCAGCAAGCGATCGATGCGAAAATGCCGTTCATAGTCAAACGTGCTGCGGTCGCGAAACACCGGCAGGAAAACTCGAGCAATCGCTCGGCGCGAACCCATCGCTTTGGCCATACTGGCGGCAATCAGGTTGACTTCGTCCACACCGGTCACTGCCAAGCAGACGTCCGCGCCAATGACGTCGGCTTGGAATAGGACACTGGATTCCGCTGCCGAACCCGTGATGGCACGGACATCCAATTCGTTATTGATGCGCTGCGTGTGTTCGGGATTGCGATCAACCACCGTGACGCTATGCCGATGCTGACAAAGCAGATCGGCAATCCACGTGCCGACGGTCCCCGCGCCTAGTACCACAATTCTCATTCAGGTTTGTCGCTTGCCGCATCCGAAGGTGCGTTTTCGGAAAGCAAGCGTCCTCCCTTCGTATTCAAAAGCTGATCAGGAATCACCAGTTCCGGAATGATCTGACCTTGCAGGACGGTCTGTTCGATGATTCGCGAAACGTCGTCAAGTGTGACACCGCCGTACCAAATTTGTTGCGGATAAATAACTACTACCGGACCATATTCGCATTGATCCAGGCAGCCCGCCGAATTGGCTCGAACCAACGGACCCAAATCACGCTTCTTGATTTCGTCTTTGAACCGTTCACGCAAAACCGAGGAACCGTCATCACAACAACCCCGAGGATGTCCTGGCGGCCGTTGGTTGCCACAAACAAAAATATGGTGTGTGAATTTAGTCATAAAAGCAAAATTGGGCCGTGCTGGTTGCCAAAACAGCAAAACGACTGTTTCACGAAATGTCAAACCAGTGCCGAAACAACCGTCAGAAAAATGAAGACGCCGATCATGAAGCCTACAATCCACAGCGAAAAGCGAATGGCGTGCTCCACGATAGGGCGCATTAGTTCATGACGAGTCGCAGCGTAAACCAGGCTGATGGAAACGATCAGTGGAAAGCGCATACCAAAGTCGATTAAGGACGGAAGCCGCAAAGATCAGGGGAAACAAAAACGCAAACACGTGACTGGAAACAGAAACCATGGTTTGTCAATCTGATGCGTAGCGAACCGAAGTCACCGGCGCGGCATCAACCTATTCCTTCTTGTCATCTTTAGGCGAATGTTCTTTTCCGGGCAAGATAAACGCTGGCCCCGCGTACGCGTCGTAAATGGCCAGCACATTCAGCAGTCCCGCAATCATGGTGTACAACGTTCCAATGTCAAAACGTCCTTTCAGCCGGTCGTGCCATTCGGCCGCTTTATCGTAGCCCTGTTCCAAGTAAGCATGCCTGGAATCAAACGGAGGCCGATAGATGGAATCTGCCACTTCGCCTGCCTGGAATGATTCTGGGCTACCAAACAACGGTGGCTTGGGCGGATCACTTAACGCTCGCTGACGTTCTAACAGCGCCGGCAACGCCGGCAAACCGACCGCTACCTGACACACATAGGGCAAACGCAAGTCGGGGCGCCGAAACGACGCATAGACCACTCGCCAACCACCCATGCCAAATCCAAAAAAGTACGTTCCCAAAATGCACACCATGAACAAAATGCCCTTGGCGTAGCGGCGCTGATAAATGTGACCCGCTCCGGGCCACAGCCATGCCCAAACAGCTGCTAGCGTTCGATTGCGCAAATCGATCTCGACAGGATATTCAGGATCGGGCGAACGAACCAAAGTGGACATACTGTGCAATTCTCGCAACAAGGATTGGGCAAAACGCCTATTGTAGTGAACTAGCAATCTGAAACTAGATCACTCGAATCAGCTCGCAATCTGGTCTTTTCGCACACGTGTGCCGGAACCACCGTGGGTTTCGCCACGCAGCCCCTCCCATGGTTCCGTGCAACGAGCGTGGTATGATGCTTTCTACGGCAAAATGGCGGATCGACCGGTCGATTCGACGGCAAAATCACAGTCAAGGAGTCTGGGCATGTTTCTCAATTTTCGCGATCTTGGTTCGTTCGTATGGGTGCTGGCACTGTTCGTGCTGGCAGCGCCAGTTCAAGCCGATGTGGGTGTTGGAGCAAAGCCGGTTTCGGACGCCGAGTTGATCCTGGACGGTTCGCGAAAGATGCTGGACGAAAAGTGGACCTATTGGCAAGGGCCCGGTTTTGCGTCGTCGCTGCCCGTCAAATGGAAAGTGGTAGAAGATCCCGTTGACGAAGGCACCGTGATCATGACCGATGATCCAGCGGCTGCTGGCGGAAAATACGGTGCGGCGGATCTGGTCACCAAAAAGAAATACACTGACTTTCGACTGCACGTTGAATTTCTGGTCAGCAAACCCGGCGGCAATAGCGGCGTCTACTTGCAGAACCGCTATGAAATCCAAGTTTTGGACGGTGACAAAACGCCGCACGGTATGGGCGCTATCATCAATGAAACGGAATCTCCCTACGAACACTACAACGGTGTTGGCAAATGGAACGCGTATGACGTGCTGTTCCGAGCGGCCCGGTTTGAAGACGGCAAACTAGTCCACAAAGCGCTGGCCACCGTGTACTTCAATGGCAAGAAAGTGCATCAGAATCAAATCATCAATCAAGTCTGGGGTGGTGCTCGATCTGGTTTGGATGGCGGCAATGACGGCGGCAAGGGGATTACCGATACGCCCGGCGGATTGAAACTACAAGCCGAAGGCCATGACGTTCGCTACCGCAATATTTGGATTAAAGACGTGGAGCTGACGGAAGCGAACACCGATTTTGCATCCAACGAATAGGTCGGTTTGATTCCACTGACAACCCATGAGCTCGACCGTCCGATGATGACCTCGTTCGTTGCTTGGTTCGCACGCTTCTGATTGCGTGGGCGTCACCTGTCTGCTCCTAAGGACCTGAAGGCGATTGGACTGTTGACAGGTGGCAAAGCCCAATTGCATTCCGGCGTGTTGAATTTCACGGAGGCTGTGCGCGCATGCTGCATTGGTTGCCGATTGGTCCGGCAGCGGCCATCACGTTTGGACATGTGGTGCTGGGACAGAATGGCGAAGCGATCGAGTTTACTCGGTCACATGAACGCATTCACGTGCCAATACGAACGCTGGGGCCCGCTGTTCATTCCGGCCTATCTGTTGTGTTCGGTGTGGCTGTGGTGCCGAGGCAAAGATGCGTATCGATTAAACCTGTTTGAAGTGGAAGCGTTTCTGCGCAACGACGGAATTCGACGAAGTTGATTCGTATTCGAACGATTCGAACAGAAAAAATCGCCGATGCCCCAAACCCAATCGATGGTCGTGCTGCTGCGAAGCGTCAACGTGGGCGGCAAGAACAAAATCAAAATGGCCGAATTGAAAACAACACTGGCCAAGACGGGGTTTCTGAATCCCGAGACGTATATCCAGAGCGGTAACGTGCTGGTCGAATCGCCATGGACGCCGGCGCAAACAAGAGAATCCATTCGGCAGTTGATTCAAGCGGAATTGAAACTCGCCATCGACACCGTGGTACTGGCCAAGAAACGGTTTCTGGAGATCGCCGCTGCGCTGCCGTTTGCAGACGCAGATGTCAGCAAGTGTCACGTTACCTTCTTGAACCGAACCGTTAAGGCCGATGAACTTGCGGTGATGGATCCGTTTATTCGAGATGGCGAACAAGTCCGTATTGATCGCCAAATTGTCTATCTGCATTGTCCACACGGTTACGGGACCAGCAAACTAACCAACGGTCTCTTCGGAACGAAAATGGAACACCAGCGCGACAAATCAGAAATTGGCAACGGTGCAGATCTCGGCGGAAATGTTACGCAAAACCGCTAGACGTTCAATCCGATGCAAAAAAACACAGTAGAACACTGGGTGGCTCGCCACACGGAAAATAGCTTGCTCAATCCGCAATCACCGAAACAGCAAATTTCTTACAGCCTAGCACTGGGCCATCGCCGATGGTGCAGGCACGCGACGATAATGAACGCGGGCATCAATAGCGACAACACGCCTGGTTCAGGCACCGATTGGACGGTTGGCGAATTTCCATGGTAACCACCTGCAACAAAGGCCATCACCAAATCGCGAGTCGAAAACTGGCGATCACCGTTGAAATCGCCCATGGACCAATCGAGTGTCAATTCTTCGCCAGCTTCAAAGTTGCTTAACTGAAAAACGTCGACCAAATCGGCCGCGTTGAAGATGCCGTCCAGGTTCGCGTCTCCTACCACAATCTGTTCCGATCGCAAGAACGAAATCAATTCTTCGGTAGTCACATTGCCGCTGGAATCAACGTCCAATTCGTCACGCACTCGGCCTGATGCCACCTCGCGAGTCACCATCGTCACATCGCGAATGGATAGCGGCGAAGTGTCGTCGCCGTAGCGATTCAGAAAGGGCTGATACGCAACATCTAGAAGCCAATTCGTACCATTCGCGCTGGGTGGTCGTTCAAAGGAAAAACGTTCACCTGATTCCGATACTTTGAACAATGTGTCGAAGACACCCGCATAATACAAATTTCCACTCTCGTCGATGGCGACGTTATTTGGATTTGCGAAACCTGACGGTACGTCGACTATATCGTACGTCCGAAGCGGATCGTTGGGATCGACATAACGAGAGATGATTTCTTCTTCGTCGACACGAACCTGCTCAAATTCGTATGAAAATGGGTCAAGAACAAAGGCGCCAAGAGGAGATACCTCGACCTCAAAAATCGGATCGTCAGGAATTTTCCAGGCGTTTCTGGAGACTCGTAACGCACCAGTTGCATGATTGAACTCCATCCTCTTCGGCGAAAAGCTGTTTTCGTACATTTGCAGTTCACGTCCCGTGACTGCATCCAGCACAGTAAACTGACTAGGCCCATTGCAGCATCCATATGTGAAGACCAAACCATTGCCGTACTCGAAATCCACGACTGGCGTTCCGTCAATTGAGTTAAGCAGAATTGCATCGCCGGACAGCAAATCAAAATGCCAGAGGCCATCATGTCCTATGGCAAAAAGGTCATTGTCGTCGCCACTTTCGACAAGGGCCAAATTCTTTTCGGGATGCAGCACCTCAAGTAATTGACCTGATGTGTCGTATTGCCAAATTCCATGGCCAGCAGCGACAAATACATCGCCGAGAACTCTTTGTGAAACACCTATAAGATTGACAACAAGAAAGCAGACGACAAGTGAATATTTCATGACACTCCCCTAAGAATGAACGACGATTCGTTATACATCCGACCAATCAGGCAAATAGAACGCAGTATCAACGATTCCATTCTCCGGATTTGCAAACTGAAGTGACCACGCCCAGATAAGAAGGGCGTCCCAGTGGCCATCATTGTCGTCGTCGCGTGGTCCCTGTTCCCACTGCGGATCAGTGGCACCGCCAGGTCCCTGAGAATCTGACTCATCCGCAAGAGTTAGGATGTCCACATTGGCGGCCGTAAGCACTTCTCGATTTTCAAGTGCTTCAAAGCCTGACAGATAACGTTTTAAACGTGCTTGGTGCTTGGTGCTTGGTGCTTGGTGCTTGGTGCTTGGTGCTTGGTGCTTGGTGCTTGGTGCTTGGTGCCTTGTAGCGCATATACCGATTGACCAAGTTTGATTCAACAAAATAGGTGGTTCGACCTTCGGTCCTAGCCGCCCTAGCACGAAGTAAGCTGTTCGCTCGAGGCGTGTTTCATTCGCTTGGTGAGCAGTCCGTTCGACGAATCATTTTGTGAAGGTAATGCTACGCGGTGGTCTTGCTCAAACGCAAACGTTGTTCATCTTCACGAAAACCTTGCGAAATCTTTATCTTGTGGCGATCATGGAGCAGGGCCATCCGGCAGCTTGTCGTTAACAAGGCTGAACTCCAGCTGGAATTTCGCAAACGGAACAGAAGATGCATCATTTTTTTCGCAGTCGCCGCTCGCAGCGCGCCGCACAACATTCCAACTACCAGCTGGAAACACTGGAAGCGCGCAACTTGCTGGCGGGCGATTTGGTCATTTCCGAATTCATGGCTCGCAACGACGCCACGCTCAAAGATGAAGATGGCGAATACAGCGATTGGATTGAAATCTACAATCCAGGGCCAACGGAAGTCGATTTGGGTGACTGGGTCCTGACCGATGATCCGGCCGAAATGGACAAATGGCAATTCCCAGATCAAACGTTGGGTGCCGGCAGTTTCTTGGTGGTGTTTGCTTCGGGCAAAGATCGAACCGTGCCTAACCAAACGCTGCACACCAACTTTCGGCTCGATTCCAGCGGCGAACATCTGGTCCTGGCAGAAATCGATACCAATGCGGCCAACGGGTTTCGCATCACGTCCGAATATGATGTTGTCTTTCCCTCCAAGTTTGGCGAAATTTCGTACGGCATCGGGCAAAGCGTCACAGTGAATTCGATCTTGGAAACAGGCGAAACGGCGAAGCTCCTGTTTCCTTCGTCCGATTCGCTAGGGACTTCCTGGACACAACCTAGTTTCAATGACGCCAGCTGGACCACCGGCACTAACGCCATTGGCTATGAACGTTCCGTGCCCGGTTTCACCGTGTTGGATGCCAAGAGTTCGTCACAGATATCCAACTTGGCGCAGGCCGATGCGCTACTAAACGGCACGGGACAGACCAGCAGTACCACGGGTATTTATCCTGTGGTCAATTTTCAAGATCCCGGCGGCGGTGGCGGCACCGGAAACTACGGCAACGTGGTGACGTTCCCGAACGATACCGGAGCGGACGACAATGATTTTGCCATTCGAGCGACCGGTACAATCCTGATTCCAACGTCCGGCACATGGACGTTTGGCATCAATAGCGACGATGGTGCCAGGCTTCGCATCAACGGAGCGAATGTCATCAACGATGATTCGCTGCACGCACCGCAAAACAACTTTGGTCAGATCAATCTGGCCGCTGGTTCGCACGAAATGGAATTGGTGTTCTTTGAACGAGGTGGCGGAGCGGAAGTGGAATTGTTTGCCGCCAAAGGCTCCTATTCTTCGTTTACTGCCAGTGCGTTTCGTTTGGTAGGTGACGTGGCAAGTGGTGGCCTGGTGGTAGAAACGGTGCCGGACGGAGATGTGGCGGGCGCGGGTTCGGGATTCAATGCGGTGATTGAAACGGACACGTTGGACGCCATGTACGACAGCACCAACGGAGCGTACATGCGCATTCCGTTCTTTGCGCTCAACACCAGCCAATACGATACGCTGTCGCTGCGGATGCGCTATGACGACGGGTTTGTGGCGTATCTGAACGGCACCGAGGTAGCTCGACGCAACTCGCCCGCCAACGTTTCCGGAACTTCCACGGCTGTCTCAGATCGTCCGGACGACCAGGCGTTGATTATCGAAGATATCGACATCACCGCTCATTTGGGCTTGCTGCAAAATAATTCGATCAACACGCTGGCCATTCACGCTTTGAATGATGCGGCCGACAATGACAAGTTCTTGGCAGTAGCCGAATTGGCCGAAGTCACCGTGGATGATTCGGCGCTGGTCTACTTCACCGAACCGACGCCGGGCACGTTCAATTCCGGCGCCAGTGTCGAAGGTTTCTTGCTGGATGAAATCCAACTAAGTCATCCGCACGGATTCTATGATAACGCATTCCAGTTAACGCTTTCCTCGGTGACGGAAGGAACAACCATTCGCTACACCACGGACGGCACGGAACCGACGGCCAGTAACGGTCGAAACTATTCGGGTCCAATCACAATTGATGAAACCAGCACCATTCGAGCTCGCGCGTTTAAGGACGGCCAAGAGCCATCCAATATTGAAACCGCCACCTATTTGTTCTTGGCCGATGTCGTTCGACAATCGCCCACGGGCACTCCACCGGCAGGTTTCCCCAGTTCCACAAGTATTAACGGACAAGTATTAGACTATGGGATGGACCCACAGATTGTGAACAGCGGCACGTGGGGATCGCAACTGGAATCGGCGCTGCTACAAATTCCGTCGATGTCGATTTCTATGGATATTGATGATCTGCTCAACAGTTCACGAGGCATCTATGTGAACGCGGGAAATCACGGTCGCAGTTGGGAACGACCTGTTTCGCTGGAGCTGATTAATCCGGATGGTTCGGACGGATTTCAGATTGACGCGGGGCTGCGGATCCGCGGCGGCTTTAGTCGATCCGGAAGCAATCCGAAACACGCGTTCCGTTTGTTCTTTCGCGATGACTACGGAGAATCGAGCCTCAAGTTTCCGCTATTCGAAAATGAAGGCGTGGACGAATTTAAGAGCTTCGATTTGCGCACCGCGCAAAACTACTCTTGGTCGTTTGGCGGTGATGGTCGAAATTCGTTCATTCGAGATGTCTTTTCCCGAGACCTACAAGGCATGATGGGGCATGCGTATACTCGCAGCCGTTTCTATCACCTCTATATCAACGGCCAGTATTGGGGCTTATTCCAAAGTGAAGAACGTCCAGAAGCGGATTACGCCGCGTCTTACTTTGGCGGCAACTCGGACGACTACGACGTGGTCAAATCAGCCGGTTCCAGCGGCGGTTACGCCAACGAAGCCACAGACGGCAATCTGAGCGCCTACCGACGCTTGGCAGACTATTTCTATCAAGCCGGCGGTTTGGGGAATGCGAACATGGACGACTACTATCAGGCTCAAGGCTTGAACTCGGATGGTAGTCGCAACAGCGAATTCGAACGATTGCTAGATGTCGACAATCTGATCGACTACATGATCATCACCTATTACACCAGTGACGCCGACGGTCCAGGTTCCAAGTTCACTCGGCCTCGAGTCAACAACTACTTTGCGATATACAACCGCGAAAATCCGGACGGCTTCAAGTTCTTCGAACATGATTCGGAACATTCGCTGGATACAGGCAACGCGGCCGGCGCCAACTATGACATGGTGAATCCGCTGACGACGGGCGGTTCGCAGTTCCAATACTTCAATCCGCATTGGATGCACGAACAGCTGGCTCGATTGAATACCGAATATCGCCAGCGATTTGCAGATCGAGTCTACGAAGTGTTCTTCAACGACGGCCTGCTGACGCCCGACAACGCCAAGGCGATTGTCGACGCGCGAGCCGCTCAGATTGACCAAGCCATTATCGCCGAATCCGCTCGTTGGGGAGACGCGAAGCGTTCCACGCCATTTAATAAGAACGACTGGCTGGGCGCCGTGAATTCCATTCGTTCGTTCATTGATAATCGAATTCCAACGGTGCTGAACCAGTTGCGAGGTCAAAACTGGTATCCAGACACGGAAGCGCCGTTGTTTACCGTCAATGGTTCGCCGATTCATTCGGGACGCATTGACGATGATGATTTGATCAGCATGGTGACCACTTCATCCACCGTGTTCACAGCGATTGTGGAAGATGGTTCGTCTTGGAAGTACTTGGACAATGGTTCGAATCAGGGAACCGCTTGGCGTCAGCCCGGTTTCAACGACGCCAGTTGGCAATCCGGCAACGCACAACTCGGTTACGGCGATGGTGACGAAGCGACTGTCGTCAGTTACGGCTCCAACGCCAATGACAAATATCCGACGACCTATTTCCGCAAATCGTTTAACGTGGCCGACAAATCGGCGTTTCAGACGCTGCAACTGCGCCTGCAACGAGACGATGGCGCGGTGGTCTATCTGAACGGCCAGGAAGTGGTGCGCAGTAACATGCCGGGCGGCACTATCAACTATGATACGTACGCTGCGGGAGTCGCCGGCGGCGGTGACGAAACCACATTTTTTGAATACGCCATCGATCTCAATGATCTGGTCAACGGAACCAACGTCTTGGCGGTAGAAGTGCATCAAACCAGCGGTTCCAGTAGCGATATCAGCTTTGACTTGGAATTGTTGGGCGGCAGTTTGGTCGCGACGAACGGAACGGTTTACTACACGCTGGACGGCAGTGATCCTCGTCTGCCAGGCGGTCAAATCAATCCCAACGCCACGCTGTTCAACGGCCAAGCATTTGCGCTGCCGGGAACGAGAATCATTCACGCTCGGAGCCGCATCAACGGCCAGTGGAGTCCGTTGGCGACGGCCACGTATTCGATTGACGAACCCGCCGCTGCCGGAAATCTAACCATCACGGAAATCAACTATAACCCGCACGACGCGTTGACACAGTTTGGCGATCTGGACGTGGACAACGATGACTTCGAATTCGTCGAATTGATGAACATTGGCGACACAACCATCGATCTGACGGGCGTGCGATTTATCCAAGCGGACAACGACGGTTCGACCGAAGGCATCGAATTTGACTTTGCTACTCAGACACTGGATCCGGGCCAACGGATGGTGGTGGTCAAGGACCGAGTGGCGTTTGCGTCACGCTATGGTAACGACGTACGCATTGCCGAGGCCTTGGACCAAGCGGATGGTGTCTATGCAGGAGGTCTGTCCAATGGCGGCGAATTGTTGACGCTGGTCGACGCGGCTGGTGATGTGATTGTCCAATTCGAATACAACGATAGCGGCGCGTGGCCTGGACGAGCGGACGGGCGAGCGTCGACGTTGGAGTTGAAGGATGTTTCGGCGGAGCTGGCTGACGGCAATAGTTGGCGTAGCAGCAATGAGTTTGGAGGTTCGCCCGGTGCGACTGGGACCGGGCCGATTCGCGACATTGTGATCAATGAGATTCTCACGCACACCGATCTACCTCAGGTAGACATGATGGAACTTCACAATGTTTCCAATCAAACGGTGGCGATCGCCAATTGGTACATCAGCGACAACAACGACAACTACTTCCAACATCAGATCAGCTTCTTTGAACCGGCGATGACGGCTGGTTCGTATCGCACGTTGGATGAAAACCAATTGGGCTTTGGTTTGCGAGGCCAAGAGTCGGACGACTTGCATATTGTTGCGGCTACGGTGAATGGCGAGCCGATTCGGTTTGTGGATGATGTGGAATTCGGCGCGGCACAGAACGGCGTGTCGCTAGGTCGTTGGCCCAACGGTTCGGGCGAACTGTTCCCCATGACTTCGCTCACATTCGGCCAGCCCAACAGCGGACCTCGGCTGGGTAACGTCTTGATAGGCGAAGTTCATTATCATCCCGTAGTACCAGACGGAGCGACATTGACGGAAAGTGAATTAGAATTTGTCGAAGTCTGGAATCCGACCGCCGCGCCCCTGAACATTGGTCATTGGCGACTGAACAAGGCGATTGATTTTGAATTCGCCGCGAATACCGTGATCGGTGTCGGCGAACGATTGACGGTGGTTAGCTTCGACCCGGTTGCCGAACCCAGCAAAGCAACCGAATTTCGTTCCATCTACGGCATGAACCAGAACGCTCGACTGCTGGGACCGTTTTCCGGCGGGTTGGACAACGGCGGTGAACGCCTAGAACTAGATCGGCCGGAAGATCTCGCGCAACTCGGCCTCGGCTACGTGCTGGTCGACCGCATTCTGTACAACGACGACGCACCGTGGCCCGCCACTCCGGACGGCGGCGGCAGTTCGCTCCACCGTACTGATGCACAAGCGTTTGGCGACTTGGCCACCGGCTGGGCCGCTCGCACTCCAACTCCTGGTCAAGACGGTGGTACCGGCAATGGTCGCCCGAATGCGGCCAATGATACTTACAGCGTAGCGGAAGGTGGCTTGCTGACCGTAAATGCGCCCGGCGTACTGAGCAATGATGCGGATCCCAACGGAGATGCGTTGACTGCCAGCCTGTTGTCACAACCGAGTTTTGGTGTGCTGACACTCAATGCGACTGGTTCGTTCACGTACCAGCACAGTGGTGGCGAACAGACGCAAGATTCGTTTGTCTATCAAGTGTCCGACGGACAAGCGGTTTCGACCGCTACTGTTACTATCAATATTACGCCAGTGAATGATCGGCCGGTGGGACGAGGTGATTCGTATGCGGTGAACGAAGGGAGCGAACTGCAGATTCCTGCGCCCGGGCTATTGGCGAACGATTCGGACGTGGATAGCAGCGCGCTGACCGCCGTGATCGAAGCGAATCCGGCGAATGGTTCGCTCAGCTTGAACGCGGACGGTTCGTTTGTGTATACGCACAACGGTAGCGAAGCGCCGTCCGATCGGTTTACTTATCGAGCGAAAGACAGCCAGGGCGCGCTCAGCGATCCGGTGGTGGTGGATATCAGCATCAATCCCATCAACGATGTGCCCGTTGTACAAGGCGAAAGCTACACCGTGGCGAAAGCGAGCCAGATTTCGATTGCGGCTCCCGGTCTGCTGACCAACGATTTTGATCCCGAAGAAACAACTTTGATGGCTTCACTGAATCAAGGTCCGCAGCACGGTAGTGTGAGCGTCAGTCCCAACGGTGCGTTTGTGTATACGCACAACGGAGACAATGCCACCAGCGATCAGTTTACTTACCGAGTAACCGATCTGGACGGCGGTTCTGCCACGGCCACCGTGACGCTGACCATTCAGCAAAACGGTGTTCCAGGCGATTTCAATTCTGACGCCACGGTCGACGCCGCCGATATTGGGCTACTGTGTGACGCATTGAATTCTGGCCAGAATGATTTGCGGTTTGATGTGAATGGCAGCGGAAATGTGACTTCGCAAGACATGGACTATTTGGTGCAAACGATCTTAGGAACCAACTATGGTGATGCCAATCTGGATGGCGTGTTCAATTCGACTGACTTGATTTTGGTATTCCAGGCTGGGCAATACGAAGACGGCGTGGCCGGAAATTCCAGCTGGGCGCAAGGTGACTGGAACTGCGACGGCGAATTCGACACCAGCGACTTAGTCAAAGCATTTGCGGCCGGCGCGTACGACGCGACGGCCGTGGCGGATATCACCGATTCGGCCGAACAGCCGTCCGCAACTTGGCGAAACGCAGCGGCGTGGTTCGATTCGGAAAGAACCAAATCAACGAATCCCGGTGATCAGCATCTATCCAATCGGCAACACGCCAATGCCGAATTTGCCATTCGCCGCGCAACCAAACTAGAGCCAGGAAGTGTTGATTCGCTGTTTGGCGAGGCGTCGTTCGATTGACCGAACTAGGAATCTATGAGCTGTTTTGCCGTTCGGAAACAGTCAACTCGCACCCGAAGTGGATTTCGGCATCAACCACGTGAGTCTCTTTGCCGCTTCAGCAATGATCACTGCCGGGCCTGGTCGCTGGCCGTCAAGTCAGGCCCGCAATGCCAACAACCGAACTTGCGTACGTTTTTTTGAATTTGCGCTGCGGGCTAGTCGTGCATTATTTTCTTGTATTTATTAGCTATATTGAACGTTTCGTTGGTTGCTTGCCGAGTGCATTTGCGTACTTTCATACCGGATAACCACTGATGCTCAATCATGCTGACGACCGAGCCGAACAAGCCGAGCTGTTTGATCGACTGAAAGACGTAGCGAACTCGCCGCAACATGATTCGGAGCCATCGTTTTTGCTTGAGCAACTGGAGGTTTTCAATTGGGGCCGTTTTGTGGTTTGCATCGCGCCACGTTCGATCCGAATGGAACGGCTATCATCGGACCGACTGGTAGTGGCAAGACGACACTGGTCGACGCGCTCATGACGTTGTTGATCCCCGCACCCAAGTACAACCTGGCTTCCACTGGCGGTCATGAAAGCGACCGAACATTGATCGAATATGTTCGAGGCGTGCTTGGTGGTGACGGTGCCGATGGACGTCAGGAAGTGGCCCGGCCCGGCAAAACGATCAGCGGGATCTGTGCGACCTATGTAGGCGGCAATCAGACGTTGAAATTGGCCGCGTTGTTCTGGACTGAAGGAACCGGCAACTCTGCCGACGATCTGAAACGCCGCTGGGTCTTCTCGCTGGCCGACGACCAATCCCTGGAACATTGGTTGCGGATGCTGCACGACGACGGTGTCCGCGAGTTGCTGAAAATGGGGCGGGAAACGGCAGATCTGCGATTCTTTGACAGTAAGAAGGCATACCTGGAACGAGTGCGCAAGTTCTTTGACGTGGGCGAAAATGCGTTCACACTGCTCAACCGGGCCGCCGGCTTGAAGCAACTCAACAGCATCGACGAGATTTTTCGCGAATTGGTGCTCGACGACCGATCGGCCTTTGATCGCGCGATTGAAGTTGCGGCCGAATTCGACAAGCTGAATAAATACGCCGAACGCCAGAAGGAAATCGAAAAGCAACTCGTGCGGCGCATGGGAATCGCGAAAAATGTGGACACGGGTGCATTGACGGACGTCGGGACGGAGATCGAAGACGTGCCATATTTTCTCGAACGTCTCAAGGTGCTGACCGACGAGGCCTTGCCAGAAAAACGGGCCCGGTTTCTCGAATACCTCAACCGTTCGTCCGACCAGGGTGTCACGCAATTGCTGGCGAACATCGACGAGGAAGTCGATGCGATCGAGAATCGGATTGCCGAACTGAATCAAACGCTGTTGCGAGTCGACTTTCGTTCGGGACGGTACCTGCAGCTTCAGCCGCAACGGATGAAAGACGAACGATTACGAACACTCAACGTCGCGATGCAGAAAGTGCGAAGTGCCGCGCTCAAGGACGATGGCGGCGAAAGTCACTTTGTCGCGCTTCAAAGCATGGTCATCATCCTGCGCGAGGCCGGCGAGAATCGTCGATTGCAGGGGTCGAAGGCGTTGCTTGATCCGCGCTTTCGACTCGAATTTTTCGTCGTGGAAGTCGACCGAGAAACCGGAGTTCGCTCGCCGCCGCGTACCGGTTCACAAAGCGGCAGCGGCGGCGGCGAAAAGGAGCTGATGGCCAGCCACATTCTGACTGCTTCGCTCAGCTATGCGCTCTGCCCGGCCGCATCCACGCGACCACTCTACGGAACCGTGATCCTGGACGAAGCGTTTTCCAAAAGTTCGCCTTCGGCCGCAACTCGCATCATCGAGGCACTTCGTATTTTCAAACTTCATCCTGTCTTTGTGACACCCAACAAGGAAATCGGTTTGCTCAAGCAGCACACCCGGAAAGTCATCTGCGTTCAACGACCGGGTAAGGCAGCGAGCCTTGCGTCGATCTCGTGGGAGAAACTTGAGCAGCTGGCGCGTTCACAATGAAGTCACCTGTGGAATTGAAAGCCACCTTGAAGCGGCAATGGCAAAATCCCAACCTTCGCGAAGCACGCTTGTTAAGCGCCGCGTCTGCCTGGCCAATCCAAATTCCGATCGGTCGCCCTGCGCCAGGAAAAGTCCTCAGTTCACTGGATGAAGTCAAACGCCATGTCGAAACGTGGCGAATGATCAAACTCGGCGAGGTGATCTGGAAGCCGATTCGCTACCGCGCCACCGCTGAACCGATCGACATCCCGGTCAGTTGGAAACTCGACAAGCCGTCTGAATGGATCGAAGCGTGCGGCGACACAAATATTCGCGCCGAGTTTGAAACGCTTGCAGAACTCGTCAAGCACGCGTCTCCCGAATTTCATTCCCTGTTGGTGCGGCGACGATCGTTGTGGCTGGGAAAATCCGTTGGGGAAGTGCAACAGGCGCTGCGCCTCGGCGCTTGGCTGACGCCGGGCTGTGCCCAGGGACGTCCGTTGCGAACGCTGTCGATGGCTGGGATCGACACAAAATTTTTCGAACGCCACGCCAGTTTGCTGACAACACTGCTGGACGCGCGATTCGATGGCGAAGTCAGCCGCATGGGCCTGGAAGATTTCCTGGGCGCCTTCCGCGAAGGTGACCATTGGCTGTTGGTCATCGATCTGGACGGTTCGCTGTTGCCTTTCAAGAAGATGCGAGTCCGTTCCAGTGAACTGAAACAGGCCGGCTTGCTCGGTCGCAGACTGTTGATTGTAGAGAACGAAGCCTGTCAGCATCAGCTCCCAGAAGTGCCCGAGACGATTACCGTGCTCGGTGCCGGTTTTGATCTGAGCTGGACCGAGGGACAATGGCTTGCCGATCGCCAAGTTGCTTATTGGGGCGATATCGACACGTGGGGGCTGCAGTTCCTGGCTCGCGCCCGAACCGCGATCCCGCATCTGGAAGCTTTACTCATGACCGAGCGGCTGTTCAACGAATTTGCTGCCGCCTCCGTGCCCGAACCGATCATCGCCGGCACGGAAATCCCGTCCGGACTGACGAGTGCCGAATCCACTCTCTACCACCGCCTGCAACAATCACCCCGCGGCCGCCTGGAACAGGAATTCCTGCCGCCAACTCTCGTTCAGGCAGCAATCCTGGCATGGGCAGGAGCGCAAGAATGAAAAAGCCCGACAGCGTCAACTGCCGAGCAAATTCGAAAAACGGTCACCTCGTGCTGACCACTTTAGTGGAGGCGGCGGACCGGCGGCGAGAACACATCGAGCGACACGAGGAGGTTCGTTCGGCGATTTCCCACGTTCACTTAACTTTGCCTTCCGAGGATACAAGCATCCGTACGACGGCGGCATCCATAGCTTTCGCGTGCTCTGCCTTGAATAGCTACCGACGACAGGCTCCATTTGACAGCCGTGCCGGTCTCGTCCCCTCTAATTGACGCTCCGGCAGACCAAGGACCGCCAAACGAGCTCGGCCCATTCTCATTGTCGTTCGTTCGGGATACAGCACTGCTGGCAGCGACAGGGAACGTCCGTTCTATTTGACGCTCGCTCGGGCAATCTAGTTGACGCTAGACACCGCGGTTCTCCCACGCATTCACTACGAAGTGTCGCCTCCCGATGCCAACCTCTGACGAGGGTTCTTGAAATAGTTCCAGATTTGCTGATTTTTTCGAGGCCAATTGCGAGACCGAGCGGTCGGTCAAAGAGACGAACTTCCGTCAATTAATGCCTCTGAATGGCATGTTTTCTGCGAATTGCAAACTTTTTCAATAAAACCATGAGGTAAAACTCCCCTTTGCTCGCACTGCATTTCACAGCAGGAAGTCAAACGTTGGCAGAACCGTCCGCGATGACCTGAATTGAACAACACCCACAACGAAAACAGAAGGATTTTGGTCGATGAACCGCCGATCCGCCGCTGCACAACCGAATGGAAACGTCGAAGCCGTGTTTTACGCTGCGGCCGAACGGATTTCCGCCGCGGAACGAAATGCGTTTCTCGATGCGGCCTGTGGGGATGACCAATCACTTCGCGCGGAAGTGGAGGCTCTGCTGGCGGCAAAGGACAATCCCGATAGCTTTCTGGATCGCCCCGTCGATCTGACGAGGAAGGATAACGGTCAAGTAACTGAAACAGAGGGTTCGGCAATTGGCCGTTACAAGTTGCTGCAGCAGTTGGGCGAAGGTGGCTTTGGCGTCGTTCACATGGCCGAACAGATGGAGCCTGTGCGTCGTAAGGTCGCGCTGAAGATCATCAAACCGGGGATGGATTCCAAAGAAGTGGTGGCTCGTTTCGAAGCCGAGCGTCAGGCGCTGGCGATGATGGACCATCCGAATATCGCCAAGGTCTTGGACGCCGGTACGACCGATTCGGGGCGACCTTACTTTGTGATGGAGCTGGTCAAAGGCGATTCGCTGACTAACTACTGCGACGCAAATCGGCTTTCAACAACAGACCGATTAGAGCTATTCTCGCAAGTCTGCCGAGCCATCCAACACGCTCACCAGAAAGGAATCATTCATCGCGACATTAAGCCCTGCAATGTCATGGTGACACTGCACGATGGAATTCCTGTACCCAAAGTCATCGACTTTGGCGTCTCCAAAGCAATCAGTCAGCAGCTTACGGAAAAAACGCTCTTTACGCGCTACGGTCAGATGGTCGGCACGCCGCAGTACATGAGCCCTGAGCAGGCGGAGATGAGTGGTCTGGACATCGATACCCGTAGCGATATTTATTCGCTTGGTGTGCTGCTGTACGAACTGTTGACAGGTCGAGCTCCCTTCGATGCCGAGACCCTTCGCGAAGCTGGCTTTGACGGCATGCGTCGCATCATTCGCGAACAAGAGCCAGTCAAGCCATCCACTCGCCTAAGCACCCTGAACGCCGCAACCGCCACACTGGTGGCGTCGCATCGTTCGGCTCAACCCGATTCGCTCCGCCGATCAGTCTCAGGTGATCTCGACTGGATCGTGATGAAGTCGCTGGAAAAGGACCGGAATCGTCGTTACGAAACCGCCAACGATCTCATTCGCGACATCGAACTTCACCTGTCCGACGAACCGATCGCCGCCGGCCCGCCCACATTCGCATACCAGTTGAAGAAACTGTATCGCCGAAATCGAGCGGCCGCGTTAGTGACGTTGTTGATCTTTGGTTCGTTGCTGTTGGGTTTGGGAGGAACCGGCATCGCGCTGGCTCGGGAACGTGCCGCCAATCAGCAAGCCGAACAGGCTCGCGACGAAGCTCAGCAAAACGCAAACGTCGCTCAGCAACGTGCCGACGAACTCGAGAGGGAAACTCGAAAAGCGAAGAAAACAGTCGAAGTATTCCAACGTTTGCTGAGCGGAGCCACACCCGATGTGAACGAAGGTCCGGACGCGACGGTGCGAGGTTTTCTCAACCGTTTCGCGGAAGACTTGGAGAAAAACGCCTTCGACGAACCAGAAGTGGAGCTCGTCGTCCGGATGACTTTGGCACAGTCGCTGACTAGCTTTTCAGAGTTCGAAAAGGCGGAATCACAGCTTAGAGCCGCTGAAACAATTGGAAGAGCGGAGTTCCCAGCCAAGGGTATCGATCTTGCACGTTTCCTATTAGATCTTGCTCGCATCACACCAAGTCCCGGCGAATCCGAGGACTTTTCCAATCTCCGCAGCCGTCGACTCGAATTGCTGACCGAGTCGCTGGCGATCCTCGAATCCGTCAATGGGGATTTGGTCACAACCGTCAATGTGCTGACCGCTATCGACAAGCGTCCTCAACTAGAGCGAGCGTGCAAGATCGCTGATAATTTGTCGAACGAACAGCGACGTTCTCTCGTATGCAATCCGTATCGTTCGCTCGCGAACGCCTTCGTTACATTTGAGGAAAACCCGGAGCAGGCAAAGGAGTTAGCCCGAAAAGCAACGGCGCTCGCTGAACTAAAACGCGATAGTGACGACGTGATCCGCTGCACGATATTGATGAGCAGGCTGGCCGACGACGATGCGACAAAACTTCGCTACGCCGACGAAGCACTTAGGCTTGCTGAAGCGGGATCCGGCTCGAAAACTCTGTTGGCGACCATCCAAGCTCGGATGACACTTGAATTCGACCTAGCGATGGTCGGCCGCCCTGATTGGGCGCGTACACGTTCGTTGGCTCAGAACTCCGCATCGCAGTTAAGGAACAACTGGTCACAGTTGCATAATTACAGTCCATCGACAGTTGTCGGCGCGGTCGCCGGAGCGCTGGCCGCTGTCGGCGAGACGACCGCCTCCAGCGACTTACTGTCGTTGGTGAAAACTCTTCCAAACAGCGGCTCCGACGAGCACGAAATCGGACAATGGCTGCGGGTTTGCGGAGACTTCCAAAAAGCTGATTCCGTCTACGAAATGACGAATAACCTCGTTCGGACTGATCCATGGTATTTCACCGTCCGAGCCAAATCTCATTGGCAAGCCCGCAATCACGCTGGAGCAATCAAATTCATTCGTGAAGGAATCGACTGGATGGATGAAGCCGGCATCACGAACGACTCACTTGGTCGAGCCTGCTGGTTTCGAATTGAATATGCCTGTCACTTGATGAACACGGGTGAAATGCAATCTGCGCGGGAGGTACTTACCGACGTCGGAAAACGAATCGATTCGGCAGATAGACAGTTGTGGGGAGATTCAACTCCGGGAGTCCGGCTCTTTGTAGCGTTAAACGACAACACCGGATATGAAGCGGGACGCACAATCATCGATGAGAGCGAAAGACTAGTGTTGAGCCGGAAATCTCAGTGGAACGAAGACGCGACATTCCAATACGCAACGCTCGCATTACTGGCGGAACGACGCGGAAACATCGAGAAGGCAATTGACCTTTATATCCATTCGGTCGAATCGCGTTGGGGAACCTTTGAACCACTGCCTTGGGAATGGCCCAACGAAAAAGTCGTCGAGCTTTTAACGAACACAGGCGACATCGATCGGCTCGAAAAGATATTGCGAGACGATGTAGCCCGTCGCGACAAGCAAGTGGCGACAATCCACCCCGAACGAGCGTTTGTCCGTCTTCGATTCGGCAAAGTACTGATCGACAACAATCGCCATTTAGACGAAGTGAAAGAAATGCTGGCCGTAGCCAGTTCGATCTACCAATACCACGGTAATTGGATTCCCGCCGTGGAGCATCAGAAATTGCAGGATCTGCTTTCGAAACTTGAGACCATGAGGAACGCTAGTGAAACCAAGCGGTAGTCTTCCTCAGAAAGTTACGCCAGATGCCTTTGACCAAAATGGTCCATTGAAAACAGGAACTCAACAAATGATCTATACGAACCGACGACGCATTTCTCAACTTGTTACTTCACTTCTAACTGCTTGGTGTACACTCATTGCTCTCTCCGGATTAGCCTCGGGACAAACGCTCATCGACGACTTTTCTGATGGTGATGACGTGGGCTGGTTTCGCACAACCATCGACGGTTCGGAAGGGATCAGCGACGCCGGAGAATGGGACGTCGACGACGGCAGGTACCACATATCATCAAACCGACCAGTTCCAGACGGATTTACTATCAGTTCATTCTGGCGGCGGCCCAACCAATCTCCGCTCGGCAACGGGACAGTCCGGTTTCAAGTAACTGCAGAAACGGAGGCAATTGGTGCAGGGATAATACTTGCCAAGGATGTTGTTTTTGATGGTTCAGAGGACTACGGCGAGTTCTATGAATTTGCAATTGCCCACGAGACAACTTTTTCTACGTAGTCCGTTGCCAGGGGACTACTGTGACCGGAGAAGGGTTCGGATGTAGTCAACAGGGCAGATTCAACACGGCGATTGATGTCGGAGAATCATGGTGGATGGAAGCAAGCAATATCGACGGACAGAAGACGCTCAAGGTCTGGCAAGACGGGCAGCTTGAGCCCAGCCAACCGCAAATCAGCTTCACCGACAACAGGTCTTTTTCGCCAGATGTCCTTGGTATTGGCGGCTATGTCGTGGGTTCCACGCCGACTCGTTTCGGTGCCAGTTTCGACGATATTTCGTTTAGCGTCGTTCCAGAACCAACGGGCGTGACGCTATTGCTAACTAGCTTGGGATGTTTGATTGGCCTTGGAAGAACGCATCACAAACGCCACTCAGCAGTGTCGTGATTCGCACACCGTATCCCGCGGTCTGGAACTCCAATCTGACGATCATCAGATTCGCATGGAAATCGCGTTTTCAACGTGACTTCGTTTTCAAAGAAAAGCGTGCGTCGGTTCGTGCGTTGGCGTTTGGATTCCTGGGCGTTCTGACCGAACGTCCGGCGTATTTTGGAGCAAGCCTCGTAAGCGTTTCACAATCCCGACAATATAGAAAGTCTCGCAAGCGAATAACTAAACTTCTCGTGACAGGAATCACAATGAACTCCAAGATTTCCTCTTCCATAGGCAAGAGAACTTGTCCTTCGTTTTTCAGTTTGGCCCTGATCGCAAGTATCGTTGTGGTCAGCAGTAGTGTCTTTGCCCAGGACGCTGCCGATCTTTCTGATGGGCAGAAGCAGATCCAGAAATTGTCGTTCATGGTCGGCGAGTGGGATGTAACCGAGAAGGATGGCACAGTGAAGCCGATGTCGATTCGGCTGATCAACAATCGAAGTTTCCTTGAGTTGGTGTTCGGTGAGTATCGCGAGATCATACGCTGGGATGTGGTCGAAAAGTGTTTCGTTACGCAGGCCTTTGGCGAGGTCGGCGGACACGCAAAGTTTTCCTGGAAGGATGTCGGCCAAGACACTTGGGAACAGACAGCTGACCCTGCGTACTATGTGGCCGATGGCACAGCTGTCCCGCGTTCGACAACCTTGAAACGTATCGACAAGGACACGATGAGCCTTAGCGGAACTATGGGCAACCACAAGATTGAAGACGTCGCTCGTCGTCGAAAACCGCAACCGGAAACGGATGTCGCAAAGGCTTGGCGAGAATACTTCGTCGGTAATTGGATCCGCGAGTCTGAATGGACTGTTGACGGCAAGACAACAACGAAGCAAGAGAAGTGGAGTTGCCAAATGAGCGGTCCGGTGATCGTCGTAACGGGCGTCACTGGTGACGGTATGGCAAGTGTCATGTCTTGGGACGCAGCGCGTCATGGTCTTTTCGAACATGGGTCGACCTCCCAAGACAATTGGGAAATTTTGTTTGTACCCGCGACCAATGATTCGATGTCAGGTAGAATCGTCGGTCGGCTCGCAGATGGCCGCGAAGGTACAGGAATGACCGTGATTACACGGGAAAGCGCAAATTCGTATACTGCCACCACCAGCATGAAGCTCAACGACGGATCGACGTTCCAGGTGCTTGATAAGAACACAAGGAAGCAGTGACAACGTTATTCCACTTTGATCGCGACGCCCTCCATCAAATGGCGTCAAACCCGACAGGCCTTTACTTGTGGAAATAGAATGTCCGACATCACGCAATTACTAAGCGCCATCGAAACGGGTGACGAGCAAGCGGCTAGTGCTCTGTTGCCCGTTGTCTATGACGAATTGCGGCGACTCGCGCGAGCTCGGTTGTCGAACGAGAAAGATGGAGTTTCTTTGCAGCCGACCGAGCTGGTGCACGAAGCGTACTTGCGGCTTGTTGGTCGTACCAATGTCGATTGGAATGGTCGCGGCCATTTCTTTGGTGCGGCGGCAGAGGCGATGCGGCGCATTCTGATCGAACGAGCTCGAAAACGTTGTTCGCAAAAACATGGTGGCGATCGCCTGAAGGTTCCACTGGAGGAAGACCAATTCCAACAGCCGCCCGATAACGAAGAAAAACTGATCGAGCTAGATCAAGCTCTCGACGAGTTCGAATCGTACGATGCAACGAAAGCCCAGTATGTGAAACTCCGTTACTTCGCCGGACTTACGAACCGCGAAGCATCCCAAGCCATCGGCGTTTCGCCCTCTACCGGCGACCGTTACTGGGTGTTCTGCAAAGCTTGGTTGCAAAAGGCAATGGAAGACGCCAAGTAATTTTCTTCGCTAATACGCTCCCCGTACACAACTGATTCCCACGTTCCGCACATCTCGAATTGAATCTCCGCGAATTTCGCGGGGCACCCGGGAGCGCCGGATTTGTTCCGGGAACTGTGCTGCCTGGTTTGTCGCATACGGAACTCTCCAAGCGGTTGCATCGCGGGCGCGGCAGGGTGGTAGAATTTGTGGTTGTGGATGGCGGCGAGGGACGGCCCTTTTTTGAGCGACCCAAGCGAACGCTTGCCGTTGTCGTGCCACTTCGCCGCGATACACTGTCGAGCCGAACGAACGCAGCCGACGGAGCCGCCCGTCGGGTACGCTGGATCTCTTGAAGAGACTTTGTGTCATAGAACCGAACCATGGCCGCGTACGTGTCAAATGCCGCCTATACTGTTTCTTGGCTTACCGCTTGCATGTTCGGGGCGACGGCTTCGAATAATTCGAAGAGAACCAACAATTCAAAAAGACTTTCCTCGACCAATTCCATGGGCACTTTCAGCGAGCCGAGTTGTACCGCCGCGCCCATCACATTGACTTGCTTGGCAGCGACATCATCAAAGCGAAGTAGTTTCTGTTCGACCGAGTATGCATCGACTTACTTAATCGCGGCAGCAACGTCCTCTACGGTAATGGTGAAGTTGAATCCAACCTTGGTCGCGGTTTCTTCATCGGGCGAAAGATGGACGTGGTGACGTGATCGTTTCTGCAGACCGGTAGCTCGAATGCTGTCGAGAAAGGCGGCGACCGTTCCGTGATAGAGAATCTCGAGGAGAGCGTCTTCTGTTTGGTAATCGGCATTGAAAATGGACGCACGGTGGAGCAACAGAAGAAGCTCAAAGGGTGACAGGAGCCAGCCCCAGGCGAGGACTCAGGCGACCCGCCAATCAACTCGCCAGAAAAGTGTCCACGTTCTGGCCACGCGCTTGATGGTCTCTGCCTGTCAAAATGTGTCTGGTGGCAATGGGAAGAGTTTGCCCCTAAACGACGAAAACCCTGTCGGTGACAGGGTTTATCGCCACAATTCGCCGTCTGACAGCGATTGTCAAAAGTGGAGGCGGCGGGGATCGAACCCGCCTCTGCTTGGGACGCAGATTCTATGCCAGAAATGGACACAAGAGGACCAGCGTTGTCACAAACGGTTTGCTCTACTTGATTTGCGATTTCTTCGTTTTCGATCTCTGATGGACAGGGACAGTCACAAGAAGACGGTGAAGGACTGGTTCGGCTGCAAGTTCCGCTGCCATGGCGCTGCCAACCATCCTCCTCGGACTCGTCAGCAGATTCTTCCTCCGCTGCCGGATTCGCGTTTTCATCGGGTTGGCCCCATGGCAGTTGACTTACCGCACGTGCTTGATCGTCAATCCCGATGTGTGTGTATTTCATCGTCGTTCGCACATCGCTGTGACGAGCGAGTTCCCGTGCTTCTGGCAGTGACGCACCACTGCGTAGCAATTCGGTAATGTGCGTATGCCTCCCAGCCGCGTGGAAGTCCGCGATGCCTTCTTCGGTCTGGTAGGGGATGCCGACTCGCTCCAGGTCTTTCTTGACCATCAACCACGTTCGGCGCTTTTCAAGCTTCGGAAACAGCAGTTCCGAAGACTTAGTTCCACGCAGCCATTCACGTAACATCGTGACGAGTTCCGGATGGAGCGGCAGAACATCTTTCTTTCGATGCTTCGAATAAGTCGCCTCGACCGTCAGTGTTGGCGGTGAATCATTGAGTTTGAAGCTGTTCGGTTTCAGCGAAGCAATTTCTGCTCGCCGCAGGCCCGTCATGTACGACAGAATGTAGATTCGCGCTCGCTGCTCTCCGTCGTAGCACTGAATCGAGACACCACTTTCGCGAGCGGACTGCACCAGCATTCTGAATTCGTCCGGGGACAAAGCTCGCCGTGGATGTCGGACGTCGACATCGGCGTTTAGTCTTGCCATTCCGGCGAGCGGATTGGCAGCGATCCGCGCTGGGACCAGCCAATTGCAGAACTGGCTCATCGCCTGAACATAATGATTGTACGACCGATGCCCGATTTCCTCGGCGTCCAGCATGTCGCGGAGTACCGCTTCAACCGATTCTACATCAATATCCGTAAGCCGCTTCATTTCTGCTTCTTCCACGATCCTTCGAACACGAGTCATCGTGAGCTTACTGTGCTTGCTAGTTGCGTTGGCCATGCTCGATTGAAAAGCTTGAAGGTGCACTTCGATGGGTGTTTCCGATGCCGCTTGGCGTTTGAGATCGTTCGGGTCGACAAGTCCTTCTCGCTTCCGACGAGCCTCTCGCTCAAGTTCGCGAGCAAGCTGTTCAGTGGAGGATTTGTCCGTGAAACCCTTCTTTGTTCGGCGACGACCATGTTCATCATCGAAGCTGAAGTACCAAACTGCGTTTCGTTTGCCTTTGTCGCGGCCACGCTTAAATACAGATGCCATAGTTGTTCCCAACTTTGTTCGGATATCGTTCGGATGTCGATTGCGAAAGGATGTCTGGTGGATTGTACGCGATCAACGTTGCCAGTCATCCATCCTCGGGCACCCATCCTCGATCCACTTTTGGATCACGGACAATGGCCATCGGCAGTGACGTCCAATCTTTATCGGCCGCGGAATAGTTCCATTCGATGCCTTTCGTCGAACGTCGCGCTCAGAGCATTGAAGGCATTCAGCTACTTCCGCAATAGTAAGCAATCGGATCTGGGCCTTCGATTGATTTTGTTTCTCAGCATTTACATTCATAGTAAAGAGCCTCTCAGAACGCCTTGGGCTTTCGTCTTGCCGTTGCCAAAGTGTCCGGCAACGTGCACTTTCGTTTTATCACGCGACAATATGGTCAGATGCGTTATTTGTCCCGTACTGGCCATTTCACGCGGAATCGATTGTTGAGACCCAGTTATCGAAAGCAGATTCTGGCTCACGTTTCTGTGCATTGCACTGCCTCGAAAATTGCCGACAAGCGGCGATGCCTTTAGAAAAATTTGACTCGGCAAATCCGAATTCGTAGAATTTGGGATCAGTTTTCCTCCGAAGACTGCTTTTGCCTTTCGCCCGATATAGCCTCCGGTTGGGTGAAGATGGCCCGCGTTTTAGGTCCTAATCATTTAGCCTCCGGCTGCGCTGCCGAGTAAGGCGAATGTACGGACTGGACGCGGTAAACACCATCCTCACCTAACATTCTCTCCATAGGAGGCGAAAATGGGCACTGCTCCCAATGTTGATCGTGTGCGCTCCACGATTCTCGAAGTCCTGTTGAAGATTCCAATGCTATTTCGCGGCCATTTGCGCGAGATCGCCGCCACTGTGATTGGAATTTCTCGGATGCCTGGGATTGATCCCCGAGAGTTTCGACGGCAGAAGAAGCGGGCCTACGCCATAGCAATGGAAGCGATTGAGCCGTTGATCCAAAGTGAACGGCTACGTATCTACCAGCGTGAGGGCGGCATTTACGCCGGTCGACCAATTGTGGCCCCGCCGATTGTTTCGTGGACGCCAGGCGATCCACTGCCGTCCTTGAGTGACATTCAGGGAAACGTTGAACAACTCATTGCCTCAAAGGGTTCTACGCTATACACCGGCTACTACCGTCCACCCGACCTTTCATCTCAGCTGCTTCGCAAACAACTCTTTTCATCGATTCTGATTAAGGCCGAACAAAGACAGCCCGAACAGGACGATGAAGACCGTATTGTCGATCGTCGTACGGGCGACGAAGCAATTGTCGCGTTTCGAATCGCCAGCATGTTCACGAGCTTACTTGCATACTCTCCCGACGATGTGTCCTCATTCGAGTTAAGCGACAAGCGGCTTACGACATCGATCGACGAACTGCCATGGAAACGGCTGCCGATCTCTCCTGAGGCATTCACGACTCGCGATGGCGTCGTGCGGTCCTTGTACCTTATTGACTGCTGGCGTGGTCGCGAGATTGACGAGCTATTTGCTCGTCACCGCGAATCACAAGTGCCGTTCCAGATTTATCCCGCGTAACGGGCCTTCACGGTGAGGTGACCAATCAACTCTGAATGAGATCCACGTTCTGACATGAAAAGACGGCTGCCACCGTCCACAACTCACAAAACAATCATCTTTTAAATCGCAGGAGCGATTCGATGCCCGCCGACATTACCGCTGCCGAACAATTCAATTCCGATTTTGGCGATCTCAGAAAACATGAGCTTCTCCCATCGTTTTTTAATCCGGATCCGTCATCCAGCGATCTCCTCCGAGCGAGATTTCTTTGGTTCTTGTTCAACGTAAGAGACACAAGTACGGTGCAGCATGCGGCGTACGGTCGAAGTACGCCGACCGTGCTCCCTCGCACCGTAATCGCGCCCGCGCTCGGAGTAAATGCGGGTATCGCACGTGAAGTTGTAGTGGCGTCTCACGTTGCTTCCGATGAAGATCTAAATATCTATCGCCTCGAAGGCAAGAACAACAAACGCATACACTTACTGACGCCCACCATCGAAGAGGT
Source organism: Pirellulaceae bacterium (assembly GCA_041399205.1). Lineage (GTDB taxonomy): Bacteria > Planctomycetota > Planctomycetia > Pirellulales > Pirellulaceae > JAGQOZ01. Next base: position 58,411 of record JAWKTK010000008.1, on the reverse strand, counting down.
TCAGACGCTGATGAAATGGCGTTCCCTTCGTGAGTTGGAGGCGGCGATTGCGGTACACCAAGTGGATGAATGGAGCGACGGAACGCCAAAGAATCCAGGAATGAAGCGAGATCTAGCCGAAACGCTTAACCCGATCGTACAACTCATGAGCGATACAATTACGGACTTGAACACCACGACACATTCGGAACTCGACAAGAGGATAAAGGCTGAATTGATCTGGCAAGCGGATATGTTCATCCGCGATAGATTGTTTGCCGCTGCGGGCATGATCTGCGAACGAGGAATAGCACAGCGCGTCCGTGAAAAAATTCGACTTGTGGATGGCTATGAGAAAACCATCTTGATGCGAGCCGCTGAAAACGTCGCCCAACTGAAGACGGTGCTTGACGCTGTGCTCTCAAGCTGCGACTCAAGGAGAGGGACGGCCGAGCGAATAGTCGATGCAATTACCATTCACATGCAGCAGGAGACAGCTCACTTAGTGACTTTGTCAGAAATGAATGGCAACTGAAGCTAATTCCTGTACAGCTTCAGGCAAGCTAACCGTCAATATGATTGCAGCATGACGAGAGAGCACAGCACAACCTTAACCGCAAGCAGCGTCCTACTGCTGGCGGTGTATGATGCACATAGTTGTACATGGCTACTTTTCTAACTCTGAAAGACGCGTGGCGAGATCTGAGTACCCTCCGTGCTCTCTGTCAAACAGCTGGCCGCCAATCCAGATTTGCCCCTTCTTTACAGACACCTCAGCAGCAAACCGTTTGTCGGTGATTAGCCTAATCAAACATGCCGCGCTACCCGAGTAATGGGCACCATCTGCAGCAAACTCGACAACGCTACGTCCCTTATAGTCACGATACGCTAAGTCGATCCCAAGCATACCAAGAAGAAGTTCGAACGCCGCAAGATTGGGTTGGAGTCCAGCAATCATTAGCGGCGATGGCGCGTGACTTGGCAGTCCATTGACATCAATTCCCGGCGCCTGGAGTAACGCCCGTAGTACGCTTAGAGGTTTGCGTAGCATCAGCGCCAGATGGACCGGTGATAAGGCCAGTCCGCGGAGTGCTGAAGCATCAAAAACGTCATCATAATGCGACAAACTGAGGGCTAACGACTCGTCTGTATACCGCACGTCGATATCAACTCCGGCTTTGATCAATTCTCGCACGATGTCCGGATTTCCGACATTGATCGCGTCGATCAAGAGTGGTGGAAAAGGATCCGCCTCAGATCCTGCAACCCCAATCTGAGGCTCCTTGGCCAGAAGGCGAACCAACTCGGGGCGGTTTTGTCGCACAGCCAGACGCAAATAGCGAATCCGATCGTCGATCGAGATGCCTTTGCCAAGTGGCGTGTCTAGAAGCGTTTGTACCTGTGAGATCAGCGTCGATGGAATTGGAGCTTTCATACGAAACACCATTTCTAAAACGTCATTCATCGTCCTTCTCCTTCTTTCTGGGCGCAGACGCCCCGATGGCTTAGTCTTCCACAGCATGGCGAAGCGAAATCAAGACCATGGACCTTGACAACGCTTCGCCACCGAAGGGGACGTTACCGACGGGAGTAGACGAACAGGAAACCTTTGGCTCTCCGCCTCTGCAATACTACCGTCCCGAAAAGAACGGTACCAGGCAAGAGACGGCTCTACGCTAGAATCAACGTTGGGAATGATCGACGACTTAGTGCTCATTAGAGATTGCACAGATCCTTCTGCGCGTCAATGGACGGCGACTAAATGGAGTGTCGATCGAGCTAGGTGCGCAACAGACTGCCGCTCGAAGCGCAACCACATTGATTGCATCGTGCGTCAAGTTCGACGCCGGCGGCGACACGGATGTTCACGGGTGGCCTGCAGTAGCATGACCACTTTGCCAGTTTCTCTTTTCGCGCTGGCATTTCGAACATTGGTTCACGCTTGCCAGAACTCCGACCCGGTTGGATCCTGAACACGGAGAAGGCTTCGTCTGAAAGAGCACAATCATCCACAAGCTTTTCGAGTTCGGGCGTCAGGTCCGTATCCGCCCAGCCACGCCAGCCCATTTGCCTGCAAATCAAGCCAACGTTTTCACATTCTCGCTTGAACTTCTTGTTGTGATATTGATTTGACGAACAATCGCGGATCTTCCTAAGCCAATTGGCGTAGTGGACCATCTCGTGTATTAACGTTTCCGCGATAGCGTAGTTGTCACTTTCAAGGTGCTCGGCACAGATATTTATTTCGCTAACAGTTCGGCCCGATCTGATCTCCTTCCATTTCTCCCTCCAGAACCAGCCAAGCCTATTGCCGCGTCCAGCATATTGGATGGTGATGATTGGCCGCGGAAGTTTCACTTTTCGAGGTTTAAACCACAATTCGTGGGCGAAGAACGCGAACGCTCGTTCAAGTTCCGCGATAGCTGGTTGAATGCTCTTTGCTGGTATCGTGCTTTGTGTTCGAACCACTTTGTTCTTCTCCGCCGCTGGCAATCGAAATTCGAGTGACGCACGAATTCGTTGTACACAATTCCACCTTCCAAGAACCAACACAGCACGCTCGACCGAGCATGATCTAGCAGAATCGATTCTCGACAATCGATCGCGAGCATGCATGTCGCAAACGACATCGAGTGCGCTGAAGAATCGATTCTCTACTATCAAAAATACATTCATTCGATTTTTGATTCGCATCCAACTTTCTTCGTTGAACCAATCAGATGTTCGTCAATCATGTAAGAACAAGCGACGGACAAGTACACAGTCCGTCTGCAAGACCAACTGAGCGCAGTCGCGGGACAAGAGATTCCTTCGTGACTGAAAAACGGCGACAAGGAGATGGATCAGTGGAACAAACAGGACTTGGCGAAATCATCGACCAGCTTCAACAACAGCACACAGATCTTCAAACGCAGAAGGTCGAACTCAGCGAGGCACTCGCAAAAGTCGAAGGTGAATTAGCTCGTGTCGAGGGTGCAATTCAGGCGCTCCGTCCGGGCAGTAAGACAAAGTCGAAGCAAGTAAGACCGTGTGCAAATCGCGATGCAGTTCGTGATGCCGTAAGAAGTTGCACCGCAGAAATGCCCTCGCTGACTGCGGACGAATTGAAGTCAGTGGTCGGTAAACGTCTCGCGGCAAGTGGCTACTCGCGGTCGGGTTTGGCGTTGCGACTAAAGGAGGTGCTCCAAGAAAACGAGTTCGCCCACGCGCTACAGTTTGCGAGACCAAATAACGTCACGCAGGAGGATTCAGCTGATGCCTAAGACAAATCGTCGCAACATAAACAAGGGGCCAACGTCTCTACGTCCTGAGTACCGTAGAAAACCCCTTGGCTGGACGGAACCCCTGATCAAGCTTCAACCATCGTTCATGCCCTCTTGGATCGTCTGGTTCTCGTTCGTTACTACGAATGGTTGGATTGCTTACCTCATCTACATCCGAATCATTGAGCCGCGATTTGGAAGTTCGACGCACTTTCAGCGGTACTACGAAAACGAATTTCCCGACCTCCACATCTTTGACGAAGTGGATGATGAAGCGACTCAAGCGAGCGAAGCTCCACGAGCAACCCCTGGCGCGTACTCAAGGTTGCGAAATCGGTGGACTTTGGAAATAGAGGAAGAGTGATGCATTACCTGAGCGAGTCAGACCTCGAGACCTTAGAGACATTTGCGTTGCGCATTGGTCCGATGCTCGCCGAGCAGTATGCGGAGTCGCGACAACAGTCAGTTGCGAGCACACGTCGACGCTTAGCCCAACTTGTTTCAGTCGGTTTGCTCGACGTAGAGGTCCACGCAGTGCGTCGTCGGGGATCATCGCCAACGCCGCTAATTGAGTGTTATCCGGATGACCAGGAGCCTGATTACGGTCACTGGGCATATGTCGCTAGAAATCGTTATCGCGGCGCGGAAACTCGTCGCATGTCAGTCTATTTCGCCAGCGCTCGCTGCTGTCGTGCATTCGGAGTCCGGCGTCGATACAAGATCCATCACATCAATCACGACCTTGGAGTAACCGACTGCTACCTCAGTCTGCGTCAAACTGATCCAAGCGTGCAGACGACCTGGAGGCACGAGCACCTTTATGAGGCAGGTAGTCCAACGGGAAGAAAAGTCCCCGACGCGTTTCTCGTAGATCCACAAACGAACGAACCCATCAAAGGGATCGATTTTCTTGGGCCTACGTACAGTGCGAATCGCCTGCGTGAGCTTGGTCGCGAACTTCTTGAGATCCGAAGAATCCCATTGGTGTTTTACTAATCATGTCGATACCAAAATTCCGTGAACGCTGGCCTCGAGACAATCACATCCTCGCGGCGATCTTTCGTGCATTAGGGCTGCCGATCTGGGCCGTCGACTCGCTGTTCTTCGCTGACTGCAAGAACGCGGCTACGGTAAACCGTCAGTCTCGACCCGGAAATCTGGAATGTTGATTGGCTTTCCGCTGTTTGGTCGCACGCTTTATCTTCGCTTAGGGGCCGGCGGCCGTTGCCAAGTACGGACTAAAAGCGACTGAAAGTGAGCCACTGGATTACCACCGGTTATTGGCGGCCATGGCGACGAACATGTATTGCTTTGCGAACCCGGACCAGATTCGAAAACGAGCACTGCCCTGCGAAGTGGAATCGACGTTCTCAATCCCGACGCTACATCTTTACGCTCGTCCATTCGTTATTCGCACGTATCCCGATCGGCAACCCGACTTGCTCCAAATTCGCGTTGCGATGGACGCACAAGCGGGGAAAGTCCTCGCAAGTCATCAAGCCTCGATGCACGAGTACCGCGACGATGCCTTGATGCGTCGGCTGATCGACGAAGGCCGATTCGTGATGGTTACGTTCTTTCCAACCGAAGCTGCCTGGTCGCCAGCCAAAGAACTGTTCGAGCGTGCCCGAACGAGCGGCAACTATTTCGCGAAGTTCGAAACGTATGTCTACCCCGACCTGCTCAAGATAACTCCACAACACAAGGAGCCCAAGGAATGAAGAACACACGCGGTCCAATCGTGCGTCCGTTCGATCGCAATAGCAACCCGGCGCGGAGAGGTGGCGACCCTGATTCGCCTTTGAAGTGGCGGGCGGAACTATTGCTTCCAGGAGAACGGAGGCGTGAGGTCATACTGGTCGCCTGGTACCTCATTCTGTTCTCAATCGCTCTTCAGCTTGCGGCGGGAACCATTCCCGGGTTCAAGGAGGACCGTGGCGTCACCCTAGTCCTTGCGCTCATCATCGCTAAGTTCTTGACCGACCGACATCCCCTGTTCTTCCAAGCAGCGGGTGCGTTGTCGCCCTTTTGCCTACTTGCGCCATGGTACACGGAATGGCTCTTTATTCGCCATGTCATCGCCGTTGGATCAACGCTGCTTGCGGCGTACCAGTTCCGACAGCACCTGATTGGACTGGTCTCCTCTGGCCCGATACCCGCGCCTGTTGCTAAACGGTACCGCGCGTCAGGTCATGTTCCCAAAGAAGCACAAACGGTTTCATTCGTCACAGGCTACATCGGAGGATTCGCCCTCGCGCTTAGCAGTTGGTTTACATACCTCGGAAATGAACAACGCCTCGAAACGGTTTATCAAAGTCCAGCAGGATTCTGCTATAGCCGAACGTTCCTAACGATTCTCGGCGTGTTCGGCATGGTGCTTCTGCTTCCGCACGATTTCATTTTTCTCGTACTCGCCAAGAACTTGACCGTGATTCATCCGAAGCTCGTCTATCTAGTGTTCTTCTTAGTCCTCCTCGGACCAGTAGTCGCCATGACGGTGCTTGCGTTCGTGTTTACGGCGGACCGACTACGCTCGGCAGTGTCGATGAACAGGTACGGAACACTCGAGAACACATTTGCTGACCTAATGAAAGACCTCGCCCCGAAGGAGTCAGAACAATGAGCGCCTCAAATCGCGTTAGGACTCGTCGGGTATCGTCGCCGCGCTCACGTGTTGGCCAGTCACCTGTGTTCATGACAGATTCAAGCCAACAGGACACTGCTCATGTAGCAAGTGACGAGTCTCCACTGATCACTGAACAAGAAGTCGGGAATCATTCAATCTATTACGGCAGCACTGGACCTGGAAAGTCCGACATGTTGGCCTTTGCGATCGAACAGGCGATACGCAATGGTGAAACGTCATTATCGTCGATCCCAAATGAATGAATTGCATTCTACGCGCGGCCATGTTCGTCGCATTGACCATGCGTCCGCCGAACGTGACACGATCCGAGTGAACGAAGTCAAATGATTCCGTGGATTGGGGGCTCAAATGAGCTGGTTTCGAAGAACTAGGACGTCGTTGGCCAAACGACCCGACGGCTATCTGACACCACAGAAGCGTCCAAAGGTGTTTCTCGCAGGGCTCAACTACTATGACGAGACTCCCCTGATCGTTGAGCGCGACCGCCCCCTTCATGCAATCTATTATGGCGGCACAGGATCGGGGAAAACTGCCATGTTGGCATTTGCGATCGAACAGGCGGTACATGCTGGTGAACACGTCATCGTTATCGATCTCAAAGGTATGGATTGCATTTTGTACGCGGCCATGTGTGCTGCGGCAGAACGCTGCGGGATCGATCCCCCGAAATATCTTACAAATCGCCACCGTGCTTCGACCTATCTCGTTCCGGTTTTGCAGGCTGAGTGGTGGAAACACACATTCTCTTCAGAGGAGAAGGCAGGTGCTCTTATGACAGCACTAGGCCTAGCAGATGTACAGTCGCATGATTGGTGGTCAGATGCAGCAGAGGCGCTCTACAGCTTTGTGACTGATGAAGTCGACCCAGACGAAATAGACACTTTCGTGAAGTTCTACGATGTTCTTGAACGGCGAAAGCGGGACCTGCCCAAAGAACTTAGAAATGCAACAGTTCATGCAGCAATCCTTGCTCGTCGACTCGAGCGAATCGCGATGTTTAACCCTGACGGAAATGCTCCGCCCGAAGCGATCGAGCATGCGATCGATCTGCAGGATCTCGTCCGTAGCGGAAAACAGACTCTTGTATTCGCTTCGCTTAATTCACTTCGCACCCAGAAGACGTCCTCCACCATCGCGAGATTTCTTGGTCGGGCATTACTACTTGCCGCCGATGCACTTGAGGAGAATCAGAGAGGCCGCTCCTTGATAGCCGTGGACGAGGCACAAAATTGCCTGGGGCCGGGCTTCACAGACGTATGCTTGACGTTAAGTCGTTCGGCTGGAGTCTCGTTCCACGCAGGCTTCCAAGATATTAGCGTGCTGCGCCACCGAGGCATCGATTACGCTGCACTCTTTGACGAGAATGCGCATCTCCAGTTCATGTTCGCTGCCCAAAGTCCGGATGCTATTCGACGTCAGGTCGTGCTATCCGGCGAGCGTCTCGAGTTTAACTACAGCAAGACGTTTACCTACCCAGGTTTCTTCGGGCATCGAAGCTGGAGCGAGACATTCTCTGGGCATATCACAAATCGCTTTTCCATTAACGACATCCTTGAGGTCAGTGCGGATCCGCAACGATTTATCTTCCGCTGTACCAAGGACAGCACACTCTGCCAGCTGCGTGGACTTCCTGTGATGGCCAAAGTTATATGGCACATCTCGAAAGAGGAGTTCCAACGACGCTCGGCAATGTCTTGGCCAGAGCCCTGCAATCGAACGGTGATGTGTGGTGCTTCAAAGCTGCATAGCCTGCCAGACGCAACCGACGCGAACATTCCAATTCCCAGCACCGGCATTCCTCCCACAACAGACAAACCCATCGTGCTTCGCCCGCCACGTCGTTAGTCGCAGTTCCGAAGCACTTACCGAATTCTTCTGTACCGTCACTTGCAGTCAAAACACTTAGTGACAATTCGCGGATGCAACCGCTCGAACCAGACGCAACTGGTTCCGTTTTTAACAACCAACCAACACCACCAACAAAGGAGGAGCATGGACATTGACTTGACTCGTTATGAGCCCGTGTGGAGAAGGAGAAGGTACAGCTTAGGACATAGGATAGGGAACACTCTGCTGTTCTTACTTATCGTCTTGCTGATGATTCTTCATTTCTCTGCACCGACTCTAGGGCCTGCTGTCAAGTTCGCAATCTGCGAACAGTGATAGCTCGCCCCGACCTCAGATGAGCACTTGCTCATCTGGGGTCCCTTTACTGATCGCGGTTTGAGCGGTTCCCTGCGGCGAATCCAGCGATTAACTGCAGAGCATCGTTTGAATTCCAATTTGGTTTTTCACTGTTTCGTTCATCCACAGTCCCAAAATGATGAACACGTCGAGAACGCAAATCTCGCAAAGTCCTGACGCAACAGGGCACTTACTATCACCAAGGTTTTTCTAAAGGAGCATTGCCTATGTACATCGTCTTCTTGGGGTTTTTCACGGTTTCGGCATACGGCCGGAAGCGGGGAGAACGTAAAACTCGCGCGCCATCCATCCCTGCTTGGCATGAAGCGCGACTCACGGAGACACGACTGATGCTAGAAGCACTGTTGAGATTCGCATTGTGGAGAAAGTCCAGGAAACACAAGCGGGCCGCTGAAGCCCATTTCAGGCTAGCTAACAAGCTGCAGGCGGCCGGCAAGCGGCACTGGGCTCTCTACCGACAAGCGGAGAGACGTTTGGTTGGTGAACCACACCAACAACAGAAATCGTCATCGACAAGGTCCAATCTGCGTTCATCGCAGTCCAAACCAAGTCGACGACAAAAAAATAGGGACTTAACACTCGCGGGGTCCAAGGAAGCCATGCCAAACGGCATTGCTTCTCATCGCGAGCACTAAGCCCCTAAAGACAAACCGGATCGAGCCTAACACGAAAGACTTGCTGCAAGCAAATCTTTCGGGCTCGGTCCCACTCGGAGAAAAACCATGGATAAACGCAACAATCCATTGCTTCGGTTCAAACTTGTTGGACACATGCTGGAAGCAATTCGCCTCGATTTGGATCACCAAATCGCTGGTTATCTTTCGGCAGCGTCTTGCGACAAACTGACCGCGGAGCACGTTGAGGCCCTTGGCTACTGCTGTTCGTTGGCAGCCCTACTCGAGAACACACACGATGTGCTTCTCGAAGGTCTCGATGACCCCGTGATTGCGGCACTAGCTCCAAACCGACGGATAACAGCTCACTAAGGGCTGCGTCGGTATGGATGCCACGGAAGGCATGACCAATTTGTCGCTCGAGGTGCATTGTGCACCTCGAGCCTTTTGCTCCACCGCGTTCAGAGGCCATGCCACTTCGCCCCGAATCCACCGAGCACTGGCAATGCTTCGAATGCCAATCTTTCCGAAAGGAACGACATGTCTCATCAACTTCATACAACAAACGGTAACGGAAACGAACGACAATCCAACTCGAATTCTCGCGCACCGCGATTCAAGATGCGGCGCACTGTGGAGACCGAATCCTCGGCGCCTGCGGTGAACATTATTGCCGGAGGGCAATTTGCCAAAGCGGCTCTGGCAATTGATGCCAGCGATGTTGCACCGCTGATCATTGCCGACGTCGCTAACGAAATTGACCAGATTCCCGCGCTCGACAACGCCCAGCTTGTCCCCATGGGAGACTATGAAACGATTGAGACGCTCAAGCGTCACACAGACTTCCCGATTCCGCTCAAGGAATATACGACGGAGCATAGCGGCATGTCGCTTCGCAACGGCGGCGGCCAAATTCGCGGTGTCGGCAATATCTTGGCACGCGTCAACGAAGCGGCATTTTCTGCATGTGCGGAGTCATGCCACTCAGACCGGTTCGTACGATCCAAAGGGTTCCTCAAAGCTATCCAGCTGAATAGCTTCTCGAGCCTCTGTGGTGCGATGGGCTCGACCACGGCGCCAATCATCGAACGCACATGTTCGGCGCACTTTGTCGATCTCATTCCTGGCACGGTCAATATCGTTCGCCATCGAGCTGGTCCGATTAGTTACCAAGGACTTCCCCCCGTACTACGCCAAAGCCTCGACAGAAACGCTGCTGCGTGTTTGGCCGAAGACTTGGAGTGGGTGAGGGGAAAGTCGGACCACGCGCGAGAGACTCGTGAACTGATCGTCGGCGAGCCCGCTCCAATTGCCGGTCGGAACAAGCGAGTTCGCGATCAGTGTTCCGCTCTCTGGCTTCAGGCAGTCCTTAGCAAGGCATTCCGCACGGAAATCGACCGCATTACGCCCAACGCTGTCCTAGCGAGCCGGTGGGGTGCCGTCACGATTGTCAATTCGTCGTATTGGCATGTTTTGGAAACGTCCGCAATTGCCTCCGAGGTCGCGATTGCGTTCATCGAAAAGGTCAAGCAAGTCCGTGCTACGTCAGGCGGCCAAGATCTCATTCGTGACTTGACCGTCCAATTGCCCTATGCCGTCTCGGCCAGGTATTCCGCCGAAGACCTGGCGACGCAATTTGAAGACTCGCCAGATCAACAACCTGCTGATTTCACTGAGCGATGCTTTGACATCGATATTCCGCGTCAGCCGAAGAACATCACGGCAACGATTGCTGGTTCGCGGCAATTGAAATCTGGCTGGTACGATCCCAGCCCTACAACGACAAGCGAGTTTGTTGAAATGCTTCGGAACGCTATTTCGATAGCCCTTTTTCACGAGTCGGTACTTGCCACGCTTGATGTACAGCTCGCCGAGCTTGAACCGCACTACGATCGTGCGAAAAGCGAACTAAACAAAGCCATTCATGGCCTTTTCCCACAGGGCCGACTTCGGGCGAACTTTGCCGCTCTGATCGGAATCCAAACACGTCTGAACCGATTCATACGTGCAAAGCACGCCTACGATGGCATTGCCGTTCAGTACGACGACATCGCGATTCGCAGACACTTTCTGAACATGTCGTACCAAATGGTGCTCAACGACATTGATGAACAGTACCAACGTTTAGACCGTGTACTTGCGGTGCTCAAGAATGCCGCAGTGAGTCGCCACAAATTCGATTTGGTGGAAGTCTTGCCGGTGGACACCGTGCTGCCAAGCCTGTTGGTCGAAACAACGCTGGGAACTCCATCGCTCGAGGACGTTCAGACTTTTCTGGCGAAGGCCGTCCGCACGGTCACTCGCGCCGGTCTGGCCACCATCGCCGGACTCGCCCCTGATGCTTCGCACGAATTGATCGCCAGCTGTCTTGTGAAGCAAACACCGCCAGTCCAATGTCCGCCGTGGGGTGGCCACAAGTCGCCACAGAGCGATGCCCTCCGATTGATACTGCTTCCGCCCATGCATCCCACGGATGTTGACCGAATGGAGACGGAGGTCTCCAAAGTCGACGCCACAGTCAAAGTCGGCTGCGTCGATTCTGCCAAGCTGGCTTGCGTCTGCGACCTACAGATCGTGAAGCCGATGGATCACGAACGAATTTTTACTTCGTATTTCACTCCGTATCTCGAAGAAGCAAAACAAAATCCAGCACTTCACTTTGTCAATTGGAAAGAAGGAGCCGAATCATGAGATTGATTACTTGTTTCGCCGTTTGGTCCAGTTTCGTGGCCACGTCGCTGTTCCTGTTGGGTTGGACCACCAACTATCACGCGGTCGTGGGCGGCGTGGCGATTGGCGTCTTCGCCACGGCGTATCTGTTGTGGGCGCTCAAGCGTCATTTACGAACGACGCGACGAAGAACTCGCTTGCAAGAATCACTAGTCCGCTCCGTCCTTGGAGCAGTCTTGCTCGGCGTGGTCACAATCGGAATGGTACGGGCCGCGTTGGCCATTGCGGACGGGCTTCCAGGAGTAAATCCGTACTTCCATGACCGTGATCGCCCAGCAATTGCCGCGCGCACCCAAGCATACGAAGAAGCGGGGGACTTTGGCGATGCCGTCGAACTTGTTCGCGATCGACTGACGAAGCCGATCAGCCCGCAGTGGAAAGCAACGCTCAATGCCCAACTGCCCGAGCTGTATCAAAAGGCAGGCATTCAGGCATCCACACCTATTGAACAGGTTCGCTTCTTTGAGCTTGCCGAACAGGCGATGCGTTTAACGGGCCAAGACTCTTCCGCCGTGCAATCCCTGCTCGAACAGGCGAAACGTGATGCCGTTTATGTCGCGAGGCTAGACGCCATGCGTGACAATCACCAATGGCATGACCTAATTGCCGAACTGGACGTCGCTATCAAAGCCCCTCAGCCGTGGCGGCATCCGTTTGCCGAATTGCTCATTGACGCCTGCATCAATGCTGGCGAGGCCGCGGAATCTTTGCAGAAGAAGATGCAACTATTCAGTCACGCTGTTCAAGTGGCCGAAGACTACGCACTCGATCCGTCTCACGCCACGGCGTTGCTGGCCAATGCACAACAGGCTGAAGCACAGCAATCTAACGCGAAAGCCGAACTTAAACGGATGCTCACTCAAGCAGCTGAAACCGAGGATCTCACTGTTCGGCTCAACCTCCTTGAATTGGCTGCCGATTTCGCCAATCGCCATGAACTTGAAACCGACGGCATTCAAAATGAGATCCGAACAATTCGTCTCAGCATGATGCCTCGCGTACTTCCGGCCGGAACGACGGCAAGACTGCTTGGCGTCGAAGACCGCGATCCATTTGTGCTGGTCGATTTCGTGGTCCGTGGCGCCGATGGCGTTCCGATCATGCTGGACGCTAAGGACATTCCCGTCGTCAGCGTCGCCGGAAAACCGGCGCAAGTCGAAAGTATCGGCGTCGCGCCGGATCGTAACGAGCCGCTATATACCGTGCTCTGTCTTGACTACTCCGCGTCCACCAAGGGTGAACCGCAAAAACACGCCAGACGCGGTGCCTTGGAGCTATTCCGCTCCGTTGATGCCGAATTCCAGCTTGTCGCTTTCTCTGACAAAGTCTGGAATCTCTCAAATAAGACTTGGCACGCCGATCCGGACCAATTAGCCACTCAACTGGATTCGTTACCGGTCGGTGGAGGAACGCTGCTAGTCGCTGGCCTCGATTACGCCGCGCGACGTTTTCCGGAAGGCGCCCATCGACCAACGGTTGTACTGTTGTCGGATGGAGTCGATTCGAGAAAGTCCGACCCAGCGAAAGTGCTCGACTATTGCGCGACGAATGGCATCACCGTTCACGTGATCGGCCTTCGTGGCGGTAACCAATTCGATGCCGCGAATCTGCAGCGCATCGCGAACTCAACTGGTGGACGCTATCTTGAAGCAACTCAAGCCGCCCAACTGGTGCCGCAATTTGTGCAGGCCGCTGCCGAAATCCGGCAAAGGCCACTACGGCTGATCTGCAAAACCACGACGCACGGCCCCGTTGAACTAACTATCGGCCGCGGGAATTCCGTGATTCGGCTGATATCGCGATAGGTGCCCAACCCCAAGAATCAGCAAGATGCAGCAACAAACTGTTCGATTCTGTCGAACAGTTTGACATAACCGTTGAGCTATTGAGCCGCTTGAATGCCAACAGCGCCCGTATCGTGACGGCGACGGACGGCCACCGTGAAAACCTCCAGGTAAGAACAAACAACTCTGATATTAGCTGTCTGCCCGATTGAGACGTTGGAATTGCACGGCCCTCTGTGCCTGTCAAAACCGACGCAATCCCGACTTCGTGCGTAAGGACACGTCCCAGCATTCTTCAGTGCGTCGGACGATGAAGCCGACGCAGTTTCGGACGGATCTCCAACTGGACCATGACGGTTTGACCGGTGTGCCAGCAAGAAGCCGTATTTGCCTCATGAGTTGTCGTCCTTAGGCACGAACCGGCAGGCTCTTGATGGCGGGTGTGGCGCCCTTCCTGGTCACCGTGAGCCCGTGGCTTTGGTTGCGTTCCCAACTGGCGCTATCAATTCAAGAGTGCAAGGTACGTTCAGTCACCTTGACCGCCTGCTGAGTTTTTTGCTGCACTTTAGGGCCTCACGCAGCGAGTTGAATCACATGGTCCAGGAGAGATTTGAATTTGGTCCTGTTAAGGGCGGCAGGTAGAGCGGCGAGAATGGGTTTTCGCAGCATTTCACGGGCAATTTTGCGTCGTCGATCGGCGTGCGATGGCCGGCGTTCGGCGTTGTCCCACGAGCGGTCACTGCGGTCGACGAGATCGGACTTGGCTTGATCCCAACTGCAGATTTCGACGAGGGTATACAGCCAGCCGTTTAAGTTCCAACAGCCGATGTTGGACATCACGTTGCGAACCTGTTGTTGTCCGGCACCCCAGATTTCTTTGACACTGGCGAAATGCTCTTCAATGCCCCACCTCGCGCCGACCGCGACCAAGATGTCTTCGACGCTGGCCGAAACGTCCGTACAGAAGTAGGGGGCCCAGCTCCCGTCTTCGTAGCGCAACAGCACGACGCGGATTTGGCCGCTGATCAACTTGGAAGTGGCCAGAAATGTTTTGTACTGCCGCGTCACGTGCTCGCCGCGGCAATCGTACGTGATGGATTTCCAGCCTTGACGATGTCCGGCGCGTTTCACCAAGCTGATCTTGTGCTTGCCGTAGATGCGATTGTGATGCGCCCCTTGCGGAGGCAAATCGTAGAGTCCGGCGTCTTTGCGGAGGCGGCTGACAACCGTCACGCCCATCTGCAGGATCGGCAGCAAGAACGGGCGCGCGGCGTACGCACCGTCGACGACAAGCCACACGGCCACGTCGAGACGCAGCTGTTTAAGTACTTGAGTGAGCCATTGCATCTGGCACACGCCGAGTTCATGTTTCGTGCGAAACTCCCAGCTTCCATACTTCTTGGCAAGCTTGGGAACATCAACTTCGCGCACGTACATCAGCGACCACAAGGGAAGAGCGATGACGCCCCACAGGGGATGCCGAGCGAGCCAAGCCAAGCAGACCCAATTGTGGCCGTAAAGCCATTTGCCGTCGGCAGGCCCAGGCGTTGGATTATGATGAACCCCCGCGCCCTCGACTTTCTTGCCGAAGCGCGTGGTCGGCGAGTCATCGATCCCCATCATGACGCGCTCCCCCAAGCCGGGCGCGAGTTGCTTGACGACCAACGACAATACGGCGACCGCCAATCGCGACGAGCTCCAGCCTATCCGAACCAGGCAATCATAAAATCGATCCCAGTCATCGCGCACGCCACCGGCGACGAACCAGGCGCTGGCGGTTCGCCGGCCATCGGCCAACAGCATCCCGGAAATGATAATCGTCAAGCGAAAGGCCATTCGCCGATCCAGCACCGCCGACAGCGTGGCGACCGCGGACTGCAAGGCGCCAGTCAGCGGAATCTTCGCCGCTCTCGTCTTTCGACGACGGGGATTCGGACGCCGAAGTCGTTCACGCTTGTCGTGCTGAGACTTCTTTTGCTTCTTGTGGACCCGTTGCGGACGCTTCGAAGAATGTTTACGCTTAGCCATCCTTGGCTCTCCGGGTTTTTGGTTAGTAGTTGCTAACAACCAAGTTCCCGAAGAGCCTTTTTTATTGCAAGATCAGTCTCGCGAAGCGGCGGCGAGTTCCCCTAAAGTGCAGTTTTTTGGAGAACCTGGGGTGTTTTCACTTGGCGCCCGTTCGGTGCGTCGGTCCGGCGGACGTCGGGCACTTCGTGCAATCAGGGGTCGAGGTCGAACCGCGCGGACGAATCCGCCGTGCACAGGCACTTCGCGCAGGTTCCTATTCAGTCGCCGCGATCAGTCTGCATATAGATATAGGGGTTCGACCAGTGCCCATAAGCGGATTTTCGTTCGTGACTCAGGATATACACTTGATTTTGGACATTGAGTGCGGGCCCGCCCGGGTCGTCTGACGCCTCGCCTGGGATCGGACTAGCTTCGTCCAGCAGCTGATTGTGAACCCGATCCAGGACCACTCGTATTTCAAATTCTGTCAAACTAAAGTTGTCCGCCGTCTCCACCATCCCGTGTCCGAACAGATGCTTTTCAGATGCGATTTGCGATTGACGATCCAGGTCTTCTGCGTCGTGACAGTTGAAGCAATGGATCGTCAGGATAGGACGGATTGTGAATCTCGAACGAAATCGCCGAAACGGGCTACGCCAGCAGGAAGCGATCGCTCCTGCGCGGAAGAACGCTGCCAAGCCGTAGTAGTCGCACTGCAAGATTGACTCGAACGGAAGATCGTGGCAATGGGAGCACTGGAACCGCACTCCCAGAATCACCTTGCCGACGGTACCGAACACGTCACTTAGCTGTGTGCCGCCGCCGGCAACAGGCAAGCAACACCGACCCTGCGTTTGACCAATGGTCGCGGCCGCCCGTGCGTGGCTGGAAGGACAGCCCGCTTCCAACAAGTAGAGCGGCTTCATCGGGTAGTTTTCAAGCAACGCCGCTAGGTCTGTCCGCACGGCTGCTCGTGGCTTCACACGAAAGCCATTGCCGAGTGGATAGTACGTCGTAAAGACTGAACCAAGGTGTGCGCATTGGACGCAGTCGTTCTAGGCGTCGGCAACGTCGAGCCACTGGTTGCGAACTCGCCCGGCTTGGGCTGGATGTCATCCCATTGGCTTGAAAGCTGACAAACCGCATCCCAGCTTCACGGGTTGCGGCGAACGACTTTTCAAAAACCGATCGAGCCTTCGTTAGATTCCTCCGAGTCCAAGCGGTGGCCTTATCGCCCTTGGGCATCGACGCTTCGGCGGCTGGCTGGTGCCGCCCAGCGCGTTCGCAGTTGCGTTAGCCCATAGGCTGGACGCTAGACGTTTGAAGCAAGGATTCTCCAGCGTATCAGCAGGAATGCTGGCAGAACAAGTCGATAGAATGTCAATCGACATCAAGCTGAGCCGCAGATGTTCGCACAGCAGAACCGAGGCCATGACGAATGTCGAGAACGCGGAAAGCATTATCGTGACATCAGCGCGGCGTCTGGAGAAGCAGCCAGCGAGTATGACCTCTTTGAACGACGCCGTAATCGTCCTGACCCGACTTTGGCGACCGCTTTGGCCGACACGCGATCACCCTTCTTGGGGTGCGGAACACCTTCAAGTGGGTTGGCGTTAAGTACAATCGGCAAGGATTCGGAGTGTGGTAAAGAGGCCTCGATTCTTTTGGCGGAACCCATTGTCCTGAGGGCAGGTAAAGTCTAGTATAATTAAGATCGCGTTATTCGAGCCCTGTTCTGGAATTGGCCTTATGTCGATCAAGTTCAGTCCGGCACCGTCCGCCCTGCTGATTCTCGTTGCGTTGTTGCCGGTTTCCTGCGCGGTGAAGACGAGCCACCGGGAACACAAGCCTCCTCTGAAGAACCACCACATGCGGCGAGTTCTCAATCGGACGACGCCGCGTACGACCTGGCGAGTCAAGGAATGGACAGACGGTCGATCCGGAAACTGGCGGACTATCGTGGCCGTGTCGTTGTGATCGAGTTTTGGGGAATTTGGTGTGGACCTTGCATTCGAATGATACCTGCAATCAAGGAATTGCAGAATCAATACGAAGGTGAGAACGTAGTGTTCCTCGGGATTCACTCGGCGGGCACGAGCGACGAGGAAGTCAAGTCCCAACTC
Source organism: Pirellulaceae bacterium (assembly GCA_041399205.1). GTDB lineage: Bacteria > Planctomycetota > Planctomycetia > Pirellulales > Pirellulaceae > JAGQOZ01. The sequence goes on along the minus strand of JAWKTK010000008.1, from coordinate 41,059 downwards.
TCCAAACACAACTGGACGATTCCCTCGGCGATCGACGATGGAACGTCGTTGGCTGACAGCATGTCAGCCAATGCGTTCGGCGTTGTGGGCTATCCGACGATTGTCATCATCGATCGGTTCGGAAAAGTCAGTTACCATAGTGGAAGAGCTGAACGCCAAGCGTTCGTGAACCGCATTGAGCGTCTCGCTGAAGACTAGCAATTTGCCTTGGCCAATTGACCAGAATTACGAGGACCTCGACGAGCTGACGCACCGACTAAACCGCGTGGCCGTGGCGCTCTATCGCGAAGAGATTAGCGATGCCTTAGATAGAAACTGACTGTCACCTTTGCACTTGATGCAGGGAGCATTTGTGCTCATCGGAAGTTTAAAGGCTCGGACATGCGAATTTCGATCAAACAAACTTTTCGGCCTCGTAACTTTGGCCGGTGTATTGTGCGTTGTCGTGATGTGGGTGTTGCGGTCGCCTGCACCGGACTTGTGGGGTTACGCCAAGCTTGGTGTATCTGGGGGCACACCCGAGTCGGCTGTTTTTCTATTTGGAGGTTCGAGGAGTCGGATCGCGACCGACTGTTGTGCGGTTGGTGGATTTTCAGAGACCATCCCGGGCCCCGCCAACGCGGGAGTCGTTTCGCGAGCTTTTTCGAAGGGTTCGATTCCAGAACACGCAACGAAAGTCGCGCGGAACTGCGACAAATGCATGATCGTCGCTGGGCGCTCACTCAAGAAAGTTGGGGATTGCCATGGACATGGAATCCGCAACAACACTTTCTTTGCTCCGCCTGGTGATCAGTTCGGTTTGACACCTTGGAAGAACTTTGGGATGTACACCTGAAGCCCAATTGCCTGACAATTGCGTCCTGTGCACGTGCTCGAACGCGACGCTCCGCTGGCGACGTCAGGCAGCCCTCCGAAGGTGATGGTCGAGAACTTGCCGTGCGACGTCCTTGTTATTTTACCCGAAAGCAGCTGCGATGTGGATTTGCGCTATTGCTGACCACTTGTCGGACGTTCATCTCCACGGTCGGACGGTACGAGTTAACGGCCGTATGCGACATCAAACGATAAACGAGAACAGCGAGCATGCAATACGCAGGCATCCGAAGCGTGCGGCGCGATACCGTTCCGGACTGACGATACCGAAAGCAATTAGGGACGTCAGCACAAGGAGGAACGCAATGTTGAACTGGTACCAATGTCGCTTCACGGTCGAATCTCCAACAAGATCTGCCCCTTCTGCCGAGGCAGAACCAACCTGTCGTGGGTACATCGGCCCGCAGCCAGCCGGAATCCTAACCACCCCAACCACCGAGGTCGCGGTCACGAAACCCAGCAAACAGGCCGACGTACGGGAGTTCGGCGAGCACGAGCCCACCAGCCCGCTCGACAGTCACAAGCTGGTTGTAGGCTCGAATCGGCTCGAGGAACCGCGTTGCCGAAAACGTCTCGAACGTGATGGTGGAGGACGAGACGGTTCCCGAAAGCGGGACGCCGTAAGCTGCGTCGGAGTGAAACGCCGAAGCGACTTCGACGCACATGTCTAATCCGTTGGTAAACGGCCTCGGAGTGTGGACATCGGCGCCTCTGGTCCCACCCATTTTTCCCTGCCGGAATCGAGCCAGAGCTGCTTCGCGACCTTGGCGATCACAGTGCCGATAGTGGTCGCTGTTGCGCGCCGATTACCAATCCGTCGTTTGCAGTTGGGAGTCCAGTAAAATAATCCGAATTCACCGTACAAAGCACTTTCAGACCTCTGAGCTTCCACCTCTGCCGGCAACAATGAGCTGCCAAATGGCTGATTCTGGGGTATCAGCTGGTTCGGAGAATTTGAACATATCTGAGGGCGGACCGTTGCCGCCGTTGGGCGGCAACGGCAATCATCTTCTAGGCCGCCAGTTGTTCAAGCCCGCGAATGATTGTCGCGGCAGTTTTCTGCACGCGTTCGAGCGACTCCCAAAGAGTTTCCGAGCTGCCTTGATATAGCTGAATGTAATCAGACGAAGCCTGCTCGGAGTCGAGGCGTGCGGCTGTTGACACGACGTAGGCGACCGCTTCTGCCTCCGTTTCCGCCACGGAACGACTTATCTGCTTGCCCTCGTCGGAAAAATGGAGCAGTTCGTGTGCGATCTCGTGAACCAATGTCGAGAATTCCTCGGCCGGTGTGCCGTTGGGCCGTAGCGTGATCAAACCACCGCTAGCCCGACCGTCTGCCGCCAATCGTTCGTCGTATTCAATTTCGATGCCCTTTGTCAGAAGCAAAAGCCTTCAGCAAATCCACGGTCCAACGTGGCGAACCGTTGACCGCTGCGATTCCGGCGATCTCGTCACCCTCGGTCTGACTTACGTCGAATACATAGGCCGGTTTGAAGCCGATGACTACTTCCTTGTCCTCTTCGCGAACCTCCGTTTTCTTGTTGACCGTAAACGGCGCGCGTATCAAGATCCCACTTTTTTCGCCTTTCTTCACTCGCCTGCCGCCCTTTCCGTTGCCATTCTCTGAAACCGGCGACATTCGTTACGTCCTCTCGCTGCCCCCAGATAAGCATCGGAGTTGCCAAGCTATACCGATAGAACCGGGCCATGGCTTCTAAGTGATTTGTGAGCCCTTCGCTCTTGCCTCGGTCGAGTGCTGCTGCCAGCGTTCCGGTGGCTCATTCGTAATTCGGTCGGCCATTTCTGATTTTTCCTTTCTGTTATGGTTCATCTCGGTTTCTCCATGAGCGCTCGTGTAGTTGACGAAGCGTTCGTTTTTCATGCGGCCCAGCCCGCATGTTTTTCCCTTTGGGCAGGCCTCTGTTTCGGTTGGAGGCCCGCCCAGAAAGAAGCGAAAAATCGAAAGGAAGGCCGACGCGGCGGGAGTGGAGCCGTTAACAGGTGGCGTGCCAGGTTCGCGCGGCAGTTCTGGCACGACGCCGCTCGGAGAACGACCAGAGCGGCGGATTCCTTTCGTCCTCACGTAGGAGCGAGTGAACAGAGAACGAGCGTGGGGAAGAATGGGCTCGAATGTCCGTGCGTCAGCATTGCAACGATTAACGATTGCTGAGAATCGATTATCGAATCGACGCATTTTGTTCGGCGAGCCGCTGGAAACTGACTCCACAGCTACTTCAGTCCATGTGATCCTAAATCAGAGCAGCGACTTACGTGAGGGTAGGAACTGCAGCACGCTCGGCCGACATCCTTGCATATCAATCAGGAAGGCCCGGTAGGTCTAGGCGTTCAGGTTTACCTGGTGTTTTTGAATTGAGCACGTCGCGTGACATGCTCGCATTAACAACAACTGAAGAAGGTGGTCAAACGACTACATTGCTTGAGCCCGGTGCATATGCGACGTCACCGAAGACTTGACACTTCCGTGTGGGAAAACGGCAGCAACGGACAACGCTTCTACAACACGACATTGAAAGTCGTGGAAGCACGAAGAGGAATGGAAGGAATCGCGAGTCAGTTTAGGCCGTGAAAACTTGCTCCCAGCTGCAGCGCTTTTGCAGTGGGCTGATGCTGCAATTGGAACTGCGATTGAACAAGAGCAGACGGCCGACGGCAAGGAGCCCATTGCGTCCAAGCGACGAGGGTTACTCGAAGCCACTGTCTTTCACAAAGAGCAGGACGAACGTTCGACCTATGCCGTCAAACTTCGTCGCTCGTACAAAGATGGGGACGATTGGAAGGAAACCGCTGTCTGGCTTTCGGCAGATGATGTCCTTGCGGCAGCTCGATTACTGCTACGTTCGACGGCATCGATGCCATCATTGACGGCAGCAATCGCAGCTTTGTCGATCAAGCAAAAGAAGCCTTCGACGGGACTGTTGTCGAAGACGACATTCCGTTCTGGCGTCACGACGACCAACGAAAGCCCTTGGTGTGACTTTGTCACACTTTGCCTACCGGGGCTTTTTCGTTTTCGCAAAAGCTAGCTCATCGTTATACGAATTCAGCCAGTACAGCCCCAGCTTCATAGTTGGCCGCTGAAACCTTCGAACCCCGTGACATTCGCCTTTCCTTGAAAGCTCATCAGGAATTGTGGTATGCCAACTATCTGCTCAGTCGTTCCTTCTTGTCGTTTCCTTAGCGAAGACGCCTGCACCAAGCGGCGTTTCCGAGCTATCCGGCTCGGTAACCGTTTGGCGTGCTTACGGTTTTTCTTCCGTTTGTTGGCAGGAGGGTTCTCCGATGACGGAATCGATCTCTGACGACTGCGCATAGGCCAGTCCCGGCGTACTGCATTTTGCCTTCGAATATCTCGACGTGGCTGGCCCGTGATTCCGATCGACAGCAGAATCCAGCCACACCGTGGACGGCTTACCAAAAAAAGGCCCCGTCGACCGAACTGGTCCGACATTGGCTCGGCCCAGCGGCGCAGCAGCATTACAACCTAGCGATTGTGACCGGACGTTACAGTGGCCTTGTAGTTGTCGACTGCGATTCGCTGGAGGACGCGCGGTGGTGGCAGGATCAGTTTCCAGCTACGCCGCTGACCGTTTACACGGGCCGTGGTATGCATTTCTACTACCGCTATCCGGATCAGCATATCGCTTGTAGGACCCATGTGATGGGCCGGCAAATCGACATTCGCGGCGAAGGTGGGCTGGCCATTGCGCGCCGTCAATTCATCCGAAACGGGCATGTATACCACTGGCACGATTCGACACGCTATTCGCTATACGACGTGCCGATACTCCAGAAACCGTTGGAGTTTACCGAGCCGAATCAAACGCAATTCGCCGCGTTGTCACGGCCGTCCGCAAGCTGCCGAGTCCCGACCATTCGCGACGGCACCGCCTACATTCGTCGCATTCAAGCCGTCGCGGGAAACGGCGGACACAACGCCACATTTCGCGCCGCCTGCAAACTTCGCGATTCGGGAATGACCGCCGCCGAGGCGCTCGAGGCACTCGCACAGTGGAACGAAACAAATGCTTCGCCGCCCTGGACCGCCAAGGAACTCGCACACAAGGTCGAAGATGCCTATCAAAACGTCTAGCCGTCAGGCCGAAGGTTGTTCAGCACGCCATCGGCCATGCCTAAAAACTTTGGAGTTTTTACGTCGCATAAAGTGGGTTATACGAAGCAAAACACATGGTGCCGTCGGATAGTCCGCGTTGCCAGTTAAGAAAACCTATCGCACACCGAAACTGTCAAGAGAACAATCTAACCAGAGAGGATCAACCATGAAAGAGCTTTGGAGAACGTGCGAGAGTTGCCAACTGCTGATAGTTCAAGAAGACTGAACTCTACTTCGCTCTGTGTCTCTGAAACTTCAGGGTGGTGATGGCGTCGCCGTCTACCACGCCGAGTACGTTCTCCTTTGGTGCCGGGAATGTGCAGCCAAGTTAGACTTTCGCTCGATTACAGTGCTCAGCAAAACGGAGGAAAATGACCAAGAAAAGAAGTGACGTTACATTCGACGGAGACAACTATACGCCGGCGTTCGCTCACGAGCGACTTCCGGCAAGCATCGCCAAATTGAGACCTATGGTGGCCGAAGCCTTCGAGGCGTGGCTGCGAAAGACCGAATCGGCAGCCCGCGCGCAGGCCTATCGCAAAGACGTGGAACAATTCCTGGATTTTCACGGACTTGCACCGACTCACATCGAACAAATGACCTTGATGGTTCCGAGTGATATTACGGCCTGGCGAGACCACTTGCTGGCCCATGGTGGTCGCCCAGACCTCGAAGGCAATCCAACAGCAGCGTCGAACGCCACGGTATCTCGGAAGATCACGGCCCTGCGGTCGTTTTTTTCGTTTCTCCAGGTCGGCGGATATCGAGGAGCGGGCAGCGCGAACTTCCGTGAGTTCGCCCCGAGTCCCCGTTGATGGATTGACACCTGCCATTCCGCCCCGGCAGATGAGCAGCTGCTTCGCGCTCCAGATGTTGACACCCCAGCGGGAATCCGGGACCGAGCGATCATCGCGACATTTGCGTATATGGCCCTGCGCGTGGACGAATTACATCACATCAAGGTCGGCAATATCGCTCACTGACGGCGAGCACACGATCATTCGAATCAGGGGCAAAGTGACCTGCGGAAAGGCGTGCTCCCTCCCCTCGCTGCCACGCCCGTCAATGAATGGATGGAAATGGCCGGTATCGACGACGACCGTGATGGCCCACTGTTTCGCCCCGTCCGTTCGCCGCGTGGCAAAGGCTTCGACGGCTTCCTCCGCAAGCCAATCACCAGTGCGAGCGATCCAGCGACTCATCAAACGCTGCTGTAGTCAAATCGGCATCGACCACGCGGTAAGCGTTCATTCGCTACGCGTCACGGCAGCCACCGAAGCAGACCGTGCCGGCGTCGAACTTCGGCAGATTCAAAACTGGCTCGGACACCGCGATCCCCGCACGACCCTTCGATATATCAGAGCGGGCGAAAACCTCGACCGCAGCCCGGCGTACGTGTTGCGGTTCGACTGATCAACATAGTAACGATAAACAATCAATCACTCCGCTGCCGGCGTCGTGTCTGGAAGTTCGATGATTCGAGCGGCATTCGTCAGAATACGGCATCGAGCTCATCTAGTCAGGTCCGAATTCTCAACGGCCTTCACTGATTTGCTGATTAGACCTGGGTAAATCATTTGATCGGAACCATACAACACACGATTCAAGAGTCCTTCCGACTTCAATTTCTTCAATAGCTTGCTTCGGCATGAATATGAATACCAATTCATCACGCTTAAGTCCGCGTAAATCCGTTCATGCTTCTTCATTACCTGAATAAGCTCGTCTTTACAGCCTTCTGCCATATGACATGCGACGATCACTAGGTTCGGAAATTCGGCTGCAATTTCACCAAGGAACTGAGGATTGTTGAACTTTCCATGGTCTCTGTTGGGGCCGATGCCGGTGTGAAAGAAGACAGGTACTCGTCCCTCCGCGACTCGGTAGTAAGGCCACATTGTCCGGTCATTCAGCGGCATCTTGATGTAGGCAAGCGCAAGCTCTCCAATGGCACGCACGTCCTTGGCTTCAATTCGTGCGATTAACTTCTCAGCTTCGGCCTCATGGTTTGTATCTTTCCCGGTACGGGAAGATATGAGCGGATCAATCGATTTGGGTGCTGCTTCATCCACGTATCAATCAATTCATCATTGCCGGAAATAATTGCCCATCGGACATTGTTCTTGTCCATTTCATACATCGTCTGAGCGATTAGTTCGCTGTCGGACTGCACGGCCTGAACCGGCGACACTTTCGCCGATTAGCCTTTTTCGAATTCGCCGGTCGCCTTATGAAGCGTAAAGTAAGGTCCCGACGTCACCCGGTTCTTCGGCCGTTCTGTGCTAATTCCCATGCTGAATGATTGTCCCAGCCGATTCAGGATCAATTCACATTCCCAGGGTCAACGATGTTTCTTTACCCATCGCTCGGTGTCCGGCCTCGTACACGGACTTGCTTTCCATTTTGACAGCCAAACGGGTACTCATCGTTGGCAATCGTAAATCCCGGAACAATTTGAATTCTGCTCATGACATCATCGGGAATGGGATAGTCGTTACCATTCTGCAAAAGCTTTACATCAAGTCCATCGGTACAGCCAATTGTCGCATTCTGAAACCAACCGATGCGATTGGAGTGATGAGAACGAACTCCGATGATTCTGAGTCGGCGTATTCCGTTCACTTTTTCTGTACAGCTGCGAGTACAGCGTCTTTACCGTCGACAGCCTTCTGGCGAAGAGCTTCTGTTACGATTAACGGCCTCAGTTCAATTGGCAAGTCCTCGCCAAATTCGAGACATGACTCCAACAGCGAAGCAAGCTCACGATTGAGCACAGACCTTCCGAAATTCTGTCCACCGGCTCTGTTGGTTTCTACGGAATTCATTCAGGATCGTAGAAACGTTGATGTTGAAAGGCGGATTCAGTGGCCGCTCATCTTCTATTCAACCCCTAACGCCTTGAAAGCCGCGTTGCATATGGGCGGGTAAACTGGTTGGGTATGGTGCAATTCGCCCGGAATCGTTGGAATATCGCCGACGCTGGCCATTGGTAACAAGTTCGTTTGGCTCCGGCGTCGTGCACGCGTTTACGAAGTCGGCAAGGTTCTCGACGCGGGTGATGTTTCCGCCGAGGCTCATGTTTCCGAGAACAACGACTGCGACTGCGGTGGCTTTTGCATCAAGCGGAACAAAGCGCGATGAACGTGGCGAGCATTCGTCGTCGTGCTCGGCCCGGTGTTTTTGGAGTTCGACGAAGTGAAGATGGTAATCGTGTTCGCCCACCTTCATCGATGCGGCTCACCTCGTTGGCGTTCGCTTTGAAGTAGTCGTAGCCAACCCTTGATCGCTTCCTTCGACTGCGAACTGGAGCCGAGACCAGACAGATTAAACTTCCTTTGCCGGCAGTGACTTGCGTCTCAGAGACGGTAGATACCAAGGTGGCCTGCGTTACCGTGCGAAACGGTGTGCAGAACGCCGGGATTCATCGGACCATCGGGAATGAGTGACCCGCCACCTTGCTCGGGCACCAGGATGAATCGCTCTTCTTTGTCTTCCAGGTCGATGTAGCTGAAATGGACGTCAAGAACTCAGCGCGCCGATCTTCTTCAGTTGCTCTTTCGCAGCGACGCGTTTCGAGCGTATTCCAGGCAGCGACGCACCACTCTGCTTGTCGTATTCTTCGTTGGGGTAAAGCAGCTTCAGCAAGCCGGACACCATGTGCCGAACGGCGATCGTGTCGCGTTGGTTCAAATCGCGGCCAAGCTGGAAATACTTGTTGATGGCGTCGCCAAAGCTTCGCTTCCGCATTTCACGAACCCATTCGGCGAAATAGTCGGTGATTAGTCCGTATTGGTTCGTGAAGAACTCGGGCCGCATTTTGGGGATTTCCCAACCGGGAATGTAGGCGTGAAAGCGGTCGAAGAAGGCCGAATCGATCATGGGCTCCGGGAATGGAGCAAGCAGATGGCCAGTTTTGACAAGTCCCTCGACCGTTTGGCCCTCTTTGAAGTTGCCGACAAATACCATTGCCGCCGACGCAGAGATCGAATCGCGGCCTCGAGCGAACGATCCCGATGCCATGTAGTCCTTCATGATTTGGACGCCGTCTTTGTCCTTGAAGGAGATTCCCGCCACTTCATCGAAGGCGACAGTGTCCCAGAGGCCTACTAGCCCAACCGAACGGCGAGCCATGTTGTAGAACAGGTTTGCCACAGTCGTTTGCCCGCCGGAAATCAAAATGCTGTTCGGGCTCACTTCTTTGTAGATGTAGCTCTTGCCAGTTCCCTTCGGTCCCAACTCGCAGACGTTGAAGTTGTTCTCGACGAGGGGAACCATGCGGCAAATGAGGTGCCATTTGACGCGTTCTTCGAACTGCGTTGGCTCGTAACCACAGGAACGCAGCAGCACGTCGATCCATTCTGATTCGGAGAAACCTCGGCGACCAGCGAATAGCTCGTCCATGTCCATGCCAGGCATTTGGATTGGCTTTAGCTCTCGACAGATGAACGGCGATCCTTTCTGCCCCTCTTCAAAGAAATACTCCATCGTGATGATGCACCAGATTCCACCCGCCAACAGCTTCTCGTATCGCTTGACCGTGCTGGTGTTGATCTCCACACCTTTGACGCCAAGATTCATCAGCTCGGCTTCATAGACATCGCGACGTTCGTTTAACGCAACTGTGACTTTGTCGATAACCTTGTAGCTGCCACGCTCTCGGACGAGCGACTTGACCTTTTCAGCCTCGTCGGGGCGGACATAGTTCTCGGACAGAATTTTTTTGACGGTCTTCAGGCCATCTTCGATCAGCTGCGCATCGTTCGAGGCACAGTACGACCCGAGCAAATCCTCGAGCACATACACGGGTACGTTGGCCCCTTCCTTGACTAACTTGGTCAGGTCCTTGCGAACGACTTTGCCAGCAAAGTGTTGATTTAGCAGGTCGTCCAGGCTAGGTGGCTCAGAAGTCATCAGTAAATGCCCTATCGATAATTACATCTACGCTCGACTGCTCGATGTCTGTATCAGCATCACGCAGCACAAGGCGGTATTTCGTCTTTTTGTTATATGTTCGGTCTTCAAGCACGAGTACGACTTCTTTCGAACGGTCGTCCATGGTTTCCGACGTGCTGTCGAAGGTAATCTTCTCGATGTTCGTAATTGGTTCGCCACCTTCGTAGATGGCAACCTTCAGCGTGATCGGTTTCACGCGTTCTGAAACCGGTTCGGTTTGCAGCAACGGGAATCGATACTTGGGCGTCGTGATCCGATGATTCACCCCAAGGACCTGCACGCCAACACGCTTCGTCGCCGTGTCCTGTTTTGACTTGCCCTTGATGTGGCGCACCGTGATGATCGGTACGACGACTTCCTGGAGCATCGCTCCGCCGTGAATGAAGCGAGATCCACCGGTGAAGTGGAACCGATTTGCGCCCTTTGGAAGCCAGAACTCCATGTCGCCCTCGGCCTTCGCAGACGTCCAAGTCGAACCGTGATAGGCCTCGTCAGCATCTGGCAGATTGTGGCCGAGAAGGAATCGCTTCTTTGAGACAACCGTGCCAGGAGGCTTGTCCGCAAGCTTGCTTTTGTCGGTTTCGTTGGGCGGTGATTCTGCGAACAAGAAGCCGTGATCAGCGGTAATGATCACGTAGTTCCGGTTGAGGCTATTGACGACGAAGCGAACCAGCTCGCTGAGAGTGTCGATTGCCGAACGCACGGCGTCGAACGTCCTATCTTCCGTGGACCGAGTGTCTCCAATGCTGTCGATCTCGTCGTGGTAGATGTAGAGCACCCGTTTGCCTGCTACGTGCTCGCGACCTTCTTCTTTGCTCATTGCCATCAGCGACTTGGCATCAGCGACCATCCCGTCAACTGAAGCCAAAATGGCATCGCGTTCGGCCGACTTCGAACAAGCTTTTCCGTTGACTAGCACTCCGCCCTTTTTGTTGTAGCCAAGCGTGTTATGCGGCAACAGGCTGGCCATCCCTAGTGCCGTGTAGGACGGCAATACAGATAACTGCGACGACAGTTCGGCCTGAAACCGATACTTGCCGTTCAGCTTGTTGGTCAATTCCTTTGCCGCTTCGTAGCGGAACGCGTCACTGATGATTACGGTGACTGTACGATTCTCGGCTTCTTCTAATCGTGGTTGAACGCATTTGTCATAGAAGTTGAATTGATTCGGAATCTTTGGAATCCGCCAGTCCCGCAATAGACCGCCCTCGAGAAACTTGCCCCAGCTAAGTCCAATTGTCGTGATGTACCAGTTGGAATACGTCGCTTCGACTTCGTCCCGCAGCTGCTTCACCACGTTCCATTGAAGCGACTTTTCGGCCAGTTCACAGAAGTGTCGATACAGCTGGTCGAATCGAAACAAGTCGGTTTCGTAAGCTCGGTACATGTCAGTGGCATTGTCGAAATCAAAGCCGTGCTGATGCTGGTTTCGTAAATCGAGGAATTCAGCAGCCTTAACCAGACTCTCGTAGACCGAATGTAGTTCTTTTCGAGGAACGCTATTCGCACCACTCACGGATGGCAAAGCCCAGTGTCCCGCTTGTCGGCGAGAGGCAATGGTTCGCATGTCTTCCACGTTGACGTTGGCCGTTGTTGAAAGCAGCCGATCCTTCAAGCCGCTGGCAATTTCTTTTTCGACGGCCAGAAACGTCTGAACATCGATCAGCTGTTCCACTTCGAAATGGTGAAGTTGTTCATTGAGACCGATGCGATTCGCAACGTATTCACTCAGTCGATCGTAGCTGCCAACTTTGCTGGCGCTATCGCGCCACTGGGCTAGGCAGACGACAGCGTTTGCGCGGCCGGACTGTGGCAGTAGCAGATGTTCGTATGCGTTAGGCGGGTCGGTTCCGGTGCTGGGCAAAGTCGGTAACCGTCAGGCGAATGAGCAGGTTCTCAAGCGAAGGAGAATCCTCCGCGTAGCCAAACGCCTTCTTGACGAAACGCCAGAACGACTCAAGGTCAAACTGATTTCGTTCCATGCTGCGATCGGCTCCCGAAGGTCAAGATCTTCGACATCCGAATAGCAATGAAACAACGTCCGTAGAATGCCGAACAATTCCGGCTGATCGGCGTTTTCACGACGACAGCCATCATCTTGCGATCCAGGTCATCTGCCGTGTCGTCGGGAAATACAAGCGTCTTCAAAGCCGCGCCAGCCGTTCTTTGTTGTCAAAGAACTTGCGTCGGGCGTTAAGATGGTCCTGAAGATGTTGGGACTTCAGCCCAAGTTCGTCGAGAATGATCGAAGCACGGTCGCCGCGGAAGCTACGGCTGAAAAGTCGGATATCGAGCAGCCAATCGTCGTCGTAGTCTGGCTCCTCAGTTGGCGAATACAAGGAACCGTTCTGACATGCGAGGCCTTCCTCGAGCCGCATCTTTGCCTCTGCGTACCCGTGCGATCTAGTCGAACGTCGCACGCCATCGACCAACTCGAACAGTTCCTATTCATGTGAGCCAAGAACTCCTTTCCGGATCGTGCCAGAACACAATCTGAGCGTTCTCTTTCTCGAAGAGCTTTTGAGTGACAGTTAATTGCTTCGTGTCCATGGCCGAATTCACCTTCCCTAGTGTTGCTCGGATGAAGCAGGTTCTGAGCAATCATCTGGTTTGAGTAGCCGAATGCCGTAGTCAGGGAAGTTTCCTTTAATCATTACGTCGTCGAAATAATCCCCGCTGTCGCGAAGCAACGAGCAAAAGAAATTGTGATATGCAGCGACCCATTGGTATTTGCTTGAGCACTTTCTCGTTGCTCTTGGTGCGCGACTAGTCGTTGAGCCACCACGTCCCTGTGCTGTTCGATGTCCTCCCAATAAATCTCGCTGTCGAGATCGTTAATTGTCTCAGTGAGGTAGTTCGTTGCGACAACACCCTTGCTATCCGTAATCAGGTGCCAGCAGTGCGGTGGATTGGAATGACGCAACATCTGTTGGCATACGAGAGACTTCACCTTCCGACAACACAATTCGCGGCTGTACTGCAACGTTTGTTTCCAAATCGTATGCGTCGAGTAACGCCGCACCGAATACCGTATTTCGATTCATGAAAAGGTTGCCTACTGCCCAACCTCCTCGAATGAAGAAACCTTTTAGTACCGCGGCCAGCTGGAACTCCATGAGGTCACAGATAGCGCTGCCGAATTCTTTTTCTCCGGTAGCCGACCAAATTACGTACCCAAGTACCACGTTGTCAGTAAACACTTTTGCGTCCCACATTCTCGGGAATGAAGTCGATTCCTCCAACTCGCTTGGCTTGGTCACCCTGTCAATCGCAGGCTCAACGTCTTGCATAAATCTCTGAAATAGCTTGTCCTCGTCGCCTCGCTTGACCGACTCAATGATCTCATGGCGAAATCCAAGAAAGTCAGCAAACACGCAGTACGACCGGACAAGTTGCGGATTTCCTTGGTCGTCGTAGTAGGCCGTAGTCATGCTTCGACCTCCGGCTTATTGCCTGTAATTGCTTTCACTTGATCCAACAGGTCCCCGAACTTGCCGTAGTTCACTTTGACGCCGTCATCGAGGTCGATCTCGATACGTTGATCGGCGTAGTGGCGGAGTTTTTCGTCGAAGGCTTGGAGCTCGTCACGTTGCTTGATGAGTTGTGAGCGTTCGGTTTCTAGTTTCTTGCGGTGGCTGGTGCTGGTGGCGGCGGGGATGTCGCCTTCGAGTTGGTCGATGCGAGTGTTGTATTTGCCTTGCAGAGGGACGACGTAGGCGGTTCGCATGCGGCTCAGAGTGCTGGGGTTGTATCGGTGCATGTAAATGAGGGCTCGGAAGCCGCCCTGTTTGCCGCTGCTGAAGAGCCAGTAGATGGGCCGCTTTTTGTAGAGCTTGATGTGGTGGTTGTAGAACTCCTTGAGGAAGTAGTCGCGGATGGTCTTCCGCTTTTTGCCCTCGCTATTGGCCGGGAATAGACTGTTTTCCAGAAACGTGAGATTCTCTTCGTAGTGCTCGGTGCCGAAGGTGACTTTGAGAAACGCTTTGAAGCGTTCGGTGATGTCGTCCTCGAACCAGTCGCCATCGAGCAGCGGAATGACGTTGTCTTCATCGGGCGCGAAGGTCGGCTCGGGAATCTGCTGGCGATAGTCGTCGGCCGTTTCGCCTTGATTGGCAAGGATCAGTCCCGGTTTGTCCAGCGAGTAGCGACCCAACATGCAGCCCACCGCGTAGCTGATGAACTCACGCATCGTGTCAGCAAGAAGAAGGGCTTCAAGTTCTGAGTCGCTCTTGTCCTCGTCGTAGCGATATTTTGGATTGAAGTCCAAGGTCACTTCTTCCATGGGTACGTCACTATCGACCTCGTCAGATAGGCCATACCCGTCGATGTAGAGTTCGTTAAGGCGAATCTCTGCGGCCTGCAATTCACTTGAAGTCGCATTCCAATTGGATCGAACGCTCGTGTAAATCCCATCCAGTCCACCGTTGCGGTCGTTAGCAATTAATGGTGAGGCTTGGAAGTCCCACGACTGTTCGTATCCATCCCAAGCGTTTCTGGCAATCTCCAAACACTTGGATACAAGGTCGATTATTTCTGGCTTCGCCTGCTTAATGAATGGAACTCGGCCCAAAGGTCCTTCGTGATAATCAAGGGTTGGAGACAACGCCAGAAGAAACCGATTGACTAGCTTACTATTCGCGTATCCAAGCACCTCAAGAAGAGTGTGCTCATCCTCTGCGTAACAAGCGGAGCCTTTGCTCTCGATAATGAAACCCGAATCAAAGTAACGCATCGAAAGGCTTGATACTGTAACCGTTGACCACGAAATCCCCGGACGAAAATAGAACGCTTGATTGTCATGGCGAAATCCCGGATTCGTTCCCGCCTCATTGGCGGCTACCATGTCATGCCCGTTGTTGCCGTAGTTGAGCAAGAACTCGTTGTTGCCGTACCATTTCGGAACGGGCCACCCTTCGCAACCGGGAACCAAGTGCGAATTCGAATCCGCGGCTTCTTCACGAGAGGTGCGGCCGAACCCAGTGTTGTTTTGTGCAACTTCACTCCAGCGACGCAAGTACAAGTCGTTGTTTCCAGTTGACATTCCATGACGTGGTTGAGCGATCGAATGAATGTTGTCGCCAGTTGTGAAAATCTCTCGAACTCGCTGTGTTACCCAATAAGCAATCGGACTTCCCGGTATCTGGTCAAAGTCTGAAGGCTTGGCCAGATACCGCCAACTCACACTTGGATTTTGGATGGCTTCTCGAAGACGGATTGGCTGCTCATCGGCTCCGTAAAAGTCATTGAGGTCAAAGAAGACGCCCGTGAAATCTTCGATTCGCTTTGTTACGAGGACGAATGCACAGATCGGGACGTAAGCAGATTCGAAGAATGCGTGATACTCCGGCCTAACGAGTGTCGTAAGTGTGTTTCTTTCGACGATTGTTTCCCGTAGATGTTTGTAAGACCCCAAGAACATCCAAGTAAACGGGGTCATAAGTCCTACGACGCCAGCGTCGCGTGTAAACTCAAGGATGCGTTCGACGAACATCGCGAACAAATCACTCTTCGTCTTCTTATAGAACTGTGTCGCAAACTCTTTTGTCCGAACGTCCATTCCCTTTGAACCCATATATGGCGGGTTTGCGACGACGACGTGATACTTGGGACTCAGATAATCGGCCTGCCGCAGCGCCTTGAGCACTTTCTGGTGAACGCCCGCAAGGAACAGGTCTTCGCCCATCTGACGCTCGCGAAGTAACTCCAGCACTTCGCTCACGTCCGTCACCAGTGGACGGATCAGCGAACCAAAGTTGTCCGCTTCCTCCCACTGATTCACGACTCCCTGCAAGCCGCCACTAAACAGGTCGCGACCGACCTTGTCCATGTAAGCCGACAGGTCTTCGGGGTCGATCTGAATGTTCTCCAGCACGCAGATGTTCGGCTGCACGACTTTGCCGCCGGTGAGGAAGCGACGGTACTTTTCCCGCGCCTTCATGGTGAGCGCAAACGCGGCCAACGCTCCGGCTCGCTGGTCGATCTCGATGCCGTACAGATTGTGGGTCAGGATCAGTCGCGGTATGTCGGTCGCCTGATAGCCTTGTTCTTCATAGATCGCGTATAGCAAGTCGAAGGCATACGTCAGCATGTGACCACTTCCGCAAGCCGGGTCACAGACTTTGATTTCCTCTGGCTTAGCTATCCGCAGGAAGTCGGTTTCAGGCTCTTCCGGCCGGATGTAGTAGTCCATCTGCTCGATCAGTCGCGAGTCGGGATGGTTCAGCATCCATAACCGGCCCAGCGAGTTCTCGACGAGGTATCGCACGATCCAGTGCGGCGTGAACAGCTGCGTGGCCGCAGGAATGTTCTCGGGCGTGATCTTCTTGCCCTTCTTGAGGGCCGCAAAGACGTCGTCTTTCTTTTCCGAGATGTAGAACTGGTACAGCCAGCCGATGGTTTCGACCGTTTCGCAGGCTTCGGGCGTGAGTACTTCGACCATCTGCTGAATCAGTGAATCGGAATGCAGAAGATTGCCCGGCATTAACAGCTGAGTGGGACTGTCGATCGACTCGAACATCGACGGCATGCCCCTATTCAACGCGGCGCATTGAGCCAGCAGCAGCATGCGATAGAGTTCTTCGTCCTTCGTGCCGTCAAGTTTCAGCTCGATGACCTTCTCGTTCGAGACGATGTCTTTGCCCGATGAATCCTTGCCAAAATCGACGTGCTCAGCTTTCAAAAGGATTTCCGGGCGTGATTCTGATGGATCGACATGACTCAGGACTCGATACCCATGATCCAGATATTCATTGACCTCCATGAAGCGAATGGCTGCAAACCGGTTGAACCAGGTGTATGCCGCCGCTTCCATCGTCTGCTGGAAACCGTGTTCCTTGATTCGTTTGACCAGATTCTCGCGCTGAACGCCAATGGTCTTCGGATAGGCCGTACCGTTGATGATGACGACATCGCCATCCGCCTTGGCTTCGGCGATGGCTTTCTTGGTCAGACCAAAGTGGCAGCTCGTTCGGTGACTGCTTTGATGAAAGCAAGGCGAGCCTGCGGGGCGTATTTCTTGAGTTTGGATGTATCCATCGCGGTAGTATCGCAGCAACCGGCTTTGGTCGACCGGGTAAAGTCCCATTGCTACGCTTATTGCTTCTATTGCTAAAAGGAGTGTGTCGTAAGTCGAGGTTTTTCCGTGGTTTATGCCGTTAAATCGAAGGATTGAGGGCTACGAATCGGGTTCATTTGCTAAATCCTCGGCCAGCACCCATTTGGGGTATCTGCGAGAGCCCGTGTTGACAATCTGCCCGTCGTTTACCAATGCGGTGCGGAGATTACGGACCTTATTCTTCTTTTGCTTCTCGCTGAGTACGTCGGATAGCTTGTCCATCAAGAGCTGCTCCAGGTCTTCACGCGATGCATGACCGTACTTCCGAAGGTATTCCACAATCATGCTTTTGTAGTGCTCGTCATCGAAAGCGCGGTTCTTGATGTACTGAGCTTTGTCACCGGTGGCCGCAGCGACATCGGCCGCAACAAAAATGTTCGGGAACCGTCCTTCCACGAGATGTTCTCGTCGGAGCTTTGCCACTTCCGCCTTTTCCACGGGCCGTTTCTTCTGGACTTGATCTAGAAGGATCACACGCTCCAGAGGTAAGTTATGCTCTCGCATCAGCACGGCGGTATAACTCGGGTCAATCACTTTGCCTGGTATCGTGACAACGACGGCGTCCGATTGGCTTAGGTCGTAATCCGGAAGCGGATAGAACCGTTTTCGCTGTTCCAAGAACATGCGGTGGATGCCGTAACCCATCGAATCAATCATGTTTACATTGACCATGGCGTCCGCCAGAAAACGATTGCGATAGCGAGTCGGCGTTTTCTGGGCCAGCGTGTAGTCGGCCAGCTGCCCTTCAAAGAATCGCCCCGAACTGTGGATCGTCAGATCATCCGGGGTCTCGGTGACAATGATCCTCGATTGCTGTTCGTAGTCTTGATGGGCAATCGCGTTGTGGATCGCTTCCAAAATTACCCACTTGTCGTACTTCGGGATTTCGTAGGGAACCAGGCGTCCAGGGACGTCAATCTTCTGCAACGTATTACGAATGCGAGAATACAGCTCACTGGTCGTGAGCAGGAACGGCGGGCCAAAGTGCTCGTATGCTCGTTCCTCACCTTCCAGCCGCCAAGTGATTTGCGCAACGGATGGGTTAAGATGATGCACCGATTCTGGGCGACCAAGAAGCAAAAGCGCAGTCCGAGTAATCTTCCCTTGCCGGCAAATCTTGGCGCGATCTAGAAACACCTCGTCGGACCAGGCGTCAATTTCCTTGGCGAACGGCTTGGCCGAATTCTTATCACGGAACTTGGTTCTTGCTTGTTGAATGGCGATAGGGTCCAGGTCATTGAGCGACGCGTCTGAGCATTCGCCCGCCGACCAATCCTGATGACTAATCTGGCCCCTTATTGTTTCCAGTTCCTGCAGGGACAACGCCACGAGCGATTCGCCATCACGACCGTACCAATGTCCCTGAAATGACACCGGCATTCCAGGTGACGCCGGTGGAATCTGAAACATCACGACACGCCCATCGGGATGAGCGACGGTGTAGATTTCCAAGAACGTCACTCGATCGCTTTGTCTGGCGATCTCATGCTTCAGGCTATTGAGCGATGCAGGGTCGTTTCGGAAATTACTCCCGCAGATCGATCGATCCGAATTGACGACGCCGAAAACTAACCAGCCACACGGGTGATTCTTGAGGTTCGCTTCATTCGCAAGCGCGGAAAAATAGCGTCCCAACTCTCGAAAATCGAAGTTGCTTTTCGCTTCTTTGAACTCGAGCCATTCCGTTTCGTGCGGAAGACGCAAAAGCTCATCAAGTTTTTGCCGTAGTTCTGCTTCGTTCATTGTTAAAACGGATAGTCGCTATTAGCGAATCTGCACTCGCTTTCCTGCGGCAATTGCTGCCACTATTTCTGATCTGAGTTTGTCGATGAATGCATCTGCGTCGTCTTTCGTTTCCAGGTATGTTTTGGCGACCAGTACCGATGGACGGATCTCGCAGCGTGGCTTGATTACGGGTTTTGGCGACTCGCTCCCACCGGACGATTCGGTCGCCTTCTTCGCGACGAATTCATCAATGAGCTTCAGAGCACTATCGCGAGCTTCTTCCGCTCGCTGCACTGCCTGAGCGATATGGGCAACGCTCTCTTGCGTCGCGACGTTGTCCCGCAGTTCCTCGAGCGGACCGGTGCTATTTGCTTTCAGTCGATCATCTGCGCCTGCCGATTCAAGTTCGGCCAATACTTGCGAATGCAATTCGTTGATGTGCCTCAGTGCACTTTGCCGTCGCTGATCAACGATCTGCCTATTGACCGCCTCCGCTGTGCTGATGAGTCCATCTGCCTCTTGTAGAATTCCGTATGGAGATGGAGCCTTAAGAATCTGTTCCATGCGGTCGAGTGCCTTACGTGCGGATTCGTCCGCATCAAGTTCGAACCGATTTAGGTTCAAACGCTGCGCCGACTTGCGAAGTTTCTCCCAAGTCGGTTTTTGCTTCGAGTAGAAGTTGTCGATGACATGAAAGTTGTCTGCCAGATCAAGGCAGTCGTCCTTGTTCTCCAAGAATCGCTCGATCATCTTTGCCGGTTCATCGGCCGCCAGAAGATTGGCAAGCAAATCTGAGCCCTCATCTATCTTCTCGCGGCCAGGATAGGTGCCGGTGTCGGCGAGCGTCTTGTAATTCGAAAGCGAGCTTTTCCAGGCGTGGCATTTGCCCTTGAGAAACTCGAACAGGCCGTCTTCACTATCCGGGCCGGTTTCGCCAAACACTTCCTTCCCGAGCTTACGTGCGTCCTGCAGCACTTTCGGATCGGTCGTCTTGCGACGAACGACCGTGATGCTGCGTTGTTTGCGTGGTGCCGTAATGTTTTCGTAGACTTTATCCAGTTGCAGAGCCGCTCCGTTCGTAACGAAGTGAATCTCGCCCAGGACAAGCAGGCGTGCCAAAAGGATCAGCGTCTCCATGTCGGGCCAACCGTAGGGCCTCTTCTCGAATCGCTCGACCAAATCGAAAAGCACGATGGGGCGGCTTGTTTGATGGCACAACTGGATGTAGCCACGCAGGTCCTCCAAGGCCTTTTCGTTTACCCCTTCCATCGCCGCTTTTTGAATGTCGTTCGCTCGAATGATGGCCTGCAACTCCTGCTTAGGCTCGTCGCTGAGTCGCGTGATGTGGTCCATCTTGGAGAAGCTGTTGTCGACCAAGTACTCCAACGCTTCATCAAGGGCCGTTTGGGGCGTCGATGACTTGACTTCGACTTTTTGGCCAGCCGCAAAGTAGGTTGCGTCAGACATCAGATTGCTTAAGAGATTCTTCAAGCGATCGCGACGGACTCGATTGTCTTCCGCCATCGCCCGGTGAATTCGCTTCGTTGGTTCCGGCAAGGTGTCGTCCGATTTCGAGCGAAGGTATTTGTCGGTCTGCAAGTACTGACGAAGTTCGCGGCCGAGGCTTGGATCGTCGTCGATTTTAATGACGACCTGGCCGTCGTTCTGGCTACTCTCACGCTGGAACCGAGAGTGTTCAAAGAGTTCAGTGTCGGTCTCGCCCAGCGGCGTGTAGACCTGAACCGTGAGGTCCTTGTCGACGCGACTTCCGTAGGGAAACCCATCGCACATGCGATTGAACGAGAAGTCCATTTTGTTGGCGGGATAGCGATATTTCCGGCTTCCCTTCAAGGCGTCGTCGAAGATGATTTCCCCAAGAAGCTTGGCTTCCTCGGTGCTGCTCAACTCGACCGATTTGATTTCACGGTTTATGTCTCGTTCTTCGTTGGTCAGGAAGAAATAGTTGTCTCCGCTACGATTGATGAGCGTCTCTTTCTCCAGCCGAACCAACGATTCTTCAATTTGCTTCTTGATGGCAAGGCGATCGGCGTCGATCTGATCAATGCACAGCGTGACCAAGTTGTCGACATTGCCTTTGACTTCGTCGACGTAGCGAATCAGGAACAGTACTCGAAGAATCTCGACATCGAAGGGTTTCAAGCTGGCATTGTCGGCCGCTTGGTCAATGGTCTTCTTGACCGCCGTGTCCAGAAACGACTCGATCGATGGATAAAACAAGTAGAGTGGCACCAAGACGCCGGTCTCCTGTTCCGCAATCGCTTTCCCGGCCGATTGAAACGCATCAAGGATTGATCGTTCGCCTCGGGATAGGTGCAGACCAGTTGCTCCTGCCTTCCGAATGGCTTCGAAGATTTTCTGCACTAGCTGAAACTGGTAGGGGGCGAACGGATAGTTGCGAACAAAATCATCGCTGTCTCGATACTGCTTGAAAGTCATGCCGACATCGCGAAAGGACAGCTGATTTCGCAAAATGTCGCCTTTCTCGCGAAAGATGTCTTCAAGTTGGATGCTGACTCCGTCATCCTTAGCCAACAGCCTTTCCTGGATCACTTCGTCTACGTTGGCACTGGAAAGCGACAGGCGCGTTTTGAAGCGGCCTTGAATCTTCGAGAAGTCGTGGGACTTTGTCGTGCGAAGATCCCCTAGCACAGCGTCGATGTCTTCTTGGGAGGTTACGACGACCCACGCTCGTCCGCCGCAGGCGGTACCCAGGTCCTCCGTGATCGTTTGCAGGTCCAACATTAGGTGGGTGTCGCCACCGATGAATTGGCCGACTTCGTCAACAGAAAAGATGATGCGATGGTCTGGGCCTTGCATGTCCAGAGTATTCCTTCACCCATTTGCAGAAGTTCTCGACCGTGAGCGAAAAGTTCTCTTCAGCGTTGTCGATCCACTTTTCGCAGGAATCCTTGCTTTGCTCGAGTGTCGCGGCCAAGGCGTCGATGACTTCGTCCCGACGAAACTCGTAGGCATCTCGTTCTTCGAGCCAGCTGCTACCGGTTGCTTTCTCAAACTCGGCACGAAACGCGCCAAGCTTGCCTCGACCATCAAGGTATCGTTCCATGTGAGCAATGTGGGGATGGTCTGGACTAAAGCCCTGCATCTCATTCAGGACCTTCAGGAAAACGGACAGGATTGCGTCGCGGCCGGTACCTGCATCGGCCTTACTATCGATGTTGAAGAGAATAACATCGGTCTTGGACGCTACTGCACGCTTGATGTCGCCATAGAGCATGGCGCGTCGCCATATTTTGCTTTCGAAGAAGTCGGCCCGCTTTGTCTCGCCATCGTGCCCGTGTTCTTCGTTGTCAACAGTGTGAAAGGATCTTGATGAAGTGCGACTTCCCAGAGCCAAAGAATCCCGATATCCAGACACCGATCTGCCGAAATATGGGAAGAGCGGCGTCCTTTGGATTGTCGGTCATTTTCCCAGAGCCGCGACGAGAAGAAGCGACGAAATGCTTGTCTAGCTCTTGAGGTGACAGCGAACTCGTCCAGTTCCTGCCAAACCGTGGATTCGTCCAGTTGGTGCAGCAACGACAACACCCTTCTTGATCGAGCGCGGATGTTTCGTTTGAATAGGTTCTTGATCAGCAAGGCTATTGCTCCTGAGGAATCAGCTGGAATGCTCGGTAGTAGTTGTCGCTACGGATGCGCCCCGAATAGACGCATGCTCTTGCCGTCATACTTGCCGGGATAAAACATCACGAGTGGCGTTTGCCCCATCACCGGATGCAGGTTGTTGAGCAGCGTGTCGCGATCGCATCATCGGCCAGACACGCTGCCTACACTTGGAAACAAGCTTCCAGATCATGTGATTCGGGTTTGCGCTGTTCGGCAAAGTGGCGCGGCTTGTTCGGGTGGAGGATTTTCGAGTTGCTTGAGAGGACGAACTCGTCGCCTTTCTCTTCCTGCGAATCGAGCACCTTGTCCAGCAGATTTCTCTTTCTGAGGTAGGCGATGACGATCAAAGAGGTTGATATGGGCGACTCGTGTTCCAGGCCGTTGCTTGGGGATTCGTTCGATAAGGAATTCGATATGCTTCCGCACGCGTAGCTCTTCTTCAGGCGGATAGTCGAAGATGAAAAACGCGATTTCGTTCCCGAGCCCTTCACCGCCGAGAAAATCGTCCTCAGTGATTCGGTGAAGAATCTGGTTCAGTCGATCGTCGAAGGTTCTCGTCATGCTCCCACCTGTATGCAACGCAGGACGTATTCTTCATCGTGCTTTTCAGTACCGAAGAACCGGACGCGAAATGTGGACGGCTTGGAGCTTGCGAGTTCGCGTACCGTCGATGTAGCCGCCTTCAGTCAAGATCGAATAGACCGACGACCTCAGCCGCGTGACCGTCGATTCCGTCCACTGCGGCATGTCTGGATCGCGGCGATGGCAGCCGTCGACGTAGTCGCCCCAGAGTGTGAGCGACAATGCTGCTTTGAAGGTGCGGTATTGGTCGCGTACGACCAAGTCCAGGAAGTCACCGAGCAGGTAACTCGCTTTGATTGCCGTTGCCAAGCAGGCATGAGTCGCTTCGACCGCCGATCCATCTTCGATCAGCCGCCACAGGCCATCATCCACTGTCCTGAGTCGTCCGCGTATCAGTACGGCTAATCGTTTGGCGGTCTTGGGGCTTCGGCTTTGGAGGACGTTGTCGTCGTAAATGGCGCTTTGCCACTGTGCTTCATTGCATTGACGCAACATCAGCCCAGCGATTACCCGGCATTCCGGAACTTTCAATCCGCCCACCGTGATGTCGGCTTTGTACCGCAACGCGGGTATTTCAGTGCTTTGCAATCTCGGGACTCCCCATTGGCTTCAAGGTGTGCCACGGAAAGCAAAAGCGAAATATGCCTCTAAGTTACTTTCCTATATGGAATTGCGCCTGCGCGGTCAAATCCACGCGATGAAGTGATAATTGGATCACCCCAGCCCCCATGTTGCAAGGTGGCTACTCGTAAGAATGTTTGGAAAACCATGCAAGGCCGCAGCGATGGATAGGACGAAAACCTTTGTTGCTTTGTGGTAGCAGCGATGTGCGGCTTTGCGTGTGGCTTGCATTCGAGGCCGGTAAACGGCGTGGCACAGTGCGTGAGAATGAGAACCCTCAGTTTCCAGGGGCGCAGCGCCATCCACCACAAACTGAGGGTACACTCAAACTGATACCAAACAACGACTTACGGTCGAATCGACCATCAGGTCAGGAAACACCTTAACTGAGGGTTCAAACAGCGATTTCGAACCGAATCGCAGCGATTTGACCGGCCCACACCGGCCTCAGCCGACGGCTGACGTCGGCCCCTCGCTATGCGCTGTCCCCGTCGCGGCTTGCGGGCCCGGCGGCAAAGAAGCAACCAAGAGCGGTTCGCGAAGGAACCGCTCCAGCCAACGGCGCCGCTTGGCAAAGCGACGCCTAGCTATGAATTTGCGTCCAGCCAACTTCTTACCGTTCGAACCGACTCGAACACATGGCCCGCTTTGTCGTCGCAGTCGCGGTAGCCACGTTCCTCGTCATCCCACAGGTAGTCCACCAACTCCTCGATCGCTACCAAAACTGCTTCGTTGATTTCCCTCGTCACTTGCTTCATTGTTGTTCCCTCGCTTTGTACTAGGGTTGTCGAATCCGCCTTGCGGTGCCATCTCCAATACCACGGCGTCTATGCCGCTACGGCCGCCAAGCACGACTCCCGAAAGTCGCAAAAGCCGCATTCGAATCCTGGCCGGATGTACGCCTGCTGCTGGTCCATGAAGCACCGTGGAAACAACAGCGAGAAGTCGGTCGAAATAATGCGGCTTCTCGAGCGGCGGAGTGCGATTCGATCTTTGGCGTCTTCGTCTTGGTCCAGGCTCAGAATCTCGGACGATTCCTTCGACTTCATCGGCTTGCGAGTCAGTAACTGTAGCTGGTCAATTGCAGTTCGTGCAACATGTCCGCCTTGCTCGAAGAACGTGCTGCCGTCTTGAAGTCGATAATGACCGGCCCTTGCTTGCCTGGCAAAACCAGGTCCACGATGCCAACAGGAATCCCAAGTTTTCGCCGGTCCTTGGGTCAATCAACGGTGCGATGTACTGAGTTTCCACGGCTATCGGCCGTGAAGCTCGTCCTCGGGCAGTTGCTTGATGTAGGTTGTGACCAAAAAGTACGCTTGTGCCTTGATCGCCTCTTCTTCTTCGCATTCCGCGGCAATATTCCTCTGCCGCCATGCGGTCACTTTTTGCGCGATTACATCCGCTACGGCTTCGGGAAAGAGCGTTACGCTACGCATGCGGTGGCGGTAATAGTGGTCAGTCCCGCGTGTACCACCTTCCCAAGAAACAAGTTCGGGTTCGGCGGGCTGACGATTCCGTCGATGTATCGCTGCTTATAGGCGGCAGGGCATTTCAGCCAGAGTTTCAATCGGCTGGGGCTAATGTAGTCTCCTCGCCAGCTTTGTGACTTCGACGTGCGATTCGATTTGTATTTGGTGTCCATTTGTTTGCCGGAATAGGCCGGGCGGCTGCACCGCCCGGCGTGTTCTATCCTTGCTGCTAAAAACGAAGTCTTCCTCGTTCATGAATCGCCGTCGTGATACTTCGTCCGCTACTGGCGTAATCGTTCCGTTGGCCTTCGAGGACGTACCCGCGAGGCGCCGACGGTCAGCGTAAAGCGTCACGGTGCCTCGCCACTGGCCGGTGTCTACGGTGCCGAATATTTTTGCAGAGTCGTTTAATCTGTTGGTTTTGTTCAGCACCATCGGTCTGCTGAACCGCGAATCTTGCAACGGTTCTTCCATCTTCGTCAGGCATTTCATCTGCGTAGATGTCGACGATTCGCACGTCCGTTGGTTGAATACGTCTTCTTTCTTTAGATAACTGCAGAGTCCATTGCGTTGGGCTGATTTTGTTTCGTAGTTGTTCATGGTGGTTTGTCTCACTGTAGCAAGCGCCCATCTTGTCGACGAGCGTTTGTTTTGCGGCCCGGCCCGCATGTTTTCCCGCTGGGCGGGCCTCTCACGCCTTCGGAGGCCCGCCCAAAAACAAATCGGAAGGCCGACGCGGCGAACGGAACCGTTTGCAAGGTGGCGTGCCAGGTTCGCCGAGTTCTGGAACGACGCGTTGCTCGATGGAAACGACAAGAAAGCAGCGAATTCCTGATCTGTCGGGCATTGGTACGAGCAAGCAGGGTGGGGCTTGCTCTTCGATTTGATGAACGCTCAGAATTGACGGTCTCGTCTTCAAGCTTCTTTGCCGCGAATCTGTCGTTTGAATGAAAATGAGGTTCGTCGAGCCGTGCCGGACGATGAGCCGGTGCTGTTTGAGACTCCGATCGCTACGGTGCTGCTCATGCGTCAGAACGTGGAGGTAGGCCGTAGAATCAGATTCGATCTTTCTTTGGATACAACCCTTGGTAGCTTCGGCGAAGAGTTGGAGGTTGTAGGCGAATGCGGAAGTTTATTCGAAAATGGTTCCTTAGGGCGTTCGCAGCAACGGTCTGTTTGCTACTGTGTGCAGTTGGCTATATGTGCGTAGCCACGTTGATCAGGCAGCCACCGACCGATGCACTGGACAGTTGGATGAAAGCATCTCCGAATACTTTAGCCTGGCCGTCACGAGCCGTTCCTCGGTTGCCGAAGATAGAGTGACGGGTGAAGGGCCAATCGACTGTGGTCGTTCGGAAAGTGTCAAGTCCATCAGTCCGCGCATTATCGATTCGGACAGCTATTTGCTCGTCACTGGAATTTCCGATCCACGGGTAAAGGTATCTGGGGCTTGGAGCTTCTCAGCAATGCAGACGTTTCAGTACCGAATTCAATTGGAGAACCAAACTTTCGTCTACTGTTTGGTGCGACCTTCCACTTCGTCAAGCTGCGATCGGCACGATGTACTATCTAGCCAGTATCGAAGGGTTGTCGAAACGAGTATGCTCTGCTGGAAACAGCAAGCAACGCTGGCCTGGAACTCTCATCGCAACTTTTGATTTGAGATGTCTTTTTCATCTCCGCAACAAGTTTCCTTGGATGAAGAAGGCGAGCAAAAACTGGCCATACGAATCGACAACCATCTCGCAGATCGAGCGTACGCCGTGGAGGCCATCTTTCGGAATTCCTCAGCGAGCGACCAGAGTTGTTGAAACGGCGGTAATGTGAGCGGCAGGAGACATTGCCCTACCCACCGTTATGGCACGTGTTGGACGATTCGATGCAGCTGTCCTCATAGGCGGTGGTCAAAATGTTGCTGGCTGCTAACGAGTCCTCTGTTTCGGCAGCACACTATCTTGGTTGAACGGAATATGGATACGGGTGATGATGCTGAATTGCTTGCCTGTCGTGGATCGCGAGAAAAGAGCAGATTCGCTGAACGCATTTGCCCGCTGTAACTCGATCCCGCCAACACAGCCGTAACACTTAGCAAAACGCCGGTACTCATGTTGCAAGCCAACTACGACAAGATTGTGCCAGCACGTACAGGCAATGCAGCCGAATCCATCAGCCATCCCGAGCGGCTCACGGACGTACAACACTATGTGGCTATGCGTGCTGTTAAACTGGAAGGTAGCGTCAATTCTTGAATGGTTAGAGAATGCGATCTACCGACCAAAACGAAAGCCGCGCGAATCCCTCGCCACCTAATTCGCTGCGAGCTAAGCCCGCACTGCTGGGACACAATTTTCCCGGCGGATCCTGCGAGAGCTGCGACTCCATTGGTCGCAGTTTCAAAACACCATTACGCGGCTTTTGTTGAGTCCCCTTCGTCCCACCGACCATTTCAAGCTCAGTTTGTTACGCAGGCAGGTCTGGCTAGAGGCTCAGATCAGCGTCGCCGTCGCTGACGATTGACCAATCGCGGAATGGCCAGCAGTTGCTTGAAGACCGGTTCGTAGGGCTGATAGGGCAGTCGCCGGAATTCTCGTTCGAGCCGGTTCGCGATATTCAGACGGCAATGGCCAACATGTGTTCCCTCACCTTCGGTACGTTTTCTTGATCGAGTCGGACCGAGACCTTCCAGTCCGCTTTGCTTCAGAGAACCCGTACCGAATTGAATAATGACCAGGGCCTCCCGTCGAATGTCCAGACTTGCTGGCCATGGTCGGCATAGAACATCTCGTGGCTCCCTTTCGTCAGCATTAGCGGCAACGATTGCATCGCAGATGTGGACGCCCGCATTCTCCTTGAGATGACGCCTCTTACGTTGCCATCGCTTCTTGCGGATGCTGTAGCAGCCAGCGGCCTGGTCGATCGCCGCTGGATCTTTCTTTTCACAATAGAACACGGACATAGAAGTAGTGCCCGCTGGCTGCATAGCGGACAACTTGCGAAGTAAACCCGGCCACGGTCCGAGACTTCGTGATGGTAATCAGACATACTTCAACTGCTCAAGCATGCGTTGTTAAAAGACGAAAGCGGGGAGTTAGTTAGGCCAACTCCCAATGCCGAAGAACTCAAAACGTTTCGTGGCCGATGCCGGAATAGTCGAACTTCACTGCGTGAAATCTCTACGCCCACAATTCATATCGTGGCGAATGCTCGCAAAGCGAAACCGCACGCGGTTGCTGTTCGCTCAAATCCTTCCCGTTGGTCAGGGTGTTCTTTATTTCAAGTGCAAACATTCGTTTGCACAACCAGCGTCTTCAAGATCATTGCCGAAATGCGATGCATTTCGACGTCTCCTGCACCAACAGGTGCATCACACAAACCATGGTGAACAACCCTTTGGTACTGTTCGCAAATAGATCGCGACAAGACCTGGGCAAAACGTCCTCTCGGAAATCTTGCGTGAAGCTACGGTCCTGAGTCCTCTCGAACACCGGCCGCCGATGCTCCCGAAGGAGCACCATTCGCGGCCTGGACAATAGAGTTTGTGGTTTGACGTTGCTGATACCAGCAACGAAGGTGCTTCGTCGTTGCTCACCGGCTACCCCGGATCAACGCAAACGGGTCATGACTGCTCTGCCATGCACAATGGTTGTTCCATCGAGACTGCTCCCCACTACCTTCCGCTACAACGGGAAGAATTAGGCAGGTTTGCGTTCTCGACGGCTATCGTGTCGAGCCCTCGCTCGAAACACCACCTCCTCTCAACGGAGACTATCTACTCGCACCACGCTCCCGGACATCAGCTCGAATCAAAGTGCCTTGCGGCTCTTCGGCAGTTTCCACGCTCGCAGCTCCGGCTGAAGCCATCCCCAATTAGTCCTAAACAAGTCATCGCATTGGTAGTCACGTCGCTGGGGCTCACCCCGAGGCTATAGATGCACGCGAAAGTGCACCGTCAAGGTAGATACCAACCTCTCGGCCAACATCCAGTCTCACTCCGGCATGACCCGTTAGCTTTCAGCACCCAAGCAGGAGCTTACTGCATATCCTCGACACCTATTCGCGGTTTAGCTACCGTCTCTGATACCGTCGCGAACTCCCAGAAGGGTTCGCTCGATATCGCCAGTCCATCTGGCACATAATGCATTACTGGGTCGCCCTCTCCGGGCTTGATGCGTTGAGCTATTCACACCAAGCAGGTTTCCCTGTCCAGGTCGCTTGCCACCTGACAAACGGCATGGACGCTTTCGCGAGCTCATGGCTCCCGCACCCAGACGAGTTGACCGGCGGCGTCAGTCGGTGCTGCCGACCTTCGTGGCACAGCCCGCGTTTCCGCTGGCTGCTGGCTCCGGAATCGCTCATGGCGAACCCCCTGCCGCTACCGGCATAGTCCCCTCATTGAGTTTGGACCGTCATGGCCCTCACCCGCTTTGCTTAGGACGACTTCAGATTGATTGAAAAGAAATCAAATCAAAGCTTTCTTGGTCGCCGTGTCTCACATCTTCTGTGTGAATTGATTGCGATAGGTCGGATGACGGGATTACTTTTCGCTTTCCTGCGAAGATTATAGTAAACACCCCTCGCGACGGACAAGCACACTCGATGCATCCGCCGCCAAGTGGCTAGACAAACGTTGGACGGAAGCCAACACCGAACGCTCGAAGCGTTCACGCCCTGGTTAGTAAAGCCAGAGTTTACCGGGCCGTCCGTCACAAACTCTATTGCCAGAACTTCTGACGATGAAGGCCCACGTTTACAAACCGCGAAGCTCTTCACGAAGAAGACTAGCGGTACCTGCAGTTTCTTGTCACGCGAGCGGCAAGAATTGGCGACGCTGGACATTCGGCAGATTCCGTGATGATGCGGAATTGAAAAACTCAAGGAGGTAACATGAGTTCAGCAGAATCAACGTTCACACCGTCACTGTGGGTCCCGTCGTCATCGACATACTTCGCGGCAGCAGCAACGACGGCCACACCTATCTGTATTTCCATTTCCCGGCGTGGCAATCTGGCCATGGCAAGAAAGTCAACTTATCGCCGCGATTCTATGACCGGAACGAAAAAGACGTGCTGAAGGCCGTGCAAGGCTTCGGCCTGGATTCGAAGAACCCTCAGGCAGCCGACAGGCTGGCAGCCTGATGCGATAACGGCGTATGCAAGCCGGTGAGCGGCTTGTTTTCTACGACCTAGAAACGGCCGGACTAACAGCGACGAGTATCATCAGATTGCTGCGAGATCGCCGGTCGATTCGCAATTACGTGAACGGAAGTTCGAGGCGAAGATTCACTTTGACGTGTCATTGGCTTCGTCACAAGCGTTGGCGATCAATTCGTTCGAACCGACGGTGTGGAAACGCCTCGCGATTAAGCCCGAAGATGCCGCTAAGGACTTCGCCAACTTTTTGCGACGCCACGCTACGGTCGACATGGTTTCGCGAGCGGGCAAGCCGTATCAACTCGCGCGACTCGTGGCCCACAATGCTGCCTTCGATGGACCGTTTCTGATTCAGTGGTTCGCTGATCTGCAACTTTTTCTCCCGGCAGCACGCAGCGTCTACTGCACGCTTCAACGAGCCTACTGGATGTTCCAGGAGGACCAGATGCTGACGCCGCCCTCGAATTACAAACTCGGCACGCTCTGCGAATACTTTGGCGTTCGCCTTGCCGACGACGAAGCTCACGACGCGATTGCGGACGTCCGAGCCACTGTACAGCTTTATCGAGCCATGATCGAACACGCTCGACCTCAGTCCGTGGCTGCCTAGCGGCTGCGCTTTGCTCTTTCTCCGTGGTCAACGAATAGACGCTCAGTCATCGGAGTGCGTCGGGGCTTTTGCTCGGACGCGCTCCCGGTGGCGTGCACCTGTTTTATCAGAGGTTACGCGGCCTGCTTTGGGCCGCCGACACGGCCCATCTCGTTTTACCTGTTGCCGTGTCGGAGGCAACCCATTCATGCAGGAGGTTTCATCATGAAATCGGAAGAAGCCAAGCAACTTATCGAACGAGGAGTCCATGAACTGAAGGAAGCACTCGCGGCTGGCAAAAGTGACCAGCTGCGGGCCTACTTGAACGTGATGTCGCGTTTTCCGCGTTACAGCTTCAACAACCAATTGCTCATCTTCTTGCAAGCTCCAGACGCCACGCGTGTGCTGGGCTTTCACGCTTGGCGAAAGCTGGGCCGGAACGTCATGAAGGACGAAAAAGGCATCGCCATCATCGCACCGATGGTTTCCAAAGCGAAGGCCAAAGAAGAAGGCGAATCCGGCGGCCAGGACGATCCAAAGTCGTCCACAAAAGTCATCCGCGGATTCAAAGTCGTGCATGTCTTTGATGTCAGCCAGACCGACGGCAAACCGTTGCCGGAATTCGCCCGGGCGACTGGCGACCCTGGGGACAATCTCGAGAAGATGGAGAGCTTCATTCGCAATCGTGGAATTCAGCTCGCGTACGAAGAAATTCCCAGCGGAGCCGATGGCGTTTCCAGAAAGGGACAAATTGTCGTCCGTCCCGATCTCGATCCGGCCACAACGCTGATGGTGCTCATTCACGAGTACGCTCACGAATGTCTGCACCAAGCGAACCGTCGCCACGAAACGACCAAGACGATTCGCGAAACCGAGGCTGAAGCCGTTGCTCATGTCGTCGGCCAGGCATTGGGCCTGCAATCGCTGGCGCAGAGTGCGGACTACATCCATCTCTACAACGGCGACGTCGAAGTGTTGACCGCTTCGCTGGACCACATCCAGAAGACGGCCGCCCACATTCTGGATGGCATCACGTCTCAGGCTGAGAAGAAGGAGGCCGTAGCATGAACAGGCTCAACATTCGGCTTGCTTGTCACTTGTGCGATCGCACCGACTTCGATGGCATCGATGTCTTGCCTGACGACTGGGATGACATTCAAGAAATCCAGTCGTTGGCCGACTCGCTTCGCATCATTCCCGTCGACGACACAAAGAACTCTCCGCTGGAATGGTATACGCATCTCGGTACGTGTCCCGATTGCAGGAAGGAGGACCATTAACATGGATCCCGATGCTTGTTTCTCGATGCTGCTCGAACACGTTGCAGACGGCGAGTTCGACGATGCGGCTGAACTGGCCGAGTCGCTGCAACACTGGCTAAGACGTGGTGGATTCTCGCCCGGTGGCCGTCGACTGCGTCAAGCGTCGCTCGACGCGTTCTTGGCTTGGGTCGCTTCACGCGGCAATCAACCCCCTCACGACCTTTCCGCGAAAGGAGAATAGAATGCCGACGCCACAACCAATCGACGTTCAATGTCGAGCCTTTGATCAGGCACGACGGCTGATTGACCAAAAACGAAGTCGCGAGATCCTGCGTTGGCAAAACTGGAAAAACGGCGGCGTGCTCGGTGGAGCCCCCGTCCCGATGTGCAGAAATGTCCGACGAAGAAGACGCTGCAGTTCGGCAACTGTGGCTGACGCTTGACGGATCTAGTTGTTGGATGAGCCGTTGTACATGCTCGTCAACGACGAACGACCAAACGACTGAGATCGACTTGCCCCGGTTCTTCAGCACGCCAAACCGGGGCTAATTTGGAGTAAACCAAGTTGCGTCGGTGAAACGCCTGAGAAGTTCTCCCAAGCAGAATTGGTTCGCTTGCCCGATGCGGTTTCACGATTATTTCACGATGTAACCAGGACGGTTTGACATTGGTTGTGAAAGCAGGGCTCCGTAGCCTCCTGAGCGTTGTCAGATTGCCTGAACTATTCAAAGTTCAGAGTTGCCGACGGTCGTTTCCGCCTGAACGACTTTAGACGCTTCTTTCCTGCACGCGGACGATGCCACCGCTGCGTCGGAGAATTGTGAGAAACTCGCTTCGGAGACACGTCCGATCGAGTTGGGAACGTCTGTTTCGAAACTGACGTACTCGGAAGCACCGTCAGGCCCAGTACCGTGGTCCGCTACTTTCAGTAAGACAATTCTGGTAAATTGAACAGTTCATTCAATTCCAATTCCTCGCAAAACGCGGAAGGGCGCAACAGCTGATGATGACTGACGATCTCGCACAGCGCATCGCCGTGGATTACAAAGGAAAGACCATTGATGGTTACTTAGTCGGCGATCTCCACAGCCTGGGGAACGAGTGTGGTCCTCCAAGGTTCGCGTGGTGACGATCAAGTCGCAATAAAATTCTATGCAAAAGAACTGTTTGATGACTCAGGAGCCGAAGAGGAACGTATCCGTAGGCAAGTTGAGGCTCGGCACCATCAGCATGATAACCTCGTAAGGACCATCTCTGCGGGCGTATGTCCGGATCACGGATACCATTACTTGATCATGGAGTTTATTGGAGATCCGACGCTTACGGAACGGATCAGCGAATTCTCGAACGACCAGATCCGGCACATAATCAGGCAAACGGCTCAAGCTGCTTTTTTTATGCACCACACGATGGAACAAGTTCATCGTGATATCAAACCTGACAACATCGCCGTGAATCGTGAGACGGATCACGTGACCCTAATCGATCTCGGACTCGTGAGACCGGTGATTGGCACGACTGTCACCGATCAGGTTTCGCAACACATCAAGGGAACAAAGAAGTACGCGCCTCCGGAATTGCTCAATAACAAAGTCGAACTTGACCACGAGGGCTGGCGCGCTGTCACGTTCTACCAGCTTGGTGCAACTCTGTACGAAATGTTGACGGGGAAACAACCATTTGCTGGCTTCGAAGGTGACGAGCTGATACAAGCGATCAAGGGTCTTCCTCTGACGATCGAAGATACTTCTGCCCCATCTGATCTCGTCAAACTAGCACTCGACTGCCTAAGCAAAGACCCTTTAACGCGGCTTTCCAACGTTGAGTGGCATCAATTCTGGGCTTCTCCAAAACAATCCGACGATGTTGAAGACCTGACAGATCTTATTTCCTCGTTAGCGGCTCCTGCCGAGGCGA
The DNA here is from genome assembly GCA_041399205.1 of Pirellulaceae bacterium. Taxonomy (GTDB): domain Bacteria; phylum Planctomycetota; class Planctomycetia; order Pirellulales; family Pirellulaceae; genus JAGQOZ01. The sequence goes on along the minus strand of JAWKTK010000008.1, from coordinate 7,027 downwards.
CACAGGTGTTTCCCGATGGTGCCCGAGATATGCAGCGAATGAAGAAGGCTATCGCTGATATTTCAGCACAAGTGGAATTAGCGATTCGTGCGTTTCTGTCAGGGAAAGAGAAATATTTTCCAGAGTTCACGATTCATCCGGTGGATCATTTTGGGGATCAAAACAACGACGGTTTTCGCTTTCGCATCGTTACCACGTTTGCTGGTCCGCAACAGCGGTCGGCGTATTCAACGCTGACCGTAGCAGTCATCGAATCTTCGTCACGGGTCTGCCAGTGTGGCCTCTATACAAGCGCTGACTCGCAACAGGATTTCGATGCCGTGGAATACCGAAAGATTTACGAAGGCGTGTTTGTCGCAGGCGAATTCAAAACGAAGGTGAGCACTGCATTGGCCCAAGACTTCAAACAGATATTGAGCGAGCCTTATGAACAGTGAATGGTGGGTCGACCTTGCAAAACTTGACACTGACCAAGAAGGCATACTTCGTCTTTCGTTGGAGGGAGATCATTTAATCTTAGGGCCTCCTGGCAGCGGCAAGACGAATCTGTTGCTGCTTCGTGCAAACTATGTCTCCAAAGTGACCCCGAACATCTTGGTTGTTGTCTTTGGTCGAACATTGCGTGAGTTCTTGGTGCGTGGGGCTGATCAATACTCATTTGGAATCGACAAGCTAAAGACAAGTGCCAGGTGTTTCTACGATGTGTTGCGAGAGTATGGTCACGACGTTCCCGAGGGTCATCTTTCTTTCGATGAATCGCGTCTGGAACTTGTCGAACGCGTCCGAGTCCTTCGTGCTGAGTTAGATGCTCCTCCATTTGATGCTGTGTTTCTTGACGAGGCCCAAGATTTTCTGCCCGAGGAACTAAGTGTATTCAAGAGCCTTGCAAACCGTTTCTTTGCTGTGGCAGATTCAAGGCAGAAGCTCTACCGAGGTGGTGCGTCGCTGCAACACCTTGAAGAAAACTGCAACGTCCATCGGCTGCGATTTCACTATCGCAACGGATACAATATCTGTCGATTGGCAGACTCTATTGGAAAGGGGATGCCAGCGTACGACCCTACACTTCCGACTTGCAAATACCCCGAAGAAAAGATCCCAAGCTCGTTCCAATTTCACGAGTTGGACTTCGATTCGCAGGTCGCCAAAATTGTTGAGCAGATCCAAATCGAAATGAAAGCGTACCCAAATGAGATGCTCGCAATCATCTGCCCCAAGAACGCAGATCTTGATCGAATGCACAATGCTATTTCTCAGACTTCGATAGGGCGATTTACTGTCAAACAATCGTCAGCAGACGGGTACGAAGTTTTTGACGCTGATACACCTATTTGCTTGACGACAATGCATGGTTGCAAGGGGTTGGAGTTTCGGACCGTTCACGGGGCAATGATGGAATCATTGCGTCGGTTTCCATTGCAGCGGAACATGATCTTCACGCTCGCGACACGCGCCAAAACCTCATTAACGCTTTACGGTGACCCAATCCCGCCGTTCGTGAAGAGTGCAATCCTTGCAGTCAATCCCAGCGAAGACGTGCCTCCAATCAGCCAAGCGTTCGGAGGTGAGTTTTAGTGATTGTCCTAGCAGGTGAACGTACGATATTGTTGAAGCTCTTCTCGGGACAGCTTGATCCAAGCACGGACGGGCGAGAGATCGAGTCATATCGAGACTTGCCAAACGCCGAAGTTGTCGCCGCATTCTCCCAGGCCCGTGATCGACGAATACCCGACTTTGTGGTAGTGGATATGCCGAATCTCCATGAATTCTTCGCATGGTCAAGCACCTACTTGCCTCACTGGTCACCATTGACTGCGGGAATGGCGTCGTAGAAAGACGTCGAGTTGATGAATTGCTACAACCTCGCAACGTATGTTTGTCACGTAGGCTTACCAGAGGACTTCTGTGTCTTTCGCTCGGCGAACTGCTCTATGAATGGCAATCGAATAAGATCCAAGCCCGGCCGACGGTCCTGTCACTTCGCAGCACATTTGGATACGTAGCAGCCTCTGCGATTAAGGCTAGCTATACATGTGCAAGTGACTTAATATCAAAATGGTTTCGCGCTCAGCACCTTCTCCAGGTACATCCCAGGCGACTCAATCCGAAGACAATCAAGACAGTTTGGGATCCAATATTCTCGATACTTGAGAACGGGAATAACGCAACTGATCCGGAAAGAGTGGTACCCCACCTTGCAGCGTCCATTGGGAAGAAACAACAAGAACTGTTCAATTCAGACTGGATCCTTGAAAGCGGAACGACGCGAACGTGTCGTCGTGGAACTTGAGGAGTTCGTCCACAATTCATCACTTTCGGAGCCGTCGTCCTGTTTTCAAGCTGCGACGCTCGCAACTCGAATGTCGACGCGACCTCTCAGCCATTTCAGTGTCCTCAGCGAAATGACAAAATCTGAGCCGCGATGCCTTTTATGGTATTCCTTTCTAAGTGGGTTGTGCACCTCCGACCCAGCGGATCCAAATCTAGAGGCACTTCTTTTTCGCATGGAATGCGATCTTGATCGCGAGACGAATTCGACAGGCGACGTGCAACTCGATGAATTGGAAGCCGTCATGAAGCCGGATGGAGCAATTCCCGACGGAATTGGGATTGGCGCGAGATTCGTCAGCGTTGAACTAGATCCGGGAATTGTTGCTTCCTTTCGTCTCATTCGTGACATCCCGCAAGCACCTGCTGCGGACCTCCCTTTGGACGACACGGAACAGTTCAAGGATTTGCTTGAAAAAATGAAGGAAGTGTTCGATCGTGCGTCGAATGCAAGTCCCGTAAAGCAGGCAAGCACACCTAAGCGAAAGAAGAAGTCTCGCAAAGGACAAGGATGATGTTATCCAAAATCGTTATATTGGCGAACAAATGGTGGGAAGCCACTGCCCTCGTCTCTGTGCTTGAGCATACCCGAGACATCAAGCAGAAGTTTTCCGCTAGCCCAAGCACGCTTGTTACCGAGAGACTGCTTTCTCCCCGTGAATATGCACCGAGCCCAAGAATCGTCGGCGAACTAAGTGGAATTCGACTTGAAGTACGTTGCATCGAAGATCTAGTCGGCCGAGACCGCAACAGTTCTTCCAGTTATCACAAGCAGCAAGTGCTGTGCGAGGCCGCTGGTTGTGGAGAATTTGACGGGGCGCTTGTCGTCGCTTTTGGAACATGTGCGTCTCCTTTGCCACAGTGTGCCGGAAACGTCATTGTCGGGAGCGACGTGTTTGTGTTTGACGCTCGTGAGTCGAGTGAATCAGACGAATATGCTGAGCTGGGTGAATACGTCGAGTCTGTCATTGTATCGGAAACAGGTCGCGAGATACTTGCTTCGAGCGATATACAAGACGCTTGCACGGAGATGCCGAGCCGCTTTGTTGTCCCACCAAATTCTTCATCGAAAAATCCAACCCTAATTGCTGACTCGCACCAGTTAGCACTTAGCGTAGTCAACGTGCTCGATAATCGGTCGTATCACAAGTACGATGCGCTCGCACTTGAGCGAGTCACTTCGAAAGCATTTTCGGGTGAGATCAGGTCCGTTGAAACAACGCACGGACTCATCCGCCTTTGCGTCGATCAACCATTTCTGTTCGTCTCGGGTGTCACAAACCAGCTTGGTCGTTTCGAAGAAGAGTTTTCATCAGCGCAATACCCTCAGGCGTTTGCTGCAAGTCACAACGCCGCTGTTACATTGTCTTGGCTGTTCCCGAGCCTTTGTAGCTATTTGCAGCATGAAATGATCAGTGGCTGAATTGTGACACCGCTGCATCGCTTTCGACTCCAGGAATCTACGAATGGAACTAAAATATCGACATGCTCGGTTCAAACTGGCGGCGGTAAGGAATCCTCCCCCATCGTTGTGTTACTTTGACCTCACCAAGCCATTGCCGTCCGGAGTACGGGCATGCCATTGTTTTACTGCGTAATGAGGGCGTGACATTATGCATCCACGCGCGCACCGATTGCCGAAACTGATACGACACAAGGAGGGGTCAATCGGTAGTGTTGAACATAGTCGGGACGTGCACCGAAAGCACTCGTAATCGTTCGTGTCCGCTCATCCGGTACCGAGCGATTTCGTCGCCGATCATGCCGGCGACGATTTTCGCTTCGGTTTCTCGCCACTCTGACTCAGACATTGAGTTTTTCCAGCGATCAACGGCTTCTATTCGTGCGAGGTGCAATTTGCGACCCTGATCGGCTTTGGATTCTTGTTGCTTCGACTTGCTTCGCCGCTCACGCTCGCGTCGGGTTGACTTTGTTCGGTCGGCAGAACGCTGTTTCGACGTTTTGAATCCTGGTGGCGCCTCGAATTGCCGTTCGATGGAAGATTTCAAATAGCCACCGGCGCTCGTGCGAGGTTGCCAGCCAGTCGAGATGCGGTGATCGAAGAGCTCGATTTGTCGCTGTGCTTCTTCGGCGAATTCGCTGGCCAGTCGAGCAGCAGTTTTGGCGTCGACTCCGCGTTCGACGAGCTGACGAACCAGCGGCGGAAGGTTGGAATCCGGACTGGGCAGAGTGTCCTGCGTGATGGCGGACGAGCGGGGCGGTTGGAAGTGAACGTGCAGCTGGCGATTGGCTCGGCTGAATCTTGACGAATCTGGTCGAATCAAGCCTTGCCGTTCTAACTCAACGATCGCTGGTCTCACCATGCGTTGCAAATGGCTGGGTGCGGCCGGGCGAAAGCCGAGCTTTTGCACCGCTAGAGTTTCCAGCGGCAATTCGATCGGAAGTCGTCGCTTGGGGTTCTTAAAATGCTTATCGAGCCAGCGGTAGAGTCGCTTGGCCACGTCGCCTTGAATGGACCGAAATTGTTCGAGATCGAGCGTCTTGATGTAGCCTGCGGCGAACGAGTCGAACATCACGTCGCTCCAGCGGAACCACGACTTGGGTTGTTTTTCATCAGATACCCGTCGGATTCGCTCGTAGCGTCCGCGATCCAGTAGCTCCACATCGTCGATGATGCTGAATTTTCGAGTCGCCCATTCCTTGGCTCGATGGTCCCAATAGGCGTTTTCCCAATTGAGCGTAGTACCTCGGATTCGGTCGAGCGCGTGCTCGATCTGCTTGTAATAGTGCCCGGTGTTAGGCCAACCAAGGATGTTCAGGACTTCGTAGCGACTGAAGTTTACGGTCGCCGATTGGAAGCCTTGGTCGCGAGTCAGCTTCAACAACGCGACCAAAAGTTGGTCGTCACGCGCGGTTGGTCGACCATATTCGGCGGAAAAGGCGACTGTCAACTTCCGGCGTCGACCGGCATTAGAATCTTCGAAGACGAGGCTCTTGGTCTTTCGGTCAACTCGATCATTCGCCGAGAAGATGCAGTACTCGAGCAAATTCATTTCGTCCTTACCGATGGCTCGGGCGTCGTGACGCGTCCGGCTACGTGACTTCATTCTCCACCCTCCCTCAGCAACAGCAAACTGTTGTATGGTACGTACTGTTTTTTTGTTACTGAACGAATTGCCGAGTGATCTCGCGACGTTGCGTGCGGAAACTGGTGTCGAGTTGCGGCAAAACTGGCGTGGGGTTTCGGTACTGACTGGTGTGGACTTACGGCAAAACTGGCGTGGAGTTTCGGTACGCTTGGTGCCGAATTACGCTCGGCCGCACTGCGCTTATTTCGCGTAGGAAAGCTGCCAATGCGTGCGACGTCCGTATTTGGCTTGAGAGCGGCGATCGACGCAACTCTGCCCCCTCGCCCTATCGAGTCTGAGTTTTTCAAGCCTGAGCGAAATATGGCCGTCATATCCACACTTGATAAGTGACCGCCGACGGCGATCGATGGTCCAGTCGAATTACTGCTGCCGAGCTAACTTCAACAGCGTTAAAGTTCCACCTTGCCAACGAATCTCGAACTCGACAACCGAAATCTTGCATGACTTCCGTCCTTCATGACGTCATGAAATCAAGCATTCATGTATGATGGCCTGTTTTCCGGTTGGAATGCCGGAATGACATCCTGCCTTCCAGACAGATTGCAGGAATGCCGACCTGAAATCTTGCTTGCCAGACGGAATGAAGGTGCGGTACGGTCGGTTCATGATCATCGCAACCGCCAACAGCAAAGGGGGAGTAGGGAAGACGACCATCGCCGTGAACCTGACGGCGTGGCTGCACCTGTACGGCTACAAGGTTGTCCTGGCCGATTGCGATGCCCAGCGACTTTCGTCGCGGTGGCTCGGCGAGGCTTTACCTGAGATACCAACGGTCATTTTCTCGAGCCCAGAACAAATCATCAAAGGGCTGCCACAACTGCTGACCGAACACGACGTGGTTGTCGCCGACGGTCCGGCAGGGATGGAGGAGGTGAGTCGAGCGATTTTGCTCCGAGCCCACGCGGTATTGATACCGGCCAAAGCAAGCAAGCTCGAACTAAACGCTTTGGCCTTGGCGACAGAAACGGTCAGGGAAGTCCAGGACATTCGCGAAGGAAAGCCCGTTGCAGTCGTTGTCGCCAACCAGGTGAACGAAAAGCATGTCCTGACGCGCGAACTGATCAAGGAATCCAGAAAGCTCGGCTTCCCCGTCGCCAATCACGTGATCCATCAGAAACAAATCTTCGCACAAGCACCGGGAATGGGCGGGCAGGTAGGCAAAATCCTCTGGCAAATGGGGCGCAGCCAGCGCGTCAAAGACGCCGCATTCGAAATCGACGCGTTGTTCCAAGAAATCTTCCCCGAAGTCGCCGAGCAAGACCCGACACGACTGCAGACCCTATTCACTGAAACTCAACCAATCAAGGAGAACCATGCCGAAACAATACACACCGCCAACGCCTGAAGAAGAACTGCCCGCGGCCGCCATTGCGTTCATGAGAAAGGGGACCAGGCAAGCGAAGACAACGGCGGAAACACTGGAAGTGTCGCTTGAATCTGATGCCGCAACTGGTGCGACGACACAGGCAGAGAAGGAACCATCGTCAACAAAAAAACGGCGTCGGTCCAAATCAAAGCCGAACACCTCACAGCATGAACCAACGTCTTTCACGATCGAACCGCCCCGACGACCATTTTCTACACGCATT
>JAWKTK010000007.1:0-335400 GCA_041399205.1 Pirellulaceae bacterium | reverse complement strand
TATCACCGTGATCTGAACTAATGGCCAAAGGCATCCATTCGCAACGGGTCAACCCAAGAACCATGCAAAATGTCCACCAGGATCGAGCACGACCACAACTAATATTACAATCCAAGTGATTAAGACCGCACGAAGGACATTCTCCGTTCGGTACGCTTTCGAAAGAACCGCACACACGCCAAGCGTAAGTGACCAAATAGGGATTAAGAAGAACAAGACGAACAGCGCTGAGCTAAGAAGCTCCTGATACAACGTCTCGTCTAGATCACCGTGTTCTTCAAAACCAGGCCAGCGTCCAAGTGAATAAATAACGCGAAATGCATAGGCATAGAAAAAACAAGTCCAGAGAATCGTTACAACGGGCAGTAGATATGCAAACGCATGTCCAAAATCGAATCGGATTTCGCGCCCGCTGCTCGTGTTCGCGGACGGACTGGCATATGCGTTTTCTTTCACTTGAACACTCTCCAATGGCTTCGATTGCTACCGCCGATACTCGCGAATCTCAAATTGACTTTTTAGCTCCTTGGTTGCCAGAAAACCCTGAAGATTGGTCCGAAGGGACAATCAAAGATAGATTGAATTCGAAGCGGACGAGCCGATTGAGCAGAATACTACAAGAACGGAAGACCAGGGCTGACGCCACGCATGTTAGCGATTCGGCTGAACTACCGCGATTCACCTCGGACAAAAGGCGTCAGTCCCGCTTGCTCAATGCCGAGCGAATTCAGATAGATCCAATTCGAATTGGCTTGGCAGCGAACGCAGTAAGGATAGGATGCGTCCGGCGGTGTGCTCAAGTCGTTCGAAATGGAGACCACATCGGACCAGCTAGATTCACATTCGTCGCAGATTAACGAGACAGCGTAGCAGTTTTCACACTGCTGAAATCGGAGTAGTCCATTGTCACAGACAGGACAAGATCCGGCGTGGGGAGCGAGATTCATGGTACTTTCCGCTAACAATCCGTGAGAGGTTCGTTTCGAGTTGATGGTTACTTGGGGAATGCCGTCACAATGTTCTTGGTGTCGGTTTCAAACACGATAAAGATCTTGCGCAGTTCCGGATTGCGTCTCTGGCGACCATTGCGACCGCCTAAATAGCCAACTTTGCGCCCCATGGAAACCGTCAAGGTGCTACGATTTCCCTGGACGTCCGGCTTGAGTCGCTTCTTTTCCGCCAACTTCCATGCTTCGTCAATGGTTTGAAATGCTTGATTAGGGCCTCCGGTGAAGACGCCATGCGAACCGTCTCGATCCGGAATATCATTGGCATGACGCAGCACATGCTCCACTCGAGTTAAACCTTGGGGATCGCGTCCTCGGTATTCCAGTCCGGCGGGACTGAGCCAGTGAGTATCGCCAATTTGTTTTAGATACGTGACTTGAGCTGCGTCGACAAGTGGATCGTGGTCGGAGACGGATGATTCGTCGCGGTCAACTGATTTTTGTAAGCCGTCGACGATGCTGATTTGTGTGGGCGAAGTCAGCTTGAGCTGTAGCTTGCCCCTATACGTTTCCAGTTTTCCCGAAACCTGAACCGTCTTGCCGTCGAATAACTTGGCCGGACCGCCCGAATCGAATTTGGCGACATCGTCCTTGAAGCAGACAGCGGTGAATTCGGATGCTTCAAAGTTCAGAAAATGATTGCCACTGCTGGATGTGTTGGTTCGACCGATCTTGCCTTCGATCACTACTTCTTGGCCCACGTGCTTGCGGAGTTCCACCACATTCCGAGCGGACAAGGTGGACGCATCAACCGCTGTGTCTTGAACAGCTGTGTCTTGGCCTGAGAATTGGGAACTGGAAAACGCGGCCAAAGCGGCTAAGGCGACTGCCAGTACCGTGCGAACGATCTTGGTTTTGCGTGACATGGAAACTTATCTTCTGTTGAAGTGTCGTCAAAATCCGGGCAAGATGTCTACAATCGAACCGGAACGCTAGGAATCGCGTCAATTCGCTTGCTCTGGCGATCCTATCAAGAAATACTGAACGATTCAGCTCGACTTTCCTGATTTTCGCCCGATATTAGAATCTTTGACGGTGCCAGACAATCATGATTCGAACCGCCGTTATCGCTTGCCTGTTGGCTGCCAGTTCCAACTCCATTCGAGCTCAACCTACAATATTCACGGACTTTCCCGGCGCTTCGCTGCAGAATTACTCCGTTTCTGGAAATTCGATCTCTTTGAACGGAGTTGCTAGCTGGAGTGAGTTTGACACAAGCTATCGTTGGGTCCATTTTCGAGCCACCGGAATGGACGGCCAAAATCCCAGATTCACGTTGGGAAGTCCGGGAAATACGTTCTTAGGAGATTTGACAGATCATCGCTTTGTCTACAGTTATGATCAGCAAACGTGGCAGTTCTTTGATGTGAATGTTGGCAACTCTGCCTTCTTTGCGTTTTCCAATGATCAGCCATTTACGCAAGACGAAGTCTACGTGGCGTACAGCACGCCTTATCCGGTGGCTCGGACGGCGGAACGAGTGGAACAGTTGCTAACCGATTGGTTTGCCGTGCCGTCACCCAGTGCCAATCAACAGGGGATCATCGACACCGTACAGGGCGAACCACTTTGGGGCCTGAAAATCACCAATCCGCTTTCTGTTCAGCCGAAGCAGCGAATTGTCATTGCCACTGGAAATCATAGTGGCGAACATGGCGGCACCTACGCCTTTGAAGGATTCCTGAACGCCATCACCAGTGACACACCGTTGGCACAAGGGCTACGCGATATCGCCGAATTCTACGTTTATCCTCAGTTAGATCCGCTCGGCCGCAACGAAGGTTTTTATCGAGGCAATTCTCAGAATCCGGCCAACGACCATAATCGATTCTGGAATGCGTTGACAACTGGCAACAACGGTGGATTCCAGGAAATCGATATTCTGGCTGCTGCCATGAGGACAGACACTGACTCTGACGTCGATTTCTCGTTTGATTTTCATGGTTTTTTTGACTCCGGGCCCAACTATCTGTACGGAGATAATCGAGCGTCCAGGACCGTGTTTATTCAGGAGCTTCTGCGGATCGAACCAGACATCGAATTCGCGCTAGACAATCGCACCACGCCAGCCGGCATCTTCGAATTCTGGGCCAAGACTCCGGCTGGATTGAATTCCACCTTTTCGTTCACTCCTGAATTCTCTCCGAATATGAGCAGCGACCAACTGCGGCAACTGGGCGAATCGTACGCGGAAGCATTGTTCGTTCATTTCGGTCGGCCCGACGCCATTTATTCCACGACGCAAATCGACGAATTGGCGGCGGCCGTTCGAACTCAGGATCTTCGTCCCGAATTGGACTTTAACAAGGACCAGCAACTGGACATTGCCGACACGTTGTTTTACGTGAACGAGGTCTTGGGTACGGTGGTGGGTGACGCGAATCTAGATCGGCGATTTGATTCGTCAGACTTGGTACAGGTCTTTCAAGCAGGATTGTACGAAGACGCCATTGCCACCAACGCCGCCTGGAGCAGCGGAGACTGGAACGGTGACGCCGAATTCGACAGCACGGATTTAGTCACTGTCTTTCAAGCTAATACGTTTCAATCGACCGCCGTCTCCGTGCCTGAACCAGCCGCCGCCAGTTTGATTATTGCCGTTGCTTGCGCGATCGTGTCTTTGCGGCTTCGGAGCAACAAGCGGTGATGGGGCGTTTCAATTTTCCTTCGCGGCCAGCTGCGAACTAGACTGTCTCGCAAAATTCGCAAGACGATTCTGTGGATTGACCGGACGACAATTCTGGTCTATTATTTTCGGTAACTGACTATTACTACTGACTTTATGGCGACCAATTGAATGGATAATGAAAGGGACTACCTGGCGTCGCATCCTTGGATTACCTTTCGGTTGGATCTGCGTGAAGCACCCTACGAGCTGTGGATGGAACTTGGCGAAGTGGCGTCAAAGATCCAGCACGTCTCCGACACACTGCTACCACGTGATGTTGCGTCAGAATTTCTAACTTTATCGCTCATCAAGGGCGTGCAGAGTACAACTGCCATTGAAGGCAATACGCTGACGGAGGACCAAGTCAGAAGAGAAGTCCTTGGTCAGCGGACGAATGATGTACCTCCGTCTCAGGAGTACCAGCAACAGGAGGTTCGAAACGTTGTTGTGGCGTGCAATGATATTGCCAAGCGAATTCTGGATCACTCTAGTGAGTGCGAGTTGTCCTTTGAACTTTTTGCGAGTTTTAATCGAATGGTTCTCAAGGATTTGCCGCTGGAAGAAGGTATTTTTGCGGGCCAGATTCCAAGTGCGAATATCGTTGTTGGTAACTATCGCGGTGCTCCTCGCAAGGATTGTCAATATTTACTTGAGCGTCTGTCCGACTGGATCAATAAGATGGAGAATCGGACGGATGTTCGATTTGCCGTGCTGCACGCGATTCTTGCCCACCTCTATTTCGTTTGGATTCACCCTTTCGGAGATGGCAACGGGCGAACAGCAAGGCTATTAGAAATTCTCGTACTCGGCAGGGCCGGTGTTCCGCTGCCGTGTGCGCACCTTCTTAGCAATCATTACAATAAGACTCGCAGCGAGTACTATAGGCAGCTGAGTCTAGCGAGTAAGAAGGGTGAAATGGGGTTTATTCGTTATGCCGTACAGGGACTAAGGGACGGACTTGTTGAGCAAATAGAAATCATCAATTCACATCAATGGCGTGCTACCTGGAAGGAACACGTTTATGAGTCGTTCGATCGTGCGTACGCGTCTGTGTCAAACGCTGCTAGACGCCAGCGACAAATAGCATTGGATCTTTGGAACTACCAAAGTGGGATTCCGGTCGGTTCGATTCCTAAAATGTCGCCGCGAGTCGAAAAATACTATGACAAACTTAGCCGAAATCGCCATCGGGATGACATCGCCAAGCTTGTCGAAATGGGGCTCGCTGATAACATTGATGGCGTGGTATTCGCATCGATCAAGAAGTTGCTTAACGCGCAGTCGATGCCCAAACGAATCGTAGATGGGCAGGATTGAATAGCAATTCTTGTTTGCCTTTACCCAACTAATCGGCCAGAAAGTCATCTCCGTGCGGCAGGTCTTTTAAGCTCTCCAGGCCAAACATTTCTAAAAAGCGGTCGGTGGTTCGGTAGATGAATTGCCGAGGCCGTTCGTTGACCACTTCCACGGATAGTAGCTGCCGACGCACCAATTGATTCAAAACGCTTCCGGTCGCAGTGCCTCGTAGTTTGTCAATACGTTTGCGTTCAATCGGTTGTTGGTAAGCTACAATGGCTAACGTGTCTACGGCTCCTTGTGAAAGCTGAGCCTCGCGAAGTTTTCCGTAAAAGGATTCGCGAATCGGAGCGAATTCGCGCCTCAATACCATGCGGTAACCGTGGCCCTCGGACAAAATCTGATAGGGCGAATGCTGCTGCTGATAATCGGCGTTCAGTTCCGCAATTAGATCGTCGACTTCGCCCGGCGAAACACCTCGCATCAGCCCCGCAATGATCCGATTGGACAGCGGTTCGTTTTTTGGGTGACCGACAAATAGGCACGCTTCGACAATCGCCTTGGGCGAAACGGCAATGGCTTCTGGCTGCAATTCCGAATCGGTTTCCGCCGAATTATCCAGATCTTGGCTGTCGTCGAGTTCGTTCGAATCAGAAGCTGAATCATTGGTTTCGTCCGACATCAGTTGAGCGAACGCGCGGCTCAAGTCGTCTGCCGAAAGCAGGCGGCCTTCATCGTCGAGCGGATCCGCTTCGTCGCCGGTTTCTTCCATGATTCTGCTCTGACTGGATCCATGTTGAATCCATCGAAATAAAAGAAAGATGGGCAACGGTTAGCTGAAGAAACGCGTTGCCCAACGGCCGGAGGTATTGTTACCAACGTTTGGCAACTTGTTCCTTCATGAACGCCAAGCCATCCTTGGCCAGTTTTTCTTCCGATTCAAACATGCGCCGCCAAATTTTGGTGGCGGCAGCCAGTTCGGGCAGCGCCAAGCCAAAGGCTTCAATCATCATCCAGCCATCGTAGCCGACGTCTTTTAGGCCATCGAAGTTGTCATCCCAGTTAATGCCGCCGGTTCCCGGAGTGCTGCGGTCATTTTCTGAAATATGCACATGGCACAAATAGGGCGAAGCCGTTTTGATTGCTGCCTTGGGGCATTTTTCTTCTATGTTGGCGTGAAAGGTGTCGTACATCATTTTGCAATGAGGTCGATTGACGGCCTGGCAAAATCGAGCGGTATCGGCGGCGCACGTCAGAAAATAGGTTTCAAATCGGTTCAAATATTCCACACCCAACATGACGCCGACTTTCTGTGCGTGTTCCGCAACTTCCGTCATGCTTTCCACGCCTCGCTTCCATTCATCGTCCGTCGGGCCTTGTCCGCTGAATTCGCCCAAGGCGGAATGATAGGGGCCTACCAATGTCTGCGCGCCGGCAGCTTGGCAGCAATCTAACGCCAATTTGTTCGCATCGATACCTCGTCGACGATTGGCTTCGTCCGCACTGATGGGATTGTCGTCACCCGTCCGAACGGTCACCGCGGTTCGTTCGAGCCCCAGATCGTCTAGTTTTTTGCCCCACTTGCCCCAGTTGTCAACGTCCAGATCGAAAATGGGAAGTTCTACTCCGTCAAAACCCATTGCTTTGAGCGACTCCAGGACGGGCATCAGGCTATCGTCGACGCCACCGGCCCAAAGCAACAAATTCATGCCAAATTTCATGTAGGTAACTCCTGGTCAACCGGTAAATTTACATCTGGCGACGAATTGCCCTTCGCCGCTCTTCATCAGCAGAATATAAATCTGTCTGATTCCCAAGCACGCAGTTTGGCATGCCAAGCGGCATTGGGCAAGAACGGAAACGAGTAGCATTGTGGATGAATTGCAAAAATAGGACCGCCAGCATGATCGGCCATAAACGAATTTTCCAAATTGCCGTTTGGCTGTTCTGCGTGGTCTGCGTCAACCAGTGGCTGTTGTTGCCAGTCTGGTCGGCCGAACAGAATCTTTCGCCTGAACAGCGCTTGCAAGCGGCCGAAAACGCCATCGACCGATTGCGAACCAGCACCGACGACGTCGCACTGGCCAATGCTTGGACAGACAAAGCACTGGCGGAATTGGAGCTGGCCAAACTGGATGATGCAAAGAGCTCGGTGGATCGAGCGGTCGCAGTGGCTCTGGCGTCACAGAATCACGTCGCGATTTTTCACGCCTGCCTTGCCGATGGGCAGTTGCAATTGGCACAGGGCAACCAGCAACAAGCGGCGGAACGACTGTATGTCGCGCTGGCGGATCCCGTTTTGAATGATCATGCCGATGTGTTGAATTCGGTTCGCCGAGGTCCCGCGTTGTTGCAGTTTGCGGAACTGGCGATCAAACGAAATCATCCTCCGCTGGCAATTGAGTTTGCCAAACAAGCTCATCATCTGGGTGTGCGAATTGGCGACGCAGAATTGTCGGCTCGAAGTGCCTTTGTTGTGGCCAAGCTGGCGTATTGGGGATGCGAATTCGAAGCGGCGTGGTCGTGGTGCCAAAAAGCGGCGGACCTGCAGTTGGCGAATTCGCATGAAATCGACATCGACACTCGGTTGCTGCGCATGTCGCTAGACTTCCAGCGTTCGCCAGAGAAGGCATGGGAGGCATGGGAGGAATTGCGGTTGTGGAAGTCCCAATTGGATGACGATATGACCGCGACGCAGCAAGCTTGGTTCGACCACCTGAATGCGTCTGCCGAACTGTTGGCCGGAAACGTGGCGAACGCCCAGGCGTGGGCCGAAAAAGCTGTGTCCATAAGTTCAAGTGATCCGATCCAACATGTCGCTGCCCAATTGGTCTTAGCCGAAACGTTTCTGGCCGGCAACGAGTTGGCGAACGCAAAGGCATTACTAGAGCAGTTGATGCCGGAAACATTGCCGACATTGCAGCGGTGGAAGCGATTCCAATTATTGTCGAGGGCAATTGGCGGCGATCCGCAACGGGCCGCTTGGGAATCTGAATTCGCACACCCAGAATCGCTGGTCAAGCAGCACGCTTGGGAGTTTCTGTCGACACTACAGCGGTCGGTAGTGAGTGAACAGCAGCAACGACTGGACGACGTGAATGAATCGATCGTGGACGCCAAAAAAAGTGCCGCGACGGCTCAGAATAGTCTGTACCGCTTTCAAAAGTTTGGCACGTTTGGAGCCGGAATCCTGACGCTGCTGGGCACCGCCGTCTTGCTGCGTCACAATCGCGTGCGACGTCAGTCGCACGTGCAACTGGAGCACCAGCAACAGTTGTTGCAGCAAGCCCAGGCGATGCTGGACCAGGAGAAAAAAGTCCACTTGGAATCGACAGAACAGATCGCCGATTTGAAAAACGACCTGGACCAATTGCTAGAAATGGCTGCTCGACAACGGCTGTTCGAATTGCTTGGAGCGAACCAAAAACGCAACGAAGTATCGCACTTGATTCAACAACTTCCAGCTGAATCGATGCCGATCATGGAATTTGCCGATATCATTCGGCCGTACTTGGCTGAACTAGCGCCTGGCCAACGGGTTGAGTTGGAAAGGGACGAAAACGCCACAGCTGCGGTTCATTTTCCGCTGGGAATGGCCACTGTCTTGATCGAATGGGTCTCTGGTTTTCTCCATTCGCTGCCGCGTGATGCCGAGGTAAAGCTATCGGTTCAGCAAGTCTTCTTGAATTCAACATGGAAGTCGGATTGGCCTGAACTACCAGCCACTGAATACTTTGCGTGGCGATTGATGGCCTACGGCGACGGCGCGCTGGCGCTGGAGGACGGTGCGAACGCGGGAAGGGGATTTTCCCAGGTTAGTCTCATTCGCTATTTCTTGCGCAGTCAAGGAGGAGCGATGCGTAGGAAAACGGAATTCGACCGCCAGCGTGTAACGGACATGATGGTTCCAGTCGGCACGAGTGACAAGAGACTGGCACCGTTAGTTGATCACATCGTCGGTTCGCGACGCATCTTGATTGTGGACGACAATGCCTTGGTCACGGACTTGTTGGTGCGACGTCTGGAATCGTTGGGACTTGCTTCCGACAAGTGTTCCAGCGTGGAACAAGCGATGCGCCGCTTAGAGTCAGAAGCGTTTGGTGCTGTCTTGTGCGAAATTGATTTTGGCGATTCCCTGGGGGGGCAGGCACTTAAACGTTGGTGCGAAGGAAAACGGCCCGGCTTGTCCGTCATTCTGATGAGTCACGACGAACTACAGGCTCAAGAATTGGGCGAGGACGTTTTGCTTAAGCCGATTGAAGTCGAAACGTTGCAGCGAATCTTTGCGGATTGGATGTCGGCGACTTTGCGGAGCGACTAATCGTTGGACTTCCGCCAGGAAGGTTTCTTTTTTCTGGCACGAGGATGCCTGGGAAGATTTCGCACATATGCTGGCGGCCGCCGTTCTTCTCGCATCACCAATTTGGCTGCAGGTGGATCGTCAGGGCCGATGGTTGGATCGGGTAGAAAGCGGACAAATTCGCCGATACGGAGTCGATCGAAGGAAATTCCGCAGCGCTGTATGTTCGAACAGGATTTCTTTTCCACCTTGTTCGGACGATATCAATCCGGTTCGCTCCAAGCGAAACATCTTGGTCACATGCCCTAAACGAAAATCTTCAGGCTTGGGGCCGGTGCGTTCCGAAGAAAAACGACCGATGCCCTGCGTCCATTTCGCGCGAAGTCGTTCCGCCGTTTCATCCAACTCGTACGTCAAGACTTGACCGACCTTCAAGCGATCGAAGCGACCCTTGTGGCTGTTCTTGTGAAAAAACACGTCATCGCCGCCATCGACTGGCCGAAGAAAGCCAAAACCTTTGTCGGTGTCTATTTTATTTATCTTGCCTGAAGGCATCTGCGTCCTCGTTCCGCACGTTTTGTAAGCCGAGCAATCCTAGCTATCAATTTACAGATCAGCAATGGGGACGCCACCTGGAAGCTTGGCCAACACCGATTACGTGTTGATTTTCTGATTTCTCGGCACCAGCGACCGACATACGAACAGCACAAGGAACCAGGCAAACCAGCCGAATTGTGGTTCGGGGACCGGTGCAATCGTGGCAACGGTAGCGGCGTCGTATCCATTGTCCTGGAAGGCGAAGACCAGATCGGACGAATCGAATTCACCGTCAGCGTTCCAGTCTCCTTCGTCCCAGGTCGAATTCCCGGCGACGCCGTCATCGTATTCGCCTGCCGCAAAGACGATGACCAAATCCTCCGAATTGAATTTGCCGTTCAGATTGGCGTCGCCGATAAAGGTGCCTTTCAACGTTTTGATCCACGTCTGAATGTCGGACCGACTGGCGACTTCGTCTCCGTTCAAGTCAAACGTGGCATCGGTACCGCCGCCGATAATTGAGTTTCGCAACTGATCCAAATCCGTAACATCTAGTTCATTGTTTCGGTCAAAATCACCGGCCAACCAGGGCCGACTCAGCTTTTGGACAATTCCGTGTCCATTCGCATTGTGTGACGTGATGCCGTACACGTACAGATCTCCGTCGTTGTCGGTCGCCACACCAAAAATGCGCCCGGGTAACGGATCACTGGATTCGTCAAGTTCAAACTGGCGGATCAAATCCGTCTCTGGGTCTCCGTAAAACAGCTTGCCCAAAACGTGATCGGCAAAGATCAGTTTGCCGTCCAATTCCGGCCATTCGGAACCTCGATAGGCAGCCATGCCAATCACGGCCCAGCCTGTCTGCCGGTCATACTCTAAGACCGGTTCCACTAAGCCATTTGCCGCCGCAAAATCTCCCGTGCCGTCTCCGTCTAAATCTTGGTCGGGAATCACGGTCGACTGATCCATTGGATTGTAGATGAACGAACCTTCCATCAAGTTCCAACCGTGATGGCCGCCGGCTTCGATGCGTTTGATGCTTTCCACGTTCAGTTGGCCGGTTTCGGACGAATAGAGTTCGCCTGTTTTCGCATCCACGGCTAGGCGGTACGGATTTCGTAGTCCATAGGCGTAGATTTCATCAATATTGGGACCGTCGCCATCGACAAACGGATTGTCTGCTGGAATGCCGTATTGACCATTGGTGCTGTTGGAACCGAATGGATCAATCCGCAAGATCTTTCCAAAAATGTTGTCCAAATGAACCGAATTTTCTGAAATTGCCACGCGGTCGAGCGTCGCATTGGCCGCGTTATCGCCATCGCCAGACGAAACAAACAACATGCCGTCCGAACCAAACGCCAAATCTCCTAAGTTGTGATGAATGCCTGGCTGGTTGATTCGCAGTAGTTCGCGACGATTGGCAAAACAGTTGGCATCGCAGGTGGTGTCGTCGACGTTGGACAGCGAGTATTCGTATAAAACCTCATGGTGACGCACGTTGGCAACGACAATCGTTTCGTCAAAATCGGCAGGTGTCGGAGCATCCAGCGATTCCGGCTCTAAGGTGTAGAATTTTCGATAGCCAGCCGCCGTCGGCTCGGCAAAATCAGGATGAAACACCAGGGATGTCATGCCTTGGATGGGAGTTGCGGCGAACCACGGACTGTAGGTGGGACTATCGGGCGTGGCCAGATCCAAGAACGAAGTCACGTTCCCTTGGTTGTCTAATAGGAACGCTTGGCCGTTGTGGGAAGTCACCACCAGGCGATTGTCTTCGCCCGGGACCGCGGCCAAATCAGTAGGGCCGAAGTAAAAGGTGACGTCGAAACGATTCGTGTAGAAGTTGACGGGCAGATGGTCCAACAGCGTAGTTGCGCTGACGGGGACAACGCCGGTTTCGACAGGCGGCAACAACTGGGCAAATAAAGTGGAAGCAACGTTGCCTTGTAGTAGGCAAGCAGCGAGAAATAAAGCCAAAAGTTGCAATTTGGTCATAGTGGTGACTCCTGGGTTGCGTGTCGATTTCTACATTGCGCAATTTGTCACGAGCGATAGGACTATCAATCTAGTGGATAAGAACTGGGCATTGCAAATGAACATTGCACGAAATGGCGACGCATTTCCCTTGTTTTTACGCTCAGTATGCACGCTCGCCCGGATTTTCGGCAACCAAAAGATCGGGCCACAGGGCGTCACTGATGAACAGGCCGTGTCGAGTTAATCGAACGGTGTCTTGGGAGATTTCCAGCCAGCCTGATTGTAGATAACGTCGCAACGCAGCTCCGCCGATTGATTCCAGCGAATAACCGGTGTCTTGCTGGAAATCGTCGAATCGAATGCCTTCTAACCGTCGCAGGCCAAACACCAGTCGTTCTCGAGCGTAGTCTTCGTCGGCCAGCGTTTCTGATTCTGCGGTGGGAGACAAACCTTGTTGCATCCGTTTTAGGTAGGTTGTCGTACTGCGGTGGTTCGTTTCGCGCCGACCGAGGATAAAACGAGCGGCTCCGGGACCGAAGGCAAAGTACGTTTTTCCTTGCCAATAGACTTCATTGTGTCGACAGCGATGGCCCGGCTTGGCGAAATTGGAGACTTCGTAGTGTTCGAATCCGGCCGATGCTAACGTCGAAATGGCCGCCCGGTACATGGAAAGTTCTGCGTCTTCTTCGCTACGATGGATGCGTTGTTTTTGCAGGTCGGACCAAAATCGAGTGCCTCGTTCGAAAGTAAGTCCGTACGTCGATATATGTTGGACGCCCAGTTTCACGGCAGTATCTAAATCGCGTTGCCAGGTCGATTGCGTTTCGCCTGGTGCGGCAAAAATCAAATCGATGGCCACGTTGTCTAGCCATTCCTGCGCCTGCTGAACACAGGCGACACTTTGGTCTGACGTATGGGACCGGTCTAGCGTGCGCAGCTTGGCGTTGTCAAAAGATTGGATTCCCAAGCTAAGGCGATTGACTTGGCGGTCCGCCATTATTCGCAGCTTGGCAGGCGATATGTCGTTGGGGTTGGCTTCGACGGACGTTTCGTGATGCGGCTGTCTTGGAAGCCAGCGGTCCAACGAATCAAACAGTTGGTTCAGCTGCGATTCAGACAAATACGTTGGCGTGCCGCCACCCAGAAATAGCGTCTGAATGGGCACCGGCTGGACAAGCGATTGAAGTTCTCTATCGATGGCATCCAAGAATGCTGGAACCAAATCTTGCCGATTCGCGATGAGCGTGAAGTTGCAATAGGCGCAGCGATGTTCGCAGAAAGGAATGTGTATATACGCCGATTGGGGTGTCAGGTGGCGAATTTTGGTCATAAAAGCCTAGTGGAAGAGAGTTCGGTTGTGAAGAACAGAGTAGCTTACGAGAATGGATCCAGCGACAGCCGTTCTTTGCCCCCTTGTTTTACGCTAAGAATGGCGGGCAAAATAACGAATCAATCGAATTCGTACGAAATGTTTGAATCCCACCCCAGTCGCCTCGCGGCAAAACGGACCGAAATGGTTCCCAGGTAAAGACCGAATGTAAGTCGGAGAAGCAGATGGCCGAACAGCAGTCCAAAGATGAAACGGCACCCAAGCAGCGCATTCTACTTGTGGATGACGATACAGAAATTATCGAATCGTTGAAGTATGCCTTGACGGCTAAGGGGTACGAAATCTTGATTGCTCGCGATGGCAATCAAGGCTTGGCGATGGCGGATCGTGAAAATCCAGATTTGGTAATTCTGGATATGATGATGCCCAAACGCAGTGGATTTCTGGTGTTGGAGAAGCTACGGCAAAGTAGACCAGTGCCGATTCGAGTCATCATGATTACGGCCAATGAAGGGAGTCGACACAAAGCCTACGCCGAAATGCTGGGCGTGGATGATTACATTCGCAAACCATTTGCCATGGATCGCCTGATTGAAAGCGTGCAGCGCTTGTTGTCGTAGTTCGCCCGTCGTTGGCAGTGAACCTGTGATTTTTTTCACAAATTCTATGGCCGAATTGTCGGACAATTATTGTTCATCCTTTCGGCCGTAAGTGAAGCCTGTATCTGGATTGCCATCGTCGACGTAAGTTGGTTTCGGTTCCCGGTTTGAAGCGTTCATGATGGGCGCTCGATACGAGCACGCGTGGTGGCAAATGCGTTGAATCTGAAAAGTTTCTCTTGTCTTGATTCCAAGTTGTAGCGATACTTGTTTTAGATGAGGTTAGTGGCCCAGGAAAGTTGCTGACGACATTGGCGGATCATCCGTCGTCAGCAGACCTTATTCGGATTGCCCGATCTTTTTCAACTTCTCAGCAAAAACCGCGTGTTTCTTATCGTGCGGGCTTCTGCGTCTCGAAATTTCTTTCGCCGAGACCTTTCTTCTTGAAGAATTGTTTTCGTCGAATGGCAACGAGATTCACAATCCCTTTGCACTTTTACAGTGACATTTGCCTGCGGTCGTTGCTGCGCAGAAATAAGTTTCATTGGCAATGGGATCCAAGATACGAAGGGACTTTTTACTAACAGCATATCCCCAGACTTCGCAATCCCAGCCCAATACGGCGGGTTTGCGAACAGGACAGGAGCAGGTTTATGATTGCAGGTCGAGACATCATTTCTTCGTTGGTTGATCAACATGACACGCAGCGTTATCAACGCCAGAATTGGGTTGGTTCGTTCGAACAGTACCTCGATCTGGTTCGCGAAAATCCCAAGGTCACTCGTAATGCCTTTCAACGCGTTTACGATATGATCATTTCGTACGGTACCGAAACGTACGAATCGTGCCGAGAACGTAAGATCCACTACCACTTCTTTGACGACCCCATTGACGATGGCAAGGACGCCATCTTCGGACTCGACAACGTCACGGAACAGCTGGTCAACGCGCTGAAGAGCGCGGCCCAGGGGTACGGCATTGAAAAGCGAGTGCTCCTGCTGCACGGTCCGGTGGGCAGCAGCAAAAGTACGCTCGCCAGGCTCCTCAAGAAAGGCTTGGAACGCTACAGCCAAACGGAAGACGGTGCGTTATATGCGTTAGGCTGGACTGGTGACGATGGAGAAGTCCACTGGTGCCCAATGAATGAAGAGCCTTTGCATGTGATTCCCACACAGCATCGTCCTGCCATTTTGCAGCAACTGAATGTGGGACGCGCGGAACATGATTTTCATGTCTCCACCGTCGGTGAACTCTGCCCGTTATGTCGCTTCATGCTGAACGAACGATTGGAGCACCACGGCGGTGACTTTGGCCGAGTGATCGCGGATCTTCGCGTCAAACGGATTCTGCTGAGCGAACAAGATCGAGTAGGTATTGGTACGTTTCAGCCCAAGGACGAAAAGAATCAGGATTCGACCGAACTAACCGGCGATATCAACTACCGAAAAATTGCGGAATTCGGCAGCGATAGTGATCCGCGAGCCTTCAACTTTGACGGCGAATTCAATGTGGCCAACCGAGGCATCATTGAATTTATTGAAGTCCTAAAGCTGGACGTCGCCTTCTTGTATGACTTGTTGGGTGCCAGCCAAGAACACAAGGTGAAGCCCAAGAAGTTTGCGCAAACGGATATCGACGAAGTCATTTTGGGGCATACCAACGAACCGGAATATCGTCGCTTGCAAAACAATGAATTCATGGAAGCGTTACGAGACCGGACGGTGAAGATTGACGTGCCCTATGTCACCAAACTGTCCGACGAAGTGAAGATTTACGAAAAAGATTACAACTCGGAAAAGGTCAAAGGCAAGCACATCGCGCCGCACACCATCGAAGTGGCCGCAATGTGGGCCATTCTGACTCGGCTGGAAGACCCCAAGCATGCCAGTCTGTCGTTGATGCAAAAGCTAAAGCTGTACAACGGCAAATCCTTGCCCGGCTTCACGGAAGAAAACATTAAGGAGTTGAAAGAGGAATCGCACAACGAAGGCATGATGGGCATCTCGCCTCGCTACGTGCAAGACAAGATTTCGAACGCTTTGGTCGCACACCCGGAATCGCGTTCGATCAATCCCTTCATGGTCATGAACGAATTGGAATCGGGCCTCAAGCACCATTCGCTAATCACCAACGAAGAACTGCGAGACCGTTATCGCCAACTATTGGCGGTAGTCAAAGAGGAATACGAAAACATTGTGAAAAACGAAGTCCAGCGAGCGATCGCGGCCGACGATGATGCCTTGAAACGCCTGTGCGCTAACTACATTGACAACGTTAAAGCGTACACCCAACGTGAAAAGGTGAAGAATAAATTCACGGGCCAGTATGACGAACCGGACGAACGTCTGATGCGTTCGATTGAAGAAAAGATCGATATCCCGGACAGTCGCAAAGACGATTTCCGTCGCGAAATCATGAACTACATCGGGCACTGTCGATTGACGGAAAAACCTTTGACTACAAAACCAATGAACGACTTTACAAGGCGTTGGAATTGAAACTGTTTGAAGACCAGAAAGACACCATCAAGCTGACCAGTTTGGTGTCCAACGTGGTCGACGCCGACACGCAAGCCAAAATTGACGTGGTCAAGTCGCGACTGATTCAGAATTACGGTTACGACGACGAAAGTGCCACCGACGTATTGAATTACGTGGCCAGTATTTTCGCTCGAGGCGACGCCAAGGAGTAAGTCATTTCGAATCGAACGAAGAGAACATGATCGTTACCAGAACGTAACACCCGAGCCGGAAGCGTTGGCGAGCAAGACATCTTAGCCCGAAGGCGAGCAAGATATCCTAGCCCGAAGGCGAGCAAGACATCCTAGCCCGAAGCGTAAGCGAGGAAAAACCGAGCAACCGTTGATGCCAAATCGAATTGAACGAGACGCCGATCGCTTCAAGCAGATTGTTCGAGGCAAGCTGCGGCAGAATCTGCGTAAATATGTCACGCAAGATGAAATGATTGGCCGCAAAGGAAAAGACTTGGTCAGCATTCCCGTGCCTCAGCTGGACGTTCCTCATTTTCGTTACGGAAAAAACGGATCTGGCGGAGTAGGGCAGGGCGACGGTCAGCCCGGACAACCGGTCGGCAAAGGGGACCAGGAAGGTGCTGCGGGCGAAGCGGGTAGCGAACCGGGCGGTCACATCATGGAAGTGGATGTCAGCTTGGACGAATTGGCGGACATCTTGGGTGACGAGCTCCAACTGCCGCGAATACGGCCCAAAGGGGACGCCAGCCTGTGGGATGAAAAAGCCAAATACGACAGTATTCGCCGCAACGGGCCAGAATCCTTGCGGCATTTTAAACGCACTTATGTGCAAGCCTTGCGTCGGCAGATTTCAACCGGCGTGTACGACATCAATCGACCACGAGTGATACCGATTCGTGAAGATAACCGGTATCGCTCGTGGTCTACGGTCAAGCAACCACTGGCCAACGCGGTGATCCTGTACATGATGGATGTGTCGGGTTCGATGACGGACGAACAGAAACAGATTGTGCGAACCGAATCGTTCTGGATCGACACTTGGTTGCGCAAGCAATACCAAGGACTGGAGCGGCGTTACATTATTCACGACGCCGCCGCCAAGGAAGTGGACGAACACACGTTCTATCACACTCGAGAAAGTGGCGGCACCAAGATCAGTTCGGCGTACCAAGTTTGCTGGAACTTGATGGAAACGCAGTTTCCCGCCAGCGAATGGAATATCTACTGTTTTCAATTTTCTGACGGTGACAACTGGGGCGAAGACAATCGACGCAGCGTTCAGATCCTAGACCAGAAAATATTGCCTGTAGTCAATCTGTTTTGCTATGGCCAAGTGGAAAGTCCGTACGGCAGTGGTGACTACATTCGGTCACTGCAATCGCACTTTGGTAGTGCGCACGAGAATCTGATCCTGTCTGAAATTGAAGATCGAAACGCCATTTTCGATTCGATCAAAACGTTTTTGGGAACTGGGAAATAGAGTGTTTCGCCAAGGAGCTTTTTATGATTGATTTTAATCGTTCCAATGATCGTCATCGTTTTCAGGTAGCGTTGGGGCATTCGCAAGTGACCGTGGAAGGTCGCGATCGAACGGAAGCCATTTTGAACGCTCGGCAATCGCTCAGCGCCCAGATGCCTCGTCTATACGATTTGATTCGATCGGCCAAGGACGAATCATTTCAAGTCCAACGACTGTCGTAAGTAAGTTCGCCACGTCATCAAGTACGCTCGTGAAATTACTCGGTAATGGAAGAGGTGACGAATCCGCTGCTCGGTAATGGAAGAGGTGACGAATCCGACGCTCGGTAATGGATGAGGTGACGAATCCGCTGCACTTGCCGTCCAACGCAGTTAATCCGGTTCGCCACGTTGCCAAGTTAGGTTTGTTTTTTTTATAAGTGATCACGCCATGGCTATCGTTTCTATGCAGACACTACCGCCGGAATTGGTTGACGTCCAAGCTGAAATGGAAGCGTTAGCCACCAGCTACGGACTAGATTATTTTCCTACCGTTTTTGAAATGGTGGATGTGGAACAACTGTCGGCCGTGGCGGCCTATGGCGGCTTTCCCACTCGGTATCCCCACTGGCGATTTGGCATGGAATACCAACGCTTGCTAAAGGGCTATTCCTACGGTTTGCAAAAAATCTATGAATTGGTGATCAACAACAATCCGTGCTACGCCTACTTGCTGAATAGTAACGCGTTTACGGATCAGAAAATGGTGATCGCACATGTGTATGGGCACTGTGACTTCTTCAAATGCAACTACTGGTTCAGTCAGACGAACCGCAAAATGGTGGACGAAATGGCCAACCATGGCAATCGCATTCGGCGATACATGGATCGGTTTGGTTTCGAGGAAGTAGAGAACTTTATCGACGTATGTCTTAGTATCGAAGATTTGATTGACATTCATTCGCCGTTTATTAAGCGGTTCGAACCAAGGAATCGCTACGACTTTGACGCGGACGAAGCGTCACAGGCAAACATTCGGCCCGGCAAGCTTCCGGCCAAGGGCTATATGGATCGGTACATTAATCCTCGGCAAAACGAAATTAGCGAACCAACGGTGTCGCAGTCGGAACAACGATATCCGGCCGAACCGGTCCGAGACGTCATGTTGTTCTTGCTGGAACACGCACCGCTGACCGCGTGGCAGATGGATGTGTTGGCAATCATTCGAGACGAAGCGTATTATTTCGCACCGCAGGGTCAGACCAAGATCATGAACGAAGGTTGGGCCACGTTTTGGCATTCTACCATGATGACTCGTCATGGCCTGATTAGCGGCGGCGATGTCGTTAGCTATGCGGACCATACTTCGGGAACACTGGCCAGTTCGCCTACGCGGTTGAATCCCTACAAACTAGGTGTCGAACTGTTTCGTGATATTGAAGACCGTTGGAATCGAGGCTGTTTTGGGCGTGACTACGAACAGTGTGACGATCTGGTGGCCAAGCAGCGTTGGAATACCGACGCAGGTTTGGGCCGAGAAAAGATCTTTGAGGTTCGCAAGATTCACAATGATCTGACGTTTATTGACGAATTCCTGACACTCGATTTTTGTCGGCGCAACAAACTGTTTTCGTTTGGCTACAACCAAGATACGGGTTACTACGAAATTGAAAGTCGCCAGTTTGAACAAGTGAAACAGCAACTGCTGTTCAGCCTGACAAATATGGGACGACCGATTATTAAGGTACGAGACGGGAACTTTAGAAACCGAGGCGAATTGTTCTTGGAACATCATTTCAATGGTCCGGAACTGAAGATTAATTACGCTCAAGACACGCTGCGAAACTTGTACAAGCTGTGGCGGCGTCCCGTCCATATTGAAACGGTATTGGATGGCAAACTGACGACGATGTCGTTTGATGGCACCGAACATCATACGGCCCAAGCGAGTGACGAATTGGATTTGGACTGAACGCGAAAGGAGAACGGCAGTGAGTATGATTCGTGACGCACAAGCGGCCGCACGCCAGTTGTTTTGCACTAGCCAAGCTGGTTTGCAAGTGCTTGGTTTTCTCGGCGGTTCGCTGGAATGCTGCTTGCTGCAAGTGAATCCGCTGGGCTGTGAATTTGACTACGTTCAACTGGAATGTTCGGCGGTTTGTCCGATTTCGCACAGTGATTTCTTAGACAAGGCGAACCGTTTGGCTGCCAGCTTGAACTACTTGCTGGAACCGATTTCGGTGATCGAATTGGATGCCAACCAACAGCAGGCTATTCTGCGTTCGACCAAACCGCAGGCCGTTACGGCCAAACAGCGTCGTTATTACGAAATTGCCGTCCAGGGAAATTCGCAAATCCGGTTCGCTCGTTTTGAGTCCATGCCCGGTCAGGCTCGGCAACGCGTTCCCGCAGTGCTGACGCGAGAAGTCTTTGTTCGCTTGATCGGAGATCTGGCCAGCGTTTTTGTCTAACTGGACATCGCCGAGTGACGCTGGCTAGTCACCTAGGTCTTGACTGTGGACTGTGATAAAATTTTGGGCTGAATGTTCCAATAGTCCAGTTTGCAGAAAGATATGGGGATTCTTCGATGAGTCACGGCCGTCCACCTCATGCCGCTCCGGTTGAACCTTCTTTGACACCCAAGGAAGGCTGGCATTGCAGTCATCTGTATTATCGATTTGATCGCCACAAGTTTGCCAGCTTGTCCGCCGATGCGGTGGCTCAAGGTGTTCAGGAAGTCCTGGCGGCGTTGGCTCCAGACGGCCCGCAAGCTACGGAACGTCTGCAGACTTCTGTTGTCAGTGGTCACAAGGCAGATTTCGGATTGATGTTGATGGACCCTTGTCCGTTGAAAATAGACGCTGTCCATCAGCGCCTGATGAACTCCAAATTGGGTATGGCTATCGAGCCGACGTATTCGTTTGTTTCGGTGACCGAAATCTCGGAATACGTGCCTTCCGTCGAACAATACGCTCAGCGGTTGGTCGACGAAGGCGAGGAAGAAGGAAGTCCTACGTTTGAAGCCAAGTTGAATGCGTATCGGCAGCGCGAACCAATGATGCGCAAGCAACGGCTGACGCCCGATTTCCCGGCCCATTTTCCGGCCATGTGTTTCTATCCCATGAACAAAAAACGCAAAGTGGGCGAAAACTGGTTCACTCTGCCATTTGATGAACGCAACCGCATGATGAACGAACACGCCCGAAGCGGCATGGCGTTCATGGGCCGAGTCTCGCAATTGATCACGGTTGGCGTCGGTCTGGAAGATTGGGAATGGGGCGTCACGCTGTGGGCCGCCAATCCTTCGTTTCTGACCGAAATCGTTTACAAGATGCGGTTTGACGAAGCGAGTGCCAAGTATGCCGAATTCGGCCCGTTTTATACCAGCTACGTTAGTTCGCCTGCCGAGATGCTGAAGCATTGCCTAGCCGTTGAAGTGACCGAATCTGCCCACGCGTAACGCCTGCAACGACAGAATCAGTGCACATTCCTATGAGACGTTTAGGAGGTTGGTATGTCAAAGTGCAATGGACTGGAGAAAAGTCGAAGGGGCTATTCGAATCGCTTTCGGTCGGTGTTGGTCGTCGCTATTGGGCTTCTCACTGTTAGCTTGACTTGGTGGCCGGCGGCAGCCGCGGCCGATGAAACTCGTTTTGGCGTAGCGGTGTGCTCCACGACGCAAGTCGCGGACTTCGTCCGGCAAGTGGTCGGTGATCGCTGGGAAGTGCAAAGCGTGTTGACTCCGGGCAGCGATCCCCATACGTACCAAATCACGCCGGCCGATGTGCAGTTGGTCAAGAATGCGACATTGTGCTTTGAAAACGGCTTGCACTTGGAAGGTGCCGATTGGATGAAAAATCTGGCGGCCGATGCCGGGAAGAAGTTGGTCACCTGTACCGACCGCATCCAGCCCATCGTGATTGAGGAACAAGGGCAGGCGGTGCCGGTACGTGATCCACACGCCTGGTTTGATCCCGCCAACGCCAGGATTTACGTGTTGAACATTTTGGATGCCGTCGTGGCCGCGGATCCCGACCATGAACGCGAATACAAGGCGCGAACCGAACTTTATCTAGGACAACTTCGGAATCTGAACGCCTGGATCACCAAACAGGTGAATGCGTTGCCGCGCGAACGTCGAGTGTTGGTTACCAGTCACGATGCGTTCAACTACTTCTGTAAGGCATATGGATTTGAATCCGCCGCGCCCGAAGGTTGGTCCACCGGTGCTGAAGTGGGCGCGGGTGTGACGCCGGCCAGTCGAGCAAAAGCGATCGAGTCGATTCGAAAGTTCGGGGTCAAAGCCATTTTTGTCGAAACCAGTGTCAATCCGGAAGTCATCAAGCAGATGGCTACCGAAGCGGGTGTGCAGATCGGTGGTTCGCTTTACTCCGATTCGATGGGACCACCTGGTTCGGCCGGGGAAACGTATTTGGGAATGATGCGAGAAAACGTGTTAACCATTGTTCAGGCGTTGGAATGATGGGTAGGATCGGATCTGCATATGTAGTCAGGAAGCTAGTTCGTTCTTTCAGGCACGCGTCCAACGCGTGAAGTAGCAATGCGGCCACTGTTGGCGTTCATTATGGTTGTAGTCATCCTGGGAGGTGTGCAGTTGTACATGACGCATCGGCCTCGAGTGGTGGCGTATCAAGCGGAACCCGATACCGTCGCGGTGGGTGAATTTCGGCTGGAGGTGACGCTTTCGTTTGCTGCTGGCCCAGATCCGTGTGCGCTAGAACTGGAGGACGCGCCCAGTTTATTGATCTTGTTTCATGGCAAACCGGTGCTGCAGCGGACGGATGCCATTTCCGGTGGCCAACTGATCGTATCGGATCCTGTAGACGGTATCGTGCAAGGCCGGAACGAATTCTTCGTCCAAGCTACTTGCGCCAACGACGCTGGTCTGACAGCCAGCGCGATTCGCGTGCGGATTCTACGAGACGCAGTTGTGATTGCCGAACAAACTTTTTGGTCCGAACCGGGCGAAGCCATCCAAGGCGCATTGAATGTCACGGTACCACCAGGATCGTCACCCGAAGCAGCGGTACAGGAGTAGATCGGTTTAAGATAATGCCATGACGTCACCCACGCCTTCGCCTCCATTCGCGATCGAGATTTCCAACCTAACGGTTAGTTACGGACCGGTTCCGGCGTTGCTGGACATTTCCGTCAAGATTCCGGCCGGCAGTTTGGTAGGAATCATTGGACCAAATGGTTCCGGCAAGTCAACGTTCATCAAATCGATTCTGGGATTTGTGCGGCCCGATGTGGGCGAAGTGAAGATCTTCGGCGAACCGGCGGAACAGGCCAAAGGGCAAGTAGCCTATGTGCCTCAGCGAGGTTCCGTGGATTGGGATTTTCCTATCACCGTTCGCGAAGTTGCCATGATGGGGCGCTACGGCGCCGTGCCGTGGTGGAGAGACCTGGGCCGACGCGACCGACAGATCGCCGACCAGGCATTAGAGATGGTGCGGATGAGCGAATTTGCCAATCGCCAAATCGGCCAGCTTTCTGGTGGCCAACAGCAACGCGTTTTTATGGCTCGAGCCATGGCGCAAGGCGCTGAAATCTTACTGCTGGATGAACCGTTTGCGGGTGTGGATGCGGCCACAGAACGAGCCATCCTGGACGTGTTGGCGCAGACCTAAAAAGCAGGTCGCACCTTGCTGGTAGTGCATCATGACTTGGCAACGGCTGCCGAATACTTTGATCGCCTGCTACTGTTGAAACAGCGTCTATTTGCTTTTGGACCGCCGCAAGCAGTTCTGCATCCTCGATTATTGAGCGAAGTGTACGAAGGCAATTTGCGAGTGTTTGCGGATATGCAATCGAGCGAATTCGCTGCGGATGACGAGGTGTCGCCATGAGCTTGGCGTGGGATCTGTTCGTCGCGCCTTTAGAGAGTCAGGCGTTTCAAAAGGCGCTGCTTGGCGGTTCGCTTGTAGCAATCGTCTGCGGCGTTATGGGCTGCTTTATCATTCTGCGCCGCATGGCGTTCCTGGGTGATGCACTTTCGCATGCCATGCTGGCCGGAGTCACCGCGGGCTACTTGTTCATGCAAATGATGTTTGGCGTAGAGGCCCATGCGCCCGCCATGCTGATCGGTTCCATTGTGGCCGGTATCGTGACGGTGGCGTTGATCAGTTTTGTCTCCAAGGTCTCTCGGATCAAAGAAGACACCGCCATTGGCATTATGTACACCGGAATTTTTGCCGTCGGCGGAGTGCTGGCGTCGGTGTTCAGTCATCGAATTCACATTGATCTGTATCACTTTATTGCCGGCATGGTGCTGGGTGTCGGTGATGAAGACTTGTGGCTGATGGCGGTTGTGGCGGCTATCGTCTTGGCGACCGTTATCTTGTTGTTTCGGCATTTGCAATTGACGTCTTTCGATCCAGTAATGGCCGCTTCGTTGGGTTTTCCGGTCGTGGCGTTAGATTACGTGTTAACCGCCTGTACATCGCTAGTGGTGGTCAGCGCTGTCAATGTGGTCGGCGTGATTTTGGTGGTGGGACTGTTGGTCACTCCGGCAGCAACTGCCTATCTCCTGTGTAATCGCCTCAGCCGCATGATGATGATTTCAGCGTTGTTTGGCGTGACCAGCGTGGTGGCCGGATTGTATGTATCCACTTGGATTGGCAAAGTGGCGACGGGGCCGTCTATCGTGATTGCCAGCACGTTGCAATTCATGGTGGTTTTAGCCGTGGCTCCAAAGTACGGCTTAATCGCCGACTGGCTGCGACGTCGTTCGATGGTTCCTCAGCGTTTGGTCGAAGATATTTTGGGGACGTTTCGCTATTCGTCGGACAATCGTTTGGCGTTTGCTGACATTACCAGCCATCTGCACGATTCACCTTCGCATGAAGCGGTGAGACGAGCATTACGGTCGCTGGAACGCCAAAACTTAATGACGGAATCGTCCGGTACGTGGGCGCTGACAGATGAAGGCGAACTGGAAGCGAAGCGCTTGTTGCGAGCTCACCGGCTTTGGGAAAGCTATCTACAACATGTCGGCACGCCGTTGGATGAACTCCACAATCAAGCCCATCAACTGGAGCACTTGCACGACGAAGAAACAGTCGACTATCTGGACGATATGCTGGGCCATCCCATTTTGGATCCGCACGGTCAGGAGATCCCGGAAGACTTCATGCACTTGGTTCCGGGCGAACCGGTCAAAGCCAGCCTGTTACGAGAAAATATGTCGGCCACAGTGGTGGAAGTGGCCGACGAATTGACCGCATTTGATGTTGCGGTTTCCTCGATTATCACTGCCGGTCCTCGCACAGACGGTGATGCAATTTGGACCTTCCACTTAGAAGATGGTCGAACCATCCACCTGAACCATGACCAAGCAGATCAGATCACGGTGGTGTTGGTTTCATCGGAAGATTAAGAATTTCGAGATTTAGAAAACTGAAAACTGAAAGAACAATCATCGAGGTGTTTCGTGATGACCGTTAGAAAAGTCTGTTGTTTGTGCTGGGCTATCGTGGCCAGTGTTTGTCTGGGTGACATGACGGCTTGGGGCCAGGAACAAGAACCGCATCCGCTGATTGGCCGCTGGGATCTTGTCGTAAAGGGTGAAGACGGAGACTACCCTTCGTGGCTGGAAGTGCGAAAGTCCGGCTATTCGACACTAGTTGGTTCGTTTGTTGGCCAATTCGGGAGTGCGCGGCCGATCGCAGAAATCAAGGTCGACGGCGAATCGTTTTCGTTCGCGATTCCCAAGCAATGGGAAGATCGACAGGACCACTTGACGTTTCAGGGCGAATGCCACGTCGATCACATTGACGGTGACCATCTGCACGGCAAAACCACTGACAATCAAGGACGCCAGATTAAGTTCAGCGGCGTGCGAGCTCCTTCGCTTAAGCGGGAATCTGAGCCTACTTGGGGCGAACCGGTCGAACTGTTTAATGGACAAGATCTTTCGGGCTGGAAGCCACTGCTGCCGAATGTTCCCAACGGATGGACCGTGAACCACGGCCTCTTGGTTAACGCCGAACCCGGCAACAACATTGCTACTTCGCAAACGTTTGATGACTTCAAGTTGCATGTGGAGTTTCGGTATCCGGCGGGCAGCAACAGCGGGATTTATCTCCGAGGTCGACATGAACTTCAGATTGAAGACAATTTTGGTGACGAACCGGAAAGCCACAAAGTTGGCGGCATTTATGGTTTTCTGACACCGTCCGTCAATGCGGCCAAGGCAGCCGGTGAATGGCAGACTTACGATATTGAATTGGTGGGCCGAACCATCACCGTGCATTTGAATGGCCAGCGAGTGATCGATCGGCAGGACATCCCGGGCATCACGGGCGGTGCTCTTGATAGCGCCGAAGGCGAACCAGGTCCAATTTATTTGCAAGGGGATCACGGACCAGTGGAGTTTCGAAAGATTACAATCACACCAGCGCAATAGTCTACACGCTTCATTGCAATCAGGAGAGAAGCCGATGGTTTGGAAAACAAGTCGAGGTGTACGCACGTTGCAAGGCGCCGAGGCAGAACTTGTGAGGCTTGCATTGGCAAGTTTCATTGATCAAGTTTCGGAAGAACTTGATTTTTCGGTTCAAGCGTTCAATGATCTGACGCAGCCGGCTAAATGGGCGGTAATGTTGGAAGTGGCGCGAGGTTTGTTGTCGGAAGAATTCGAACCGGTAGAACTTACCGCCATCAACGAAGCGGCAGTCGCTTGCCTGTTCGACGTCGCAGCAGAACTAGCTCAACTTGAAGCCGATGGAAACCGCCTGTTTCCCGATGAACCGGAAGAATATGAAGTTCGACATTCGATTCTCGCGGCAGTAGAGGAAGTACTAGAGGCAGACGGCGCAGATTCGGATCACGTTCCCGGCGTCGACTGCGACGATCACGGCGAATGGCAACTGATGGTCGAGTGCTTGGCAGACGCCGTTCTTTGGGATAACGATTTTGAGTTAGGCGATGTGCTGGTAGACGAGCATCCAGACGAAGCGCACGCCCGCAAGAAGATGTTTGGCATCGACGACAACTATTTTACCGCCATTGCCCCTGATCCCAGTGATCAGGAAGTGGAAAAAATTATCGCCGAATTGAGAGATTACTGCGTTCCGTACTAAACGCCATGTCTACGGCTAATGCCGCCGCGATGTCTCGTATCTTCGCGGTGTGTGCAGCCGCCTGCCCGGTTGCCATTGCTGCGGGCAACGAATATTCTCCAAAAACAAACGTGTCGACGATATCGCGAGCGGTGAAGTCGCCATCGCAGTTCCAATCTCCTTCGGACCAGCGAGAATTACGCACGAACTGGTCTTCATATTCGGCGGCTTGGAACACCAACGCCAGATCGGCCGAATCGAATCGACCATCAAGATTGGAATCGCCATACGGAATTCTCAGAATGCTTTGAATGACCATTGCCATGTCTTGAATATCCAGGCGGTTATCGCCGTTCAGATCATATTGCGTCACGTTCGCTTGCAACGCGCTACAGAACAAATCGACGTCGGCGATGGTTGATTCTCCATCTCCGTTGACGTCCAGTTGTTCGGTTCGGCCCGGGGAACCACCAACCGGAACACTGGCGCGCCAGCGGCTGACTTCCGCTTCGTCTTGATTCGGTAGATCATTGATGGCGGTCAGAGACGCACCGACTCCGTCGGTACTGGCAATCCAGTCGTCGCTGTAGGTGACTTCGTGCACAATGCCGCCGACGGAATCAACCAATCGCAGTGTTTCGCCGCTATTGCTGAGCCGGAATGCGTCTGGTGTCGTGCCATATTCGCCGGCCACCGGCAAGTCCGAACCATACCGTTGCTGGAACGCCGCCTGGTTGGCAACCACTACCAATCGCTCTTGTGGTGCCAACGATACGTCATCGAACGTGAATTCAATGCCGTCTGTAAAGCGGTAGCCGGCCAGATGGATTGTTTCCGTGGTCGAAGTGTTGATCAATTCCACAAACTCAAATTCGTCATTGTCCCGTCCGTTGGTGTCACGATCGCTGGGGTTGTACATGATTTCGGCAATGCGAATCGGATTGTTGGCCACGGTAAAGGTTGCTTCGTTCAAGGCACTCCAAACTCCGTCGACCAAGGTTCTGGCTTTCACCATTGCTCCAGCGGGCAAGGCAATTGGACCGGAATATTCGATTGCCGTCGAGCGAACGCCGGCTTCGGTCACACCGGGTTCCAGCGAACTGCGTCGGGGATCCGATCCGTCCAGCGTATAGTAAATGGTGCCGGGCGAAGTCATTTCCAGCGAAAAGTTGGCGTCGATACTGCCTCCATGTTGATTGAAGATCGGAGCGACGACTTCGGGATAAAGGTCCGCTCGTACAAAATAGTTCAACACAATCTGCGAACGGTTCGGAAAGTATTTTTCGTACAGATCATCTCGTTTCGCTCGCCAATCGTCCACCGTATACGTTCGACCATCGTTTCTGGTGGAAGTCGATTGTGTGTCGCCCCATCGAGCGGATTCGGCAATTAATGCCAATTCGATGCGATCAGCAATGGCGGCGTACGTTTGAGCGGGCATGTTTTTGTCAGGATCTTGCGGATCCCACGCCGGGCTGTCGGGATTCACGGCCAGGACACCGCCGTTGAAGAAATGCCGATGAATGTGATCGGCAAACCGCAGTCGGAATTCGTCGTTGCTTAGCAAGTACCGATACGCCACTGCCACACCGTCCGACACACTCACATTATTGGTGGTCAGCGTGGAACCTTCGCCGTGATCCAGAATTTTCTCCGTATCCCACGCAAAGAATTTGAAGCCGGTGCTGTCCGAACCTCGTTGCCGAGCGGCATAGTAATTTCTGCCAGGCCAGTCGGTGTTGCCGCCGTAGAAATTGACAATCAGATAGTCGATGTAATTGTCAACATCCAAAATTACTTCCTGCTGCGGATTGGGAGTGCCGTCGGGATGGTTGCCCAGCAGTTGTTGGAGCGCAGCGTTGCTGGCCTGCTGGTCTTCCGTGTTGGCTTCACGAGCAATCCGCCGGAGGTCGGCCCAGGCTTCGCCATTGCCATCACGAACCGAACCGGTATTCAATGCGTCCCATTCGTCTTTGTTTCCACCGAAATAATCAGAGGCGAACGAGGCCACGGGGCGTTCGACCGCATTGTAAACTCCCCAATAAAATCCGTTTAGGTAGACGTGCACAAAACGGCCATGCACTTGAGGTTGCCCCATCATCCGCAGCGTGGTTCTTGCCCATTCGTCGCGAATAAACTGAGTGGTATTGGGCGTATGCACCCAGCCGTCGTTATAGGCACCGCGCAAGATAATGGTGTCAAATGAATCGACCGCGTCGGCATCTTCGTACAGCGGAAAGCGAAGTTTGGTAGCGCCGTATTCTGATCGAAACTCCAATCGCATCGATTGCTTTTTGGAATTGGCAAAGTTCCGCACGTTGTCACCAGCGATGCGCAGGCCCGCATCCACTTGGATTTGATTCGAACCGTCCGGCATCATGATTTCTACGCTGATCGGCCGCTCCCATTCCGCTCCGCTGCGCACTGAATTTTCGTAGATGCCATTTTCGCCGAAAAGATTTGTGATGTCCGTGGTGATGGAAACGGTGGGCGCTGCCTTGAGCGCGTCAAAAATCTGTGCGGCGAATTCGCCATCGTATTGATCGTTCGGACCAACCACATCGGGATCGACACCATAGTCTGGTTCGTAACGGCCCCACGTTTCTGGAAAACCGGCATTGATGGTCGCTTGAACGTCTTGCTGAATGACGTCGGCCAGCATCAAATACGTTTGCGTCATGATCTTGCTGGTCAGAAAACCGTCTTTAAATGCGGCGGCGCGCAACGTGGTGGTTTTGCCAATAGAAACCGTTGACGACACAAATTCGTCGGCAATCGCGGGCGAAATCGGTGTCCCGTTTTCCAATGTGGGTTGGCTGCCATCGGTCGTGAATATGATTGTCGCACCCGCAGTGCCGCTGGTCAGCTGCACGTCAAAAGCGCTGTCGTAAAAACCTCGCAGCCTGTCCGCTTGCACGTCATTCACCAAACCCGAATAGACGATAATTCCGTTGGGACGTCCGGGAGTTGCTTTGGCGAAAAAGCCGGGCGGCAATGATTCCAGCGAACCAGGTTGAAAGGCATCTAGCTTCGCAGCGATCAAAAAGTCGTCTGACGAAGTGCCGCTATTCATGCCGTGAATGGCCAGAATGTTATTCGTTGGTTGAAGTAGGTGAACGAAAGGTGTCACATCGAACGATTCAAACTGGACCGCCAGCGTGTCTCGGTGCGTTCCCGTCGAGCGAGTGTCCCAGGCCAGTTCGTCCGGCGAATTCGCTTCCGCAATCTTGACTCCATTCAGATAGGCCACAAAACCGTCATCGTATTGCAGCTGGAATGACATGTCCGTGATGGCAAACGGATTGGCAACGTCAAATGGAATGCGAATCAGCGCCGAGGAATTCACGCCAAACATTTGAGCTTCCATGTCGGTGCCGATGTACGGATCGAATTCCGTGGCTTGTTCAAAACCGACGCCGCCTACGCCGACGATCCACGACGAATCGTCAAATTCGGGCATTGTCCAACTGCCGCTTGCGACCGCTTCCGCCAATTCGCTGGTCGGCACGATGGTTCGAACCGGCGACGTCGGTTCGAACAGTGCGATGGATTCTACGCTTTGCGCCAAACCAAACGCTCGGTCAGGCAGCAGGGCGCCGAACGGAGCGTACTGATGCTCAACAGTCGTGCCGTTGGGCTGGACCAGAGCCAGAAATTCTCCATCGTTGTCCAGACGGAAATTAGTGTGCAGTGGCGAGGCGGCGGCAACGCGGTCCTTGCCAGACGCGTAGACGACCAAATAATCCTGGGGTTGCAGCGTTACGTCAGGAAACGACCACAGCTGGAGATTTTCCGAATCATCCGTTAAATGCCAGCCCGATAAATTGGCCGCTTGGTCACCGGCATTATGGAGTTCAATCCAGTCAACTCGATCACCATCGTCATCTTCGATGCCAAAATCGTTATTGGCGACGACTTCGGAAATCACCAACCGAGCATCCAGGACGGTGCGAACTTCCAATGCTTCTGTTCTTAGAATGGTCCGGCGATGCGGATGCCTCAGATTTTGCTTAGAAAATTGCCACCATTTTCGAACCGCCATAACTTCGCTCCTAATCAGCCACCACGATAGAAAACTGGATCGATAAGATTGTAACAATCCAGATTTACAAGACGAAGCAAATATTCGCGAAACAATGGCACAAAAAAAATGCCGACTCCAGCGGAGTCGGCATTAAGGTTTGTTGTCCGAAACATTGCCAATCAAGGCCCTAGCGACGACGTCGCAAGACGCCCATCAGCATCAATCCAGCCATGGCCAGCATCGCGAACCCTTGTGGTTCAGGCACCACTTGGTTGGTCAGGCCGTACATGTGAAAGCTGCCCGAATTGGCCACGTCACTTCCAACGGCTGTATTGATCGACAAGGTGTCACCTTGGGCGGTATACGCGTAGCTTAGATAGAATGCGCTAATTCATCGCCCGTACCAAGAACCGTGCCTGGACGATCTTCTGGTCCTGCGACGGTGTCTACCGCTACCGTTGGTAAAGGTGAAGTCGATTTCGCGGCCACTGCCTTCGGTATCCCAAGGTCGAATGTAGAAACGAAAATCGTAGTCTTGGCCTGGGGTAAGACCAGACAGAGTAAATGTCTGAGATGCCGGCTGGTTTGCTCCGTTGCCCGAGTAAGTGAAATCCTTAAGCAAAGAAACAACTTCCGGGCCAGTGACACTCCCGCCGTCCGTCAATCACCAAAATTGGCAGTAACCATGTTCTTGGTCAAGCCGCCAGTGTCCCAACTGAAATTAGCTGGTGTTTCCGTCGGGGTGAGTGCCGCAAAGTCAACTCCGTTTACGGTAACCGCCGTCCCGCCGCTGATGGCGTGCGTATAAGTGACAGCAGACGAAATCCCGGAACTAACGTCGTCGGTGATCGGACCGCTTAAACTTAATTCGCCTGCCCAAATCGCCGACGATAATACCGCGACGATTCAAATAGAAAACGTGATGGTATTCTTCATTATTTCCTTCCTCAAAGCCGCAATTCTTCGAAATCGCTCAAACTGAATCTGGACAACATAACGGTCTTCGGTACCGTGAACAATTGTTTCGTTTCCAATTTCTGGCGATTCAGGGCTTGGATGTTTCGAAAGGAATACGCTACGTTGAAACTGCAGTTTTGGATTCCATCTACGCGGTTGTGGCATGAGCGGAGTGGTGATTCGCAATGCCTTGTCAAAACCACCTTTTTCGAATCGTTCCTGGAAGGGCTGAAATGGCTGTTATTACGTGCGAAATCTGCATTGATTCGGTAGCGGGAGCTCGAGCGGCCCACCAAGCTGGTGCCGATCGGCTGGAGTTGTGCGCGAATTTACTCGAAGGCGGTACCACGCCCAGTCTCGGCATGACGGAAGCCGTAATAGCGGCCGTTCCACTGCCGGTGATGGTGATGATTCGATGCCGAGGCGGTGATTTTTGTTATTCGCCCGAAGAAGTCGATGTCATGCGGCGAGACATCCAATCGCTTCGCCAGACCGGGATTCGCGGCATTGTGATTGGCGCGTTAACACCCGATGGCGATGTTGATCAAGATGTTTGCCAAGCGCTGGTTGCCGCTGCAGATGGTTTGGAGATTACGTTCCACCGCGCGTTCGATGTGGGCCGTTCGCCCGATGAAAATTTGGAGTCCATTATCCAGCTCGGTTGTCACCGATTGCTGACATCTGGTTGTCATTCGAATGCGGCTGACGGAATTGCGGTCATTCAGCAGTTGGTTCGTCAAGCTGAAGGGCGGTTGAGCGTTATGGCGGGTTGCGGCGTCAGCCAGCAAAACGTGCAGCGAATTATCGAACAGACAGGCGTTCGCGAAGTACATTTCAGCGGCAGTATGACACAAACGAGTCCCATGCGTTTTCGGCGAACGGACGTGCCGATGAGTTCGACTGTGGCGCCGGACGAATTTCTAAGAAAAGTGACTTCGCTGGAGATAGTGACGCGTATTTGTCAGCTGGCGAAGCTTGATCCGAGTCAATTATCTCAGCGGCCCGTGACCACTGCCGACTTAGACGTCAGTCTATTCCACTGTTGCGGCAATGAAAACTTGTTTCCGTTTCAGTGTTCCACTTGCCAGCACCCCATGGTGTTTTGCTACGAATGTGAAACGTTGTATGCGGACTTGCATGATTTGCAGAACACAGCGGCCGAAGTCAATCATTTTGATGCGGACCGGCCGATTTTTGTCT
The DNA here is from genome assembly GCA_041399205.1 of Pirellulaceae bacterium. Classification (GTDB taxonomy): domain Bacteria; phylum Planctomycetota; class Planctomycetia; order Pirellulales; family Pirellulaceae; genus JAGQOZ01. The sequence continues at coordinate 302,467 of JAWKTK010000007.1, read as the reverse complement.
GTCCGGTGTGCGGCTACGGTTTCGAATCCCAATTCATGCGAAACCCAGAATATGCCGTTACGCAACAATCGTGGTTGGCGGCGAATTTGAGCGGCTTGTTGAATCGCGATTGACGGCGGTTATCTTGGTGACAACGAGTTGTCTTGTACTGCACCGGCGGTGGATGATCGAATTCGACCATCTTCCATTTCATAAGTTCGGTCAAAAACATCCAGCGAACGATGATCGTGCGTCACGACTACCACGCCCGCCGATTGCTGATGCGCTACCTTTGCAAACAGCTCCATCACTTGTCGGCCTCGAAATCCATCCAGCGCCGCAGTTGGTTCGTCCGCTAAGATGACGCTGGGCTGATTGGCTAAAGCGCGAGCGACCGCCACGCGTTGTTGTTGCCCGCCGGACAGCATTGACGGCCGATTTTTCGCACGATCAGCGACGCCCAAATAGTCCAGCAACTCCATCGCTCGCCGCCTTGCCGCCCCTTTAGGCTGCCCGTTCAGTTCCATCGCTATCTGCACATTTTCGACGGCCGACAGAAAGGGAATCAAATTCGATTTTTGGAACACAAAGCCAATGTGTCTTCGCCGAAATGCGCGCAGATCGGTCTTCGCTGTCTGACCGTCCAATACCAATTCGCCGCCGATATGCACTTGCCCCGATGTCGGACGATTGATCAAGCCGACGGCTGTCAAGAAGGTCGATTTACCGCTGCCGCTGGGACCGAGCAAAGCGACGACTTCGCCCTGTTGGATTTCCATCGAAACGTCTCGCATGGCCACCACTTCCGTGTTGCCACTACCATAGATTTTGGTCAGCGATACCGTTTGAATGGCCAAGCCGCGCTCACGAATTTCGCTCATGACAAAGCCTCGTTCGGTTGCACTCGCATCGCCTTCCAGATTCCCAGAAAACTGGATAACACGGAAATGACCGCCAAAATCACGGCCAATTGCAGCAGGTCGTGCTGCGTGATGACCACTCGACGAGGAAACATGGGATAGATTCTGCGGCCCAGCGCCACGGCAATCATAAACCCGATCACGCCCAGCAAAACGGCCTGCTGCAAAATCATTCGCAAGATGACGCCGTTCGGTGCGCCGATCAATTTCAACAACGCAATGGAATGAATCTTGTCCAATGTCAGCGTGTACAGAATCAGCGCCATAATAATTCCGGCGATCAAGGTCAGGAGTGCTCGGAACAGTCCGATCTGTTTGCGAATTTTCTCTACGGAACCTTTCAGCAGCAAGTCCCGTTGATCTTGAGACGAATAGACGGAAACATCGCTCCAGCCCTGAATAATTTTCTTCACTTCTTCCACGTCGGCTTGAGGTTGCAGTGTGACCATGACGGCGCTCAGTTGCGGCGGCGCGATGGTCGGAATCTGGCTGGTCGGCAACGAAGCATTTTCCAACAGGTTCGGCTGCAAATCAGTCAATTCGGCATCGCCACCACGCGCCGTCCTGGCTTCTCGTTCTAAACGAACCGCTTCGCCAGAAACGTCAAAGCGGATGGCCAGCGCATCGCGAGTGGTCACGAAGGCAATGCCGTCGCCGTTCGAGCTGAGCTGATTCCGAGTGACACCGACGACGTGGTACGTGTCCTTGCCAAGACGAATTTTTGCGCCCAACGGCAGTTGCAAAGATTCGTCGGCAATCATTTCCAGATGTGCCTGCTGCAAGTGCCTACCCGCGGTCAGCTGAATCCATGCACCGTAATCTTCGGGCCAACTCAGGCCCATCAGCGCAATGCGAATAGGCCGATCTTGGTAACTTCGCTGAATGGTGTGAAAGACGAATTCTCTGGAGCCAGCGACGCCGGGAACAGCGCGAGTTCGATACAAGACGTTGCTGGGAACTTGCGAAACCTCGGCGAAGGGGCCTCGCGTCTGATGCTGAACCACCCACATATCTGCTTCCACGGTGTCAATCAGCAGCGTCGCATCCGCCTCGATACCTCGATAGATTCCGCCCATGCCAATGACAATCATCAGCAGCATGCCCACGCCGACGCAAGTCAGCGCAAAGCGACCCCAATTGTACCGAATGTCCTTCCACGCCAAATTCATGGCTGTACCCTAATGCGTTGCAAGTTGCGAAGCGTCCCGCCGGGTGCTACTGGCCAGACGATTTGATCTCCGGCAGACAGCCCTTCCGTCACTTCGACCAAGGAATTACCGCTGGCGCCGGTTTGGATCGGTTGCCACTGGGCCACGCCGCTTTGATTCAAGAAGACACCTACTTCGTCCTGGTGTCTGATAATTCGTTCGGCTGGAATGACTACCACGTCTGGCTTGCTGGCGGTTCGGATATACACGTCCGCTCGCTGACCAACGGCCCACGTCTTAGGCAGCTGTAAAACTTGCACTTCGACAATGAATTCGCGAGTTTCCCGGTCGGCTTCGTTGCCGAGTCGCACGACTTTGCCAGAAAACGTCTGATCAGGCTGCGAACGAAAGACCACTCGAGCTGTTTGGTCGGTCGCCAGTTGATCCATTTCGGTTTCGTCCACCCAAGCCTGAATCCAGAGCACATCGGTCGATATCAAAGTCAAGATTTGCCCGCCCGGCGCGACGACATCACCGGCTTCTTTTTTCCGAGCGACAATCAGGCCGTCAAACGGAGCGGTAATGCGCGAATCATCCAGCCGAGCCTGTTGGTACTGCAGTGTCTTTTCGGCAGCGATTCGCTTTTGTTGGCCTTCCTGAATGGCCGCTTCGGCTCGAGCCACATCGGCGTGAGCAATGGCCAACGATTCGGCGTCTCGTTCCAATTCTTCTTTGCCAACGGCATTCTTCGAAGCTAATTCGGCCGCTCGATCGTAAGACCTCTGCGCTTGGTCAAACACGGCGGTCGCGCGTTGCTTGTCGGCCTGGAGTCGTTCCAGCGCGGCCTGTGCTGCTTCGGCATCGGCCTGAGCAATGGCGACTTGTTGTTGCAGTTCTTGATCGTCAAGCTGGATCAGCAGATCGCCCGACTGCACTGTATCTCCCTGGTCCACCAGCACTTGTTGAATGCGTCCTTGAATCTTCGGGCTAATGGCGGACGAAACTTTTGCTTCCAGTGTTCCCGTGCCGAACACTTCGGTCACAATCGTATCACGCTGCACTTCCAATGCTTGCACGTCGATCGGTGCGAAGCGAAACCATGCCACCAGCAACACTATCAACAACGGGACAATGCTGACTTTTAGAAGGAACGCAAGCCATTTCATGCTTTGGGAACTCGCAGGAGGGTAATGTCAATCGTACAGAACCTGAATCGTAAACGGAAAACGCCCGAGTAGACAGCCCGGTTGGGTTCGACTGGTTCGACTCGATGTGCTGGGTTACAAAAAAAAGGGCTGTTCGAAACAGAATCTAATTGCGATAGAATAGTGGAGTTGTATGGACGAAACGTTACAGCTCTTGTGCGGAAAGAATTGATGATTCGCAGAAAATTGCAGTCGACCATTGTCGCCAGCCTGTTCGCTTTGATATTTGCACCGAGCGTATTGGCACAATCCAATGTTCACTTTGCGCGGCAGATTCTGCCCATTCTTTCCAATAAGTGTTTTGTTTGTCACGGGCCTGACGCTCGTGCCGACGATAACGTGCGTTTGGATTCGTATGAAGCGGCAACGCAAGACTTGGGTGGATACCGTGCTATCGATCCAGACGAACCAGCGAACAGCCAAATTCTGGTTCGCATTCACGATGCCGATGATCCGATGCCGCCGTTGGATGCTGAGAAGCAGTTAACAGAAGAAGAACGAAACTTGCTGGATCAGTGGGTCCGCGAAGGGGGCTCGTACGCCAAGCATTGGGCGTTTGTGCCGCCACAAAAGTCCGAACTTCTTGACGCGAATCAAACCCACGCCAATCCTGTAGATGCCTTTGTCGCTGCACGTTTGGCCCAACAAGGTTTAGATTTTGCGCCGGCGGCGGACAAACACACGCTGGCTCGCCGAGCCGCTTTGGTGCTGACCGGTATGCCTCCGGAGTCGGACGAATTGCAGCAATTCTTGGCTGACGATCGCCAAGACGCCTACGCTCGATTCGTGGAACGACTGCTGGCGAATCCTCGCTTTGGCGAACATCAAGCTCGTTATTGGCTGGACGCGGTTCGTTATGGTGACACCCATGGTTTGCATTTGGATAATCGCCGAGGCATCTATCCGTATCGCGATTGGGTGGTTCGCGCAATGAACCAAAACCTGCCACTGGACGAATTTATCACGTGGCAATTGGCTGGCGATTTGCTTCCCAATCCGAATCTGGCGCAGCTGGTGGCCACGGGTTACGTTCGCATGAATCCCACCACGTCGGAAGGCGGAGTGATCCCGGCTGAATTTCAGGCGAAGAATAATTTTGATCGAGTCGAAAATTTGGGCACGGTTCTGTTGGGGATGACGCTCAACTGCTGTCGCTGTCACACGCACAAGTATGATCCCGTCACGCAAACCGAATTTTACAACTTGTTTGCCTTCTTCAATAGCACTGCGGAGTCTGCGCTGGACGGGAACAAATATGAATACGGCCCGGTCATCAAAGTACCCAGTGACCAAGATGCCTGGGATGCTTGGCTGTCGCTGACCGCCGAACAATCTACGTTCTTGGCGGACGTCGACGCGCAATTGGCGGACCTTGATTCGCTCAGTGAAGCCGATCTGGCTGCGTGGCGAACTGCCGACGCCACAGAGCGGTTGGCATTACTGGCCGATGAAAACGGTTCGTTCAGTAAGCTCGCATGCCACGCCACCGCCGTCGATTTGCGAAACCGTATCACAGCGGCGGAAGAACAGTTCACTACCACGTTGGTTGCCAAAGAACTGGAGCAGCCTCGGGAAACGTTTTTACTGAACCGAGGTGAATATGATCAGCCTAAAGGAGACCGGCTGGAGCCCGCCGTTCCCAGCGTCATGGGTTCGCTGCCCAAAGATGCACCCCGCAATCGCTTGGGACTGGCCCAGTGGCTTGCGTCTCCCGATCATCCGCTGGTTTCTCGAGTGGTCGTGAACCAGATTTGGATTCGCACGTTTGGTTTGGGCTTGGTGAGAACTCCAGAAGATTTTGGACTGCAAGGAGAACAACCGACGCATCCAGAATTGCTTGATTGGCTGGCCGTCGAACTTCAAGAAAGCGGTTGGGATCACAAACACATGTTGCGCATGCTGGTCAATAGCCGCACGTTTCAGCAGAGTTCGGCGTGGCGCAGCGACATTGAAGACGCGGACAATCGTCTTTGGGCACGAGGGCCGCGGTTTCGATTGGATGCCGAAGTTTTGCGAGATATCGGCTTGTGGGCCAGTCAGTTGCTGGATCCGCACATGGGTGGCGAAGGCGTGAAGCCATACCAACCGCCCGGCATGTGGTTGGCAATGGCGCATCCGGCCAGCAACACCAAGCAGTATGTTCGCGACGAAGGAACTCGGTTGTATCGACGCAGCTTATATGTCTACTGGAAGCGAACTTCGCCTCATCCCATGATGACGTTGTTTGACGCACCCAACCGGGAATCGAGCTGCGTTCGCAGATCACGAACCAACACTTCGCTGCAATCGCTGGGATTGTTGAACGAAACGCAACGAGTGGAGATGGCTCGGAAATTTGCCGAACGGCTTGTCAAATCGTCGGACGGTGATTCGCAGCGCATTGATCAGATGTTTCGCTTGTTGGCATGTCGCGCTGCGAACGAGCGCGAACAAGCTGCTTGTGTGCAACTATTGGAGTCGATGCGGAATCGCTATACGGAATCGGTCGACGATGCCAAAGCGTTACTGGCCATCGGTGACGCTAAAGCCAACGATTCGCTAGATGCGGTCGAAGTCGCCGCCTGGACTCAAGTATGCGCAACGGTGTTGGCGAGTGACATCGCGTTGATGCTTTACTAGTTTGCAGTAACGCCTTTAGGCGGAGCGGAGAAAGAACACACTCCGGATTGTTTGTAATAACGCCTTTAGGCGGAGAAAGAACGCACTCCGGATTGTTTGTAGTAACGCCTTTAGGCGGAGAAAGAACACACTCCGGCTAAAGCCGGTACTACAAACGGATTGATGCTTTACTAGTTTGTAGTAACGCCTTTAGGCGGAGAAAAGCACTCCGGATTGTTGTAAACGCCTTTAGGCGGAGAAAAAGCACTCCGGCTAGTTCGTAGTAACGCCTTTAGGCGAAAAAATCCGGCTAAAGCCGGTACTACAAACGGATTGATGCTTTACTAGTTTGTAGTAACGCCTTTAGACGGAGAAAAAACACACTCCGGATTGTTTGTAGTAACGCCTTTAGGCGGACAAAACACATTTCCGGCTAAAGCCGGTACTACAAACGGATTGATGCTTTACTAGTTTGTAGTAACGCCTTTAGGCGGAGAAAGAACGCACTCCGGCTAGTTCGTAGTAACGCCTTTAGGCGGACAAAACACATTCCGGCTAAAGCCGGTACTACAAACGGATTGATGCTTTACTAGTTTGTAGTAACGCCTTTAGGCGGAGAAAAAACACACTCCGGATTGTTTGTAGTAACGCCTTTAGGCGGAGAAAGAGCGCACTCCGGATTGTTTGTAGTAACGCCTTTAGGCGGAGAAAAAACGCACTCCGGCTGAAGCCGGTACTACGAACGGATTTGACACACTTCGAACTAAACTCGTTATCTAACCCAAAAGTAAAAATACGGCCAGCAGGAACAATCAAAATGGATCGACATCCCCTACGTGAATATGATCTCTCTATCACTCGTCGCCAGCTGTTTGGCCGCACCGCATTGGGTGTCGGTACGGCTGCCATGGCACAGCTGATGAGCAATCCGTTGCTGGGCAATTCGATTGGACAGGCCGATGGATTGCATCATACGGCCAAGGCCAAACGAGTGATCTACTTGTTCATGAGTGGTGGACCAAGCCATCATGATACGTGGGACTACAAACCCAAGATGATGGACATGTTCGGACAAGATTTACCAGAACATATCCGAGATGGTCAGCGCATTACCGGGATGACGTCGGGGCAAAAAACGTTGCCTGTGTGTCCTAGTAAATACAAATTCACCAAGTATGACAACAACGACCAAGGTGTGTGGGTCAGTGAATTGCTGCCGTATACCGCTCAAGTAGCCCACGAATTGTGTGTGGTGCACAGCACGTTTACGGAAGCCATCAACCATGATCCGGCTATTACGTACATTCAAACGGGGAGCCAAATTCCCGGTCGACCCAGTTTGGGTGCGTGGCTCAGTTACGGCTTGGGCAGCATGAATGAAAACCTACCGCACTATGTCGTCATGCACGCGAAGAGCCAATTCGCGGAGCAAAGTTTATTCAATCGACTATGGGGATCCGGCTTCTTGCCTTCGGATCATCAGGGCATCTTGATGCGCAGCGAAGGTGATCCCGTTTTGTACTTGAGCAATCCCACGGGAGTGACGCGAGCCGATCGTCGAGCCCAATTGGATGCGTTGGCGGCCATTAATGACGAACAGCATCGTCAGTTTGGCGACCCGGAAGTGTTGGCTCGAATTCGTCAACATGAAATGGCTTACCGCATGCAAGCCTCCGTTCCCGAATTGATGGACCTTTCGACCGAACCTGAAAGTACATTTCAGCTGTACGGTGAAGACGCCAAGCAGCCCGGTACGTTTGCCGCATGTTGCTTGAATGCGAGACGGTTGGCGGAACGAGGTGTGCGGAATATCCAGATCTTTCATCGAGGTTGGGATGCGCACGGCAATCTTCCTCAAGAGCACGAATCGCAGTGCAAAGATGTCGATCAAGGCTGCGCGGCACTGATCAAAGATCTGCGGCAACGAGGCATGTTGGACGATACGCTTGTCATTTGGGGTGGCGAATTTGGTCGTACGGCTTACTGCCAAGGAGGTCTAACCAAAGAAAATTATGGTCGCGACCATCATCCTCGTTGCTTTTCCGTATGGATGGCCGGCGGCGGGATCAAGCCCGGAATCACCTACGGCCGCACCGACGACTATGGCTACAACATTGTGGATGAACATGGTGAAAAACTGACGCCTCAGCCCAGCAAAGAAAAATGGACGCCGGGCACTATGCACATCCATGATCTCAACGCCACCATCTTGCACTTGTTGGGAATCGACCATCGAAAACTCACGTATCGATTTCAAGGTCGTGACTTTCGATTGACGGATGTTCATGGTCATGTCATCAAGGATATTTGTGTGTAGCCGTATGAGAGTCGTCACGTTTATCAGAAAAATACTGTTCGTGTTGCTGTTGTTTGGTTCGAACGAAATAGCAGAAGCGAACAAGACGTACGACGTGGCTATTCGCCACGGCCGCATTGTCGACGGTACGGGGGCTCCGTGGTATCAGGCCGACGTTGGCATTCGAGACGGCTTGAATGTGCATATCGGCCGTATTCAAGACGAAGAGGCCGAAGTGGTGATCGACGCGACCAATCGCATTGTTTCGCCCGGATTTATCGACATGATGGGGCAAACCGCGTCACCCCTGATCGACGATCCTGCAGCGGCGATCAATTTGCTGACGCAAGGCATTACTACCATCAACGCGGGCGAAGGCGTGTCGGCCGCTCCGCTGAGCGACGTGGACGGCGCACGAAAAGGCTGGACCACCATGGCGGAATATTTTTCGCTGGTGGAATCTCAGGGCATTCCTATCAATGTGGTGCAGACCATCGGGCATACGCAAGTTCGCCAACTGGTGATTGGCGACGTCGATCGTCGGCCTGCGGACGAAGAGCTGCGAAGTATGCAAACGCTGGTCCAAGAAGCGATGGAAGCCGGCGCTATCGGTGTTTCCACGGCCTTGATCTATCCGCCGGCTGTGTTCGCTCCAACCGAAGAAATCGCGGCGCTAGTGGAAACGGCTGGCCAATACGGAGGTCGCTACTATACGCACATGCGGAACGAAGGTGACAAACTATTGGAAGCGATTGATGAAGCCTTAGAGATTGGTCGGAAGGGCAGGGCACCTGTTCACATTTTTCATCTCAAAGCTGCCGGCCGACAGAATTGGGGAAAGATGCCGCTGGCGATTGCTCGCATTCAGGCCGCTCGAGCAGCCGGACAACAAGTGACGGCGGATATTTACCCGTACATCAACAACGGGCTTGGCATTGCGGCGCTGATCCATCCCAGTCACTTTGCCGATGGATATGATGCCTTGATCCGGCGGCTGGACGATGCGGAGTTGCGGCAGAAAATCCGTCACGAAATGGAATCGACCGACGGTTGGGAGAATTGGTATCGTCACGCGGGCCAAGACTGGAATCGAATGATCATTGGACGCAGCAATCTTGCGAAGTATGCCGAATGGGATGGTCAATCAGTAGCCGCCATTGCCAAACAGGCCAACGAAGATGTGTGGGATACGTTCTTTGCCTTGGTGAAGAGCGGCGCGTTTGCGTTGCCAGAAACGATGACCGAAGCCAACAAGATTTTGGCCATGCAGCAACCCTTCATTTCGTTCTGTACGGATGTGGGGCCGATCAGTGCGGACCGAGCTGCTTCGCATCCTCGAGCGTTCGGTTCGTTCCCTCGATTGCTGAGCCGGTATGTTCGCGATCTAGGTGTGCTGTCGCTGGAACAAGCAGTTTCACAAGCCAGCGCGGCTGCGGCCAATGACGTGTTGGCGTTGGATCGAGGCCGTATTGCCGTGGGCTTGGCGGCCGATGTGATTGTGTTTGATTTACAAGCCATTCAAGATCGAGCCGACTTTGCAAATCCCGCTGCCGTGTCCGCAGGTGTAGAGCACGTTTTGGTCAATGGTCAGGTGGTGCTAAAGGACGGCGAATTCACAGGTGCCAAACCAGGGCGCGTTTTACGGGGCCCCGGTTATCGGCCAGACCGGGCACCGCATCAGGTGAAGGCGAAGGAGACGGAATCTGGCTTTGCGAGTTTTGATCGGCATGTTCAGGCATTCATGCAGACACATCGAGTGCCTGGCATGGCGGTGGCCATGACGAAAGATGGAAAACTAGTCTTTTCGCAAGGTTACGGCTATGCCGACGTGGCCAAACAGGAACTGGTCCAGCCCGATAGTCTGTTTCGTATTGCCAGTATTTCCAAGCCCATCACGGCAGTGGCGGTCATGCAGTTGGTTCAATCTGATCGGTTGAAGCTGGACGATTGCTTGCTGGACGTATTGGACTTGGACGACCAGATTGCGGCGGCTGGAGATGCGTTTGATCCACTGTGGCGAAAGATCACCATCCGGCATCTTTTGCAGCATCGCGGAGGTTGGGATCGAGACGTCAGTTTTGATGCCATGTTTCAGTCGGTCCGGTTCGCTCAGCAAATGGACGTACCTGCTCCGGCCGATCAAGCGACCGTGATTCAGGCCATGTTGCAGCAACCATTGGACTTCGAACCGGGCCAGCGCTACGCGTATTCGAACTTCGGCTATTGCTTGCTGGGACGAATCATCGAACGTATTTCGCGTCAGGATTACGAATCTTATGTCCATGACCATGTGTTGTCACCCATCGGAATTACCAACATGCGCATCGGTGCCACTCGGCTAACGGGCCGAGCGGTCAGCGAAGTGCGGTATTACCAGCCGGGAACGGGTGTGTCTGTGTTTCAAAATGATTTGGGGCAAGAAGTTCCGTGGCCGTACGGGGCATGGAATTTGGAGGCCATGGATTCACACGGTGGTTGGATTGCATCGGCAGAAGATCTGGCTCGCTTTGCCGCAGAGCTGGACGACCCGAATACGTGCCGGCTGTTAAACGCAGCTTCGCTGGAGCAAATGTATGTTCGGCCGCCAGGACTGGCCGGCTTCGCAGAAGATGGCAGCGAAAAAGAAGTGTACTATTCGCTCGGTTGGCTGAATCGAGTCTTGGCGAATGGCAAAGTGAATCATTGGCACACCGGTTCGTTATCTGGCACCGCAGCGGTCCTGATTCGCCGCCATGACGGAGTGAATTTAGTGGCGTTGTTGAACACTCGAACCAGCCCCACTTCGTCCCATTTAGGAAAAGACGTGGACCAGGTCTTACACGCAGCTGCGAACGAAGTGGAAGACTGAGGCCTGCAAGTTTTGGGTACGGTCGCAAGATGTTTTGGGAAGATGTATTATCCGCCCGATAGCAAGCCAGAGGTTGATTGTGAGAATGTTGTTAGTACAAGTCACCGGGAAGCTTCAATGTATATTGCCGAAGTCTACCGTAAAATTGCTGAGGCTCTTGGGGTTCGCTTGAAACAAGCCTCCGTTTTTCCGTAGTTCGTTGCCGACTCATCGCCGACTGCCTCGCAGTTGTTTCGCATTAGACTTCCAGTGTGAATCTAGCGTGCTTCCTAGATCGCTGGCCCATCTCGCATCGTAGGTGTAAGCGTTCAGCTGAAAGACGTAGACTAAGTCGGCCGAATTAAAGACGCCATCGCCGTTCCAATCTCCTTGGCTTGCATCAGCCGTTTCAGCAGTCTCGAACTTGCCTGCTTGGAAGACCGCGACAAGGTCACTGGAATTGAAAACGCCATCGTTGGTCGTATCGGCCACAAAGCGGTTTTCAAGCCACGTCCACGAACTACCTGCCAAGCGCAGAACGTCTAGGTCGCCGTCATTGTCCCAATCGGTCAACCGAGTCTCGGCGGCGCGAACAAAACTCGTTCCAAAATAACGTACCTCTGAGTAGCGATCTGGCTCAAATTGTTCGTGCCAGGCGAGCCAGTGATTTGCTCCAACCACAATGTCGTATTTACCATCGCCATTCATATCCGCGATCCTCACTTCTCGTCCGACACCGATTGGAAATTGGTGAATCAACGAAAAATCGCCGTTGGCAAATTTATATACCTGCATGCTGTCAGCAGATCGAGCGGCAAATGTGTCCGGCACGGAGTCGTGATCGGTGTCGGCAAAGTCAAAGGCTCCGCTGGCGTAAACCGAAAGCGCAACCCTGTGAAATTGGTCAACGTCATTTCGAAGCCAAATTCGCATCGACGGTATGATCACGTCCAGGTCGCCATCGTTTTCAAAATCGATGACCTTCATTTGGGGAGCAAGGCCGGGACGAAACGACAATAGCTCGTCACTGCTTAATTCTCCGGCGTTATTCTGCAGAAAAGCTATCTTGCCGTCGAATGAATTTTCGACTGTCAGGAAATCATCGTCCCCGTCACCATCAAAATCATCGACAATCACTTGTTCGTATAGACGTAATGAAGGAAGCGGCTGCCGACAGAAAAAACTTCCGTTCCCGTCAGCGTTTTCGATAACGACATAAGTTAATCGCTGATTCTGGTGGCCGAACATCACGATATCCTGATCGCCGTCACGATCTATATCGGTTGCGACAAACGTTCCCAGCCCGCCTGTGCCAGCGCCTTCAATGGTTTGAACCGATTCGAAGTCACCATTCCCATCGGAATCCTTGAGCCAAACGATTTGGCCGGTTCGCTCTTTGGCAATTATTTCCGAATGCCCGTCATTGTCGACGTCGACAAACGACAAGAAAACTCGGTTTCCAATTTCAAGCTGTCGATCCGTAAAACGCCGAGGAGAACTGGGGCGGTCTGGAACGTCACCGGGACGATGCAATTGTCCTGTGAGGCCGTCAAGCCACTCGGTGCCGCCGTAGTAGAGATCCATGATGCCATCGCCATTGAAGTCACGCACGGTAATTGGATGGCCATGTTCCAAAACGCTGATGCGTTCGCTTTGTCCACTTCGGGAACTATCTGCTATCTTCCACGATATGTCATAGGAATGATCAAATTGGATTATGTCCAAATCGTTGTCTTGGTCGATGTCGTCAAGAGTTTCAGAGAAATAATCGGCATAGCCCAATGCATAGTATGAATCACCGGAAAGCTGGCCCTGTCGATTCAACTTTAGCCGTACGTTCACTTTGTCCGGAAAACTGCACGGCGAACTATAAAAGACGTCGTCCCATCCGTCACCGTCGTAATCACGAAAGTACCCGGACGTAGTGCAAAGGAAACCGGCTCCAACAAGTTCGCTTTCGAATTCACCTGATGGCGTTCCTTTGTCTAACCATAGTGCAGTGCAATCCTTGCATTCATCGGTGTCGCGTTCGACAAGGTAATCCAGATACCCGTCGCGATCAAAATCTGACACGTGAATGCTGCGCCTTGCGTCTGCCCTGATTCGCCTGAAATCGCCACGTCCGTCGATGTTTTCGAACAAGAACGCCGTCGAATCGTTGGCGGCAATTACATCCAGGTCGCCATCGCTGCCAATGTCTAGCAGCTTGAGCAGAGTCAAGTCGGGAACGGGCGAGTTGAATTCGTGATATGTTTCGAACGCTCCGTCGATGTTTTCATACCAACCCGAATCGTCCACTACGAGATCCAAGTCTCCGTCACCATCCAAGTCACCTGCGGTCGAAAGGGTCGCTTCGGCCGTAATGATATGCGATAAAATTGCCGAATCCGTCGTTGTTTTCGTGCCATGTGCCGCCGTCGACAATATCTACATCGGCATCTCCATCCAGATCAATCAACGCGGTGAGCAGATGCCTTTGTTCTAGAAGTTCACCAACAAGTGTTCGGTTTCTCATGATTTGCTGCCAACTCATCGCCGTCTCCCTGTTGTTTGTTTCGCAAACCGCCAATTAGCATCGATCATGCTTGCTAGATCGCTGGCCCATTTTGCGTCGGCCCATTTCGCATCGTACGTGTAGGTGTCCGCTGGAAAACGTAGACTAAGTCGGCCGAATCAAAGACGCCATCGCGTTCCAATCTCCTTGTTCGAACGACGCTGATGCACCTGCCTCATAAAGACCAGACTGAAACACCTGAACCAGATCTCCGGAATTGAAAATGCCGTCATTGTTCGAATCGCCCGCGAATCGTTGTTCCATAAGCGTCCAGCCTAACGCATCGCGTCTGAGTACGTCCATGTCGCCATCTCCGTCCCAGTCGAGAACCCGGACGTCTAGACTGCGAAAGTAACTGGTTCCGATCATCCGGCGAAATGGAAAGAGTCCATCTTCCGTTTGTTCAAACCAGCTAACGGCGTATTCCGATACTTCGACCAAGTCTTGATCACCGTCGTCGTCCACGTCAAACCAGCGTACGTCCGTCGAAAACAAAGGCATCTCTTGGACTAACTCGAAATCGCCATCTGATTGGCGATACACGTTTGAATCTGAAGATGTCAGTAGCCAAGACGAACCGTCGTCATCGGCAATGGCAAACTCAACGCTCGAGACTTGGTTGGTGGTTGGAACGAAGTTGCCGTCTTCGTTCGTAACCCAGAACAATTCGTTTTGCGGTGTCAGTAGGCCAATATCTGGATCACCATCGCGATCAATGTCTTGAATTTCGAATTCGATCAATGCTCCTGTACGGATCGGCATGGTCGCAATCCTGGTTGGTGAGAAGCCGCCCGCGTCCTGGAGCAAAACCGTTAGTTCATAGTTTTGGTCCGCCCGATTCGAAATCACAGCGACAATATCAAGAACACCATCTCGGTCCATATCCACCGATTGCCATGACCAAACGGTATAGGGTCGTTCGAATTCAGTCGCAGGATACCGCAAAGCGAAATTCCCCAGCCCGTCGGTGTTCTCTACGAACACGGGCACCAAATCGGAGCCTTGAAGGCCGATACCAAAAATGTCGATATCGCCGTCATTGTCCGCGTCTCTTGCTTCGAAGTAACGATCGTCGCGAATGGGATCTACGACTTGCCTGCGTTGCCACGGCAAAACGGAGGTCTGATCGGGAAGGTTGTCTCCATCGTTGTCGATTTGAATTCGCCAGTCCGTGTCCGTCCCCGCGATGATATCTTGTCGCCCGTCAGAATTGAAATCGGCGAACAGTACCGCATTGTCGAATGAATCATCGAGTCTTGACGAAACGAATGCTACTTGGTTCGCAGGCTCGGTGATTGGTTTGCTGGCGGGGTCATGTAACTGACGTGAATGCATGTTATACCAACGGCCATTGCCAGCGTACAAATCGAATATGCCGTCTTGATTGAAGTCGGCCACGTCATCTGCTCCCCAGATCGGTGGAAGATGCGTTGCTTCCAAGCCACAGCCAATAAAGTCACCGCCGACGTTTAGCGACCACCAAAAATAGGAGTTGTCAAAGGCTATTTGATCTAGATCACCGTCGCCGTCGATGTCACGGTAAAACGCGTTACCTCGCCGACAAACGACCTGAATAAGCTGGATTCCACTCCGGTTCCATGGGAATTCCTCCATGCATCCTGAGACAGTTTGGCTGTCCAAACAGACGAAAGCAACACATCATCCCAACCATCGCCGTCGACATCCAGGAAATAAGCATCTGAGACGTTCTGCAAAGCGCGCATTCGAAAGTAAGATCCTCGCGTTCGAATCCATTCGTACTATCGCCGCGGTCTTAGCCACACCTCGCGGTCGATACAATCGACTAATTTTTTTCGCACGCCAGGAAATCAAGATCACCATCCAAATCAAAATCTGTCACGGACAGAAACTGGTCTGTCAGCGTGCTGCTCTTGTTGAATCAGATCGCCGTCTTCATTGCGAAATAAGAATGCGAATTCGTCGGTCGTAGCGATAAGATCCAAGTCCCCGTCGCCGCCTACGTCAAACAGGCGAATTGAATCCATGCCGCGTTGACTGGATTGGATTGGATGAGAAACACTGAAGTGCCCGTCGACATTTTCGAACCAGCTCGGTTCCGAAGTTACGATATCCAGATCGCCGTCGCCATCGACGTCACCAGCAATTGCGTTGAACTTCCTGGTGGAAAAATCATGCGTTTCAAAGTTGCCAGATCCGTCGTTTTCCAGCCAAGAGCCCCTTCAAGTACATCGACGTCCGAGTCACCGTCCAGATCCACCAATAATGACGTAAAGGAGGTTTCGCGGTTCAAGATTCTCTGGCTGTTGCAAGCGGGTTGTTTTTCGCAAAATTCTATTCCCTGTTATCGAACGCTGGCGTTGTCATTGAAACGCAAACCGGTCGGCCAGTCAATATTTTGGGGAACATCGTTCGAATTGTTGGACAGCGAATGAGCCTCAACTCCGCGTAGGTCAGGCCGCCAGCCTGTATTTTTTTGGTATTTCGGTTTGGTTTAAGGTTCTCTAAGTCGTGGAGCTATTATCGTGCTCAATGGTAGCGAGTTGCTGGCTGGCAGCCTGGTGCTCAGTGCTCGCATCAGCGATGCCTCCGACGTACCGATATCATCAAACTTACTTAAGATAGTGATTCGTTTCTTCGCCGCGTCGAGAACCGAGGGCTTGGAAAACCTTGCGATCGATTGAATCCGAGATGGCTCGGACCGATCCATCGCCAAACGAAAAGACGCATAAGCCAGCGTGCGGCGAACGAAACACTCCGCCTTCGATGCGAAGGTTGGGGATGACTGCCTGGCACTGCGAGCCACAAACGCCCAGTGGTTCGTTGATCGAATTGGGCATGATGGCAGTCGAGCAACAGAGTTTCGGACAGATCTTGCATCCGGTCCAAGTCGTCGCTGCCCAGGTAAACATGGTCCTTCACGCGCCGATGCACGCTGGGCACCAAACGATTGCATTGGTTGTCAAATTCTCGAATGCCGCACCCTGTCCGAATGCTTGGTTCGTCAAAATAGTCGACTTCGCCCAGGAAAATTGTTTTTGATAAACCGTCTTTGAACTTGGGGTAGTTCAACGGCTGGTCATACACAAACGCTCCGGTCAGGACGGTGTTCGGTTCGGAAAAAATTCGAGGATCGTCGTCACGCAATAGGTTATGGCTTCCGCTTGCAGCGTAGTTGATGCGAAATTGTTGTGAGACGCCATCGTTTTCGACATTGTTGCCAGAATTGATACCGTACGAAGCAGACGATGGACAGGTGAAGACACTAACCGGCTTGGCCAAAGCGGCTACGTTTCGCGCTGCTGGGTCCTTCGATTCCAGACTGGCAAATGAACCGGGCAACCAGTCTCGATTGCCCAGCGCGTCTACAGCGGATTCGCAGGATCGTCAGTGTCAGGGCATCGAATAGCGAGTTTTCCTCCAGAAACGGCAAGATGAAGGCAGGCCAAGCGGCGCCCGATTTGTCCGCTCCGGGTGGAAAGTATTGATGAGCGGATTCGTAGTTGATTAAACCGGCTTGAAGTTGCTTGAGTCGGTTAATGCATTGCGTTCGCCTGGCTGCCTCGCGCGCAGCAGAAATCGCGGGTAGCAACAGCAAGACCAACAGGGAAATTATGGCGATCACGACAAGTAGTTCTACTAGCGTAAAGGCGTGCGTGCGTCGAGTCATTTCTCGGCCTCCTCGGTTTGCTCTGTTTGCCATACAATCTGGCTGAAAGAGAATCGTAGGAGTGTGACTTGTGCCGCGAAGAATTCGGTTCGCCCGTTCACTCGGTGACAATGCCGTTAGGATTTGCGGAGCATCTGCCCCGCTGCTTTTCTTTCTCGGCGACCCCGCGTTTCGGCGTTTTTGTTATAACCGCTTGTCGGCAATGGCAGCAGTCAGTCGTCAGTAGCTGCAAGAATCTGTGTTTTCATATTTTGTTGACCCGAAGTTGACCGGCTAGTAGAATCCGCGTGGCCTACGTCATGACGGCTAATAGCGACATGCGGCACGGTAACGAACTCGAACGGAAATGCGGACGCGATGGCCGTTGGTTCTTTGTAGCTTTTACTGGCGTGCAAGTGATGATCCTCGCCATTGCGTGCGTACGGTTTTGAAGAATGGACTCGCGTACATCGTGCTCCACTGCAGAAGTGAAAGTCCCTGATTCCCTGTTACCCACAGAAAAAATGGCATGCGATTTCATTCAAACAAGCGAAGCCACGCCCGTTTACTCCGTTTTGAAACATTTGAATCGCGATGCATGTTGGCCGCAAATGTTGTGATTAATGAGATTCATTACAACCCCCAAGATAATCAAAGCCTTTCCGAATTTATTGAACTCTTCAATGCTGGGGACGAGTCGGCTGACGTATCCGGGTTGGCACTTTTTCCGACGTTGTCACATACCAGTTTCCTGCTGGTACAACGGTCGCCGCAGGTGACTATCGTTGTTACGGAAAATGCCGAGGCCTATTCGGCGGAATTCGATATCGGATCAGGCCCATTCGTAGCTTATGAAATCGAAGAAGGAACCAGCGGCCGGCAAAATTTCGGTAGCGCCCGTGGGGATGGACTTTGTTGTTCATTCGCCCATTTTGTGACCAGCCTTGCGGCGTTCGATAGTCGTTCGGACGGTATGCGAAGTGATATTGCAAAGTGCGGTTATGGTCGCGAAACGATGGCGATACACCAGATACTCCCAGTGACGATCAAGGCGACCAAATCTTGGCCGAATCAACCTTCACGGAAGAATCGCCAGGGGATTTGATTGGTGGTTCACGCTTCAAGACGCTGGCTGAACCACTTCGAGCTTGAAGCAGGAGCGTACACCATCGTCGCGTCGGTTACAGTTCGGCAGAGCGGTGCTCAATGGCGGCCAGCAGCAGGATGGTCAATGATGGCGGTGGTCGCATTTCGTTGTTAGGTCTTCGCGATTCAACGCTGCGGATGAATTTCCAGGGACCATTGACGTCCACCAACATCAGTACGGTGCCGGTTCATTCCGGTTTCATTTCGAAACGGATGTTGTGTTCCACGAAGCCGACGGAGAATACGCCGGAAAATTAGCGAATTCGGGCGAACGCATCACGCTTCGCGACAATCTTCGGTAGGCTTATCGATACGGTTTCTTACCAGATCGGTTTTCCCTGGCCCACGGCTGCAGGCGGAGATGGTCCGTCCATGGAATTGATTCATCCGTCGCTGGACAATGATCTGGGTGGAAGTTGGCGGTCAGCTGGCGATCAGATTTCGGGGCGACCTACTCCGGGGACAGTCAACAGCATTTATTCTACGAACGCACCGCCTCAGATTCGGCAGGTGGATGTCGACCCAGCTCGAAGCCGATTTCCGGAGTTGACGTGGTGTTGGCGGCAAGGAGTGACAGATCCGCAGGAGTTTTTGACGTCACGTTGCAATATCAGTTGGTGGATCCGGGAGACTACATTTTGAGAAATCGGATACTCGATATCAGACCGAATGGACCAGCTTGCCAATGTCAGATGATGGAACCGAAGCCGACGAGACCGCGGCTGGGCGGCATTTTATTCGGCTGCGCTTCCGGCGGAACTTCACACACATCGTCGATTGGTTCGCTATCGAATCAGCATACCGATGTGAATGGAACTTCCGTTCAGACGCCCTATGCCGACGATGTGCAATCCAATTTCGCCTGGTATTTTGTTTACGACGGAATCCCTGAATGGACGGAGCAGATCGGCCCGGTTCGACCGAACCTGTGACGTATTCAACCGAGGCCACTCGGTCACTCCCCCGCGTTTCTGATTTCGCATAGAGATGACGTCGAAAACAGCAATTACCGTACGCAGTTTAACACAACGAATTTCGATTCGAAGGAACATTGGTCGTTGGTGACCAAGTCTGATCACATGCGGTATCGGATTCGAGGACAAATTCCACGTATGTAACCGGCAAGAATAAGTGGAAATTGAAGTTTAATCGCGGGCACGAATTCCAAGGCTATGACCAATACGGCAATCCATGGCCAGAAAAACTGCGGACACTCAACTTTGGAACTGCGGCTTCACCATGGGCGCCCGCAAATCGTGGTTTGGCGGGCATGGACGAAGCGATTGCGTTTCGACTATTCAACATGGCGGGTGTAGCAGCACCGAACATCAGTCCGTTTCAGTTGCGAGTCATCGACGACGCCACCGAATCATCGGCCGACGACCAATACGACGGCGATCTATAGGACTTTACTTGGCGTTTGAAAATCCCAGCGGTGACTTTTTGAGATCACACAATTTGCCTGATGGAAATCTGTTCCGCATGCAGAATACCGCCAGTGAACTCAAAGCACGGCTTTGGAGGCACCTCAGACGACAGTCCGTTCGGATGCGCGTTGCGCTGACGCGAACAATTTGCAATCGTCGCGAAAGTGCATTATGGGGAATGGTGGCAAAAAACGCTGGATTGGTGACAATATTTCAGTTGTCAGCAGATATTGTGAAACCCCTGATCATTGGACATTCAACCGTAAAAAGGTTTGCTGCTTTTTCGATGGTGGCGAAAATAGGTCGTGTACCGTGGGGATATCGTCTGTGCAGAAAATTCGTGCTGAGTTGATGATTCAAGATGCGTCCGCCGCTGAACGATTCGTAAGAAGCCTTCGGGCATGAAGACTGATCAGTTTCAGAGTCAGGCTACCAATTGCAGGATCTACTATTAAACGCCGACCAAGGGGCGCTCGTTGTTGAAGGTACTCGGCATGTGGGAAGCATTCGCAGCAATTGACCGAGCGATGTGGGATTACAACTTGCGATCCAGGCGTTCGCCCGCAAGCGGCCAGCATTACGGAGCGTTCACCACAATGAGAATATCGGTATCCTTCAGGAACAGCGCTTGCGAAGTGCGTCGAGCCATCAGTCCCGTCGGGTTTGAAGGCATGATCAATTGGGTCAAAGAATTTATTTCGCAAGATGGTTTGGTGGCGGTCAGTTGGCAGCACTAGCCGAAGACGCAATGATCCCGGTGACGCCAACCGTCACATTCGTCGAGGCTGACCAGTTCCGGCGGATGACCTTGTCTTTCACGCCACCGATTTTCAGGATGCACAGAGCCCGATTCGTTCGCGGCCATGGAATGGAGACTGGGGCAAGTCCATCATCCGGGAACGCCATCCTACACAACGGGCGATCCGTGGGTGTACGAAATTGATTTGGTTTGGACAGCGGGAAGCTGACGACGCTGGATCCTCGAATCCAAATTCCTGTCAGCCAGATTGCCATCGGCCAGACATATCGAGTGCGAATTCGGTATCAAGACGATACGGGACGCTGGAGTCATTGGTCATCTCCCATCGAATTCACTCCGACCCAATCCGATCAGCACGATCAGGGGCTACAGGCTAAGTTGCTGAAGTTCACTATAATCCAGCGTCGCCAAACGCCCGACGAATGTGCTGGGTATTCTGACAATAATGCTTTCGAATTTCTAGAAATCCTCAACGCGTCTGACACGAACGTGGATCTGGCATCGGTCATGATAACGGGTGGAGTGTCGTTTCGGTTTAAGATAGTCTTGTCACTGAACTTGCCGGTGGTGACCGAGTTGTCGTGAGCCGGAAGATATCGAGGCGTTCCGCGTGACCACGGCACCGATATCAAGATCGCAGGCGAATGGGCCGGGCAGTTATCAATGGCGGAGAAACGCTTAGTCACAATGGTCAATGCCGTGCCAATCAACAATTCACGTACGATGACGCTTGGCATCCAACGACCGACGGCAAGTGGCTTTACGCTTCATTGGTTCATGCGTTTGCTGCATAACAGCGACACAACAGTTCGCAGGCGTGGCGAGCAAGTTTCCGTGTTGGTGGTTCGCCTGGCGCCCGATAGCCAGCCTTTACCTGGAGATTCGAACCACGATGGCATCTTCAATTCGTCCGACATTGTCCTGGTTTTCAGTACGGCAAAGTACGAGGACAATATTCGAATAATGCGTCCTTTGAAGAAGCGACTGGAACAACGACGGTGACTTTGACCTTCAGGCTCGTGTTTGTCTTTCAGCAAGGAACCTACGTCGCTACGGCAGGATCGGACCGTCATGATGATAACTGGTTGGTCGCATGGGCTGCCGGTTGGCAGCGATTCGACAAGTTTGGTAGTCCGTTGATTTGATTGAGCCGAGCCTTACCGACCAAGTTGACGGATCTTTCGATCTGACGCGTAGCGAGTCGGTCTCCGGCACCCAGAATCGAGCATTCTGTTTGCTTCGAAGTTTACATAACTGTTTGCCGTCGCCGCATACCGCTACAAACGTCTCAATCAACATACGAATCTGCTGACCGATTCTTCGACAAGTTTGCATTCGGGAAGTGATTCAAAAAAGCGGCCGTAGTATTTGGTGCGAATCCGAGGATCTAGGATGACGACAATTCCCGTATCGGATCTGGTTCGAATTAAGCGTCCAGAAGCCTTGTTTGAAGTTTAATAATGGCTTCCGGCAATTGATGTTCGCAGAACGGATTGCCGCCGCGCTCGAATCGCCTCTAACCTTGCTTGCAGCAGCGGATTTGATCGGCACGCTAAACGGCAGCTTGGTGATAATCACGTTGGACAGCGGCTCGCCCAACATCCACGCCTTGCCAGCTGTCGGTCCCCATCAGCGAACGAGGATTGGCTTTGAATTGGTCCAGCAAATGGCCTCGAGACATCCGGCTTCTTGCGTATAGATGGCAATGTCTTCTTCTCGCAAGGCCGGTGCAATTCGCGATGCTACTCGGCGCAGCATGTCGTAACTGGTGAACAACGCGAACGCGCGGCCATCGGTTCGCTTCACGTAACAACGATCATGGCCGCTGTCAGTCGTTCATAGTCGGCCTTGCTGGACGGATCGGCATGCCTCTGTACAATAATCTTGGCTTGTTTTTGATAGTCGAACGGACTGTCATGTAACGAACGTGTTTGCGTCAAGCCGATACGATCTTGAAATAGTCGAACGACGCCATCTTGCCGAAACGCTCAATGTGGCGCTTGGTCAAAATGCAAGTTCGGCACTGAACGGAACGCTGTTGTAACAGAGAACCGATGTCAATCGGCGCGCTGCCAGGCTGATGCGAGGTGCCTGACGTCGAGTTTCAGTGCGTTCAATCAATAGACGCCGTCGTTAACGTGTTGGCGAGCCAATCGGATAATTCAGTGGACAGCCGTCTAACCGGTCGGCGGCGACAAAATCTTGGCGGTCGCTTTCGTTGGAAAGACTTTCGCCTTTGGTTCGCACCATGCGAGCCAGTTGGTCAGTTCGGGCGAAGACCATTCGGCACAATCTGTGTTTGTGCAATGCGACCGTTGAAGTTTTCGCCTGTTCTTCTCGCCAATAGTCAAGTCGGTGAAAAAATCACGAGCTCGTTCTCGGCAACGATTCTGCGCTTTTCTGCTTCTGGCCAAGTGACGATAGGCGATACCTTGTTGGTGCGATCGTTATACAGTTTGTTCAGCGTATAATCAGTCTGCCCCGAAGTCACTCGTAATCCATGTGATCACTAGCAACCGCTTCCAGGGTATGTGCTTCATCGAAGATGACGGCTTGGTAGTCGGGAATGATACTGGCTTTGACTTGCCGCAGTGCCAAGTCGCTAAAGAACAGAGCGTGATTGACGATCAGATTTGTGCGTTTTTTGCGCGATTTCACAACCTGATAATAAGCATCGCTTGAACGTGGGGCATTTTCGACCCAAGCGATTTCCGCTGTCGCTGGCCACTTCGTCCCAAACACTCGCAGTGGGGCGAAAGGGAAAATCTGCCAGTGAACCGTCCCGTGGTATTACGAGCCCACGAACAGATCTCTTGCAGCAGATCCATCTTCTGGACGGTGAAACAACGTGCCGCTGCGTTCCAGCGCGTTGTGCAGGCGTCGCAGGCTTAGATAGTTGCCTCGGCCCTTGACCAGCACGGCAGAAAACTCCAACGGAATGATGCCTATTGAAACGGGATATCTTTTTGAATCAGCTGTTCTTGTAGACTGATGATTGTGTGGAAATGACAATTCGATTTGGTTCGTCTTGGCTGCTTTGGTTCGCTTGTTCTTCGCAAACTTTCAGAATGGCGGGGACCAAGTAGGCAAAGCTCTTTCGATGCCGGTGCGGCTTCCCACTACCAAGTGTTTTTGGCTGACAAAGCGTTGGATACGGCGTTGGCCATTTCCAATTGCTGGTGGCGGACTTCGTAAGACTTGAGTCTTTTTGCGACAAAACCATCCGGACCTAAGATGTCGTCAGGGCGAAAGGCGGGAGACGTACTACTGCTCAATGTTTCATCTTGCAAACCCGAATTTTGGCCGGCGAACCAACGGTGGCCGACGCTTTCCAAACAAGTCCAACTTAGTTGGCTGAATCCGTGCCTTCCGAAGATGCCTGGATCAAATGATCTTCCGGACTACTGGCGGTAGCGTACAGACGCTTGGGAATGCGACCAGCCAGATAGGCCAATCGTCCGGCTTGGCAAGCCAAGTTCATGGCCTGAGCCATTTTCCTGGATCTTTCGCGTGAGCAGTGGCGGTATTCAGCAAAACACCATCGACGCCCAGTTCCATGGCAAATGCCACATCGCTAGCGTGCCTACTCCGGCGTCCACAATCACAGGGTAGTCCGGATCCGTTGTCCTTCAAGTATTCGAGACAGATGCACACAGATTGTTGGGATTCAAGATTCCTTGGCCCAGAGCCAATTGGACTGCCGGCCGGCATCCGCAGTATCGGCCTGTTTCAGGCGAATCGCCACCATGGGGTCATCCGTGGTATAGCACAGGACGGAAGAAGCCTTCTTGGACCAATTGTTCCGTGGCTTCGATGGTCGCCATCGGGTTGGGCAACAAGGTCTTGCCGTCACCCGGTTCCAGCTTCAGCAAGTTGCACCAGGATTGTTCAAGCTGCGGATCCTCTCGTCCTAGACGAGCAGTTCGGACGGCGTCTTCGACGGTGTAGCAACCGGCAGTGTTGGGCAGCAAGCAGTAACGATCCAGGTCAATGAAATCCAGAATGTTGTGGCCTTTGCTGTCGTACAGACGTTCGCGACGCACGGCCACCGTGATGCATTCGGCAGCGGAAAGCCACCGGCATTCAGCCATCTCTTCGCCGGTTTGTTGGCGGCCGAAACCAGCGATCAGGCAGCTGGTAAACGAATACGGCCCCAATTGGAACGGCGAATCAGAAATGGCCTTTGGCAGCACGAATCCGACGCCACGTTAACCTCCACCCACTAACGTTACAATTTCCAAACGGTCTCCGTCTTGCAGTACCAGTGACGCATGCTGCTGTTCAGGACAACTTCCCAAATTCACTTCGACTGCCACGGCTGGCGAATGGATCTGCAACTGCTGCAGCAACTGCGCTGTGATGCTTCCGACGCGACATCCGTTTCTTGGTTATTGACAAACACCTTCACTGTTTAAATCTCGCTTCTTCAATTTCCGCGAATTATCACCGGACCGTTGCTTGCTATTCGACCACGACGGATTCGCGAGGCTACCGTAGTCCAGCACCACCAATTGACCCGCCTGCGGCGCTCCGACCGACGCCATTTCGCCCCGCCATGGCAGCGTGTAGACGACAAAGTTACCCGTATTGGAATCCAGAACATACACGGCCGATTCGGCAACTCGCGGCGATGCTCCGCAGGCAGCGAAATTCGTCCCGTGACCATCAAATATTTAGGATTCTGCCCGGCGCTTCCCAAATCCTTGACCACATTGGTTCGAAACAGACCTCGGAGATTTCCCCGTCCGGTAGTTCAACACGGCACATTGCAAGTCGCCTGTCAGATAGTCCAAAGTGTAAAAACCTTCGACATCCTGGTCGATGGGGCCTGTAAGCACGGCAAATGCATCGATTGCTGGGCGGCGTCAGCCGAAGCAACCCAGGCAGATCGCTCGGCCCGCCGAGGTTGACACATTCGGGTATTTGTTCGATCCGCTCGGCCGCCGATTCAACCGCATTCGAATTATTATTTGTTCGAACTGCTCGGCCAGCTGATTCAATCGCATTCAATTGTCTGTCGGGCCAGCATGTGGCGAATCGGTGGACCACCAAACGCCACAGATAAACAACAAGGCGGCTGTCAGAAACGAGTAACGAAGTTGCCAAATGCGGTAAATCATGGTCGAACCTCCCATTTGTACTGGAATTCGAATCATCTTGATCTTGTACGCTGACACTAAACTCCCTGCCAGTCCAAGTCATCTTGATCTCCTTAGCATAGCGAAATTGCTGCCAAAGCGTTGCTGGAGACGGTCGACATTAGTATTCACCGACAATTCGTTGGGTAAATGTGTAGCACGAATGATCGCCAACCATTTGCCTAACCCGATTAATCGGTCGACTGGCGAATTCAGCCAATTCTGCTAAAAAAGGTGTTCGCTGGACGTTCGCCGCCAAGCAGCTACCCGGCAATTGGGACATATCCGCAGCAGTTGGTCGAACCCGTTGGTCAAGCCTGTTCCGACTTGGCAAACGTAACAGAATTTGGTTATTTTTCTCGAGGAGGAATCATAAACAGTAATGCTGAATGGTGATTTAAATCGCAAGTTGCGAATGGCGCTGTCGGAGGCGGACAAGGTTCGTTTGTGGCCGAGTCCATTGTACGGCAACCGTACTGGATAATGCTGCGGCATTGGTGGCGGGTGCCGCCCATCGTCGAATCCGGAACGAGCCGAAGCGTCGGCGCTGATTATGACATTCCAGTGGATCGAGCGTATGGTTCGGTCACGGAAATGCTGGAAGCGGAAAAGGCGTTGCCAGAAGATCAACGCATTGGCTTCCGTTTCCGTTGCCGCATAATCCGCACCGCCTGCCATCGCCAAAGCGGCTGTGGAAGCCGGCTTCAATGTCATCTGTGACAAACCAATGACATTCGATTTGGCCTGAGCAGAAGAACTTCCAGAAAACGGTCGAAGAGATCGGGCGTTGTGTTATATCAAGCCACAACTATGCCCCAGGCTATCCGCGCTGGTTCCGTCGAGCGCGAGAAATGATTCAAAGTGGCGAACTGGGCGAAATCAATGCGGTTCGTTCGGTCACGTTAAGGCTGGCTGCGTACTCGCCTGGAAAACGACGACCAGAAACTCGGCGGCGAACCGATCCGTCGGAAAGGCGGTGCGGCGAACTGCTTTGGTGACATTGCCCGCATGCCTACAACAGGGCGATACATGACTGGTCTGCTGCGAATCGATCAGCTGTCGCGAAGACATTTGTGGAAGGTCGCAAATTGGACGACTACGGTGGCGGTGATTCGCTTTGAAAATGGGCATTGGGGACCGTAACGGCGTCGCAAATCAGCCATGGACGAGAAAACGATTTGTTCATTGAAATTGATGGCACCGGGGTTCGCTACAATGGCGACAGAAGAGCCGAACCAGATGATCGTCCGTCAAAACGGCGAACCGCACCGCATTTATACTCGTGATCCCAGCACTCCGTTCATGAACGCGTCCGGACAGGCAGCGTGCCAGTTTGCCATCGGTCGTGGAAGCTTTCTTTGAGCGTTGCCAACGTCTATCTCCGCAGTGCGTACGACGCCATGGCAGCTCGTGCCCTGGGCCAAGCTTTTGAAGCCAAGAATACCCAGTCTACCCGAATGTCTATGATGGCGTGGAAGGGATGTATTTCATTCAGCAATGCGTGGCCAGTAGTCAATGGTGCTTGGCTGCCGCACAAACCGCATCCGCTCGGAAAATAGCTGCCGCCATTGTTGGCCATGATCCATGACCGTACGAATCAAGACGCTCGGTGAAACTCGCCGAGCGTTTTTATTTCGCGATTTTGCGTACTTCAGCTATTTGAACTCGCCGAGCGGTTTTTCCTTTCCGCAAACCCAACAGTGGAATGGAGATTGAAACGAAGTTAGCCAGAAAGGGAGTGCAGTGTGTCAGAAACGAAACGATTGATTGCGATCACGGGCGTTTCAAAAGGATTGGGACGAGCGATGGTAGAAGAATTTGTGCGAAAGGGGCATCGAATTGCCGGGTGTGCTCGTTCTGCTTCTGCTATTCACGAATTGACGTCTTCGTTCCCGCAGCACCGTTTTGATGTTGTGGACGTCGCGAACTTTGACCAAGTCCAAGCGTGGGCCAACGACATCGTGGCCACTGCGGAACGCCCGATCTGGTTATCAACAACGCGGCGCACTGATTAATTCAGACGCTTGTCTGTGGGAAATTGCGGCGGACGAATTCGCGTCACTGACAGCGACTAACGTCAATGGCACGGCGTTTGTCTGCAAAGCCTTCTTGCCGGCAATGATGCAAGCAGGTGTCGGGGTCATTGCCAATTTCAGTTCGGGCTGGGGCCGGTCGACTTCGCCCAAGGTGGCGCCGTATTGTGCTTCGAAGTGGGCTGTCGAAGGGATGACTCGCGCGCTTTCGCAAGAATTACCTCGAGGGCTTCGCTGGCTGTGGCGGTGAACCAGGGATCATTAATACCGAAATGCTACAATCTTGTTTTTGGGGCAGGTGCCCGCTTCGTATCCATCTGCGTGCGGGGCGATAGGCTGGTACGGCCAGTGCCGTTCTTGTTGCAGCTGGGCGCGAATGACGTGGCCGTAGCGTGAATTGTCCGTGACTGCCAGAGTGGTTAGATTCGCACTTGTCCAGACTACGCGGATATCGGACAATTTTTGCCTGCCTTGGTCCACTTCGAAATCGAAAAGGTCACTATGTTTTCCCATTGGTGATGACGATCACTGATCGAACCACGTTTCCTATCATCACGATCGGCTTGATTGTCATCAACGTGCTGGTCTTTTTCGGGCTACAGGGCGGCGGAGAGCAATGCAAATTTCACCAACGCGTTTTCCACCGTTCCCGCCGAGATTTTGACGGGCAACGACATTGTGACGGATGATCGCGTTGTCGTCTTTCAAACAGATTATGGCACCGAACAGTCGTTTCCAGTTCCGGGGGCTGCGTCCAACTCCCGTGCACGTTTATCTGACGCTATTGACCGCGATGTTCATGCACGGCGGCTATCACAGCACCTGGGCGGCAATATGGTTTCTGCCAGATCTTGCAACGCTGAACACGACTTTGGGCGAATTCGATATTTGCTGTTCTGTTGGCTTGCGGCTTGTTAGCCGGTTGGCTCACGTTGTTGAATTCGAATGATGCATCACCTTCGTATCTAACACAGCCTAGGTGCGTCTAGCGCGTTTCAGGCGTGATGGGCGCTATTTGATTTTGCGCCAATCGCCGTGGCCGTGTTTCTGTTTCGCTTTTTGATGGACGTTCCTGGTTGGGTTGCCGTCGGAATTCGGTTCCTGTTCAAGTTATCAACGGGCTCAAATTTCGTGGTGACGGCCGTAGCGTACGGCTTGCTCCATGGCGACTTTTTGGCTGGCATGCTGCTTTCCAGTTATTTCGAAGCTCGCCCGCGACACGCTTGGTACTGGTTCTCAAACTTGGTAATAGCGTTTCTTTCCCGGTTTGCGTTCTGCCAATCTTGGTCGTTGACCCATTTAACCACGATCCGGCGCGCTTTCGAATGCAACCGATTGCCGTTGTCTCTCTCGGCTCGCGCAGGTGGATGTTCGCAGAGTTCTTTACTCCGCCCTGTAATCTGGGTCTGTTTCGTTCCTACTGATGCTTTTGGCGGATTCGCAATTGACTTCCTGGTCGGGTTGCTTGATTTAAAACTTACGCAATCAGAAGATTCTACGTATTTGACCTAATTCAACAGAGAAAGTTTCAGGCACGGAGGTCGGCCCGTGAGCTCGATTTATGAGTCGGACCTAACATCTTGGAAAACGCTTGCAGGCTACGGCAGTTTGCTACACCTCTCTTCCGTTTCGACGTTAGCTCGAAGTCATGGTTTCTGCGACTTTGTCGACGCGCTTCGCGACGTCCGCTCGCCAGCAGTAATTATTCTGCTTCGGCTGGCATCAAATCCAATTCGGCTACCATTTCACCTTCGATCACGCCAAATTCACGACGCGAGTCGATTCGCTTCCAGACCTAGTGATCAGATCCGGTCGATTTCGTCGGTTTAAGCAGCGTCAGGAACTTCGGCGTCACAAGGTGGCGTCATTATTAATCCTCAGCCGGTTGACATCGTTCACGCTGTTTCTTTCGAGCGGTTGTCGACGAGACACCACCACAACCACTACCAACAACTTATCGCGCCATTCGAGCGATTCCCAGTTTCATGTCCAGGCGCGAGCATTCACTCGCCCATTACAAGGTTCACTACAGCAACCTGGTGATCCAACGCTATCAATACCAGCGGGCGCGGTTCCAGACCACGAAAATCTTCGGCGGTTCGAAGTGCTGCAGCATTCATCACAGCATAATCGTCTTGGGTGTTTTTCTTGTTCGGCCGACGCATTTGGCCGCGCTGCCGCCTCTTCTAGGTCTCGTCGCGTTCGCTTTGCCTCTTTTACAATGCCGTCGGTATCCTACATCCGGCAGCGGAGACGCAATGTGACCAGGGACAACGCAAATCAAGACGATTCTTCGGCAACTTCTGGCTCTTTTCCCACAGTGGTATTGGACGTGTAGCGTTAGTCGGCATGTCAACGGATTCGATCGAGCGCGCTAATTTCAAACGTAAGACGCACCACGTGCCGGACCAAGTGAATTCGCACGCAGGCGTTTGTCGCCAAGTTGGCGGCAGACAGACTAAATGACTTGGATTCAGGAGCCAACGCTTCGCTCGAAGTACCTTTCGGTTTACTCATAAACCCGCGCTTCCGCAATCACCGACTGGGGAGATGGCACCGGTTGCATCTGCTCCGTACTTTCGTTACAGTAGCAGCGTCTTTCGAACGCGGACGCACCAGATCAAGCGACCTGGCGCGCGAAGTGACTCAGATTGAAGACTTGCGGCACGTGCTGGACGACCGTTTCCAATTCTGTCTTTTGCGAACAATTTGATACGGTGGAAGTCGTTCCCAAAACACCCAATGACTTAGAAGGAGGTGATTGATCGCTTGGAGTCTGTTTCAGGACGAACGGATCTGGAGTCGAATACGATCGTCATATCACGTTTTGTCGAAGTGACATTGGATGACCATCCCGAACGAATTCGGATCACGCCCGAAGCGTTCAAATCATTCATCCCGACCGTCCAAGTTCAAAGACGTTGTTCGATTCATTGTTTCGCAATGAACCAAGTTATTGGTGCAGATACATGCGGACGAAAGATGATGGCTCAATCCTAATTGCAGTGAATTGCCGTCAACAGTAGTGCCGCGTTGTTGCCATCGTTCTGTCACTTGGCCAACCACATCAGGTGAGTTTGAAGTTGCCATTGCGTTTTTCGGCGGAATTTCCTAGCCCGAAGCGTGAGTTTTGAAGTTGCGTTTTTGCGTTTTCTCGGCAGAATTCCTTAGCCCGACGCGTGAGCGAGGGACCAAGAAAACCACTCCGTTTTTTCCCTCACTTACGTTTCGGGCTATGAAGAAGCGCGCCTTCAAAAGCGTGAGCGAGGGACCAGAGAAACACTCCGTTTTCCCTCACTTACGTTTCGGGCTATGAAAAAGCTAACCTTCAAGAAGCGTGAGCGAGGAGTTTGCAGAATCGCTCAATTTTCCCTCACATACGTTTCGGGTTATGAATTGCTCGCAACGACTAAAAAATGGCAAGTCACAAACAAGTTATCATCGTGGGTAAAAAGCTAGGTCATTGCAGACGTCAATCGCTGAGCAACCAATGGTGACGATACTGCTCGCGTTTGTGAAAGTGAATGGTAATAATGTAAAGCCCTATCTGGAAAGGAGCCAACGGATGAGCAGCAACCGGAAATCGATCGTGGAAAGGTTCGTCGCTTGCTGACAGCGTTTCAGTTTGCAGAAAACCGTACGCTACTGTCGTCCCGGCCGACACATGTCATCACGGCGATCTGAACCAGGACGATTCGTTAGACGTCGTAGTGGCGCAGGCAATTCCGGGAGGATTTCCTGGTTCGCCAACAACGGCTTTGGCCAGTTCGGGACGGTCGTTTGATTGCCAGCCAACCCAATGTTCATTCCTTGTTGACTGCCGACGTTGATGGAAATCAAGCACTTGACGTCATCGCGGAACGCCGGATCATCAGATTTCGGTATTCATGCAAGAGGACTCGGAAACGTCGTTCTATTTGGCAGCAAATTGGCGTACGACCGAACCGCTGGGACGTAACGCTCTATTTACCGCAGATGGAACGACCCGAATTGTCGTCCAACATGGTTCGTCAGAAATCGCGGTGCTCAGCTGGCAGCCCGATCATTCGCTGGCGGTTGACCAGACGATTTTGGGTGCCAGGCAACGTGTCGGAGATTCGCGTCGGCCTCTTCGCCGGCAATCAAGGGCTATGGGTTTCGAACCAGACCGGTGACCTGAATCAACCGAAATGCGACGGACACTGGTTTTACCGCTCCAATATTTGCCGGATACATTCCGCAAGCCTGCCGAATTCCACGTCGCCGATGAAGACGACGACGGTCAGGACAGATTAGTTGTCGTCGTTGATGGCGAAATTCAAGTGTGGGAATGGTCTGACACGACACAACAATTTGCATTAGATCGAACCATCGTGACCGGCCAATCCACAATCGATTCGCTGCAACTTCATTTTGATGTCGACGGCGATCTGGATCTGGTTTTCGTTCAGGGAAACAGAGTTTTGTGATTGCCGAATCGTTGAACGATCCGTTCGGCGATCGATCCTATGTTGAAATTCAATCCCTACGGGCCAGTCAACAGACCGACAACAGACTGCACGTCGCGGACTTAGATCAAAACGGCGGCCTGGATCTGTTGCTTTGGGAAGATGCGAACAACGCATCTACGTTGGTCGCATACCAAAATCAACGACGGCTGTCCGCGAGTTTGAAGAGGCCTGTTAACCTGGACTGAGTTTTTGGGACGCGGGGAGATGTGGACGGAGATGGACAGATTGACGTTGTTATGTCCAACGCCGACGGACTTGTCCTGGCAGTCCGCATCCACCACGCCATCCGATCATGCGATTCACATTATCGATTCACAACCGATTCGTCTGCAGCACGTTCGCGTGGGCGGCGTCGACGGTGATGGGGATCTGGATGTGCTGGGTTCGTCTACCGAGATCATTCGCTGCTGGTATGAAAACCTGGATTCGCAAGGAACGCGTTTGGTGATGCGGCCGTGATCGATGGACGTAACCGAGTGAACATTTCCAACTGGCCGATCTGGATGGAGACGGCGACCAAGATATCGTTGCGTTGGCGCGAACCGGAACCATAGCCTTCGAACAAGCCTGTATGGTACGAAAATCTGGGCGAATCTGGCTTTTCCCAACCTCGACACATCGATGTGGGCCTGTACAGTTCGCAACAAATCGAAGTGGCGGACATGGACCAAGATCAGGACATGGACGTCGTGCTCACCACGTCGCTGGGCATTCAGTTGTACAAGAACGACGGAACCGGTGGCTTCGTCGGCGGTCGAGTCATATCGGCTTCACCGAGTGACGGCTTCAAAGGGTTGGCTCTGGCTGATATGAACCGAGACGGCTGGACCGATATCGTTGCAGGGGCCGATTTATCAGAATCGAGGTTTTGCGAACGCGTTTCAAGAAATTGCAGCCGCACCAATTGGACAGAATCTTGAAATTGCGGATTTAGATTCCGATGGAGTGTTGGAAATAATTTCCAGTCACGGCGGTATTTGGGTGGCCCAACAAGATGACAACGGCCAATACGCGTTGACTGAGACCTACCGGACTGGCGATGGGCCGCAATTAGCCGTGGATCGTGATGGCAGCGAGCGCCTGGAACTATTCCAACAACGTATTCGCCTTCGGGTGGCTCGATACAAGCCACCGGCTGGTACCAACTGGAATTGCGCTGGTTGAACTTGGAACGAGGCCCGGCGGTAATGTCGATCGGCAACATTAGTTCGAAGAGGCTTTCAAGTTGCAGACATAGACGACGATCGTCTTGACGGCCTGATTGCCATTCACGGCACAGACGTCATCTGGATAAAGAACCCAGCGTCGCCAAGTGGGACGGCACTTCCACTGTGATTGCCAGCTGGCCAGACGGAGCGAACCGATTGTCCGTCGCTGACATTGACCGTGATGGTGATGGCGACGTTCTTGTGGTGAGCGAAACCGATCGGTCGGTTACCATTTTGGCTCAAAACAGACCTCGACCGAATTCGCGCTAGAAGCAGTTGCCGCTGAGCAGTTCTGTGATTGCGAAGTTTGCCAGTAAATTCGAGCGGAGCTGCCGACGTAATCGGTTATCGGCGGCGAATTATACCGTGGTTCAATGACGGCAAGGGTGAATTTGCTCTGATCAAGCAAATCGCCAATATTCCGGACAACATCGTTAATGCCTTTTCAGGCCGATCTAGACGGCGATGGACTGGGTGATGTGATCGTTCAGGGCCGAACGAAGCCACTGGATTCGCAATCACGGGAAACCAACAGTTTGAAATTGCCCAGACATTTACCGGTTCGGCCAGTTTGGCGTCAGAAGAATCAATCATCATCACACTGGGCGACAAATCTTGGCTGTACGAATTTGGCTCGGCAACCGATCAACTCCTAGCTCGTTCTGTACCTACCGCCGGCCAATTCGTGGATCTCGATGGTGACGGCCACCTAAATTTATCGTGAACCAGAACCAAAGGCCTCACCAGCACGTCCATGTTGACCGATGGTGCGTTCGGACGTCCTGCCACGTTAGCTGAACGAGGCGAAGTGGCATTCGCCGGTGGAATGCGGACGGAAAGCTGGACATGGTTCATCTCTCGCCCGATCGACGCCGCTTCGGCTCTGCGATTTCAAGATTCGGCCAACGTTGCCTATTACCATCAAAACGCGGTTCGCTTTTCGACCGAAATTTCCGAATTACAACTCGAAGCGATCTCGACGGCGACCAGCAGTCCGACTTGATATTTGTGGATGCCGATTCAGACATGCTGTTTTGGCGAAAGATGGGCCAGGGCAAGTATGGACCCGAAATTCAGATTTCCGACTACAGGATTGATGACCTTCAAGACATTCTGATTGCCGATTTAGACGGAGATGGCGATCAAGATTTGGTGACTGGAACGGGTGATGAAGGAGCAGCGGTCTGGTACGAGAACATGGACAGTGGAGCCTTTTTGCTGCGAACCATATACGCTGTCGGCGACGGAGCAGTTTGCATATCGAGGTGAACGATTTGGACCGCGACGGAGATTTGGATCTTCTGGTCTTGGACGAAGAAGAAGATGTTTACCAATGGTTAAGAAACACGCCTGACGCAAGTGGCGCTTTGAGACGAGTAACCTGATTCCGGCGGTCGAATTGGGCTTGTTCCCGCAAATGCTGGCTGACGTCAACGGCGACGGTGCAGCCGATGTAGTTGGTTTTCAATTTGGATCAGGTCAGCCTGGCTATTTGCCAAATGATGGCACAGGAGGCTTTAGCACGCTGTTGGAAATCACAAGCAGCATTGCGTTTGCCGATGCCGTTGCTGTTGACGCTGGGATTGGGACGGAGATGACGACTTTGTGTCAGTCGCAGGTCAGCAAGTATTGCTGTTTATCAACCAGCGAGGCTGACCTTGGCGACGGCACAGCATTGTTCCAGTCAGACGATTTGTTTCCCTGGGCACGAGTTGAAGATATCGATGTGGATGGAGACTTTGACGTTGCCTTATGGAACGACCGGCTGGCGGCGGTCTACCTGAACGACAACGGTCAATTCGGTTCGCTCGCCGAGATCACGCCAAGAAGCCGGGGTTTGGTCTTTGGAGACGCCGATGGCAACGGCACTGTGAAGGCATCCACGAACGGCCGACAGGTTTATCTTTCGACGCAGCAACAGCTGCAATTTGAGACGCTTACTAGACGTACAGGGCAGCCATCTAGGCCAGCTTCGCTTGGGCGACTTGAATAACGACGGGCAACTAGACATCGTTTCAGCAAACGGCGGTTTGCTTCAATGGACTTCCGTTCCCGTCGAATCCCACTGGAGTCCGACTTCCAGCCGATCTCTGTCGGATCATTTGGTGAAATCATGGTCTGGGACATAGACCGTGACGGCGATCAAGATGTGGTGGCGTTGTACCAGACCGACGGTTTGGAAGCGGCGGTCAAGCAGGTCCGCTGGTTTGGCTGGAAAACCGAAATGACGGTCAATTCCAGCCGGCACAAGCGATCTCCGATTCGGCAATCGATTTTGGCGTGAGGCGACGTGAATGGAGAATGGTCGAACCGAGATTGTTGTTATTCGAATGGACAGTCGCAACAGAGCGGTCGTCGACGCGCTTCTGCCAGTTTCGAACGCACGTCGCGTTCGCTTGGCCCGTTCGTGCCTCGGTTTGCACTCGGTGATCTGGACGGAGACGGCATTGACGACATAGCCTATTTTGATTCCACAAATGGTGACGTCGGTCTGCAACTTGACGTTAAAGCCGTGGTATGTGCTTACATTGGCAAAAAGAACGTCGGGTTTGGCGACATGAGCACGCTCAGTCCCTTCACGCAATCGACGGTGTGGCACTATTTTGCTGCCTTGGCCGAAGGAGTTGGCGTGTATTTCCCCTCCGAATTTTCCGGGACTGGAGGTCGAGGAATCTGAGTGGCCGATTCGACGTCGCGCGGCACGCTAAATAACTTTGCGGGCCAATGTCCATCACGCTGGGAAACGCCGTAGCTATCAACTTCGAATAGGCGGTGGATTTCTGCGCAGGAACCATTTACGATGGCCTGGCAGCGGAACACTTGGACACAAATCCGCAGTTTGGCGATTTCTTCAATAGTGCTTGGGACGTCAACTTTCGCTTGACATTTGGTCGGCCGTTCTTTGGCGGGCGAATTTGTGTCCACGATCGAACCATGGCCTGTCACAAACGCCCGCGTTTCCGCTTACCGAGCCGAAGTGGCGTGGAGTTTGGCGACGGCGTTCCGAGTCGCGTGAGTGTCAGTTAAGCGAAGGGCGGCAGGGGCCCAGTGGCAGCGAATTCGAATTCAATCGTCAGCTTGCGGTCGGCTACGGCGCGGTTTCCATCCTTCGGCCTTTTTGTCAATACTGGAATACGTTCGCAGCACGGGGTTGTGCCACACTGGAATTACCACGGTTAGCGATCGCAACGTAGCCTCAAGCACGCTTCCGGTGTTTCGGCGTTGGCCGAATCTCGTCTACTAGAATGATGAATCACCACCGAATTCTTGTTATCCGGCGAAGAAAAAGACAATCGATTGTGCGGCAATGATTCGCAGGATCATGGTCAACGGATAGACAGCTGCATAGGCCGTAGAGCTGGTTTCGGATTCACTTTGCGAATTAGCAAAAGCCAACGCCGGTGGATCCGTCATGCTGCCGGCAATCACGCCGCAGATGGTCAAATAGTCTAGCTTGCCCCAGAAGCGACCGATCATTCCCGTCGTCAACAAAGGAATCATGGTAACAATAAATCCCTGCGACCATCCATTTTGCACCATCCGCGTACGGCCGCTGAATGAAGAGACCCGGGACCTGCGCTTCAAGCCCCGGCACATGCCGAAACAAGAATGATTCCCAGCTCTCATCGCTCGATTCGCCGAGGTGGTACGTACCGAACTTCAAAATTTCCGACGCTGCCAACCAGGCTGGAAAACTAATAGCGGCAATCAACGGTCCGCCGGCCAACCCCAGTCGAAACTGGAAACGGCATGCCAGGAATGGGAAAATTGTCATTCCGAGAATGATTCCTAATGCGATACAGACAAACAACGGCATGAAGAAGCGAGTTTCGGAAAGTGATTTGCTGGGTTGCCCAGAACTTGGAAGCTCGATCCAGCGAACGTCGATCTCAACAACTTGCGCAATATCGCCGAAGTGCAATTTGTGATGCGCGAGAGCCGTATTTCTACGCCCGTTCGATAGATACGCGTGATTGTCGCGTTGTACATTTTGATCCAACGATAGTTCTCGTAATGTTTTATTTAACATATGCGTCCGTGACACAAATTCGACGAAAATCATCGCTGGTCATAAGATCAATTTCGCTGGGATGACCAATGACCGGTGTAAAACGGTCAGAGGCCGACGCGAGGACCAACAACTTGGATCGTCTTTTTCCTGAGGCAAGGTTTGTTCGTTGGCTGGATGGACAGCCAGCCGATTTGCTCGCAAGATTCGAGACAAACGAACGCATCTTCCATCAATTCCAGAATCCGGTTAGAACAAGACAACTTCAATGTCGGTTGTCTACCACAATAAGCTCCGACGTTCGATCAGTTCGTTGTGATTGACTCTTCAAACTCTGCTTTGCAGGCTTCCTCCTTGACGTCGATCCGAAAGATTCGACGAATGATTAACATGGAGGCAATAATCCCCATAATGCCACCCGGATATGCCACGGCGTAAGCGGCCGTTAGCAGGCAGTTTGTGAGTCGTTCGGTTCATGAGCTACCATCGTAGCCGCTTGTTCTGCCGCTAACTGACAGCGTGTTTGTAGTTGCCCGCTAAAAGTCCGGCCGCAGCGACGACCTGGAAGTTTCAACGTGAATAGAAAAAGAATGACCAGCAACGCTCCTGCCTACGATGCTTACCGCCAATGCATTTGGTCTCGAGCCTTGACGCTTCCACAGCTGGACGTTCCGGTCCCAGCACAATCCAATCGTCAGAACAAATAGATCAATCCAAATTCTTTGGCAAACTCTGCTACACCTTGATCTATAAGCTTGGTTCGAATAAGCCCGTAAAAGTACGCCAGCGGTACCGATCCCCACTCCTGAAATGCCAGACTTCCGAGTGCTAGTCCGGTGAGAGCAACTAGCGTAATAATAATAGCAAACGATATCGGTGACAAGGCTGGCCCCCATAACTCTAGTGTTCACGTAGTTCGTTTAAGTCAGCAGCTAGCGTACCGAACCCTGGCTAATTTACGAACCAGTTTGAGCATAAGACCAACCAAAGATGGATTATCGCACTACTATTCTGCAACTTTTGGGAGACGGAGAATACGGATCACCGAAACCGCCCACATCCGTCATCGCTCGATCATTGAGCACGGGCTGCTGCTGCTGTCGAACAGTTGCGTCCTTTTTGGCGTTGCGAGCTCCATCGGATTCAAAAGTGTTCCCGTGTGAAACAGATTTGTGCGTAGTAACTGAGAATTGGCTGCCTTGCACGTGTCCGTGTAGTCGGTAAAATAGCATTTGAATTCGTGCACTATGCAAACGATTGGTGGTGATTGGTAGTGCTAACTTTGTGGCTTGCCGCAAGCACAACTGAGATCAAGAGTCATCTGAAGCGGACGCGATTCGATTTTTCATGATGGAAAGGACAATAGAATGAACTTTCGGAGATTTCTGCAGGAGGGACGGGTGCGTTCACTACAACAAGGCCGCGCAGTGGGTAGATTCGCATGCTTTGGTTCGAGTACTTAGTGAAATCTGCACCAAATCGTTGGGCTGCGCCCGTGATCGTGGATCCCCAGCAACAACCGTTAGGTGTCTTTACTGAACACGCCGTGGTTGGTCTGTTGGAGAAATCGGTACCGCTGGACAGCACTGCGGTGGTGCTTGCCCGACCCTGAATTTCATGTCGTCAAGCTAGAGGATCCGATTGTGAAAGTGTGGAATGCAGTCCAATCGGGTGCTCCTTCGTTTGTGTAGTGGATGATCAACAGAAGTTGGTCGGGCTGACGGGACAGCGTGGATTAGCAGAATTTGTCTGCGAATGTTTTTGCTCGCGAAATTGCCGTCCAGCGTTTGAGTAGTCCGCAAATGAAAACACGGGAAGGAGCTTAGTCATGAACGAATTCTTGGCCCATGATCCGGATAAATTCGAAGATCCACTCGCTAACTTCGACCCTCAAGAATAAGCAGTTCACTGCAAGAAGCGGCTTCTTAGATAAAGCTGTCAGTCAAATTCCACCACAGCCGGCCGAACAAGTTGATTGTTCTGCCACGGTTCGCGACGCGGTTCACAAGCTGGCCCAGGCCAATGTGGCCAGTTTGTTGGTGGTTGACCAACAGGGCAGCGTCATTGGAATTTTCACAGAACGCGACGTCTTGGATAATGTGGCGGAACAGTTTGACCGAATGGCAGACACTGCTATTTCAGAAGTGATGACGGCAGACCCAGCCGTAGTCTACTGACTCCAGATCCGTCGGCAGCTGCCATCATCTATTGCCGTTGCTGGTCATAGACATGTTCCGGTTCTAGGCGTGGGAGGTTCATTAGTCGGCACACTGGAGCCTCGGCATGTTTTCGCCTTTATGGAAAAATACTTCGAATAATTGACGTAGCGAATCCTTGACAACCGCATCGACGGGACTGATGAAAGTCAGTCCCGTTTGAGTTTCCGTGCCGCATGCTATCGAGCAGCTGTCCCATGTCGGCTGACGTGGCTTTCGCCCCATGTCGGCATGTCCGGCGGAATCACAAGTTTCTCTTGGCGGCCGCCGCGGGATGGACCAGTTGGTCGCTATTCATCGTCGTCCAGCGCGGTCGGAACAAACGTGCCGGCTTGAAGGGCCAGTACAAGGTCGGACGATGTGAAATCACCGTCACCGTTCCAGTCACCTTCTTCAAACGTAGAATTGTTCATAACGCCATCTTCGTATTCGCCAGCTTGGAACACGACCAGCAGATCGGTCAGATTGAAGATGCCGTCGTGATTCGAATCACCCGTGATGTATTCTGGTTCTCGACGTAGTTCTCCAAAATTGTAGTCCATAAAATCACCGGCGTTCAGCACAATCTGCGAAAACGAATCTTGGCCGATAATGCCGCCCAGCGAACCTAGCGATTCTTGGCCATCGTCGTAACTCTCGGGCTGCGTTTCGAACAGTGAATACACGCCAGGTGGCAAGAAAGCGAATTGATAGAATCCATTGCTGTCCGTGTAGGTTTCGTAGCGAATATGTGAAACAGCAGCCATGGGTGCCGGTCAGTGTAATCAAGACATTTGATTCCGGGTTCACCTTCGTCCCGTTGTCCGTTTTCGTTTTCGTCAACGTAGACGTATCCGGCAGGTCCTGACAGCGGCGTTTACGGCCGCAATGCCTGTACCGGCGGGACCTGTGAAGTCCGTATTTGGATTGGCGGACGTCAGGAACATGCGTTTCGAAATCAATGCCGGGTTGATTCCCACTTCGCCAAACAGATAGCCTGGCCGCTTGATTGACGCCAATAGAGACGGACGTGAACTCGTTCTGGCAATCAAGCCGCCCGTGAACCCAACGTTTTCTTGACCGTCAGAAGTTGACCGGCTGTCACGCTACAATTTGATACTGACCAGGAACATCTTGACAGGTGATAATTGCCTGCCGCATCTGTTGTGACTTGGTATGTCTGAGTTGGGTTGGTTTTGATTGATCAGCGTGATGAGCACGCCACCTAG
Organism: Pirellulaceae bacterium; assembly: GCA_041399205.1. Classification (GTDB taxonomy): domain Bacteria; phylum Planctomycetota; class Planctomycetia; order Pirellulales; family Pirellulaceae; genus JAGQOZ01. Next base: position 261,677 of record JAWKTK010000007.1, on the reverse strand, counting down.
GCCGAGTTCGCCTGGTTCCGCGAACGCCATTGTTGTTAGCGTCTACATAAGCAAGACGCTGACACTGCCGGACGGACTTAGTTCGCCGAAGTTGTAGTCGCCGCCCGATGTCGTATTGATCAGCGGAATCGCCACAAACGAATCGTTAATTACGGACGCAGCTGCTGGTGTTCCGTTCTGTTCTTGCCCATCTTGGAAACCCGCCGGTTGGACTTCGGTAATGGTGTATGTTCCTGGTGGGATGGACGTGAATTGGTAAAAGCCTTGACCGTCTGTGAATTCGGTTCGAGACGGAATGGGATTGCCAAAGATGTCATTGCCAACGCCAGTCAGATTGATTTGCACACCCGAAAGCCCCGGTTCGCCCGGATCCTTGACGCCGTTGTTGTTCGCATCAATATAGGCGAACCCCTGAGGCATAACGTCTGGGACTTCCGCAAAGTTGTTTCCGGACGAAGTCTGTCCCACTCCCAACACAATTCCAGTAATCACGTCCGAACCAATAGTGCCAGGCAGAACAACGTTGGAGCGAGATTCAAAGCCGTCAAAGTAGGAAGCCGGCTGAGTTGGCTCGGTCACGACGTAGTTGCCCGCCAACAGAAAATCAAACGAATAGTTACCGTTGGTGTCGGTGCTTGTAGTGTCCGTGACCGGGTTCCCAAAAACGTCTGTTCCCGACAAAGTCACCGTGATGCCTGCCAGTCCGTTGTCGCCGTTATTCGCAAGACCGTCGTTGTTTCCGTCGGCAAAGACTCGGCCTTGAATCGTGCTCGGAGGCACTTCGCCAAAGTTGTTGCCACTGGCTGTTTGACCGGACAAAACGGTAATGCTGTTGATTGTATCGTTGCCGCCGGCCGAACCCACCAGCGGCACGCTGTTGCCTCGTGTGTCTAAACCGTCGACGTAGGCGGCTGGCTGAGTCGTCTCGGAGACGCTGTACGTTCCGGGACGAAGATTCGCAAAGCTGAATGCTCCGGCAGCGGACGTGGTGGCATTCGCAGTGACCGAATTGCCCTGATCATCGATGCCGGTCAAGCTAATCGGAACGTTCGGCAACAGCGTTTCGGCACTAAAGAGCCCGTTGTTGTTGGCGTCGACATAGACAACACCTTCGATGGTACCCGGCAGAAGTTCGCCAAAGTTATTGTTTACACTGGTCGAACTGGCGGTTCCGGTGGCGATGGAATAGGTTCCCAACGAATTGTCATAGACGTTGGCATTGGTTCCGCCATGGGGCGGCGAACCAATGCTGTCCTGCCCATTGAAATAGCCGCTTGGTTGCAGTTCAGTGACCGTATACGTTCCGGGCACAGATTGGGAAACGAATAAGCCCCGGTGGCAACGGTTAGCTGAGACAACGATACGATGTTGCCCAGATGATCCGTTCCAGTCAGTTGGACGGTAACGTTGCCGATGCCGTTGGTTGCGGCTTCGTCGAATAGGCCGTTATTGTTTTGGTCATGGTAGACAAAGCCCGATACGGTGTGGGTCTGTACATTGACCGTGGCTTGGTCGCTGTCCGCATAGTCGTTGACACCGCCGGAACCAGTTCGCTCGCCTGTCGAACCACCCGCCGCTCCGGTGCTCGAACCGGTTGGGTTAGCCGTGGTGCCATTCGTGCCGGGTAACGAAGTGTAGGTAACGTTGGCTTGGTTGGTGAGGGCTGCACCGGCTGGAGCCGTGTTGGTGACTTGCACGTCATAGCGAATGGTAATCACGTCGGCCGGTGCCACTTGGTCCAAGGTGACATCCAAAGTCGTGGCCGAACTGACGTTGGTGAACCCAGACGTGATTGTGCTGCCGTTGCGCAGGACTTGCACGTTGTTGATGCCCTGCAGATTCGCCGGCAGGGTGTCCACCAACCGAACGTTAAACGCGTCGGTGCTGGTTGCCGTATTCGCGTTACTGTAAGTGACTTCGTAACGAACTGTTTGTCCCGCGTCTACTCGAGCAGACGCCGGGGCCAACACGGTCTTGTTGACATCGGTAATCGATGGTTCGACCACGGTTACCTGTACGCTTGGCGATACTGGGCCAACCTGGGATCCGTTGACTCGAACCAAAAACGTATTGCTCAAATTGGTTCCGGCGTTGGTGGTAGCGTTATTCACGACAATGGCGTTGAATTCGATAATTGCAAATTCCGAATCGGCATCGTTGTCAGCATTTGTGAGATTTCCAAGTGAAAACGTGACGTCGGTGCCAGAACCAAACGGGCCACCGGAAATAGCCGAACCTGGCAACGTTGCCAACGGCGTGATGGAACTGGAACTTCCTGTGATTTCAAAACTGGCCGCCAGTGTCGACGATGTCAGCCCCGTGCCATTGCTGACCAATGCCACAGTGGCAGTGCCGTCGTCCAAAAACTGCAGGCCGTCGGGCAGTTGATCCACAATCTGGAAATTGGTGGCAGTGGATTCGGGAATCTGAGCGGCGATGTGATAACGTACGATTTCACCAATGGCCGCATTCGCTCCCGACGTGGTTGCTTCCGACGTGGAAACAATCGTCTTGGCGGTGGGGACGGAAATATTAACGATAGCCAATCCGGCATCGGAGTAGTCGTTTGTGCCCCCCGCGCCTGTTCGTTCGCGAGAATTCGAATTGTAGACCGACAGATCGGTCGGTGTGACACCGGGAAGGCTGGTCCACGTGGCGTTGGCCGAATTGACAATCGATTGTCCCGCCGCAACACTTCCGCTAACCGTCACGTCAAACTGGAAGGTGGACGTCGAACCAAGGGCAAAGGTATTCCATGACGCAGACAACGTTCCCGCCGTGTCGGAAATCGAATCGGGCGCAACGCCGCCGGTGTGGACCCACGAATTGGCAACGTAGTCCAATCCGGCTGGCAAGACGTCTGTCAGTGACACGTCATGGGCGTCGGTGCTGCCCGGTAGATGACTGACCGTCACGGTGTATCGGAGTGAATTGAAGGCGTCCGCCGAGGCACTCGATACCGTTTTGTTAACGTCCAGTAACGGTTCAATCACAGCAACGGTCGGCGCGCCAACTCGAGCCACACTGCCGCCGGTCCAAATAATTCGAGCCGAATTGTTGAGCGCCGTGGCAGGCGCACTCTGATTGCTGGACTGGTTCAGCACGACCGCTCGATAGCGAATTGTGATCGTTTCCGGCGTGGTATTTGTCCTGTCCGAATTCGTGACGTTGCCCAGATTGAACGCCAATGTGCCGCCACTGTTGGTCACGGTCGTGTTGGCAGGGGCGGTGCCCGTACCGATCGGGTTTGCAATGGTCAGGGCAGGGGACGCCGAAAAGGAAAGGACATCTACAAATGCCAATCCGTTGTCCAAGTTGTCTTGAATCACCGCGTTAGGCGTTGAACCTTCCGGAATCGTGACTTGCAGTTCATACGTGACAATTTCGCCAATCACCGCTTGGTTATTGGCGTTATTCGCATTGACGATGCTGGTGTCAATCAGTTGTTTGGAAACGACCGGCACACCGATGGTGGTTTGGGCATTATCGGTCAAGTCCGTGGGATTCGTGTGATCCGGTCCCCCTTCGCTACCAGCGTAATTGAAGACGGTAGCCGTGTTCTGTAGATTCGCTGTTTGGCCCGGTGCGACATTCGCTACCACTTGCAAATCGTAGGTGAGCACCAGAATGTTATTCCCGTCTGTAGCGTCGAATTCATCCAACGCACCGGCATTGACGGTGACGGGCGGCGAACCAATCGAAATTGCGGGGGTTGCTCCGGGGTCATTCAACTGAATACCACCGGCCGGATCGAACAGTCCGCTTCCCAGCGAAGTGAACGGCATCGCATTTCCAGCACCGTCAAAAAGCTCTAAATTCAATCCGGGGCCGGTCGCGGGAATAGCAAATCCTGCCGGCAACGTGTCTCGGATAGCCACGTCAAACGCGCCGGCGCTACTGGAACCGGTGTTTTCTACGACAATGGCAAACTTCACCAAGTCATCCGCGTCGACTCGGCTAATGTTGGAGTTGATCGTGTTACCCAAATTCGTCGATTGGATGGTGCCACCCACAAAGCTGTTGGCTGGGGTGTTTAGCCCTGGCGCTTCAAAACTGATGCCGGCAGGAGCGACGGTGCTGGAGAACGTGGCATTCGAATTATTACTGGAGACCGCCGCTTTGCGAATTTCCAGTTCGGGCTGGGTCAGCGTAATCTGAGTGATCGAATCGGATGCCAATGTGCCGGCATTGGTGGTTCCGTGTGAAGCTTCGAATTGATTGGTCAGCAGCAGGCCATCCGCCATCGGTTCGTCTGAGATGGTGACCGAAAGGAGAATGTCTACAACTCGAGGCCCTTCGGGCGGCGGTTCGTTAAAGGTGCCGAAATCAAAGACCACATTGTTGTCAACGGCGCTGGTTGTCATCGTTGGATGCTGAGTCGGTGGCCCAGACAAAGGGATTCGAGAAAAAGTATGGTCGGGACCGTACTTCGCTGACTCCGCACTCGGTGCCGTACCATCCACGGTGGTACCGAACGTGGTGCTAATAATAGTCGCGTCGTAAACAGGCAAGGGAAGGAAGTCGGTGATCAGCAAGCTTTCGACGTCCGCCGAAAGCATCGCGTAACGCAGTCGATAAGTCACGACATCGCCGGGCCGAACTTGCAGCGTATTCGCGTATGATGGTCCTCGCACCAATCCCGTGTCGGGATCCACCGTCGGATCGACTGGACCTAAAGTGCCATTGACTGCATAGGTGGTCTTGAGAACTTCGCCGCCCAGAACTTCCAGCACTTCGGCGGAAGTGTCTTCTTCAACGCCGACGGTGGTGGCGATGGCTGAATTGGACCGAACCGTACCGCTGATGGTGACGCTGTTTTCCAAGATATCACCTAGATCCACGTTGCTTTGGCCGGATGGATAGGTGTCTGAAAAAGTTTGCTGAATCACGGTTCGATACGTAATCACGCCTGTGGCCCCACCAGCACTGGGCAAGATGGCGCGACCGCCTTGCAAGATTCCGTCGGCGGCACCCAGATCAGTGAGAGCGCGTGATACGTCAAAGACCAGTCGAGTGCTTCCGTCGGTGGCGGGATTGGTGTCGTTGCCAATCTGTGAAAGATCTACAAACAGGTTGGTTGCCCCGTTTGTTAACGACGGACTAAAGTTACCGTTAACATTTCCATTGCGATCCGTAACGTCCAGCGTAAAGGAATCTGTAAAGGGGCCGGTGGGCGAACCAGAAAGACGCTGACCGTCCGAGAGAATGTCTTCGATGATCAAGTCGCCGAAGGTGAAATAGTCTGAAATCTGGAATTGCAACGTGTATTCAACCGTGTCACCGGGCGAAACGCCTACCATGCCCACGTCATTGACAACTTGCCACGACTTCTGGATGGCAATCGATTTCAAATCCAAAACGTGGTTGTCCGTCAATGAAGACTGGTCGACCACGTTGATGGCAGCCAGGGAATCGCTGGGATCAGTAGGTGCCCAGCTGCCCGTGGCACGACCGTCGTTGGTGGTCGGAACGTCGTCTCCGTTAATCGGATTCAAGACGTCTTGGCCGGATGCATCCAAATCTGGTGCGAAATATTGAAAGACCACTTCCACGTCATTGTTGCCGGTGCTACCCGTAACCGATGGAAAGCGAACGACAAGATCGTTGTTGGGAGCTACGTCCGGAGTCCCGATTGTCGGTGTCTGTTCGACAATACCTCCGGCTGAAGTAGACACAATATTCAGGAACGCCAAGTCGTTCGGTAGGAAGTCAATTAGACGCAAATCGGTTATGGTCTGTCCATTGGCGACGTCCGCGTGCAGCGTGTACGTATGCGGGAAATTAGGGCCGGTAGCGGTCTCATCTTCCGGACCGTTGTATTCTTTGAACAGCCGAACGATTTTGGGCACGGTGTTGGCATTTTGGATGGCACCCACAATGCCCGCGTCCGTAGCTGGGTTGTCCAGCGGATCGGCACCGTAGCGAAATCCAGCCTGCGCCGCTATTTGCAGCGGCGCGTCTAAGTCCGCTTCGTTGCTGACATGGGTCTGGAATTCTAGGTCCGCTGGTGTTTGTCCATCGGTGAAACTTCCAAAGGGCAATTCGTACACATACATGGAATCGCCTTGCGTGAAACCGACAGGAGCCGTTCCGGTCAACGGCGTGCCCGTGGCGTCGGTGGCAATCGGGTGCGTGAACGAACCGCCGGGACCCAGCGTGACAATGGTCGGAGTAATAGAGGCACCCAAGTACGTGGCGGACAGAATCGATAGGCCATCAAAGTCGCTGGGTTCTGCCGATCCCGGAAAGACTCCGTCTGCACCTGTGTTGTCCACAAACAGGTTGATGTAGGGACCGTAACCGACAGACGGAGCGCCGGTAGCTTGGTTGTCAAATGTCGCGGTGAAGCTGCCGTCTTCGCCAATCATCGATTCGGCGGGAACCGAAAGGTTGACGACGGGTACCGGAGCCAACATGCGTCGATCTTCCAACGCTTCTAACCTGGGTGTGGATTCGAAGCGAACCGAACGATTGGTCGAATTCGGCTGTCTCGATAGGCGTTGCTTTCGTTGGCGTTTCCCTGTTTGGCGACTGGAACGATTCTTGGACATTGTTGTCTCCTTGTGTGTTTTGGCCCGCTATCGATCCGGTTTTTCAATAACGGGGCGTTCGTGGTGCTATTAGCGGAAATGGCAGCAACGTCGTTCGCGCCACTCGGTCAGCCTTGAAAACTAGTAGCGCAATTCCAAGCCTACGTTCAGTCCTTGAGCCCAATAGTCGGTCTGACGATTGGGCCGAGCTGGTCGTACTGGGTCATTGGCAACAATATTGGCCGGCGGAAGCAAGTTGGGATTGACCACCGTGTCAATCTGGCGTCCAGCACGATATACCTGAGGCCAAAACAGGAAGGAATAACCCGTACGCAACCAGATTTGATCGTGGATTTGGTAACGCAAGTTCAGGCCGATATCAAAGATGGCAGCAAAATCGGCGTGACGAGTCCGTCCCATGTTGGACGACAGCGCCAACAGTCCACCTTCGTGCTCAATGGTAGAAAAGAACGGTGATGTGATGGTTGTTTGACCATCAATGTTAACCCACGATTCGGTTGCACCAATGGCCACGTTGGCGTAGGTGTCGATTCCCAAGTTCGCTCGCTGACGACGATATAGCAGTCCGAAGTTGGCACCGTGAAACGTGTTCTTCGTAGAAAATTCGTCCTGCAAATCCAACAGCGTGCCAGCGGCAAAGATGGACGAAGTCAGCTGTTCGCGAATGCGAACTTGATCGGAAAGACGAAGTCCTCGATAGCCGAACGCAAAATACAGCTGTTCGCTGAGGCAGTTGCATTCGTAGGAACAAAGCGAATACAACAGATTGCCACCCCAGTCGTAGAGCCCTTCCGATTGGACGGATGCGTCAATGCCGCCGGTCACGGTACCCGGGTAGGTTGCCAATTCGGCAATGCGGTCACCGTTGGTCGCGTCGGTAAAGGGACGAGCCAAAATGGGATCGCCATGGTTGGCGGCTTGGAAAGTTTCGTTCAAGGTTTCCAGTTGGAAATAATCTAACTGGAAGCCTAGCGTTCGGCAGCAATCCATCCAGACGCCACCTTGCAGGCGAAAACCGGATCGCATGTCATTGTTCAAGTTGCCGCCCAGCAATGTGCGTGTACCAGGCTGTCCTAGGACGCCGGCGTTCAAGAGATCCGTCCCCGCCGGGCTGGTGGTGACCAGCGGAGGCACCTCGCTGCTTTCGGTCCACAACATTAAATAGTCGGCTGAAACCCACAACGGTCCGGCCGGCCGAGTCAAGTTGGCATGGCTGTTCGTTGTCGTTACGACGGCGAACAGAACAGTAAGTAGAATACGACGAGCTAGGTGTGTCGACATGGCTTAACCGTGACGTTGAGGTGAATTGTATGTGTTGGGCCCTGATAGTTACGGAGAATCGGAATTCACTGGTGGGAAAATTGATTACGAACGCTTCTAGCCGACTCTCTTGGCTGACTGGTAAAGTTGACGCTAGCAAACGCGGGGGGCAACTGCGTATGGCCGCAGGATTCTTCAGTTGTCCGCTCCGAGGAGAAAGTGGTTTGTAGTACAGCCGCAATGAGAAATGCGAAATGGCGTGCCGTGATTGGACAGATTTGACGTTCGTATGACAAACTCACGTCGATTTCGAAGTGAATTGGTGTTCGTCGTGCTGTTAGATTTCACAATGTGGCAGGTTTAAGTGCCTTGTGCAAAGTGAGAAAGTGTCCAGCTACGTCAGCGGCGGGTGTCTTAGTAAGTCGTTTTCTGCCGCAGCCACTCGACGCCGAGCATCAGCAAACCAGGGAATCAATTGATTTGGCAGCTGTGCCAAGCCGACTCGTTTCATCACTCCGTTAAGGCGAAAGAGCAGTCGTTCGTCATCGGCGTAGTCGTACAGAAAGCGTTCCGCATTAAAGCGAGGCAACAACACCGTCAAGCGTTCAACGCCCTTGCCGGTGATGGTTTCTACCGCCGAAGTGATTCGTTCTGCATCCAGTTTTTCTAAGGCTGCGTAGTACGCATCAAGCTGTGCTGGTTGTTGTTGACTCAGGACGGAATCTAATAGCAGTTCCACCAAAATGTGTCCCAAGAAACTGGGACGCAGACCCGCGTCCTGACCCAAGAGATCGCGAATTTCTACCGTAAACTGCCACGACAATTCTGCAAACGCCGCCGTACGATGAAACCAATCATCGTCGTCATGGTGCCGTACGATGCCTCGGGCAACCTGCGCCAATTCAGCATCTTCGTGATTGACGTACTCCAATGCCATACGCTTGCGAGCTCGAACTTTTCGATCAACTACATTTAACCAATCCGGCACTGCCGTACCGGCCAAAAACCAGGGAGCATCAACGTAGTTGCGACCGTGAGCAAAATAGTTCATCAATTCAAGCGAAATAGAAGCTGGTACTTAGTACTTAGACGGAGTTACTCAGAAACACAACTGCAAACATCCGCCTGCCGAAATCCTGGAACGAATGTCCTTAGCAGTCTTGATAGTTTGAAAGAACGATAGACGGAAGTGCAGGTAAAGGCAAGTGCCGAGCCGATAGCAAGATCTGTTCTGGCGAACTGAGACTTGACTACGGAGCTGAATTATCCGTGGCGTTGGGCGCTGCTGGCGAGCCGTCATCTTCTAAACGAAGAAAATCGATTAAGGCGGGAACCGCGTTGGCCGCTTTAGGGCCGATTTGCCCCAACGCTCGGACGGCTGAACGTCGTACGCCCGGATCGACATCTCGTAAACGCTCTGTCAGCGCCGGCACCGCCGCGGCAGCTCGATCTCCCATCCGAGCCAACACTTCGGTGGCCATTTGCCGAGTGGCTTTGTCGGGGTGTTCTAATAGTTGGACCAATGCGGGTACCGCCGGTTCACCGATACGGCCCAATGATTCCCGCTGCAATTTCAGCGGACGACCATTCGTCTCGCGAACGGATGATTCGACCTTCTCGGCCAATAGTGGTGGGCGGAGTCGATTCGTTTGCCGTTGCGTTTGGATCGACTTGGTTCGAACCAGTCATTGACGGTGCATCGTCCTGGCCTTCGTTTTGTAAACGTTCCGCTTCCGCTTGGCGAACTAACCGTTGTCGGCGAATCTCCAGCTGGTCCTCTAGCGATGGAGGCGGTGGTGACTTTTTGCCAATTTGCATCCGCAGCGGTTCACAGCCGACCTGGGCAGCGCACGCGATTACCAGCACCAGCAGCGTCGGTAGCTTGGTCCTCATCGGCGGCCTACGTAGTCGTTTGAAACGCATTTTGATAGATTAACTGGCGGCTGTGGTCACATTTGGTTGGCAGTGCTTAGTCACGCGGGAAGACATCGGACGCCCATTCCGCCTGAAGGCGGTACTACAAACCAATCAGGAATTCACGCCTGAAAATCCGGGCATGACTCCCCAACAGAGTATATCCCGGCGTTGCGACACCGGCGGCGGAATCGGACAATGTTGTCGCCATGGAATCGTTACAACCCACTTAATCGATGTCAAGCGAATAGGATTTCCCAGGAACATGCCTCAACGGAACGTGTTGGCCATTTTTATTGCCGTCTTGGTTTCAGTGCTGTGTTACTTCGAATCAGGGCGAAGTCGCTATGCAGCCGTCTTGGCGGACGCCATTAACACCATTTCTGACAACTATGTCGAACCCATCGAACCTCGCGAACTGTTCGAAAGTGCGATGCACGGCATGGTGGATCAATTGGATCCTTATTCCGGATTCATGCCTCCCGTCGATTACACGCAATTCAACCAAGACATGCAGCAAGAGTTTGCCGGCGTGGGAATTGAAGTTGGTTTAGAAGACGGTCAGCTGACGGTCATGAATCCGCTGCCCGGCATGCCCGCCTTTGAAGCTGGAGTCCGTTCGGGTGACAAGATTGTGGCAGTGGACGGCACGCCGACGGACGGGTTTCGTCCGGACGATGCCGTTGGTCTGATTCAGGGCGAAATCGGCACCAAGGTGACTCTGACCGTTGCCCGCGCCAATTCGCCAGACACGTTGGACATTACGATTGAACGAGCCAGAATTACGGTTGAATCGATTAAAGGCGACCGACGCGATACGAACGGGAATTGGATTTTTACGTTGGAGCAAGATCCGCAGGTCGGTTACATTCGCATTCGTAGTTTTTCAGAACGCACCGCCAGCGAATTACGCGACACGCTGCGTTCGTTGAACGGCAATATTGATGGCCTGATTCTGGACCTGCGGAACAACGCGGGCGGACTTCTGTTGGGTGCCATTGAAATCTGTGACATGTTTCTGCCTGAAGGTGAACTGATTGTCAGTACTAAGCGGCGAGACGCCAAACCCGATCCTGTGTTTGCCAGAGAAACGCCGATTGTTCCTTCCGATTGGAAAATGGTGGTGCTGGTAGATCGTTTCTCTGCGAGTGCTGCGGAAATTTTCGCCGCATGCCTGCAGGATCACCAAATGGCCAAGGTGGTTGGCGAACGGTCGTGGGGGAAAGGTTCGGTGCAAACGGTGATTCGCATGGAATCGGGACGAAGTGCGTTACGTTTGACCACGGCATCGTATTGGCGTCCCAGCGGACGTAATATTCATCGGTTCGAAGGAGCGACCGAAGCAGACGAATGGGGCGTTACACCAGACGAAGGCCTGACCGTGACGTTGGATCCGGAAACGGACACGCAGCGTTATCTGGAAATGCTGCAACAGCGACGACTCCGCGACGCCATCCCCAATTCACCCGACGAAGAATATGCACCATGGAATGATCCTCAGCTGGACAAGGCCTTGGACGTGGTGATGGAAATGTTAGAAGACAAGAACTGATCGCCGTCCGTTGGCTGCGCGGACAAGAATGTCATTCGATTGTCGGCTCATCTTCGCCACCCGATCGAGTTGCCAGGGCTTGCCAGATTTTTCGTTCGACCGAATTTGGATAGAACCGAGCACTTCCATCCGCACGTGCCGCTACCACTCCGCCCGGATGCATGCTACGAGCTGCGGCGAAGGTCGCTCCGACATCAAACTTGCTGCCCGTCTTCAAGATGCAAGCCAAAGGGTCCGACTTGGGAATGGACGAATCACATCCATTGATGGTGTCCTTCAAATTGGGATCCGCACCGTCGTAGTTCGGCGTCGTGAAGTGACTGTACGTGCTGGCTCCCATGGAAACACTGGCCCAGACTCCTCGGGTGTCTTCCGATACATTCGTCTTTGACGTTGGGCTGCCGTCATATGGGAGTACTTCGCTGATCAGTATGGTCTTGGAAATTCCGTCATGGATTCCGGAGAGCTTGGTGGCTTTGCCATGCGCGAATTTCCACATTCCTTGGGGGCCGACAGAGAGGTCGCACACGATTTGACGACGTCTTTGCAGAATGTCTTCCCCGCCACGGACGACGATCACTCCCCGAGTCTTCTTGGCGGCGTCTAGCCCAGCACCCAGTTGCGTATCCACAAACCGATTGAGTTCGATCGACTGGTTGTAAAAACCGGAACCAAGTGTCGCGGCATAGTTCCCCTTGGAAAGGTTCTCGAGTGCCGTCACCGGTGATTCATGAAGTTTTGGGGCAACGACGGAACTCGGACAAACCATAAATTGCGGAGTCTGGCTATTCACATTCAACTTGCCCGAATCACAGTCGTCACACGCCGAGTAAAAATCCTCCATGCATTTGATCATCTGCAAATACGCCACCGGTTCGCTCATGAACCCTAATAACTGCTGCGCCCAATTGGGCCCCTGGCACGTATTGCCATTCTCAATACCCGTTGAAATCCACGACGAGTCCTGGCAGCTTAGGGCGGCTACCGGAAAGCTTCCATACATTAACTCGTAGTTCAAACACGCCACAGAAATCTCCTTGACGTTGTTGATACATTGGATGCGTCCGAGCGACTTCGCGAGCTTGTTGCAGGGCCGGCAACGCGATGCCCAAAAGAATCGCCGCCACGGTCAATACGACCATTAGGTCTCGCAACGAAAACTGCCACTTGCGTTTCCCGCTCATTGTCTTCTCCTACGCAGCAGAAACCCTTCATGACCCCTGAATTTGAAAACGGGCTCCTCGGCACGTTCGAGTGCGGCCCGAGCCAACGGTCAATCGTCATTCTACAAAACCGGCATTTCGGTGGCGAACAAAATCTGGATAAGCATGCGAATGAGTCCAAATCAAGGGGCCTTTTGACGATGGAATGTCGCGACTAGACTGTCAAGCACGTGAGTTTTGTGCGAACCTTGTCCCGCCGAGGGCTTGTCGCTTGGTTCAGAAACGCCGTCGTCTGTCGAATATTCGGCCAATCTGGCGTTTCCCGATGGGCGTAATGGTTTTGGCGAAGAATGCTCGTCGTGCGGTGGCAATTCGATGCAGATGAAGTTTGGGAACGGAGCATGGTAAAGAACCTTCCAGTGCGAAGCGTTTCGTACAAAGATCTGACCATTGAAGGTTGGTCGCGAGCGGCGGTGCAAACGTATTGGCGAATTCCGGAAATGAAACTGGGGTTCGACCTAGGTGCTCAGCCCTGGGACTTCATGGGGACATCCACTTGGTTTGTGTCCCATACGCATTTGGATCACATTGCGTGTTTGCCGGTGTATGTTGCCAGACGTCGGATGATGAAAATGGATCCGCCGACCATTTACCTGCCGGCGTATGCGGTGGATATCGTGCATCGATTATTGGCGGTGGTGGGGCGATTAGATCGAGGTCGTTTGCCGTGCAAATTGGTTGGTGTCGAACCGGGGCAAGAGATCGAAGTTTCGCGTGAACTGGTGGTCACTGTTCACCAAACCTTTCATACGATTCCTTCGGTGGGATATGTGGTTTGGGAACGGCGCAAGAAGTTGAAGCCGGAGTATACGAATCTGACTGGCGAACAGATTCGAGACATTCGCTTGCAAGGGACCGAAGTTTCCGAAGAACGTCGGACGCCCAGAATTGCTTATCTGGGTGATAGCACTCCGCAGGGACTAGACGCGAATCCGATCATGTACGAAGCCGAAGTCTTGCTGACCGAAATCACTTTCCTGGCAGCGCGTCACCGCAGCGCCAAGATTCACAAAATGGGTCATATTCATTTGGACGACATTGTCGCTCGGCAAGACAAGTTCCAAAATCAACTGATCATCGCCGCGCATGTCAGTTCTCGCTACAGTTCCAAGCAAGCGGAAAAAATCCTGCAAAAAGCCCTCCCGAACATGCTGGACGGGCGACTGCAGTTGTGGGTCTAGGTTGGCGCTAAATTGAAAATTCTGTGAAGTTCATACGGCCGACGCTGGAAATTCAAACGCTGATCCTGTTCTAGTGCAATTGTGTCACACTTTGGTTGCAGTTTGTGGGGATACCCCTTAGAACCATACGTGGTCTGTACGCAATTAATCAATCAGCAAGGAACTAGACAGATGATGCAGTCGAAACGGAAACTGCTTAGTGAACAACTGGAACATCGGTGCGTGCTGACAAATCTGGGGCTTTCCTTTGAAGGCCCGCAGTTGCCAGCAGATGCAGTGCCAAGCCGGGAGCTGAAACTGGTTGACATCAACCGAGACGGGCACTTGGATGTGGTGGTTGCGAACGGAACATTGTTGCAAACGCATTTGAACGGTGGCGACGGCACATTTGGGCCGTCGAACCTGATTTACGATCGCGGTCATTTGATTGATTCACTGCTTGCGAATGATGTCGATCTGGACGGGGATGTCGATTTCGTGATCAGCCGGTCAGATGTCGATTCGGCGACGGTTAGAGTTGTTGAATGGCTGGAGGCAACGGTTGACGGCGATTACATTCCGCACCAACTAGATCGTGTCTTCGGTTCGTCCAGTGGGTCGGCCGGCGTGGAAATATCTTTTGCCGACTTTGACGGGGACGACGCGGACGATGTCATCATCCGCCACAGTCAATGGATGGCATCCGGTGTGACTCGGTTTTCTTCTCTGGCTGTCGCTCGCGGGACGGGCACGGGCTTTGATTCGCCAGTGGACATTCACTTACAGCAGGAATTAGAAACGCCATACGATCTGGTTCCGTTGGACGTGGATGGAGATGGCGATCAGGACGTGATTGAAGTGCCGCAGAATTTTGGGCCCATTCGATTGGGATTGAATGCGGGCCAGATCGACGTCCCTTTCGAAAGCACGGAGCTTGGGCCGTACTTCAACACTCGACTCTTTGTCATCGACATGAACGGAGACGGACGAAAGGAAATAATGGTTTCCAATGGTTCCTGGTCGGATATCAGTACAGGTAGACTCGATTGGCAACACCGTTATTTGGGGCCCCAGCAGGTAGTTGCCATTTATGACGTTGACGGCGACGGGCGTGACGACGTCGTCACTTCTGATGCCAACGATGAATATTGGTGGTATTCGGCGGCGGGCTATCGGAATGGAGACAGTCCAATGCCGTTTCCAGGACGATTTGAAGCATTCGATTTAGGGGACGTGGATTCGGACGGCGACAATGACGTTGTGGCCAGTATCCCAACTGCGAACGGGATCTCGCTTGGGACTTACTTCAATCAGGGTGCGGGCTTCGGCAGCTTTGTAGCAAGTGCCAACGCCTACTACGGACCAGCTGTTGTCGTAAACCGTCCGATGGAAAATCATACCACCGTGGCGGTTGCCACGGCAGATGCCTTGAATCTTATGACAATCTACGAAGAGCAGATTGTAGTGTCTCAAGCTTTGGCCGCGCCAGGCACGGTGATTCAAGTTTTGAGCTACGACGTCAATCGAGACGGACGTGAAGATGTTCTAGCAGTGACGTGGGAACGATTGAACGTAACGGCGTCCGTTTACCGATTGCTTTGGTTTGCCCAAAACGAATCTGGCGATTTTAGTGAACCAGAGATTCTACTAGAAAATCGAGGACGTTATAGCTTCCTGTTTGCTCAGTTTGCAGACTTGCAACAGGATGGAACAGACGACCTAGTTGTCACCCTTAAGAGTTCGTCGCTTGGAAGCGTAGTGAGGTCGTACTTTGTAGGCCCCGAAGCTCGATTGCTAGATAAGGTCCAACTCGGCGAATCGACCAATCTTGTGGAACACGCTTACGTCGATTTGCCGCTATTCCACGACATCGATTCGGACGGCGATCTCGACATGATTCTTGGCGAAGCGATCCACACGAATGCCGCCGCCGAATTTTCACTTTTGGGTTATGTGGCGATCGAGTCACCTATTGCGTTTATTGACCTGGACAAAGATGGTCGGACCGAAATCATTGGCTGGAATTTCTACTCGGAAGATTCCATTCGAAAGCTCGAAGTAGCCCGTATTAATTCATTTTCGCCGCTACATACGGAGGTCACGGATTCGATTCTATTCGACGCCACGCTCTGGTATCCCACGATTATCACTACAACCGACTTGGATCAAGACGGAGACTCGGACATCTTTATCAGTACGGATGGTTGGCAAGGTTGGGTGGAAAACCGGAATGGAAGATTGGCTTTGCCGTCTTCATTTGCCAACGATCGTTGGGCCGGTCTCGTTCCGTCACCCGAAGGAGACATGTATCTTGGGCTTTCACGCGATGGCGATCTTCGCCTTGTTCATCCGCAAGTGTACTCCGCCGCCGACGTGACTCGCGATGGTTTCGTGACAACGGACGATGCCAATCTATTGGGCCTTGCTGTTTCTGCAAATCGAACGGACGGAAAATTCGATTTGGATGAAGATAACGACGTCGATCTTGACGACCTAGATGCGTTGTTTGCCAACGTCTGGAAGACAAGTCGCTTTGATGCGAATCTGGATGGCCGCTTTGACACCAGCGATCTTGTGGCGACTTTCCAAGCAGGACGTTATGGGCAAGAGGCACTGGTGAGCGAAGGAGATTGGAACGCCGATGGCATTTTCGATTCGTCCGATTTTGTGGCGGCGTTTGCGTCGGGCGAATGGGATGATGGCTAGTTTAAGTTCGAATTGCGTCTCGTGACAAACAAAAAACGGCTCGTCAGCATGAGATTGCTGACGAGCCGTTTTGATGAAGTGTCCTACGAACTGAAGGTTATCCGATCCATTTTCATTTTGCGTGAGAAGCTGACCGGAACGGCTTCTCGCAGAAAACTTCCTGGTGGATCTAACATGAGCATGTCCCTCCCTCAAATCGTGGTTCGTGCGAATTGAAGTACGCGTCTCTGACGTGATTAGTGATAAGGGATGCCCTAGGCCGTTGCAAGAAATTTCCAAATCAACAATTCGGATTTTTGTTCTTCATGTCGTGTTATGCTGACTGGGCAAAAACGTTCGGCTCGTGTCAGTGGATTTCGACGCAAATGGTCCGAAACACGCCGGCCGGCACCCTGCGCATTCAATTTCCGGTGGCCGAAGAAAGGCGGTTTGCAGAGCTGAAAACGAGCTATTTTTCGGAAATCGTGGCGATCGAACCAAAAGGAGGTTAGCCAGATTTGGCCCCCCTTCGATAGAATGGCTGTCTTACGCTTGCGTGACATCGATGACATGGAAAGCTTTGCTCGGATGGTTCATTGTACGGGTGAATCAGCAGCAATCCGTAGAACCGACGGTCGCATGTTCACGTATTTTCAAGTTCAACTTGCCACCGCAAGACAATTTCGGCGCATCGCTACCTTTCTTATTTTTCGAATTTTGAATTTATGAACAACGCAATTCGCAACCGCAGGCTGGTCGCAGGCTCGCCCCTGTCGTTGGCCATCTTGTTGTTAGGTGCCGTTGGGCTGTGTATCTGCTGCGCCGACCTGACTTGGGCACAAGATGATCAAACGCCCATCTTAGTAGAAGACGTTTTGGCGGACGATGCGGATGTCTCGCCAGATCAGACGGCCCAGTTGAGTCTACTTTCGCTAATCATCAAGGGTGGTTACTTGATGATCCCGTTGGGCGCGATGTCCATCTTGATGGTGGTGGTTGTCGTCGAACGGTATTTGGCGTTGCGAACCAACCGAGTGCTCCCGAAGGCATTGCTGGAAGGGATCGCCAATTTGAATGCCGTGCCTGGCGCTGCATGGATCCTCGGCGAACATACCGACTTTGCCAGCAATATCCTTCCGCAGCAGCTACGGTGGTGCAGTCCATGCTGCTGCGAATTGGACGTCCACAATCGGAGATCCAAGCGGTGGTGAATGAATCGCTGCAACGAGAAGCGAGTCGGTTGCATGGCGGCGTACGGTGGCTGAATCTGGCTGCAGCCGTTTCACCGCTGATGGGCTTGTTCGGAACGGTATGGGGCATGATTCAGGCGTTCTTCTTGACCACGCAATTGGAAGCGGGACAGAACAAAGCCGATTTTCTGGCTGAAGGAATTTACGTTGCGTTGGTGACCACGCTGGCTGGATTGACCATTGCCATTCCCGCCGCCATTTTCGCTCACTACTTTGAAGGCAAAATCCAGAAGCAGTTTCATCGAATCGAAGAGTTGTTGTTCCAGTTGTTGCCACAAGTAGAGCGATATGAAGGACGGATGCGAGTCAGTGCGCAGACGTTATGGGACGATTCGGCCGATGGTGATTCCGAATCCGCCGATCCCGCACATCGCAAGTCGCGGCAAAACGCTCCGTTGGAATCGTAACGTCATATCAAAGGCATTCGCTATCATGGCTGTTGAACTTTCGAAAAGCTCGGCATGCAATCATTAAGCTTGACACCGTTGATTGATGTGTTTTGCCTGTTGCTGATCTTCTTTATGGTGACCACTCGCTTTGCGGAAAGAAGACCGAGAATTGGACGTGAAACTGCCTACAGCCAGCCAGGCCAAGCCCATGACGTCCAAGCCCAACGACGTCAAACTATTCGATGACAAGGATATGGCAATTATTACATTGGATCCAACGGGCCGTTAACCCAAGAGCAGTTTGCCCAAGATATGGAGACGTTGGCCATCAACAATCCGTTGACACAGAAAGTCAATATTCAAGCTGACTTGAAGTGTGATTGGGGACTTTGTGGTCAAGGCGATTGATACGTGCCACAAAGTAGGCTTGCACGAAGTAAAAGCGACTGCGGCCAAGGACAATTAACGCCGACGCGATATTTTATCAGACAGAACGCGAATGGCTGCCAAACGAAGAATCATCAACCAAGTCCGAATTCAGCGACCTTCGTTTTTCGAAGATCAAGCTTGGCCGATGCACGTCTCGTTGGCATTTCTGGCGGTCTTGTTGATTGTCTTGCTTTCCACGCTGGGCGAGCTGTTCTTTTCGTTCAACTCGAAGGACCAAATTGCGTTCGCCATCACAGCCGTGGTGGCTGTTTACATAGCGGCAGCCGTACTGCTGAGCGTCTGGTGGCCCAAGACTTCCAACCGACGACATTCATTGGCCTTCTGTATCAGTTTGGCGTTCAACCTGTTGTTGTTGCTGCTTTCATCGGTCGTTTATTTGAGGTCGCCGCAGTTAGTTGTTCCGGATGAAGTAACGCAAGTCGACAAAGAGAAAGAAGAACAGAAGATTGTAGAAATTGACCTGACCTACGAATCGGGCCAGGATCGTATGCAGAACGAACTGGAATCGCCAGTAGAAGCCGGAGCCCGGAGCCATCGGCAGCGAAATCAAAAAAAGCAAACGTTGGCCGTAGATGCAGCGCAAGAAACGCCGGACCAAGCCAGCGATTCGGCTGCCGAATTAGCTCAGGCCATTCCGAAACTGAACAGAAAGACGCAAGCCTCTGTGCCTCGCTTGGCAGATTCAAAGGGTATGCTCAGTAAACAACTGACGTCCGCCAAACCCAATCTGGGCAAACCCACGGTGGAATCGTTTGATCGCCCGGAAACGCCGCAACCCACGCCAGTAGCTGCGGACGCGAAGACGCTCCAGCGTCAAACACCACAGCTCGCCGCAGCACAGATGGATGATTCGGCCGAACCGACATCGCCTGAAATCAGTCCCGACAACGCGTTGACTCGCAAGGATCAAACGCTTGACGCCCCCAAGATCGCTTCGGCCGAACCGACACTCCTGCACCAAGTCGACGTACCTCGACTTACTCCGCGAACCGACGTCGCCACCAATTCCACCGCCGTCAGCGCGAATCGACGCTGGCCGAACTCAAGCCACAATCGACGCCGAGAAGCCGCCAGCCGACGCAGCTGCCGATGCCCGCGGAACCGCAAAATCGTATGACATCTGATTTAACGGCCGAACCTTCTTCCACGACAGATCACTCGTCGCCAGCCAGATCAAGTCGAACCGCAGTTGGAAGAATCGAACGCGCAGAATGTCACTCGGCAATTGACGCAAAACACACTGTTGGCCGACACGCAGGTGGCCACGGAGGATAATTCGCATCCCACGGAAACGCCACCGACCGAAACGCCGACCAGTCCCGCTTCGCCTGCGCAAATGACCGTAGCCAAGACAGACGCGACGCTTGATTCGCCGTCACCGCAGGCTAATCCTGTCAACGAGACGGCGATTGCGGCGGTGCCCACCAACGCGACACCCGAGCGTCGAGTGCAAGCCGATTCGCCACAGGATATTTCGAAGCCGACGCAGCAATTGACGCGAGATGCGACGCAACCCGCCACTCCAAATTTGGAATCGGTTGTGCAAGACACAAGTGTTCGTCCGAAGAGTTCGGATATCGATTCTTCGCCGGATGACGCAGTTGCCTCCGCGGTGACTCGAGCCAAACAAGGGATTGCCGGCGCTGGAGTGGAACCGAACTTTGATCGAGAAACTCCGGCGCAAGCCAGCTTGGTAACAACCGGTTCTGCATCTGCCAAACGAGCATCGTCGACACAAACTCAGGAAGGACCGGCTTTGGCACCAAGTGACGCGCCGAAGATCAAACGCGCAGTCGCCGAAGCGTCCGTGCCATCCGCATCGTTGTACGCGCAGGAAGTGGATGCTGCCGTGACCAGTGGCGCGGATCAGCCGGCGGACATTGATTTGGCGGCATCGTCGTCGGTAAGCAAAGCAGGTGCGAACGCCATGCCAGCGCCAGTTTCGGCACAACAAGGGACGGCGGAAGTTGACTTCGGTCCAACTCGGATTGCCGCTAGTGTCGGCTTGCAAAAAGCGGCCGGTGGTGGTCAGCCCGAACCGAATCTTCGTCCCAGTCAATCGCTGGGGATGGCGAGAGACGTTGCGGGAGCGGGTTCCTTTGCTGCTTCGACGAATGCCAGAAATGTTTCGCCACAGCGGCCCAGCGGCAGTGATACTCCGACCAACGACCAGCCCAGCCCAGTGGCGTTGCAAGTGGCGAACGTCAACACCAACGGTGGACCTGCGCAGCTACTGGCCCACGCGGCGGGACAAGCGAACACCAGCGAAGCGGATTTGGCACCTTCGGCTGCTGCGCCTTCTACGGCGCTACCGTCTCGAGCGACCCAGAGTTCGGCGTCTGAATTGAACGATATTGTGGCACGCAGCGGAGGTGGTTCGAATCAGCCATTACGCAAATCGCAAGGGACGCGGATTTTTGTTCCAAGCTCAGCCGAAACGGTGACGCTGTCCGGAGAAAATGCGTCCAGCGGCGTGCCCGATGCGGCGCCGGTGGCAGCCAACAATCAGGCTCATCGCCGCACGCCCACCGGAATTGTTGGGCCAATTGAGAATGAACAAACGGGCGCGTTGTCCGCGGACGTGCAGCTGGACGGTGCGAATGCGGGACCATCGGAAATGTTGCCTGGTCGCGTTTCTTCAGCGGAATTGGACGACCCGGTCGGTCCGATGCCCATCAGTCCGGCGGGACAAGGACTTCAGGTCGCAAGGCATGTGGAGCGCCAGCTTCCCACCGGGGCGCTAGGCCCAACCAAAGTGGAATTTGCCCCCATGGGGACTCGTTCCGAAACTCCGCCTGACACGTTTCTGGAAGATCCGGCGCTTGCGGTTTCTACAGGCCCGATGTCTCGGCCGGCTGACGGAGGACTTGTCGTGCAGACGGAAGCGACTGCGGGGCTGGGCGGTTTCCTGGCAGAAACAGGGCCGTCGGTGGCGCTGCGACGTCGCACCGGATTGGCGGAAAGCGAATTCATCGCCAAATTGCCGGAACGGTTTCTTCGTCGTGAATTGGGTTCGCCCATTCCCTTGCCCAATCCTAAGCCCGTACCGACCGACGCTTATCAGACGCGGATTAATCGCCGCGGCGAAGCAAATGCGGGTGGCCGTGGACGACCTTCGGCCAAGACAGAACAAGCGATCGAAATGGGCTTGGTCTTTTTGAGTCGAACTCAATCTCCGGACGGAAGTTGGAGCTTGAATGTTGGCGGCGACGGAAAGCCGTATAGCCCGAATGAAACGCCCATCATTCGTTCCGATACTGCCGCGACCGGCTTGGCGTTGTTGTCTTTCTTAGGCGCCGGCTATCACCATCAGGATGACAAATACAAGGACGTGGTCAAGAAGGGGCTGGAGTTCCTGCTGGCCAATCAAGACGACGATGGCAATCTGTTTATTCCGCAGGATGAAAATTCGGCGGCCAGTGCTGGTTTGTATAGTCATGGTATTGCGGCTATCGCCCTGTCTGAAGCGTACGGCATGACACAAGATGATTGGCTTCGCGAACCGGCTCAGCGTTCACTGAATTATATTTCGGCGGCCCAACATGAAAGTCGTGGCGGTTGGCGGTACACGCCAGGTATCAGCGCCGATACCTCGGTCTCCGGCTGGATGATGATGGCTTTGCGAAGCGGTGAATTGGCCAGTTTGGATGTTTCGGTGGAAACGCTGGAACTGATCGAAAAATGGCTGGATTCAGCCAAAGCCAGCAAGGCCGAACCGCATCTGTTTCGCTACAACCCGTATGCTCCCAACAATGCATCGCAAGGTCATGGCCGAATTGCGTCCAAGACGATGACCGCCGTCGGTTTGTTGATGCGTTTGTATACGGGCTGGAGCCGAGACAAAGCGGAAATGATGGCCGGAGCGGATTACTTGTTAGAGAATTTGCCTTCGGTGGAAATGGAAGACAATGCTTCTCAGCGAGACACCTATTACTGGTACTACGCCACGCAAGTGATGTTTCATATGCGAGGCGAATACTGGGAGAAATGGAATCAGGCGTTGCATCCATTGTTGGTGGATACGCAAATTATTGAAGGACCATTGGCAGGTAGCTGGGATCCGTTTTACCCGGTAGCCGATCGCTGGGCGCCGCATGGTGGTCGGCTTTATGTGACCACCCTGAACCTGCTATCTTTAGAAGTTTATTATCGGCATCTGCCGATTTACGAAGATACCGCTCAGTAGGCTTCCTGGAAGCAGACTTCGCTGATGCGGAACAGCGGAAGGAGAGTTTCTGGTGAACCATTGTCCTCGATGCGGTATAGAGCTAATCGAAAACGCTCGATTCTGTCACGATTGCGGACAACGCTTGGATGAGACGAAGGCGAAGCGAGCGTTCCGCGACGAGAACATGTTTGATTCCCAAGTTGAAGCCAATCGCCAACGCATTCAACAGCGGCGTCATCTAGATGACGAAGAACGCATCTTGTGGGATGGCACGTTTTCGGCAAAAGGCATGGTCAATTGGTGGCTGGTGGCCGTGCTCCTTTCAGTGGCTTTGCCCATTGGCGCTTCCATTGCGCAGGTGGATCGCAGCATCTGGCTGCTGTTAGGCGGCGTCTTGGCGCTGGGCTGGCTATGCTTGTTTGTTTGGTTGGTGATCCAGCAACTAGGCGTGCATTACGAACTCACCGATCAACGATTGATTCATCGCGAAGGCATTATCTATCGGGTCACCAGCCGAGTAGAAGTGATTGACGTGGATGACGTCACGATTGAACAAGGCATTGTCGAACGGTTGTTGGATGTCGGCACGATACAGCTCCATTCCAGTGATCGGTCTGATCCTTTCTTGCGAATGGAAGGGATTGATCGAGTGCACGATGTGGCGTTGCTAATCGATGACGCTCGTCGAGCAGAACGTATTCGGCGAGGCTTGCATATCGAGACGGTGTAGCGTTGGTTGGTTGGTTGGTTGGTTGGTTGGTTGGTTGGTTGGTTGGTTGGTTGGTTGGTTGGTTGGTTGGTTGGTTCGCAGTCTTGTATCGTTCGTAGTCCCGCCTTTAGGCGAAACGCAAACCGTCCTATTCCGCCTAAAGGCGGGACTACGAACAAACTACGGCTACAAAAACGCACAAGACGGAGTATTACGAACAAATGACGCTGCAAACACACGGCCTTACTTCGGCAGGTCGGTTGGAGGTTTGGCCGAGGTGTACTCCATCGATTCCGCAACGGCGTGCCTTGGTTTTCAATTTCGCCTCCGGTCGAAAGGGAAAACGATTTTTCGTTGGCAACCGCGTCAATATTTAGTACGGGATTGCCATCGCCGGTGAAACGAGCTTTCTTCAGAGGCTGAAAGGATTCGGCATTGGTGCGAACCCAGCCGTTGCCGAATTCGGCGGTGCGAGTTTGCGTGGCAGAAATGCGATTGCGCCGAAAGTCTTCTACAAACGAATAGTATCCTTTCAGTTTGTCGCCATTCGCAATGGTTGAAAACGTTACCAGATGCAGCCACTGTTTGCGTTCTGGATGGAAGAACCAGCCTTGGTACGCGGTGCGCTTTTCGTTCAACACTTCCGCTCGCACCATGAACCGATAGGTTTGATCGTTCTGCCAATCAAAATCAAAAAACGATTGGCCTCCTGTGCCTTCGTTGCCAAATCGACCAATTCGTACGCCTTCGCCCTGGTGCAGCAGTTCCACTCGCAGCTGATCTTCCACAGCATTCGGATCGTTCTGGTTGCCCGGATCCCAAACGGAAAAGATCAATAGCTTCTTGCCGTTGGCTAATTCTTGTAGTCCAAAGTAGCCTTTGTTGAAACCGCATACGCAGAAGTACGTGCCCGGCGCCGACTGGCGAACGGTGACTTCATTGTAGAATTCAATCGCTTCGTCGGCCGGATATTGCAGATGCACGGAGCGACAGGCGATGCCTTTGAGTCGTTCGTCTGCCCTGGCATTGACGACAATAAATTTGCCGCCAGCGCGTCCACCAGTACCCGTTTTATTGACGATATTGCTTTTGCCACGCTGCGTCCTTTTCTGATAGATCCGAATCATCGCCGTAGAATTGGACTAATCGAGTCAATTCGGTTTTGAGTTCGGCTACTTGATTTGCATAGTTTGGGTTCTGGAATTCGTTTTTCAATTCGTCTGGATCGTTTTGCAAATCATAGAATTCCCATTCGTCAAATTCGTAGAAGTGCATCAATTTGTAACGGTTCGTGCGCACGCCATTGTGTTTGGCCACCATGTGCACGCTGGGATATTCGTAGTAGTGATAGTAAATAGACTGCCGCCAGTCATTCGGCGATTCCCCTTTAAGTAGCGGGACCAGCGAACGCCCTTGGATATCTTCCGGCACTGTCGCGCCAACCATTTCCAGAAAAGTTGCAGCATAGTCCAGGTTCTGGACCATGTGCTGATCTTCCGAACCAGCTTTGGTGACGCCGGGCCATTTGACGATCAACGGCATTTTTAACGATTCTTCATACATCCAACGTTTGTCATACCAGCCATGATCGCCGAGATAGAAACCTTGATCCGACGAATAGATCACAATGGTGTTTTCTTCCAGGTCGTTTTCCTTCAAGAAGGACATGATCTGGCCGACGCTGTCATCCACGCCTTTGATGCAACGCAGATAGTTTTTCATGTATCGCTGATATTTCCAGCGGACTAATTCGGTTCCGGTCAGATTGGCTTTCTTGAACGCTTCATTCTTGGGTTCGTAGGCTTCGTCCCATTGCCGACGCTGTTCAGGCGTCATGCGTTTCATGTTCATGAATCCAGATCGATCGACCGACTGTTTTGGATTGGGATCGAAATCGTCTTCGGGCGAAACAAACAGATCGAATACCAAGTGCATGTGTCGATCGATTTCCATTTCTTGATATCGAGCCGGATTGGCGTTGTCTTCGTATTTGTCGAACAACGTGGCTGGTTCAGGAATGGTCAAGTCATCGTACAACGTCAGATGCTGCGGTGCCGGCATCCAGTTGCGATGAGGAGCTTTGTGTTGACACATCAGCATGAAAGGTTGCTCCGCGTCAGCCTGCTCTTTGAGCCATTCCAGCGCCAAATTGGTGACAATTTCCGTGCAGTGACCTTCCGTTTGTATTTTTCCGTTAGGTGTCAGTAACGCTGGATTGTAGTAGTCTCCCTGTCCTGGCAGCACCTTCCAATAGTCGAAGCCTTGTGGGTCTGACTGCAGATGCCATTTCCCAATCATCGCAGTCTTGTAGCCGTGCTTCTGCAAGATTTTGGGAAACGTTTGTTGCGAACCATCAAAACGATTCCCATTGTGCATGAAGCCGTTGAGATGGCTGTGTTTGCCAGTCAAAATGACCGCTCGACTTGGACCGCAAATCGAATTCGTACAAAAGCTATTGCGGAACAGCATTCCTTGACGAGCCAGCTGATCGATGTTGGGCGTGGGATTGATGTCTTTTAGCCAATCGCTGTAGGCCCCAATCGCATGCGGCGCATGGTCGTCGCTAAAAATAAAAATGATATTCGGACGTTTGGGCTCGGCCGCGCACAGCAACGACAGCGCGACCAATTGGATCAGCAGGACGGAACGGATACTGGGCATTTTCGTTTTGCTCCACAAAGGTTGGCAGCGTCATTTAACGAAAACACAGTTTACGCCAGTATCGTTACAGGATCTACCAGCTTGACAGAAGCATGTTCATGCGCATCTGAATCAAGGGGGCTTCGTCTTAGCCCTTCAAGAACGCCCAACCGGTGATGAACCAGTCTGGGCCAAACGGTTCGCACCAACGCACTTCCGCTTCAATCGAAATGGTTTCGTGCAAGAGGCTGTAGATGTCCAGCCGAGCAATACTGCCTCGTTCACGCGAACGTTGCTCGAGAATTCCCACGCCTTGCTGCGAGATATCTCGCGTGAACGCGGTGGACGTTTCGCTGCCGCGGAGATTGCGGATAATCACTGGGCGAACGAATGACTTTCGTTCGCTGGCTCGACGGTCTCGCATCAAGCAATACTGCATTTCGTTAAGCAACACATCAACATTCGATTGCATTGGATAACGCCCTCGCTATAACCTAGGTGCTTGCCCCGATGCCCATCGAAAACGTATGTCAAGATCGCGAGAAATGCGGTCACAATTTGGGAAGATTTCTACAAATGGAAAAGTTCAAAGTTGCCGCTGTGCAATTCCAGCATCACGCCAGCGACAAACCCTATAACCTGTCCGTCATCCGGAAATTTGTACAGGATGCTGCCAGGCAAAAAGTGCAGGCTATCTGTTTTCCTGAATGTTGTGTGACCGGCTATTGGCACTTGCGAAAACTAGATCGAGATGCTCTCTTGCAGTTGGCCGAACCGATTCCAGACGGTACGACCACACAAACTCTATTGAATTGGTCCGCCGAATATCAAATCACCATCGGCGCCGGTTTGATCGAAGTTGATTCGCAGGGAGATCTATACAACAGTTATGTGGTTGCCATGCCCAACGGGCATGTCGCTTTGCACCGCAAGTTGCACTGCTTTATTAGCCAGTACATGGAATCGGGAAACCAGATCCAAATTTTTACGCTACCCAATGGCTGGCAGGCCGCCACGCTGATCTGCTACGACAATAACTTGATTGAAAACGTGCGTATCGCTGCGCTTGCCGGAGCCGATATTATCTTCGCGCCGCACCAAACGGGCGGATGCAATTCGGGCAGTCCGTTTGCCATGGGCGTCGTCGACCGACAACTTTGGGAGAATCGTATTGCGGATCCAGACGCAATTGAGGACGCGTTTCGAGGTGACAAGGGACGAGCTTGGTTGATGCGCTGGCTGCCCGCTCGAGCACACGACAACGGCCTGTTCTACATCTTCAGCAACGGTGTTGGCCCGGACGATAATGAAGTCCGCACGGGAAATGCCATGATTTTGGATCCGTACGGTCGCATTGTCAGCGAGACGTGGCAAGCGGCCGACGTCATGGTGACGGCCGAATTGGATCGAACCTTGCGCCTCCGCAGCACCGGCTATCGCTGGCTGAACGCGCGTCGCCCCGAATTGTATCATCCGCTGGTTCAACCAACCGGTCGAGAACGCAACACGCGAGCCGTGCGATTTGATCATCAACCGCCGTGCGATTCGTAGGCTGCGAAGTTGCGCTTTTTCATAGCCCGACACGTAAGTGAGGGGAGGATTGAATGCTCTGTGGTCCCTCGCTGACGCTTCGGGCTAGAATATTCCGCCGAGAAACGTGAATTCGCAACTTCAAAACTCACACTTCGAACTAGGATTTTTCGCGGCAACTCGTCACGCGTCAATACAGGAGAAAACCGAGACGACGTTGCAAGAACGTTTGGCGTTCGTCTTGGAACATCGCTTCGATCCGAGCTAAGTCGTCGCCGGAAATAATTGCGTCGCAGATCGCTTGATCACATAACAGTCGGTTCAGGTTGCCGGTGTCCCAGTCTTGCGGGTACAGCTTCTTCAGTGCGACGGCAATCGCCAGTCCCGTACGAACTGATTGCAATGCCTGCCGATCCGTGATGGCCGCGTGGAATCCATGGCAAACTTCGTCCTGGTGCTTGCTGCTGTCAGGTGTGAACGAACGAGCGGTGAATTCGATACCAGGCAAATGATACCGCTGTAGTTCGCTCACTAACTGGACAGCGTCGATCCACGGCGCGCCAAACAATTCGAACGGTGCATCGGTACCTCGGCCCACCGACACGTTGGTCGTTTCCAGTAAGCCGATGCCCGGATACAGCAACGCTTGATTGATGTTTCTCATATTGGGCGAAGGATTTACCCACGGTAGCATGGTCTGGTCAAACGTCTGGTTTCCTCTGCCAGCCTTTCATGCGAATCACGTGCAGATCCAGATCCAAGTTCTTTTTCGGCAGCAAACATCGTCGCCAATTCGCCCACGGTCATTCCATGTTGCACGCAAATTGGATGATAGCCCACAAACGATTCGCTTCCTGCATCCAATACCGGACCAGCCACGGTCAAGCCGCCAATGGCGTTGGGACGATCCAAGACCACAAATCGTTTGCCGTAGCACAACTGCTGCCTCCATGGCCAGCCCCATGGTAGAAATGTACGTGTAGAACCATTATTGATGTCTTGTATATCAAACACCAGCGTGTCCAGCATTGGCCAGCTGTTCGGCAGTGGGCTGCCGAGTTTCACCGTAGAGACTGAAAACTTGAACGCCCGTGCTGGCATCTTGGCTGTCACTAATCTTGGCCACGTCCAACTTGCCGGCAATACCGTGTTCTGGGCTGAACAAGGCTGCTAGCTGCACGGCGTTCGATTCATGCATTCGCTGGATGACGCTGACTCCTTGCGAATCAATTCCCGTGTGATTCGTGATCAAACCAATCCGTTGTCCTTGGAGAGCGTCAAAATGGTTTCGAACCAAGATATCCAAGCCAGTCTTCACCGCTGACACTTCATTGTCATTCACATCACGTGTAGCCTGGGTATCGCGGTCGGCCGAATCATTGTCAATGGCGGCGGTGGCAATGGTGGCAATACGTCCCGCCAGTGAATTCACGTTCCCTTTTCCGTCCGGATGCACTCGGTTGCTCAAAGAAGATAAGAACAGATCCAATTCCGGGTCGATCCACAATACGGTTCCGGTGAACCCGCCGTGACCGAAGGCGGCGCTGGTGAATAGTTCAGAACGATTCGACGAATAGCCGGTTTGCTTGTCCCACCAGCCCTCGGATGCCGCTGGAAGCAGGATATTCGGCCGTCATGGCTTGCATCGTTAAGGGGCTCATGACCCGAGTGCCTCGCCACGAACCTCGATTGATCATCATGGCGGCGTAGATCGCTAGGTCTTGCGCAGGGCGAAAAAAGTCCCCGCGTGGCCGGCGATGCCGCCCAGCCGATACGCTCGAGGATCATGGACTTCGCCCTGCATCCAGCGGTCTTCGCGTTGTTCCGTCACGGCGGCCCGTTGTCGTAACGCTTCTGCCGGCAGGTAGCCTGTTTCGCTCATTCCCAACGGTTGAAAAACGTGACGCTGAGAAAAATTCGTGCACGTTCATTCCGGAAACGCGTTGGACGATTTCGGCCAGCACAATGAAACCGACATCGGTGTAAACAAACTTCGTGCCCGGTTCCACATACGTGTCGACTGCCAGCACGCGTTCCATGGCCGTTGTGGCACCATCTTCATAGTCCGCCAACGCGTTGTCGGGAATCAGTCCGCCTTGATGAATCAGTAATTGCTGGACGGTAATATCTGCTTGCCGTTGACGGCGAATTCGAATGTAGTCGGCAACTTTGTTTCGCAGGCGGACCTTTCCTTGTTCCACCAAGATCAGCGATACTGGTGGCCGTCGCTACGGGCTTGTGATCGACGCCCATATCAAATACCGTGTCGACCGTCATTGCTTGTGGCGTGGGTTGCGTCTGTCGATGACCGTGGTTTCAAAAAACCGAGCTTGCCTTTTTCGCCAATGGCAATCACGCAGCCTGGCATGCGTCCAGCATAAGTGTCTTCCTGGACAACGTCATCGATCAGTTGCAGCCGTTCGGTTCGCAGGCCAATTTCCGGTGCAGGTGGAACCACGGGTAAATGAGACGACTGCGCGTGCAGCGAACCAGCGAGAACGTTGGCAATCATGAAAACAAACAAACAGGTCCACTGACGAATTCGGCGGCGGGGCGGCATGGTGGATGGCGAGTGAGACGAGTAGGATAGTCGAAGTGGCAAAGTCACAATGGGCTCCATTTTCTGCGTGCGAATCAGATTCAGACGCTAAAGTCTGACAGGCTTGTTATTTTGTTCGTTCTATAGAGGTGCTGCAATTCACGATGTTGGAAAAACTGACCACCGAAGGAAGAAACCCCGCCAGCGAAACGATTGACAGCCTATCTTCGCTAGAAATTTGTCGCATCATGAACACTGAAGATGCTGGCGTAGCGAAAGCGGTGGAACAGGAACTTGCATCCATCGCAGCGGCTGTCGACGTCATTACCGACCGTTTGCAACGAGGTGGTCGGCTGATCTACATCGGCGCAGGAACGTCTGGACGTTTGGGTGTGCTGGACGCCAGTGAGTGTCCCCCGACTTTTAATACTCGGCCCGAACAAGTGGTCGGCCTATTGCCGGCGGCTATACGGCGCTGACCACGGCTGTGGAAGGAGCGGAAGATTTTCCCGAACAAGGAGCCATCGATTTGCAGGATGCCTGTCTCTCCGAACTTGACACCGTCGTGGGGATCGCAACCAGCGGTCGTACTCCGTACGTCATTGGCGGGTTGCAATACGCCAAATCCAGCGGAGCGGCAACCATCGGTTTTAGCTGCAATCAAGCTCACGAAATGGCGTCCGTGGCAGACATTGTGATCGCGCCGGTGGTGGGTCCTGAAGTCGTTTCCGGTTCAACTCGGCTGAAGGCCGGCACGGCGACCAAAATGGTGCTGAACATGCTGACGACCGGGCGCGATGATTCGTTTGGGCAAACGTATGGAAATCTGATGGTGGATTTGCGAGCGACCAACGTGAAGCTGGAAGTTTCGAACCAATCGGAATTGTCCGCGAATTGACCGGCATCACGACCAACAGGCGGCCGCGGCGTTGCTGATCGCTGTAACGGCGAACTGAAGACGGCCATTGTGCTCAGGCTATGGCTTGCCACACGAGGCAAGACAGAAAATCCAAAACGCTCACGGCCATCTGCGTTCGGCCCTGGAAGCCCAGGAGTAACGGTTATGCGATATGTGCTGGGCGTTGATGGCGGCGGGACCAAAACGAGTGTCGCTGGCGACGGTGGATTCGAACCAAGATCAGCAGACACCGTTGGCCATCGGTTTGGCGGGGCCTTCCAACGTTCGCACCGTCGGTTTGGACCACGCTATAGCCGAATTGAATCTCGCTATTTCGGCCGCCTTTCAAAACGCCGATATGGAGCGTCAAACGGTCGATTCGATTTGTTTGGCGTTGGCGGGTTCCGACGATGTCACGACGAAACAGGCGTTGCAGGATTGGGTTCGCAATCAGCAAATAGCCAAAGCTGTGGTGGTCACCAATGATGCTCAGGCCGTGATGGCGGCGGCGTTTCAAGACCAGCCGGGAATGGTGGTCATTTCCGGAACAGGTTCGTTGGTGCTAGGACAAGATGGTGCGGGAAAATTTTGGCGAGCCGGTGGATGGGGACCGTTGTTTGGCGACCAAGGCAGCGGGTATTGGATAGCGTTGCACCTGTTCCGCAGTTTGGCGGAAATGTTGGATCAATCGCAAGATCCGGGCGTGTTAGGAAGTCTGGTGGCGAATGCGGCGAACCGACGCGACTTACGATCTTCTGCGAAGCGTGGCCAGCGAATTAGATCGTCCTGCAATTGCGGAATTTGCCAAGATCGTGATCCACATGGCCGAACAGGGCGATTCTATTTGCCAAACCATTGCCGATTCGGCTGGACAAGCATTAGCAAATCAAGCGGCGTGCGTTGCCAGTCGATTTTCCAGCGGTACGGCAATCCCATTCGCTGTGGCTGGTTCAGTCCTGCTGAATTCTGCGCGAATCCAGCACGCAATGATCTTGGAATTAGAGCGTCAATCGGTCGCTGTTCAGACTCTGAAACTTGTCGCTGACGTTCATATCGGCACAATTTACTTGGCGTCTCGCGAACTACATTCTGCATCATCGGACTAGGTGTTCCGGCGCTGCTTTAGTATTTGCCTTCGGCGCAAGATCATTTTGTAGTGTCAAACGGTGAACCATGTAGAATAGGGGCTGTGCGACATGAAGTGGACGGAGATTTCGATGATGCGGCAATGTGTTTTGGTCTTGATCCTGGTGTTGTTTAGCCATGTGTCCGCTCTCGGGCTGGCCTGCAAATCCAGTTTGACTATCAATATGATTCGTTCGGGTTCTTTGATGATCCGGATCGCCGTGCAGCATTGGAAATGGCGGCTCGTGTGGTCAATCGATACGTTGACAATTTCGCCGCGATTGAACCCGATGCCGATAACACTGGGCCACTTTTTTCAATCGGCCTGACGGCAAGTGGATCGTTTATTTTGAACAATCAACCCGTTCCCGAAGACACCATCATTGTCTACGCCGCTGGGATGAACATAACGGGCCGTCTGGCTCAAGCGATTGACGCTCCCGGCCTGCCTACCGGAACAGCCGAATTTGAAGACGCGGTGAATTACCGAGGACAAGTCGGCGCGGGTTCTACTCCAGCCACTGACTATGGGGTCTGGGGCGGCACGATTTCATTCAATAACAATCCCGACGAAGTCCCTTGGTATTTTGGGCGAAACCTAACCGGAATCGAACCGGACGAATTCGACTTTATCACCGTCGCTTCTCACGGTGAACTGATGCATTTGCTGGGAATGGGAATTGCGAAGTCTTGGCGAGATCAGCGATGGCAATCGTCGATTTCAGGGCGAACACGCGGAAGACGTTGGCAGTGCTACCAATCCTGGGCTCATGCTGGACTCAGCCGAATCACATTGGGCGCGTGGCACCAAGAGCTGGTGGAATGGCATGCGACAAGAAGCGCTGTTACGGCCATCGCTCCAGGAGATAGCGTCAAACATTGCTGGATCGCGGCGGCGATGCTGGACATTGGCTGGGAAGAAGCTCGTCAAGATGCCAATTTGGATCGCATTTTTGATTCATCTGACTTGGTAGATGTCTTTGCGGCGGGCGTCTACGAAACGAACGATCTGGCCGGTTGGCAAGACGGGGATTGGAATGACGATGGCGTGTTCGATTCCAGTGATCTGGTAGCGGCACTGCAAATTGGCGAATATGCCGATGCGGTCGCGTTGACTGGGTGGTTCGTGCCGTCCCCGAACCTCGCGACACTGCCGTTTGTCTTGCTGTATGCGTTCTCCTGTTCACGACGGCGATGTCGCCATGCTGCCAGGCACCGTATTGTCCGTCATCGGCATAACCTGATTCTTTAAGGTTATCTTTTCTATAGCCCGCCATTTCTCCGAGGTTCTTCCTCCATTCAATTGTGTTGCATCGTGCGATAGAATTGGGTTTGAATGACACCGTCCTGCTGAGCCGGCGTGGATTGCGTCGACGACCACTTGGGACGGACGATTATTCCCGTAGCGGGAAACAGCAACAGGAAGAAGTGCGTGGCATCTTTGTTTGTGATTCAAGGGCCTGATCAAGGGCGGCGGTTTGAACTCAGCGAGCCGGAATATTCGATTGGACGCGATGCGTCGAATCAGATCACTCTGCACGACACCGAAGTTTCTCGACAACACGCCAAAGTACGGCAATACAATCAGACGTCTGAATGGATTGATTTCAGTGGCTCCAACGGATCGTTTGTCAACAGTCTGCGTTCCGATCTTCAACCGCTTCGGCAGCGGTGATCGCATTCAATCTACGCACGCTGATGATCTTTACAACGACATCGGCCAGCGGGGATTCGGCTAGTCGTCGAGACGTTGGTGGTGGGAATTTCGGATGTTGTGGATGGTTCGCGAATTGTTCATTCGATTCCACATGAAGAAGGGAGTCAGTTCTTCCGGCACTGACTCCAGTGTTTCGCCTTTGGCTGGCAAACGCGCGCAGCAACCTGCAACTGGCGTATCGCACGACGTTGACTGTCAGTCACACGCTGGATATCGACGAACTGCTCGGTCGCATCTTGGAATTGATTTCTGGAATGGGTGGAAGCGGATCGAGGCTGCGCGGATGTTGTTGAATAAGACATGTGGCGAATTGACGCCAAAGCCTTCGAAGATCGCCATCAGATAACGCGACACGCGAAGCTGCAACCGTCAGACCATTTTGGATTACGTCACCAAGAACCAACAAGGCGTGCTCACCAGTGACGCGCGTGACGACGGTCGCCAGATGCCGCGGCCAGTATTGTCAAGTTAGGTGTGCGAGAAGCCATTTGGTGTGCCGATGCAAGGTCGATACGGATTGTGGGCGTGATTTACATTGACACGTATACGTCACCGACCAATCTGCTCAAGTCCAACCAGCAGAACAGATTTTCAGAAGACCATCTCAAGCTGATGGTAGCGATTGGGCATCAGGCAGCTTTGGCCGTGGAGGACACTTCGTATTATTCGGCCATGTTACAAGCTGAACGTTTGGCCGCGATTGGACAAACCATCGCCGGGCTTTCGCACCATGTAAAAAATATCTTGCAAGGTATTCGCGGCGGCAGTTATTTGATTGAAGAAGGCCTCAAGAACGACGATCGTGAAATCACCACCAAAGGCTGGCGCATTGTGGAACGCAATCAAGAGCGTATTTCAGCGTTAGTCATGGACATGCTGACATTCAGTAAAGAGCGTCAGCCCGACATGATGCTGGCGGATTGGAATCAAGTAGTCAGCGACGTGGTCGAGCTGATGCGAAGTCGCAAGCCGAAGAACTTCGCGTCAACCTGATGCTAGAGGCTCCTAACGAGATGCCGGAAATGGTGTTCGATCCCGAAGGAATGCACCGCGTTGTTACGAATGTCATCACCAACGCCATTGATGCATGTGCTGACCTACATGAAGACGAATCCGGAATCGTTAACGTCTGTACAGAATGGGATCAGGTCAACCAGGTGCTTCGAGCGAAAGTGGCACACGGACTGAATTACAAAGCAGACCAAGCCAAGATTTTCAGCCAGCCTTTGGAATCCAGTAAAGGAAATCGCGGCACAGGACTAGGCCTTCCCGTCAGCAAGAAGATTGTGGAGGAACACGGCGGGGTTATTCGGATTAACAGCAAGTTGGGCGAAGGAGCAACATTCGAAATTGAAATTCTGCCATTCAGAAGACCCATTGCAGACCATGGAAATGCGTTCACCTTCGCCGTCTCACCAGCAACGGTTCGCTCAGTCGCTCATTCCAGAGCTGACGCCTCGTCCGCGGCGTTTTCTGTTGTCTCCAGCTGCCGCCAGGAATTCCCAGCACGCGCGATCTTCACTCTTCAAATATGTCATCGGTTTCGGTCTGGTCAACGTGCCAACGCATTAACAAGTAGACCGCCGCAAAACCGACCAGAAAGAAACTGTTCGCGAAGGATCTGGGCAAGGTCTGGACGAAACCGGTCCATATGCTTCGAGCGTCGCGGCTGATTCGCAATACCGTCGTCGAACCACTGCCTTCCACTACTATCAGCGAATTCTGGCGTTCCAGCGACAGGCCACCGATCGTTTCGGCCGCCGCCAGACGACATACGGTATCACTTGTCCAATCCGCCAGTGCCCAGCAACATAAGCCCATTGCCAACATCAGGGCGACGTATCCCAAATAGTGCGCGGGCCGTTGGAATACATACGAATAAGCTCGGCTCACCGCGTCAAAACAATCGGTCCCTTCCGCCGCGATGGCCGCCCACATCAACGGCCAGCCCAAGGCCACACCCAGCAGTAGTATCAACTGGACGAAGACCAGCAATAGAATGATGCCCCAGCCGAATCCCACGACAAGTGCTCCGGCGTTTGTCTTCAACAGCCAGTGCGCCAGCCACAGCGGCAACGCCAACAGTGCCGTGCACAGCAGCGGCAACAAAATGGCAAACAACAGACTACGCCAACGTATCGACATGAATTGCAACGCCGTTTGCCAAGACAAGCGTTCATTAACCGCCAGTTGTACCAGTGCAATCCGCAGTACCGTGCCGCCGAATATGGCCCAAATTAACAGGCACGCGAACCAGCCAGAAGCGATATACGCGAATTCGCCGACCGCGATGTTTCGAATTGCCAACGCGTCTTGGACAATGTTGGGAGCTAGAAGCTGCAGTTGATGAAATTCGAAACCGTCCACCGGACATGTTCGAATCCATTCCAACGGGCTGGGGCTAGTTCGTTGAACAGGATTGGTTGGCGAAAAAATAGCTTCGGCAGCAACCCAAGCACCGGAAGAAAGCAACATTGCCACCAAAACCAGTAACAGGCACAGTGGCTGCGCTGCAATGCGAATTGTTCGTAGCAACAATACTCCGGGAAACACATCCCGCCAAAAAAAACGACTTACCTGTTCCGGATCCGACATGCTCTCCCTCGCGCCGCCGCGTTTTTCCAACCCATGGGCCCGATTGTAACAGACAACCGTGGCTACGCGAGAGCGTGTTGGGAACTAAAAATCGTTGTTGAAGCGTTCAAATTCGTCGTAGTGTTGCGGAGCAGGATTGGCGAAGCGAGTGAACTCTTTGCGCCACACCAATTCCACTTCGCCAATGGGACCATTTCGCTGTTTGGCGATAATGATCTCAGCCTGACCGGCGAATTGTTCTCGCTCATCACCCGAACGATAATACTCTTCGCGATGCACAAACATCACCACGTCGGCATCCTGCTCGATCGCACCTGATTCACGCAAATGACTCAAGCGAGGCCGATTTTCTTTGGAGGCTTCCGCCTGGCGATTCAACTGCGCGAGACAGAGGACCGGCACATCGATTTCTCGAGCCATACCTTTCAGTCGCCGAGCCATCTTGGCGACTTGTTCTTGTCGAGGATCTGACGAATTGTCTGGTTCAATCAACTGTAAGTAGTCAATTACGATCAGCCCAATGTTGCCTTCTCGGCGTTTGATTCGACGCGCCGCCGCTGCAATTTCGCTAACGGTCCGACTGGGCGAATCATCCACATACAGCGGTGCATCGCTCATTTCTGCGGCTGTTTCCACCAGTCGCTTGCGATCTTCGTTAGAGATGGTTCCGTTCCGCAGACGCGAACCGTTGACTTCGGCCACAGAGCACAACATTCGGTCTGCCAATTCAATAGCCGCCATTTCCAAACTGATAAATAGCACCGGCTGGCGTTCACGCAGGACCACATTTTCCGCAATGTTCATTGCCAATGCGGTTTTTCCCATACTAGGTCGAGCGGCTAAGATAACCAATTCCGAACCATGTAGGCCGCCGGTCATGTTGTCGAATTCGACAAACCCTGTTTCCACACCGCCGGCCAGATGTTCGCCTTTCAAGCGCGCGTCGATTCGCTCCATAGCGGAATGCAGCATCGATCGCATGTCGTGCACCGCGGTTGAATTGCCTCGTTCCAAAATCGAAAAAATCCGCTGTTCCGCTCGGCTTAGCAACGCTGTCGCGTCATCTTCTGATTCGTACGCTTCTTTCAAAATCTCCGTGCTGGAGTTGATCAACGCTCGGCATGTAGAATCTTGCCGCACGATGTGTGCGTAGTGTTCGGCATGAGCGGCCGTGGCAACAGAATTTCCAATTTCGGCCAGGTAGCTCAGCCCGCCAATGCGATCAATGTCGCCGCTGCGTTTCATGTCATCCACAAGCAGCGTGACGTCAATCTTTCCGCCCGCGCCGGCGCATTTTCAGCATTTGCGTGAACAGAATTTTGTGGGGTTTATCAGAAATCGTCAGGAATACTGAAGGATCATTACCACTTCGTCACAAACGTCCAGCGCAGCAGAATACTACTCTAGGAC
Organism: Pirellulaceae bacterium; assembly: GCA_041399205.1. GTDB lineage: Bacteria > Planctomycetota > Planctomycetia > Pirellulales > Pirellulaceae > JAGQOZ01. Next base: position 223,912 of record JAWKTK010000007.1, on the reverse strand, counting down.
GGCCATTTCGGCTTCGATGTTGCACGGTGGCTTACGATCCAAAATTGTTATGAATCGAATCGTCGTCTTTTCCGCCGTCGTGGCGAATCAACTCGCTTCGTCCTGGCCATCTATTACCCTCCTTGCATCCAGTTGCCGAATTTGCAATATCAGCACACCGAAACGAAACCCAACAGGTCAATTCACCGTATCTACTGTGACCCAGGGTAATCTTAACGATGCCAAGATCGGCGACAAAGCCAGTGGAAAACTTTTGTTCGAACCGTCGTTTTCCGCAAGCAAGCGACGATGGGTTTGCCATTCATTCAATTCGAATGAACCTATTCCACTTGCGTTCAGGCGAACCAGTTTTCGCAAGCGATTCGACCCTATCGTCCCGCAGCTAAAACCAATCCAACAAGGCCCATGGCGTAAAAACGCACTGAGTTCAGGCACGTCGAGACCGATGCAATGGCCGTGATGTCAAAGTTGACTCCGTCAACGGAGATGCCTGATTCCGTATCGATGAACATGTCACCGGTCAACGCTTGACTCCAGCTGGAAACTGGCCCCAATGCCGGTGTGTGCGTTCCAAGGCCAATTGATCCGACAACGCAAACGAAGAATTGTATCGTTCCACCAGCCCTGACTTGAACTTTCGGTTGGTCCCAAAATAAACCAGACGCCTGACAGGGTTGCCGGAAAATTCACGCTGTTCGGTCCCGATACTTCGGCCGTTGCTCGTGTGATTTGATGTGACGGCACTACGTTGTCTGAAGCACGCTGTGCTGACCGGGGAATGAATTGACCGCAATACTGATCAAGAATTCCTTTGTTTCTGACCGTATTGTGCCGGAATTTCAGGCATTCCGGGCGTACAACCGTTTAGGTCAGCTACACCGCGGAACGGCGGAACAGCGGGCACTACCACAACCTGCTGAGTGATGCTGACCGAATGAGCAGTTGCGTAGCCGTTGTGCAAATTCGTCGTGTAATTGATTTGGCCTGTATCCGTATCCAGCGAACCATTGACCAGCGGCATCCCTGATTTTCGGCTAACAACGTACTCGGCGAACCACTCGTATCCACCAAATGTGTAGCGTAGTCCATTAGTGGGAACCGAAACAACCAGACCTGCATCAGAGACACAAACGCACTGAAGAACCACGAATGTGGCAATCAAGAAGCGAGCCATCCTAACCCTCGTAACAATCCAATTTTCTACTGGGAGCAACCTCTAACGTTTGGGGAAAATATAACGCCTCGCCTAATCCCGTCAACCATCCCAGATTCGCTTTTTGCACTCTTCGTCCGGAATGCGATCGGCGTGCTCACGGTTCGAATTTCCAGAGCTGTGTTTTCGAAAAATCGATCCATCGCTGATTCAACGCTTCATGTTCCAAGACATCGGCGTGCACATAAAGCCGATAGGAAAGTCTTAGCGGCGAATTCTGGGTGACTTGAATTTCCTTTTGCAATGTCAAGCAAGTTCCCATCCAGCCATCTTGACGCACATGAAACGGCGTCGGGTGATTGGGGTTTCCAGGATGGTCCATTAACAGGATGCCTCCGTTTTGATTTTCCGCAACTGGACCCGAATAGTCACACCATCTGGCGGGCTTGCGAAAACAACCGTTCGGTCCTGATTCGTCCACATTGCCTTCGGAATTTCGAATCGTTCCACCACCGTCGTGAACGCCGATCGACTTGGCCATTCGCACTCCTAGCAATCCAAAAGCCGTGCTTCCCAATGTCACGCCATCCTCCGACGCCGATCGCAGATCCAGTTGAATCGTGATTAGCGATTCCTGGTTGCCAACGGACTGGACTTGGATGCGACGGCGTTCGATCAGCAGCGTTTGTCCAGCCGCGATCCAGTGGTTTTCGCAGACCATGGCCGAAGCTTCGCCCGTATCGTCATACCGGATGACCTTCTGATGCAGAATCTGCGAATCGGCTCGATCGGCCCAAAACGAATGGCCATTGACATTGTCATGGGAAATCCAAACAGAATTGTGATGGCTATGCGTGATCGGGTCGTGCGGATGTCCCATGCGAGTATACGACCGACCTGTAGGGCCGTTGACGGGAAACAAGAAAGGACGCCGCAAAGTTGTCCCGAAGTGATACCGAGTCAGCTCGACGCCGTGCGTTTGAAAAGACGCTTGGTCATACGGCAGCGGAATCACCTGCATCGCCGGAACCGGTTTTGCATTCGGCAAGGGGACATCGCCGTTCGCACCGCCGCAAATCCAACAAACAAGCAACCACGACCAGATGGACGGAAAATGCGACAGTAAGCACCGCTTCGACTCCACTATGCATACGAAACAATCGTCATTGTGTCAGTTCAATATCCGCAAATTGACTTCGATGTATCGTACCACAGACGGATGCGACTGCCGCTTGGCGAAAGGACCGTCTGACGTACCTACGGTGTCCGTTCGGTCCTGATCGGTTACAGGGCAAGCAAGAATTCACGACTCTACGTTACTTCGCCGCAACCCAAGCTCCGCTTAACCGTCGCCAGGCACTGACCAACCTAACGCAATGCCGCCGAAGAGGAAGGCGGAAGGTTCGGGTGACGAAAAGATCCACCAGCGGACAAGTTAGTTGCATCGGTGCTGGTTTGGCCGAAATTCATTGAATTCGTGATCGCTGTTTGAAATGCCTCGATGGTCAAACCAATTCTCGGGCCGATATATGTCGCGTTTTGCGCTCTCCCAGATTTAGATTTCCAGATGTTGGTGTTGAGCGATGGCGGAAGTGCGAATCATTCCCGGTTGCAGTCGTCACCCAATTTGTCCCATCGAAATTCAGTCCGAAGACCAAATCCGCACTTGGATAGGCCGCGTCAAGCGAGTTAGGAAAGGCGGATTCGCCGATGAAAAATTTGGTCGCCAGAAATTGATAATCCGAGGTCCAATTTGGCGACAGTAACAGCGCTGACCGGTAAACCACCTGTGGGAACATCAAACGAAAGTTCGCCCTCACCGCCACGAAGGTTTCGGAATCATAGAATCCATTGTCAGTAAAATACAGCGTCGTCCCCCTCGCGGCACCCAATTGACAAGAAGGCAATTTGGTCAGGGTTGACTGAATTAAACCCAACGATTTGAATATCCCCCACAACAAAATCGGCGTGGGCAATTGGCGTAACAGAAGAACAAATGAGCAAGCAAATTGCTCCGAAGATTCGACGCATGGCAGAATCCCTTTCGTGTTGTAATGACAAAAATCTGCGTTTTCACAGACCAGATGTTGGAAGTAGTGACGCCGAATATCCCCTCGAGTCACTGGCTTCGAATTTCCATGGGTTTGTCGCCCATTTTGCGAATGCGAACCGCCAAGTCAACTACGTGAACGCAAAAAAACGCTTGAATTTCCAGTTCAAATAATTCTGGCGCAAGCCCCCCCATCGAGTTCGTCAGCAGGCAAGATGTCTTGTGCCAACACTCGGCGAGCGTCACGTTATCGTGAATCGGTGCGGTACAGACGATGGACGAGCAATGGGGAAATTCGCAGAAGAGTTAGCACCAGCAAGACGGCGAATTCAATCGGCTTTAGCGAAAGGTAAGCCGCGTCGGCCGCCAACGGATGTCGAAGGAGCCGAGCTGCTGGAGGTCCGATTCGATCATAGATGAGGCGAAGCTTTCGATGGACCGTCGGCGAAATCGCCCGTACAGCGAATTCGCCACATTTGATCCGTTGCAATTGCCGGTTCACTGGAAACGAAACCGACGAATCGGCAAAACGCCCCACGAATCGACGATGTCCATTCGCGGCTGCGGTGCAGACGTAACAGGTGGGCGGCGGTTCGGTCGGCAGCTTTTGGTATTCCAGAATCGCCAATTGAATGCTGTTCCGCAGCGCTGCAAGTACACTCCGACCCAAGAAACCGTGCCCAAGAACCACACCAAGCCAAACTGCTTGCTGCGGTTTTCTGACCAAACCAATGCAGATGTGTAGGAATAAATGCCCATGCACCAACAGGTTCCCAATAGCATGGGCGCGACGACAGGATTCTGCCCCACCAGTGACCATCGCGATGAGGATTACGACAAGGACGATTCGGGCAGCGATAGTACCACGACTCGGTGGACTGTCGGTCGAACCATTCTTTGCAAATAGCGCACTATTTAAAACGAACGTGGCTATTACGAATCCGAATCCGGAAACAGCGATTCCCACGGCTGCCAAGCCCACCAAGATCAGCGAATCCAGCAGTCGTAGTGCGTCCGGAAAAAAGACAATCACATGAAATTGCAGCGCCAAAATCACTCCGGTATACAGCCCGAACCGCACCGCCACGAATTTGCCAAAGCGCAGTCGATCCCACAGCACCAGAGTCAAACTGATCATGGAATGCAATAGCAGCGGATAGAAGACCAGCACGGCTGGGTAACAGCATAATCGCGGCGTAGGTCGCTGGGCGTCCATCTTGCCAGAGTTCGCGTCTGCCAAGGCAGCCCAGAAAATGCGAAGGCAAAGTCCATGGCAGAGCGTGACGCCCATCAAGAACATCATCATTCGCCCCACACCGCTCCAACAATTCCTGTGAATTGCAGCCATGATGCTGCGATTTCGCTCGGTTAGTCAAGTCAGTTTCCATTTAATTCGCTTCTAGCCACAAACACAGACTTCGACAGCCAGCTTCAAATAAATGCACCACCAACTGACAAATCCGAAGATTTCTTGCAGCGTGATTTGACGGGTTTCCCCGGCGGCGCAGTAGGCCGAGTGTGACAAAGTTGAAACTCAAGTGTTTCGACAAAAACGGACATCCAGAAGACAAGCATAATCAACCGCCCAGTGATAAGGCAAAACAGACCAGCAGCAGAGACATGACCGTCTGCCCGAACCATTTGACTTCTCCCATTGACCCTGATAGTCGAAAACGTAGCCAACGTGCAACACAAGCATGGTTGCCCACATCATTCCGACGAATAGCAAATAGGTAAAACCGAAACCGCCCACGATACCAACGGCTGTCGATACATTCTGCGTCTTGGCAAGTGCCATACAGCACCACCACGTTGGCCATCCGATAAAGTTTCCCGAATAGACTCCCCAGCGAACCAGAAATGATTCTCGGCGCCGTCGAACGCCGCTCAGTGCAGCCCATAACGCCCATACGCTATAGCAATATTGCAGCGTGAATGCCAACCACACAAACATCGCTCGGCCAAAGTCCGGCGACGTCAACACGGTACTGAATCCCAGCAGCAACCAAAATCCCGAAGGTGCGATGGCAAAGAAAATCAGCAGCGACCGTCCGCCGGAACTCAACCACGCTCGTTGAAATGTCACCCAGACGTTGGCTCGTATCTTGGGACCGGCAGACTGTCTTCGTTTGCGGAACATTATTTCACCAACACGGTTCGAGCCGCCGCCAGATAGAAGCAACACCAAGTCATAATGCCAAGTACGTCCGCGATTCGCCACAAACGTCGCTTCTTTCGAAACCACACCACCATTGCCGCGTAGCTGAAAACGAATAGATCTACGGGAAAGAGTTTTGCCCACCATACAAACATCCATAAGTAGACCATTAGTACCAGTGCACACGAAATACTGATACTCAAGGCAGCTCGGTACTCCTTCACCGAACTAGGAGTCTTCCGAAACCGAATGTGACGCAGCAGAACGGTCGCGTAAGTAACTAACATCACAAAATGAACTGCGAATTTCACCAACAAAAAAGTCGAGGTGTGAACGAACAGCGTCCATCTTCCCAACTCCTGTCGATCATGTGCATACACAAACGCAGCAAGCAAAGCGGGATTGGAAACCAAGAAACCGGTGTAGACGCCCCAGCGAATCGACAAGCGGTCTCGCCAACTTTTTTTTCCGCTCAAGTAAAGCCATAGCGACGTACAGCCAAAGACAAACAGTATTTCCGCAGGCCACACGAACTTCGTGGGTACCTCTAAAAAATTTCCTGCGTCCGCGATCAGTAGCTTGCCGACCACATGACTGACAACGGCGCCTCCCACCAAAATCAGCCTACGTCGCCTTCCCAACAGTGTTCTCTGCTCATCTGCGAACAAACGAAAACCTATCTTGGGACCGGCCATGATTCGCGTCCGTCAAGACCTTAGTGATATCGCTGGTACAATTCGCTAATGGCTTTGGGATCGCCGATGATGGTGATTCGATCCGCGGCTTGCAGCGTACTGTTGGCGGTGGGGACAAAGGTGTTGTCTTCGCGGCGAACTAACGCAATTAGGCAGCGATCGGGCCAGTCTAGCGTGGCCAACCGGCGTCCAATTAATTCAGCTGATTTTCCATGCGGTAGCAGTTCCAGCGAAAAGAAGCGTTCTTCGCGCAGCACGGTTTCTTTTAACTGCTGATCGTTTTCCGCTGCCAACCATTCCGGCATGAACGTTTCGTCATCAATGCGACCGGCAATTTGTGCCAGAATTCGCAAGTGCTGGCCGGGATTGTCTTCCGGACTGATCAAGAAGAAGATGGCAAAGACGTCTTGATCTGGAATGGTTTCGTCTCCAAAGGAATCGGAGACATGAATCGGCATGCCCGCTTTCGCTCTGGCAATCACCAGTTCGGGATGTTCGAGCCGAGGCAACCGCAGATGTGGCAAGGCCGCTCCGTCCGCTACCGGCGTCGCTCCAATCCGGTTGTCGCGCAAGAATCCGTCCAGCAAATGCTCCGGCGTCGCGGGGACTCGATCATCCAGCAACTTAGCGGCCATCCGAGCGACCTCGTCAAAATTTTGGCCAGGTTGGACGTCAATCACTTGTGCTCGCGCGACAATATCGTCGAACGGATCTTCGTCTCGCAGGCCTTTCTCTTTCATGATGCCGCGCAATTCGGCGTCCAGGCCTTCGTACCGCTTTCGTCCTAGACGTTCAAAGACGTGGAAAATGGCTCCGTAACGAACCACATGTTTCCTGGCATACCAGCGATACCACGCCGCGCCGGCAAAAATCAATCCAGCACTGAACAGCAACGGCATCAGCCCCATGTTGGCAATCAACAGCAACGACGTCGCCATCCCGGTGATCTGCATCCACGGATAAAGGGGCGATTTGTAGCCGGGGTCATAAGACGGAATATGGCTTTCTCGCATGATCACCACGGCCAGACAGAGCAGCGCAAACATCAGCAACTGAAACGCGCTGGCCAGCTTGGCAATCTCTTTTACATTCAGCGAAAGGACCAACGCAATGATCAGCGAAACGGTGATCAGAATACCCGCAATGGGCAAACCTTTCTTGCTGAGCGAACTGAACGTCTTGGGCAGCAAGTGGTCTCGGCTCATAGCCAGCGGATAACGCGACGCGCTCAAGATCCCCGCGTTGACGACACTGGAGAACGCGAAGATGGCGGCCAGTGAAACTGCGATGACGCCGATTTCGCCCCAGATGGCTCGAGCCGCAGCGGCGACCGGAGTCTTGTACGCTTCCGAATGAATGTCGGACATTTCTTCGGCCCCAAGGACACCGACCATCACAAACGTGCCGATACCGTAAATCGCCACCGCCGTGCTGAGCGCTAGAATGACGCCGAGCGGCAGATTGCGTTCTGGGTCTTTGACTTCTTCGGCCACGCTGGCGACATTCGTTACACCCACGTAGCTGATGTAGACCATACCGGCCGTTGCCAACAGCGAAGATGCGCCCGCGTCAAAGAAACCGCTCAGGTTTGCCGTATCTACTTTGGTGACACCGGTCAGGAAGACAACCAAGATGGCCAACAATCCGTTGACTAGAATGATCTGAAATTTGGCCGCGCCTTTGGCTCCACCCATATTTAACGCGCAAAATGCGATGGCAAAAATGACGGCCAGCCATTTGTCATCGATTTCCAGTTCAAACAAATGTTGTTCGGCCGTAAGCAAATGAACGTAGGCGCCCATGCCGATCAACGCGAAAGACGTTTTCAGCACCAATGCCAGCCAAGTGCCAAAACCACCGATTGTGCCTAGCAGCGGACCTAGACTTCGATCCAAGAAGTAATACGCACCGCCTGCTTTGGGCATGGCAGTGGCCAGTTCAATCATGCTGAACATCGCAGGCACCATCGGAATGGCGGCCAGCATATAGCACAAGATGACCGCGGGTCCGGCTTCTTTGACGGCGATTCCCGGCAACAGAAAGAATCCAGCGCTTAACGTGGTTCCGGTTGCCAGGGCATAAACATTGTACAGCCCCAACTCTTTTTTCAGCTTGGTCTGGTTCTTCATCGTGACGTTCCCGTGGGGTCATTGCACACAATTGCATTTGCGTTTCCGCCACAATGTACCGTATCGAACGGCCCCAGACGACGAGGTGTCATGCCGAACGCGACGAGCGACCCAAACCGAGGCCACTATGCGCAGTCATAACGGTTGCAACGAATGTGCCGAGCGAAAACGGTCAGAAAGTGAAATACCGATGGAGCGATTCGTCCTTAACATTCGGCATCCAACAATCAAAATCATTCTTCTGCTTGCGAATTGGCTAGTGCTTCTTTTAGATATTTGGCGGTGATGGAAGTTGTGGATTCGGCGACTTGTTCCGGTGTGCCGGCAGCCACAATTTGACCGCCGTCTTCGGCCGCGCCGGGACCGATGTCTACAATGTAGTCGGCAGCTTTCATGACTTGCGAATTGTGTTCGACAATGATCAGCGAATGCCCAACGCTCAGCAGCGTTTCAAAACAATCAATCAGCTTGACAATGTCGGAAAAATGGAGGCCGGTGGTCGGTTCGTCCAACAAGAATAACGTGCGTTTGCGTTTGGCAGTGGCCAGATAGCCAGCCAGTTTCAAACGTTGGGCTTCGCCTGCGGAAAGCGTATTAGCTGGTTGTCCTAGGCGAAGATAATCGAGCCCCACGTCCATCAGTTGTTTCAAACGAGTTTGCACTTTTTCTTGGCCACGAAAGAACAGAAACGCCTGGCGAATACTCATCTCCAACACGTCGGCAATGTTTTTGCCTCGATACGTGACGTCCAAAATCTCTTTGCGATACCGTTTGCCTTGGCACTGACTGCATTTCATATAGACATCGGCCAAGAATTGCATGTCAATCTGAACGAATCCATCCCCAGAACAGTTGGTACAACGGCCACCGTCTACATTGAAGCTGAAATGTCCGGCCGAGTAGTTGTGTGTTCTGGCTTCTAATGTATCTGCGAAAACATTGCGAATGGCATCAAACGCTTTGATGTAGGTTACGGGGTTGCTGCGAGGTGACTTGCCGATGGGACTTTGATCCACCAAGATCACATCGTCAATCTGGCCGGCGCCCATTACATCGTCATAGGGCAACGGTTTGCCAGCATCTTTGCGTTTGCGAATGCACAGGGCAGGGTACAGCGTGTCTTCAATCAGCGTACTTTTGCCGGCGCCGCTGACACCGGTCACAACGCACAGCGTTCCCAAAGGAAATTCGGCGGTGATGTTTTTTAGGTTGTTACCTCGCGCGCCCACAATCTTGACCCAACCGTGCGTGGTACTGCGACGAGACGACGGCATAACGAGCCCTCGTCGACCAGCCAAATATTCGCCCGTCAAGCTCGCATCGGACTGGCGCATTTCTTGTGGCGAACCCTGGAAGATGATTTCGCCGCCATGTTCGCCAGCGGCTGGTCCGACTTCCACAATTTGGTCGGCCGAATTCAAGAACGCTTCGTCATGTTCGACTACGACCACCGAATTACCTCGATCTCGCAGCGCTTGAATCGTGGCCACCAAACGATCCGAATCACACGGATGCAGGCCCACGGAAGGTTCGTCCAAAACGTACAGCATGTTGACCAATGCCGAACCCATGGCCGACGTCAAGGAAACTCGTTGCGCTTCACCACCACTGAGCGTTTTCAGCGGGCGGTCCAAGGTCAGGTAGCCCAATCCGACGGTATTTAGATACTTCAGACGCGAACGAACTTGCTGCGTCATCAGATTGCCAACAGCGGATTGCCATGCGGTGAGATTGAGCGACGCAAAAAAGTCCTCTGCATCCACGATGCGCATGGCGTGAATTTCGGCCATGTTTTTACCGCCAATTCTGACGCCCAGCGTCTCTTTGCGCAGGCCGGTGCCGTTGCATGACGGACATTGCGTGGCACTTCGCCAGCGACTCAGGTAGACTCGCAAATGCATTTTGTACTTGCGTTTCTCCAGCCACGCAAAGAAGCCTCGTAGCCCACCAAAATTTCGTTCGGGAACGCCATCGTAAACTAGTTGCTTGTGAGCGTCGGTCAGTTCGCGATAAGGAATGTCTACCGGCAGGTTGTAGTCGCCAGCCAAAGCCAAGAGTTCATGAAGTTCATGTTTGTATGCGGGCGTGTTCCACGGCGCGACGGCTCCTTCTTTCAATGACTTTTTGGGATCGGGAACCACCAAGTTCATGTCAATGTCTACCAGGTTGCCGAAGCCTTCGCATTCAGGGCAGGCACCCAGCGGACTGCTGGAGCTGAACAACCGAGGTTCCAGTTTGGGGAGCGAAACGTTGCAGGCGTCGCAGCGGAGTTCCGTGCCGAAAATGACTTTGGATGCCGTGCGGCCATCGATGGTTTCTGGCATGGAACCGGCGAGCCACGTAAGGTCTGCTTCGAACGAATCGGAGTCGATTAGAAACGCGGCACAGCGACCGAGTCCGTGGCGAAAGGCCGTTTCCAACGAGTCTCGGATTCGCGCTTCGCCGGCCGGCGAGGTGAGTCGATCGACCACAACCCAGAAGTTTTGATTGAGCGATTTGTCCTCGAGCGACGTGTCGGCGAAGGTGATGGTTTGGCCATCCAGGATCGCTCGGACAAATCCGTCTTCTTGCAAGATGGCAGCCGTTTCCGTGGCGGTTTCACCTTCGGCAATTTCCGGCTGGAAGGCCAGCAGGAAGCGAACGCCTTCAGGGAGTTGATCTAGTTTGTTGGCCGCGCTTTCGGGCGTATCGCGATGAATGGCGGCACCGCATTGGTAGCAATAGGTTTCGCCGATTTTGGCGAATAGTAGACGCAGATATTCCGTGGTTTCCGTGGCGGTGCCGACAGTGGAACGGCCCGAGTGTTTGGGATTCTTGTGCGTTACGGCAATGGATGGCGGAATACCGTCAATTCGATCGGCGGCCGGTTTGTCCATGCGGTCCAGGAATTGCCGAGTGTACGCGGAGAAGCTTTCGATATAGCGTCGCTGGCCTTCGGCATACAGCGTATCCAGCGCCAGACTGGTTTTGCCGCTGCCGCTGACGCCACAAAAAACGACTAGCTGACGATGGGGTATATCTAGATCAACACTCTTGAGATTATGAACGGTGACGCCGCGAACTTGGATTTCATGTTTCACGAAGGCAATGTCCTTCCTGGGGAGCGAACGCAGTATCGAATCGTACGCTGTTTATTCGAGAAAATCGACCAAGACGAATTCCGTATCATAGTCGGATTTGCCACCTTCGCCACTCGCTGAGTTCCCCAACGGCCCTACCGTTATGGTCGTGAATACGACAGAATATGAATACGAGGTAATTCGCAATGATTCCGAGGAAATTCATGGGTCGCAAGAAACGAGCAAATCCGTTTTACGTGGTGTTGGTAGTAGTGGGTGTCGCATTCGCCATTACCGCGTGCCGTATGGCGTAATGGCAGTGAAAGGCCGCGGGGACCAATTTTTCAGAATACGATGACGCCGCTGCGGGCGGCTATGACGCCACGGACATGCGGTTTGTGGAGTTCATGGATCGCAACGGCGTTAAGATCATGATCTGGGAAATTGGTATTTTGACGTGGCGACGTTCACGCGTTAGACTGATCGATTCTGGTCGGGCGAAGAGTAGACGAACGCGAAACGCTGGCCATGCGAACATTGACAAGTGTTCGAATGGTTTACAGCCCAGTGAGAAAATCGCGGATGTCGTCAATCATATCGTCGACATCCTGGTGCGTGCCGTTTTGATACGCTTGTACTTTCTGGACGAATCGATCAACGTCGTTACGCAATGACTTGTCAATCGATAGCGTGACGGAATCTTGTTTGGCGCCGGGGAATGCTTTGATGGTGCCGGCATTGCGAACCTGAATAGTCAGCGAATCTCCAAACACGCTCTGTTTGGGCGTCACGGCGGCTAGATTTTCCCACGAAATCACAACGGACTTGGTGTTGTCCTCCAGTGGTTCTTCCGATGTGGCACCTTCGTGGAATACCAATTGAATGCCGTCGTCATTGGCAAGCACCACACCCGCTCGTTTGAACACGACACCAAAAACATAGCTGACGTGGAATGGAATCATGACGTTATCGCTTGTCCAAGACAGAGAAGAATGTCACTTCGCGATTGACTGGTTCGAATTCAAACCGTGCTGGCAAGTTTGCGTTGGTGTTGCTTGCCAAAAATTTCCATGCCGCGACGAAGGCCATTCGCGGCGAAATCTGACTTGAAAATTGTAGCTTGAATTGCTGCATACGCCAAATTTGGGCAGGGCAATGCACAGCGAGTTCGCGCGGTCACGGTCTGGGTGACGCGAAAATACGCTGGGCAACGGTTAACCGGAGGGACGTTCCGAGTCTGACCGCTTGCCGACCAGCATCATCGTAATAGAATGTGGGGAAATCTGACTTTATTCTTCTGCCGCAAGGAGACAAGAAATGGCTGTATTGGTCCAAAAGCAAGCCCCTGAATTTGAAGCTCAAGCCGTTATGCCTGACGGTTCGTTCAAACAGGTGAAACTTTCCGATTACAAAGGAAAGTACGTGGTGATGTTCTTTTATCCGTTGGACTTCACCTTTGTTTGCCCGACGGAAATCATTTCGTTTTCGGATCGCATTAAGGAATTTCAAGACCGAAATGTGGAAGTACTGGGCGTTTCGGTAGATAGCCACTTCAGTCACTTGGCTTGGCGCAATACGGCTCGCAGTCAAGGCGGGATTGGCGAAGTGACCTATCCGCTGGTTTCTGACTTGAATCGCAAGATTTCTGAAGCGTATGACGTTTTGTTGCCGGGTGGCATAGCGTTGCGAGGCCTGTTTTTGATTGACAAGGAAGGTGTGGTTCGGCACCAAGTGGTTAATGATTTGCCTTTGGGCCGAAACATCGACGAAGCGTTACGAGTTGTCGACGCGCTGCAATATTTTGAAGCGAATGGTGAGGTTTGCCCGGCCAACTGGAAGCAGGGTTCGCGAACCATCAAACCGACGCCCGATGCCAGCAAAGAATTTTTTCAAGCAGAATACAACGGCTAATTGGGTTTGCAGGCGGACAGAGACTCTCGTCCGACTTGCGAAGGCGAACGATCATGTGGCGGCGAATCAGCTCGATTCGCCGCCATTTTTTCTGCGCGTGCGCACACGTGATTTGCCGAACAATGTCATCATTTCGTTCGCACAAGTTGGCCAATTCGTTAGGGCTGCGGCTGCGGAATGGGCGGTGGCAATTCTTCCTCTTTCTCTACGACGTCCTTTCGAAACAGATTGAACGGATTTCCTTTCAGTAGATTGAAGTTTGGCAACGGAGATTCCTCGGACTTGGCGTCTCGTTGCATGTCCAAGGTCGCGTGAAAAGTCAAGCGTTTCTTGGTGACCAACAAATGTGCATCGGTGCCGCGAAACCACTTGAGAATCGGAAACTGGTTGTCGGGGTTGTCGCTATTTGGTTGGTCCCATGCGGTCGAGATCCACGTTTTTGCGCCGTTGTCTTCTCGTTCACGCAACACATATTGGCCACCCAAAGCGCATTCCATGGTTGTGTCCAATAGCTGTTCTGCCTGCGTCTTGGCGTCCAGCAGGTCGACACCCAATTGCTGCGACAAGTGGTGGAAATAGCGAGTGTTAGCGACGGACGTTTCGAATGCGCGCGTATCGGTCAGCGACGTAAACCAATCTCGGATCTTGCTTTGCGAAACATCGCCGACGTGAATTCGAGCTTGGGCCATGTATTCCGAATCGACCACTTGCAAATGCGGAATCGTCTCTTCGATCACTCGCCGATCAAACGACAGCACGGAAAACTGATCGGGCGAAGACCACCGCCAAAGTCCCAGCAAATGTTGCGAAAACCCGAAGGCATCTGGTTCGCTGCGAGGCCCCAAGGCAATGGCGTCCAGTAATCCCAATTTGGGCCAAGCGCCAAAATAGGCCGGTGCCGTACGCAGAATTTGCAGGGTTCGCAAAAATTGTCCGGTGGCAAAGTCGACCGGTACATGCTGGTCTTTCATGCCCAAAAACATGATGTGTGGCCCCATTTGCGGCATCAATCGGCCACCTTGAACGGAAAGCTGAGCGGTGATGATGTCGTCCGGCGCGTGCTGAACTTGCATGCTCACGGGCGGTCCCATGACGGACACAATGTTGTCATACTTGGAGCGGTCAAAGGGCAGCATCCGAGCGTCGATCACCAGTCGTTCTTTGTTGTCGTCCAGTGCGGTGCGTTTGATGGCCGCGACCAGCGGATCCATTTGCGTCCATTTTTCGCGATGGAATTGCTCCAGACGCCGGTATTGCGAAATCTCTTCCATGCTGGCAAACGTCACCGGAACGTCGGCAATGGGTGTGAATGTACCACGAGCACCTCGTAGTGAATCGCACTTCGTGTCCCAGTTGGGCGAAGTTCGATCGATGCGTTTGCCAAACCCCGCCGGCAAGAAGCCGAATCGAATCAGGTCTTGTGGCGAATCGGCCGACACGCCTTCGTGGGTCGCACAAGTGCGAGCCATCTGTAGGATTTCGAGCTCGGTGATAGCTCGCAACCTGCGCCGCAATTCAATCTGATAATGCGGACTGACAAGATTGCGAAAGAAGGCCGGCGAAAGATACAGGAAGATCGTGTCGTCGCGGTCTAAGGGGACTTCAGCGCGAGTCATCTGGAATTCGGGCGAATCGGCCAACGTTTGATGTTGGTCCGGTGCCAGCAAGAAGCGTTCGACCAAATGCCGAGAAGTAGTGACAAGATGGACTTTGTCTTTTGTGGCAAAAAACGATCGCAATTGATTGTCCGGTGTGGATGCGAACGAGACTTCCTGTCCGGCAATAGTGACCGTCTCCATTGTGGCGCCTTGGTTTTGTAAGCGAGCAACCGCTTCCTGTCGCTGTCTTTGCAAGTCTCCTTTCAAGACAGGCGCGTTTTCCAAAAAGACCATGCCCAGTGACGCACCTTCTAACATGTAAGTGTCATGTCCAATCATGGCCACGTCAGCAATGACTTGGTTGCCCAAAATTTTGGCCAGCGCGTTTTCTTTCAGGCCCAACTGTGTCTGCATTTTTTCGCTCAGCATGTAATTGTGACCTTGCTGAGTGACCATGCGACCCAAATCGCCACCGTTTTCTTCCAACAGGCCTTTGAGCCATAAGTAGTTGGAAAAGCTGCCAAAGCGAACGTAAAAGCAGTCGTCGGGAACGGAGTGTGCCAAAGGTTCCAACGGGACTTCGGGCTGCAACGGGAGGTTTCGCTGGACCCAAGGTATTTCGTCTGGAACGGGATAAACTTGAGGTTCGCCTGGTTCGCCAAATCGCATCAGTTTGGCCACCATGTCGGTCCGCAGTTGCTGGGCATTCATGATTAGCTGAACGGCTTCGTGTTCGGCCGGCCGGTTTTCGGCAACGTTTGCGGGAAGTTCGTAGGGAAACCCAAAACGATTGGACAACATCATTACCAAGTAGCTATCCAGTAGCGGTGGATAAATGCTTTCTCGCTGTTCGTTTCTGGCAACGGCCGCATACTGCCGCCACCATGCTCGCAGCAGACGTCGGTGGGGGCCTGGCCGGCTGGACGGTTGAAGACGAACCGTTTGGACCTGATCGCCACCGACGGTAACATCGAGAGGATCAGAGCCTTGGAAAAGAAAATAGGCGGTGGTGTTTTGAGCCGCGTTGGCGTTGGGCACTCCCAGTACTTCTCGCAGCACACCTAAGACTCGCTGATTTCCGAAGCAGGGGTACAGAATTCGCTGATTGGATTCTTCCAGGCGATATCCGTTGCGAATCATAAAATTTTGACGATCGGCGGCAGAGATCCGAAAAGTAATGCGGCCCACGCCAAAGGGTTCGCCTAGCCATGCTTCGTGGCTGATTATGTCCTGAGCATGCGCCGGCGTCAGGCACGCCAAGAGTAGCAACACCAAAGTGCCAATCCGATTGTGAGTGTTGTACGGCATCGTAACCTTTTGTTGCGAAATGACGAACGAAACGGATAATCGTGGACGAACTCGATCGAGTTTATACAAATTCCATCAACGGGTGTGAGAATCACTCGCGACACGCTGGAATCGCTCTAGAATTCCAGCTCGAATACTGATAAGAAAAGCAATACTTTTGGGAAACATCCTACAAATTACCGGCCGAAGAACATGAAACAGCTATTCTTTGTGGCAATTCTGGCTTTGCTTCCCTTATTAGCATTGGTAGGGTTGATCTACCTTTTTATCCGAGGAATCTTCACTGTTACATCGGATTGGCGGTTGGCGCAGGAAGTAAAGCAGATTCGCAAGGAAAGTGAGCAGCGTCGTCGTCAGCAGAATCGCGACGCATCGGCATAGGGTTGAAATTACAACTCGGCTGCCGCGAATTCGGCGAACAATCTAATAGAGGCGTCAGTTTCTTAATTCGGACGGAGCAGATTGATGAAGAAGATTGCAGTCCTTACGGCTGGTGGCGATACGCCGGCGTTGAATGCCACGCTGCACGGCGTGGTTACTCGGGCCAATCAAAGTTGCATTGAAGTCATTGGGTTACTTCGCGGTTTTGACAGCTTGTTTGCGCCGACCGTTCCGCACGTTCGATTGAATCCGTTGTTCGCCACGATTCCCGAGTTGAATCCGAACCGGGGTGGCACGATCATCGGTTCGTCTCGGAAATATGTTGACGCAGCAAGTCGCGCAGAAATATCGATGGTGGCCAACCGACTTGGCCGATTGGGCGTGGACGGACTCATCTGTATTGGTGGTGATGGCACCTTAAACGGAATGCAAGCCATTGCGGAACACATTCCCACGGTGCTGGCGCCAAAGACGATCGACAATGATTTGGGGTTGAACCATTCCCACGAAGCAGACAAATGGGTTCGCGATGTAGATGCCAGTCGGCCTGATGGCTACCGGTATCGGTGCAATCCGTCGGCGTTGATGAACGGCCCTTCGCAGTTTTCGCTTTCCGATATTGTGAATTACGTCACTCCGGGGTATGCAACTGCGGTATTTGTGTCGGTAGGTGGTATTTTTCGAGTTCGCACCACTGCGGAAAGTCACAGGCGAATTGCGATTGTGGAAGTGATGGGACGACATTCCGGTTACTTGGCATTGGGAAGCGCATATGGTCAGCCTGATATCATCTTGGTGCCGGAAGTACCGATTAATGTAGAGAGACTTGTAGAGCGAGTGAAGGCGATTTACGACCTGCAACGCAATGTCGTGATTGTGTGTGGCGAAGGGATTGTGGATCAAGAAGGTCAAGTCCTGGGCGCTTCTAAAACGTCTACGGATCCGGCTGGCAATCTGTTACTTAGCGGCGCCGCCGAACGACTCCGACAGATTCTGATTAAAGCCATTGGTGACGAATTCTTTCAGGCAAACAGCCGAAACGATTCCGCCGAGGCTGCTATTTTTACTCGAAAAGTGGGGCATACACAGCGAGGCGGGCGACCGCTGTCATTTGATCGATTTTACGCTTCTCAGTTGGGAGGCAAGGCGGTCGAGATGTTAAAGGATGGTGAAACCAATTCCGTGGCCACGCTGAAATGGAAGAAGGACGAAGGATTTTCGGTCCCCAGCGTACACGCAAACATGTTTCGAGACAGCTGGGGCGTCATTCACGCTCGATCACTTCATCCTTCCTTTTATGATCCAGAGCGGATGGATATTTCGCCAGTTGGTGCGGAATACTTGAAGCCTATTTTCACGAACGCGATTGGGTATGAAGACGTCGAATATATTCGCAATACTCGATTCGACGCGGGAAATCTCTTCCGCCCTTACCATTCGATCAATGTCGACATGGACAAACGAGTTCGATATTTGGAACCGGACGATGATTGTTCGATCTGAAAAAACACCGTCTTGAAAATAATGGAGCTATTCCGCGGAGCCGCGTCCCGAACCTTGACCTGCGTCTTCCGCGTGGGTTTCTG
Organism: Pirellulaceae bacterium; assembly: GCA_041399205.1. Taxonomy (GTDB): domain Bacteria; phylum Planctomycetota; class Planctomycetia; order Pirellulales; family Pirellulaceae; genus JAGQOZ01. The sequence continues at coordinate 205,884 of JAWKTK010000007.1, read as the reverse complement.
CCCATTCTTCAATGTACGCTTGGTCGCCATTGGACAGGCGACCGGCACTTACTGCAAACAGCGACCCGTTTTCTCGTTCTAGAGTAATCGAGCGGTTTCCGGTCGGCCCCGAAACAGCGACTAACTTTGCGGTATACCGTTGCCCTTGCATGTCGGTGAAGGACCGCGCGTCTGCGTGCCAGGCGTCGCGAACGGCAATGGCACTTTTCACGCCGTTCAGCGGTTCGGCCAAGGCTTCCAGTTTTTCCGGCCAAGGTGACTCGGCGGGAACCTGAATGGCAAGCTGCTTTGCTATCGAAGCGAGGTGTTCATTGACCGGTGCGAACACTGGAATCTCTTCGCCAATTTGAGCAGTCACGGTTTCGATGGCCGCTTTAAGCGAATTCACCGCAGTTGCCGCCGGAGCAGGTAAGCCTTCCAGTTGGTCCAGGGCTTCGCTTGTCTGACGAGAAACTTCCGTGGTCAACTTTTGGATTTCCTTCCACGCGGTCTGATCATCGGGATGCTTTTCGAATTCGGCACTGCCTTCTTCCAGCTTCTTCACCAGGGCTTGGCAATGCGCTAGTGCTCTGCTGACTTGGCCGGCAACTTCTTTGGATATCTGAACCTCGACTGCAGGTTCAGTGGCTTGCTCCGGAAGCGAATCGGCCGATTGCGAAGAACACCCCATCAATCCCAGTGACAATCCGATGATGGCTAGCGGGAAGATTCGCATGTTTGGTTTCTCCTTAGGCAAACGGGAATCGGATCTGTCAAATCAGCTTCGCTAAAACGCCGCGCCATGATGGAAGCTTGCTTCGGCACGACGAGTTATCAGCGATTCGCTGCTGAAAAACGCTGCTAGATTGGCCAACTGGAGGCCCGTTGGCGCTGTATTCACCAGCAGCCGAGTTCGATTCCGTTAGCTCAAATGACCGGCAATACTTTCAATTGCTTCTCGTTCCACTTGAGAAACCTTGCCAATTCCCAAGATTCCACCGGCCGCTTCTGCCACCGCCTCGATGCGTTGCACAATGTCACTGGACAAAGCTTGGAACGAACCGGCGTCCAGCGTATTCTTAAGCGCTTCAATGTAGTCGGCCCACGTCGCATACAGCGAATCCGCCGGTCGATGTTCCAGCCACTTAAGCAGTAACGGGTAGGCTGCATGCTCCTGGCTGATACCGGATTGATTGGCAGCTTCCAGGACCGCATTGCGTTCTGCTTCGTTCATGGAGCGATCAGCCCAGGCAACCTGAACCAGTGGGATCATGCCCACGGCCGTGATGGTCAGTTCGTTAATGCCCGCCGCCAAGAGTTCTTTCAGGACCACTTCGGACGAAATTCCGGTGGCTTGCTTGAGAACGGCGCAGCATTGTTCTTCTTTCATGTGATCACGAAGTTGATCCAGCAGTTGTCTGTCCTTCGCCGCAAAAAAAGCATCTTCCAACGCTTGGCCACGGCGCCTGAGTGCATCACTTGCCATCGAATGTCTCCCATTCTTCAGTGTTAATCAATGTGTCTTGTGTTTTACGATTGATCGAACACGATGCCAACAGAAAGCCTATGCGGAATTCTCTTGCTGGCGTCACTGTCCGATCGTGATTTCTGAAGCCTGTCTTCAACCAAAATTGTAACAAAATGAAGACGTTAACGGCATATACCCTGGCCAGGACGTAAGGCGGTTTTGTCAAGATTGCTTGCGTAACGCACCATCCACACACCCAGTGAATCACGCCTTGTCGCCAGCGGATCTTCTTGAGAAGATGCGGTGGCTTTCGATTCCTTGGCGGTTGAATCGACACCGTTGGAAAATTTGCGTGTGTCGGGTCTATTTTGCGGTGCACGCTACTGTTCACAGGAAAGAGACTAAAAATGAAACGTCCGCTTTGCGAGTCAATTGGATTTCGCGCTCACGATGACGGTGCTTCGACAGACCAGCCATTGGTCGAATATGCTAATCTCAAACTGGCGGCAAATGGGCTTCCTATCGCCAGCGCGGCTGGCGAATCTTCGTTTCTAGAAGTGGGGGCGCCGATTCTGCACAGTATTCGTCAACGCACTAGTGAAAATAATAGGCTATGCCCAGCCGATCAGGCTATTTCGCAATTTCTGACTGAGTATTTGCAGGACACACCCACGGAAACAGCGGAGCAGTGGTTGCCAAGCGACACATTGGTTTTGGATCGCCACGGTCTTTCTCGGATTTATTCTCTGCCGCCAGACAAAGACGAATACCGCAATGCCATTTTGGAATCGTATCGGGTTTTTCAGGGCGTTTGCCACAATCCAGCCAAAGATCGGCGCACAACGCAGGGTGTGTTTCATGTTGTCGAAGGCGGGTATCCTGTCCCTGCCGACAAGAAGGACGTGCCCAAATTTACCTTTGCCATGCTGTTGCAAAGGGCCTTTCAGCCGCCGTCAGAGTTGCTGCAGCTTCCTTATACTTCAACGCAATCGAACTCCGCCGAAACCTTTGTTTCGCTGTTACTGCGTCCCTTGGTTTGTCCCGAAGTGGAAGGGTTTTGTGCGGAAAAGACCATCGAAGTTCGCTTCTTCGCACCGGGCAGTCTAGTCGCCAACTTGGATTTCGTGGAATCGATTTTTGGTAATGCTGGCGATCCGTATCTGCCCGAAAATGACGCTCGCCTAGACGTCCAGCATTGGTCGGGACATACCGGTTGCGTAATTTTGGCGCCACATTTAATTCGTCTCACCAAAAAGGAACTTGGGCTGCCACACGTTTCGGCTGCCACCGAGCGACAAAAGAAAGATGGAATGGCATGGAGTGATGCCAGCGAAATCTACAATGACGGGCAGGCGTTTAAGGTAACGTGTCGAGACCATCGCGGCGTCGTGGTAACCGTGATTGCGGATAACTACTTTGGGTATTGCAAGAAGGAGGTCAAAGGTCAGATCAGTTACGCGGCCAACCTGATGGGAATGTGTGAAGAAGAGCACGCGGGCGGCACTTTGGTCTTTCCTCGCTTTGATCTTGGCGAAGGGTTTCACTTAAGCGAATTCCACCGTGAAGTAGATCACGCGTTTACTGACGTGGTGAAACAGTTTGGTTCGCTGATGGACCTTCAGCCCGAAGGATACGGAGTCGACAAGTCTTATGCAGACATTGTCTATGTCCCTGAATCCGTGAACATTCATCTTCGTCGCCAGGAGATTGCTTGGGAACAAAACGGGCAATCGCAAAGCTTGAAATTGCGTCCGAACCACACGTACGTGCTGCCTTCCGGCTATAAGATCGAAATGATCAAGCCGCACGTCGGCGCTCGTTGGCGATTGGTGGGCACAGTGGCCGAAGGCACTCACTGCCACAAGCCGTGCACCGTGTCGGGCGGTGGCAAATCCGAGATTTCCAAACCGATTACCGATTCCATGATTTCCGGACCGGTGTTGGCCTACGATTTCCAGCGTGACTTTGACGAAGTGGAAAAGATCATCAATCGAAATTTTGGCGGCCGCTACAAGAATCCTAAAGCACCCGGAAAGACCAGCCGAAAACTGCTCAGCGCCGATCGTTCGCTGGGATCCGTGGTGCGATTGCTGACCCCCAACACCGAATTCACAGACGCCTATAACGAATGGATTCGCACGGTTCCTCAGCACATTCGCGACTTGGTTTTGATGGTCAAACGATTCTATAAACCGGATTGGGGAGACGATTGGCGCAGTCGCTTTAGTGTTGACATCATCAATGGACTGCCGGGGCACGAACTAAAGTATCGCAAACAAAAGCTGCTAAGTCGCTATTGCCGAGTTGGTTTTATGCCGGATGGTGCCTGGCGGACTTTTGGTTTGCGCAAAGATTTTTTCGCTGCGGAAAAGCTTCAGGAAGAAGATGATATTTCGGCTTCGGTCGTGGTCCCCAAGGGGCAGTTGCAGTATTTGCATCCGTCATTGCAGCAACCGTCATACAAGTTCGTCCAGAACTGTGAATATCGTCTCTTTCAGCGGCCTGATGAAGCAATTGTTCGCGGGTACGACAAGACGGCCGAAGCCGATTTTTCTCGGAAAGGCAATTTCTTTTCAAACTATCAACCGCTCAGCCGCGATGAAGCTCGCGCCATGGTGGAAGACACGATCTTGTTTGACCAATTCAGCAAGCCGATTCGCAAGGTGATTCGTTCATTTATCGAAGCCGACTCTCCGCAGTTTTGTGTATCGACTTCGAACCCGCGGATCGTGGACGGTGACATTTCCAAGAATCCCAGATACCTACAAAATCGCCCTGATCTGGATAATCCTCGCGCACGTTATCTGGCCGAAGTAGGAGCGCGTTTCCATCGAAGAATTCCCTTAGGTCATCGAGTTCCGTTTCCTGTGAATTCGGTACTGCCAGGAAGACGGAATAATCCAGCCGATCATAAATTGGGGATTAGACCGCTGGCGGTTTACAATCCAATTCACTACCAAGAACTTCCGGAATTGTTCATGGAGTTCATCTCTAGCTTGACGGGTAAGTCTCCTTCTACGACCGGCGCAGGTTCAGAAGGAGCGTTGACCAAAGGCCCGTTTAACTCAATGCCACCCATCATTGATTTGAATAATGCGCTGGTCAGCTACATCGTGACGGGCAACGCGTGTTTCACTAGTTCGGCTGGTTATATTGGACCGAATTATCGCTTTGATCATGATATCAGTTTGGTCATCCCCGAAGTTTGGTCTCGCATGTTTGTCTTTGAACGCGAACCCAAATATCTGCTGGAAAACGGCTATTTGGATCGGATTGATGATTTCACACTGGATGGCAAGAAGGTGTTGGCTAGTCGTCTGGGGTACCGTATTAATGATCGATTTGTGTCGGCGTTTTTCGGTCGAGTTTTCAGTGATCCGACCAATCTCTTTACGACCGAAATGCTTCGTCCGGAAGTGCAGTCGCTGGACGACTACGTGGACGGCATTAACAATATTGTCGAGACGCAAGAACGCATTGCCAAAAACTACTTTGAAGACAATACGGTCGAATTCGCGTGTCCGCCACTGAAAGCATTACTGCACATCATGGCCTTCGGCAATTATGAAGGTAAAGACGCGCATGACGAATCAATTCGCGCCATGTTCACGTTAGAGAATCTCTTGCAAAGCGATTGGTATCACGAACGACTGGCTACGCAGCAGGCGTTAGAACAGCTTCATTGGAACCGCCGAATTGCCTATCTGGAGCAGATGTCAACAAGTCTTGGCGATCACTGTCCGGACAGCATTCCTCAAAAATTGCAGTTCGCGCAAGATCAATTGAAGCGAATTACGTTGCCTGAATTCGTGGACTCGCTGGTCGGTACCCTCGGTGCCGATCCAGCGATCCGGCAAAACTAGCTAATTTGCCAATGCTTCGAATGTCCGTCATTTGCGAACTTGTTTGCGGAAGAATCTTCGCTAGAAATTCATGATTTACCGATTATCCAGGTATAATCGTTGAATTATCGGCAGTCCATTCTACCCAACCCGCAGATTTGCTCGTCGACGGAGGCGAACCAGATGTCAACAAAACGATTCAAAGGAAAATCCACCCGTTCGGCTCGGCAAATCGAATCGCTGGAAAACCGTGAACTATTGGCCGGTGACTTGGTGGCGTATTGGAACGCCAGCGATCATGTTACGGCGACCACTTCCAACGTGGAATCTTGGACCGACAGCCTGGGAGTCGTGGCCACAACCGCGGTTGGCGTTCCTCAATGGGCTGACGACGGACTTGGAGGTCGGCCTGTAATTCGGTTTGACGCAGCCGACGGCGTTGACGCGCTGGCGGTGGACAAAGCGGACTCGCCGCTGGCCGGTGCGAATGATTTTTCCGTGGTCGTCGCGTTTGCCACCGCCAGTCAAGACCTTGTGGGCGGCCAAGCGGAATGGTTTAAGAATTCAGCCATTGTGGACAGCAGTAATGGAGGCTTCACGCAAGACTGGGGCATTAGCATCAATGCCAGTGGACAAATCACGGCCGGAATGGGATCTGATTTTTTGACTCCCTCGGTGACCGTTCGTTCTGAAGAAACCGGACTGAACAACGGTCAGCTGCAAGTCGCCACGTTAACTCGATCCGCCGGCAATCTTTCGCTGTACGTCAATGATGGGACGCCCAGCACGGTAACCGGAGCCAGCACGGCGGCTCGAGCGAATCTGGGAATCTCCCTTGGCCAGTTGCTGACATCGGGCAATGGCTTCACCGGCGATATCGGCCAGATTCGCATTTATGACGGACAGTTGTCGGCGGCCGAAGTAAATCAAGTTTATTCGGAAATTCACGCCTACTACAACAACCAAGCTCCAGTTGCTAACGCGGATCAATATCAGTTCGAAGAAGACACGTTCCTGGGTGTCGTCCAGCAACCCGGAGTGTTGGCGAACGATACGGATGCCGACGGTGACTCGCTGACCGCTGTTTTGGTCGAAGATGTCAAGCACGGCGCGTTAGGTCTGGATCCGAATGGATCGTTCAGTTACGCCCCGGAAGCCAATTTTCATGGAACCGACACGTTTACGTATACGGCAAAGGATTTCCGAGTGTCCCAGCCGACGACGGTGACCATCACCGTTACCAACAAGTACGACGCCGCTGTTGCGGTCAGTGACAGCTATAAGTCACTCGCCGGGCAGGTGCTCGACATTCCTGCCTTGGTGGGCGTATTAGCCAATGACGTCAATATTGACGGCGCGACACTGACGGCGGAATTGGTTCAGGCTCCCAGTGCCGGATTGTTGACGTTAAAAGCCGACGGTTCGTTTCGATATGATCCTCAAGGGTTTGCCGGCAGCACGTCGTTTCAGTACCGCATTTTTGATGGTACCGGTCGTTCTGCCAACGCTACGGTGCAGCTAGTAATCAACACGCCGCCCGCGGCGGTGAACGATTCCATTGGCATTCCGGAAGATTCGACGCTGACGCTTTCCAGTGCGAATGGCGTGCTGCAGAATGATGTCGACGCCGAAGGTGATGTGCTGGAAATCACCATCATTACTCCGCCTTCGCTTGGTTCGATCGAAGACAACAACGGCACTTTGGTTTATCGTCCGCCATTGAATTACGTTGGTTCAGATACGTTTCAATATCAATTGAGCGACGGCGTAGATTTGTCCAATATTGCCACCGCCACCATCCGCATGACGCCGGTCAATGACGCTCCGACAGCCAATGACGACACGTATTTTGGCAAAGTGGATGAGGCAATCGTGGTCACGGCTGCGCAAAGCGTGTTGCGGAATGACACGGATATTGAAGGCGACGCCTTGACGGCATCCATCGTGCGACAGCCCACGCATGGGACCGTACAGTTTTCGTCAAATGGAACGTTCACATACACTCCTCAAGCTGGCTTCTTGGGCGTTGATTCCTTTGCTTACGCTGCCAATGACGGTCAAGCATCCAGTCAGGCCGAAGTGAAAGTTGCGATCAATTCGTTGGCGCAACAACAACAGATTGTGATTAACGAAGTTCATTCCGATCCCAATGACAAAACGAATTGGGTCGAATTCATTGAACTCTATAACAAGGGTGACCAGCCTGTCAGCCTGGGCGGTTGGGTCTTTACGGCGGGTGTCGATTTCACTTTCCCGAACGATGCATCCATTCCAGCCGGCGGCTACGTTGTGGTGGCTCAAGACGCTGCGATGTTTCAAGCGGAATTTGATGTCACGGCAATGGGCCAATGGGAAGGCACTCTGCGAAATTCGGGCGAACGAATTGAACTGCGTTCGGCAGGCGGTGATTTAATTGACACGGTTGACTATAAACTTGGGTTTCCGTGGCCCGTTGTAGGTGAAGCTCCGGATAAGTCACTGCAATTGCTGAATCCGGACGCCGACAATGACCTGGGTGGAAGTTGGCGCTCGGCCACACCGTCACCAGGCGTAGCAAATCCGATTCGCACGGATAATATCGCGCCGCAAATGCGACAAGTAGAACATTCGCCTCAGCAGCCCACCGACGCAGATGATGTGACTATCACTGTGAAAGTGACCGATGCCGATGGTGTGCAGAATGTTTCGTTGGAATATCAAGTCGTTTCGCCTGGTAGCTACATCAGCATCACGGACGACGCCTATCGAACCACCTGGACTGCCTTGGCTATGTACGATAACGGCACCAACGGAGACGTCGAAGCGAACGATTCGATTTATACCATTGTCCTGCCCGCTTCGTTGAACCAGCATCGGCACTTGGTTCGCTACCGTATTAGCGCCGTCGATACGAAGGGTGTTTCGGTCACGGGTCCATACGAAGACGATCCTTCGCCTAACTTCAATTATTACGTCTACAACGGTCTGCCCACGTGGACGGGCGCAGCTCGGCCTGGTTCTACAGATCCTGTAACCTATGACTTTTCTCAAATGGAAGACAAAGCGGTCTACCAATTGATCACCAAAAACCAAGATGTCTTGGATGCACAATACCATCCGGGAACCGATCTACGTAGCGGTTACACTGGCAGTGAATATCAATGGGAGGGGACATTGATATACGACGGCAAGGTGTATGACCACATTCGCTATCGAGCTCGAGGTGGTGTGTGGCGGTATGCCATGGGCAAGAATATGTGGAAATTCGATTTCAATCGAGGCCACAGTTTCCAAGCAAAAGATGATTACGGTAACGAATACGATACCGAATGGGATAAGCTGAATTTTTCGGCGATCATTCAACAGGGCGATTTTGATCATCGAGGTGAACAGGGGTTATTCGAAGCCGTCGGATTCAAACTGTTCAATCTGATGGATGTCGAAGCGCCCAACACAAACTACGTTCATTTCCGAGTGGTCGATGACGCTACTGAATCAGGAACATCGCAATACGATGGCGATTTCTGGGGCATGTACATGGCCATTGAACAGCCCGATGGCCGCATGCTAGAAGAGCACGACTTGCCCGACGGTAATCTCTATAAGATTGAAAACTACGCAGGTTCGTCGAACAACCAAGGCCCGACGCAACCATCAAATGCGTCGGATGTCCGAGATTTTATTCGCGCGTATCGCAGTAGTTCACCCGATCCGGAGTGGTGGGAAGCCAATTTAGATCTCGAGAAATATTACAGTTACCGTTCGGTTGTAGAATCAATTCACCATTATGACATCGCCTACGGCAAAAACTATTTCTATTATCACAATCCGGAAACAGGCAAGTTTGAAGTTCATCCATGGGATTTGGACTTAACGTGGGCCAACAACATGTATGGTGATGGCAACCACGACTTCAAACGTAAGGTCGCCGACAACGACGCCTTTGCGCATGAGTATCGCAATCGGCTCCGCGAATATGTCGACTTGCTGTACAACCCAGAACAGACCGGAATGCTGATTGATGAATTCGCGTCGTTCATTTACACGCCAGGTCAACCGTCTTGGGTAGATGCAGATCGAGCGATGTGGGATTACAACCCGATCATGACATCGCGCAACGTGAATTCCTCCAAATCAGGGCAAGGTCGGTATTACACCAGTCGTAACGCACCTACAAAAGATTTTCCCGGCATGATGCAGCATATGAAAAACTATGTTGTTTCTCGAACCGATTCCCAGCTCAATCGTCGCATCCTGGATGACGATGAAGCGCCGGTAACACCAAGCATCACCTACGTTGGCGATGCGAATTTTGCGATAGATGATCTGCGATTTGCAGCGGGTGCGTTTAGTGATCCACAGGGCGATGCTTTTTCTGCCATGGAGTGGCGTATTGCCGAAGTCACGGATCCCAATTCGCCCTCGTTTGATCCGACTCAGCCCAGAAAGTATGAAATTACGTCGTTGTGGGAATCGGGCGAAATCAGCACTTACGATTCGAATATCACCGTTCCGGGAAGCCAGTTGGTGCCGGGTGCGACGTACCGAGTCCGAGTTCGTATGGAAGATGCCACGGGACGCTGGAGTCATTGGTCGGATCCGATCCAGTTTGTGGCGTCCGAAGCCACGGGAACAGAAGTTGCTAATTCGTTGCGAATCAGTGAAGTCCATTACCATCCGGCTGATCCAACCACGGCCGAAGTTGTGGCTGGCTTTGATAATTCGGACGAATTTGAATTTCTGGAGTTCGTCAACGTCGGTTCGACTGCCATCGATCTTTCCAGTGTGGCATTGGTCTCGGTGGATATCGAAGGAGCGTCGCAGGGCGTCGATTTTGATTTTTCGACCGCCGCTTCCACAATGTTGAATCCAGGCGAAACGATTCTGGTAGTCGAAAACGCCGACGCCTTTCAGCTGCGTTACGGCGACCAATTTAATATCGCGGGCGAATGGTCCGGACGGCTGTCTAACGGTGGTGAAACACTTTCCGTGGCGACGTACGGCCAAATATTCCATCAGTTTGCCTACGCGGATGATTGGTATGTGGACACAGACGGCGCCGGTCCTTCGCTGGAATTGGTCAACCCGAATGCCAGCGATCTGACCAGTTGGAACGTAAAGGCTAGCTGGCGTTCCAGTTCTGCCGATGGTGGTTCGCCCGGTTCGATTGGCGTCCAAGAAGTTCCTGGTGATTCGAACCATGACGGCGTCTTCAATTCGTCTGACTTGGTACTTGTCTTCGCCGCTGGCGAATATGAAGACTCGATTGTCGGCAATTCCACGTTTGAAGAAGGGGACTGGAACCACGACGGCGATTTTACCACCGCCGACTTGGTCTACGCTTTCCAAGCAGGCACCTACGTAGCCAACGCCGTCGCGGATTCTTCGCGAACCGCCAGTAAAAACGTCAAGACAACTCAAACGGTTGATGATGTCTTCGCCGAAGGTAATTCGTTTGGTCTCAGAACGTTCAATATGGCGCTGTTAGACGAAGAATTAAAGTCTGTCGTCAGCTGAATTCGAGTCGCATGTCATGAACTGGGCTACCAACCTTGACACGCATTGAAGCATACTGACCCGTTCTTGCTGGAAAGTATCTGACCAATGGTGCACAAAGCCAGATTTGCCTTCACGCTTGCCTTCACGCTTGCCTTCACGCTTGCCTTCACGCTTGTCTGGACGCTTGTCTGGACGCTTGTCTGGACGCTTGTCTGGACGCTTGTCTGGACGCTTGTATTAGCGTATGCCCAGACGATTGGATCGGATTTCATTTGGTACCAGTTTTCGACTGGGGCAATTAGAATCTCGTCACTTGGATGGCCATTCGAGTACTGGTGGAACAGAAACGGACAAATCGAATTGTCACCGATTTCGATCGTTGGAAATGTTGTCTACTTCGCCGCGGTTGGCTTCGGGTTGGCCGCGAACCTACCGACCAGTCTTTCTTGGCGATATTCCCTGAACGGCGTTTTTAAGTGCCAAATGTTCGTTGCATTTCTACTGATTTCCTGTTTTGCAGACTGGAAGAGTTACGCCCCTTGCAAGATGCAAATTGACGAGTGCAAATTACAAAATATGTTGGCGGTTGTTGGCGTCACGAAAAAGTCGGTAATGTCTCATGCGTTTCTGGCTTATGCATGAATAGTACAATTAATCCGTTCCGCTATCGTTTCCACGTGCTCGCCAGTATTCCTCGCATTTCCCGTCCTGGTTGCCATTCTTGTGATTCTGGCAGAATCTTGAACGTCTGAGGTCAAGTGTCTGTATAATCATGGATGAGCTGCGAATTTCGCGTCTTCAGAACAACAGGCACGTCTGAGCTTTTGTCGAGACGATTTTCTAGAGAACCTGTGGGGCAAAGCTATTGCCCATTCGTTCCCAGTTGATGTTCCGTTTCCAAAGTGTGCAATTGCAACGGAACAAGAAACTTCACGTGCGGAAAATGAACCGAATATTCGGTGCGTTGCGCGCGTGTTACGGATTTGACAAATGGAACGAACCAGCATTCCACAGACTTGAAACTCTGGCTTATGCGAATTGGAATGCGGGTCAATGAAGGACGTATCGATGAACCTGCATGGCCTTACGGAAGCTACGATGGCACTTGCCGGCTTTTCTACTGTCATTGTGTTCCTAGTTGCTACGGTCAGCGCACTGGTAACGTGGGGAATGGCCAAATACGGTTTGCTGTGGTTGCAAGCGTTTATGTCGGGTGCTCCCGTTTCGGTTTTTCGAATGGTGGGTATGAGCCTACGGCAAGTCGATCCCGCAATGATCGTTAGGGCGCAGATCATGGGACTGCAAGCCGGATTGAATTTCGGTCAATCTGGTGGCATTAGTGTTGCTGATTTGGAATGCCATCATTTGGCAGGTGGCGATGTTGATCGAGTGCTGAAAGCGATCATTGCGTCTCATCAGGCAGGTTTGCATCTAGACTTTGATCGAGCCGCTGCGATTGACTTGGCGGGCAGGGATGTCCTGGAGGCAGTCCGCACCAGTGTCTTGCCCAAGGTGATCGATTGCCCTGCACAATTAGTCAATTCGTCGGAAACGCTTAGCGCGGTCGCCAAGAACGGTATCGAACTTCAGGTCCATGTACTGGTCACGGTTCGCACGAATTTGGATCAGCTTATCGGTGGTGCTACGGAAGAAACTATTATCGCGCGAGTCGGTCAGGGCATTATTTCTGTCATTGGATCATCCTCAAATCATATGGAAGTATTGGAAATGCCCAGTCGTATCTCGCAAGGCGTACTTATGCGAGGGCTTGATGCCAACACTGCGTTTGAAATTGTTTCGATTGACATCGCCCAAATTGATGTCGGTGAAAACATTGGTGCTCGACTGCAAACCGATCAGGCGGAAACGGACACACGAGTGGCTCAAGCTGCTGCCGAAGTGCGTCGCGCGAATGCGGTCGCGTTATTGCAAGAAAGAGTTGCAGAATGCACTGGTAGCCGAGCCAACTTACTTGTTGCGTATTCCGAAGTACCTAAAGCTCTAGCGGAAGCTTATCGCAAGGGGCAATTCATCGTTCGAGATGAAAACTTCTTGCCGACCAATTTGGTCAGGCCGAAACTGCGCATCGTGCCTGAATAGGGTCAGTAATCAACGAATTGTCGTCGGTAAAGAATCAGAATTTCACAATCAATTTCACTGTTCGCTTGTTTCGTATTACGTGTCCCCCTGGGGCGCACGCACCTATTTCACCCTGGAGGTGACAAATGGCTATTGGAAATAATGTTCCTGACAAAACGCTTTTGAAGACCGTGACACAGAAATTATTGCGAACTGGTAGTAGCTCCAGTCGCATTACGCCTACCGTGAGGAGTGGTGATGTGACGCTGGCTGGTGTTATCGGCTTTGAACACGAACGACGAGGTATCGTGCGATCCGTTAGTAGTATTCCAGGCGTTCGACGAGTTATCGATCAGCTACGCTTGATCGAGCGAAAAAAGGCCTAATCGGTCTGGCGCATCATTCAGACATGAAATGCGACGAATAATTGCCAGTCCATGATGAACGCCTGTGCCCCCACTAAATTCTTGGCGCCAAAGGACCTGTTTGAAACCCCAAGTCTTTTGAAAAGGGGAAAGTCTTGCGCGGGCATCTTGGCTGGCTGTCGGCCGTTGGATTCACCAATTCTTGCATTGGGTAGAACAGGTTTGTTGGCCACGAAAGCCGCGAACCGCTTCGTTGCAGTCGTTTTCCACCCACTTGGTGTCGAGTTGATAAATCAACTGGATTCTATGGTTGTTGCCGGTTAATATCTGGAAAGTGCGGAATTAACATTTGGCGTGGTGCGATCAGTTTGACTGGATCTTCATGTCCACCAAAGATCGGCCATGTCAATTTCTTTGAGCATTCGCGAACTTGGCAGCGAGTAATGAAAGGCGAATTTAGGATGACAATGCGTTGGATTGACGGCAGCAAAATGCGAACCACCAAGCGGCCAGCGAAGCGAACGAATCGAAGCTTATTCCAGATGAATGCCGCGGTCGAAGCACTGGAAGGTCGATGTTTGTTGGCCGGAGACTTGGTGGCGCATTGGGCAGCCGATTCCATTGCGGAAGTCGAGCCCGGCGCGGATGTCACTTCGTGGGAAGATTCTGTTGGTGGCATTGACCTCACGGCGGGCGACGCGGCACCTTCGTTGATGCAAAACGGAATTGGCGGACGTAGTTTCTTGCGATTTGATGGTTCGCAAAGTCAATATCTCAAAGTGCTGGCGTCCGACAGCCCCATGGGCAATCGAACCGACTTTTCCATCGGCCTTGTGTTTGCAACCGATTCAAATGCGCTGCAAGGCAATCAAGGAAACTGGTTCTTGAATACCGGATTAGTGGATGGCAATAGCTTGGGGTTAGGGAATGACTGGGGCGTCAGTATCAACTCGTCCGGACAAGTGTCCACGGGCCTGGGCGGCGGCGTATTGGCGGCGCCGGAAACCGTCTATTCGACTGAAAGCGGGCTGAACGATGGCCAACTGCACAGCGTGGTGGTGACGCGAACCGGTTCGCAACTGGCCGTTTACGTGGATGGCAATCAGCCGACGCTACTAAGCACTTCGAATAACGGCGAGAGATCTCGGATTGATATGGTCGTCGGTGCGCTGCGAGGTGGATTGGCGCCGGCCACCAACTTCTTCACGGGCGATATTGGGCAGATTCGCATTTATGACGGCGGTTTGAATGCGAATGAAGTGACCGCGTTGTTTAATGAATTCGATGCGTACTACAACAATCAATCGCCCGTATCTTTGAACGATAGTTATTCCGTAAACGAAGACGCTCAGCTGAGCGTGACTTTCGCCAATGGTGTTCTGGCGAATGACAGCGATCCAGACGGAGACACGTTGACGGCCGTAGTTGTGGATGGTCCGGCCAATGGGCATTTGACCATGCAGCCGAGTGGCGAGTTTGTCTACACGCCCAATCCTAACTTCTTTGGCGTGGATACGTTTACCTATACGGCAAACGATTTTCGGCCAGGCAATGTGGCAACCGTTTCAATTCAAGTGAACGGTACCAACGATCCCGTTTTGGCTGTGGCGGACCAATATAAAGCGGTTCCGAACCAAGTGCTGAACATCCCGGCGCTGGTGGGCGTTTTGAATAACGATGTCGATCTGGACAACGATCCGTTGCGAGCGATCTTGGATCGAAATGTCACCAACGGTGTGCTGCAACTATACGAAGATGGTTCCTTCACATACGATCCGCAAGGTTTTTCCGGCACGGAACGATTTACCTACAAGGTAGATGACGGAGTGAGTATTTCGCCGTTTTCCGGCACCGTGACGCTGATTGTCAACACCACACCTCAGGCTGTGGCAGACAACGTCACCACGCCGGAAGACACACCGCTGGCACTCAACAGCGCGCTGTTGGCGAACGATGTCGATCCGGATGGCAATGTGTTGACGATCACGGTGGAAACCATGCCGACCAATGGAGTGATCACGGATAACAACGGGCAGTTGATCTATTCACCCAATCCTGATTTTGTCGGCAGCGATTCATTGACGTACTACATTTCCGATGGCGTCGATCGATCGGCCACTGTTCAGGCTAACATTCAAATTACTTCGGTCAATGACGCGCCAACAGCGCAGGATGATTCGTATCTGGCATTTCCCGGCAAGAGTATCGACATTCCGGCGGAACGAGGTGTTTTGGCCAATGATTCTGATTCGGACAGTGCCACCATCACGGCCAGCTTAGCAGCGGGGCCAACCAATGGCACATTGACATTGCGGACAGACGGTTCGTTCAGTTACACGCCCAACGCGGGTGTGGAAACCGGAGTCGATTCGTTTACGTATCGCGCAAGTGATGGTCAAGCGACAACCGGGCCGGTGACGGTTAGTATTGTGATTTCTGCTCGTCCTGTGGAAATCAGCGAAGTCATGGCGTCCAACGCTTCGACATTGGAAACCGTTGTTCGCCGTTCCGTGGACGAAGACTTCACCGGTAACACCATTTCTCCCGACTGGATTGAGTTGCGAAACTTGCTGAGCGAACCGGTTGATCTGGAAGGCCTGTTCTTAAGTGACGATGTGTCGAATCCAACCAAATGGCAATTCCCCGCCGGTTCTGTTATTGGAGGTAACGGCTATCTGGTCGTCATGGCTTCAGGGGAAAACATTACCGATCCCGACTTAGATCTGAATGGTTACTTGCACACCAATTTCTCGTTAGATGCCGGCGGCGATTCGGTCTACGTCAGCAATTTGGATGGCCAACCGATTCACGCGATTGAAATGTTCCCGGAACAGCGAGTTCACATTTCCTACGGTGGTGCGGCCAACGATTCGAATCAACTGGGCTACTTCACGCAGCCAACGCCCGGCGACGCGAATTCCGCTCAACTCGGCTTCATCGTGGCAGACACCAAGTTTTCCGTGAATCGAGGATTCTTTAGTGAAGCCTTTGCCTTGGAGATCACTACTGCCACGGAAAACGCGACGATTCGTTACACCACCAACGGAACAGAGCCGACGCTTCAAAACGGTCAGACATATTCGGCACCCATCAACATTGCAGAAACCACCACAGTTCGTGCCGCTGCGTTCTTGGAAGGCGCCGTTCCAACCAACGTAGATACCAATACGTATGTCTTCTTGGCCGATGTGGTGACACAAGATCGCCAGGATTCGCTGGATGCAGGTTTTCCCACAGCTTGGCGAGGAACCTCGGCGGATTACGGTTTGGATGATCCAGATCAGTTCCCGTTGATTGCGGGCGACACTAGCTACACAGTTGAGGAAGCGACGGCCATTTTGCAAGAGTCGCTCAAGTCGATTCCTACTGTGTCCGTAGTGATGAATTCGGACGATCTGTTCGGTGATCAAGGCATTTATTCCAATCCGACGAGCAGTGGACCGCGATGGGAACGCGCAACCTCGATTGAACTGATCCAACCAGACGGCACGGAAGGGTTCCAGATTGACGCGGGGATTCGAATTCAGGGCGGTGCGTTCCGCGGATTTGGACTGACCAAAAAGAAATCGTTCCGTTTTCTGTTTAAGAACGAATATGGCGATGGCAAATTGGAATATCCGCTGTTTGGCCCCGATGCCGCCAGCGAATTCAGTACACTCACGCTGCGCATGGAATCCAATGACGGCTGGCAATGGGATGGTGCCGGCGGTCAGCCTCAGTATGCTCGAGACCAATTCTTGCGCAACGTCCAGCGGGCCATGGGGCAGCCAGCTTCGCACGGCACGGCCATTCACTTGTATCTGAATGGACGTTATTGGGGCATGTACAATATTGTCGAACGGCCCGATTCGTCCTTCGCGGAAACCTACCTGGATACCGAAGAATACAACTGGGACGGCATTAATTCGGGTACGTCCATCAACGCGGATGGTGATCGTTTCCGTAATTCGCGAACGCAGTCGGCTTGGCGAGACTTGCGTAATGCCACTTCGGATATTCGTGGTGCCGACACGCAAGACGAGAAGACTCAGCTGTTGTTGCAGCTGCAAGGTTTAAATTCCGACGGTTCGGACGATCCGGAAACGCCTTCGCTGCTGGACGTCAATAATATGATCGACTACTTGATCATTAACTACTACGGACACAATAGCGATTGGCCGTTCAAGAACTACTACGTAGGGCATGAAAACGATCCGACAAGCGAAGGCTTCAAGTTCTTCATGTGGGATGCGGAATGGTCATTGTTCTTACGAAGTAGCGTTACGGGCAACAACACCAGTGATCGATCCGGTGTGGCGGAACCGTTCCAAAATTTGCGAGCCAGTGACGAATTTAATCTGATGTTTGCGGATCGAGTGCAAAAGCATTTATTCAACGGCGGTGTGTTCTATGTTGATCCAGAAAATCCGGAATGGGATCCCGAACACCCGGAACGTAATCGTCCCGCAGCCATCTACCAAGAATACGTCAGCGTGATCTATGACGCGTTGATCGCCGAATCCGCTCGTTGGGGTGATCAGCATCGTTCGCGTCCGTACACGCGAGACGTCGAATGGCAGCGAGAATACGATCGTATTGTCGGCGATTGGTTCACGCAGCGCACTGGGAATCTGCTGAATATTTTCCGTCGAGGCGGTCTGTTCCCGGATGTAGACGCGGCTACGTTCAATCAACGTGGCGGTGAAATGGCAGACGGATTCCAAGTGGCATTGCAGTCAGCCGCAGGCCAGGTCTATTACACTTTGGACGGTAGCGATCCGCGAAAAATTGGCGGCGATCTGAGCGGTTCGGCTCGTTTGTACTCCGGTCCATTCAGCGTTGCGGATGGCCAAACAGTACGAGTTCGCGTGTTATCGAATGGCGAATGGTCGGCCATTGATGAAGCTACATTCTATTCGCCATCCGTGCCTGCATCGGCCGATTCGTTCCGCTTGGCCGAAGTGCATTACAACCCAGGTCCGCTGACGGCGGCAGAATTGGCGGCTGGTTTCAATGATAAGGACGAATTTGAATTCGTGGAATTCGTCAACGTTTCCGATCAGATTGTGGATTTGAGTAACGTCCAGCTCTTGCAGACCACCACGGAAAACCAAACAACGGGAATTGGGTTCGATTTTGCTTCGGCCGATGACACTCGGTTGGCACCCGGCGAACGGATTGTGGTCGTAGAAAACGAAGCGGCGTTCCGAGTTCGATATGGCGATCAAGTGCGAGTCGCTGGACAGTGGGCCGGTGGATTGAGCAACAATTCGGAGCACGTCACGGTCGTCAGCGGAGATGATGTGTGGTACATCGCGTCGTACGATGACGATTGGTATCCGACGACCGACGGACAGGGACGTTCGCTGGAAATTGTAGACGTGGACACCAATGACTTTGCCGTATGGAGCACGCCAGCCGGTTGGCGAGCGAGTTCTGTGGATGGTGGTACGCCAGGCAGCGCGGGCGGAGTCCGGATTGTTGGCGACTCCAATGGCGACGGCGTGTTTGATTCGGGTGACTTAGTCGCCGTCTTCGTTGCCGGTGAATATGAAGACGGAATTGCCGGAAATTCTACCTTTGAAGAAGGTGACTGGAATGGCGATGGTGACTTCAGTTCGGCCGACTTAGTGCTGGCCTTCCAAGAAGGAACCTATGTGGCGGAAGCTCATGCGGCGGAATCGACAAGTGTCCAGCCGATTCGATTGGTTGATGCTTTGCCCAGAAAGACGAACTTGAGCGAAGTTGGAATGGTGGACGCGGTCTTTGCTGCCCAGGATTCGAAAGAACGCGATTCGAATCCAACGTCAGCTCAAGATGCAGATAACGCTCGCGAATGGTATTTGGACGACGAAGATTGGTTGGTCGTCTAACCTCTTGAGCGTGTTGGTGGACGAATCAGCGATTTGAAAAGGCCTCGAGCATTACGCTCGAGGCCTTTTCATAGGTGGCCCAATCGATGTTTGGGAAGAGAAAACGTTCTGCCGGCATAGTCGAATCCTTTCGAATAAATGGCGAATGGGCGGCACAGTGGAGGAACCGAGCTTTCCCTTGCCGGACACGCGTACGGGTTTAAGAAGGCCAAGCAGGACACGGGGACGAAGAGTCCGAAATGGCGCGATCGGGCTTCTAAGTGTGCTGAAGCGTAGCCGGTGTCATTGCGGCAGATCTTCGACCGACCAATTCGCCGGTTGCAGGCATGTAGATCGCCATTTTTTGACTGCGAGTTTCTTTCGAATTCTCCCGATAAGTTAGCTTAAAGGCCAAATTCGCAAGCAATCTCGACACGTTTTCGTCTACACCTGTCGGTGTACCGCCACTTGACTCGACACCGTCGCGTATTGGCCTCACTCGCTTCAAAGACGTAGTGATCAGCAGATTGCGCCCTCGCGACTCTGCCAAACAACTTGTTTTGCAGTTCAAAAACATGCTTTGGTGATCAAACCGGTTTCGCAAATCTGTTCTTTTCTCCCTACAATTCGTGAAGACGTAAACCAAGACCGAGCGACATCGCACAGGTAACATGTCGGTATACCGACAATGTGAACTTTTTCCAAACGCGTGGCCATTTCTTACTTGCAACCTCGAGTCCGGTTTGCCTACCATTCGCCATAGTCACTACTTTCGTCCCCTACATCCTGTATCCAGGGAGGCTTTTGTCATGAAAAAATCCAACGCTCAACGCTCAACGCTCAACGCTCAACGCTCAACGCTCAACGCTCAACGCTCAACGCAATCGTTTTCGTTTCTTTGAATCGCTAGAAGATCGTTGTCTGCTTGCCAGTGATTTGATCTTTTCCATTGTCGATGGGTCCGAGTTGTTTCAAGTGCAGTCGGACGAAGCGGGGAGCCAAGCGACGGTGCAGTTGATCGAAGGCCGAGTACCTGCAACGGGGCGGCATGAAATTCAGATTGAAGTTTCGAAGAAAGGCTTTGACCGGCCGCTCACCATGATCGACTTTGCGGCCTATTTTCCTTCCGAACAAATCCTCCGTGATCTCGGGACGGGGCGCACCACGCTGGCTCGTCAGAACCAAAGTACACTCGACCAATCCGCTGTCGACAACGTCTTGCAGCGGTATTCTTCCGCACCCAACGCGCCATTCGATGCGGGGCGTCTGACCACCGAAGTTGCCGATTTGGCCAACGTCGTGCGATCGACCATCGATTCCCCCGCGAATGAAACGGCCGTTCGTCGCCAAGTTTACAACGCCATCCGGCAACTCGACCGCAGTCTCGCCAACCAGCGAGGTAACAGTTTGGCCGCGAGAAATACATCTGCCAAACAGACTGTGGACGAACTCGGCCAATTGGGCGCCATGCTGATGGATACCATTCAAATTGACATGGCTAGTTCTAATCGAAGTGTGGCTGATGCCGCAACCGCCGCATGGCAAACACTGCAAAGCTACGCCAAGACGTCTTGGGTGACGTGGAACGGGCTGGGAGTGAACAGCGAACCGGTCGATCTGAGTGCCAACGCGGGGCAACGTCACTGGTCTGCCATTTACGAATCGGGAGCGTTAGAACTTGATAGTTTCCTGTCGGTCAATTTCGGCCAGCCCGCTTTGGTCGAAGCCGAATTCCAAGTCCATTCGGCCGTTGCGGCAGTTGCCCGGCAACCAGTCCAACAGGACGCGTACGTTTACAATCAAAACGCGACTGCCAATTTTGGTTCGGCCGATTCGCTGACCGTGGCCAATACGCAAATGGGCTCGATCAGCATTCAGATGGAATCCTATCTGAGCTTTGACCTGACCGATTATTCGCCCAACCTGGATTCGTTGACGCTGACGTTGCAGCCCAACGACGTGACAGGCAACCCAACCAACGCCATTGCTCATGTCACGTACGGAGACTGGAGCGAAAACAGCATTACGTGGAACAATCGTCCCATGCAAGTTGGTTCGGCAATTCAGACTTGGCAGCCCGTCGAAGGTGTCGCTCAGACGATTGATTTAACCAATGTTGCTCGCAAGGTCTTACGACAAGGTGACGTCAACTTTGACGACAACGTTTCCTTTTGGGGCAGCGAAGGAGACATGGCGGCTTTCGAATTGGCCATCAAAAATCCGTCCGCTTACCAAACCAAGTTTGGACCTGCAGTCAGCAGTGCGGCGGTCAAAGAACGAGCGGACTTGAACGGCGACGGCGCCGTGAACCTCTATGACTTTGATCCCGTTTTCTATGGCGGCACGCCGACGTACGATGGTTTCATTCAGTCTCACGGTGTGCTGCTGGCCGATTTAAATCTGGACGGCATGGTCACTTCGGAAGACCTGGACGGCCTGACCTATCAAGGCGGTGGCGTGTCGTACTTTGAAGGCGACGTGGATCTGGACGACGACTACGACGTTTTCGACTACATACGGATCTTTGTCGAAATCGACGAGAACGCCCAGGCGATCCCGGTGCAAGCCAATCCGCCAAGGCAACTCGATCTTAAGCTCTACAGCCCCACCACGTCACCAACGTTACAACCAGTGACATATCCGTCAGGGGAATTATCGGCGGCCGAAATCGAAGTATCAGGACCGATTGTGGTTCCAACCGTTTTTCAAGTTGGGGACTCGACAACACCGTACAAAGACATTTTTCGATTGACTGTTTCCGGCCCGACGACGGTATCGCTGGATAACCGTGAACCAGACGGAATTGCTGGCGGCATATTGCCAAGCTATCAAACCTTCAACCTGGAAGCAGACAATGTGTACGATGTATCGGTCGAACACATTGGACACGAAGGGACGTCGCCAGTGAATTACAGCTGGAACGCCGATGTTTCTCCACAAAGCTTTGATGGGGAAATGCAGGGCGTGGGAGCGATCTTGATCGATAGTTCTCCTCGACGTTGTCTGGGCTTAACCGACCAACGATGCCAACCGGAACGGCGAAACTTTACTCTGCCAACCGTCACGATAACGCCTGTAAATACGACGAGCGTTGTACAGTACATTGACAATGGCGTGAAACGTGATGCGTTTGTCGCGATATCAAACCGAGACGATGACGATCAAGACGCTGTGCTTGATATCGCCGATAGCAAAGTAGAGGGTGGTGATGACAATTTGGTTCAAATGACGGTTAGTCCTGTGAGCTTGCCTGCCCTTCAGGCTCTTCCCGGTCGAACAATATTGACCTTCGATGGCGGCGTGCGAGTTTGGACCAGTCCTGAAAAGACCGCTGCTACAAAGTTGACAAGTCCAGCTATCCTGCCACACAACGCGCCGTCAACAATCTACGTTGAAGCCATTGCCACAGCCGGCTACTCTAGTATTAGGGCAACGTACGAGCTTGATGACATGGTAAACCTCAACGGAGGATTCGCGAATCCAGCGTTCCACAAGGTGACGTTCGCTACTTGGACATTCGACTACGACGCGGACAGTGACAATACGGACGGCTTCAATTACCCACAGAATTCCGCCTGGGAGGAACATCTAGAAGATCATCCATATGGACTTGGCAAACTTGTGATGCAGAATTACAACACCAGCGATCCGGCTTCTCATTTTACTCCAACCCGCCTAAGGCTACCGGCAGGATTAGATCCGAATGATTCGCAAATTCGAGTCCGCATCGATTTTGCACCTGGCAGTGCGGCAGGCAACATCGAACTTTGGACGCTGCCCAAAGCAGCAAATCGCATCAACGCTGCCGCTAATGAAGGGGCGACAAGATTCTTCCGGGCGGAGTTTATAAGCTCTCAGAATTACGGTACAGTCCAAATGATGGAGGAGTTACCATCTACATCGCCGGCATTGACGACAACGATGCAATCAGCACCTATAAAGGTGTTGAGGCAAATGGTCGTCCAAACGTCTTCATTACTACAACGCTCGTCGTCAATGGGCAGACGCAGCAGTGGATGAAATAAAATATATCGTGACAGACGAGGAGTCGTTTTTTTACTCGCTGCGGTTCTGGCCGGAGGTTCGACATGGGCTCGTTGCAAAGGGAGTGTACGAAGTACCACCAGATGACGAATCGCAAGATTTGCAAAAGATTCTCAATGAAGCTTCTGAAGACAGAAGATCTAGAGGACATGTTCATTCCACCTGAAACCATTATAGATATCACGAATGGCCAACAACCCGAAGGAGTAAGAATCCCTGGTTTTACCGCAGCACTGTATCGTGATTACCTTGCGTCAAGTTCAGATGTCTTCATTCTTGGGTTCGCCGGGACAAACGATTTGGATGATCTGCTAGAAGATATCGTACAAGGCGTCGGTTTGTCGACCCTCCAGTATCCTGTCGCAATGAGAGTATCTCATTCTCTTGGACAGATGCCGCTATTTCAGCAAAACAACATCTCATTGGCTGGTCATTCTTTGGGAGGCGGGCTTGCCAGTGCTGGGGCCGTTGCCAGTGGCTTTCCTGCGATGACTTTTAATGCTGCCGGCCTAGGCGAAACGGTACTTTATCGTGATCCAGATTCCGGTGAACTGGTATATGATGCCAATGGAAACTACGTGGAGCAATACCCAGGATCCTTAACTCCGGTTCAACAATCCTACGAATATAACGCAATATTTCGTCGACTATGACATCCTAACGGTAGTACAAGAGTTGACGCCTATGCCCAACGCTATCGGATACGGCATAAAACTAGATGGCCCGTATGACTTAGCGATTGCGATTGATATGTGCAGCATATTAGCATCGGTGTCGCGACCGGTAATCCGTGGCACGTTATTGGTGGCGGCCTTATGTTCGGTGTTGAACTAGGTCAATGCCATCTGATGGATTCAGTACTTTACGGGTTGCTTGTGGAAGGGAATCTAGTTGGTGGAATCGATGTTGATCGTTTTGGCATCGGACAATAGTCACCCGACTAAAGAAATCCAGAAACCGAGAGTAGTATGGTCAGACATTTCACCAATTCGCACGCGAATGCGGCGTTTACACTCACGCAACAAAAGCCAATCATCGCTTGTATATTACTACTTGCTATAGTCACGGCATTCGGCTGCCGTGACCTGCGGATTGGTAGCCGAGTGAAACCGTATTTCTATTTTAAGAATGGAAAGGGCCATTATTGCATTCCCACGGATCCGCATACATATCGAGGTGCCATTGTTCGTGATTTCAAGGCAGACGAAGATACGTTTGAAACGATTGACTCGGAAGATGCGTATCCTTATGCGAAAGACAAGAGTCACGTCTGGGCAGGAATTAATAGGTTCATCATCTACATGAAAGACGCTGATCCTTCATCATTTAAATTAGTCACGAAGGACGGTCGATACACTAAGGATAAGAATAGAGTCTATTTCTATGGTGTGCCCTTACCAGAATCTGATCCACAATCGTTCCGAATTCTCACTAAACCGTACTCCGCCGACGGCGGGCATGTCTATGCCGGGCATGAAATGCTCGAGGACGCCGACCCAGTGACCTTTGAGGTAGTCGAAATTGGGCGCGCTGAAATCCCTTGGCGGGAAGATGCCAGCGTGCCCAGTATGCCAAAGCTGAAGTCGTTTCCGGATCTCGAAATTAGAGGATTAGGAAAGGACTCAAATGGTTTTTATCGAGGACCTGTCCTTATCAAACCGGCTGATTACGATTCGTTCCAGTTCATGGGCCAGCGCTATGCGGGATAAAGTGAACGTTTATTGGTTCGAACGAAAAACCGGCGTATTTTCCATTGTGGCGATGCCGACCCAGCCACATTCAAGCTGGAAACCGAAGTTTCCGCAGTAGACAAACATCGTCGCTATGAATTTGGTCGCACGGTTATCCTGAAGGAATGAGCTGAGCGATGCGAACTCGAGGAATAAACGGGGACAGGCCCAATAATGTTCGGCACAAGGGATGCTGGTGGTGAAACATTGGCGGGTTGGGTATTTCTCGTAGGTCAGGGGAATCCAGTGCGAAGCGATATGCTCGCGTGGTACTGCGGAAGATATCGAGGAACGGAGGGATTCGTTTTGTGCCATCCATATTAGAATCGCTCCATAATAGGATCGTTTCCGCCTGAAGGCGGGACCACAAACGGCTTAGGGGCAAGGGCGAACGCTAGGTGCCATGCATAATCCGGTCACGGGAGAACGCTAGGGAGCCAAAGGGAACACAGACGATGTGTTCGGTGTTCGTGGATGGAGGATAGATGATGACTACAGGTTTGGTGCGATGTATCCTGCTCTCGGTTCTTCTGATGAGTGCGGGATACGCCGATACGTATCAGCCAAAGATTGACCTTGGTCCTTGGGCGAAAGGTGTCAAAATTCAACCAGGCGCCAAATTCGCAGGAAAGCGTCTGTGGGGCTCCGAAATCGTAGGGCAGGACTTGACGGGAGCCAGTTTCGACGACTGCAATTTGCAGGGCGTTGCATTGCGTCAGTGCAAACTGCAAAAGGCAACCTTTCGGCGAGCAATCCTGGACGGGTTTTGCCTTGATGATTGCGAACTTGGTGATAACGAATTCACGGACGCCGTTCTTAACGGCTTTATGGGTGGCTTTCAAGGTTTTCCACTAACGTTGGAGCAATTCAAATCCTCTTGGTCGTATAAGAATAGAGACTTGAGCCGTTGTGAGATTCGTATCAAGAGCGATAGGAACTTACCGCTGGATCTCGATTTTCGCGGATTCAAGCTGATCAAAACGCGATTCTACGGTTTGGACCTAAGTCAAACGTCGTTCGAAAAGGCTTCCGTTCATGAAATGGAAATGCACGGATGCCGCGTCAGTTTTCCACAGCTAAGCAAAGCGTCAATGCGTCTAGGCGACTGTCGATTCGAAAGCACCGAGATTCTCGGCGACGTTGACTTGTCAAGAAGGGGATTACAACAGGCCGTACTTTACGGCCCCCTCAAGCTAATAGCGATTGACGACGCCGAGATTTGGGGAATGAAAGCTGGTCCGTGGCTTACAGGGACCGCACTGGAGAAAACGAAGAACTTCAGAAATGGATGCATTTGTTTTTGCGGCTTTGCCGGGACAGACTTTTCCGATTTTGATTTTTCAGGACAAGCCTTGCTTGGAACATCAGTCGGCAATTGCAACCTTGCCAATGCAAACTTCGACGACGCCGTGATTTCGTTCGGAAGTTTCCATTCCTGCACCAACCTCACGGTGGAGCAAATAAAGGCAACGTGGAACTACCGGCATGATCGAATGGAGAACGTCACATTGCCCCCAGAGATCGCGGATGCATTGGCAGCCGAAGACAATAGATAGCAGCCTGCCTCCCCACACAAAAATGCAGGAATGGCGAATGGGCCGAATGCCGTTCGACATCCGGCCCGGTTGGTTAGGAGTTGGACGCGTTGGCTTCGCTAAGGCAATAGGATTGTGGATGGCACGTAACAGAAGAGAGGGGGCGAGGCATGCGTAGCGGGTAATGGATGGCTGGGCATAGGGCAAGAGTGTTGTGCGTGGCACAAAGAATACGCAAAGAATACGCACAAAGAATAAGTACTTTTTCGACTGGTGTAATCTGTGATGTAGGTTGCAGCGAGAGTTCGAGATGTTATCTTTCAGGGCTTGGACGACGAATTTCGGGTGTAGCAAGCCGATGTTGTCTGGCTGAAGAAGACGATTCTTGCGAGCAAAGGGAATAGCTGATGCGTTGGGGAGTTTTAGTTGGCGTGCTGCTTCTGTTGGGGATAGCGCAGCCCAATTTTGCGAAACCGCCAAATGTCATACTGATTATTTCAGATGACCAAGCGTGGACCGACTACAGCTTCATGGGCCACTCGCATATTCAAACGCCGAACATCGATCAATTGGCCAAGGATAGTCTCACGTTTACTCGAGGCTACGTGCCGTCCAGTTTATGTCGTCCCAGTTTGGCGACCATGATCACCGGCCTGTATCCTCATCAGCACAAGATTGTGGGCAATGATCCGGCTGTCGTAGATGGCGTGCCCGGTCGCAATAATCCGCAATACAATCAACGCCGCGAACATTTAATTTCGCACATTGATGCGGTGGGA
The DNA here is from genome assembly GCA_041399205.1 of Pirellulaceae bacterium. GTDB lineage: Bacteria > Planctomycetota > Planctomycetia > Pirellulales > Pirellulaceae > JAGQOZ01. The sequence goes on along the minus strand of JAWKTK010000007.1, from coordinate 178,754 downwards.
ACGCTGCCGAAATGGCTTGCAGAGATCGGATTTGTTTCGCATCAATCTGGAAAGTGGTGGGAAGGTAATTTTTCGCGAGGCGGATTCTCCGCCGGTATGACTCGAGGATTTCCGCAACCTGGCGGGCGACACGGTGATGACGGCCTGACCATTGGTCGGCAAGGCCTAGAGCCGGTTACCAAGTTTATGGACCAAGCGGTAGCGGAAGACAAACCGTTCTTTGTGTGGTATGCACCTTTTTTGCCGCACACACCACATAATCCTCCAGAACGCTTGCTACAGAAGTATCAGGACAAGATCGATTCATTGCCCATTGCCAAATACTGGGCCATGTGCGAATGGTTTGATGAAACGGTTGGGCAGTTGCTGGATCACGTCGATAAGCAAGGCATTGCCGAAGAGACATTGGTCTTGTATGTCACCGACAACGGCTGGATTAACTTGCCCAACGAATCGGCCTATGCACCACGATCAAAGCGTTCGCCCAATGAAGGTGGCATTCGGACTCCCGTGATGGTTCGCTGGCCCAAAACCGTGCAGCCCAAAATGGACTCGCAAACTTTGGTCAGTAGCATTGACTTAGCTCCCACTATTCTGACTGCCTGTGGCATGGCTGTCCCTGCTGATCTGCCGGGACGGAATCTGTTGGATCCTGAGGCTTTGAAGGATCGCGATACGCTGTACGGAGAAATCCTAGAGCATGACGTTGTAGATGTTGATGATCCTGCCAAGTCGCTCAAATATCGGTGGGTGATTCAAGGCAACTGGAAATTGATTCAGCCTGACTTGCTGGCTGATTCGAACCAGGTTGAACTATATGATTTAGCAAACGATCCGCACGAAAATTCGAATTTGGCGAATATCAATCCGGACCGAGTCGCCGAACTTCAAGCGAATCTAAACGCGTGGTGGTCGCCGAACAAAGAATAGGAACTTCCAGAATGAACGCCGCAAATACGTTTCGCAATGTTACTCTTCGCCTTTCTGCTCTGTTGGTAATGCTGTCGTTGGCAGACACAACCGACAGGATTCAGGCAGCTTCTCCGAACTTTGTTGTTATCTTCTGTGATGATCTGGGCTATGGCGATTTGGGATGTTTTGGGAATCCGAATATTCGTACTCCGAATCTAGATCGAATGGCGGCGGACGGTCAGAAGTGGACCAGCTTCTACGTGGCGGCGCCGGTGTGCACGCCCAGCCGAGCTGGATTGTTGACCGGTCGTTTGCCCATCCGCAATGGCATGACGTCGCCAAAGCGAGTTGTCTTGTTTCCGGACAGCGGCGGCGGATTGCCAGCGGAAGAAATTACCATCGCTGAAATGCTGAAAGACCAAGGTTATAACACTGCCTGCATCGGCAAATGGCATTTAGGACATTTGCCGCAATTTTTGCCTCGTATGCAAGGCTTTGACAGCTACTTTGGCATTCCGTATTCCAACGATATGCACGCCAACGGTGGTGTGCCGCTGATGCGAAATGAAGATGTGATCGAACGACCGACCGATCAGACCACCGTCACTAAACGCTACACAGAAGCGGCGATCGAATTCTTGGAGTCGCAAGACGCAGAGACGCCGTTCTTTCTTTATCTGCCGCACACCATGCCGCATATTCCCATCTTTGCGTCGAATGATTTCAAAGGCCGTAGTAGCCGAGGACTGTATGGAGACGTTGTTCAGGAACTTGATTGGTCCGTTGGGCAGATTCTGCAAACATTGCGTGACACAGGATTGTCACAGAACACGCTGGTCGTGTTCACCAGTGACAATGGCCCGTGGCTTTCGCAACGGTTGAATGGAGGTTCTGCCGGTTTGTTACGAGCGGGAAAGGGGACGACGTTTGAAGGGGGCATGCGAGTTCCCACGATATTTTGGTGGCCAGATCAGATTGAAGCTGGCAGTGTGGTGACGGAAATGGGCTGTACGACCGACCTCATGGCTACGTTCGCCAGTTTGTCCGGCGGATCGGTGCCAAGCGATCGCACGATGGATTCGCTGGATCTGTCGGCCGTTTTGCAAGGGAATGGATCGAGCCCACGGAAGTCGATGTTCTATTACACTCGAGGCGAACTGTACGCGGTTCGCCACGAAAACTACAAGCTGCATTTGCGTAGCCGCGAGCCCGTACATTACGGACGCCCGCCTATCGAACATGATCCTCCACTGTTGTATGACGTGGAAGTTGATCCCGGCGAACAGTATGACATCGCGGAAAAGAACTCCAACGTTGTCTCGCGGTTGAAACGACTGATCGAAGAACACCTCGCCGGCGTGCAGCCCGCACCTGATCAACTGGCCATTCCTCTGTGATGTAAAGTGGATCTTGTAGTGGACGAGGTGACGAGTCCTATCGATGGTGGTGGACGAGGCGACGAGTCCTATTGATGGTGGTGGACGAGGTGACGAGTCCTATTGATGGTAGTGGACGAGGTGACGAGTCCTATCGCTCTGGTTCTTGGCTTACGAATGTCGTCGCAATGCCGTTTCCAGGGACTCCGCAACTCCGCGAGCGACGGTGCTTCGCCAGAATCGAGCATTCGCTGCGTGCTTTTGATTGACTTCCAGTTCCAGCCCTAAGTACAAATCTGGCGAAAACTGAGTCCGCAGGTAGGTTGTGAATCCGTCCGAACTGCCTCGATAGGGATAGTTTCGTCGCACGGTCCAATTCGGGAAAACGTCGCGAATTGCCGTTTGCCACGACTTGGCAAAGACGTTTTCGTTGGTTCGCTGCGGCGAATATAGCAGCCCCACGTCAGCCACGCGAACCTGCTCGTTTAACTGCGGCGTAAACGTGTGAACGGAAACGTGTAGCACTTGACGCTTTTTGCCAACGGTTTCGCGAATCGCCGTTTCCACTTGCGTGCGATAGGGCAAGTAAAACGTATCGATGATTTGCCGCTTGGTTTCCGAGGCCAGGCCAGCGGTGAATTCAGAAAATAGACTACGGTGGTGAAGCGATCGGTTCAGTTCGATCAGCAACCGAGTCACCTTGGAAGAATGAAGGGGCGCGGTGAAATGATGGGCCAGTGACTGCGCCAAAGACAGTGCGCCAATATCGTAACCTCGGTGTGTAGCGAGCATTTGTTGTGCGTGCGTAAAGCAAACGCGATACGCTCGCGGGACTTGATTACCGCCGTGTTCGCAGGTCAGGATCAGATGCATTAAACTTGTGTCATCCAATTCAGGCGTACAATGAATTCTGTGCCAGGCATTCGGCTAGTCTTCGGTAGGTACGAACCAAGTGATGGGACGAATTCAAAAGCTGTCGCGCCAGACAACCTCGATCAACCATTTGGCGAATCGTACGTTCTTCTTCGTCGCTCCAGGTTGACTGCGGCTTCAGTGTTTGCAATAGATTGTGCCACAATTCGGACGCGGACAATTCGGTTCCACAAATACCGAATAGTCGTAAGTATTCCACGTCGTCAATGACGGTACGGTCGGCGGTTCGGATCACTCGGCGAAAAATGGCTGCCAAGCGGTCCGTTGGGAACGCCTTTTGTTGTTCGAAGGCATGCTGGTCAACGCTCGCGAGCTGCTTCAGCAATGCGACGACCAATTGCGCAATACCCAAGTCCGCTCGCGGACATTCTTGAAGATCTAGCACTCGAATTTCAATTGCGTTCCGTTCGAATCGAGCGATCGCGCCGCGCGCGTTGAGCCATTCGTGCTGCAAAATGGCGTCTGTATCAAAAGGCGAAATCGCTTGGTACAGCGGTTGCAGAATCTGCGTTTCATAGTCGGCGTGCGAATAGACTGGTTCGGGAATCACATCACCGGTGACTTGCGGGATGCGACGAGCGTTCGTGCGATAGACTTCCAAGCGGTTGTCGAGAAATTCGGTTGAATTCCCTTCCATAAAAGGCGAACTAGCGGCAATCGCCGGCAGGATCGGCAGCACCAAGCGAATGGCGGCGTGCAGACGAGCGAACTCGTGATCATTGGCAAACGGCAGGTTCAGGTGCATGCTTTGTAGATTCGACCAACCGTGGCCGCGGCAATCGAATATTTCATTGAATGCTTCGTAGGTTTCATTGTAGTCGTGTGGCCAAACTTGAAACTCTTCGTCAGGTTGCATCCACGGGTGCATGGCCGTGGGTAGCAGCAAAGCGTTTAGCGACTGCAAGTGATGATTGATGTCATGGACTTGTTGGTGAAATGCATCATGTAGATTGGTCAACGAAGTGGTTGGTTCCGTCGTTTTCAGCTCGATGACGTGGCGAGCCAATTCGTTGGACCACGAGATCGTACCTCGATCCACATCGGAGGCGTAGCTTCCACATGCATGATGGATCAACTGATCGGCAATCGGGCTGACGTCCAATGATTCAGCGTCGACAATCATGTATTCCAGTTCCACGCCCGTGACTTCAAACAGGTGATAGGTCATTAGTTGCGAGCTCCTTGTTTGATGGCTTCGATCCGTGTCAGGAAAAGTTCCATGATTCGACGATAGATGTCATCTCGCAAAATCTTGTCTTCTTGCCCAGCGTCAATCGTCGGATTGTCGTTGACTTCAATCACGTAGAACTGGTCGCCAGACTGTTTGACATCTACACCGTACAGGCCGTTACCGATCAGATTGGCTGCCTTCAGTGCAACGCTGACTGCTTTGCGAGGTGCCAACTCTACCGGCAGCGCTTCTACTTTTCCGTAGCGGCCCGAACCATTGTCTTCCTGTCGAATGATCTGCCAATGGTTGCGTGCCATATGATATTTGCAGGCATAGAATGGACGTTGATCCAGAATGCCGATTCGCCAATCGAATGTCGTGGGCAAATATTCTTGGGCTACCACTAGATCTGATTCGTCGAACATGCGGTCCAACTGTTCCAGCAACGCTTGTTCGTCCTCCACTTTGGTGACGCCCTGCGAAAACGCACTGTCTGGCTTTTTCAGAACCGCCGGCAATCCCAGAGTTGGAATCAGTTTGTCCAAATTGCCTCGGTGAACCACCAGCGTTTTGGGAGTGGGAATTTTGCAGCGACTCAGCAACTCGGCTAGATAGACCTTATTGGTGCAGCGCAGAATGGAAAGTGGATCGTCGATAACGACAAGACCTTCGTTCGCCGCGCGTTGTGAAAACTGGTACGTATGATGATTGACATACGTGGTTTCTCGAATGAAAAGTGCGTCAAATTCGGGGATTCGAGCGAAGTCGTCTTTCGTTACAAATTCCGTGCGAATAGCCAGTTGCTCGGCAGCCTTGGCGAACTTTTTCGAGTGCCTTTTCGTCTTGAAGGAGTTCGGCCTCTGAGGGTCGTAAGATGGCCAGATCATAGCGAGCTGGTGTTTTACGGCGAACTCGTGATCTTCGCCCAGCAAAGTGTTCCGCGGCAACTCTCGCCACAAAATCGGCGTGGCTCTTGGGAATTTCGTTGGCGGCGATGGTCGACACATTTCGCAGCGACCAATGGTCGTTGTTCTTGACAAATTGGGCTCGTAACAGCGGCGACTGAAACAAGTTGTACAAATGCAGGCTCAAGCGATCGTATCGTTTGGCCAAGTTGCGGCCGAAATAAACACTCAGCGTAAACTTGTCAGACGAAATCCGACTCAAGCTGGTCTGCATGAGTTTGTCTAGTTCATTCGAGACCAGTCGAATCATGTCTCGGGACTTCATGCCCTGGATGGTGGCCACGCTAGGCTGCGGTTTGTGACCTCGCGCTTCCGCCAACAGAGAAACATAATAGCCGATGGTTTGGTATCGATACGATTTGCACAGATTGAAAACTTTGGCCGTCCGCAATTCACTGTATTCCGGCTTGGTCAGGTAGCTGCGAGCTTCAACGACTTCTACGTCGGGAATATCAAAAGGCCATTTTTTAGGGTCATTTACAACAATCAGGATAGTCAATCTTCGTTCCTTCTGGATTTACTGGGACGCAGGATCAGTAGATTCGCGTCGTACGTGACAATGCCCAACAGAATGGCACAGACCACTCGATCCACATCGATCGAATAGTAGTTTTCTCGCGGAGCAAACGGGTTCGGCAGATAGGGATCGGCAATGCGGACTTCTTTGTTCAATTGGTCGTAGCCGCAAAGTACCACAAAGTGCCCGGCCGGAAGTCCGCAGACGTCATCGGGATCCCATTTGGGGGCGACTTCGCGAGGTGCTTGGTACAGGTAGGTGGCGCTCAGGCCAACCAGGATCGGGAGCGAACGAGCCAAGTAGGATCGGATCAATCGTCTGGTCAGATCTTCCATGCGAATTCGACCACCGAGCTTGAGGAATTCGATATAGGCTTCGCTGGCGATCCGTAGCTTGTCGCCCGGTTTGGCATCAATTTGAGCGTAAAGCTTTTCGACCAAAGAAATCGATTCGTTACGAAACCAACTGGGGTCAAAGACGTTCAGATTGAACGAATAGATGGTCGCGTCGTACCCTCGCCGCAGTGCGTGAGCGCCCAGCAATGACGCCAGCGTTCCTCCTTCTTGCAGTGAATCGCATTCGTGTATGACTTCTTCTAGGCTGAGCGTTTCACCTTCAAAATGGCGGTAGACGGCATGAAGACATGTTGGACCGCATGTTTCGTCGTCCGGTTGAGGCGAAATTTCGAAATGTATTCCTTCCATGTTTCGAACTAAAAAATGTCCTCCGATTCTTGCTAAAGAACGATGATGTATTTTGTCCAGCTGGGGCAAAAAATGTTCATTCGACCGCGGTGGACGCGGCCTGGAACGCCGTTTCTAATAGGGGCGACTGCTTTTGCATTTCTTGTACCGAAGTTCAGGCGATTTGCTCGCTTGTCAGAAATGGATCAAAACGCCAAGTCGCCGAACGCCAAGTTCGCCATTGCCAGGCACCGGTTACACGCATCTTGCTGCAAGGAAAAATTGGGGTTTACGAATGGTGCGAAGACACTCTTGGGCTCTGTTGCTGGTCGTTTTGGCTCAGTCCACTTCCGAATCACTGGCGGAACCGTCACCGCGAACCGTCTGGACTACGTCTCGATTCATTGGGACACCCGATCCACCCAAACCGTTCACCGTCGAATTGGCCTTTCCCAAGTTCGAAATGCCGAATTTAGTCTACTTGGAACGCGAACCCGCCACCGACACGTATTTGTTGGTTCAGCATGTCGTGAATTGGAACGGTCCGACTCGGATCCTTCGCGTTCGCCCGGCTGGTTCGGCCGAAGACGCCGAACTGCTGCTGGAACTTCGGCATCTGGTTTACAGCTTTGCGTTTCACCCCGATTTCGAACAAAACGGATTCATCTATTTCTTTGGCAATCGTCGAGATGCATCGTTTGCGCACGAATGAAATTCTTCGCTATTCCATGGATCGTGACTCCCAAGCGCGATTGCGGATGATTCGTCCAGTTGATCATCGCTTGGCCATCGGCAGGACATGATGGTGGAGGTATCATGTTTGACAAAGCCGGGGTGATGTATCTTTCTGCCGGAGATGGTTCTTCGACTTCGGACGAACACGACACCGGACAGCGTTTGGATGACCTGCCCGGTTCGATCCTGCGCATTGACGTGGACCATGTGCAAGCGAATCAAGCGTATTCGATTCCCGCAGACAATCCATTTGTCGGCCAAGAAAACGTTCGCCCGGAAATCTATGCCTACGGCCTGCGCAACCCTTGGCGACTGACGTACGACATCATTTCGGATCAACTTTGGACCGGCATCAATGGTCAAGATCTGTGGGAATCGGCCCAGTTGGTTCGCAAAGGCGAAAACTATGGCTGGCCCATTATGGAGGCGAATCATCCGTTTCAATTGGAACGCCAGATTGGTCCCGGTCCGATTGTCCGTAACACGGTAGAACACCCACACAGTGAATCTCGCAGTCTGACCGGCGGATTTGTTTATCGAGGTAGCCTGTGGCCGGAGCTGCAAGGAGCGTACTTGTATGGCGATTATGAAACGGGGAATATTTGGGCCGTCAAACATGACGGACAGCAAGTGGTCTGGCAGCGACATCTGGCGGCTACTCGGATCAAGATCACTTGTTTTACTCCAGGACTAAATGGTGAAATCCTGGTGGTTGATCATCAGGGTAAAATCTATCGGTTGATTGACAATGCACAGGCAAAATCCGCAGCTGCCTTTCCTGTCAAGCTGAGCGAATCGGGCTTGTTCGAAAATATGGATTTGTTACAGCCGCAACCGGGCGTGTGGCCCTATCGGATTCGAGCTTCTCGATGGGCCGATGGTGCTACTGCGGTTCGACACGTGGGAATTCCGGGAGTCGAACAAGCGAAACCAAAGCAAAATAAGGCATGGGTGCTGCCGGAAGCGAGTGTTCTGGCCAAAACCTATTCGTTGCCGGTTTGGGACGAAGCCACTAAGATGACGCGGCTTCGCAAAGTGGAAACCCAAGTGCTGACCAAACAAGCCGGCGAATGGGCCGGCTATTCCTATCGCTGGAATGCCGAACAAACGGATGCGGAACTAGTGCCAGCGGAAGGTGCAACATCCGAATGGATCGTGCAGCAGCGAGATCGTGTCGAGCCGATTCGCTGGCGATTTCATAGTCGCAACGAATGTATCGTCTGCCACAATCGAGAAATCGAATACGTCATCGGCTTCACAACCAGTCAACTCGACTGCTCAACCCAGATCAGTGACACGACAATGTCACAATTGCAGTACTTTCAGGATATTGGATTGGCTACGGACGTAGCTCGCGTGGATCCTGATGATTCGCGACATCTACAAGATCCTTACCAAGAAGACGGTGATTTGGCACAACGTGCTCGTTCGTATTTGCACGTGAACTGTCGCCCGTGTCACGCGCGTGAAGCGGGTGGAAACGCGACGATTGACCTGGATATTGGTTCGAACCCAGAACGGATGAAGCTGTTTGGCGAACGGCCGATGCACGGTGATTTTGGCTTGCGCGACGCCGCGTTGGTGGTGTCTGGTCATCCGGAACGAAGTGTCTTGTATTATCGTTTAGCCAAATTGGGACCAGGACGGATGCCCTATGCCGGTTCATCCAGTTCTGATGTGGACGGCATCAAATTGATTTACGATTGGATTCAATCGCTTCCAGGACAGCGGCTGACGCCGCCTCTACGCAAACGGTTGACGCTGCGGTTGAGGAAACGCTTGACGAGCTTGTCCGCAGTTGCCATGCAGCGCCAGATTCGAACGAATGGCGCCGCCGTAATCGCCGTATAACACATCGTCCGCAGTGGCGTTGCAACACGCCGTTGATGTTGGCATGTTTTCTTCTGGATCGCCACACAAGATATTGCTTGGTCACGCGTCATCGACAGGGACGCCGTTGACGCAAGATTTGTTTGAAAGGTTCTTGCCACCGGAGATGCAAGAAACGCATTGGCGGCAGCATCGGTTTTAGCGAAATCGCAGCACTGCACGGAGACGCAGATCGCGGCCGTCAGTTGTTTGAATTGTCGGACGGTTTGCAATGTAGATCGTGTCATTCGGTGGAAAGAAGGGATCGAATCGATTGGTCCGAATCTAGCAAATGTTGGCAGTCGGTTTCGCCCCGACGAGATTCTGTTTGCCATCGTCAGGCCTTCCGTCCAAATCAATTCGAATTATGTCACTCTTATTCGTCAATGCCGCGACGGTCGCACACTGTCGGGAGTGGTTCGTCAAGTTGACGATACAAAATTTCAGGTCCAAGTCAGTTCGGTGCAGGATTGAGTTAGACCGAGAGACATCGGAATCGAATTCGGCATCCAATCTCTGACCATGCCACAGAAGATAGTTCGCGCCTGACGGTTACAAGACGTGGCGGACCTGATTCAGTTCCTTAGCCAACTGCGATAAGCCGATTTGACACCTTCTTGCTCCAGCGGCTTTGTGTCCGCCTTTTTGTTCGGGATTGACAGACGGATTTAGGGATTTTTGTTGACAGTTTGCGCTGATTGCCAGGATAATGCTCAGTTTATTTCATTTTGGCGCGTGCGGACGCTATTTCTGAGCACAAAGAATTGGAGTTAAAGGCAATGTCACTGAAACGTATCCGGCAGTCTGGTGCATCTGTTCGATCATCTCGATGGTCGATTCGCAATCTTGAAAAGCGAGAGATGCTGGCGGCGGACGTGGCGCAGGTTGACCTTGCGACGTGCGAATCGATGGACGACGGATTGGCAGTGGAAAACAGTGACAGCGGCCCGACTCAGCTTGTCTTTGTGGATTCGACGGTAGAAGGTGCCAGCGAACTGATTCAAGGCCTCCAAGCAGCAGTTGCGAATCGATCTGCTGGACGGTTCTCGCGGCGGCATCGAACAACTAACGCACGCGTTGACGAAATCGAAGCAACGTGGCGAGCATTCATATCGTATCGCATGGCAAAGCGGGCCAGTTACAACTGGGGAATCAACTGGTAGATGCTGATGTATTGCGTCAGCACGCCGATCAGATTCAACGCTGGAATGCTTCCCTTCGCGCCGACGCGGATATCTTGTTGTACGGTTGTGACGCGGCACAAGGTTCGAACGGAATAGATCTACTACAAACGCTGGCACAATTGACTGTCGCAGATGTATGGGTCCACCGACAAGACAGGAAACGAATCACATGGAGGCGATTGGGAACTGAAAGCCATGTTGGTCAGCGTAGAAACACCACTGGCATTTCAATTCGTAATCCCCTGGCGGCCTATCAACACACGCTGCCCATCACAACTTTGCCGCGGGTGCTCGTGGCGAAGAATCGATGTGAGCTTCAGATAGACGGCAACACGGTGGCCACTTGGGATAACGTTGGTGGCGACCCTGGCACTCGCACGTTCCTAAGTTTTACCTATGAAGCGGATGGTATTGATGCCGATCAAATCCGGAGTTGCGTTTACGACTGACCTGTACCAGCCGGATCAGGGAATCGATCGCAACTTGGTGGTTGACCGCATTGAAGTGATGGCACTGTGTACGAAACCGAAGCGATTGAAGTCTTCGACGGGGACGTGGTTACCGGCTGACGAGTGACCCCCTGGCTTTCGAGAAAGCGAATTCTGCATCGAATGGCTACTTCCAGTACGCCGGTTCGAATGATCCGGGTGGCGACGATGCTCGAAGGCTTATCAATGAAACGGTCGGCAACCCGTCCGGACGGGCGCGATTGACGGGGATGCTGGAATTAACTCATAATCCAGGAACCGACGACTTTGACTTGTCGGCATCATTTACCGGATTTGACCTGACGTTTGCCCCAGGCACAATACTAGCGGCGGGACAATACGCCATTGTTTCACCGTCCATCGTGATTGCAGAAGCCGAATGGGGTGACGCCGTTGGCCGAATTTGCAGCCGGAGGACTATCTGGCGGTGGCGAAACAATCCAGCTGATCGCGGCAGACGGTGTGACGATTATTGACGAAGTGACGTACGACGATGCTTCGCCCTGGCCGGGTGCTCCAGATGGCAACGGTCCTTCGCTGGAATTGATCAATCCGAACTTGGACAATGCTGACCCCGTGAATTGGGGCGTTTCCAATCCGGCTCCTACACCGGCCGCGCAGAATTCGGTCTATTCGGAAGGGGCTATTGCGGATATCTCCGACATCACGATTACACCGGACAGCCTTTACCAAATCAAGCGTTTACGAGCCTGGCAACGATCTGACGCCACCGTGGCGAATTTGACCTTAAGATTGGGTTCGGTGCAGACCAAGTGATCGCCATGACCAACGGCTCTGCGCAAGATGTGGCAAGCAACCGTCTGGGGCAAGACGCTACGCGCTGGTTCGCTATCGAATTGACTCGACGTTGCCGTCGCGCCATTTGCAGGTGATACGATCAACTACTTTGGTGTTGTGGTTAGCCCGACCGATATCGTGGACAACTCGCTGCCCGTCTTCCAGTGGTACGTGGATCTGCAGTTTGACGAACTCGTTACGGATCTCTATTTGACCAACACCAAGATTCCCACTGTCATTGCGTACGGCGATCAGGTGATTGACAATGCAACGGTGCGTGTGCGAGGCAGCGGTTCTCGGAGTTCCCCAAGAAGGGCTTTAAGTTTGAGTTGCCCGATGGTTATCTTCTTAGACTTTGGTCCACTCGCGAACACACCGGTGGACGAATCTGGATTGTCGCTGACTTTGTCGATTGGACAGGCACCAGTGCTCAAATCAGCTGGGAAATTTTCAATGCCGAAACGGACTGCTGGACGTCGACGTTCTTCACTGAGTCGAACAGAACGGCGACTTCTACGGCGTCTACCGATTCCAAGAACTATACGACGGCACATGGCGAACCGCCAATGGATTGATGACAGCGAATTTCATCAAGCCGATGGAGGTGGATTTGCCAGTACGAACGGATTCGACAAGAAGAACCGACGATACGGCGATTGCACCGCACTTAGCAGCGCGGGACGTTTTGATTTCTTCGCCGTCTTCGTCCAAGACGGCTTGGATCTATGACAACATTGACGTGCCCGCCACTATTAATCACATGGTACCAACGGCACTGGTGCGACATTTCGATCAGTATTCGCACAACTACTACGCAGCGCAAGACGGTAGTACGCAGCGTTGGTCGTTGGTTGATCGGGACGCACCAAACCGTGGCGAGACGCTTATAACAATGCCACCGGAATTTCGAATTGACCACGCCTGAAGCGATTGGAGCTGAATTCCTGGATGCTGTTTGGGAGGTTCCTGAATTCCAGGCGATGTACTCGGCAACGACTCCTGCAAACCTTATCGATGCAAGTACCTCGTCAATGATTTACCTGATTGACCGACGAGCGGAGTTGATTGCGGAAATCGGTGCGACCACCCGGCGTTGGACGTGCAGACGTGGGGCCGAGCGGACGTGAGCGGTTCTATTGACCACGAATGGCAACAGGCCATCAACACCGCACGAGCGATCTTTGCGAACGAAAGTCGCTTTTGCCCGGCGGTTCTTTGACGAACCCAAACATCGTCATTAACGAATTGCATACAATCCTGCGGGCACCGACGCCGAATTCATCGAACTCTACAACGCATCGTCTCAAGCGGTTGATTTGTCCGGCTGGCAGATTTGACGGAGTCGGCTTGACCATCGCGTCCGGTACGGTGATTCTGCCGGGCGATTACGTCGTCTTCACGGACGCGGATGCGCACCTGAAATCAAACGACCGGCAATATCTATGTCGGTGGTCAGTATTCCGGTGGCCTCAGTGGCGGCGGTGAAGCCATTACGCTGTTCGACGCCAACGGAAATATTATTGATGAAGTCACGTACGACGATGCGGCACCTTGGCCTACTGAACCTGACGGCAACGGCTTTAGTTTGGCGCTGCTGGATCCGGCACTGGACAATAGTGTCGCTTCAAGCTGGGCCGCCAGTGCGACCATCAATGGCACTCCTGGTCGCGTGAATATTTTTGGCGATGTGACGGAAACCGAAATTCGCGTGTTTTCGCAACCGGCCAAACCACAAATGAAATCATTCAGTTGGAAATTGCCGGCGAAATTGTCGCCACGTTCAATGTTGGTGATTACGGAGCGGTCATTGGCGACTACGCTGCACGTAACTTCGTCGAAATGTCGTTCACCAGCTTGGTTCCCGTTGTGGCGTCCGATGTTCGCATCAACTTCATTAATGACACCTACGACCCGGCGAATGGTATTGACTACAACGTGCGAGTTGACCGATTGAAATCGGCACGACGTGTACGAAACAGAAGCTCCTCAGTGTGTTCGCTTCCGGAACCTGGGTTTCCGTAGGCATTACGGAAGGCTTCTTACTGACTGACACACTGCACGCCAATGGCTATTTCCAGTACGACGCGTGTAGCTGCGTCCTTTCGTCAATTGTGTTAAACTTCAAGGCCTGTCCAGCTAGTTTGCGACAGGCCTTTTTCAGCTGTTTCATGTCCGCATCTATTGGCACCGCTAACGATTCAGTAGAACACGACGAATGAACACGTTTCATCTTGGCGACAAAGTTCGCATCAGCTGGGACTATTTCGTCCCGAGCTTCAAGGATGGTCGGTGTTGCGTCCGCTCCTGGATTCGGTGAAAGCAAGTAATTGGCTCTGGCAAGGGCATTGGGCGCGAGTCGTGGACGGATAGTGATGTCGAACTACTTACTGTGGAGGATTTAGAAATTCCAGTAACGGAAGGAGCGGTGGACGCTGCAGAAGTTTCCGAATCAGCTCACTAGGTTGACATAATCCAAATCTATGGTCGAACATGTCCACGTGCGATTCGCAACCCGACGCGAATGCATGCGACGGCCAACTCCGCGACGCAGCAATGACTACTGCCGGACAATTTCTGCTGATCGCCTTGAATTCGTTTGCCAGTGAAGTTCCGCACCATTCAAACAGGACCATTTCACAACTGACCAGTTGAATGCCGACGGATTCCATGCGTCACAACGCTGTTTCTGAATCGATTTGCCGCTCAGTGCCGACCGTCCACCACCACAAAAACGTCAAACCGGCAGTGAGTAAGTTTCCGAATGCGGTTTGCAGAATGCAGACGTGCGTTTCAATGCCAACCAGAACAATTTGGCGAACCGACAGTCCGGACAATTCGACCGTGAACTGCTGGCATCCACCGCAGCTGAACGATCGCTTCCCGTTTGGCTTAGGCATGTGTTCGGCCAATTGGGTTGGCGATGAACCTAAGCGTTCCGGATATTGGTCGGTTGCCAAAATCGGAACGTTTAATACTTTGGCGGCTTGCAAAAGTTTCAGCAGATTCGTTTGAAGCGAATCTCGTTCTGGAATAATTGCCAGCAATTTTTCTTGTGCATCAACAACCACCAACGCGGAATCATCTCGCGAAAGGAGCAACGGGCTGCGAACTAAACTGGCAGAATTATTCATGTCCGTAGGATAGCCGAACCGCCAGATCTGGGAAAGCAGTGGTTCGAATGGTGCGAACAACCGTTCGCCGTGGGCTCGCTGGCCGACGACAGGGTCCGGTCTGTTCGAATGAACCGTGTTGGTTCACAATAGACAGAAGTCTTCCCTAATTCATCACAGGAATACGCATGAAAATTCGATCGACTACCATTTTGACAGTTCGCAAGGATGGCAAAGTTGCGATCGGCGGTGACGGACAAGTCACACTGGACACCGCAGTCGTTAAATCCGATTCCGTCAAGATTCGCGCGCTAAATGAAGGCAAAGTGCTGTGCGGTTTTGCAGGCTCCGGCGCCGACGCCTTTGCGTTGCTAGAACGATTCGAAGGAAAGCTCCGCGACTATCCCGGCAATGTTCCTCGAGCAGCCACCGAATTGGCCAAGGAATGGCGACTGGATCGAGCGCTTCGTCACCTGCAAGCCTTGATGATTGTGGTGGATCCGAAGCACACGTTACTGGTGAGTGGCACGGGTGACGTCATCCAGCCCACTGACGGTATCTTGGGAATTGGATCGGGAGGCAACTACGCCACGGCCGCAGCGCGAGCGTTGGCTCGTCACGCCGAGCTGCCGGCCAATGAAATTGTGCTTCGGTCACTAGAAATTGCTGCCGAGATTGACATCTACACTAATTCCAACATTGTCGTGGAGGAGCTCGAGTGTCTGAACTGAACGACGTCCAAAACTCGGAAACCATAACCAATACACCGCTCACTCCGCGCGAAATTGTTGACCAATTAGAAAAACATATCGTCGGTCAACCCGAGGCGAAGCGAGCGGTCGCCATTGCCATTCGCAACCGCTGGCGTCGTCAGCAGTTGGATGGCGAAATGCGTCACGAAGTTTCGCCCAAAAACATTCTGATGGTCGGCCCCACGGGCGTTGGCAAAACCGAAATCGCCAGACGCTTAGCCAAGCTCACGCAATCGCCGTTCATCAAAGTGGAAGCAACCAAATACACGGAAGTTGGCTACTACGGACGCGATGTAGAAAGCATGGTTCGCGAACTAGTGGAGAACGCCATCGGCTTGGTTCGGCAGTTGGAAATGAAAAACGTGGAGGCCGAAGCTCAAAGCAAAGTGGAAGAGAAACTGCTGGACCTGTTGATTCCGCCTCCCATCAGCTTGGAAGTCGGCGGCGATGACAATAATTCGGCCGAACACTACGGACGCACTCGAGAAAGAATGCGGGGCATGCTGGTATCGGGCGAACTAGAAAACCGTGAAGTCGAATTGAAGATTGAACAAAAATCGAATCCCGTAGTGCTGGGCGGCATCGGCATGGAACACATGGATATGGAAATCCAAGGGATGTTTGAAAAAATCATGCCCAAGAACACCGTGCGCCGCGAAGTCACCGTCGCCGAAGCGCGGCGCATTCTGTTTGAACAAGCATGTGAATCGTTGCTAGACCCGGAAAAGATCAACGGACTGGCCATCGATCTGGCGGAAAATTCGGGCATCATCTTCTTAGACGAAATTGACAAAGTCGTCGCGTCGGATTCCAAAAGCGCGGACGTTTCGCGCCAGGGCGTTCAACGAGATCTCTTGCCGATTGTCGAAGGCACTACCGTGCAGACTCGTTACGGTTACGTTCGCACCGATCATATTCTATTCATTGCCGCCGGCGCCTTTCATCGCAGCAAACCCAGCGAACTGATGCCGGAGCTGCAAGGACGGTTTCCGATCCGAGTAGAATTGACGGACTTGACCAAAGAAGACTTCATTCGCATTTTGACCGAACCCAAGAGTTCGCTTACTAGGCAATATCAAGCCCTGATGAAAACCGAAGGCCTAGAGATCGAATTTGCCGATAGCGCCGTCGACGCGCTGGCTTCGTATGCTCATAAAGTCAACCAGACCACCCAGAACATTGGTGCTCGGCGACTGTACACCATCTTGGAACGTATGTTGGAAGAACTCAGTTTTGACGCGCCAGAGCGGACGGAAAAGAAAATTGTGATTGACGCCGCATACGTAACACAACGCTTGGAAGAAATTACCGAAGACGAAGATTTAAGTCGCTTTATCTTGTAAACGCTGCAAATACTTTGTCCGCTACCAGTTCCAAATCTTGACCGTACGCCGTGATTGTGACGCGGCGTTCGGTGGGCGTAATCACGTCGATTTGCAATTCCATTCGATCGTCCGGTAGCAAACTGGTAAACCGATCAGACCATTCAATGAAGATCAACGCCGGGGTGTCGAAATATTCTTCGACTCCTAATTCGATCCATTCGTCTTCGTCGGCCAAACGATACAAATCCAAATGATAGATGGTCCGTTGGCCATGGTATTCATTGCACAAGGTAAATGTTGGACTCACAACAATTCCATCCGCAATGCCGCTGGCCGCAGCGACCGCTTGAACCAAGCGAGTTTTCCCGGCGCCCAGCGTTCCGTTCAGCCCCACGACCGTTCCGTCGGGCAAACAAGTGGCCAAGCATTCACCCAAGCGAACCGTATCGGCTTCACTGCGGCAGGAAATCGTATGACTCACGATGTGGCTCCGTGCTGAAACCCGGTTGGCGCCAAGTTGCGGCGAATTCCGTTTGCATCTACGGCGAATAGTCCCGATTCGGCAAACATCATTCCGACGTGATAGATGGGCGAATCCAGCGGCTGGGTTCGCATGATCTGTTCTGCATCGCTCGGACTAGCCGTCAGCAACAATTCAAAATCTTCGCCGTCGCCGAGCGCGTGCTGTAAAGCCGGTTTTCCGGATCGCTGTGACAACAAGTTGGCATCGTCACTGATTGGCACGTTTTCCAGCCATAGTTCGGCACCTACACCGCTGGCTTCGGCTAACCTGCTTAAATCCAATGCCAAACCGTCACTGATGTCCATACCGGCAGTGAGCTGAAAACGCGAATGGAGCGTTTCTGCTTCGCGCACTCGAGGCACAAAATTCAGATGGTGCCCTAAAATACTGCCGCCCAGTGGCCCCGTGACCAAGATCCAGTCACCAGCACGAGCGGTCGAACGCAATAGCGGCGCTCGGTCCGAAAGTGGAATGCCAAACGCCGTGACACTGATTACCAACTGTTGTCCGCCTACATTGGTGTCGCCACCGATGATGGGACAAGCGAATTCGGACGCCAGGGCCTGGATCCCTCGCATGCATTCGATGGCAATAGCTTTTGCATCGATCTTGGGCAACAGCAAGGAAACCACTGCGCCGGCAGGTCTGCACGCCATGGCCGCAATATCACTCAGATTCACCGCCAACGATTTGCGACCCGCCAAAAACGCTCCGTGCCGATCCAATTCGAAGTGTAGGCCGTCCGACAGCAGGTCGGTGGTGACGACCATTCCGTTTGGCAGCGGACGAAGAACCGCTGCATCATCGCCAATGCTGACGCTTACCGGTGAATCTTTCGCACTGGTGGTGACCAGTTCGCTACGGAGCCAACCTATAAATTCATTTTCCATGCTACTTCTTTCCAAAACAATCGAATCACCGATTGTTCAGTCTGCAGCATGATCGGTCAAGAACTACCGAACCCAGCTGACCGGCAGATAACCGTACAGCGTATCGCCGCCTCGGACGATATGAAACTTTAGCTGCTGTCCGTTCTTCACTTCGGGGCGGGTTAACACGTAGTTAACATGGTCCATCTTACGAGTTTCCCAGCGGTGGAGGCCCACCAGAACATCTCCCGGTCGCAAGCCTTGCTGAATGGCTGGGCTATCACTGCGAACACTGACCACTCGCAACCCACCTTTCAGATCAAAGGCATCGTCTGCGCCATTTAGATTCTGCTGATAGCGGCGAAGTTCAGCATCGGACAGTTCGACCAAGCGGAGCCCGAGCGAATCCCAGGTGGTATCGTCGACGGAGCGATTCGCTGTCGCTCGAGTCACTGCGGAACGTACGGTCGATGCGACGGCCAGTTTGGTCGAATAGGACTGTCCCGATCGATTCAGCACCACGCTCACTTCGCTACCGGAAGGCACGTCCAAGAGAGCTCGTTCAATGTCTAGTGGTCGTTCTATCGGACGTCCATTCAGCTGCGTCACGACGTCGCTGGCTTGGATTCCTGCGGCAACAGCGGGACTGTTCGCTCGGACGCTAACGGTTGTTACGCCACTAGCACTGTTTGAGGGTTCGGTAATCAACCCATGCCAAGTTTTAGAAACTCGTTCAGTGCTCAGCAATTGCGTTGCCACTTCTAAAGCTCGATCAACCGGAATGGCGAAACCAATGCACTGAGCCCCTTGGCGAACGGCCACGTTGATGCCGATCAGTTCACCGTCGATATTCATGAGTGGTCCGCCCGAATTACCCGGATTGATGGCTGCATCGGTTTGGATCAGATCAAAATATTTCTGCGAATCGCTCACTTGGACATTGCGATGCAAGGCGCTGATGATTCCGCGAGTAACCGTGTGTTCATAACCAAAGGCATTTCCGACGGCAATGACATCTTCACCGATCATCAGGTCGTTGGAACGTCCAATTCGAATCAACTCCATTGGTCGGCTGACCGAAATTTTTATCACGGCCAAGTCGGTACTGGGATCTTGCGCGATCAGGCGAGCGACCGTTTCGGTGCCATCGTGCAGTGTCACGTTAATACGACGAACACCTTCCACCACGTGGTTATTGGTGACAATGTAGCCTCGTTCGTCAATAAAGATCCCTGTCCCCATGCCTTTCATTTGCTGTGCCGGTTCGGACGAATAGGAATTCGTCGGCATCGACTTCTGTCCGTGGATATTGACCACAGCCGGTCTCGCCGTCTGGACCGCTCGAACAATGGCAGACCTTCGTAGCGATGACGCTTGAGTACCACCGTTTAAGAGGCCTACGGCGAGCAGGATCAATACGAGACGGATTCGCGTCGAACGGACGCAACACCAACGCGATGGGTCTGATTGATGTTTCATGAGGAAGCTATGACGTGCAGGGGACGTTGAGGCGGGGAAAAATGGCAGGTGAGTCAGCCGGTGCTTCGATCAAAACCGAAAGCAAACCAAAGCAGGGCTAAACGGAGGATCGGTTCTGGCCGAACCTGGCCTTGAACGCCTGGACTGCCGTCCGCATAGGCGTCCTAATTTCACACAGAAACTGCTGTGACAGCAGTGGTATCGCGCATTGATATCGCGCTGCTTTTTTTGTCCTCGAAGTGCCAGATTCTGAAGCCGCGGTTTTTCCTAGCCCGAAACGTAAGTGAGGGGAAACTGAGCGTTTATTTGGTCCCTCGCTGACGCGTCGGGCTAGGATGACTGCATGCCTTGCTCAGGCAGTTTGAAGCCGCGGTTTTTCCTAGCCCGAAACGTAAGTGAGGGGAAACTGAGCGATTCTGTGGTCGCTCGCTGACGCGTCGGGCTATCAAATTCCGCTCTCGCGGAATTTCATCTAGCTTGCGTGCGAATCAGATTCGCTGCGTTTGAACAGAAGTTTCAAGAACTGCAACGGAAGGAAAACGAACAACGGTGCAAAAATCAGAATCATCCAGGCGACGTGCCAGAAGCTGCCGACATCGGGCAGAAAAATAGTGTAGATGACAAACATCAGCAGAATCCACATCATCAGGCCGCAACCGCTGGCTGCCATGATGGTCTTGAAGGTGCCTTCTTCGGTAGGTTGTTCTGACATTAATTCCATCGTCCGACCTCGGCGACAGCTCATTTCAATCGCGTCACCCACATCTAACGCTCGGCACGATTCTTCCCACCGGTCGCAGGTAGAGGATTCGCCCCTGCGCGAACGCAGGTTGTCAAACGCCACGGCAATGGAATCATGTTCGGCGTAGTCTTTTTGCTGACCGTCTGGCAGAACGAATTGACCGTTTCGTGCGAATCCGTGTTCGTCCGTCTCCAGCGACACCACCACTCGACGGCTGCCGCCCAACAGTTGTAAGCGGACGCCACAAAAGTCGACAACCGGACCGCAAGACCAGCGTCCAGCGATGGTTCCTCCGGTCATGTGCACGCCCAGATTGGCAAAATCATTGTCCGCCTGAAAAATTCCCATCGCTCCCACGTGCGTGACTTTGCCCATGATGCGGCGCATGGGCATCGCGTCTTGGTAGACCGTTCGCAACACGTTTTGCTTGCTTCGATCTGCTAACGTCCGTTCGATGACGAGCTGTTCATACGGTTCGGCTTGTTCGTTGGCTTGTTGCGTCAAGCGTTGCAAATCATCTAGTGCAGGATGGCCCAGCAGCGGGTAAAACGGTTCAATGACCAGCTTGGTGTCTCGCTGAATCATCTCCAGCTCTAGCCCCAAAATGGCTTCGCATAGCGGATGGCAAACCAGCAAAGGAATTTCAGCCAACATGATTTTTCGCAACTGATCGGCGTGTTGTTCGGTGTCGGGCAAGCTTCGCCCGGCAACCACCATGGCGTCCACATCCGCACTTGCCAACGCATCTTCCCATTCGTCGGAAATCAGAGCTTTGGGGAAACGTTCAGTAATGCTTGTTTGAAACGAACCAACGGAGTATGTCGCGGTCAGTTCGTACTGCGGATGTGCGGCCAACCATCGAATGATCTGGAACGAATCGGTGTCACATCCAAACAATGCAATTTTCATGTGCGTTTCAACTGAGAAATGAAAGAGTCTTCGTAACGAGCAATACTCTGCTTATTATAGACCGCGAGCGTGAATCGCCGAGCCCGCTTGACGAAGCCCAGAATTCTTGGGCGTCGGTTATCTCAAACAAACGTGGCTAATTCTGCCAGTGACTTACGAGTCAGTTCGGGCACGGTGGCATCGGCTGCCGGATACCCCGTCACCAAGATCAAGTAGGGTCGCTCCGACGAAGGACGCTGGAGCACTTGATTCAAGAACTTCATGGGGCTGGGCGTATGCGTCAATGTCGCCAGTCCGGCGTGATGCAGCGACTGAATCAGAAGCCCTGTGGCAATGCCAACCGATTCACTGACGTAGTAATTCTTCAGCGGTACGTCAGACGCAGATTCCTGATAACGTTCCGCAAAGATCACAATCAGATAGGGCGCCGCGGACAGAAACGGTTTGTGTTCATCGGTTCCCAGCGGGCGCACGGCGTTCACCCATGTTTCGGGCGCTGCGCCGTGATAAAAAGCATACTCTTCTTCTTCGGCCAATTGTTGAATGCGCTGCTTCACGTTCCGGTCTTGAACGACGACAAAATGCCACGGTTGCCTGTTCGCTCCACTGGGAGCTGTTCCTGCTGACTGCACACACCACTGGATGACTTGGCGATCGACCGGACGGTCTGAAAACCTACGCACCGAACGACGCCGATTCAATTCGGTAAAGTTCGCTTGGCTTCGCGCCAACATTTCTTGCACATCAAACTCCACGAATTCCGAATAAGGCCGTTGCGGCAGCTGCGTTTCCATTGTTTGCCTCTTCTAAATTTTCTTTTCCCAATCGGCGTCACAGAACAGCCTTGGTGTTGTACGGACAGCAGAACCAACCACGACACATTGCTTTACGAGGCTTTTCCGATGATTGCTTTTGCTTCAAACCTAGCCCAACCGGCGTCCGGCGTCGATTCCCCAGAGCTTGCCAATATTTCTGATCGCTTAGCGGCGTTGCTGGAACTGCTTTACGAACACTACGGTATCGAATCACTTTACGTTGGCGCCGGTAGTTCTTTGGCCATTTTGGACCATTGTCTCTTTGGCGATCCGCTGGTGATGCGAGACCTAGACATTTTTGTTTGCTTTGGCCAAGAAATGACCGCTGAGAAAGCTCATGAAATGGGACAACACTTGGCCAGTGCGGAAACGGGCGAGTTTTCCGCTCATGACGTACGGCCTCGGCGCCGAGCCAACCCGGAACTTCCCAGGGAAGCGGCCTACAACTACAACGCTGGATTTGGGCTGTTCCTGATTGATCAATCGCAGCAAATCTTGGATCTTACAGTGTTTCATTCGCATCAAGACATGCTGCTGAACGGAATCATGAACGTCGACAAAGTTCGCATCAAAGTGAGTCGAAGCAGGTCACTTGTCCAACAGTTGTCGCACCTGACCGATGACACTCCGTTGTCACTAAGGCAAGCTGATGTGGAAGACGAATTTCACGGATATCATAGTTGGCGAAGTGAATCGGCCGAGTTGATCAACGAATTTGACGTCAAACGCGCTCCACTGCAAACAACTATGCGAGTCATTCGCACGTTTGCCAAATTCGCTCGGCCCACCATCTCCGCATCCACCAAACAGCGGCTCCGGTCTTTGATGGCCGCCAACGAACCAAATTCGACCGCGTTTTATACCATTCGCGGCTTGATCAAATTGCTGGCGGATCGACACGCCGCGTGGGAACTGCAGTTGCTGCGCGAAATTGGCGGAATTCCCAAGTTTGGCGGAATCGCTCGACAGCATCTGACTAAGTATTTTCAGCTGGCAGACCGATTTGGTCATCAATCCACTGGTGTCCAGCAGTTGCGACAGGCTATTCGAGAAGATTTGCTTCGCTTAGAGCACGAAATGAAGTTGCAAGGAGTGGTGTAATGTCAGGTCCGTTGTTAATGCTGTCAGTGGGCCTGCGTTTTACCGCCAAGTTCGCCGGAGCTGTGTTCTTTATCCTCGTTCCGTTTGTCGCATCCAGCCTGGCCGTCGACAATGCGCAGACGCTGATTCCAGTGTTCTTGATTGGATCAGCCGCGTCCCAGTTTTGTGTCGGCGCCCTATCTGAGACCTTCGGAACGAGACGCATCTTGTTGACTCAGTTAGCTTGCCTAGTTGCGGGAACGATACTGTGCGGTGCGGCCTTTAACTTTGCCAGCATGCTGGTGGGAGTGGCGGTGCAATCGATCGGAGTGGGAGCGATGGGCGGCATTGGCAACACGCTCATTTTTGATCGCTGCCACAATCAAGCCAAGGCCACTCGAGCACTCTCGTTCACCAGCGTCATCGTCATCTGGGCGCCGGCGCTGGCGATGAATTTGGGTCTGGTCATAGCTCGAGCAGACTGGCGCTACTTTTTTTATCTGCAAGCTTGTTGGGGATTCGCTCTGTGGGGCACCAGTTTTATTACCGTACCGACGAATTCCGTTTCCAGCGAACCGGCGCGACGACGGTTGGTCGCCGCGGTAAATTCGTATGGAACGCTACTGGTCAAATTCGAATACACTCGCATTGCTGCTCGCATGTGCCTGGCAGGTGGCGGTATTGTTGTCTTTTACACCAGTGCGTTGCCTTATCTACAAGCTTGGGCGGGCCCCAGTCATATCGGCGTCGGGGTCGTGCCAATTTTGGTCGTTGCCGCGAATAGCGTCGGTCGAATTGTTGCTGGAACGCTGGCAACCAAGGTGTCGGCAGAACGATTGGGACGAATTGGCTCGACGACGTGCCTGCTGGCCACCGTGACAATGACCGGATTCGCTCTGCTGCAGACGAATCCGCTGTGGACGTTTCTGCCATTTATTGTGTATGTGGTGGGAGTCGGCGTGATGTTTTCCTCGCAGCGCACAGAACTGATGGTGGCGTCCGCAGGTCGACCGGTGACTTCGGAGAGTTTGATCGGCATTCTAACCAGTGTCAGTGGTTCTGTGTTTGCGGTGCTGAGTCCATTCGTGACATCGATTTCGCCCGACGTTCCGACCGGAATCAGCCTGCTATTGTTGAGCATGACAATTGTCAGCTGCCTGAGGTCGAACTGGTTGAATTGGTTGAAGGCGATGACGATTCGGTTGCGTCCCCAGAAAACGCTACGGCCGCGGCCAACGACAGTAGATCGTGCAGTGCAAACGGTTTCCCCAGGACGCCTTTAACGCCCATGGCTTCCAGTTGGTTGATTTCTTGCGGCCGAGGCCCGTCCAGCAGCGTGATGACGGGGACACCCAGATTTATCCAGGCGGTCAGGTCTTGCTGACGACGCGCCAGATCGGCCGCCGCGTTGTAGACAATGACCTTGGCAGTGGAAGTGATCGGAACGGCATCGGGCGGTAGTACCACGACGTCCAGGCCAGTCATGGCGAACGGATCCAGCAAGCCTTCACCCAGAACCGGATCGGCAGAAACGACCAACGCCAAACCATGCAGCGTTGGCAGTGGTTGTTGCGAACGAGCGAGCCAGGCTTCATCGGCACTGGCAGTGGGAGGAAACTGCGATTCAAACCAGAGTGTTGATTCGTTTGATTGAAGGCAGCGAGCCGTCAGTTCCACGGCGGAAATACGTGCGATGCCTGGAACTGGCGAACCGGTTCGCAGTTCGCCTTCACACCAGCTGGACAAAACAGTAATGACCCTGGCCAACGGAAAGTGACGCTGTAGCGGTTGGATATCGGCTTCCATGAATTGGGCAGGACGCTTTTGTAGCAACACAATGTAGGCCGGATCGTTCTTCCATGAATCCGCTGTCTCTAATGCGGCCTGACAAGAAGGTGTCACTTCTATGGCCAGGCGATTTTGCAGTTGTTGTACAATCTTGGAAAACTCGGGATCAGTTGCATTGCCGATGAAGATGGCCGAGTTTTCAGGCATGGAGGTCACGGAGTCGATTCGCCTGCACAATAAAGAACTTTGGTGGCGGCAAAACGATCAAGCTAATTCGTCTTCCGCGTCACAAATGTAATTGTAAATGGCCTTGGCGTCCGGTTGTTCGCGCAGCCCATCCAGGAATCCTTCTGCCATCAGCAACCGCGAGAGGCGTGCCAAAGTCCGTAAATGGCCTCGATCTGTAACCGAACAGATTAAGAAAAACGTGTCGGTCAAAGAGCGACTGCCGCCAAACGGAATCCCATTGTCTACTCGTCCCAACGCCATCACCGCTTGTCCCAAAATTCCCTCCATGGGCCGACGAGGATGCAACAGGGCCACGCCGTTGTCCATGGCGGTGGTTTGCAGTTGTTCCCGAGCTCGAACGGCTTCGGCCATTTTTTCTGCGTCCCACAACATGCCGGTGGCAGTGGCTAATTCGCAGACTTTAGTGATCACGGCGTTTTTGGTTCGAGCTTCCAGTGGATAGGCAATGGTTTCGGGCGAAAGCATTTCTCGTAACGGAATTTCGACATCGGGGTTTTCCGAAGTTGCCGCCAGCGAAACTTCCATTTTCTGAAGTTCGTCGTCTTCTAACAGGCCCATACGTTCTTCCATCCAATGATGGATTTCCGCTTCTGAAAACTTCCATTCGCCTCCTAGTTTGCGACCAGGGATCTTTCCACGGCTGGCAAGTCGATCGACTTGCTGCGGCGTCAAATGCAGGTAGGTTGCCAACGAAGCGAGATCGAAGTCTTCAGCCATTAGAGTAAACCGTAATCAACTAAGGTCTTGCGCAGCTTCTGCAGTCCGGTATCGCTGAGCTGCGTCATGGGCAGGCGCAATTCACCGGTGTCTCGTCCCAGCATCTGCATGGCAGCTTTAATGGGAATGGGGTTGGTGTCCAACGAAAGTA
Source organism: Pirellulaceae bacterium (assembly GCA_041399205.1). GTDB lineage: Bacteria > Planctomycetota > Planctomycetia > Pirellulales > Pirellulaceae > JAGQOZ01. Next base: position 152,614 of record JAWKTK010000007.1, on the reverse strand, counting down.
GGTCTCGGCATAGCGTAAACAACTTGATGTGCCAATGCTGTGCGCCGGCTAAGTCGCCTGATTTAAACGCATTTAACAAAGCTAACATGTCATTGGGAACGATGTTGCCAACAACCGAAATGACGCCTTCGCCACCAACAGAAAGCAACGGCAGCGTCATGCTATCGTCACCGCTCAGTACCGTCAGATTGGTTTCGGCCAGAATTCGCGAAGCCTGATCCATCTGTCCGGTCGCTTCTTTGACCATGGTGATGTTTTGCAATTCGGACAACCGAGCGATTGTTTCCGGTTCAATATTCTTGGCGGAACGGCCCGGAATGTTGTAAACACAAATGGGAATGCTGACAGCTTCCGCAACCGACTTGTAGTGTTGGTAAAAACCTTCTTGATTCGGCTTGTTGTAATACGGAGACACCAGCAGCGCGGCGTCGCAGCCTTCCTTTTCGGCCCATTTGGTCAACCGCAAAGCTTCGGCCGTACTGTTGGAACCAGTCCCCGCCATCACTTTCACTCGACCGCCCGCTGCTTGCACCACCTCCGATATCACTTGTTCATGTTCAGCGTGGGACAACGTGGGAGATTCACCTGTGGTTCCCACGGGGCACAGGCAGGTAACTCCTGCATTGATCTGAAAGTCGACTTGCGATTTCAATTGTTTCGAATCGACTTTGCCGTCCTTAAACGGAGTTACAATGGCGACAGACAACCCAGCGAAATCACTTCCCTTGCGAGTCATTCCCAATACTTCCTCAGACTACGGCTTCAGCGAAACGGAAAACGAAAAAAACTAACGATGCAACATCCTGTCATAAAACGTAGACCGCACGGTCATCACCCAACAACAAACGACAGCTTGAGGTTGACACGGTATTTTTGAACTTGTCCGTCTTCAACAATAGCCGAGATGTTTTCCACATAGACGTGCTTAATGTTGCGAACTGTCTTCGAGGCTTCAGCCACGCCGGATTTAACCGCGTCGTCGATGCTGCTGCCTTCGGCCAATACTTCGATGACTTTGACGATAGATGCCATGGGAGTCTCCTTTTCGGGATCACGAGATGCTAAGACTTTCTACGCGCCGACACATCATAAAGGACGATAGGCCGCTTCGGAAGATGACGCCCAAAAGTACGAAGAATCAACGCCAACGCAGTATTTTGTCTAGCTGCCCACCGCTTTGACCAGCACCACGCCTTCACAAACGGTGTCGAACCCTAACTTGTCGAACAAATCGGTCGTGTCGTGCGTTCCCATCACTTGCACCAGTGTCACGCCCGATTCGCTTAAATGATGTAAGGACGTGGCCAGCAGAAATTCGTGAGCTCCGGGCACCTGCGTTGCCTCATCGACGTGTAATTCGCTCAATCCCATGGCGGCAATTCCAGGTCCACCGGGCAACGGCCCCATGTCCCAATAGGTTGCTCGACCACAAGGCGATCCGGTATTTCGGTCGAACAATTCGAAGCGAACTCGATCCAAATGCCCATACATACACGCATCCCACCAGCTATCGGCCTTGGTGACAATGGACGGCGAAATTTCGAATCGACGTCGCGCCAACAGCTGAAAACGATCTACGGGCGGGCGAAACCCATCCAGGAACCGTTGCCGCAAGACTCGCACAGCCGATTCCTGATATCCGTGCTCCCGAAAGACTTCAATCGTCTCCGGATATGCCAACAGCAAGCCTGGCATTTGGCAACCGCCGTAGATTCCCAGATAAAACGGGCTGTGATTTTCCAGGCAACCGGCCTGGATGGTTGTGGCGCCCTGATCTGTCAAGTAACGTTCGGCATGCTGCAGCATTTCAATACGAATGTCTCTTGCGTCTTCCGTATCCTGCGTCATCATCAGGCAGATGACGCCGCAATCTGTGCCCAACTTTTGCTGGTCGGAACTGGGCCCAAATCCCGCGTGCACAAATCCAACAACCTGCCCGTGCCGTTCGGCTACGATCAGTCCTTTTTGGTCAAAGTACGGTTTAGCGTAAACGCATCGTTCCAGCATGGACGTCGACATCGGCTGCAGCAAACCGTGTGACGGACGTTGCGAACGCCATAGCTCGGCCAATTCGGGTGGATCGCTATTACGAAATGGTCTAAACGTAATCACGATGCTGCCTCGTCACCTTTCGAACTGTCCAACACAACGGAAATCCGATCGCCATCTTGAATCACTGGAATCGTTTCGTGACAGACGGCGGCAGTAAACTGGCTTTCGCCCGTTTGCACATCAAACTGCCATTGGTGCCATGGACACGTCACAATACACCCGTTCAATTCTCCTTTGCCCAAAGGTCCACCTTGATGCGGACAGACTCCATCCAATGCGTAGACTTGGCCGTCCACATGAAAGACAGCAATAATCCGGCCAGCGATCACGAACTCGCGAGCCGCCCCCGAAGGAAGATCTTGGATTAAGGTGACAAAATGCGATTCGCTCATTTCAATGGATGTTGGTCTGGAGCTTGATTAGCCTGAGATTGACGATGGGTGTCGAGCTGATTCAGCACAGTTGTTTCGGCTGATTTGCCGTGGGCATGCGGTTCGGCACGATCTTGACTGGGATCCATCCGACGACGACCATTGCGAACCGGCTTGGCCTTCCAGCGTCGGTGCAGCCACCAATACTGTTCGGGATGCTGCCGCACGACAGCCTCCAGTTCGCTACTATACCACTGCGTTAGCTCTTTGACTCCCATGGCTTGCGAATTCGGATCAAAAATCGAACGAACGCCCATGGTAAACTGCATCAGTTCGCCCGACCGTTCCGCATAAACTAACATCATCGGAGCTCGATTGACCAACGAAAATAACGCCACGGCTTTGTGGCACGAAGCAGGACGCCCAAAAAAATCGACCCAGCACCCTTTGGGACCGGCTGCCTGATCACCCAAAAGCACAATCGTGCCGCCGGCATGCAAGACTGCGTCAATCTGCGACGCACTCTCTTTCTTGGGCAAGATAAACTGCCCTGTGGCTCCGCGAAACGAATTCACAAACTCGTGCAAATAACGGTTGTCCAGCGGCCGAGCCACCGTGTAGGTCGGGAACCCCAGCAGCCCCGAAACGACTCCGCCGACTTCGAAATTCCCGTAATGCCCAGAAACCATAATGCACGATCGATCATCCAGCATCATGGCCACGTTGTGGAAACAATCTTCATCGGAAACCCGCACGTAATCTCGCCAATTCGTGTCGTGAATCTTACGAGGCACGTGCGCCGCTTCCACTACCATCAGAAACAGATGACGCCACATGGAACGAGCGATCACTTGCCGTTGCGTTTGACTTCGTTCGGGAAAAGCGAACGCCAGATTTTCGTCAATTGTCTTGCGGCGAATCTTAAGGGCATCATACACAAGCCAAGCCAATGGTTTGCGAAACGCCACGCAAAGCTCAGCGGCAACGCTTGCAACATGCATAAGAATAGACGCAGCGTCACATAAACCAGACGATCCACCACATCTTGTCGAATTGTGCGTTCCACTCCTTGGACGCCCATGATTGGTTAACCTTCTTTCTGGCCTTCAGCGTAGGATCGGCGGGCAGCGGCAAGGAAACGGTTTTGCCCGATTCCGCCGCTTTGTAAATGGCCAAAATAATTTCCACCGCCTTGCGTCCCTCTTTGCCATCAATGGCTGGCTTTGTCCCTTTTTTGACCGCGTTGACAAAGTCCTTGAATTGAGCCAAATGTCCGTGATGACCGATGGCCGCTGGATCTGCTGCTCCGCCGCCCGTTTCGGTCTTTCCGGCCATTTCCGCTTTCAGTGCTTCGTCGCTCTTGCGAACCTTCCGAAAATCCCACTTCGTGATGTCTTCTTCCTCCAAGACGGCCGAACCATCCGTGCCGTCACTCTGATTCGCTTCAAATAACCGGGATAGGAGGCGGTGCTGGCTTCGATCACACCCAGCGCGCCGTTTTCGAATCGAATGGTCGCAACGGCAACGTCTTCTACGGCAATGCGTTCATGGGCCAAGGTGGTCGTATGCGCGGTAATCGATTCCGCCGGTCCCATCAGCCAAGCCAACAAATCAACACTGTGAATCGCCTGGTTCATCAACGCTCCGCCACCGTCCAGCTTCCAGGTTCCTCGCCACGCACCGCTGTCATAATATTCCTGCGTTCGATACCATTTGACGTAGGCATCACCCATCGTCAGTCGCCCAAAGCGTCCTGCGTCGACCGCCTTTTTCATGAGCTGCGCCGATTTGTGGAAACGAGACGGAAAAATGGTGGCCAGCAAGACATTGTTCTTTTCGCAGGCGGCGATGATTTGGTCACAACGTTTGAGCGTGATTTCCAAGGGCTTTTCAATGATGACGTGTTTGCCTGCTTCGGCGGCGGCAATGGCCGGTTCCAGATGAGCACCGCTGGGCGTGCAGACCGTGACAATGTGAATGTCTTTGTTGGCCAACATGTCATCGAGTGATTCGTATGCCGTTGCGCCAAATTCTTCGACAAAGCTCTGTGCCTTGGAAAGACTGCGGCTTTGGCATCCGACCAACTTCGCACCGGAAATGTCGCGGATGGCCTTCGCATGAAATTTGGCAATCATTCCGCATCCCACAATCCCAAAGCCGATAGCCATATTCTGAAAGCTCCTTTTGCCGAAAAAATCACCGCGTAACTTCGAAGGCCCGTCAGTATAGCCGGTTTTCTTGCGTATGGGCGATACCGTTTACGATTCTAGAAACCCCGCAGACATCAAAACCAACTGCGACAGCCAGCGAATTTACCAAAGCGTGAACAATCAAGCTGGGCCAAATTCGCCGAGTCTTCTGGTATAGATATCCCAATCCAACCGCCAGTATGAACAGCGGAATCGGTGGCGGCCCTTGTCCCAAATGAGCCATTGCGAAGAGCGTGGAACTGATCAAAATAGGCAGCCAATTGACGACGCCTCGAAACTGAGTCTGTCCTGCGTTTATGTCGGTCACAGCCGCTTCGCAACTTGTGGCCGGCACCGCCGATTCGTGCGGAGGAAGAAATGGATTGCCCTGGTCTGGCGGCGAAAAGCGTTCGGACGAAATTTCATCTAGTGAGGTTGACGATTCGCTCGTTTCCGCAAGCTGGATATTCGCAACTTCACCCGTTGGTATTATTGCGGCAGACGATGGCGGTACCAGGATTCGCTCGAGCCAACCCTGCAACATGACTCGGAATAAGAATTCTTCACTCATCGGCGCGGCTACGATCGCGGCAAAGGCAATGCCCCACAGTAATATTCCGTTCTGGGAATCCTTAATGATCTTTACGAACGGATGTTCCGGCGATGTGGGCAGCATTTGCACCAACGCCAACTGGCACAACAACGTCGGCACAATCAACATGGCGAATGCCACTAAAGCGATTCTGGCATCGACGCGAATTCGACTAAGTGACAGCCCCAGCGATACGAATGGGCAACGCGTAAACGACCAGACCAAGCCGAATCCAATCACCGTACTGACCAGCATGCCTGCACTGAAAGCCATGATGACGGCAAAGTGCTGAAACGGCGTGGCGGTTGTGGGATCGAATTCACCTGGATCCAATCCCAATAGCAACATGGCCACCAACTGACAGCCACCAATCACTACCAAGAACGTCAGAGCTATCACCAATAAAACGAACCAATTCCACGGCACAACTCCGGTTCGTTCATCTTCGATAATCGATTGACGGGCCATGAGCCGCTTAACGGCGTGCGCCCACCCCAGCAGCGAAGCCGCCAAGATCGCGAACGTCACGACACTCATTAGTAGTGGCAACACAGCCTTCATGTGGCAGCCAATCAATTTCAGTCGGACCAACAGCATGGCGAACGACAATTGCCACAACCGTCGAATCCAGCTACAACGTTTTCAATAGTCCGATCGCCTTGAAGACATAACCGGCGCCCGAATAAACCGTGGACAGGACCGCCAGCCAAGCCAGCTGCTGTGACGACCGTCGGTAGCCAAGTTGGAGCGTCTGGCAGGGCTAACAGCAAAAAGCTGGCTACAACCGCCGCACACTGGAAAACCATTTTCAGCTTCCCGCCATGCTGGCCGAAAAATCCGCGCCATGCGTCTCCAAAAAGCTGCGAATGGCCGTGATCAGCAGTTCGCGAGCAACCACGATGACGGCCATCCAAGCGGCAATGCTTGAATTCGCTTCGGCTGCCAAAAAGATAAACACGCCGCAAATTAGTAGTTTGTCGGCAAACGGATCCAGAATTCGGCCCAGTTGAGTCACCAGGTTGTATTTTCTGGCAATGTAGCCGTCTAGCCAATCGGTACCCGCCGCAAGCACAAATAATATCAGGCTAACCCAATACCAGCCCAGCGGTATGGTGATGAACATGATGACCGACACGATCAACCGAGCGACCGTGATCTGATTCGGCAAATTCATGCCGCCGGACTTCGACTTTGCCGACTGTTCTGTCATTCGAATCGCCTTCCGTTTCTTTCCAATCGGACAGACAGCAACCGCAGTGATCCAACTAAGTGGCAACCGCAATCAAGTCGTAATCTCGATACGCTACCACTTCCGTTCGAACCAAATCGCCTGGCTTCAAACCTTCGCCCGTCACAAATACCAATCCATCGACGTCGGGGGCATCGGCGTAGCTCCGTCCGATCCACGCGTTGGTCTCACCGGGAACGGGCGAATCGATCAGTACATCCAGCTGCTGACCGACCTTCCGCTGATTCCAATCAAAAGCAATCTGCTGCTGCAATTGCATCAATGCCTCACGACGCGCTTCCATCACATCTGTGGGTACGGCATCGGGAAGCTGCGCGGCTGGAGTGTCTGGTTCGGTGGAATAAGTAAACACGCCCATTCGTTCGAAACGATGCTTTTCCACAAACGTTTCCAGCGAACGGAATTGCTGGTCGGTTTCGCCAGGAAAACCGGTAATGAACGTGGTTCGCAACACCAAGTTGGGAATACGGCTCCGCAGCAGTTCCAACAGCTTTTCTGTGTCATCTCGGTTTACTCGACGAGCCATCCGTTTCAGCATCGTATCATCCGCGTGTTGCAACGGAATATCAATGTACGGCACGATCCGCTGGCTATTGGCAATGGTGTCCGCCAAGCGTTCATCAATGTACATTGGATAGAAGTACATCAGCCGAATCCAATCCAAACCGTCGACTTGATCTAGTTCAGTAAGCAGTTCCGTCAGCCGAGGTTCGCCGTACAGGTCCATTCCGTAATACGTAGTGTCCTGCGCCACCACAATCAATTCTCGCACACCATCATCGGCCAGTTGCCGGGCTTCCTGCAGTACGTTCTCCATGGGCTTGGTGGCGTGTTTGCCTCGCATCTTGGGAATGGCACAAAACGTACACAGCCGATCACAGCCTTCGGAAATTTTGAGATAGGCGAAGTGTTTGGGCGTAATGCGCAGTCGATCCGTGTCAGGGAGCGCGCGAATCGGAGCTGGATTGAATACGGTACGCTGTTCGACCAGATCTCCCAGCAATCGGTCGGCAACTTTGGTGATCTCTTCGCGTCCAAAAACCCCCACTAGTTGGTCTATTTCCGGGCAGTCAGTGAGGAGATCCTCTTTTTGGCGTTCTGCCAAACAGCCAGAAACGATCACGCCTTTGGTTCGCCCCGAGCGTTTTAAGTCCAGCATTTCATGGATCGCGGCGAACGATTCTGCTCGAGCTTGTTCGATGAATCCGCACGTATTCACGATGACAAAGTCCGCGCCGTCGGGATCAGAAACCAGTCGGTAGCCGTCTAGCTGCAGCAATCCCAGCATGCGTTCGCTATCCACCAAGTTCTTTGGACAGCCCAAACTCACAAACGCGTATGTTCCTTTGGCATCCTTCCGCTGCGGCGGAGAAGAATAAGTCGTAGCCAAGTGCCAACCTGCCTTTTGTTAAACCGTTTCCAAACAACACGTTATGAATGTTAGCAAAGCGCCTTCCCAGCGCGTAGGGTGCCCTCCCAGGATTACGACCGAAGCAAACGCCGTTTGGTAGTCCAGACCAAACTTTGGACTGAACGGACCTGGATACGAAGCCCATCCTCCTTGGTGGGTGGTACCAACTGAAAAAGGTGGTACCAACTGAAAAATCGGATACGAAGCCCGTCTTCGTTTGGTGGGTCGTCTTCGTTTGGTGGGTGGTACCAACTGAAAAATCGGTGGTACCAACTGAAAAACACTTGGTGGGTGGTGCCAACAGAAAAAATCTTGGTGGGTGGTACCAACAAAAAGGATCACAAAAAGGATCTCGGTGCGTGGTACTAACAAAAAAACGGTCTTGCAAGATGCTGCTAGAGGTTGTCTGTGATTGGTTGAAACCGGTGGTTTGCTGATTAGAAAACGTCGTGGGATAACAAGTCTTAACGCCCCTTGCGTTTAGGTTGACCTGGACGTCCTAAATCTGCTATTTTCCCGCTGTCGACACTGAGGCGTGGGATCTTTTATTGGTGTAGGCAGGGAAACAGAAAACAGGCGAATCGTGTATCCTGCGCCAATGATTAGAAATCTGTTCTGAGGGAGCTACTGTATGCTTCGTAAATGCACCTTGGGTCTGACAGCTTGTGTCGTCGGAGTGCTGATGGCTAGTTCGGCGAATGGTCAGGACCTATCAATTGTTCGTAGTTATTTGACAGAGTCGCCGCCGGAAATAGATGGCATTGTGACACCTGGCGAATGGGACGCTGCGGGGCCGGCAATTGTTGTTCGTCCAGAAGACGATATCGGAACCGCTTTCCCAGCAGATCCTTACGGTGGTCCGGAAGATTTGAGCTTTCAGTTTCGCACCATGTGGGCTGAACCTTGGACGGCCTATTTCTTGTTCGAAGTCACTGACGACATTGCGATGGAAGCTGTCCCCGGAAACGCTTGGGAGCAAGATCAAGTAGAATTCTTTATGGACGGAGACGACCTGGAAGGAAGCGCGGAGCTTGAGACGTTTCAATGGTGGGATAACGCCGAGATCTTTGGCAAATTTGGCGCAAGTCGATTCGAGGGAGTATACGAAGGGAACGGCGGAAACATGAGCCAGTTCATTGAAGACCTCTATTCTGATGGATTTGGTTCCTATGCCGTCGCAGTCGCAAGTGAAACTGGCGAAAACGGCAACTATATCGTCGAATACGCTGTATCGCTCGAGCCCATGTTTGATAATGGCACTTTTGACGGTACAGTGACCGCGGACGCGGAGCAAATCGTTCCCGATTCAACGGTTGTGAAATGGACGGCGTGCGTCTCTGATGACGACAATTTTGGGGACGGAACCACCGGCCGTTCACATACCCACTGCTATTACCGAGCACAGCCGGACTCGGACTGGCGAGATTCTGAAGCTTTTGCCAATCTTACGTTTGTCGGCCCTTACGTTCCAGGCGGATCAAACGGTGACTTCGATGGAAACGGCAGCCTAGACGTGACAGATCTCGACGCTTTGACCGCTGCGACTCAGACCGGTGACGTCGCCTTCGACCTGACCGGTGACGGCATGGTGAATGGTGCGGATCGAACCGAATGGATCGTGAATCTAAAGAACACCTGGTTTGGCGATTCGAATCTAGATGGCGAATTCAATAGCTCGGACTTTGTCGCGGTCTTCACAGCCGGCAAGTTCGAACAAGATGTCGCCGCCACTTGGGACGAAGGTGATTGGAACGGAGACGGAAAGTTTGACAGCTCCGATTTTGTCACCGCGTTCACCGACGGCGGTTTCGAACTCGGTCCGCGAACCGGCGTTGCTGCTGTCCCCGAACCCAATTCCGTAGTCTTGTTGGCCAGTGGTATCTTGGCAGCGTTTGGTGTCATTCGACGTCGCTGATCGCTCAAGAATTTTCCGTTCGGCAACTATGCTGACAAGCACACGCCACAGAAGTTCTGTGGCGTGTTTTCGTTTGAGGGGCGAGTTTCGGAATTGGCTGCTACTCGTCGACCTCGACGCTCGCCTGCCATCGGGCAGTAACTGTTCGTTCGGTGCTACATGTAAAAATCACCGAATCACCAGCATTCGCAAGTGCTGTTTCCAACATTCAGCGTGAATGCGTGGGCATTGGTCCGATTCGTCGCAAACGAGTTCACCGTCCGCGTGGCAAATCAGCGGTGAGGCACTAGCAACTTCAATCCGACCGGTTCGGCACATGCGAACCTGCGAGTCCTGCTCGGGAAATCGGCCTCGAAGAACGAAGGGCAATAGTCTCGCAATTTTGCCGAGCGAAACGTCCGTGACGTGCAAGGTTTCGAACAATCCGTCCTGCATTTGTGCTGCGCGAAACAGCGGAAACCCACCTTCTCGCATGCCAATTGCCGCACAGTACAACAACGTGGGGCGCTCGATATCTGTCTCGGAGCAGTCTGTGACCCGCATGTTTGGTGATTGGCGGTCTCGGTACAGACTGGTTGTCAACGCGGCAAAATATTTTGCTTTGCCTGTCGTGTTTCGAAAACTGGCTACTCGTCTAGCAACCTGGGCGGTAAATCCAATGCCCAAGACGTTACAAAAGTAACGCACGCCGTTGGACGTTTCGATGCGACCGACGTCCAGCGAAATGGCGTCATTCCAATGCTTGAAGCGATTTGATTTCTGTTTGCCGTCGTTAAGCGTCGCTTCGATCGAATGGACCAAATCGTTGGCACTGCCACATGGAATGATCCCAATTCGAATTTCGTCTAGTTCCTGCCGAGATAATTCTTCGCTCAGAATTCCGTTCACCGCATGATGAACCGTGCCATCGCCACCGACGCAGACAATGTGTTTGGCTCCACCTTTGACCGCGTTGGCGGCAAGCTGTCGAGCGTGCTGGCCGTGCAGTGTTTCCAACTGACAAAATGGTCCCCATTGGGCTTCGATCGACTGCCACATCCCGGGACGAAGGCGACGTTTTGCCGCAGGGTGGACAATGGCAACGGCTGCGTGCTTTGTGTTGGCCATGTTCTGAGTGCGAACCGATGAATAGTAAGTGAATGAGTTTTCACGCACGGGCCGAGGGTGTTGCAATTCGTCGACGCCCAAGCCATTGTGCCGATCGCATAAGGGTATACGAAATGAAAACGAATGTGAATCGACGTCGGTTCCTGCAGGCCGGTGCATTTGCATGTGCAGATCGCTGGCCAAGAAAACGAATTGATGCTGGATGTTCCATGCGGCTGTCCAGGATTTACTGTTCGTTGCTGTAGCATCCGCGCCGCCGCAATTGTGACAAATCAGCTCGGAACTCCGCTGCGATCGGTCGACAAACGATCGAGACTGACTGAAGGCACCATGATGGTTGTCGATCGAGACGATTCGCCGGAAGTGGAAACGACGCTCTGTTGTGGATTGAAGCGAGGGCAAAATCGCATTCGATTCGGTAACGTCTAACCGCCAACTCGTTGACGCACATGCTGGCAGCATGTCTCTGCAGAGTGTGCGGTTTGGTGCGATGGCTGTGCGGTCTCGGGCGGCATGATGGACTGAAATGTGCAGGGAAGGGCAGGTGGGAGTTCGATTCCACGTTGGCTCGTAATTTGCTTTTGCGGTGGCGAATTAGTTGGCCGGCTGTTTCGCAGTCAGCGAACATTGCCGTTTCTGGAATCATTGACCGAAAGGATCGAATTGTGGCGCAGCACGAAATTCACTGCCAATATTTTTCGCAGGAGGATTTATTGGGAGCAGGTTGCTTAGACATGCGGTTGGCGATGGACGCCGCCGAGAATTCCATCAAGGCATTTGAAGTAGGTGACGTTCTGTTCCCGGAAAAGATTGTTCAGATCTTCAACGATGACACGCAGGAACGCATCAATTGTCTGCCCGCCACATTCAAAAAGGACAAGATCTGTGGAGTGAAGTGGGTGTCGGTGTTTCCGCCCAATCCTGTGAAATACGGCATGCAGAATTTGTCGGCCGTCATTATTCTTTCTGAAATCGAACACGGTTTTCCAATCGCGTTTATGGAAGGGACGTTGTGTTCCAATATGCGAGTCGGCGCGATGGGCGCATTGGCGGCTCGGTATTTGTCTCGAGACGATGCCGAAGTCATTGGATTCGTGGGTGCAGGCGAACAAGCCAAAATGCATTTGATTGGCATGAAGACGGTTCGCCCCAGTCTGAAGAAGTGCTTTGTCGGTGCGAAGGAACCGGCTGAAGAGCAACAGTTCATCAAAGAAATGTCGCCGATACTAAGCGACATGGAGATTGTTGGCACGAATTCCAATTTGGAAGCGGCCACCAAGGACGCTGATATTATTGTTACGGCCACCAGTGCAGGCGTGCTTCTAAAAGCCGCTTGGGTGAAGCCCGGCGCGTTTTATAGTCACGTTGGTGGTTGGGAAGACGAATATGCCGTGGCCAAACAAAGCAGCAAGATTGTCTGTGACGACTGGGAAACCGTGAAGCACCGCACGCAAACACTCAGCCGCATGTACAAAGATGGCGAACTAACCGATGCCGATATTCACGCTAATTTGTCCGACTTAATTTTGGGCCGCAAGTCGGGACGCGAGTCCGCGGACGAACGCACCTATTTCAATGCCGTGGGTTTGGCGTACGCAGATGTAGGAATTGCCTACGCCATGTACCAACGCGCATGCGAAGCGGGCATGGGGCAAGACTTGAAGATCCAGCATGAAATGATCTTCGAACATGCGCATCTCAAGGATTGGGTAAAACTAGATTCACCGTCGTCGGTTTAGTTCGCAGCCATCGGAATTTGGGATTTTTGCCGTCTTGCGTTCGTTCGCTTCGTGTCCGTGATCGTTGCGAACGAACATCGGCGGACGTTCATTAGCTGCAGCGGTCGATCAAATTCTTCATTTCGCGAACCGCTTGCTGCATGCCCACCATGATCGCGCGCGCGACAATCGAATGGCCGATGTTCAATTCGCACATGCCGGCAATTTCCGCGACGGGTTGAACGTTTTTGTAATTCAGGCCGTGTCCCGAATGAAGTGTCATGCCATGATTTTGGATGGCTTGCGAGGCAGTCTTGAGTTCGATCAAACACGCCATGCGTTCGGCTTCTGTTTTGGCTAATGCGTACTGTCCGGTGTGGAGTTCCACGGCGTCGGCCGAGATGGAGTTGGCGGCATCGATTTGTGTCAGATCGGGATCTAGAAACAGGCTCACCGCAATGCCTGCGTCTTGAAGACGCTTGGTCACGTCCGCCACTCGATCCAGTTGACCCATCACGTCCAATCCACCTTCGGTAGTGACTTCTTCTCGACGTTCTGGCACCAGAGTGGCTTGATCAGGACGCACTTCCATTGCCAGTTGAACAACATCATGGTCACACGCCATTTCCAGATTCAATTTGACCGAGACTGTCTCCTTCATCACTCGCACATCGCGGTCAATGATATGCCGCCGGTCTTCTCGTAGATGCAGCGTGATACAGTCGGCTCCGCCTAATTCCGCCAAAGCGGCTGCCCAGACGGGATCCGGTTCGTAGGTTTTGCGAGCTTGACGAACGGTGGCGACATGATCAATATTGACGCCCAATTGTGCCATGAGTGACGTTCCTTTTTAGTCGATTGCGGGCCGATTCGGATAATTCGAATGCAGCTTCCTGTTTGGCCGTTGTTCGAACCAGCTGTTTGGCAGCGGTTCGACAGTGAATCACGTTTCAGATTCTACGAAATCGAGATTTCTTGCACGAGGGCGCCGTGATGATTCGGCTGAGCCACAATCAAATCAACGGAACTATCCACGTCCTTTGCGAACCAGCGACACATTTCCTGCGCCGTAGGTTCGTCCGGAACGAAAGTGAACAGCGCCGGTCCCCAACTGCTTTGACCAACGCCGTGGTATCCTCTGTCTCGAATCGCTTTCACCCAGGAAGCCAATTGGGGCGAAGCAAAACATCCGCCTTGAGATGACGCGAAGCATTCACCTGCGAGACAGCCATATTCGAAAACGGCTTCGCCAAATTGGGCGATATTGTCCGATTCCGCCGCAGGAAAAATCTGTTGTTCGATCAAATCGGTTAAGCGTTGCGTAGTGGTTTCTGGGATCGGTGGCAGGCTGGCGAGTGCTGACTTTTCTTTTTCGCCCGAGAGACCTTCGCCTGAAGACAGAATCAAGACTGCTCGCCATTCATCTGGCACGGTGGTGCGCTTGTTCAGTTTTCCCAATGCGTCTGGACTAATGCGGCCGCCATCCCAAATGAGCCCGCCTTCCACAAAACCCCAAGTACCGATGCTGGAACGACCTAAACGGTCAACGCTTTTGGCCAATGAACCGGGACGTTGCTGCACGGTTTCCCATTCTTCGCCGCAATACAGGATTTCCATTCCCGTGGCGACAGCCAAGGCAACTTGTGTTCCTGTGCCTAGACCGTTGTGCAGCCGAGGTGATCGGATAACATTGGCGGTGATCCGGCCAGGGCTGATGCGAGTGCCACCGTGTCGGTTTAGGAACCATGAGGTGGCGTGCAGTTGGATTCGTTCTGCCAAAGGGCCGGACGGCAAGATTTCACCCAATCCTATGCTCTTGGATTCCGATTCGGCGGTGAGCGAAAATTCGACCTCTAGACCGGGTTGATTCAGCATGATGCCGACACCGCCGAATTGCGGCTTGCCGACGTGGCCGAATGACAGCAGCCCAAAGTGCAGGCGGCTGGGGGAACAGATACGGATTGTTCGGACTTGCATGGCGGGCAATCAAATTGGGTCAGGAGTGAGGTGGGTGGAAGCGAAAAATCCTTCCGTCTCATTCGCTCTTTGATTTTACGTACTCTACCAGAAACTGGAACGCCTGGTTTTCGTCTTTTCCGCCCGTCTTGGCCACCAATACTGCCAATTGGTCCAATTGCTGAAACAATTCTTCCCGGGGAATCAGGTGAATTCGAGTTGCCAGAATGGCGGCTTCTAAAACCGCATGCTTCGCTCGGTTAAATCCCATAAACTCGCGTAAGAAGCCATGGCGAGTGACATGGCAGCGTAACTCTGATCTAGTTTCACTGGCATCGATGGAGCGAATGGTGAACGCATACCAGCGGCACGCGTCGCGCAGAATCTGCATTGGAAATTCATCGTGACTTAACCAAGTCGGCGTGCTGGGTTGCCCAACTGCCGCTTGGGCTAATTGCAGGACATTGTCGGTCACATGGAAGATGCCGTAGCCTTCACGTACCAAATTCTGGTAAGTGCGAGATGTCTGAAACGGCCGCAGCACAAACGACTCCATAGTGGCTTCTACTATCGGTCCCATAGGTGAAATATTGGTGGACCCGTCGGCATTCTTGGTCGTTACTAAACCTTCCAAAATCACAGTCAATTCGTTCCTTGCGTTGCTCAAAAAGTGACAGGCCGATCTGGCCATGAATTACGGGGCAAAGGCTGAGCGGTCCGTTCGGTACTCATCAAACTGGCCGGATCAGCAACATGGATGTTGGCTTGCCGAAAGAACGCGGCCAGCATGTGAAAGCCGAATTCAGTCAAGATAGACTCGGGATGAAATTGCAAACCCACCACCGGCAGCGAAACATGTTGGCACGCCATGACGATACCATCCACGGTGGTGGCCGTAATGCGAAGCGATTCAGGTAAAGGAGCATTCGCAATTAGAGAATGATATCGGCCAATTCGGATTGGCGACGGCAAGCCAGCAAACACGCTTTGCTGTTGGTGCACGATTTCGCTCGATCGACCATGCACCGGATGTTCGCTTTTTACAATCTGTCCGCCAAACGCTTGAACAATCGTCTGATGTCCCAGGCAGATTCCCAGAATGGGAGTTGTCGCATGGAAATGCTGCACCAATTCTAGCGATATACCGGCTTCATTTGGCGTGCACGGACCGGGCGAAAGGACAATCGCCGACGGCTGCATTTTTTCAACTTGTTGAATTGTGATGCGGTCATTCCGTGCAACTCGCGTCTCCAGTCCCAAGCGTCGAATATACCGATCCAGGTTGTGCGAAAAGCTGTCGTAGTTATCGATCAACAAGATCATAAGCAACAAACGATGATGGGGTTATTTGCGAGTCGAAGCAAAGGCGGGGTCAACCAGGTTCCACACCGTATCCGCCATACGTTGATGACCCGCTTGTGACAAATGAATGGAATCCAACGTGGCGTTTTGTTCGCCAAGTATAGAAAGAAACACGCGTTTAGGGACCAACGTAACGCCGTATTTTTTCGCCAACCGACGCTGGGCTTGTCCAAAGCGATTGTAGAACGGTGGTAACGGCAGTTCGAACATCACCAACTGGCGATCTTCTCGACTGGTGGCCACCAATAGTTTTTCCAGCTGCATCGCGAAATTTTCGGGAGTGGTGCTGCCTAAAATGTCATTACCACCCAGTTCGAACAGCACGATCCCCGGCGGGATTTCAGAAAGTTGCGAGTGCTGCAGCGCCGAACCAACCGTTGCACCTGGTTCGGATAAGTCATTCACCAGAACTTGGCGATCTTGAAGCAACAGAGTCGGCCAGCGAACAGAAGTGTCATTGGCACCCATGCCTGCGGTGACCGAATCTCCCAATATCGTCAAAACTGATTGTACTTAACTGACGCACTGAAGGAACAATGTGAAACGGCAATTCCAACCCCAAGCTGACGAAGATCGCCGCGACCACAACTCCTTTGGCCCACAGCTTGCCGCTTTGCAGACGCAGTGAAACCAGCCAATTCACGATCGCCACGCCCAGCACCACATACCACCAACCGGACAAAGGAGTTCCGGAAATGGCAATCGCAATGACGCCGACAACAAATGATAGAAATGAAATGCGATTGCCAATTGGACTTCGCGCTGCAAAGTAAACGGCCAGCAACAGTAACGCCAGCCCCGAGAAAAAAGCTTGGCCGCTTACGACGTGATAGACCAACGGATGCATGGCGAACCTTTCGAACCCAAATTTAGACCGGTCGGTGATCCACCTAAAGCGAACGAAGAATGCCTTCTGCTTTGTGCCACGTTTCGTCATATTCGGCCTGAGGATTTGACTGAGCGACAATGCCACCACCCACCGGCAGTTGCCACCATCCTTGGGCTGCCGTAATGGTTCGAATCAAAATACTCAAGTCGGTTTGACCACTGAAACCAATATACCCCAATGACCCGCAATACGCACCTCGAGCATGCGGCTCTAACTCCGCAATGATCTGCATCGCTCGGATTTTGGGTGCACCCGTAATAGAACCGCCGGGAAAAGCTGCGGCTAGCAGATCCACCGCAGTACGATCAGGTAACAATTCACCAACAACCGAAGAAACCAAGTGTTGCACAAACTGATAGTTCTCCACTTGGCACAACTGTTCCACTCGGATCGAATCCATCTGGCAAACTCGCGACAGATCATTCCGCATTAAATCCACAATCATCACGTTTTCCGCTTGGTCCTTTTCGCTGGCGCGTAGTTCTTCGCCCGTGTACAAATCGGCTTCGGGCAGCCGAGTTCTTGGGCGAGTCCCTTTGATGGGTCTCGCTTCCACGTGACCGTTGTCGATGCGGACGAACCGTTCCGGCGAAGCACTCGCAATTTGAAAATCACCGGCATTGTAGAACCCGGCGAATGGCGCTGGATTCTGATTTCGCAAACGAAGATACAAGTCCGCTGCGGCGTCTTTGGCCGGTATTGATAGGCGTTGCGAAAAATTGGCCTGAAAGATGTCGCCAGCGTAAATGTAGTCGACGATGTTTTGGACGGCGGCAAGGTAATTGGCGCGAGTGAAATTGCTGAATAGTCCGGGCATTCGATCCAGCGCATAGTGCGGCCCCGTGATGCGCGACGTGGACGTTGTTCGCGGTGACGCTGAATGGGTTGGTCGGTCAGAAATCGGTGATTCGGAAAGCCATTGGTGAAACTGCGATATGCGTACGGACGCTCGATCGGTTCGCGCCGCTTCTGTCGTTTCTGGAAAGCCTTGCGAAACCAGCCACGCCTCATCGGTCAGATGATCAAAAGCTACCACCACGTCGTACAGTCCCACGACGGCGGGCATAGCGGAATTGATCGTACATCGGAGCAGGCACGTCTTCGATAGAACGATTCAAATCATAGGAAAACAGTCCGGCCACACCGCCTTGGAAACGGCGGCAAGTTCGGTAGCGGCTGGGCGGTATATCGATCGACAAATTTTGCCAAGCGGTCTACCGCCAGCGGATCGCCTGCATTCGCTGCAAGTTGATCAAAGGGGTCAGCCGTCACAAACGAATAGCGTCCCAACGTTTCATGACGCAGCGCACTGTCCAGGAACAGGCAGCCGGGTAAATGCGCAAGCCGCTGAAATGCGTCGACGGCAGACAGAGACGACGAAAGCGGCTGAACGAGCGTAGGCATGTTTCTTTTTGTCAACAAACGTTGGAATCACAAAGGCCAACCAGTTGTAAAAAACAGACGGATGGTTGTCGAGGGAACTAAATCAGTGTTCGTCAAATTGACTTCAAATTGACTTCGGTATCTCACAACGTAATGTAAGGCAGGTTCGGTTCCGAAAAGGTCGCCAGGACGGCGTGCCCTTCCTTGTGACACAGCTTGACGAGACATCGATGATGACTGAAATCAAACGCGAATTTGCCTACCGGCCGAGCGTCAGTAGTCTGCTGAAAACGATGCTCGTTTCTGGCACCTCGGCGTTGGCTCTATTCTATTTTGCGGTTACCAACCGAGTTGGGTTGGATTTGAACGGCATGATTCGCGTGAGTTCAACCGGGGCGACGGTTTTCTATTCGATACTGGCATTGGTCAGCAGCGCGATGACGCTATCGGCATTGATTTCGTGGCTGCGACGGACTCAAACTACCAACCAATTGACGATCACCATGGATGCCATCGTCCTACCGGTTTCCCGCTGGTCTTCGCGTATTCAGACCATACCGTTTACTTCGATCACCAAGATGACTCCGCTTCGGATTCAGAACCGGTTTGTGTTGCAATTGCGAAAGGACGATGGCAAGCGAATCAATATCTTTTCGGACTATCTGCCGTCTCACCATGTCTTTGACGAAGTCTGTGCCTTTGTACGCCATCGGACTCACAACGTAGCGAACTGACGTTTCGGAATTTTCGTCACGTAGGCCAAGTCAAGCCAGACGCCGCATGTGCTATGGCTGAAAAAATCAAGAACGGCGTCGATGGCGGACTTCCGGTTCAGTTAGAAAGCCCCAGTCGAGTGCTTCGTCTTGCCGGTATTGCTTGCCAAGCGTCAACGCGATTTTGGCCTTGGCCAATTCATAGCCCAGATAAAATGCGTGCGATGCATCGACGTTCTTGGGATTGGATTGCATCAACTTATCGAACAGCACGAATGGATCGGTGTCGGTCAAGTGTGTTTGCGCGGCGAGCACGTGCAGCGCTGCGTCTTCTGCGAAAAGACGGTAGTTGTGGTCCTTCAACTGACCAGCTAATTCGCTCAGTTCGTGTGAAGTCTTGCTATGCAACACGGCGTCTCGCAGCATAATCAATTCGGACGAAAGTCGTTTGGGAACGGTGCCGTGTTGCACCGCGTAGTGGACCAGTCGTCTGGCGTAGTCGCATTCACGTACACTGCTTTTCGCCCAATGGATGACCTGAGTGGTCAGCACGCTGTGAATAGAAAGTTCCTGGCAAATTCCCAGCAACAACGTGTTGATACCGGCTGAATCACAATCGGTCAATTCCGTCAGATTGCCGATTCCCATCATCATTTCCGCATCCGGAAAACGACGTCGGACATCCGCGTAGCGAACCAAGCTGGCCGCCAAGCCACAGCCAATCGGTTCTAAGATCGGATCGATGCGAAACGGTACGTGGTGCTGCTGCAAGAAATCCATCGAATCCTCCAGTCCGCTCAGCGAATGAATATCGTCGGGAATCACCACCACTTCCGCGCCCCATTCCGGCGCAGCGTGTCGATTGGTGTGATTCACTGATAGAACTAGCTCCGCTCCGGCGCCGACCGCATCTGCAATTTCCCGGACATCAAAACTGTCAATGGAAACTCGCAGTCCCAGATCCTTGACCGCCTTCACGGCGTCACCGACCTGTTGCCAGCGTTCGCCGGGCTGACAGCCAATATCAATCACATCCGCACCGTCCCGAGCCAACGCGGAGGCGGCTCGACAAATCTGTGCGATGCTCAATCGCGGCGCGTGATTGATTTCGGCAATGATCTGAATGGAATACGAACCGTAGTCGGACAGGTCGCGTTGTTGTCCGAAAAATTCTGGCAACGCGAAGCAATCTTTCGGGCCAATTTGAATCGGCAGCGATGTGATTTGTTGCAGCGGTTGTAAATCGCCATCACAGTAACCTGGCAAGATGATTGGTTGCGGTATTGGGAACGCAAATGTGCTTGGCAATCCACTCGGCACGCCACTGCGCAGCGACCGTGATGGGCAATACGTCAATCGAATAATCAAAGCCGACTTGGTTGGCAACGTCCGCGACAACTCGGCGAACGCTGGATTCGGCCAGTTTGCCCGTGACAAAGTGCAGATGGCGTTTCGCGGCATTCGTGTGCATAACCAATTAGGTCGCATTCTTTCCGGACGAATTTCCGCTACCGGCAAATCCGCCGTTGACCTGCAGGATTTGCCCTGTGACAAAGGCGGCTTCGGGCGAAGCCAAGAAGCGAATCGCACCGGCAACATCCTCAGGCGTACCCCAACGTTGCAGCAACGATTCCTGTCGTGCTCGTTCCTGCCAATAATCAGACGCGGATTCTGCCCACGATGTGCGAATCCATCCCGGTGCCACGCAGTTAACTCGCACCTTGGGCGCGTTAACGACTTTGCGAGGCTCAACGTAAAACCCATCACGGCGGACTTGATGGCGGCAAACATTTTCGCCACTGTCGCCCGCCATTCCTTCCCACGCTTGATCCCAGCCAACGTTGACAATCGATCCGCCGGAAACGGACTGCTGCATGCGTTGGCCTACATTGCGAGCAATCCGCATGCAGGCTCACGTCCATCGCCCAGGCCAGCAGATCCAGCTTTTGTTCGAACGAAAGATCGGCAGCGGCACCGGCCGAACATCAACCCCGGCGTTGTTGACCCAGATATCCACACCGTTTCTCCACTGCCAAGCGAGTTCCACGAATTGGTCCAACGCGTCGTCTTGCTGAAAATCGGCAAGGTACAAGTGATAGTCACCATCGATCGCTCGTATTTGTTTGCCCACTTCTTCCGCACCTGATCGGTTCTTGCCAGCATGCAATAGAACGCTCTCGCCCCGGCCGTAGCCAGAGACAACGCGGTCGCGGCGCCAATGCCGCTACTGGAGCCGGTGACCACGGCAATCTTGCCTCGTAGCGGTTTGGGCGACAGCTTGGCGCGTTCAGCAGGTTTGGGGTGTTGAGTTTGAGCCACTTTGTTGTCCGTCTTCTTCGAAAACTAGGCTGGATTTGCCTGTCGTTTAGGTTGTACGGTTTTTGTTCGTTTTACGTCGACGCGATACCGAAAATAGCATAGACGGTTCCCCACGTTCCGTCGACAGGCGGCCATTATGCCTGTTTTTTTGGTCTTGGCGTCCGTATGGCGGCGTACAATTTCCGGCGTCAAACATGGTGAACTGGTAATCTGGATATCGGCGAGAGATTCCCTATGAGCAACTTGAAGGATCGCTTTTCCAATGCTGCGTTTGCGTTGCGAGGCTACAACGTGACAAACATGGGCAAGAGCCCTCAGCTGTTGGCGCATCCCAAGTTTGGTCCCATCGTAGAATCGTATTTGCGCGAAGCGTCGGAGATTTGTTCCGAAGTGATCCAGCAGCCTGTCGACTTGGTAACGCGAGTCAAAGAGGCTCGGTGAACCGACTTCCTGACGAATATGCCGAAGCCATCACGCTGATTGTGTCCATGGAGCAAGCTCAGCTGCGTCTGCTGGACGAATTCTTTGGCATTAAATTTCAGGATGCACGAGTAGCCTGCGGATTTAGCTTAGGCGAAATCAGCGCGCTGGTTGCGGCTGGCGTTTATACCATGAAAGACGCTCTGCAAATTCCGTTAGCCATGGCGTCGACGGCAGGGAAGTTGGGCGCATGACGTGGAACTGGGCGCTGTTTTCTTCGAGCCGATTCGTTGCCGATGCATGAAATCGGACGAGCGTTTGTCGATATCAACCAACAAGGAGATGGCGTCATCGGCATTTCGACTCATCGGCCCGGAACTCGGTCTTAGTTCTAGGCCCGGTTCCACCATGGACGCGTTCTCGCGCACGTGTGCAACAGATCGCTTGAAGTGGGCTTGCATTTGCGAAAGAAGTCTGATAATCGCTGGCCACCGCTACATACGCCGCTGGTGGGCCAAAAATATTCAATCGAGCGGCCCAAATGCTGTTGACGTTGCCCGGCGGTATTACGGAACCCAAGCCACGGATTCTATCGCCGTGACCGGCACGACGTGCTACCCGATTTGAATTCGCGGAAATCATCGCGCAATGGATCGATCATCCTCAGCGTCTATGGGATGTCGTGTGCGAACTGTTATCAATGGGAGTTTCGAAGGTGGTACACGTCGGACCGGAACCAAATATCGTTCCCGCTACATTCGAACGATTGGCGCAAAACGTAATGGCTCAGTCGAAAGGGAGTCGCCGAGTTCGCGCGTTATCGGCGGCAGCACAACGTCGCTGGTTGCAAGCTGTCTTGCCGAAAAAGGCGATGCTGCTGCGCGCACCCCATGTGGAACACGTTATTCTGGAAGACTGGCTGCTGGAACAAAAGGTGAACTAGCTGATCCAGCCAAGTTGCCTTTGTCCAAGAACTTCACGGTTAGACCGATTAATCGAGCGAGCAGAATCGGCGTTTTTTGCCCTTTGTCAAGGCAAGTTGGCACATTCTGGTAGACGTCTTGCGGCCATTCTGTCATCATGGAATCGATATACGGTCTAACGGAAATGGTCGAATTTAAGATTTCTTTCCGTTCGGGCTGCGGGCGAATGAGCGGGCAGAAATTCGAAGTGGCATTGAGGAGAATTCGTTTATGAAGATGCGAACGTCGCAATTCGCAAGGCATTATTCTGACCGTCAAAGGACGGGGTTCACCATTGTTGAATTGCTAGTGGTCATTGCGATCATTGCCGTGTTGGTCGCCATCACCGTCCCCGCTGTCGGGATGGCTCGAAATCGTATGCGCATGGCCCAGAACCAAAACAATCTGCGTCAAATTTCCCAAGCGATTCAAAACTACACCGCCAATAAGCAGAATTTGCCGCCCGGCGTGCGGTTTTACAATCCAGCCCAAAAGACGCTGGATTTCACCAGTTCCTGGGCGTTTGAATTATTGCCTTACCTGGATAGTCAGAATCTTTACGATCAGCTGAACGTGATGTTGCCTGCCCACCGGCAGACAAACGGAGCGTTTTCGACGCCAGTGGAAGTCTTTAGTAACCCATTGTTTTCTCGAGTTGCCGGTTACGTGCAAGGCCCGTTTACCAGTGGCGGCAGCGGAACATGCATTGACTATGCAGCTAATGGCGGAGTGGTTTATTCCAGCAATCCGAGAACAGATCCGTTGAACCTAAATGTTGACGCGAAAAGTGGGCCTGTGTTCGAAGTCAACGGAAAGTTAGCCGGGCCATTTACTTGGAGTAATGGCGCGGGCTTTCGGGAACGTCGCTACACCACCAACGATTTGCGAGACGGACAGAGCACGACAATTGCGGTGGGAGATCGTTGGACTCCGGATACGGTTCTTTCCCCCAGTGCTCAGTCAACGACCAAGCTGAAGTTTGATGGCGCGGCATTTGTCGGCCAAAACATTACGTCACACACGCGTTATGCCAACTTTGTAAGCGAAAGCAGTCCCCAAGCCGTGCTGCCCCTGTCTAAGAATGACGCGAACGAAACAGCGGCCTATAAATTTGGTGTTGGGTCCGGCAGCATTATTTATTTCGCTTACATGGATGGAAGTGCTCGCCCATTGAACGTGGATATCGAACCTATCGTATTCAAAGCACTGTTGACCATGAACGGCGGTGAAACTATTCCTGCAGGAGTGGCAGATCCTTAGTCGGCCGAAACCAATCACACAGTTGATTCGAGGTCGCTTTTATCGAAGCGGCCTTTTTTCGTTCAGGAGCAAGCGAAATGAGAATTGCCGCCACCATCAGCATGGCCAGCCGTCTGCTTCGAGAAAATTGGGTTCGCAAGCCTTTGACTTTGGGCGCAAAAGGAGAAGCAGCGGCGACCAAGTTTCTGCGCAAAAAGGGCTATATCTTGATCGGCACCAATGTGCGTACTTCCATGGGCGAAATTGACTTGGTTGCCGTAGATGGCCGAACCGTTGTCTTTGTGGAGGTGAAAACGCGTGAATCGGACGGCGACGTTGGTCATCCGGCGGAAGCGGTCGACCAGCGGAAGCAGGATAAATTGACTGTTTGGGCACGTCATCTGGCAGCCGTAATAACTGTTGGAAAATGCTGCTCGCTTTGACATCGTCGCGGTGACTTGGCCGGTTGGTGCCAAAAAGCCGATGATTGAGCACTTTGAAAAACGCGTTTGAACCTTCGGTTCCGTTTCAGATGTTTGTTTGACGTACCGCTCGATAAGGGTTTCGGAAATCTGCACCGGGAATTATACTGACCGCCATTGGCTGGGATTTCCTTATCGTTCGCGGAGCAAAGTTGGAAAATGAAGGGCCCTTACGAAAGACTGAAATACGACGGGCATCGCATCTGGGAGTGTCCCGTGTGCCATCATCGCGAACGAACGTCAGGTGATCGGACGACGCATCTGCGGCTGTCAAAACAAATTGCCACTGCCGCAACGGCGTTGGATGCGCCGTTGGAAGATGGCGTGCGACCGGTCGATCGGGAAACTCGGACGCATGTGGCCACCGAACCTGCCGCCCAAGATCAAATTGCATCTTGAGCCATTTTGTCTGCCGCCGAAGTTTGCGAATCCTTGCTCTTATCTTACGCGAGCTGCCTAACTGATGTCGCCTGAAAGCTCGTACCATTCGCAAATCGATCGCTGCATGTTGAAGGACCGGTTTCGGCTGCGAAAAATGGTTCGCCAACTAAGCGAACGTCATAAGTCGCAGCAGCCTGCCAATGGCTTGGCGCAAAAGCTGGAAGAGGCGATTCAGCGTTCGGTCGAATTACGTCAACAGCGTCTGGAAACGCAGCCCAAGATCAACTATCCGGCCGAACTGCCCGTTTCTGAACATCGAGAAGAAATTATTCGCGCCATCCAGGCGAATCAAGTTGTGGTGGTGGCTGGCGAAACCGGTTCGGGAAAGTCAACGCAACTGCCCAAGCTTTGTCTGGAAGCGGGATTCGGTACGTCGGCCATGATTGGCCACACGCAACCTCGGCGGATTGCAGCGCGCAGTGTGGCAGATCGAGTGGCAGAAGAACTGGGCTGTTCGCTGGGACAAGAAGTAGGTTTCAAAATTCGTTTTACGGACAAGTCCAGCGACCGGACCTTGATCAAAGTAATGACCGACGGGATCTTGCTGGCCGAAACGCAAACGGACCGCTTTCTAGAAAACTACGATGCGATCATTTTGGACGAAGCACATGAACGATCGCTGAATATTGACTTCTTGCTGGCCTTCTTGCATCAAACGCTCCAGCGACGCCGCGATCTGCGTTTGATCATTACGTCTGCCACGTTAGATGCCGAACGTTTTGCGGCACATTTTGGGAATGAGTCGGGACCAGCGCCTGTGATTCAGGTGTCGGGGCGCACCTATCCGGTGGATGTGCAGTACCGTCCGTTGCAGGAAGACGAACGAGGCGAAACGGATGTCTACACCGGAATTGTTGCGGCCGTGGATGAATTGAGCCGCATCGGTTCTGGAGATGTGCTGGTGTTTTTGCCAACCGAACGCGATATTCGCGAAGCCACCAAACGCCTGCGCAGCAGTCACGTCGCCAACCAAGCCAATACCTTGATCTTGCCACTATACGCCAGGCTTTCGGCCGCAGAGCAGAACAAGATTTTTCAAACCGGCAAACATCGGAGAATCGTGTTGGCCACCAACGTGGCAGAATCTTCGCTGACGGTGCCGGGAATTCGCTATGTGGTCGATTCGGGAACGGCCAGAATCAGTCGCTATTCGCCGAAGGTGAAAGTCCAAAGACTACCAATTGAGGCGGTGTCTAAAGCGTCTGCAGACCAACGCAAAGGTCGCTGTGGTCGGCTGGGGCCCGGCGTTTGCATTCGACTTTATTCGGCCGAAGACTATGACGCTCGAGACCGTTACACCACGCCTGAGATTCGCCGCACGAATTTGGCCTCTGTCATCTTGCAAGCCAAAGCGCTGCGACTAGGCGAAATTGAATCGATTCCCTTTCTAGATCCGCCTCGGCCCGATGCCATTCGCGACGGATACAAGACGCTGTTCGAAATCGGTGCGTTGGATGCCAAGCGTGAATTGACCGATATTGGCCGCCGATTGGCTCGTTTGCCAGTGGACCCGCGAGTGGGACGGATGGTTTTGGCAGCGGATAGCAACGGCTGTTTGGCAGAAGTCTTGATCATCGCTGCGGCGCTGGAGATTCAAGATCCTCGCGAACGTCCGCTGGAAAAACAACAAGCTGCCGACCAAGCTCAGCAAAAGTTTCAAGACGAACGATCGGACTTCATCAGCTATCTCAAGCTGTGGGACATGTATCACCATTGGAAAGAATCTCTCTCAAAAAGCCAGGTGAAGAAGGCGTGTCAGCAGAATTTCCTTTCGGTCAATCGTATGTACGAATGGACGGAAATCCATCGGCAGTTAAAAGAACTGGCAAAAGCCAACGGTCTCAAGCAATCAGCTCGCAAAGATGATTACAACTTGATTCATCAGTCCTTGTTAAGTGGTTTGCTTTCCGGCGTGGCGTTGCGAACCAGTGACTTCGAATACACCGGTGCCGGTGGCGTTAAGTTTCATCTTTGGCCTGGATCGGGTGTCTTTTCGAAGAAGCCCAAATGGATTTTCGCGGCAGAACTGTTAGAGACCACTCGGCGATATGGCCGCAACGTGGCGGTAATCCAGCCGGAATGGCTCGAGCCCATCGCCGCACATTTGATCAAGCGTTCCTGCAGCGATCCTCATTGGAGCAGTAAAGCGGCCAGCGCGATGGCTTATGAAAAGCTCAGCCTGTTTGGACTGCCGGTGGTGCCCAAGCGGCGAATTCGCTATCGCCAGATTGATCCAGAAGAATCTCGGCGACTTTTTATTCAACACGGCCTTGTGGAAAACCAGATTCATACCAATGCCAAATGGCATCAGCAGAACCAGCAGGTCATTGCGGAAATTGCCGAGTTAGCGGCCAAGACTCGCAAACGAGAATACTTGCTGGACGAATACACTCTGTTTGCGGCGTATGATCGCAAGTTGCCGGAAACCGTTTGTGATTTGGCTGATCTGAATCGTTGGCTAAAAAAATCGGCAGCGAACCGACAGCAGTTCCCCTTCACGGTGGATGACTTGGTGCATTCTCATGCAACCGACTTAGACCATCAGCAGTTTCCCGAATTGCTGCGAATTGGCCAGATGGAACTGCCTGTGAAATACAACTTTCAGCCTGGCGCGGACGAAGATGGAGTAACGGTGAGCGTGCCGGTGGAAGTGGTGAACCAAGTATCCGAAGCCGACCTGGAATGGCTCGTTCCCGGACTGGTGGAAGAAAAGGTATTGGCGCTGATTCGCTCCTTGCCCAAGCCGATTCGTAGAAATCTGGTCCCTGCACCGGATACGGCCAAGAAAGTTGCCGATTCGCTGGTCTACGGCCAAGGTGACTTCATGCAAGAAGTTTGTCAACGATTGGGGAAAATTGCGGAAGAGCCGATTCGGCCAAGCGATTTTCAGTCCGACAAGATTCCTCGGCATCTAAGAATCCATATCGAAGTTTTGGGCCATGATGGGCAGAAGCACGCCGCCGGTCGAGAGCTGCCCAACCTTCGGCAAGAATTGAAACAAGCGGACATTAAATCCAATGTGGCCGTTTCACTGGACCATTGGGATCGCGTTGATATTGTTACCTGGGATTTCGGCGACATCCCGGAAAGCGAACAGCTTCTGCGGCACGGCATTCCCATCACCGTTTATCCGGGATTGCAAGATGGCAATGAAGCGTGCCGACAAGTGGTGTTTGATTCGGCGGTGCGTCGCGAACACGAGACGCGCCTAGCGTTGACGAAGCTATTTTCGCACGCCCATCGCAAATCATTGAAGACACAACTGCGTTGGCTGCCGGAATGGGAACGATTTAGTTTGTTCGCCAGCAGTTTAATGCCGGCGGACGTTTTGAAGGATGAAATCCGCGAACTGATTGCTCGTCGAGCGTTCTTAGACAGCCAGCCATTGCCATTGACGCACGCCGACTGGGAGCGTTTTCAGCGGAATGCCGTCGAACGCATTGCCATGGCAACGCAAGACGTTTCGGCGGTGCTGCCGAAGTTGTTCAGCGCCTACCATGAAGCTCGTTTGGCCGTAGAGCAAATTCAGAGCGGCCGTTTTGCCGCCAGTACTGCTGACGTCGAGCGGCAGTTGGCTGAATTGGTCAGGCCACGTTTTTTGGTCACGACACCGTGGGAATGGCTGGCAGAATTGCCGAGATATTTTCAGGGGATCGTCTACCGTATTGATAAGTTGACCAGCGGCGGCCATGCGAAGGATGAACGCTTGATCGGTGACGTGCAAGGTTTCTTCGAACGTTGGGATCAACGCCACACACGCGACGCAGAGCTGCAGCGAATCAGTCCCAAATTGAGCGAATTCCGCTGGACGCTGGAAGAATTTCGCGTGTCGCTGTTTGCTCAGCCGTTGGGGACCAAGATCAAAGTTTCGCCGCAACGGTTAGAAAAATTGTGGAGCGAAGTGGAAGCCGAATCGTAAGCACCAGCGAGCCATCGGCAAGACTAACGAACCGCTTCCACAGCTTCGACCAGGAGTTGATCGTATTGGCGAGCTCTCTGTTGCCAGTGAAACTGCCGCACCGCGTTGGCTTGTAGTTGAGTCACATCGATTGGCTTCTTGGGGTGTTGCGAAATCCGGCGAGCAAGCGTGTTCACAAGGTCATCGACCGAATCGTAGGTACACGCGGCGACCACGTTTGCTCCGAATTTTGCGAAAACTTCCGATAGGCTACAAGCGGTTTGGCACCACAGGAATTGCTCCTGCCGCCACCGCTTCAAGAATTCCAATGCCAAAGAATTCATGGTCGGCAGTAGAAACAACAATGTCCATATCGGACAGTCGTTGCCAGTACTCTTCCGGTGACGACGCATAGCCACAGTGGATAATCTGATTCGCAAATTCCTGTTGAATTCGCTCATAGGCCGGATGATGATGTTGAAACGCTTGGCCCAGCAGGCACAACTGGAAGTCATGGCCCTGGCGGCGGAGTTCCGTCAGGGCTTGCAAGAAGACGTCCGGGCGTTTGTCATGTTCCCAACGTGCAACCCAGCCAATCACCGGGTGACGTGATTTCAAACTTGAATCGGTAGTCGGCAACGGATTGATTCCGGGATAGCAAATTCGACTGTCTTGTATCGCTTGTGCGAAATGTTCCTGGTGAGAAAAATCGGGCATCCGGCGAAGCCAAGTTTGGGCTGCATCAGCAAACTCGTTTCGATGGAATTCCGAATTGAACCAGACTTGGTTGGCGCAAATGGCCGTCAGGATGTTGTTGTAGGCAAAGTGGTAGTCTCGCTGT
Source organism: Pirellulaceae bacterium (assembly GCA_041399205.1). GTDB lineage: Bacteria > Planctomycetota > Planctomycetia > Pirellulales > Pirellulaceae > JAGQOZ01. The sequence continues at coordinate 123,105 of JAWKTK010000007.1, read as the reverse complement.
TCGCCCGCAGACAAGGGATAGGTAAATTGATTCTCGTGGAAGTACGCGATCGCCGGTAGCGAGGCGTGCTGGGAACCAGCAAATCCTTTCCATTCCGCCAAATTCAGCATGTCACTGCAAAATACAATATCTGGCGGCGATTCCAAATTAGCTTCTTCCAGGCGTAATGCAAACGTAAGTCCGGCATGTCGAGAACGCCATTTCCAGTGCACGGCTGGCAAATGGAGGACTTGAAACTGATGAGCTGAATAGCGTTGCCAACCTTCGTAAAAGCTGGCGTGGCTACCACCGCCAAACGGTTCCAGGACCAAGACGTGCAGTCTTCGCATTACTGCCGGCCGCGTGGTGCTGGGACTTTCCAGTTGGGATGCGGCACATGGGCTTCGTCCATCATCGCTTCCAACTTCGCAACAATGTCCGGGTGCTGCTCCGCCACGTCGGTCGTTTCGCCAATATCGGAATCTAGATTGTAAAGTTCCGTTTTTCCGCTAAGCATTGGCTGGCGAATGGCCTTCCAGTTTTGACTGCGAACCGCTTGTTTGCTGCCTTGTTCGTAGAATTCCCAATACAAATATCGGTGTTGTTGCTGGTCTTGAGGGCGCGCAAGCAAAGTAGGAACGAAGCTGATGGAATCGGTGTTTTCGTGCGATTGTGTATTGGCTAGTTCGGCACAGGTGGCCATCATGTCGCCAAAGTAAGCGATGTGATCGGAAACTTGATTCGCTCCAATTTGCCCTGGCCAACGCACAATCATTGGCACTCGGATGCCTCCTTCATAAAGTGCTCGCTTCATGCCCTTCAACGGGCCGCTGGGATTAAAGAGCTTGGGCGTGTGACCTCCTTCATTGTGCGGGCCGTTATCGGAAGTGAAAAAGACGATCGTCTTGTTGTCAATCTCCAACTCTTGCAGTAGTTCAAACAGTCGCCCCATGTCTCGATCCAAACGAGAAATCATGGCCGCTTGTCCTTTGTTCTGATCTGACCAATCCTTGTCAGCATAAATCCCGTAATCAGGAACCTCTTGTCCATTTCCGGTGCCACGAGTTCCTTCGTTGTTGGCATGTGGGATCGTGATTGGAATATAGGCGAAGAATGGGCGATCGTGATTTTGGCGAATGAATTGGAACGCTTCGTTCATAATCAAATCATGGGCGTAATCATTGCGCTGCGTTGCAAAGCCACCAGCGAATCCGCCGTAACGAGAACCGGCAGATTGCACAACGTTGTTGAGCGGACTGCGAGTTCGATTCTTCCAGAGGAATTCGGGGTAATAGTTGTGAGCATGCACTTGATTCAGGTAACCGTAGAATTCGTCAAATCCTTGATCGTTGGGCATGCCTGTATTGCCAGGCACTGCGTCGCCTAGGCCCCACTTGCCGAACATGCCGGTGCGGTAACCGCTGTCGTGAAAGAGTTCGGCTAGTGTGTAATCTTCAGGACGCAAAGACTGAATGGAAATGTCGGCACCCGCGTTCCCGCGAACATGTGTGTGCCCCATGTATGCTGGAAGCCGGTCATCAGTACCGATCTGGACGATGCGCAAACCGTGCAACCGGCGTAAAACTGGGTGAAGCGGAATTCCGTCTTTGGCCATTTGGTCCAAATGCGGAGTCTAGAATGAGTTGTTGGCCGTAGCAACCGAGATCTCCATAGCCAGGTGTCGGCCATGACAAAGATAACGTTGGAGAGTCACTGTTTGCCAACGATGTCAGGACCGAAGAAGAAGATCACGCCAAAGAACCGGGATATTCGCTTCATTTGTAGCTTCCGAAAATACGATTCAATTGGTTTGTTTGAAGAATCCGGTCGCATCCTAACGGATTCCACTGACTTGATCCACCGTGCCCGCTTGGCGAGGGGACATTGAGCTAAGAAGGAACATGTCTGGAAAAACTGGTGTGGAAACCACGAGCCACGACCCCAGAACGAGCGATTCTGCGGGCTATATTTTCGGAGGCTCGTCGCCGCCTGCCATTCTTTTTTACCAGCATTTGGTCTTGCCTGACCGATCGGCCTGTCGTCCCCATGCAGTTGATTTCACCGGCATCCAGGATCACCGTTAACTTAATAGTAACGACATACGGCAGCTTATACTGCTGGCCGCGAAGTTGGGTTTTTTCCCAATGAAGGCGATCCATCTGCATCGTAACATCGCTGGCTGAAGCGGCATCCAACGTTGCCGTGTTGGCGCAGCGGGTAAACAAGATTTGGTAGCTCGACAAGTGGCTATTCTTGTCCATCGAAATGACGAAGTCTTGTCCGCTGCTGTGCGTCGTTGGAACGGCCAAGTCTATGCCGCCACGGAGCGACACGAACAACTGTGGGATCCGACGCAAAAAGTGTCATCTGGGCGGCGAATCATCTTGCCCGTATTGGATCGATCGCAGCAGCAGGGACAAGTAGAAACGCCTTCCGCCACTTTGCCCAAGGCAGTGACGGGGGTTCCGCAATCACGTTTGCTATTTTTGCGTCCGGAATTCTCACCGTCTTGTACATTTGATGCCTGGACCGAAGTTTGTCATGTCTGAACCCTGCCAGGACGGTTCCCAATCGAGTACGTTCGGCACTGAATACACTGGCGGAAGGCCTGTTAGTCTTGGACGATGACAATCGTATTGTTTTGGCGAATAGCTCGTTTGGTGCCAAGGTTTGGGGTCAACGCCGATTCATTGGTAGGCAAGAAGGTCGACGAATTACCCTGGAAGGTACACGGCGACAACGGTGAAGCTCCTGGGATCAATCGGGCAAGTGCTCCGTGATGCAGTTGGGGAAGCGAATTGGCTTGTCTACCCGAATTCGAAAGACGCCATGTTCTTGGTGAATTCGTCACCGATCTTGGGCGAGGATGGAAATTTGTCGCGGCGTGTTGGCTAGTTTCGATGACATCACAGATTTGGAAGCCAAGAAGATCGAACTACAGAGCATGCTGGAAGACCTTCGTGAATCGCACGACGTCAGATTCAGGAGCAAAACCAGGAACTGCAAATCCTGGCCACTCCGAGACCCATGACCGGTTGCGTCAATCGACGCACGTTTTTTGAACGCTTCGAGTCGCTGTGGAGTAGCGCGGTTGAAAATGAAAGTGGCTTGCACTGTTTGATGATCGATATCGACTTTTTCAAGTCAATTAACGACGATTACGGACACAGCGCCCGGTGACGAAGTCCTGCGATCGGTGGCGAAAGTATTACTCGATTCTGTAGATGGCAACGAGTAGCATGTCGCTACGGTGGCGAAGAATTTTGCGTCCTGCTTCCCGATATGAACGTCAGCGATGCAGAAGAACAGGCGAGCAGATTCGGCAACGAGTGGAACGGATGGAGTTTCCCTGACTACAACACAAAGATCACCGCCAGCCTGGGACTATCCTGCATTTTCTCAGGCCGCAGAACCACAAGAATTGTTGGACCAAACCGACAAGAATTGTCTCTATGTGGCGAAACGCAATGGCCGAAATCAATTGGTCTACTTTGAAGATGTCCCGGATGACATCGTGGTGGACGAAAGCCAGATTTCGCGAACCAAGAAGCCCGACGATCAAGCAACGGCGATCGAAGGAAACAGCAGGATTCCCTACGCTGCAGTGGCCTCGCTGCTTTCGGCACTTTCGTATCGAGACGCCGGTACTGCGGCGCATAGTAAACGTGTCTCAGAATTGTCAATCACGCCATGGCTCGAGGCCTGTTGTCGGCGCCGAGAAATCTATGTGTTGGAAGTGGCAGCTTTATTACACGATATTGGCAAGATCGGCGTTCCCGACTCGATCCTGTTGAAGCCAGGCCCTTTGACAAAAGAGGAATGGCAAATCATGTCAAAACATGATGACATCGGCGTGGATATCCTGGCCGCGGCGTTTTCGTGTCCCGAGCTATCCGAAATCGTGCGTTGTCATCATGCATTCTATGGTGCGAACAACCAAGACCTGCCAACGGGCGAAGCAATCCCATTAGCTTCGCGCATCATTGCACTGGCTGATGCCTATGACGCCATGGTTTCAGATCGAGTTTACCGTAAGGGTATGCCACCGGAGGATGCGTTCGCGGAATTGCGTCGTTGTTCGGGCACTCAATTCGATCCGCAGTTGGTCGAGCGGCTCATCGAAGTGGCTCAATGTCGGCAGCGAGAATGGAGGCGTCGCAAAGGGTTCGAAACAGGCCGCTTTGGAATTAGGCGAAAACGTCGAACGGCTGGTCGAAGCGGTCGACAACGAGTTTGATGAATCTCTACGAAATGTAACGGAACGTTTACGCTCGATGGCGGCCAGCAACGTTCCCGAAATGACCTTGCTGTGCAACGAACTGCTGAAACAGTCCGAAACGACCCAAGCGTTCGAGATTATCGAAGAAATCATGGACATCTGCCGGTCTTTTCAGCGGGTTTATATCGAACATGCCGATTTTGCCGACACACCGTAAGTCACCGGCATATTTTCTCCTTTTCCTGTTCGGTACTCTTGTAAAGTCTTTCTCACGGTTAAACTGAGGGCTGGCTAGAAATTTGCACCTAGAACTGCTTCCTTGGAAGCAAACAATGAAACGCTTTTTGCGAGCCTCTTAGTGGTTGGTTTGATTGCTTGCGGTGCAAACGCCGCAATTGAACCGTTGAACGCTGTTGTACCGGCAACTGATATTTACCAGACTTCCGGATTCACGAATCCGTTTTCTGTAACTGTGAGCCAGAATCTAAGTTCGTCCTGATTCGCTGCGGTTTGCAGTAAGCGGCATTGTCCAGCTGAATAACGAGAGCATTCCGCCGTTGTACAACGCCCACGGTGAGATGATGGCACCGCCGTACCCAGGATTCTCCGAAGGCGACAGAATATTCAATACAACTGCGGGTGGATTTTACGGTGAACTGCTGATTGGCAATCCGCTGTTGATGCTTCCGATGGTTCCATTGGTTACGACATCGAACTACCCATCGCCTCCAGGACCAGGAGGAGACGTTTTTGCCGAGACCACCGTGACATTAAGGTTCGTTGTGGGCTGGTGGCAGTCTGAATGCGGGAGACGATTTGTTCTTGGCAGTTCGCGACAAAGGAACTGGTGCCGACAACTCGAAGATCGTTCACCGTCTCTGCGTCTGCTGTACCTGAACCATCCGCGTTCGCGTTCGGCTTCCTGGCCTTGGGCTTGGTAGTTGGTGGCAAGAAATTGTCGCGACGCTTTTTCAACAAGTAAGCTCGACTAAGCTGCAGTTCTAGATTTCTCCAAGCCCGTTCTTGTCGAACGGGCTTTTTCTTTTCACACTCAATTTTGTTGCGTTCCCGAAATCCTTTCGTTAACGTGAGCAAGTGCCAACTCAAAAAACACTGAGTCATTCATACAAGCGAGTCCGCTCATAGGCCGAACAATCGATTCCTATTCGTCTTTGCAAATGTGACCATGTTGCTACAGTTTTGAACGCTTCGCATTGTGAGGCGAGTGACATTCTTGGCGAATCACATTTTCTGTTTCAAGGCAACGATGGAGCTCAGGATTTGTTCGGCTGTTCGGTCTCGTCCGACGGTTCGCTCGGTATCATCGGCGCACCAGGTGACGACAACCAACAGCGCCTATCTTTTTGACTTAGAAACTGGCACGCAGCTGGCCAAATTCTCGCCCGTTAATGGCGCGGTAGGCGATCCTTTGGGACTTCCGTCAGTATCGAAGGCAATCTGGCCATCGTCGGTTCGTTGCACCATCAAGGCACAGGCGCTGCCTATGTGTTCGACGTTAACTCCGGACAGCAACTCTACCAGCTTTCGGGTCACGATACCGTTCTGGGAGACGAATACGGCGTCTCCGTCGACATTTCTGGAACGCGAGCCATCGTTGGAGCACTTTCGACGAACACCGGCAAAGCGTATGTCTATGATCTTACCAACGGCACTCAAATCACCAGTTTGATTTCTGATGACGCTTCGCCGAATGATCTGTTTGGCGTTGCGGTGGCGATTGACGGAACCACGGCGCTAGTGGGGGCTCGCTATGACGACGACTTTGACACGGCGTCTGGTTCAGCCTATTGTTTGATGCTCTCTCGGGCCAGCAATTGCACAAAACTCAATGCTCACGACGCGGCGTGGGGAGACCGTTTTGGCATGTATTTGGATTTAGACGGAAACACCGCGTTGGTTGCTTCGCGTTATGACGATGACGAACGCAAGAGCTCTGGTTCGGCTTACCTGTTTGATGTCGATACGGGCTTGGAACGCTACAAACTGGTAGCGGATGACATGAACGCGAATGATCATTTCGGTTCGTCCATTTCGCTCAGCGGCAATTTTGCCTTGATTGGTGCTGCCAATGATTATGACTTTGTTCCGTTTGGAGGTTCCGCGTACATTTTTGACGTCCATTCGGGCCAACAAGTACTGAAGTTGTTTCCCCAAGATCCAGGCGTGTTGGATCAATTTGGAACGGCCGTTTCGTTGGATGGCAACCGAGCACTTGTCGGAGCGATGCAAAGCGCCTTCGATGGAAGTGTGAACGCCACGGGCAAGGCCTACGTTTATGATTTGAATTTGGTGCCCGAACCTTCGGCCGCTTTCCCAATGCTGTTGGGCCTGACGTTTCTTGCTTGGATTGGACGCAGAAAGTAACTTAACACTTGGTCGAATGAGCTGGCTGGTTGGATGCACGTTTCGTATCGCGTCCTAACGAATCGCGAAGGATAGACATGAAGGATTCCAGTGACGCTCGGTTTGCCATCACGCCGGAAACCAACTTGGTGCAATCGTTTCAGCGCGATATGCGGTTCTGGCCGGTTCAAAATGAGAGCCCGCAGCAACTTTCGGCCGAACAGATTTCCAGCTTCAATCGAAATGGCTTCCTGACTGGCTTGGCTGTTTTTGACCAAGCGTCGGCCATTCAACATCGAAGTTACTTCGATCAGCTGTTGTCTGAAACGTTGTCAAAGGGCGCCGATGCATATTCGATTAGTTCGGCACATTTGAATCACGGCTATGTCTACGATTTGTTGACGCATCCGACTTTGGTGCAAATTGCCGTCGACTTGTTGGGCCGCGATGTGATCGGCTGGGGATCGCATTTCTTTTGCAAGTTGCCCGAAGAGGCGAAGCCCGTTCACTGGCATCAAGATGTTTTCTTTTGGCCCATGTCCCATTCCAAGAGCATTACCATTTGGCTGGCGATTGACGATACGGACGAAGACAACGGTTGCGTGCTGTTTGTTCCAGGTAGTCATCTGCAGGGACTATTACCGCATCACACTTCGTCCGACGATGTTCTTGGCAAGCAAGTGGAATACGACGTCGATTCGTCCCAAGTGATTTCATCACCGTTGCTTTCGGGACAAGCTTCGGTGCATGCGGATTTGGTGGTCCATGGTTCGAACCCCAATCTTTCCGCTCGCCGACGCTGTGGATTGACCTTGCGCTATTGTGCGGCGGACGTGGAAGCTGGCTTGGATTGGCACGAAAAGGGCGTTGTCGTAGCCGGACAGGACTTGAAATCACACTGGGCCAACCCAAAAAGGCCTGTGAATCCATAGGGTTTCGTTCGAAATTACGACTTCCCTGTGTGGAATTCGAATCTAGGAACGGGCAGAATGTGCACATTCGCGACCGTTTTTCGCGGATAATTAGGTGCTATAAGCGAAAAGCTAATAAAACATTCCTGTTCTGACGGAAGGATCTTGTTACATGTCCCAATCTGCCACCAAACGCCTGAAACCGATTTACCTGCATGATCATCTGCCGGGAATTCTGGCTGGATATCCCGCCGTTGTTTTTCTCTTCCTTTCATTGCTTTGTCTTCCCCATGAATTTGCCAAAAAAAATGAAGCCTGGGAAAAATGGCAATTCATCAGCCCCGATGCGGTCTTCTGGATTGGAATTTGTGTCTGCATCGTGTGGTATATCGCGTTTCGCTTCAATCTGCCCAAGACCAAATTCTGGCTCGTCTTTGGCTTGGCCGGAACGTTTGTCGGCATCCCGGTGGTTTTGGAGCTGACCGGCTATATCGAACCGTTTTCCAATATCGGCCGAGCACTCGGCGCGTTGGCGCCCAGCGCCACGGCCGGCGCGTGGTTTGTCGGTTCGCTGGTCTTTGGCATCATCTGGCTGTGCAACTTCGTTTGGAGCCGAACCCATCTGACCGTACGCTTGGACGAATCTGGTTTGTCCATCAAGCGACTCGGCGGCAAAGGTGAACGGTTCGATTTGATTGGCCTGAAGACCGAAGACGAACCGCTGGACTACTTGGAAAGTTTCATTGGCGGTATTGGATCTTTGTCGCTGAAGACGCGGATGAATAAGCCCATCTTCACCATGAAGCGCGTCTTCGGGTTGTATCGCATTCCGTTGTTTCCATTTTTCCGCGGCAAGTTGGCTCGGATCGAAGAAATGCTCAGCTACCAAGGCAAGGTTCTGTCCATTGACGCGCAGGAACGAGCAGAAATGGCGGACGCGATGGAAGGCGGTGCTGAAGACGACGACCGCGACGAAGATTCGATCACGGACGAAATTGATTCGATTCTCGATGACGGCGATGCGGAGATTGATACCGCCGAATCGCCTGACATTAAATAGGTTGCTCGAAATCAATATTCATGCCCGCACTGTCGTTGAGGCAAACAATGAATGACCATCAGCACGTCGAACCCATTCCAGAAGCGGTGGGCGACGACTACATCCCCAGAAACGCGCAGCATTGGCGGCGCGAACATTATATTCCTATCTGCAAGACGGAATTGGTCGATTTGCTGTCCGATGAATTAGCGGCCCCTGATCAGGCGGACTTTCGAGATCTGTGCCGCAAGATCGACCTGACCGTACAGTTTGAATTGCATCGCGAATTAGATTCGCTCAAGCAAGCTTACGAAAAAGTCAATCCCGATCCGGACACGCTGCCGCTTCGCGAAATTACGCACGAAGACCGCGAAGCCTCCTTTGAGTTGCTGTTCGATCGATTCGAATCCGCGCTGTTGCGAGCCAACTTTCATCGGCTTTCTCGCGAACAAATCGAAGACGCCGTCGGTGCGTCCAGCCATTGGGGCGTGCCGCTGGACATTGATTTCGACGTCTTTGATCGTTTGGTGGTGTTCGCCCGAGGTGATGTGATTGGCAAGCGAGTCTTGCATTCGGCCAGGAATTTTTTTCGACCCAAGCTAGTCGAAGTTCCTACTTACCAACGAGTAGCCGCGATCTATCGCCTGCGAGAACATGACCGCTTGGCTGAAGGCGATGACACTCGCATTGTCTATCTGAAGTTCCTGAAGAACGTCCCCAAAGAAGATGTTGACATGATGTTGCCGGGCGGCCGAGTCAAGATGTCGCTACTGGACGGTGGAAAGATTATCCTACCCACGGTTTCTGGGGTCGCCATCGCCACTATCAAAGTCTTGAAAGGTGCCTTGCTGTTGGCGTTTGCCGGGATCTACGGATTTATTGCGTTCATTGGTCTGGTGGCGGGAACCATCGGCTATGGCGTGAAGTCGTTCTTTGGCTATCGTCGCATCATGGATACTTACGAATTAAATCGAACTCGTAGTCTGTATTTTCAAAATCTGGACAACAATGCCGGTGTGCTGTTTCGAGTGATCGACGAAAGTCACGATCAGGAATTTCGTGAAACGGTCTTGGCGTATTACATGCTCTGGAAGAATGCTCCGGCGGCAGGCTGGTCCGAACAGGAATTGGACGAAGCAACTGAACGCAAGTTGCGAGGAATTACCGGACTCGATATCGACTTCCAAGTGGATGATGCCGTTGCCAAATTAAACCGTTACGGCCTGGCTACGCAAGACGCAGCGCAGCGGTGGCATGCCGTGCCGATAGAAACCGCCAGGGAAAACACCAACTGGTCCACCAAATAGGCCGAAATAGAATCTTTGCTTGGCGTGATTCCAGCGAGATTGATTGTGACGCGAAATTGTCGTTACAATAGTGAACTCGCCTTATGTTCGGAATCCCACCAAGCTCAGGACTGTTGTGATGCTCACCATTCATGGCCAGCGAACCAAGTTTTGTGACAGAATTCCTCGCCGCCAATTTATTCAACTGGGCACGCTCGGCGCATTCGGATTGACGCTGCCCGACTTGCTACGCGCGGAAGCTACGAACTCGCATAAGTCCAAGCGTTCGGTGATCTTGATTTGGCAACATGGCGGTCCTTCGCAACTGGACACGTTCGACATGAAACCGAATCAGGTGGAAGAAGTCCGAGGCCCCTACCAATCGATCGGCACCAACTTGCCCGGTTTGCAGATTTGTGAACTGATGCCATACCACGCCAAGATCATGGACAAGTGTTCCATTATTCGTTCCTTTACGCACGGCAACGGAGACCATTGGGCGGCGGCGCATTGGATGTTGACCGGTTATCTGGGGGCGAATGGTTCGGACCGAGCGGCTCGAGATCCATCGATGGGGGCCATCGCTTCGTACCTACTGGGGCCTCGCAAAACAGGCGTTCCGTCGTCCATCAATATCAATGACGGCGGATTTGGTTTTCACGGCGGCCTATCTAGGTGTGGCCCACAATCGTTCGTATCGGGGACTTCAGCTACGGCAATGAAGCTGGATTTCTGCCCACGGGTAGCGACAAGAGTTTTCAACTGGTGGACGGCATGTCCCAAGATCGATTGATGAATCGGCTGTCGTTGCTGCAGCAATTTGATCGACTGCGCCGAGACGTTGACGCGACCGGCACGTTCCAGAATATTGACGAAATGAATCTGCAAGCATAAAGACATGTTGTTGTCGGGCAAAGCTCGAGCAGCCAATTTGGACGAAGAAATCCCAAACTGCACGCAGAATACGGTCCCGGTTGCGGGCGAACAAGCGTTGCCAGCGCGGCGATTTGTCAAGCGGGTGTTCGCTACGTTTCGCTCAACACCGGCTACTGGGATGATCACGGCAATATCAAACGAGCATTAAGATGACAAATTGGTGCGGCATGATCGAGCGGTTGGTGTGTTGATTCGCGACTTGGCTGATCGGGCTTGTTGGATGACACGCTAGTGATCACGGCTGGCGAATTCGGCCGCACACCTCGAATCAACAAAGACGCGGGACGAGACCACTGGCCGCAAGCTCAAAGCATTCTGATTGCTGGCGGCGGCTATAAGCACGGTCAAGTGATTGGCAGTACTAATTCAAAGCAGAATATCCAACGTCCCGGCCGATTTCTCCGGCGGATTTTAACGCCGTTGTGTACCATGCCTTGGGGCTGAAGCCGGAAGATACCATTCGCGACCCACTCGGTAGGCCTCGGCAACTGATCGCAGGCGGTGAGGTTCCGTTCGAACTGATTTGATGTGACTGATCGGTATAAATCGAACAGAATGTTCCGATGAAAAGGGCGGCGAACAAAACCGTCACGCACGTTGGCTCAACGCACATGAAATGGGCTCGGAACGCAGTTGTGTTCCGAGCCCTTGATGTGTCGAAGAATTTGTTTTCTGAACTAACGTCGGCGTCGCAGCGCCAGAATGGATAACCCGGCTAAGCCGATGACGAGGGAAGATTGTGGTTCAGGTACGGCTGCCACACCGCCACGAGGCCCGATTTCGTATCCGCCAGCCGAAAACGCGGCAACAAAATCACCGCTGGTAAAGTCGCCGTCTCCATTCCAATCCCCTTCGGCCCAGGTTGAATTCCCAGCGACGGCGTCTTCGTATTCGCCCGCCGTAAAGACGGCTACAAAGTCCGCACTGCTGAATTCGCCATCCAAGTTGGCATCGCCAAAGTACGTCGACTTGAGTTCGTTGACCCATCGAGTTCGATCGGCATCGTTGACTTGACCATCACCGGTCAGGTCGAATGCCGCATCGCCTGAATTGACGGCAGCGGTCAGCAAATCAATGTCCGTGGCTGTCAGTTGGCCATCACCGTTGAAGTCACCTTCTACGCCGCCACCGACCAATGCTGCTGCAAACTGCGGCTGATTTGAGCGCCGGTGAGCATTTGTCCCATACGGCTACTTCGTCAATAATTCCGGTAAATTGGTTGCCAGTCCCGTCAAACACGCCACCACCGCCAACATTAAACGGAAAGTCGGAAAAGCCGTAGGAATCAACGGGTGTTGGTTCAACCACTTCGGAACCGCCAATCGCCACTTCTTCACCGTCAATGTAAAGGCGAATCTCAAAACCATCGCCAATCGCGGCCAGTGAACCCATTCGTCCTCCGGTACTTCATCAATAATATCAAAGTTGACTGCGCCCTACCCAGGTCACATTTGAATAGTGGTGGGACTGATGAAGCCAAATTCCAAAGCGTCATTTTGTCCGAACAATCCTACTCGTTTGTTTTCGATAAAGCCGGGTTTGACGAATCCTGTCAGCGAGAATTCGCCTAGACCGCTCAAGATGGACGAATCGATCGTTACGTAGCCATCGTCGGGCGTCTGCCAAAGACGCCGTTTGTGCCTTTGACGCCCAGGAAACGATTCGTTGGCACCGGGAGCTGCCGGTTCTGTGCCGACGTATTCGCCGTTCAAGCAGCACCACCCGTGCCTAGTTTACAGCCGCATCGCCAGCGTCATTGAAACCCCAGTATCCCAGCGGACCATCGGCCAAGACCGTGGCAGCATAATCGCCATTGGCATCTTGCGCAGCTGCGACATGAGCCGACAATTGTGCATCGGACAACGCGGTAGTGAAAACGGCCACTTCGTCAATCGAACCGGTAAATTGGTTGCCAGTGGCATCGTACACTCCACCGCCACCGATATTAAATGGATAGGTCGACTGGCCATATAACGGAGGCCCGGCGGCTTCCACGGCTGGTTCCCCATTGATGTACAGATTGATATTGCGTCCGGTTCCCACGGTGGCCAAATGAAACCAAGTCCCTTCCGGAATTTCATTGACCGGGTCGATGGCGTAATTCAAGACTTGTCCCGACGGCGTCCACATTTGAATCTGGTTGGGGCTAATGAATCCGAATTCGATAACATCGTTCTGGCCCATCAAGCCGATTCGATTGCCGTCGCGAACGTCCGGATTGATCCAGGCCGACATAGTGAATTCGCCTAAGTCGGACATGATTGGATCGATGACTTGCATGTATTCGTCAATGTCTTCGCCCACTTGGAAGCCTAAATTACCAGCTCCCAGGTTAACTTGCCGACCGTCCACCAACGTAAAGCTCTCAGCAGGAACACGCTGTCCTCCGAAAAACTCCCCTTCAATGCCGTTTGACCCCAAATTGGCGGCGATGTCACCGTTCGCTTCATTCATCCGCCAATAACCAATGGGACCATCAGCCAAAACAGCAGATTCATAGTCGGCAAGCGCTTGGCCGGATGAACCCGTCAAGAATAAACAACCAAGGCAAATTGTCTTCATTCGCAAGAACTTCATAGATAGCTTCCTCGGGGTTAGTGGAAAAAAGGATTTCTTCTACAATTGCAGTCGCAGCAAACACGTATTAGACACGATCCGACGTTTTTCACAAAGTGTTCGAGCTTGTCGAATACCAACATTGAACAGAAAAGTGACATTGTCTTTTATGGGAACCGGACAGCGAATGGAGCTCTTAGCGCCAGCGGGTAATCGCGAATGCATTGCCGCGGCCATCGAAAATGGTGCGGATGCGGTCTACTTCGGGCTGCAGTCCGGCTTTAACGCTCGCGCACGAGCCACCAACCTTGCCATCGATGATGCCGAAGAGATCTTTGCACAATTGCATCGACGCGGCGTTCGCGGTTATGTCACATTGAACACGCTGGTCTTCATGGACGAACTTCCGGCTTTTGAAGAAAACGTGCGTCGCTTGGCTCACGCCGGTGCGGACGCCGTCTTGGTGCAAGACGTGGGTGCGGCTCGGTTGATTCGCGCCGTTTGCCCTGACTTGCCCATCCACGCGTCGACACAGATGACGCTGTCCAGTGCCGAAACGATTCGCTTGGCGGAACAGATAGGCATGCAGCGAGTTGTACTGGCTCGCGAACTTTCCATCGACGAAATTCGTGACATCGCCCAACATTCCTCGATGGAATTGGAAGCTTTTGCACATGGAGCATTATGTGTGGCCTATTCTGGGCAATGCTTGACCAGCGAATCACTGGGCGGCAGAAGCGCGAATCGAGGCCAATGTGCGCAAGCATGTCGACTGCCTTACGAACTATTCTGCGACGGACAACACGTTGACACTGACAACCGAAAGTACTTACTCAGCCCGCAAGATTTGGCTGCCATCGATTTGGTGCCGCAGCTGATGGAAGCGGGAGTAACGTCGCTCAAGATTGAGGGCCGGCTCAAGACGCCCGAGTATGTCGCCAATGTCACTCGGCATTACCGCCAAGCCATCGACGCTGCCGTCAGCGGTCGGCCGCATTATGTGACGACACAACAACGAGACGAATTGCAGCTGTCGTTTTCACGAGGTTTCTCGCCGGGCTGGCTGCAAGGTTGTGACCATAAAATGCTAGTTCCGGCCGACAGTTCCAGCAAGCGAGGCATCCTGATTGGACGAATTGATTCGGTGCGAAAAGATGCTGTGCGAGTCATTCTGCAAAAAGACGTCGTGGCAGGCGATGGCGTGGTCTTTGACGGTGATCGCCTCGCTGGCAACGAACAAGGCGGTCGAGTTTATTCGGTGCGAACGCTACGTGAATCCGCTGGTAGTCGGCTGGTCGAACTACGGTTCGGACATAATGCGATTGACTTCCGCCAGCTCTACGCCGAACAACGATTATGGAAGACGGACGATCCGCAACTGACCAAGCGTCTTCGCAAATCGTTTGGCGGCATTCGGCCCGTGAGCAAACAGCCGATCGTATTGCATGTCGCTGCCGAGCCGAACAAAGAGTTGAAGGTGGATGTGCGTTGGGCCGATCAGCAATTGACGCTGGTTTCCGAAATGCCGCTGCAAGTTGCCAAGAAACATCCGGTTTCCCAAACGCAATTGGAAGAACAGTTTGGCCGTTTGGGAAATTCCGCCTACGAGTTAATAGAACTCACTGCCAAAATTGTCGGCGAACCGATGGTGCCGCTCAGCGTTCTCGGCGCGTTACGCAAGGAAATGCTGCGACGTTTGGACGAAGCATCGACACAAGTCGCCAAGCGAACCATTGTCAATGAAACGGTTCTTCCTCAGCTTTTTCCGACCAACAACAATGATGCAATGTTGACGAATTCGAGCGACATTGAAACAGGGAAACTGGTTGTCCTCTGCCGCAATTTGCCTCAGTTGCAAGCCGTTCTGGAGCTTGGCGAACGCGACGTCGCCGTGGAATTTCAAGATATTCGGCAATATCGGCAGGCGCGAACCATGGCAACCGAAAACGGCACAACGTTGTCCATCGCGACACCTCGGATTCAGAAGCCGGGCGAAATGTGGATCTTTGACAAAATAGGTGCTCACTCGCCGGACGAAGTGTTGGTTCGCAACTTTTCCGGCTTGCAATATTTTCAAAATGCCGGTTTGCCAGTGGTGGCCGATTTCAGTTTTAACGTGGCCAATTCGCTAACGGCTGACTACTTCATGTCACTGGGTGTGGAACGAGTGACCGCGTCGTATGATTTGAACCGAGACCAGTTGCTGGACTTGGTTCGCAGTGCGCCGCCAACATGGTTTGAAGTGGTGATCCATCAACAGATGCCAATGTTTCATATGGAGCATTGTGTCTTTTGTGCCATGCTTTCGCCCGGCACGAACAAAACCAACTGTGGACGTCCGTGTGATCGGCACGTTGTGCAGTTGGAAGATCGAGTTGGTATGCGGCATACGCTGACGGCCGATATCGGTTGTCGCAATACGCTATACAACGCGCAAGCTCAAAGCGGTGCCGAAGCGGTCTCGACACTACAAGATGTCGGCATCAGGAACTTTCGCGTTGAACTGTTAGATCAATCCGACGTGTCGCAAATTCAACAAACAGTGCGACTCTATCGGCAGCTTTTGGAGCGAACCATTCGAGCAGCCGACGTTTGGTCTCAGTTGAACGCTCAAAATCGAATCGGTGTCACTCGCGGTTCACTGGAAGCCAAACGCGATCCGCTGGCAATACTGTAGTCGGTGACACGAGGATACGTCTCTTGCCTGCCAAATTGCTGCCGGAATGGAACACCAGATCGACCTATTAGTAAAGACGCTTCGTTCACTATTCAGCGCACGAGAATTGATGCGCTATGGGCAATTAACGAACTCAACAAACAAGCCGCTTAGGGGAAAACAAGGCACTCGTGCACCAGCTAACACAATTCCCGTGTCGATTCGCTTGCCAAAGCCCTGCTTTTGGTGGATAATCCGAGCAGTGATGATGGATTTTTGGACGATTTTGATCTCTTCATTCGCAATATCTTCGGCGTCGAATTTGGAGACAAGCAAGACGCAACAGAGGTAAAACATCATGCGTAATCAACCAGCAATCATAGCTCTGGCCCTTGCGGCAATTTTGTCGTCACGCGGCGATGCGAATCTATGAATTTCATTCGGAATCATATCCATACGGACTTGTCGCAAGGGTCGAAGTCACTAGCCTGCCGATCGGTCCGTTGAATCAATCGCCAGTATTACGTTTAGATCCGTCGGATCCAGAATACCAGAGTAAGCGTAAATTCTGGCATAGTCTAATCAACGAGATCAAGCAATTGCCAGAAGGCGGAAGAAACGTCTCGGAATGGGGTTGGCTGAGTGTCGAATGGGATCCTAATGTGACTCGTCCGTCATAGTTCCCCGACGATCGAGAGATTTTCGAAGAATTTCTGGACCAATTTCCAGACACCGTAACTGATATGGATATCGATCTTTACATTGAGGGTGGGTTTAGTCGTGGCCTGCTTATAGGTTCCATTTTCATCGAACGAACGATTAGGCGAATGGGTGCTTGTGCCCGAACCTGCTGTTTCAACGATGGGGTTGACCGCCATTGGCCATGTTCGGTTGGATCCGACGTCGGCGACTGGGTTTATCGAACATTGATTGAAACGGCTAATCCACAAGGTGTCAGCGACTTGGCTGGCACCTTGCGAAATTTTGAATTGAGGTAAAACATCATGCGTATTCAAGCAGCAATCATGGCTCTGGCGCTTGCGGCAATTTTTTCGTCACGCGGCGATGCGAACCGTATCTACGAATTGCATTCGGCATCCTATCCATACGGAGTTGTGGCAAGTCGAAGTTACGAGTTTGCCGATTGAATCTGTTGATTCAATATCCAGCATTACGTTTTTGGATCCATCGGATCCTGAGTACCAAGTAAGTGTGGATTCTGGCATCAACCTAATCAGCGAGATCAAGCAATTGCCAGAAGGCGGCAGAAACTACACGCAGTGGGGTTGGTTAAATGTCGAATGGGATCCAGATCTGACTCGGCCGTCGTGGTTCGTCGACGTTGAACAGTGGGTTATTGATCGCGGATTAGACCAATATCCTGCCTTTCAAAACGAGGCTTTCAAAACATGTGACCATTACGGACATCGATCTTTATATCGAGGGTGGGTTCAATCGTGGCATGCTTGTTGGGTCCCTGTATGTTACAGACGGCGAGATAGGCGAGTGGGTACTTGTGCCAGAACCTGCTGTTTAACGATGGGGTTGACCGCCGCATTGGCCATGTTCGGTTGGATCCGGCGTCGGCGATTAGGTTTATCGAACATTGAATGATAAACGGGTAACCGAAAAGGTGTCAGCGATTTGGCTGGCACCTTGCGAGGTTTAATTGAGTAAATTTTATCATGCGTATTCAAGCAGCAATCATAGCTCAGCGCTGCGGCAATTTTTTCGTCACGCGGGGACGCGAACCGTATCTATGAATACCACTCGCCATTCATCCCAGAGGGAGTTTGGGCTAGAGTTGAGGTAACGAGTTTGCCGGTTGACTCCGTTGATTCAATCGCCAGCATTACGTTTACCTGGATCCGGCGGATCCTGAGTATCAGGTGAGCATGAATTCTGGCATCAGCCTGATCAGCAAAATCAAGCAGTCGCCGGAGGGCAATAGTGACTACACGCAGTGGGGTAGGTTGAACGTCGAATGGGATCCGAGCGTGGCGCGACCTTCATAGTATGCCGACTTTGGACAGATTATCGAGAATAGGCTTAGACCAGTTTCCGGCTTTTCAGAACTGGGAAAACGATACGGATATTGATCTGTACATTGATGGGTTCAGTCGTGGCGTACTAATCTCGACGGATTACTATATTTCGGCAGCCATCAATCGGCAAATGGGTGCTTGTGCCCGGGCTGCACTGTTTCAACGATGGGGTTGACCGCCGCATTGGCCATGTTCGGTTGGCTCCGGCGTAGGCTGGGTTTATCGAACATTGATTGATAAACGGGTAACCGAAGGTGTCAGCAATTTGGCTGGCACCTTGCGATGTTTTGGATTGAGGTAAAACATCATGCGTAATCAACCAGCAATCATAGCTCTGGCCCTTGCGGCAATTTTTTCGTCACGCGGGGACGCGAACCGTATCTATGAATACCACTCGCCAAACTACCCACAGGGAATTTGGGCTAGAGTCGAAGTAACGAGTTTGCCGGTTGACTCCGTTGATTCAATCGCCAGCATTACGTTTTTGGATCCGGCAGATCCTGACTATCAGGTGAGCATGAATTCTGGCATCAGCCTGATCAACCAAGTCAAACCGTCACCAGAAGGCGGCAGGGACTACACGCAGTGGGGTTGGCTGAACGTCGAATGGGATCCGAACGTGTTTCGGCCTTCATGGTTCAGCGATCCTAGACAGATTGTCGAAGATGCCGGCCTCGACCAACATCCGACGTTTGAAGGCATAGAAAGCGATACGGATATCGATCTTTACATTGAGGGTGGGTTCAATCGTGGCGTGCTAATTGGGTCGTTGTATGTTGTATCAGGGGAACCAATCGGCAAATGGGTGCTTGTGCCCGAACCTGCTGTTTTTCAGCGATGGGCTTGACGGCTGCATTGGCCATGTTCAGGTGGATCAACGTCATAAGAAGCTGGTTTATCGAACATTGATTGATCACGGGTAATCCACAAGGTGTCCAGCGATTTGGCTGGCACCTTGCGAGTTTTGGATTGAGTGAACATCATGCGTAATCAACCAGCAATCATAGCCCTGGCCCTTGCAGCATTTTTCGTCCGCGGGGACGCGAACCGTATCTACGAATTGCATTCGGCTTCCCCTTTCCCGAGGTTGTTGCGAGTGCTGGAAGTAACGAGTCTGCCGGTCGACTCCGTTGAGACAATCGCGAGCATTACGTTTTTTGATCCGTGGGATCCTGAATACTACGTAAGAGTGGATTCAGGCATAAGTCTAATTAACGAGATCAAACAGTTACCCGAAGAGCGGAAGAAACTACTTGGAATGGGGTTGGCTGAATGTCGAATGGGATCCAGATCTGACTCGGCCGTCGTGGTTCAGCGACCTGAACAGATTGTCGAAGATGCCGGCCTTGACCAACATCCGACGTTTGAAGGCATAGAAAGCGATACGGATATCGATCTTTACATTGAGGTGGATTCAATCGTGGCATGCTTATTGGTTCGGGGTTTTTATCGCACGAACGATTAGGCGAGTGGGTGCTTGTGCGGGCCTGCTGTTTCAACGATGGGGTTGACCGCCGCATTGGCCATGTTCGGGTGGATCCGGCGTCATTGGTTGGGTTTATCGAACATTGATTGATATTATCCAACATTGAATGATAAACGGGTAACCGAAAAGGTGTCAGCAATTTGGCTGGCACCTTGCGATGTTTTGGATTGAGGTGGCCCGGCTCTGACGCCACGTAGTTACACGGACATTACTGTAAAGCAGCTCTGGACTAATGTCCGATAGTAGGGGTAGAATGGAAATGGCGAGGTTGCCGCTGAAATCGATGGATTGAAGTTGTGGTTTTGGTCAGATGACCACGATCCGCCACATTTTCACGCGAAGCGTGCAGAATGGGAAATCAAAAGTGCACTTCCTCAACGATGCTTCGGAAATGATTGAAGCGGAATGGACCGTAAAGAAACCAAGCGGAAGGCAGCTCAAGAGTTAAAAACGCTTGCGGAAACACTTTTTGCCTGCTTCTCGAACAGTGGGAAGAGATACGAGAGAATCAGTGAGTTAAGTCGATGGCCACAAGTGCAGCAACAATTCGAAAAGGCAGATCAAGTGCAAGCAAAGTGCGGCTTGTCGCCACGAATTCAGTCTACGCTGAACTCTGCAAGAGAGCCATTAAACGACTTCCAGCTCCCGAACGCTCGCAAGTGGAAGTGAAGTGGTTTCGCAGCTTTGCGGAGGTTTCCCTCCCAACGAGAAAAACGGGTACAACACTATTTCTTTCGCGGCTTGCCGATATTCCCAAGGAAATGAAAAACTCGCTGCCCACGGGCAAGCAAGCAATTGCTTATCCTTGGAGGTCTGCCAATAGAAGCAGTGGCTTCGCGGCTAACGCAGCTTGATATTCGCACTCCGGAACGTTTGCACGTAGCGGCAGAACGAAGCGCAGAACATCTTGCGGACCTTGTCTACCGGCTGTTGAGTGGCATCACTGATCGGAAGGGAAAGAACCCGATCGTGGATGCGTGGGTCGAAGACGACGCTGGAGCTTCTGACGGCAACGTTTGAGCGAATGAGTGTGCCCCTGGAAAGCTCGAGGTGATTGGAACAGATCCAGAAGAGATTGATCTTTCCGAATTCGATGAGGATGGACGGTTTATCTATTGGCCTCACACGCAGATGCGCACTACGGATGGGAGCAGTTTCGGCAACTCATCGACCCAACCACTGCACTGAAAGCACAACAGCGATCCGTTACCTTCAACCAAAAATACGGTGCGGCGATTCGTGCGTTGCGAGAGGAGCACGATTTTAAGCAGTCAGACATCAAGGGTGTGACGGAGCGGCATTTGCGCCGTGTTGAGCACGGAGAACAGCCTGCGTCAAAGGCTATTCTCCAGGCTCTTGCGGATGTTACCGGGCTATCGCTTGAAGACTACCTGAAAGAACTTGCATCACGACTTCGACGTTGAACGGTAGTCGCCTAGAGTCAGCCAACGTGTGGGATTCTGTCGGACAACTAATCCATCCGCTGCCTATGCCGTTGAAGCACTTGTCCTTTTTAGCCATGCTTTGTTCCATGCGATTCGCCAGTTCCCTATTGTCTCTACCGTCGACCCGGCTATGTCCGGCTCCTTAATGCGGCGTAATCTCTGAAAGCGCACGGTGAGCAATTAGCAGATTCTGCCGAATGTGAGCACAAGAATGCAAGCTAGGTTCACCGGAACGGAATGCGTAACTTCTGTCACCGGGCAGCGGTACTCATGGGCGCGCTCAGCGAACCACCTGATGACCAAGCATTCTTTTTTGGAACAAGCCCTATCGCTTTGCCCCTGTAGGGTTGTGGAAAAAAAGAATACGACCGACCCGCCCACTATGGTGGCATCACAAAAGCTTCATGACTGGCTCACTATCAGCGCCCCGTGACAAACTTCAAGACTTGCGATCGTTTAGTTACGCTTTTTCATAGCCCGAAACGTAAGTTAGGGGAATTTGAGCGATTCTGAAGTCCCCTTGCTCACGCTTCGGGCTAGGAAATTTCGGGAAGATGCTAATACGCAACTTAAAAAATCACGCTTCGGGCTAGGATGTGCGGTCGAGCG
The DNA here is from genome assembly GCA_041399205.1 of Pirellulaceae bacterium. Taxonomy (GTDB): domain Bacteria; phylum Planctomycetota; class Planctomycetia; order Pirellulales; family Pirellulaceae; genus JAGQOZ01. The sequence goes on along the minus strand of JAWKTK010000007.1, from coordinate 101,574 downwards.
GATATGACCGTGGTGGCGTTCATGAAAGCCCAAACGATGTCTTGCGAATTAAATTCGCCATCGCCGTTCCAGTCGCCTTCTTCCCAAGTTGAATTGCCGGCGATGTCGTCTTCGTATTCGTTAGCTTGGAAGACCAACATTAGATCGGACGAATCGAAAACACCATCCTGGTTCGCATCGCCTGGCAAGGCCTGTGGTCCTCGGCCGGGCGTGCCGTGATACGCTCCGGAACTCCACGTTGCCGCTCGATTCCAAGCTGCCCAACCCTGTGTTTGTGGTTGTCGCACTTCCAACGAACCGCCGATTTTCATCGGTCAGCGGATACCAATCGTCATTGTACGTAACGGAAACCGCACCCAAATCGGCCGTTTGTAGCGTGATGGTTTCGCCGCCGTTACCCGCTGCCCGTCCCAATAACCGGCCAACGGCTGGTTCCATAACGGTAACGAAAGGCGTCGACGTCTTTGACAATCATCGCGTAGCCGCCAGCCGGAATTTCTGCAAACGGATCAAAGACAAATTCAATTCCTTCGCGACTTCCGTCTACCAGAGCTGAAATGAACTGCGCGCCTGCTAATGACAACGGTTGGTCACTGACGTTCTGCAATTCGATGAATTCGAACATGTCTGCATCGTCAAACCCGGCAGCGAATTCGTCTAAGGTAGGCGAGGCCGGGTGGTAGTGAATTTCGCTAATTCGCAAGGCGTCCAAGGTAGCCAGAGCTGACGTCTGATAGGTAGCATCTGCCACAGGCGACCAGATACCGTCCACCACCACTCGAGCTCGTACGGTGGCCGATCGATCCATGATCACGGACGCTTCGGCAATTCCGGCTACCAGCGTGGTATTGTTCAAAAGATCGGCGTCATCTGCCGTTAAGTTTAAAGCGTGAATGGACAAGACGTTGTCACCGGTCCGAAGTAACGAAAGATGTTCCGAAAGGTCAATCGATTCCGCGTTCAGGACATCCACATCACCTCGAGAACTAGTAGCGGACGAATCGAACGCCAGCGTTTCCGGAGCATTGCGTCTAGCGATTTCGTCCGTTCAAATATGCCACAAAGCCATCGTCGTATTGAGTTCGCAAGGCAATATGGCTCAGTTCGTCTATCGACGAAACTTGGAACGGAATTCGCATCAGCACGCTGGCATTCGTACCAATGGCACTCGTGCCAACATCGGTCTGAAACTGGCCTATGTACGATCGATGCTGAGCGTCACCGATCAGATTAAACGCTGCATCAACTTCGCTCTTTTCGCCAACCGCATAAGAAAGTTCAACCGCGATTGTTCCGGTCCGGTTAAACATCATCAGATGAACGTCATGCGTGCCTGCATCCAGTTGCACGGTGAAAACATCGGTTGCCGACGCACTGTAACGCTGCGTGTCTTCATGAATGATCTGGCCATCGATGGATAGTCGAGCGGCATCGTTGCGGGTCAGGCCAATGGAATAGGTGCCGCTTTGTTTGACAACCAGTTGGCCGGTGATGTCCAGTGCAAAATCGTTGCCGCCGTTGGGGAATCCAGATTATTGTTTTCAAAGTCAGCGTCTCGTCCGCTCCCTTGATAATTAATGTACGGTACGTTTTCCACAATCGTTTCGTTCTGGACGTTGGTGCCTGTCAGCAAGGCGTCTGCATCGGCTATGGAATCCAAGCGTGACGTCGATTCCACTTCTCGCACTCGAAAACCATTCGGCACACTCAGCAAGTCGTCAAATTCGCCTGTTTCAAAACCGATGGAGGCGAACCCTTGGTTCCAACTGGTGGCATCAAATTCGTTCGTCGTCCAATCGGTCGGCAAAGACGATTGCGGAACGAACCAGCGAGCAGCCGAATCCGCCGTCACCAAATCAAACGTATTCAAGCGAATAGCGCTGTCGGACAGGGTTCCATCCGAAGACAGCGGATCTGTGCCGTCTAATGTGTAATAGATGTCACCTCGTTCGGCGTTTAGCTGCACCGGCGTGTTGATGGCTAATCGTCCGCTAGGTTCGCTGAACGAAGGCGGCATGACTTCAGGGAACAGTCCTGCCTCGCGATATTGTTGCAGCAAGCGGTCGGTTCGATTGCCAAAGTAAGATCGTTTGATGGCTTCAATGCGACGGATCCAATGTTCGCGAGTGAGCGGTGTGCGAGTTTGATCGACGCGGCCGTCACCCCAGCGAGCTGATTCGCCGACAATGGCATGATCCATTCCCGTTGCCAAACGATCCAGTCGATCCGAATTGACATCCGGCGTCAGCAGTCCGTCGTTGAACAGGTGCTTGTAGACTCGGCCGGCAAACATGTCTCGGAATTCAGGGACTTCAATCAGCGTCAGCCAAACTTGCGCGGGACCGACGGCGCTTTGCACGTTGGAAACGCGGTTTTCGCCAATGCCGTTTTGGAAGGCGGCCTCCGCATCCCAAGTGTGGAAATGCCACTTCGCACCGTCGACTCGTCGCCTGGATGCATACCAATTGTTGTGCGGCCAATCCCAATTGCCAACATACTGATTCACAATCATGTAGTCCGCATACGCTTCCACGTCGAGCAACTCCTTGACCGCTGCATAGTCCACGTCACCTCGGCCAAAAAGCCGAGTGAAATCGCTCCACGGCCGCGGCTCGCCGTCAATCAGATTCCCGCCGGTGTTGACTACGTCCCATTCATCCGGGCTGCCTCCTTGATGTGTAGCAGCCCAGTTGGCGTCCATGCGTTCCGTGACGGCATACATGCCCCAATACAAACCGTTCAGATACAGATGAGCGTAGCGTCGTTCCGGCGCGTGCCCTCCCATTTCAATCTGCGTGGCTGCGGTCCAATGGTCTTGCAGATAAGTGTTGGTCGCACTTCCGCCTTGCCAGCTGTCATTAAATCCACCTCGAAGGATCAGCGACTGCCATTCGGATTGGCCCGCGTCACCGAGCAAGGGATAGTCGAGCGAATCCGTGCCGTATTGGCCTCGAAAATGAAGCCGGAATGAAAACTTCGAATTGAACGTAAACCTGCGAGCCCAACCGCCGTGGATGCGAATTCCGGCGTTGATGTTGAATTGCGAAACGCCCGATTCGTCCATCCATTCGGCCGAAACCAGTCGTTCCCATTGGTCACCCTTTTGTTCGGGGTTGCTGTAAATGCCATTTTCAAAATCCCACAAATCGTCCGGGTCGACGACCAGGGAAATGGTCGGCACGGCGCGCAGATCGTCTTTGATGCGGCCCGAATAATCTGGATCGTTGACCACATCCGGATCCATGGCGTAGTTGGCTTGAGCTCGCGCAGGTCGCGGCGGACCTTGATCATCAAAGTAACCCCATTCTTCCGGCAAGCCTGCACCGGTTTGGGTTAACACGTCATCCAAATAGATGAAGGTCTTGGTGGCAATTTCGCTAGGTACAGCATCGTCGCTAAACGCGACGGCGCGCAGAACGGTCGTAGTGTCGATGGTGACCGGGCCTTGATAGATGGGACTGGATTCGTCCGGAATGTTTCCGTCGACGGTGTAGCGAATGGTCGCACCGGTACGGTCCGAAGCAAGCGTGACCGACAGCGGCGCATCAAAGTAGCCGCTGTTCGCTTGGATTTCTACCTTGGGCGGAAGCTGGGTGACACCCGTGTTGTTGGCTTCGCCGGGCGTGGCGTGCGGAAAATAGCGTTGTTGGCCGGGTTGCAACTGGCCATCGACAAAAGAAATGCCAAATGAAACATCCGTGAACTGGGCTGGGTAGCTGGGCGAATAGGCGTGGGCAATCGACAGGTCGGGGCGAACCAACGCTAAATATTCTCCGTCGGACGACAAACGGAAGTTAGTGTGAGCTTCTCGAGAAGTGCTGCGATCATTTCCTGACGCGAAGACAACCACAGCCGAGTTGGGATCGATTTCAATATCGGGCAGTTCCCACTTGTTGATCAAGTCCGCATCGTCGGTCAGGAACCAGCCTTCCAGTGACAAGACTTGGTCATCGGGATTGTAGATTTCAATCCAATCGCTGAATTCGCGGTAGCGATCCAACAGAGTGTTGGAATTGGACGCCATGAATTCGGAAATGTAGGCTGTTTCACCCGACAGCAATAACCGACTCTCCAACGTTTCGTTGGCTGGTTGAAACGTCTTCCTTGCTGAAACTCGTTTCTTGTTTCCTCCGCGCTGGTCCATTTCCGCCTCGCAATCGGTCTTATTCGTTCTTCGTTTCGATACCTCGCCAAATACCAATGCGCCCTTCTGTTCCCGTAGCGACACCTAGTTTTCCGTTGTCGGAAAACGTGACGGCGTGAAAGCCTTCGCGCGACACCGCTCGCCAATTCTGTCCGTTGTCCGTGGAAACATCGGTACCAGATGGACCAACGGCTATCCAAAGTGCTGCCTCGTGGTGGCCACGTTCTCGATAAGCCACACAACTCCGAAAGCCGGTTGGTCCAGTTCCCGACGGAATCTGCCAAGTTTGGCCGAAGTCCTTGGTGATTGCAATATTATTCCTACCAGATTCCGGTGCTTGGTAATTGCCACCGACAGCCACGCCCGTTCCGGTGTTGCGAATGGCAAGCGAAAAGATGCCGCTGCTGGCGTTGCGAACCACAGGAGTCTTGACCGAACTCCACGTTTGCCCAGAGTCAGCGGAAATCACCAGCCGGCTGGGCGAATTGGGCGACTCGTCCACTTGGCCGCCCAAGGCAATCCAAATGCGGTTGCCCAGGACTTGCATATTGGTTCCGCTGGCCGCAAATCCGGCTTCGCCATCCACCGCTGTCGGGCTTTGATTTGCGGGAACTTCGGCCCACGTCTGACCACCATCCGTTGTGGCAATCAGCAAGATTCGTCCGTCCACCGGATCGCTCATCACCCAGCCGTCTTTCGCATTTCGAAACGATAACGCGTCAAAGAAGGCTTGCGGTTGGTTCGCTTGAAACCGTAAGCTCCAATTGGCGCCGCCATCGGTCGTTTGGTAGATCACTGCCGGTTGGCCAGCACTAATGATCACGGCCGTCGAGCCGTCAAAGGCATGAATGTCGCGAAAGTCCAGCGAGTCAGATCGTTGGACGGAAACGTCGACCCACGTTTGGCCGCCGTCGCTGGTTTTCAGCACCGTGTTGTCCGCGCCGCTGCACCACGCCACTTGGTCATTCACCACGCACAAGCCTCGCAGGCTGGCAACTCGCTGAACCGGACAAAGTTCCCAAGTCGGATTTGGGTCTTGTGCAACCAGTCCAGTCGAAGCGATGGTCAGCGTCACCAGGATTTGCGGAATAAAACGATTCACTCGGCGGCGGCAAATGGAGGCGTTCTTCATGCGGAGATTTCACTACAGTTAGCTGGAAAGTCTGTGCGGCCGAATGGTCTGCGCCTTGGTGCTTGGCGGCTAAAATTCCCAAACGGAATACCATGAAAACGTATGTGACGCGGGTGCAAAGGACTCTATTCGGCCAAGTGATGAACTGTATTGTGAATCACGCCGCTAAATTCCTTGCCGGATGCCGTTTTCAGCGAATACTTGATCTCCATGCACCATGTCGGCTGCATGTCGGGAATGATCAGTTGCAACGTACGATGGTTGGGCGAAAGTTCGATTCGTTCCACTTCCAGCGGCCGTTCGTCATAATGCTGCGAACCATAGTTGGCGGTTCGTTTTAGACTCCAAACTTGCACCGAAACATTTTCTGGTGTGGCCGAAGCGGCATCTATTTCGTCCGTAAACGTCACCGCCATGCCTTGTGGATTGGCTGACAAATGAATCGGCAATTTGGCTTCCGCACCCGTATATCGAATTCGATAAAACCCGCCGGGCTCGGTCTGTGTTCCTGCCCAAGCAAACATGCCGCAACAATAAAGTTGTCCGTTTTGCGGATGAAAGCGGCCACGCATGACACCCGTAGGAAACTGTGGGATCGGTAATTCACACATACCGCCCTGCATCTGCCCTTTCACGTTTTCATGCGGCACAACGTAGACCTTGCCGTAACCGTAGGAGAAATTCAGCAGCGAACCTTTCAACGGTCCCCAGGCATCGCTATCAACCCACAGCAGTTCTGAAGGCGAACGATCAAACGCATTGGTGATCCAGCACAGTGGCTGCTGCATAGCCGAATCATTCGAATCCGTAACGTCATGATAGCCGAACATGTTTCCATAGAAGCCGCCGGGGCGAACCCAGTTGATTCGATTCTTCGGATTCCAATGGCCTTCTTGATCGGTCACGATAAAGCTGCCGTCGGGATTGAGGCAGACGCCGTTCGCCGCTCGAAATCCAACCGCCAAAATGTCCGTTCGTTTTCCATCGGGCGATACCTTCAAGAGAGTGCCATGATGCGGAACGACGGCCTTGAGTGCATGCCGAGCGGATTTGGCGTAGTAGAAATTACCCACGACGTCCGTCTGTAGCCCCATGGCAAATTCATGAAAATGTTCTGTCACCTGGTGGTCATTGTTAAAGCAATGAAAATGGTCCATTTCTCCGTCACCGTTCAAGTCTTTCAGCAACACCAGTTGGTCTCGGCAAGTGACAAAGATCTGTCCGTCTACCACTTTTCACGCCCAGCGGCTGGAACAGCCCGCTGGCGATACGACGCCACGTAAGACCGTTTTCAGGTTGCTCGGGCCTGGTGACTTGCCAGATGCTGCCGTCCCACGCTGAAACAATGCCGATGTTGGCGTCCGGCATAAAATCTAAACCGGTCAAACGAATCCGACAGAACCACGGATTGTCCACCGGATGTGTCAGTACATCTACGGCAAAGGGCTCGCCAGCTTGGTGTTTGGTGATTGGTTGAGTTTTCAATTCTTGTGGCCAACGAGCTGGCCCGCCGTGGGTCCAGTCTTGTAGGTTGGGCAGTTCGAACGAATGCTGTAGCTGATCGGTTAGCGTCTCCAGCGACTGTTTCACTGCAGCGGCGTTTTGGATCAGTGAAAAACGAATCGCATCACCAGTCGGGATGGTCAGCATTAGCCTGCCTTCGCCAATGCTGACGCTCCACTGCAGCGTACTGACATCGCCGACCGCCACAGCCACAACTTCCGACAGTTGCGGCGAATGTGTCGAAGCCTGCACGTCATGTCGGACGGCTGTCCATTTTTGACCTGCCGCACCGACGACTTGCTTGTTGTTTTCGTCATTGGCAAAGTTCCATTCGGCCTGCGGCGCTACGGACAAATTGCCCGACAATTCGCTGGCGATTTGCGGATCGGTCAGTCGAACATTGAAAAAGCGAATATGCGTCAGTTCGCCTCGATACGCAGAGTCTTCTCGGTGGGAAAATTGGTCGACGTATATCCCAAGTGGACCACCTGCTGGTTCGCTCGATTCTGCGGACGCAACGTACCCTGTCCGTCCAACTGGCCATCCACGTACAGACGCACGGAAGCGTCAGATTGCTGCCATGTGACCGCCACATCGTGCCACTGGCCATCGCTAATTTTGGTGCGTCCGCGAACCGCGCCAACCCAACCGATATATCCAGCACCAACCGACCGTCGCGAATGAACAGTGCTTTGCCATCTGGCACCCATTCGCCTTGGGCTGCGGCCTGCGAAAAAATGGAACCGTCCGACGTGGTCTTAATCTTGGCGGTGATGGAATAGTCCGCCGATTCCAAGTCCAAAGCGTCGGTGATCGAATACGTTGCGAACCGTCCCACGCAGAATTCGCTTGCCAAGGCCTGTCTTCTTGCTCGCTTATCTCAGGCCCAAAACGAACGCGCGAATGGCGGCTAGATCATCATTTCGCGGCAATTCTAGAGTTTGGCGAACTTGACTATTCGGCAGCATTGCCACAGAAAGTGTGAGTGATTCACTGCGTTTACCTACTTCCATGTGTCGCACAAGATAGGCTTCGCCGTCGTGCATCGTCATGTCCGGCGATTCCAAGACAGGGGTATCGCCGACGGTGTATTCAATCACCGTCTTAGGGCCGTAGTTATAGAGGCCTTGGTATTGAGCCCATTCGCGCGGAAGCGGGCCGTACATGCGGTTGTCTCGCCCGACAACTCGATCGTCCGCAAAGTCGGTTGTGCCGGGTCGAGCCCATCCTGGTCCGGTTTTGTTTTCAAAGGCGACGGTACCGACCAGCCGAGGATGAATGCCGTGTCGACCGTCAAAATGGATGCCTCGCCAATCAATAAACCCTTCACCGCTCCACGCCGCCGCCATGCGCATCGTGTCGTGGTCAAATACCATCCAGTACCGGCCTTGCGATACACCGCCGGGGCCTTCGTCCACTCGCACAGCAATTCCTTTGTGCGCAAAATTGCTGCCGTCATCACCTACTTCGTACGTATTGATTAACGACGGGCCATAGTCCATTTGCGTCCAAGCAGTAATGTTCGACGGCTCCGGACCTCGGCTATTTCCCTGGGGCAATGAAGCCAAGTAATCCGCAGAAATCTGTGTTAACTGTGACGGATTGTGTGGTCGAAGATATGCTTGGCGAATGTAATGAATCACGTCATATTTTTGCTGCGGCACCATCCATGTTTGCGGAACCATCATGCCAAATCCGCGAGTCAACGTTTGGTACATGCTGTACGGGTCACTACCGTTTTTGAACTTGCCGCTAGCAAAGCGTAGTGACGTGGGCAGCGAACCGGCTTGATCGACGGTTCCGTGACAATTGATGCACAATCGCTGGTAAATTTCTTCGCCGCGGCGAAAGCATGCATCGTCCAGATCGGCAATCATGCCTGCGTGGTCAATATCGCTTTCATAGGCGGCCGGTTCGGGGACGGCATACAGCGCAGCTGCCGGTTTCAGCTGGAGCGCGCGTTGCGGACCACCACTGCGAATTTCCAGCAGGTACTTGATCAAGTCATAGAATTGCTGTTCGCTGCGAAGTTGATTGACCATTCCGGCCGGCATGGCGCTGACAAGACTGACTTCGCGTTCTTCAATTTGCGATTTGGCAATGCGTTGCGAGTTGGCTGGATTGGAGATGTCGGCCAATTCGATCGAATTATCGTCTTCGCTACGAATCAAACCGGTCAGCGTTTTGCCATCGGTTGTCGCGATGTTGTGCGTGCGAAAAGCTTCGCGAATTTGCATTGACGGTTGGAGCACCGATTCCACGATGGCTGCGTCTGAAACATCGCTACCCATTTCAGACAACCGAGGACCTAATCGAACCGCGTTGGCATCTTCGTTATGGCACTGCGTACAAGCCATGTACCGCTGATAGAACAGAATGGCTCCCTGCGTGGCATCGCCCTTGTTCATGGACGCTGCGGCCAACTCGGACGCCGGTCGCTGTAGCAGCGCGGCTTCCAGTTGAGCAAAACTAGGCGAACAGAAGACAAACAACAAGCATGACGCCAACAGAGATCGAAACAAGGTCATAGTCATTGGGCTTTCCAAATCGGTTTCACGGCCATCAACGTGACCCAATGATACTCGATTTGAACCGCTTATGCCTTACGAACCAAGAACGTCAGCGAAGCTTGTTTTGAAGTTGGGCATTCGCGTATTCCGGGGCAATTTCTTAGCCCGACACGTCAGCAAGGGACCAAGAAACATCCAGTTTTCCCTCGCTCACGCTTCGGCTAGGATGTTTCGCCGAAGAACCGAGGGACCAGAGCAACATTCTATTTTCCCTCACTTACGGTGTCGGGCTACGAAAAAGCCGCAACCTCGCAAACCCGACTCGGCACGTTGAATTGCCGCTAGATTGGATTCGACGTATCAGCTGCCAATCACTGCGGAATTGTCTGAATCGTCGGAGGCTGGTTCGTCTTGGTCCATCTTGGTCCAGTCACGCCGTTGTCGTGAACTGGGGATGTCCATTTTTCGCCGGTATTTGGTGATGGTGCGACGAGCGACATTGAGGCCGTGCTTTTTGAGTTGTTTGACCAATTCGTCATCGCTGTACGGCTTGGTCTTGTCTTCGCCATCGACCACTTCTTGCAATTTGATGCGAATGGCATCCCACGCCACATCTTCACCGTCATCGCTTTTGGTTCCACCGACAAAGAAGCGTTTCAGCGGAAAGAGGCCTCGCGGAGTTTGAATCCATTTGTCATCCACGGCGCGACTGACCGTGGTCACATGGACTCCGACCTTGTCTGCAATTTGCTGCATTTTCAGCGGCTCCAACGACTCTGGGCCTTCATCAATAAACTTGGTTTGATGATCCACAATCGCTTGTGCCACTTTGGTCAGCGTGCTGCGACGTTGTTCAATGGATTCGATAAGCCACTGAGCCGCATTGACTTTGCGTTTGATGAATTCGCGTTCTTCGGGCGTGGCGTCGCCATTAATCAAACGTTGTCGATAGTAGTTGCTGATGCGCAAGCTAGGCGTCCGGCCTTCTTCCAGATACGCTCGATACGTACCGTCGTCGTTTCGTTCCAAGAATACATCGGGCGTGACAACCGGCGCTACTGATTCGGCAAAAATGGCACCGGGCTTGGGATTGAGCGAACGCAGGTGATCCCACGCATCTTGAATTTGTTGGATTGAATAACCGGTTTTCTTTTTGATCTGCGGCAATCGGTTGTCTCGCAAATCTTCCAAATGCGAAGAAATCAACGTGTGGACTTCTTCGTACATCGGCATGTCAGGCGAGATCTGCAGTAGCAAACATTCTCGTAAATCACGAGCACCCACGCCGGGCGGATCCAGCGCCTGGACGACTTGCAAGGCCAGCGCGGCCTTTTGCAGCGTTTCCTGATCTGCATCGGCGGGCAGAATGTCGTTCAGATTGCCTTTCAAGTAACCATTGGTATCCAGACTGGTGACGATGCGTTCGGCAATTTCACGAATGTCATCCGGAATATCCAGTTCGGCCAATTGCACTTCCAGATGATCTTGCAGCGTAGAATGCTTGGCTTCCAGATTGGCCATGGTATCATGCTTGCGGTTGATCAGTTCTTCCATGCGGTTGCTGGATTTCCGAGGCCCTTCGTCAAAATAGTCGGGGCATTCTTGGTCCAGTTCCAAGAGTCGTTCGAAGTCTTCTTCGTTCTTCTTTTCGTCGACGACCATCTCTTTTTCGAGTTCAGACGGTGCGTCGGGATTCTCACGTTCTACTTCGGCCGGTTCGTCAAACGAATCTGCTTCGCGCTCTTGCGATTCCAGCAATGGGTTTTCGTTCAGCTCTTGTTCAATGCGTTCTTGCAACGCTTGGATGGGCAGCTGCAGAATCTCCATGGACTGGATCATCTTGGGTGCCAACACCTGCTTTTGGACGAGCTTTTGTTCTAAACCAAATGAGAGTCGCATAACGGGATCTCGTTTTTTCTAGTGAAGCGGAACAATGCTTACTTGGATCGTGAAAGCCATTTAAATTTACTTCGCGAAATTTGGATTGTTGGTTCGAACCGAAGTTGCTGACGAAAATGATCGGTTAAAACTTCCTGCGTCCACTCAACGCATCAGCCAAAATCTCCTTGTTGGCAAATTCCAACACGCTACCCGTCGTGATGCCTCTAGCAAGTTGCGTAATTTCAACAGGATATTCGGCCAAGCGATTGGAAATATGCAAAGCGGTACCGTCTCCTTCCACGGTTGGGTTGGTCGCTAGAATGATTTCTCGCACCGTACCATGTTTCACGCGATCCACCAATGAATCGATGGTTAGCTGATCGGGGCCGATGCCGTCCAACGGCGAAATGCGTCCCAAAAGCACGTGATACAGGCCTGAATACGCTCCGGATGTTTCCAGTTGCAAGACGTCTCGAGGTTGTTCCACGACACAGATCTGCGATTGATTGCGTCGAGGATCTCGGCAGATGTCACATTCGTCCTGTTCGGCCAAATGAAAACAATTCTTGCAATATCGCACGTTCTGCTTGACGTCTCGAATGGCATCCGCCAAGGCTAATGCTTCGGAGGCGGATACTCGCAACACGTGATACGCCAGTCGTTCTGCCGACTTGCGTCCGATGCCAGGCAGTTTGGCAAATTCGTCAATGACTCGGACAACCGATTCCGTTAAATGGGCCATGATCAGCCTTGTCTGCACTGTGTGCTAAGGTTCGTTCTTTCCGTTTCCAGTAAACATGGCAATGGCGTCGTCCAAGCCCGGCAATTCCATGCCGCTGGTCAGTTCTTGCATTTGCTGTCCACTCAGTTCCTTGGCTTTCACCAACGCTTGATTCACGGCGGCTGGAATCAGGTCTTCCAGTAATTCTTTTTCGCCCTTTTCCACTAATTGCGGATCAATGCGAAGAGACAAGATTTCTCCGACTCCATTGGCGTCTACTTCCACCATTCCGCCGCCAGAAGAACCGGACACTCGGAGCGAACGAAGTTTTTCATTCACCTCCTGCAAGCGACCGCCCATTTGCTGAGCTTGTTTCAAGATGGTCCCGATATTGGCAAGTCCTTTAAACACACTGAACCTCGCTTTGCTATCGAAAAAAGGCAACCTTCGCCCAGATCCTAGTCATTTTTGCCGCTGTCGACTCGGACGATTTCACCGGCGAACAATTCGATCGCCCGCTCGACAAACGGGTGCGCTGTAATTCGCCGCTTTTGCTCTTGCGCGGAAACGCTGGGCTTGGCAATCGCCCTCTTTTCGCCCATTTCTGCCGAAACCGTAAAGTCAATTTGGATCGCCACGCCCGCCACTCGGGAAACCGCGTCCTGTAACTGCGACCTCCGTTCTGGCTTTTCACAAAAGGCTTTGCTGGAAGTATACACCCCGGGAAATTCAGCGACCAGTCGATTTGGCGCAGAAATTGCTACTCGAGACGCATGTCCGGCGAAATCGGCTGTCATGTCTTCAATAATGGTTAGAGCTTCTTTCCAGACTTCGCCGACGGTGTCGACTGACAATTCGATCGTTCGGACCGTCTTTTCTGGTTCTACGGGCTCCGCGGCGACGGGTTCCGGTTCTGGCGACGTTTTGGCAATCGCCGGACTGCTTTGAATTTTGGACGCGGCTTTCTGAAATTGGCTCGTTAAACTCGGTTCGCTGCTGACCTCGGTGGCTGTGTCCGCGTTTGTGGTCGGTGGTATCGAATCGTCAGACGGCATCGATACGCCAACCGGTTCACGATCCGATTGCGGCGCTTGCGGTGCCGGCGTATGCGGAGTTGGATCGGAATGAGCTGCGTCAATTCGAATTTTCGGGTTGGACGGCGCAGATTCCACTGGCGAAGCTGGCGTCTCCGCGGTTGGTGCGACCGGCTCAGCGGTCACTTTTTTTTTAGGCGAACTCGCCGGCACCGATCTTTCGGCTCCCAATTGCGAAATCAAGTCAGCCAAATGATCCAGCGTTTCCAGTTTGGCGATGCGCACCAATGCTACTTCCAGCAAAATTCGCGAATGAACACTTTGCCGCATTCGAGTAATCGACTGATCCAAGATCTGTGTGGCGGCCAGCAGTGATTCCATGCCCCATTGTTCGCCAAACTGTTGCAAGCGAGCGTGATCGCTGGGCGAATGAAACAACAGCAAATGCGGATCGCAGCCGACTGCCGCGGCCATGATATCCCGAAAACTGGTGATCAGCTGTTCTGCTAATTGTCCAGCATCTACTCCTTCTTCCAGTACGTCTCCCAGGCGAACCAACGCTTGATTGGCATCTCGCTGAATCAATGCTTCCACCAGCGACTGGACTCGTTCCGATTTTGCGGTTCCAAACATCGAATGGACATCGTCCACGGTGATCTTGTCGCCCACAAACGACAGCAATTGTTCCAGCAAAGACTGACTGTCTCGCATAGAACCTGCGGCTCGTCGAGCCAACAGTTCCAGTGCTTCCGGTTCAGCGTGCGCGCCTTCGTTTTGGACGATGTAGGCCAAACGTTGAGCGATTTCTTCGTTGCGAACGGGCGAAAAATCGAAGCGTTGACAACGGGAAAGGACCGTGATGGGGATTTTGCCCGGTTCTGTGGTGCAAAAGATGAATTTCACATGTTCGGGCGGTTCTTCCAGCGTTTTCAACAACGCATTGAACGCTTCTTTGGTCAACATGTGCACTTCGTCAATGATGTAAACCTTGAAGCGACTTCGGCTGGGACGAATCCCCACGTTCGCTCGTAATTGCCGAATTTCATCAATCCCGCGATTGCTGGCGCCGTCGATTTCCAAAACGTCGACATCTTCTCCCGAAGCAATTTGTTCGCAAATATCGCAAGTCCCGCACGGTTCCGTCGTAGGGCCGTTCTGACAATTCAGGGCTTTTGCCAGAATTCTGGCCGTGGATGTCTTCCCGACTCCTCGTGCGCCCGTAAACAAGTACGCATGACCGACTCGTTCTGTGTTAATCGCGTTCTTCAGTGCGCTGGAGACCATCCCTTGTCCGACCAAGTCTTCAAACGACTGCGGGCGGTACCGACGGCGACAACAACGTATTCTGCATGGGGATGTTCGGTCATTGAGGCATACTTTGGCTGGAAAACAACAAACAAAAAGGCGAATTCGGCCGCAACTCGCAGCCAACAGTGGTCAGCGTAACGGATCTGGGCTCAGAATTGAATCTGACGTAGGAGACGCAGTCGTTTGTCGCGAGAATACCGTTTGGTTTCGGCACTTCATGCACAGCGGTTTGGCAGCGAAATAAACTTTCCGAACCGCAACACACAGTGCTGCGGCTCACCGATTCGAATCAAATGCTGCCAAGAGAAAAGCAAGAAATGGCAACGGAACGCGACCCCCGCACAAAGGTACACTGCTTAGAGCTGCTCCGGTTAAGGCCTGACTCGTTTCACAGCTCCCCCTCACAGGGGCCGCGTTTCGCTGCCGCATTTGGCGTCCGGTAGAAGCGTTGTTTTAACGAGTCCCTGCGTTGGTTTGAAGGGGACGTGGATGCGGTTTTGGACGAATTGCCATTGGTTCGAACCAATTCTAGCGCCGAGCAACACGCTTGCTATCGGTGCAAGATTCGGTTTTGCCAGCCGTATCGATCAGCGCGGCTCGAGGTAGATGAAAATGGTGCCAATCCGTTGACCCCACAAATTCACGGGGATAGATTACTGATACAAGGGTATCAAAATCGGTTTGCTGGACCCTTTCTCGTTGCTCAGGAAGCTGGCCATGTACGTCACGTACTACAAACGCTACCGAATGGAAATGCGGATTCCGCTGTTCGGCTGCGGACAAGAACGGCTTCCCCACGGTTATTCGTTGGTTCCCTGGGATGAAAGTCTGCTGGAACTTCATGCCGACGTTAAATGCCGTAGCTTTGCCACTGAAATTGATTCTCAAGTTTTTCCGTGTTTAGGCGAACCGTCCGGTTGCTATCGACTAATGGAAGAGATTGCTCGGAAGTCGGGGTTTCTTTCTGAAGCAACTTGGCTAATTGCCTTTCACGCTTTGGACCATATCGAATATTGCGGGACCATCCAGGGGATTGCAGACCCTGTTCGTTCCACCGGCAGCATTCAGAATCTAGGGGTCACGCCGGGCCATCGAGGTCAAGGGTTGGGGACACGATTGCTGGAGGCCGCCATCGCAGGATTCGCTAAGGCTGGCTTGCGTCGAGCTGGGCTGGAAGTGACCGCCGATAATTTTTCGGCTGTGCGATTGTATCAACGCTTCGGTTTCCGCCGAATCAAAACCGTCTACAAGGCGGTTGAAGCAGCGTATCTGTAAAGCGTTGCGTTCGAATAGCGAATCGATCTGTCAAACGGTCTTACCACAGTTGTGGCTCAAGCGGCGAAGTGGCATCTGGCGTTGGGGGTGTATTGCATCCGCAGGGCGACTTTGGTCCATTTCGTCATAAGTGGCCTTTATTGATTGTCAGAAGTCGCTACGCTCTACCAGTTTGAAATGTGTCACATGACCGTCGAGAAGCAATTTTTGGGAAGCGAGCAAATAGTGACGCAACAACTGCATTCACATCAATTTGAAAACGGCTTGGTTCTTGTTGCCGAACCGATGGATTGGCTGGAATCGGCGGCGTTTGCCATCTTGCTGCCCGCGGGATACACTCGCGACCCGGACGGCAAACTGGGCTTGGCTAACTTTGCCTGCGAATTGATTCAACGAGGATCTGCGGATCGAGACAACCGGCAGTTTGTGGAAGACCTGGACCGGCTAGGAACCGATCGATCTGCCAGCGTGGCCGCATCGCATTCCAGTTTCGGAGCCGCGACGTTGGCAGAGAATCTGTTGCCGTCACTGCAGATCTTTACGGACATGATCTTGCAACCTCATTTTCCGGAAGATGAAGTCGAAGATGCTCGGCAAGTCTGCCTGCAAGAATTATTTGCCGCGGAAGATGAACTGGCACAGCGCACCATTCAGCGCCTGCGTCACCGACACTATGGTTCACCGTATGGTCGTCGAGTGCAGGGAGATGAAGCGTCGATTCGATCGTTTAGCCGAACCGATGCGGTCGATTTCTTTCGAACCCACTATCGCCCCGACAAAGCCATCTTAAGTGTCGCCGGTAAATTCGAATGGCCTAAACTGAAAGATCACATTGGTTCGCTCCTAAGCGAATGGAAATCGGTTGAAGTGCCAGACGTCACAGAACATTCGCCAATATTTGGCTATGAACACATTTCATTTGAATCCAGTCAAACACATATTGCTGTCGCCTTTCCCAGCGTACCCTATGCGGATCCAAACTACTTTCAAGCTCGTGGCGCCGTCGGTGTCCTGAGCGACGGCATGAGTTCCCGCCTGTTTACGGAAGTTCGCGAAAACCGAGGACTCTGTTACACCGTTTACGCCAGCTGTCATTCGTTGAAGCAACGAGGTTCGGTGGTGGCATATTCCAGTACCAGTACGGATCGAGCACAAGAGACGTTAGACGTGTTGTTGCATGAATTGACACGCCTGTTCCAAGGAGTTGAACAAGGCGAATTGGATCGTCTGAAGGCCAGGCTCAAAAGCTCTGTCGTGATGCAACAAGAATCATGTGCGGCTCGTTGCAGTTCATTGGCATCCGATTGGTATCATTTGAGACGCATGATGACCATGGATGAAATCAAAGGCATCATTGATGGCCTAACCTGTGAATCCATCAATCAATACTTGGCCGACCATCCGCCCGAACGATTTACCGTCGTGACTCTGGGTGAAAAGCAACTGGAAGTGGGCAAATATGTTTCGTGAGAAAAAGCTGGCCAACGGTTTGGAAATCATTGCCGAAATCAATCCCAACGCCTACTCGGCAGCATTCGGCTTCTTTGTGAAGACGGGTTCTCGAGACGAAACACCCGAGATCGCCGGCGTGAGTCACTTTCTGGAACACATGGTCTTCAAAGGAACGCCCAAGCGAAGTGCCGCGGACGTGAATCGAGAGTTGGATGAAATCGGCTCACATTCCAACGCCTACACCAGCGAAGAACAAACGGTCTACTACGCCACCGTCCTGCAAGAATATCAAGATCACGCGATTGATTTGTTAGCAGACATCATGCGTCCGTCTCTGCGCCAAGAAGACTTTGACACGGAAAAAAAGGTCATCATTGAAGAGATCTACAAGTATGACGATCAGCCTCCGTTTGGCGCTCATGAAAAGTGTATGGCCAAGTTTTATGGTGACCATGCCTTGGGTTACAGCGTGCTTGGCAGTGTCGAAAGTGTGACCGGTTTGACGCCGGAAGCGATGCGCAACTATTTTCAACAACGCTACAGTCCCGGCAATATTACGCTGGTCGGTTGCGGTCAGATTGATTTCGATCGCATGATTGCTCAGGCTGAAGAACTGTGCGGCGGTTGGCAAGCATTTGACGCGCCGCGAGACATCCAGCGACCCGCGGTGCATCACGAATTCGAACTGATTCATAAACCCACCGCCACACAAGAATACGTCGTGCAAATCTGCGATGGCCCAGAGGCGACCGATCCTGACCGTTTTGCAAACCGAGTCTTAGCTGCAATTATCGGCGATGATTCGGGCAGTCGCTTCTATTGGGAATTCATCGATTCCGGTTTGGCCGAATACGCCGGGCTGGGGCCTTATGAATTCCAAGGAGCCGGAATTACCATGACTTTCCTTTCGTGTGCGCCACAAGACACTGACGCCAATCTGCAGCGATTGGTGGATGTGATTCGCAAAGTCGAAACTGATGGCGTCACGCAAGACGAAGTAGACTCTGGCGCTGAGCAAGATAACTTCGCAATTGGTGAGGCAAAGTGAACGTCCTTCGAATCGACTTTTCTCCGTCGGAAATGGCTGGCTACAACGCACAACTACGTAACCGTCAAAGAACGACTGGAATCGTATCGCGCGGTCACGCTGGACGACGTCCATCGCGTATTGGAAAAGTTCCCACTATCGCAAACCACCACGGTCGTGGTCGGACCTTTGGAACAAGCTCAGCGTCCTAAGTAGCAGAAAACACGCTGACGAACTCGTAACTTCAACACGCTCGGTCGAGGAAGTGTTTAGGTACATTCCTCGACTGTGCATCAAACCGAGCGATTAATCCAATCCCGACCCATGCCGTCGACTGGATTGTCACCTGAAATCAAACATCATTTTGCTGAGTGCACCACTGCACTCCAAATATACTAGTCGCGGCAAATGGTTATGGCCGAATTGCAGGAGATTTGGTTCGCGTTGAAAAGTTTCTTGACGTATTGGACAACGTCAAGGTATTCTCAAATCGCCGTGGAAAACACATTGGTTAACGCACAGTCAGACCGGCCCCAGCAATGCGAACTTTAGTACTGCCAATCGTTTTGACGCTGGTTGCAACAGGGGCTCTTATCTACGCCGTTGCGAAAACGCAGGACCAAGACTTCGCATTCTTAGCGATTGTGAATTTCATCGTTTTCGAATTGGTTCTCGTGAGCTGCCGTCGACGCCGGCATATTCGAATTTGGTACGCCTATGTCGGCGGGCTTGTCCTGGGCGGCATTCTGTTTGCGTTTTTTGGCGAATCGTATTTGCCATTTGATCGCTCTCCGATTGCGCTCAAATGGATTGGCACTGGTGGAGCCCTGGGCGTGTTGTTCGGCTTTTGGAAGCAAGAGACGACGCCGGCGACCAATTCGTCTTTTTAAGACTCCGTGCGAATAGACTCGGACGGTGTGCCCTTCAAACTTGGTGCGTTCGACGATTGAGTTTAGCGGCCAGGACTTCGTAATCGCGACGCAAAGTAGATGACGGCGCCCGCGGCAAAGACGACGAGGCCTAACCAGATGCCTCGATCGGCTTGCGGTTTCGTTAGTTGCCAATGGCAGCTGATAACGGCAATTCCCAGCGTGACGGTACTGAAACAGATCGGTAGCCATGGCCAAAATGGCACAGGACGCTCTCGCGGTTGGCCGCGGAAACGTGGCAGCAGCAAACAGCCGACCGTTGCGGCCGAACTGACCGACAGCAAGAAACTGGTGTAGTCCAGAATCTCTTTGAGCTGGACGAACCAGACCAATACTAACGCCAAGCCAGCTTGCAGCAGCATGGCCGCGCGAGGCACTCGATGGGAATTCGCCAACAGTTTGGGAAAGACACCGTCATGTGCCATCTTCGCGTAGACACGTGGTCCTGCTTGAATCATGGCCGATACGCTGGTTGCCAAAGACAAAGCGATGATCGCTCGGATAGCAATATTCATCTTCGCACCACCAACGTAACGGGCGGACACGGCGGCAATATCGGGCGCGCCGACAATCTCTGGCAGTGGCGCTGTGGCCAGAAAGACATAGTTCAAGGCAAAGTACAACAGCGTGACACCGATGGTAGACCAGAGCATCGACTGGCGTACAGTACGTTCGCCATTCTTGGTTTCGCCAGCCACATAGATGGCCGCGTTGAAGCCGGCAAAGCTGAAAGAAATCCACATTAACTGGGTGGCCCACACTCCCGCACCAGCCACATTCGACGCAGAGTCGGTTCGTACTAACAGCTTTTGGGGATCGCTCACCGCCACGGCCCATGCTACAAAAACGAGTACCGCCAGCAGTTTGATGAATACCATGACGTTTTGCGTCTTGGCGCCCGATTCCGTTCGAAAGAAATGGATTAACGTGCACGCCAAAATCAGGACGCTCGCAATCCAGCTATTGGTCGAAGGGGTGCGTTCTTGTAGAGCAACATAGTTGGTAAAAGTCACTGCGGCATAGGCAATTGCGCCGGTGAAACCAGCCAGCAAAGAAATCCAGCCCGCCATGAAACCGGCGAGCGGATGAACGCCGTGTGCCAGGAACAGGTATTCGCCACCCGATTGCACCAGCTGCCTCGCGAGTCCGCCGTAGCAGATCGCACCTGCGATGGCGATCGCCCCGCCAATGCCCCACACCAACAGCACATCCAGCGGTCGCCCCAACGCCGCAACCGCAAAACCACTGGTTGTGTAAACTCCGGCGCCAATCATATTGGCCACAATCAAGCAAACAAGAGAAATCAAGCCAATGGGACGATGGTGCAATTCGGTTGTTGTGTTTGACGAATGATTCACGTTAGCTCGATTCAAGCGAAAGGAAAACGAAACCACCAAATCAGCCGATGATGGCAGTTCGACGAAAAACAGGCAGATGAAGACGAATGATATTCCCAGATCGCATTTTTCGAAATACGGCTGTTGCGCCTCGCAAGTCGAACGGTACGAATTGTATTGTTCGTTGTTTCGTTCCTTTTGCGTCAGGAAACGCGCCTCTAATATCATCACTAATGAAAAGTCGAATCAGCGTCGAATCAGCAAGTTTCCACGTTTGTGGATTCATGCCCGTGATTTCACGGTCGAGCAAATCAAGTTATTCTGGATATTCCGGTTAGTGCGAACGGTCGATCGCAGCAGGCTGGTACGGCATGTTTCGCTCGAGCGGTCTGGGCATTCGACCGGTTATAATCGGATGGTTCGCCAACTGCACCGCTGGATCAACTTGCTGAAAGCCATCATCACAACTTATGAACGCATCTGACCTGCAACGTGAATTTCAAAACGCCAATCTGCACGAAAAGTGGGAGGCGGTTTATCGTCATCAGCCGGCTCAGGATGTGCTGAACGATCGATTCTTGCACGCCGCCTTCCGTCGGCTGGCCGTTCCCACTGTGGGCACGGCGTTGGATGCGGGCTGTGGTGTGGGTGACCATTCCTTTCGCTTGGCACGGCTAGGTTATAACGTCACCGGTATCGACATTTCCGAACCGATGTTACAGACTGCTCGCGCGCGAGCTACGGAACTAAGTCTTAAGGATCGAGTGACATTTGCGTGTCACGGCTTAGAAGATTTGAGTTCGCTGGCTGGATCGTTCGATGCGATTCATTGCCGAGGCGTCCTCATGCATATTCCTCGTTGGCGAACCTCGCTGTCGCAGCTCTGCGGCAAGCTCAAACCGGGCGGCGTAATTGTATTGTTCGAAAACAATCATCGCTCCATCGAATTCGCGATGGTACGCATGTTCCGTCTGTTGCGTCGGCAACGCCGCAAGATGGAAAGAACGCCGGACGGGTACGAATTCCACGATCACAAAGCCGACTATGCGCCGTTAACTCGAGTGGCCAACTTGGCGGCGCTGGAACAAGCACTGCAGGAATCCGGCGTGAGTGTCGTGGGTCGCATGACCAGCGAATTCTTTGACATTAATCGCTTTCCGCAGCGCTGGCTGCCAGCGGCGATTCGCGGAAACTCGATTGCCTTTCGCTGCGGCGCTCCCGCTTGTCTGGCCAGCGGCAACATAATTTTGGGGCGCAAACCGCTGGCCTCGTTCTGAAATGAAGTAAATTCAAAGATAAAGGATGTAGGGTCGATGCAAGCGATTTGGGAGCGACTCCTGGCTGGAGATCCAGGGCCGTTGGTGGCGTTGTTTGATGCGCTGCTGGATGCCGATTTGAACCGCGCCGCCGGTGGATTACTGGATGACGTGGCCGAACGCATCTTACTGGCAGATGAACAGATCGAAGACGTGCAGCAGATAGCGGAATTTGCGCGGGCCGCTAAGGCGGGGCTGCTGCAATGCTGTGATGGTGACGAAGAAGAATTGCGAGACTTGATGGAACGAGTGCAGCGGGAATTGGACGAATTTAGCGGATAATTCAACCAGGTCGACTGTCGCCACGAATCCATTCGAATTCAAGCCAATAAACTCATAATCAGTCGAAGCTACGAATCGTGCATCGCTTGTTGACTTGTTACGCTATCTATCTTCGGTTAAGCAAAGCGACCGGTGAAGCGGTTGGTTTAATGGTAGTGGACGAGGAGACAAGTTCCTGTCGCTTCGTATTCAAATTCAAGGAGACTTGACTGTGACCAGTACACAGGAACGGCGAGTTTTAGTTTTCAATTCGTTAGATGAAGTTGTGGCAGACGCAGAGCGTTTGGCGGCGGGTGAAGTTCGCACAACCGGACAGCATTCGTTCGGTCAAATTCTGGAACATCTGGCTCGGACTCACGATCTGACCACCGGCCGCGCCCAAGGGCCTCGTCCGCCATGGTACATGCGATTGTTTATTCCCATCATGAAACCGATGATCCTGAAAGATCAACCAGTGAAGCCTGGCTTCAAGCTACCGCCCAATGCCGAGGCCTATTTTTGGGAAGCGGGCGAAGTCGACGTCACTGAGGCCTTGGCGCACCTAAAAGATTCCGTGGAATACTACCACAGCCATGGCCCTCTGCCTAAGCATCCAATGTTTGGCAAAATGACGTTACAGCAAAACCTTAGTTTGAATCTGCGTCACGCGGCATTGCATTTGAGCTTTGTTCACCCGGTTTAGCCTTGAGCTGGCCGTGACGTATCGTGCAGAACACGGGAAGCATAGGACGGGCGCATTCGCATCTTGCGTGTTGGCCTGTGTAGGCAGACGTTCCTAACCTAGTCGAACGGCGGAAAAAGAATAAAATGCCGTTTCGCACGCCGCGGTTCGATTCCTTGGTTCGAATGGCACGTGTGCATGAAACGCTAAACAGCTAAGGCGACGTGTCTTCAGGACGATCCGCCTAGGTTTTCTCACCGGTTTCACAAACAAAAACACAGGAATAGCAATGATTGAACTTCGTAAAGACGCGAAATATCAGATGGTGATCCCAACCAGCATGGGGTTGCGGTTGACGCCCGTAAATGGCCAGCCGTTCCACTGTAGTGACACGTTTAAAATGCAGGCCACCAGCGCCGAATCCAACGTTGGCAGTATCGCTTCTAATTTGGGATTCAAGGTCAAGATCTTGACCGCGTTTGTAGAAGGCAGCCCGGTTTCTCGATTCATCAAGGATAATCTAGGCAGTCGACACATGGATTATGAAGGTCCTGAGTTCAAGTCCGATTCGCCGTGGGGATATCGTCACCAGATCAATATGGCGGATAGCGGCGCTGGTTCGCGTGGACCTCGAGTTGCCAATGATCGTGCGGGCGAAGTGGGCCGTGAACTGGACGTGAAGTACTTTGATCTGGATCGAATCTTCGGCCAAGAAGGTGCGCAGATTGTTCACCTGTCGGGATTGATCGGAGCGTTGTCGGAAGGCTCCAGCCGTTTCTGTCTGGAGATTGCTCGCGCCGCCAAAAAGCATGGCACCAAGATTTCATTCGATCTGAATCATCGCGCATCCTTTTGGAAAGGTCGCGAAGAAGAACTCGCTGCCACGTTTGGCGAAATTGCTAGTCTGGCTGACATTTTGGTTGGCAACGAAGAAGATTTTCAGCTGTGTTTGGGCATCGCCGGGCCGGAAGCGGGTGGCAAGGGAATTGCCGACAAGATTGAAAGTTTCAAAGAGATGATTGGCCGAGTGAAAGCGAAGTTCGGCAATGCTTCTGTGTTCGCGACTACTTTGCGAGAAGTCAACAGTGTGAATTCGCACAATTGGGGTGCCATCGTTTCCTGTGGCGACCAGTGGCATGTACTGGAGCCTCGTGAAATTCATGTTCTGGATCGTATCGGCGGTGGCGACGGTTTTGTCGGAGGCTTGCTATACGGTGTGCTCAAAGGTTGGGAAGCGGAAAAGTGTGCGCAGTTTGGCTGGGCCAGCGGTGCCTTGGCCGCGACGTTCCTGACCGATTACGCTCAACCTGCCGACGAAGAACAAGTCTGGAGTATTTGGCAAGGGAACGCGCGAGTCAAACGTTAAAGGCAATGCGGCGGATTGTGCGATTCGCATTGTTCGTATTCACTGCTGCCCATGTAAAAAGGACTCGCGAAACTTTCGCGAGTCCTTTTTCTATTTACAAGGCTTTGTCGGTTGGAAGCGGGACGATTACTTATAGAATTTTTCGAACCGCATATCGGTGACATTGCCTTTCTTGTCCGGCTTGTACGAAATCTGGCAGAGTATTTTGGGTTCGACCCATGTGGCCGAAGCATCGGAAGGAACGAACGGTGTGGGCCGGATGATCGAGAACAGCTTCTTCGTCAAGTCGTCTCGAACTTCATCCAAACCTAGTCCCACCGTGCCAAAAATGACCAATTTGCCATCAACAACGGTGCCAATCAACACGGACGAAATAAAGGCTTCTTGGCTGTCTTCGGAAGTCGTCTGATAGAATCCCAAAATGACGCCGTCCAGAGTGTCACGCGGGACTTCCTCTTCTTCCTCTTCTTCTTCCGGCACTGCCTTGTTCGCCAAATCATTCATCGCTTCTTCCATGGTCATGTCTGATTCGGATGCCTTGGCGGCGTCCGCAATTGCCCCAATCAGTTTGTCTTTTACCTTGGGCGGAGGGCCGTCGGTTTCCCAGATTTTGTCGTAGGGGATCGACCGAATTACAAACAATGACATGACGACGGCCAGCAGACCGCCTGACCCCAATGCCAGCCAACTGACCGTCTTGGGCAGTCGCTTGGTAACGGCTGACCAAACCTTGATTGGATGCATGATGCAATCGTTTAGTTCTGCGTCTGCATTGTCCATGGTCGAAAGGAACGCGGCGCGAAGCTGGCCGGCCACAACGGCAATCAACCCAAAAAATAGCTGGACCACCGACCAGATCATGCGGTGCGGATGGTTCAGCGGCAAGATCACGGCCGCGACAATGCTTTCGACAAAGATCAAGCAGAGAATGCCGCCCAGCCCATATGCCCAATACGGAACCCGAAACGGCTGCGGCTGGTCCATTTGCCCGTCGCCGAATTCCATTTGCGCGTCGATTTCGACGTAGCTGTTGATTAGTTCGTACCAACCGCAACTTCGACAAACCGGGTAGTTGTCTCGGCCCGTTCCGCACTGAGGGCACGGATTTACTACCGGCTGGGACTCCGGTTCCGGTGCTGCTTCCGCATCGGGAATCACCACCGATTCGGCATCCAAAACTTCTGCCGTTTGAGCTTCTCTGTCAGTTGGCGGAGCAACTTCGTCTTCTGGATATGTCGTCGACACAGGCTTTTCCTACGCAATGGGGACATTATTGATTTAGTCAACCATCAAAAGCGTAGGTTACGTTTGCGAGCGACTTTAGCTGAAAACGCCGGTGGTCGTATATGCCGGTGCCACGTGCAACTGCCATGTACCCCATCTTCTATTGGTGAATTCGCTGCCATTGGACAATGCGACCCACCATTCATTTCCGGCGCGACCGACAACATCGTCTCGACCGTCATTGTTCGCATCCAAGACCATCACGTTCTGCCAAGAAATCTGATTGGACCAAGATCCCAGATACTGATTGGCAAAGGCCGATCCGGTGGATCGAGCGACCCACCAAGCGCCGTTGGCTCGTCCTAGGATGTCGTCGCGACCGTCACCGTTGACATCAGCAATTTGCACGTCTTCCCAGGAAATCGTCGTGGTCCAAGCGGCCCAGAATTCGTTTTGGAAATCGCTGCCGTTGGAGTTAGCAATCCACCAAGCCCCATTGGCTCGCCCTACCAAGTCATCCCGTCCATCGTCATTGAAGTCACCCACCATGACATCTTGCCAATCTACGGCGGTGGACCAACGTCCCCAGTAGCTATTTTCAAATGACGAACCGGTTGACCTGGCAACCCACCATTGGCCCGATGTTCGGCCCGCGATGTCAGCTCGCCCATCCCCGGTAAAGTCACCGACGCGAACATCATCCCAATTCAGATTGGCCGACCAGCGCCCCCAATATTGATTTTCGAAACTCGATCCATTCGAAATTCCGGCCCACCACTGTCCGTTGGTGCGGCCCACCAAATCGTCTCGGCCGTCGCCATTCAAATCGGCTACGCGAACGTCATCCCAGGTTACCACATTCGACCAGCGTCCCCACGACGCTGTGTTGAACCGATCGCCAGAACTAGATGCCACATACCATTCACCGGCACTATTGCGCCCAACAATATCGGTATCCCCGTCGCCGTTAAAGTCACCTGTGGAAACGTCGTACCAAGTGGTGTTGGACCACGAACCCCAGATCTGAGTGTCAAAGGACGAACCATCGCTGCCAAACTGATACCAGATTCCATTGGCGTACGCCACAATGTCTTCTGCTGGGTGAGCCGCAGGTGGCGAATCGGGAGCAGGAGCGGGAGGTGGCGTGGTTGTACCGCCGCCTCCGCCTCCGGTGGCACGAGTGGTCACAAAGTCCACTTTCACGTTTTGGCTGGAAACGGTGGCAGTTGATGTAAGCGTCCCGTTCATTCCACCACCTGACGCCACAATGCTATACGTCCCTGTCGGCACTTGTAGAGCGTAACCGCCCGACGATCCCGTTAGCGTCGTGAAGACTGCGCCGGTGGATGTGTTAGTAGCCACCACCGTAATATTCCCGACGCCTTCACCAACCGTGTAGAAATCATCACTGACTACGGCATCTGTAAAGGCCACACCGGTCAAAAAGAAGTTGCCACCTCGATTTCCAAAATTCTCCGTTACCATCGCCGCATACCAGTCTCGTGCTGGATCCGTTTGCGGAGGAAAAGTGGTGAAGATGCCGTAGCGAACGCCGTTGCCGATTTCGCGGTAGTCGTCTTCCAGGATGTTTTCGCGATGGCCGGGACTTAGAAATAACGCCTTGTGTCGTTCGTAGACTTGGTCAATTTCGTTAATCGGCACTGTCGAACCACCCCAGGCGATGTTTTCGCCCGCGCCCGTTCCATAGCCCGCATTTCGAGCTCGATCGGATGGGCTTAGCCCTTGCAGATTCACGTGGCTGAAGTAATTGTTGTTCAGCATATCTTGCGAATGCAAACGAGCCGCATTGATCAACGAAGAATTAGGGGCCAACGGCTGTTTGGGTGTAGACGTCAATGTGCCCGCCGGCAGACCCGAATTCAGATTATTGATTTCCGGATACCGAGCCACCTCGGCCAACGGGTTTTCGCGAGCCCGATTGACCAGTTCCAACAATAGTTGTTCTTGTGCTGTTAGGCTGATCGCCGCTAAAACTCGACGGTCCTCTAACGACTCCGGAGTCGGCTTGCGATGAGCGCGGTGCGGAGTTCGTTTTTTTCTGAGTGACGTTCGGACTAGGGACGAGACAGTTGATATGAAATCATTCACACTCATTGCTGCCAATCAAAGAAGAGACAATTTTTGAATCCATCAAAAGCCTAGTTCATAGGCCATAGGCAAGAGTTGATCAAGTGGTTTTTTCCACCAAATACAACGTTGTTTTCCGAATGATTCGAATTCGAATCGCCCTGTTGGCGTCAAACAACAATTCACGCAAACCGTGTAGCATAAATGCAGCAGTTTTTTGGTTCGCCGCTCAAGCGGAAGTGGCACTACCTCCGTTGTGATTTGCTACCATGTCAGGGTAATGGTCGCGTCCTTTCGAATGGAGGTTAGTCATGTACCGATTCGTGTTTTGTGTGTCGCTGTGTTGGGCGTTTTGGAGTTGTCCGTGTGCATTCGCACAGGAATTTCGAACTTGGTCGGATCCGACAGGCAAGTTCAATGTAGAAGCGAAACTGATCGAACTGGACGAAGAAAAGGGCATCGTCACCATCGAGCGGCCAGACGGAAAAACGGCCAAAGTGAAGATTCAAAAATTGTCTAACGCGGATCAAGATTACTGCCGCGAGTTTCTTGCAAAACAAAAGGATGACGCTGCAATCAGTGACGCACCAAATGACAATAATGTGTCACAGGACGATGATTCGCGAGATTTCTCTTCCAGCGCCGCAGCGCCGACGATGAAGCCTCGTCCAGGCGTGATTAATTCGGTACGATCGACCGTCTTGCAGCGCCAAGCTTCCAATAATCTTCGACAAGTCGCCTTCGCGTTGGTCCAATACGAAGCGACGAAAAGACGATTTCCGCCGGCAGCATTGCCCGCCGCAAACGGAAAGCCGGGACTCAGTTGGCGAGTGGCCATACTGCCGATGCTGGAGGAAGATGCGTTGTATCGCCAGTTTCGACTAAACGAACCTTGGGATAGCGATCACAACAAGGCGCTGGTCGATCGGATGCCCAGCATCTTCGAACCCGTTGGTGGTGATGCCGAACCAGGTTACACGCAGATCTTGGCGGTGGTCGGAAAAGGGTTGGCTTTTGAACCGGACGGACAGCGCGGCATGCGAATCCGAGACATACAGGATGGGGTATCCAAGACGATCGCCGTTGTGGAAGCAGACGACACCTATGCCGTGCCGTGGACCAAGCCGGCTGAATACTATTTGCCTCCCGACAATCCGCTGATCGGGCTGGGAAACATCTGGAACAACGGCTTTTTGGCCGGCTACTTCGACGCACATGTGTCCGTCGTCCCTGTCATGGATGCCAAGTCGATCATGCCCGCGTTTACTCGACGAGGTTCCGATCTGCATTCGATTCCGTAGGTTCGTAGCGGCCGAAACGTTCGAACACGAACCGCCTCGTTTGGATTGAATGCACCACACCAACGCTCGATTACAATTTCTGCGCTAGGCGGTCGAGCAAGATGGACGCGGCGTGTTTGCCGCAAGCGGGCTGCTGACAGGAAAAGTTTTCGCAGACAAACAACGTCGCTTGTTCGGCAATGGCTTGCTTGCCGTTTAGAATTTCTAACCGTACCGTGGTTGCCGGGTTGATGTCACTGGCCAAGACGCAATTCGGCAAGTAGTGGCTCCGATAGTGGCGCAGAATCTGGTTCGCTTCGTCCACATCGTTTCCTTGCACTAAGACGATTTCGTGCGATGGCCCCAAGAAAAAGTCCAAAGCAATCAAAAGCTGTGCGCACGCCACCGAGGAGTTTTGCATCACGCCATACGCATCCGACAGCGTGTTGGCGCCGGCACTTTGAATGTCCGAACGTCCCGTTAGTTTTCCGAGTCGCAGCAGCGCGTAAGCCGCCATCCCGTTACTGCTGGGCGTGGAACTGTCGTGCAGATCTTTGGTTCTTGCAATCAATGATTCGTGTGATTTGGCCGTGTAGTAAAAGCCGCCGTGGTCGGTGCTGAATTCTGCCAGCATGGTGTCGGCCAGTCGAGTAGCCCATTCAATCCACTGGCCATCCAACGTGGCTTCGTACAGACTGACCAAACTGTTAATCAGGCTGGCGTAATCATCCAGAAACGCGTCCTGCTTGGCGTTGCCTTGCCGCCAAGTATGCTGCAGTTTGCCTTGCCGATTCGACATTCGTTGACGAATGAAATCAGCTGCTCTTTCGGCCGCTCGTACAAAGCGAACATCCGACAGCGCGGCGCCGGTTCGAGCCATCGCGTCAATCATGAGTCCGTTCCAGTTGACCAGTACCTTGTCGTCTTTGCCAGGACGAATTCGCTGCTTTCGCATGTTCAGTAGCGTTTGACGCGCGGCCGCCATGTCAGCTTCTAGTTGATCCAGGTCCCAGTTCTGGATGTGTGCCGCTTGCTGCAAGGAACGAGGCAGATGCAAGATGTTCTTGCCTTCAAAGTTTCCACCTTCGGTCACGTTGTAGACATAACAAAACTTGTCGGCCAATTTGGCGTCTAAGGCGTGATAGATTTCTTCTCGACTCCAAACGTAGAACTTGCCTTCTTCGCCTTCACTATCGGCATCTTCGGTACTGTGAAAACCGCCCTGCGAATCGGTCATGTGATTTAGGACATATTGCAAGGTGTCGTGCGCGGTTCGCGCGTAGCGTTCTTCGCCGGTGACTAAATAGCCGTCCAGAAAAGCGTTGGCCAGCATGGCGTTGTCATACAACATCTTTTCAAAGTGTGGCACCAACCAATGATCGTCCACAGAATATCTTGCGAACCCGCCAGCCAGGTGATCATAGATTCCACCGGCTGCCATTTTGTCCAGCGAAAGACACGCGTGCTGCAAACAATCGGCGTTGCCAAAGCGACGATGCAAGCGAAACAATAGCTGAATATCCAGCGAATGCGGAAACTTCGGCGCGTCGCCAAATCCGCCGTTCGATTTATCTGCCGAAGCTAACAATTGGTTCGCCGCCGATTCCAATAACCCCGAATGCAACGATCCGCTTTGACCTGAATTTCCGATCGACGCAATACGATTGGTCAACGCCTGCGCTTGGTCTCGAGCTAACTGACGGCGGTTCTGCCAAGCGTCAATCACGGCGTGCAAGACGTGGTCAAAGCCTGGCATGCCTAACGTGGCTTTGGGAGGCCAATACGTGCCGCCAAAAAATGGAGTCAATTCGGGCGTCAAGAACACGGACATGGGCCACCCACCTCGTCCTGTCATCAACTGCACCGCGTGCATGTAGATTTGATCTAGGTCAGGTCGTTCTTCACGATCGACTTTGATGGGAATGAAGTTGTTGTTGATGATGGCCGCAATATGTGGGTTTTGGAAGCTTTCGTGTTCCATGACATGACACCAGTGACACGCCGAATATCCAATGGACAAGAAGATAGGCCGGTCTTCTCGTTTGGATCGCTTCAACGCTTCTTCGCCCCAAGGATGCCAATCCACTGGGTTTTCTGCGTGTTGCAGCAGATAGGGACTTGATTCTGTGGCAAGTCGGTTGGGCATGTTCGATCCTTCGTCTGCTAGCTGGCGAGTTGGCCGAATGCGAGCCGAACCAACCGATCACTGAAAGCTGTTTTCTGGTCCTGGAAACTGCCGTTGCTTGACGTCTTCACAGTACGCGGCCACGGCATTTCGAATGGTTTCACCTAATTCCGCATACTTCTTAACATGTTTCGGCAGTTTTCCCGGCGTTAAGCCAAGCAAGTCGTGAAACACCAGGATTTGACCGTCGCAATGTGGACCGGCGCCAATGCCGATTGTAGGAATCCTGAGCTTTGCGGAAATTTCGGTGGCCACGGCATCGGGAATGCATTCCAACACAACCGAAAACGCGCCCGCATTTTCTGCGGCCACCGCGTCTTCCATTAGCTGTTCGGCGTCGCGTTGCACTCGGTATCCACCCAGCTGATGCACGCTCTGTGGCCGCAATCCTACGTGAGCCATCACTGGAATACCGGCGGCAACTAAGCCGGCAATCACAGACGACTGATCCGCGCCACCTTCCAATTTGACTGCCTGTGCTTGACTTCGCTTGAGAATATTTCCCGCATTTTCAATCGCGCGGTGCACACCTAGATAATTCGACGGAAACGGCATATCCACCACGACCAGTGCACGCTGGACGGCTCGGCCCACCATGTTCGCATGGTAAATCATTTCGTCCAACGTCACCGGCAACGTGCTGTCATGTCCTTGAACTACCATGGACATGCTGTCGCCCACTAGGATGCCGTCAATGCCAGCTTGGTCCACCAGCGACGCCATGCTGAAGTCATACGCGGTCAGCATGGCAATCCGTTCTCCTTTTTGCTTCATGGCCGAAAATTCAGGGACTGTAAGACGCTTGGTGGCATTCGAATGAGACGACATGAGTTGGCACTTCTATGGAAATAGCGGCAAGACGAATCGAACCATTTTCTAACTCG
The DNA here is from genome assembly GCA_041399205.1 of Pirellulaceae bacterium. GTDB lineage: Bacteria > Planctomycetota > Planctomycetia > Pirellulales > Pirellulaceae > JAGQOZ01. The sequence continues at coordinate 70,035 of JAWKTK010000007.1, read as the reverse complement.
GACACGGCATTCGCGGGCCAGAAAATGGAACCAGCGAATGAATCCGATGGCCCTGTTCGCACGAACGAGCCGAAACTTTTCGCCAAGAGTAAAGCGTAAACGAAATGACCGCTTTCTGAAACGGCGGCGGTGACGCACAAACGACGTTGTCGATGCCCCTTTCAAAGAAAAGTTTTGACACAATGGGGCTTGTCCGCTAGAACTGCGGGGTGGTCACGCTGGTGCTGCTGTGCAGCGTTGTGTTAGAGACGATTCGCAGTGCTGTTGTTAAGGGAGTTTGCGATGTCTGTTTGTAGGTCTGCTACGGGAACGCGAAGTGGGCCATGGCGAAATGTACCTCGAATTCGGCTAGCAATGCTGTGCACAATCATGGCAATCGGTACGCATCGTCAAGGCTTCGCACAGGAAAGTAGAGCTCGATTCGAAAAACTCGAGTCGGTTATAGCCGGCCAGATGAAGCTGGATGATTTTAAGGTTGATGTGCAAGCAAACGTGTTCATCGAAGGAGGTTCGAACCAGAAAGACGAATTCCGTCGTACCACTCGTGTTCTTGGTCGACTAGTTCGTGAAGACCGATGGGGCAAGGACGGTCGTCGCCGAGTTCGATCGTTTACGGGAGATGATTATATTTTCTGGGAGGAAGATACCATTCCGATGATAGAGGGAATGGCAATCCACCGCTGGCCTATTTCGAACGAGCCTGACATTGCGCGCGAACCGTCCGATCCTCGGTTGTACGGACTGGCTTGTGGAATAACCGCCATTTTGACCATCCATGAGAGTGTGAAGCAAGAGATGAACGTGATTCAAACGAAGGACCGACATGATCTTTCGTTTACAAGCGAACCGGGGCGCGTAAAAGGCGAGTGGACGAATCAACATGGCGCACGAATATCGGTAACACTCGGGGAAGAACCAAAGCCTCACGTTTGCCGGATTCAGGCATCGAGTAATGGGTATACATCCTCCTTAGATGTCACGCCTCAGTTTCTTCCAGAGTTAGCATTCGGGTATCCCCAAAAATTGGTGTTCAAGCAGATAACGCCAGACAGTCGGTTGGACATCAGCGAAGAAGCAGTCGTGAAACTGTCGCTGAAACAATCATTGCGTCCCGAGACGTTTCAACTTGCAGGTCTAGAGATCCCCAGAAAAAAAATCGTCCAAATGGAGCGAGGGCCTCAGTCGCCGCAATATTGGGACGGCAAGCAAGTTCGTAGCGGATATGTCGAAACAAGCCAGCGTCGTTCAAAAACGCCCGCAGGTCGCAAAGCAAGTGACGAATCGCCCTGAGTGGCTTCCGGTAGCTGCCATGCAACTTCCAGTCGGCTTCCGGTAGTTGCCATGCATCTTCCAGCGGTCTTGGCGAACGAGGCCTGTTGGTGAACGGTCGTTCCTCCGCTCGGCGGGCGCAACATCTTTGCCGGTGTGCGTCAGCCACCGGTCGTCGTTCTGTTTCGCCCTTTCAGCCCAGCGGGCGACACATGCGGGGTCTCGAAATTGTTCGTTGTTGGCTGGCACCAACCAGTGTTAGTGTTCCAGCCAGGATGAGGAATTTGGCTGGCACCAACCAACCACGCAACTCCGACGACAAACTTTAGCTCGATCTTGCCATAACGCTGAGTTCGCTTGGCAGGTCACTGGCGTCGTTTAAGCGATATTGCTTGCCAAGTTGCATGAGAGCTGGCGGTTCGTGCCCTGGTTGATGCAAAGCGACTCGCAGCCGACAATGGACCCGTTCTGTTCCTTGTTCCCTGGTAATTCCATTCAGGAGTTTTGATGTGTTGCGAATCTTGATGAGCAGTCTGATGATTTTGGCTTGTCTGGCGGTCAGGCTGACTGCGGTGGAACATTCGGTCTTGACGCATGGCGACGGTGGGCTGGTAAAGTATTCGGCCGCCGGGAAAGTGGAATGGCAGATGCCTTGGGGCGGCATACATGATATTCATGTGTTAGCGAACGGTCATATCATGGTTCAACAGGATATGACGAAAGTTGTGGAAATCGATCCACAGACCAAACAGGTCGTATGGAAATATGATTCGACCAAGAATGGAAACGAAGGCAATCGCATCGAAGTCCACTCGTTCCAGCCACTGGAAGATGGTTCGGTCATGATTGCCGAATCGGGGGCAAGACGCATCATTGAGGTCAATCGTCAGGGTGAAATCTTGCGCCGAATGGATCTGAAAGTCGATCATCCTGATCCGCACACGGACACTCGGCTGGTTCGAAAACTGTCCAACGGAAATTATCTGGTTTGTCACGAAGCAGATGGCATCGTTCGAGAGTACGACGGCCAAGGACAAGTGGTTTGGCAGTACGAAGTGCCGTTGTTTGGCAAGGAGAAAAAGAACGGACATGGCCCAGAAGCATTTGGCAACAAGTGTTTTGCGGCGGTTCGTTTGCCGAAGGGCGACACATTGATCAGCACTGGCAACGGACATAGTGTGATTCAAGTGAGTCGTGATAAGGAAATCGTTTGGCAACTACATCAGAACGATTTGACTGGCATTCGTTTGGCGTGGGTCACGACCTTGGAAGTGCTGTCGAACGGCAACTATGTCATCGGCAATTGTCACGCCGGACCGGGTCAGCCGCTGTTGATAGAGATCGAGCCGAAATCCAAAGAAGTCGTTTGGACGTTCGACCATTTTGACCAGCTTGGCAATTCTGTGTCTAATTCGGTACTGCTGGGTGAAGCAAGGTCACTTCGATAAACGCTTTGTCGACTCGAATTTGCGGAATATCGGACACAGGACTTCGCGACGGATTATCAGACCGCTGCCAATTTCTTAGATTGGTATTTAGGAAAAGAAGGTTCAATCATTGATATTCAGCTTTTGGGAGAACGAGGTATGAAACGATTTTTGTTAGGTATTGGAATTGGTTTGGCTTCCAGCGGCTTGGCGTTTGGCCAGTTGCTGTCCGGCGGTTTGCCGAATCCAGACGACGACCGACTTTACGCGTGGTATGACGGCAATGAAGCGATCGGCTTTGATGGCATTGCCGGCACTCCTGTCTGGCCGAACCGTCTGGGGAATCCAGATCGAGACATCGCCAACGGGTTTGGGCCTGACCCTTCTGTGGTAGAGCCAGTGGAAACGGAAAACGGCAATATGGCCTTGCGCTTTGAAAACGCGGTTGCATGGCAAAACGAAGATCTTTGGGGGGGCGTGGAAGAGGACTTCACTGTCTTTGTGGCAGCTACCGTGCGAGATCCCGCGTTTGCCTATTTCTTCACCGGAAATCGAGGCGGTGGTGAAACAGAAGCGAATGCCAATTTTCAGACGGAAGAATTGGATACGTGGTCATTGAAGTCGGAACTTCGATTTGAAACGGTTGAGGTGGTTGCTGACGAACTCCAGTTTCATGCTTTCACCTACACAGGAAGCGATATTGCGTACCACTACATCAATGGCGAACTGGTGGGCGAAGGTGAAGTTGGTTTTTCCAGCATGAATGGCTTTGTGCTGGGTGGGCGTCAAAACGGTAATCAGCGAGCGACCGTGGATTTTGCCGAAGTAATGGTCATTGATGGTGTCATTACCGATGATGAACGCAACGATATGTTTGCTTATTTGAATGGCAAATTTTTGGCGGGCCGGCGTTGCTGGGCGACTTTGATTCCAGCGGTGCGTTGGACGTGGCAGACATTGATCTGCTGACGACCGAAGTGCAGTCAGGAAACAACACCGCCGCGTTTGATTTGAACAATGACAACTTGGTCAACGGTGACGATCGTCAAGTTTGGGTGGAAGACTTGCGGAATACCTACTTTGGTGATTCTAATCTGGACGGGGAATTCAATTCGTCTGACTTTGTGGTCGTGTTCAATGCTGGTCAGTATGAAGACGGAGTGGATGGGAATTCCACTTGGGCCAGCGGCGACTGGAATGGCGATGGCGATTTTTCCAGCACGGACTTTGTTGCGGCGTTTTCAGGCGGCGGTTATGAAATCGGGCCTCGTGCGGCGACGTCCGTCAATGCCGTTCCCGAACCGTCCGGCCAATTCGGCTTTGTGCTGGCTGTCTTGTCGCTGGGCCTGATCGGTCGGCGTTCCCGATAAGTTTGCAAATTCGACGGAAATGGTATTTGGATAATCCGAACCACGCTCTTGCCGCTTGAAGGTAGGAGCGTGGTTGCGTTTTAATATGGCTTTCGGCAAGCGTCTGCCGATCAACGAACAAAGTTATTCGCCTTGCTGGTCACTCTGAAACTCCATGGATTCACCTACAACCACAGATTCCGAACACTCCGGAGATCGTTTTCGATTGTCGCGGTGGCATTGGTGGGTTGCGGTCATCTGTGTGGCAACTACGGCGGGTGCCATATTTCTGAAGTACCGTTGGCTGGGTTTTTACGACATTGCGGATGAGAGTCGGTATCAGACCGCAGCCGTCGATCGGCTAGACGCGTCGACTCGCATTGTCGCCTTGGGGTCTTCGCACTTTCACGCGGCGATTGATCCGCGAGTTGCCTCGGTGGATATTGTCACGCTTTCGCACATGTGTCTGAATTACGAATTGATGGAGGTGATTCTGCGGAAGCACATTGATCGGCTGACAGGCTTAGATTACATGCTTGTTGAATTGGATCTATTTCCGATGTATTGCGATACCCTGAACCAAGTTTCGCCTGAGCTTCTCACGTTGCATCGTTTTGGATTATCGCCTCAAGATTATGCCCCTAATTGGCGAAAAGAACTGCGCTTCACCATTTACGAATCTGGGCCGTTGACCGGACCGTCGTTAGCGCCCAAAGCGGTATTGAAGCGAATTCGCTTTGACGAACCAATTGTTCCAGGCTTCCACACTTCGGACTTAGTGATGTCGCAAAGCGGGCGTGAACGAGCTGAGTTCCACATGTCGATTTTTGCCACCCATGCAGTCAAAGGGAATAAGGCGGCGTTCATTCGGATTATGGACCTGCTGCAGTCGAAAGGAATCAAAGTTGCGTTGGTCAGCACGCCTCGTCAACTCGATTACTGGGATGGCATCAACAAAGACTACGTGCAAGACTACCACGAATTTCAAGCGGAAATGCTTCAGCGATACCATTGTCCTTACTGGGATTTTTCTGACCCAGCCACGGTTCCGCTCGCCAAACAGCATTTCCAGGACGGAGATCATTTGAATCGAAGTGGAGCCAGCAAGTTCACAAAAGCGATGAACGCAAGGTTGGCGGATTTTTTAGCGATCGAATCGGCCTCGCATTAATACGAACTATTCGTGCCGCAACGCTTCAATCGGGTCCATCTGTGCCGCGCGATACGCTGGATACAGCCCAAAGACCATGCCTACTCCGACAGCAATAAACAGAGACGCAACAATGGACCAGGGCGCAATTTGCGGAGTCAGCTTCATTACTTCTTGAGGCAATGCACTAACGGCATCGGGAAAGAATCGAGTTGCCAAGAAGCGAACGGCGGACACGAACGGGCCACACAGAAATCCCAGCAACACACCCAAACCGCCACCCACGCCGGTTAAGACTACGGACTCGGCCAAGAATTGACGAATGATGTCTTTTCGCTTGGCTCCCAATGCTCGGCGAATACCAATTTCTCGAGTCCGTTCCGTGACGGTGGCTAACATGATATTCATGATGCCAATACCACCCACTACTAGTGAAATTCCCGCAATCAGCACCAGCAGCAGATTGAAGATCATACGCAGCAATTCCGCTTGTCGCAGTAATTCTTTGGGCACCACAATCCCCACGTCATCCTTAGGGTGATACTTTTCAATCAACGTGCGAATGATCTCGGCCGCTTCGTCCACTTCGCTCATGTCGTCCACGCCCAACGTGATCTGGCTCAGTTGAACCACTTCCCCTTCGCGACTTCCTGATCGACTGGTAAATACCATGTCTCCAATCCGAGCTCGCAATGTTTCCAGCGGAATATAAACGTCGTTGTTGAAGTCTTGCGAATCCAAGCTTCCGCCAATGGCGGCCGTGGGATCGCGGGAAAGCGTTTGGCCCACGACGACGTAGAAATCAGAATCGATCTGGATGGATTTTCCGAGCGGATTTTCGAAGCCAAACATCTGCTGTGCGCTGTGGACGCCGCCAACACACAGACGTTTTGCGGAGGAGCTTCGTCGCTGTCCGCCAAAAAACGGCCTCGATCCATTTGCAGATGATTCAGTTGTGCATACTCCGCCGAACAGCCGACCAATCTGGCTTCGATCGCGCGGTCGTCATAGCGAACCTCTTTACGAATTTCACGAATCGCCACCGCTCGCTTGACCATCGGAACGTTCGATCGAATTCGTTTCAAATCGTCTCGCAGCAATCCATATTCCAAGAAAAATGATTGCCCGCCGCCGCTGGACGTTTGCTGCGCTGGCTTGACGCTGCGAACGATAATATTGGTCGCTCCTAAATCCTTGATTTGGTTTTGCGGCTTGTTGGCTGACGCCTTCGCCCATGGCGACCAGCCAGATCACAGCCGTCACGCCGATCAAGATGCCCAGAATTGCCAATGCTGTGCGCATCTTGTGCAACAACAAACTGTAGATTCCCAGACGACACGCTTGAAGCAGATTGTTAAACACAGTAGGACGACTCGCGGATGAAAACTCAAAGCAAATGCAAAGAACGGTCGTTGCCGCTACGGGCTAGCCGAACCGTTGGGCGGGCCCGTCCGACCGCCGCCGCCCTGTTGGAACCGTTTTCGCAATTCATCGGCCTCTGCTTTGTCGATGAACCCGTCCTTGTTGGAATCCATCATGTCGAAATTGTCCTTCAGCGGACCGGGCGCTTCATCCTGACTGATCTTGCCGTCTCCGTCGGTGTCCATTTGCATCAGATCAAACCGAGGTCGTCCGCCACCGCCACCGCCAGCCCCACCGCCGGCAGGTGCGCCGTTGGCTGCGGGTGACGCTGGCCCGCCCGGTGGTCTACCTCCGGGGCCATTTGGTCGATTCGGCCCATTGGCACTTCCAGACGCCTTGCCGTCAGCAGGCCCCGGCGCCGTTCCTTCGCCAAAGCGGCCTTTGACGTCCAGCTTCTCGTCTTCATCACCACCGGCTGATTGTTCGCGAGCTTCCTGGACGAAGGCGCGAGGATTCCGAATCACTTGTTCGCCCGCTTCGACACCCGAGACGATTTCCACGAATTGATCGTTGGTCTGACCTAGTTGCAAGGAACGCCGTTCGGGCTGACCATTTGCTGCTAAAACCCAGCAATAGTAAGCCGACCGCTGCTCCACCACCGTGGCGACCGGCAGCACAACGATGTCGTTCAGGTGAGCCACCAAGATTTCTGCTTCGGCCGTCATTCCCGGTCTCAAGCCATCGGGCGTACCGTCAATCTTGACAATGGTCGCGTATTCCTTGACATTGCCTTGGAAGAAGCTGGTCGCTTCGGGTTGGTTGGCAACCGAAGTCACGCTGCCTTGCAATTCACGCCCTTGAATATTGATTCGGGCTCGCATGCCTCGTTGCAGGTCTTCCACTTTGGATTCGTGGACTTTCACTTTGACTTGCATCTGATTCAGATCAGGAAGGCGAAGAATGGTTTGACGATCTCGTACGGCCGCACCTTCTTCCACAGTGACATTCCCTTGTCCGAATCGTCCTTGTTCGTTGGCATAGACCACCATACCGCCTTGTGGTGCAATGATAGTGCAATGCGCCAGCTGTGTTTCCAGTCGCTGCAATTTGCTCTCTTCTAGTTCGAACGCTGCTTGCTCGGACTCCATGGCCGCCTTGGCTGTTTCCACTTTGCTTTGCAGGTCTTCCACGGTTTTCTGTTTGGTGAAATCCTCTAGAACTCGTTTGGCCGTCTTGGCCGAATTTAACTCCAGTTCCGCTCGCTTCACCGAAAACTGCTGGCTCTCGAGTTCCAACTCGCTAATGTAACCTCGCTGGAACATGCGTTCTGAATATTCCAGCGCATTCTTGGAACTGCGAAGGTTTTCTTCGGCAATCGTGATTTGAGTTTCCGCGTCTTCCAGTTCTTTCAGATACGTCCCTCCAAGTATTCCTTAACGGTAATCTTGGCCACTTCGTAGTCTTTTTCCGCTTGAATCACGGCAGAACGAGCCTTATTGTAGGCAATCTTCTGCGTGTTGATTTGGTCTTCAATGGCAGACGCATCCAGCTCGACAATTTTGTCACCCTGCTTGACTTCCGATCCGTCCGGGATGATCCACAAGATGGAACTGCCGCCCGCAACTTCACACTTGACGTCAATGTTGTTGGCACTTTCCAGATTGCCATCTTCCGTGACGGTGACCAGCAAGTCGGCTTTCTCGACCGTATAAGTGGAAAGTCCCTCAGTGGATGTTGTTGCTTTCAGGCTGGCTAATTGCGTTACCGCAACGGCACCGATCAACAGCAAGACGACTAACCCGATGATGAGTCCCGCGATTTTGCCAGATCGAGCGAACGATCGACGGGCGCGCGGCTTGAACAAAAACGTTTTTGAAAGGTGCGAAGTGCGGTTCGCCATGGAAGGGGTCCTTGGTCGTCAGACTGGCAGTCCGAATGGGAGACGAATCGATGTCACGCGAGCAACCAGTCATTCTAGCCATTGCCTGACGCGACCGGCACCCCGAAAAAAAGACAATGGCCGCCCATTTCCCATCGGCGAGTGGATACGGAAGCCGAAAGAAAACGTGGCGACCAAGCATTCACTAACGTAAACACCGTGGAAGGGTCTACCGCACATTCGGTTCATTCCGACGGACTTGGTTCAGGCGGAACCAACAGCGGCGAATTCGTTTGGATTACGCTCGATTCCGGGGAAATGGCTGTATTCGCAGCAGACGGTTCGGACGTTGTGGCCGCTGCTTCTTCGGTTGGAAGTTGATCCGCCAACGTCCAGTATTCGTCCGGCAGAGCAGGGGGGAGTTCCAGGCATCCCGCTGCTTCGGCTTCCGCCACCAACTGATCCAGCGGCAGGTCCAGCCAATTCCCTTGTTCGTCTAGTTGCATCAGTCCGAGGTCGCGGACCAGTTGCATGCGACCAGCATAGTAGTTCAACCAGACGCTCATGAAGTTGTTCTGAGCGTTACTCAAATCGGACAACGCTGACAACAAGTTTTGCACTGCAGTGGGACCAAACGCGCTGGCCGTAGTGCCGGGGTCCGCCGCGGCAGCCGGACGGTTTAATTCGGCTCGAGTAAAATCGACTCGGCGAATCGAAATAATGACCGCACGACGCTGGATCTCGAGGTTTGTGGCCAGCTGATTTAAATTTCGCAATTGCTGACGAATCGACTGATTCAACGTGTCGTCGAATTGGATCAACCTGCGTCGGCTCTGCTGATAATCAATTAAAGCTTGGCGATAGTTGTTGCGTTCTAGCAGCCGAGTCAGCGGAGCGTCAAATTCTAAACTGGCAGTCAACGTTCCATTGGGGCCTCGGAATTCAACCGGATTGTCACCCACCGTGCGAAGATCGCCGTTCAGCCTGACGTTTAGCACAGATTGAAGTTGATCCGCGTTGAAGGCAATCAGACGATAGGAATCCACCAAGGAAGCTCGGTTGTTCATGTAATCCATGCGATTCTGTCGCGCGATCTCCATGGCACGACTCGATTCCAAGTCGATGGGTTCGACCGTGATGGCTTCCAGACGGGCTCGAGCTTGAATCAGGCTCAGCGATTGCGTTTCGTCACTTAGTTGCCGAGTCCAGCGAACGAGTCTTCGCAGGCGTTCTGTAGCTGGCGTATTTGACGAGAGGTCGCGAATTGTGTCCAGTTCGGCTCGCAATCTGTCCATGATTTCCGGCCGCTTTTGGTAGTCTGCGGCCAGCTGGTCCAGATCACGGTCGAACAGCTTTTGCTCGACGGGCAGCATTGCTTCTTTGCGTTTATCCAGTTCGTCTGACAATCGACGCAGGTCGGCGTCGGTCTGGTCGAACATCGTTTGGTAGTCTGCTAATAGGTCATTTGCGCGAGTGATCACGCCTTGAAATTCGTTGACCGATGGTGCGACGGGCAAAAGCCCCAGCGAATCTTGATAGACGGCAATCTGGTCTTGAAGTTCCGTGATTTCTGGTGCAATCAACTGAAACGGACGAATGAATTCGTCTTGCAACTTGATGGCCAAATCGGGCGGCAGGCCCAGTGTGTCCGTCTTAAAGCTGTCCAAGCTGCCGTCCAGTCCGGTGCGCGCTTGCAGCAGTTGCGCTCGGAGTGTTTCAATGTTTTGCCGAAACTGGTCCACCTGAGTTAGGTCGATGGTACCCGCATCCAAATTTGCCTCAAGCAAGGCCAGCGTACGCAGCTGCAGGTCCAAACTGTATTGCGTATTGCGAATTTCTTGCAGGTTTTGCAGCAGGCCGATGTAACCACCGACTTGTCCCGCACCGCCGCCGGCCAATCCGGTTCCGCCGCCGGCGCCCGTTCCCCCGGCACCACCACCAAAGAAGCCGCCACCAAAACCGGTTGCGGCACCCACGCCGCCAAGTCCGCCGAGCCCTGTCCCGCTAAAGCCCGTCAAACCCGTGCCGCCTTGGAAACCTCCCAAACGGCTGACTTGACCAACACCTAGATTTCCAATTGCAACGCGAGTGTAGAAACCGCGGCGGTACCGTTCCAACTGACGCAGATTGGCCAACATGCCTCGTTCAGCTCGAGTCAGCGTTTCTAAAGCTCGATCTCGCCCTGCACCACGAAGTAGCGGTTGCACCAAGTTGAAGTTGAGTATGGAAAACGCACTGTTCGTATCTGGTCCCGCGAATTGCCATACGAACGAATTCGCAAAGCCAACCAGCAATTCTCCGGCGGTGGCAAAGCGTCGAGTCATTTGAAAGTCTGTGGTTGTGTTCAGCGTGTTCGTTTCGCCTCCAGGGCGAAGACGTCCCAAATGAGAATAGGTTGTGTCATTGCCACCGTAGAACTGCGTGTCCAAACGAAAGCGTTCCGTGGTGACGTCCAGCGCGGACAGGTAGACGGTTTCCAGTTGCTGTTGGTAATCGGGAGAATGCATGTACGCCAATCGCAGCGCGCTGTCCAACGACAGGACCACTTGACCACTTTCATCCACTTCGGTGTAATCCGCCAGCATGGTTCGCCATTGCGGATTTTCCAGTTCAGGTCGGTTGCCATTGCAGTGCCAACACGGCCAGCCCTTCATGCCGTTGACGCAATGCATGTATTCATGTGACGCTGGATCGTCATTAGGAATCGGCGGTCGATCCGGATCGTAGGGATCAAAGTAGCGGCTACGCGGATCCATTTCGATATCGAAATCGGTCTGTGCCCAACGCGGGTCATTCGATTTTTGAGCAACCACTTGATATGCGTCTTGGTCGGCCGACTGACGGTATTCTCGTAGCGAACAGCCTGCAACACCGGTGGCGATCGCCAACGCCAACGAGCTGTTTGGAAGCCAACGACGTATGTTCGAAAGTAAGCGGAATGAGTGCAACACAGTTCGAATCCTCTAATCGCGTGGGAGTATTCATGTGGCGGCGGTAGGAATTGTGCCAGGACGAGCTAATACTCCGTGTGGTTCGGTTATGATCGAACTCGCGGCGATTCCGGGCTTAATGTTTCTGACCGTACCGCAGCCTGGTCGGAATGTAGAGTTCCGAATGAAGCGGTTGTGCGAAGCGAACCGCGAAGACCGACGGAAAAACCGTTACACCTTGCCTAGGTGGAATTAGGAGATTTGGGTCCGAATCCCGCAATTGACGACGCCCGGTGTCGTATCTCGGTCAATCAACGAAAAAAGCCGGTTCGTGCGAACCGGCTTTGAAAGCTTTCAAGCTGAGAAAAGGACGACGACACTAGCGTCGCCGACGAATCAGCGGGAAGAGTGCCAACCATAGTGCGCCCAGTCCGGCTGGTTCGGGCACGCTATGAGCACCGGCGACCGCTTGCCGAGGCCCGATTTCAAAGCCGCCGCCAGAAAACGCGACCACAAAATCGGTGGTGCTGAATTCTTTGTCACCATTCCAGTCGCCCGTGGCCCAACCGGAATTGCCCGCTTCGGCATCTTCGTATTCGCCAGTGGTGAATACCGCTACAAAGTCTGACGTGTTGAATTCACCGTCTAAATTGGCATCGCCAAAATACGAGTTCTTCAAGCTTTCCACCCAATGGGCTCGATCCGCTTCGTCCACCAACCCGTCCGCCGTCAAATCAAAGTCCGCGTCATGTGAACCAGCATTGACCACGTCAGACAGGATGTCGATATCATTGGCCGTCAAGAAACCATCGTTGTCAAAGTCTCCGACAACGTTGTTGCCGCCCGATTCATTAAACACACCTGGACTACCAACATCACCGCCGGGATGATCGGTCACACCGACTTGAAATGCAGCTGACGAATTCACGGAACCGTTTTCGATAGAACTGAGCCCAGCTGGCACCGAGTGCTGGGTTGGCGTCAAGAGATACGAGCGAAATCGACGCAGCTCCGTCGTCCGCAGGCCAGCCATCATCCGCTGCGTCATCGTACGTTAACGACACGACGGCGGAAGCGAAGTCACCGTTTGATCGATCGGCCGTGGAATACGCGTCAAAATTACTCCACAAACCAATCGTATCGCCGCCGTTATTGAGCCGCCGAGAAATCTCGGACTGCAATGTAATTGCTGTCCGCTCCCAGGCGTCTTTCATGTTTTGTTCGGTAATGATCACCATTGAAGAGAATTGCGGCCGATCCGTTCGCCACCGTACCAGCCGTGATGTTAGCAGCGTCAAGCACTGCCGCCTTCGTCATCAAAGACATACGGTGTTGCCGAAAAGTCGATGGCCTGTCCCGTGTTGTTGTAGATTTCTACCCACTCCCAGTCGTCGTCATCCGAACTGGGGTTGTACATGATTTCGGTAAACAAGATGCCTTGTGCAGCGGTTCCGCCGGGAATCGATCCGGGGTTGCCTACGTCGTCAATCGTATTGATTTGGATTGAGCTGAAGAAGGTCTCTTTACTGGTCGTGGCTCCGGCAATTCCGTCTTCACTGGCGCTCCAGTTGGTGCCATCGGTGATGGTGCCGTTGCCGGTCCAATAGATTGAGGCCGCCGAAGGGCTGGGAAAGCCCGTGCCAAAATCAATGGTTGCAGCCGCGTTGCTGAATTGCAGCACTTCATTATCGCCGTCCTGATCTCCATCGCCGATATCTAGCGAATACGAATTCAGTGTGGGCCACAAACCAATGGCGTCGCCGCCGTTGTTCAATCCTGGCGGACTTGTTACACCGATCAACGGTACTGACGTCGACAAGTTCCACGCATTGCGAAATCGAGCGTCATCAAATTCCAGATTGGTTCCGTTGTATAACACGGCCACCCCGTTGTCCGGTATGGCCGTGGTGGACGTAATATTCGCTGCATCTAAGGCGGAACCATCGTCATCGTCAAAGACATAACCGTTTAGGCTCAACTCGGCGCCGCTGGTGTTGCGAACTTCGATCCATTCCCAATTCGTGTCGTCGACGGAATCTGCCATGATTTCCGTGATCTGAATTTGTCCCTGCGTGGTTGCTGTTCCCACGAAAAAAGCCAGCAACAGCCCCATTCCATAACTTCTCATGTTTAGTACCTCAAACCTCCGGGTTGTTAACCAAATGATGCTAGGCATCTGTTCACCAAGCCTTTAGTGTACGCAACATTGACGACTACGTAAAAGACTTAGACACAAATTGAAGGCAATTAAACACTTCTTCAAAAGCCAGATTAGACATCGCAAATGGCAAAGGCTTCTTTTAGTCCTTTGTACGGGTCGCCCGTGGGGATAAATTCTTGGCCGACAAACCCTTGATAGTTCACTTCCTGAAACGCACGCATGATGGGTGGATAGTTGATTTCTTGCTGATCGTCTAATTCGCGGCGTCCCGGATTCCCGGCCGTGTGAACGTGGCCAATGTACTTCGCATGTTCGCGAATGCGTCGAATCACATCGCCGTCCATGATCTGAACGTGATAAATGTCGAACAACAGTTTCATTCGCTCAGAATTAACGCGTTTAATGATCTCGATACAATAATCGGTATGGTCACCCTGATAACCTGGATGACCTTTCATCTGTTCTGCGTCTCGCGAATTGAGCATCTCCAAGCACACGTTGACCTTTTTTTGTTCGGCATAGTCCATAACTCGTTGGAATCCTTCTACACAATGGTTGGCGCCTTCTTCCCGCGTCCAGTGCGGGCCGTCCGCCTTGGTCACGTCCTTGGCACTAAATCCGGTGAAGGCAATCACGTTTGGAAATCCGTTGTCCGCGGCGTAGTCGATCGACTTCTTGGTGTTTTCAATCAACATAGGATGAAATTCTGGATTATTGAAACCTCGCATAAAGGCCGGTCCTGGCGAAACAGGTACGCCCACAATCGCGCAAGTTAATTCGTACTTCTGAAGGAACGGCAAGTTTTCGGGCGAAATCAATTCAACGCTTTCATATCCAAGCTCTTGGGCAACTTGGCAAGTGCGTTCGACGGACCACTTTTCGCCATGTGAACCAAAGCACCAATGGACAATCGATTGTCGAATTCGCCGGTTCGCAGGATCACGAGATGCCGGAGCGGCAGCGGTGGCGGATCGGCCTACTTGGGAGGCCACGGCTGCGCCTGCCGCCAGTTGGATAGCTTGACGACGATTCGGTTGTAGATGATCGGTTCGATTTAAGGGCATCGATTCTGGCTCCTGGAATCAAAGGTTGGAATGGCACCAAGATCGTATCGATTTTTCCGAAGGAATGCTACTTTCAGGCCCATTTGTATCTGGCACGCTCGCCAAAAATGCAACTCGCTCCCTTTTACTAGTGAAGCGAAGTAAAGTTGGAAATGGCCCATTCGAACCGATCTGACTTTGGTCTAAACTAAAGGGTTCCAACCAGATTTTTCTGGTTCAAAATAGGCTGCCCCACAAAATACTTCGCTGAGCTGCATTTGCTTGGTGTCTGATTCCAACCTTCGCAATTCTAGAAAAATATGGTCATGTCCGCCGTTCGCTTGCACTCTGTGACGCTCGCTGCTGTTCTTTCTCTGTTGGTCCCGTCCATCGGTTGTGCTCAAGTCAAACCGCCGACGCCGCAAGAAGGCTTTCAATTGACTGTTTTCAGCCAGCCACCCGACGTGACCTACCCGGTAGGGCTGGCCGTATCGCCAGACGGAATCGTCTTTGTTTCCGTTGACTTGAACAGTTCGTTAGATCGTGAACCGAACCGAGGCAAAATCGTTCGCTGTGTGGATACGGACGACGATGGTGTGGCCGACGAATATACGGACTTCGTCCCCAAAATCGAAAGTCCTCGAGGCATGTGTTACGCAGCCGATACGCTGTACGTTATTCATCCTCCGTTTCTAACCGCGTATCGAGACACCGACGGCGATGGAGTGGCGGACGAAACGAAGACGCTGGTTGAAGGACTGGGGTATGATCTGAGTTTTCGCGGAGCGGATCATACAACCAACGGAGTGCGCATGGGGATTGACGGCTGGTTGTATGTGGCGGTGGGTGATTACGGTTTTCTCAACGCCAAAGGGTCTGATGGTACCACGTTGCAGTTGCTAGGCGGCGGCGTTGTTCGAGTGCGGCCGGATGGTTCGGAAATGGAAATTTTCTGTCGCGGCCAGCGGAACATTTATGACGTGGCCATCGATCCCTATCTCAACGCTTTTACTCGAGACAACACCAACGACGGCGGCGGTTGGGATATTCGCCTGAGTCATCTTCTGTTCGGCGCAAACTTCGGTTACCCTTCGCTCTACAAGAACTTCAACGAAGACATCATGCAACCGCTGGCAGACTACGGCGGCGGATCGGGAACCGGAGCGTTGTTTGTTTCCGAACCGAGTTTTGGCTCGGACCTGTTGTTAACGTGTGATTGGGGCCGAAGCAAAGTTTTTCAGCATCCGCTAACCGATCAAGGAGCCAGTTTTCAGGCGGGCCAAGAGGTCTTCTTGGACATTCCCAGCCCTACCGACTTGGACATCGACGCGTCGGGCCGTCTGTTTATCGCCAGCTGGCAAAACGGCAAATACACGTATTCAGGCGACAACGTCGGTTACATTGTGCGACTGACGTCGGCTAAACGAACCGCCGATATCTCGGTGCCGAATTTTGCCAATCAGTCTTCTGCCGAATTGGTCGAAGAGATCGCTTCGCCCAGTCATGTCGTACGGCTGAACGCCCAGCAATGGCTGTTGCGTCAACCGGTTAATGACGTAGCCGTTCAACGACTACAGACGTTGGCTCGTTCCGCCGATCTGACGGTGCCTCAGCGCATTGCGGCCATCTTTACGCTGAAACAATGGCAAGGCGAAGCGGCAACGGCGTTTTTGGCGGAACTACTATCCGATGCGGCGGTGCGCGAGTTTTTGCTTCGAGCAATCGCGGATCGAATTCCGCAAAACGGTTCGGTGCCGGTGGATCGAGTGGCCGAATATTTGTCCGATGACAATCCGCATGTTCGTGCACAAGCCATCATCGCGATCGCTCGGATTGGCGATGTCGCACCGGCGGCACAATTGATTCCACTTGCCGTTGCGCCGGATCTGTCCGATCCGTCCCATTCGCCGACCACAGGTGACACGTCGGGCGTGATTGCGCATTTGGCGGTGTCGGCATTGGTTCGCTTGGAAGCAGCAGCCAGTTGTTTGCAAGTGGTCGAATCAGGTTCGCTGGAAGAAGCACAAGCGGCGCTGCGAGTGTTACAGCGGTTGCATCGCGCCGACGTGGTCAAACGCCTGATCGAATTAGCCAATTCCGTGCCCGACAATTCGCGACGGCTGGCGATTGCGTCGGCTCTGTGTCGACTGTTTCATCAAGAAGGCGAATGGACCAGCGGCTGGTGGGGCACTCGGCCCGACACCACCGGACCGTACTATCGGTTGGCTCGTTGGGACATGACATCCGCCATTGAAGAAGCGCTGCCCGTTATCGCTGGCAAACTAGACCATGTTGAATTGGTCGCGTTGGGCAAACAGGTCGCTAGAAACCAAATCAAAATGCCCGGCTTGAATCTACCGTTGGAAGAAGGCCAATTAGATCTGACACAGTTGGCGAATCAAGATACTGTGGATGAAGAACTGGTGACGCAACTGGCGGAAATTGCACATAAGGATGAATCGGCAGAACGAAAAGCGCTGGCGCTACACATCTTGAGTTTGTCAACTTCAGATGCCGCTCTGGAGGCTCGCATCAACGCCGTGGCGGCCGCAATGGGAAATCGACGCGAACGCAACGAAGCGATTCGTCACGCGGTCAATCGATTTGTTTTTGATCCAGCGCTGGCCGTTACGGCTGACAAGTTCATGCAGCAGGCCGAAAGCGAAGAAGCCAACCACCGACAGCTCGGGTTTGCCGTGATCCTGTCTCTGTTGGAATCGGACCAGTTGTCTGATGAAGCGAAATCGGCAGCCGATGAACTCGTCTTGAAAGCGTGGAAATCTCCCACGATTACTCGTAGCCTACTGCAAGCCATCCAATTTGTCGGTTCCAAGAGCTACGCGAACGAAGTGCAAGCTCTGGCGGCGGAAGACGGCCAGCTCAAGACATTAGCGGCCTCTGTGCAGCGTCGCCAAGAACGCTTGTCGAATCATCCGCAAGATTCGTTGGCAGGGAAATCAGTGGAAGAAGTGCAAAACCTGGTGGCCGACCTAGACGGTGATCGTCGCGTGGGCGGTCAGCTGTTCGTTCAAAAGCAATGCACCACGTGCCATACGGTGTCGCCGGTCGAACCGCTGAAGGGGCCGTTCTTGGGCGGCATTGCGGCCAGATACAAACGCCCCGAATTGACTCAGTCCATTGTGGCGCCCAGCGCCGTGGTAGCTCAGGGTTTTGCCACCCAATGGTTTGATTTAAAAGATGGCAAGACGGTCAGCGGTTATGTGGTTCGTGAAGGCGGAGTGGAAATAGAGTTGCGAGACAATACGTCGAAACGGATTGTGTTGTCTACAGACGAGATTGAAGA
Organism: Pirellulaceae bacterium; assembly: GCA_041399205.1. Taxonomy (GTDB): domain Bacteria; phylum Planctomycetota; class Planctomycetia; order Pirellulales; family Pirellulaceae; genus JAGQOZ01. The sequence continues at coordinate 52,161 of JAWKTK010000007.1, read as the reverse complement.
ACGAGGAAAATCGGAGATTTCCAGCATGCCCAACGGTTTGGTGGATCAGTTGAATGCGTATGAATTGGCTTCGCTGATTGCGTATTTGGAGTCTTTACCGGCAGAATAGCGGGGTTGGCTCTCGGTAAGGCTTGTGGACAGAATTAGCAAGAAATCGGGCCGTGGATTCGGTTATGATTTCCAGATTGCGACGGTTCGCTTTGCTGCGTTTTTCGGCAACATCCAGGGCACATTTTTGACGAACGGCATTCATGAACCCCATCCATCTTTATGCGAACTTGTTCTTGGAACGCCGCTGGTTGGTCGGACGGTTCATTGTGATTGTGACGGCCGTGGCGATTTATGGACATTTGACAACGGCGAATTCGAATGACCACTTTGCGTCACTACCGGAACGTCGCCAAGAAGTTCAACAGCTGCTGGAAACTCGGTTCGCAAGTAATGCTCAGCGTGATGCGGTGGCAGTCGATGAGCTTAAAACTGCGGCGTTGAAGGCGAGTTCGGGCCAGCTTCAGGCACAGCTGAATCAATGGCAGTGGGACAATTTTGACAATCAAGACTTCTTCATCGTGGTTCAGGGCGAAGATGTGTTTCGTCCGCAGACGATCGCGGCGCTGCGAGAAATGGCGGCGAAAGTCAATCAGTTGGATGCCGTCTACCGAGTGTTATGGCTCGACCAAGTTCCCATCTTTAATCGCTTTGGCGTTCCTGGACCTATTTTGCCAGCCGACGATGCAGCGGATGACGTCTTCGCTAAGGCCAAGACAAATGTGCTTGCTCATCCCATCGCGCCAGGTTATCTGGTGTCCGAAGATGGCACGGTCCTGCTGTTTTCCGTGGCCGTGCAATGGCATCAGGTCCAGCAAGTGGCAAAGATGGTGCAAGACGTTCGGTCTACGGCCAAAGGCATCCTGGCCGAACGTAACGTCGACGTGGATTTCTATCTGGCCGGACGGATTCCGATCATGGTGGAACAACGAGCGTCATTGCGCCGCAACCAGGTTTGGTTTCAGTTTCTGGGCTACGGTCTGGCGTTCTTTATCACCATGTTCTTGTTTCGAGGTGTCGGGGCGGTGATGATTGTGGCTGGTGCTCCAGCCTTGGGGATTGTGTGGGCGACCGGCATTTTGAAGTTGATAGACGCGCCCACCAATATGTTGACGTCCATCATTTTGCCTGTCTTGGTCAGCATGGTGGGGCTCACGGACGGTATTCACCTGATGATGCATATTCGCAAGTGTCGTGCTCGAGGCGTACCTGCTCCAGAAGCGGCGGCCATGTCGGTTCGCTTGGTGGGGCTGGCTTGTTTCTTGACGTCGTTTACGACGTGCGTCGGCTTTGGTTCGCTGCGTTTGGCTCATTCGGAATACATTCGCGATTTTGGTTACGCTTGTGCCATCGGTGTCGTCATTTCGTTCTTTGCAGTGATCACGGTCATTCCGTTCTTGTGTACCACGTTCTTGGGAAAGCGAATTGATCGAGGCCATGATAAGGACATTTTGACGCATCAGCTGAGTCGATCAGAATGGGTGATTGATCGAGTGATTGCCCGACCCAGAAAACATTCGTGGTGGGCAATTGGCCTGACACTGGTTTTGTTGGCTGCGTCTTTTTCTTTGCGGCCGGATAACAACACCAAGAGTTCGTTGCCTAAAAACACTGAAAGCTTTCAGGTATTGTCGTTGTGTGACGAAAAGCTGGGTGGCATTGATCAGGCCCAGGTTTTGATTCGCTGGGATCAGGGAACCGATCGAAAGACGTTTTTGGAAGTGATTGACAAGGTAGAACGGACGCTGGACGCCGAGCCTTTGTTCGGCTATTCCCTGTCGGTTCACGATTTGTATGAATCGCTCCAACCTGGCTATCGGCAGCAAGCGGCTGATGAACGACTGGCCCCGGCGATTGCAATGCTGGTTCACTTCGAGTGCGCGATACGTTTTTGAACGAATCGTTGCGTCAAGCGCGTTCGTGCGGTTTCGCGTCAAAGATACGGGGATCGCTCAGTACGAACCGGCATTTATCGAATTGGAAAATTCGCTGCAGCAATTGAGCGACGAGACCGGCTTTCGCTTTCTGTTGGTAGGACAAGCGGTTCGCCGACAACGAGAACTATTCCGAGTTGTCCAGGATCTTGCCGCCAGTTTGGCTGCTGCGTCCGTGATTATTTTTAGCGTCATTGCGATTGTGTATCGATCTTTCCGCTTGGGATTGATTTCAATTGTGCCCAACGTGTTTCCGCTGGCCGTCACCGCTTGTGTCCTGGCGATCACTCGAGGAACTTTGGACTTTGCCGCCGTCTGCGCGTTTACGGTTTGTTTGGGCATTGCGGTGGATGACACCATTCATTTTCTGACTCGGTTTACGCAAGAGTTGGGCGAATTGGAAGATGAAGCTCGGCAAGGTCAAAATGCGATTGTAGATGAAGACACGACGCACCAGCCTCAGCCTCGCGACGACGTCGCCATTGCGGCTAAGCGAACCTACATGGGCATCGGTAACGCGCTGTTGACCACAACGTTGATCATGGTGTTGGGATTTGGGACGGCGTTGACCAGCGATTTGCCTGACATTCGCATGTTTGCCAGCATGGCCTGCGCCACAATCGGTGCGGCACTCATTGGTGACATGGTCTTTTTGCCAGCGATGCTGATTCTGTTCTTTCGTCCGAAACGTGTGGCAGTCGGTCCGCAAGAATGAGATACGGCAAAAATGTTGGGTAGATTGCCGAATATTGTTTACCTTGGCCTTCGGCCACTTCAAAGGACAGTTTCATGGGATCGTTCACACATTTGTTTCCTCTGTCGGTGTATCGAGACCGAGTGGTGTTGGACGCTTCGTATCAGCAGAGCTTGGTCGAACATGTGATGCGGATGGAAGCGGAAACCGCGGCTCGAGCTACTTCGCACAGCGCTTGGCTGGGTGATACTCGAGGATTCGAATTCCTGTTTCAATTAGAAGCATTTCAACCACTGTTTCAGCAGATTGGGAAATTGGTGCGCGAATACACGGCGTCGCTAGGATTCGACACGGATTTGATCGATTTCTATTTTCAACGAGCGTGGGCCACGGTCACTAGGAAAGGTGAACGCATCAGCGATCATTCGCACGAACAGTCGAATATCAGCGTGGCCTATTATCTGAAGAAGCCGCCTCGGTCAGGTGCCATCAACTTCATGACCGAATCACATCCCAATGAATTTTCTCGAGGCATCCTCAGTCCATCGAAAGCGGCGCTGGGGTTCATTCGCCAACCGAGTATGTTGACGTGGAACGCCGTTTCCATCGACGCTGCCGAAGGAGAAATCTTGATCTTTCCTTCCAAAACGTTGCATTCGACGACGCCCAGTGAATGCGACGACGTACGCATTTCGCTATCTGCCGATATTACGACGCTGCTGAAAGATAGCCGAGGCCACGAGACGATGATGCCGCACTTTTCGCAATGGCGACGGTTCGAACCATAGTATCTTGCGGTTGGCGGAAGCTGCAGAATTGTGTCCGCAGCCGCTTTCTGGTTGCTGGGGACACAAGCTATAATGCCGGCGAATGTTTGCGACCGTATTGGTACGAAAGGAACGGAAGATGAAATGCCCTCGAGACGGTGCGGAATTGGCACGAGTCAACATTGGCGACGTGGAATTGGACAAGTGCCATCAGTGTGACGGCATTTGGTGTGATCGAGGTGAATTGGAACGGATTCGCGAACTCCAGTTGTCTCAACCGGAAGAAAAATTGGAACGCCAATACGGAAATCCGGAACCTCGAACCGGCGAAACCAGCGGCTACATGAAATGTCCTCGCTGCGAAGGCCGGCTGCAAGGTGTTTACTACATGCTGGGTAGTTCCATTCGAATTGATCGCTGCGAAGACTGCTTTGGCTTTTGGCTGGATGATGGCGAATTAGACGGGCTGGCGAGCCGTCGCCCCGAAGCAACATCGAAATCGCTCAAGAGCGAAGAAGAATCGGGAAACCTGCCCACCATGCTACGCTCGATTGCCAAGTGGTTTCAAACGTCGTAGCGCCGTAGGCCACACGGTTCGTAGTCTGCTAGTCGAGTTTCATGGTGGCGAAATTGATTCGGCGCACATTGCCGCTAATTTCGCCATTTCCGCTGCAAATAAGCTCGCACACGACAGCATGGAAATATCTGAGGTACGAAAGATCCTAGCATGGCCACGCACGTCGCCATACGCCGAAGGCCTAGCGTAAGAACCGTGTTAGGCGCCCCTGCTCATCAGAGACAGTGTAATCATCGCGAGGTGCCCAATTGCCGTCGCCCAAGAACTGAGCAGCCCGATCCGCGAGAGAAACGTTGCATGAATTCAGGAACGCGGAGTTGCCAGCGTCAGTGAAGTGTGCATTGTTGAGAATATCGTTGACTGCCTTGGGGAAGTCCGACATCAAGTTGCGAAAAAGAACCTGTGATAAGTGATAGCTGAGTTCTTGCCCGTCGTCTGGAGAATAAAATGAGTTGCCCGACCAGAACTCGTCAATCGTCTGGGGATTCCAGTAGGTTCGGTGACGGCGTAGTGTATCATGATCCACCATGAAATAGGATGAATCCACCACTACGTCCTCGATGACCTGTGTTACACCTTCGTTCAGCCAAAGCGGCAACGGTAAATGACGTAACAAAGCGTGGTTCAGCTCGTGAGCGATAACCCGCTCGTAGTCGTCGCTATATGCAGGACATATTGCAAAGTGTCCGTATCCAACGTCTAGAAACATTCCGCCAGACAGGGCGAATTCGCCCTCGTCCGGGTAGAAGTCGGTGATGTAGTCGTAGTAGCTGTCAGTGTCAGCAAACAGTAGGACAACGTGTTTGCCGAACCCTTGATCGCTGGCAACACCGTAGAGCGTTTTAAGGATGACGCGTCGAGCACGCTCCGAAAATGAGAGAATCCTTTGGCCGAGCGATTTGTCCGCTGCGAGGAGCAGGAATTCGGGTGATTCATGTAGCGTGTAACCGCGCGGCAGTGAATCGGCAAGACGAGTGAGCCAGTCACGCGCGATTTGCGTCCATGATTCGTCAAGTGACTCTGGGGCAACGTTAGCCTCCGCCCAACCGTAAATGACGTCCCACTTCGGACGCGGCAAACCCTCGCGAACGACGATGGCATCAGGGATTCGTGAGAACGAGTCTTCCATTAGATTGAATTGAGTCGAAGGTTTTTACGACACCACCCTGAACGAAGCGGACGATGTCTGTACTACGAGAGATTGTACCAAGGCCAGCGATCGTTGCCAAACATCGAACGTGTGCCGAAGAAGGCTCCTGCGTAAAAAGAACATGAAGAAAGCGCCCGTGAGTCGCCCATTTAATCCTGGTGACGGATTCGTGCCCCAGCCATCAAATTCAGCGTCGTTTGCGAAACCAAGTTACACATCTGCCGGGTCCAGCCCACGACTGTCGATTCGTCCATCGGCATTTTTGATGTCCACCCGGTGACGACAAAAATCGAAGCATCGGAAGCTGCCGGCCCATGTTCAGCCGTGTAGCCGAGATCGCGTAACGCTTGCGAAAGAGTGGCAGCCGAGGAATCAGAGTTTGTGTAGAAAAAGTACTCCAACGATAAGCAAGTCGGTGTCGCTTGTAACGCCGTAGTTGCTAAGGTGCCCAAGAGTTTGCGGAGTCATTGCGATTTGGCGTTCCAGATTGTCACGGTCGTCGGATTCCGAAAAGTAGCGAAATGTATTTGCGTCATCAGACATGTGTAAACAACCGGCTGAGGTTACAACGGACACTGCGAGCAATGCAAGAAAACGTACCATAAGTGGCGGCTCGGAGCGGAAAACGGAAGATTCTTACGGCACCGCCCTATACGAAGCGCGCGATGCCTGTACCACGAGAGATTGTACCAGCCAGCGATCGTTGCCAAAACATCGAACGTGTGCCGCAGGCTTCGCGTAACGTTGGCAGACACCAAACTGCGAGTTAAGCATATCCATTTCTCTCTAATCAGGTTGGCGGTGATCCAGTCAATCAATTCCGAGCGTTCGACCTCAGCCGCAGCAAGTTTAAGGAATAGCTGCTCGGCATCATCAACATCTGCGTCAAGTTGGTGGCCGTTGAGAATGAGGAACGTCTCCATTGCCGCATGCCCACCTGTTTGTTGCCATCGACGAATGGGTGATTCAGCACCAACGAAACAACGCAGCTGCTTTGTCGATCAGTGTCGAATAGAGTTCTTCAGCACCAAACGTCATTTGTGGTTGGACAACAGCCGACTCGACGCCTGAATCTCGTGACACCCGCACCACCACCAGTCAGTTCAATGACGAGTCGGTGCAATTCGAGTACTTCTGAAAGCGTGAGATAACGCATTAACCCAAACGCCGATAGAGTTCGCGGTTCTTACTGAGAACGGTCGTCGCCGCGCTGAAAGTCGACGGCAGGCCGAGCCAACAAATCGTTGACCGCCGCCATTGCCAGCTTGCGTGGATCAACGCTGTTCTCGAGCACGCTCTTTCGAGGCGTTTCGATTGTTCGTCATCAAGGTCGATTGATATGGGACATTTGGTTTAGCCCGTGTCTGCCAACGGAAGGTTTTTACGACACCGCCCTGAACGAAGTGAGCGATGTCTGAACTACGGAGGATTCTACCAAGGTCAGCCAGCGTTGACAAAGATGGAAGTGTGCCGCAGGCCTCTGCGTAAAAATCATGTTGTGCGGCAGTTGAATCGCCTAAAATGTCTCAAATACGGGCGAGTGTGAATACATGAATCCGGGCAGTTGGGCATCGGCGGTTTCGAATTGCAGGTAGGAAATGCGTTCAGTCTGGTATAGCCCAAGCAGGTAACCGAGCGCAAGGCACGCAAACGCAGCGCTGCTGGAGCGGTCGATTCGTGCCAAGTCAACGAATCATCCGATAGTTCGCCAGCACAACGTTCAGCGATGAAACGTTGATGGTTGATTGCCCACGTGTCAGCGGCGGATGTAAGGCGGAAACCTTGGCGCGCGTAGTCGATCGGATCGAAGCGACGATCAGAGGCCGTATTGAGCGAGTCGCGAATCGCAGGAAAATTCTCGAGCAAAGGAGCCGGAATCGTACGGCGATTGAGGCATCGAATTATTCGGTTTTGCCGTCCAACGAAAGGTTTTTACGACACCGTCTTCTAAACGGAAGGAACGATGCCTGAACTACGAGAGATTCTACCAATGCCAGCCCGCGTTGCCAAACATGGAAGGTGTCACGAAGGCCTAGCGTAAAAACCATGTTGGCCGCCGTACGCTGGGGAAAACTCTAGCCACATCAGACCATAGTTGGCCCTTGATCTCCAGTGATTTGATTGCAGCGATACGTTCGAGTGCAAGTTCGGGTGTAATATCGAGATGGCATGCGGCGCCGCATAGGCCGCAATTGTCGGCGAACGCGCGATAATGCCAGGCGGAACAGGCAACCATGGTGCGAGTTTCCGAGTGGAGCAAGTCGACGAGCGATTGAACCGCAAACCGAAGAACGGCCGGATCATTGCCGCCACCGTCATTGAGCGGAAAGCGGAGGTAGAGCAATTGCCGCGGAAGTTGAGCGGGTGGTTCCTCAAAGGCGACGTCAACAACAGCGGTGATGCCGACGTCGAACAACGGACGAGGCCTGCGAACGTCAAACGCGTGGCCGAGCCAGAAAGCAGATTGGGATGAAGCTCGTGCACCAATGATCTCAGTGCACAACGGAAGATTTTTACGACCAGCCCTAAACGAATCGAACGATGCCAGAACTACAAGAGATTCTACCACCGGATGGCGGCTTGAACAAACGAGAGCGGTGTGCCGAAGGCCTACTAGCGTAAAAACCATGTTACCAGCGTCGCGCTACGTTAACGCATTGATTGAGCGCCCAGCAGACACCCTTCGTGATGATCGGCCAGAGCGCCTGGCCAGACTCAAATACAATAAATGCATCGCCACCACTGAACACGACAGAGTTGTCCGGTAACCCATCCGGCCATTGAGCAGGAATGCCCTCGTTGATACGCTCAACAACGCGTTTGAAGTCGCAAACGAACGGAACGCGTTCAGCATACTCGCATTCGGGCACAACACAAGTGCGTCCGTGTGGTGAAAACGAAGCTGTGTCCATGATCCAGATTGTATAGGTCCAAATCTTCGAGATTGACGTCGTACAAATGGCGTTCCAAATCTGAGACGCACTACGGAGCACCTCGTAAACAGTGTCGAGTTTGAAGCCAGCAGGCGAGTGTATGTAGCCTCTGGACTCTGGGAAGAATCTGTGAGTTAACCGAACGGCTTCGAGCCAGCTTGGATCGTCGAACTGCATCGGAAATCTAGGGCACATAACGGAAGGTTTTTGCGACACCGCCTGAACGAAGCGGACGCTGCATGAACTACGAGAAATTGTACCAAGGTCAACCCGCGTCGCCAAACAAAGAAGGTGTGCCCGAAGGGCCTCTGTGTAAGAACCATGTTATGCGACGCGGCGACGCCTAAGCAGCAGCCAGCTCCAGTGAGCCAAATGCCGCAATCATGACCAGCATTGGGAATTCGACGGCGGTGGTGTACTCGGCATCAGAAACGAAATCGAACCGAAATGGTTGAAATGATTCAACGGGTGGCTCAGCAATCAGGTGAAAAGGCCCCAGTTTCAGGAGATCCGTGTGCCAATATCTGGAAGCCCACCAAGCGACTCAAACATTGGGTCGTTGGTCAATGCGGTCATGTCTTGATGTGGTGCAATTGCGGTGTGCAAGACGCCGATACCACTTCTCAAGATTAGGTCGCTCGGGCCGATGCAAGTGTAAAGGTGAAGACAGCAACCGATGACGTTCAAGCACAGGAGCAAGGCAGTGAAAAAGGCAGCCTGCGACGCACAACCAACCAGCGAGGCGGGGAGGCGCTAGCTTGCGTTTGGAACCAATCGCTGCCTTTGGTGCGTCGGGGTGGGGCTATCCATCTGGGGAAAACTTGCGTCACATAACGGAAGGCTTTTGCGACACCGCCCTGAACGAAGCGAACGTTGCCGAATCTACGAAAGATTGTACCAATGCCAGCCCGCGTTGCCAAACATGGAAGGTGTGCCGAAGGCCTAGCTTAAAAACCATGTTAGGCGTCGCTGCCTTGTGAGAGATAGTCTGCGTAACAGGATGCGCCACGCCTGTCGGTCAGGTATTCAGCGTAAGCGTTGTAGTGAAATTTGCATTTGGCGACCAAGTTCGAGTAATCATCGGCGACACCTAGAATTTCCGCATGCGTGAAATCGTCCAACTCGCCGAGCATCTCGCGGCATTGGTCAACAGTTGCACCATCGTGGCCATACAAACGCCGGACGGCAATTCGTGAAGGGTGTAATTCAAAGTCGCCGCACCAACAGATCGAGCAGTTTGCGTCGGGCGGTTGTATCGTTGGCGTCATGTTCAATTGCGGTTAGAAGCAGGGAGTGTTCGGTAAGCGAGCCGTCTATGAGCCGAGATTTAAGGTCGCCGCATTTGTAGATGTGCTGTGCGAACCCGGCGAGCCAACGTGCAGCACCGGGAGTTTGAATTGCGATTGCCGCCTCAAGGGCTGGCAGAATGGGCGCGACGAAACAGCGGCATCCGAACCGGAGTTGAGGCACCATCATCGACAATGCTGGAAGCGAGGTTTAGCGACCATTCGTGCTGAGAGGCCACGGGCAGGGCAGCGAACGATTCCAGATAGCGTTCCAACGCGTCATTGCGCTGGGATCGAAGGCCAGATTTTCGGCTTCGAGATATGCGATCCAAAGGTCTGATTGCGGTGCGGACAACGATTGACCTGCGACGGGACACACAACGGAAGGTTTTTACGACACCGCCCTAAACGAAGTGAACGATGTCTGAAACTACGAGAGATTCTACCAATGCCAGCCCGCGTTGCCAAACATGGAAGGTGTGACGAAGGCCTAGCGTAAAAACCATGTTAGCCGCCCGCCGCCCTGCGGATCGACGCCAATGCATCCTCCGGCAATTCCAGCATTTCGCCAGCACGAGCCAGTTCAGCGTAGGTGCCTGCCGAAAGCACAAGGTCGGGCTCGCTGATCATGTAGAGCAAGTGATCGAATGCGACACCAGCCTCGCCATGAAAAAGATAGTCGACAACAATTTCGCCGCCGTCACGCAATCCAGCCTGATCGAGCCGCGGAGCCGGGCGTTGGATCACCGGCAGCGTACAAGGCGTCAAGCTGCTGCTGAACTTGCTGGGCAACCGCAGATCAATGGAGCAACTCGCACGGATACATCTCGGAGCGGCTAACGGAAGGTTTTTACGACACCGCCCTAAACGAAGCGAACGACGTCTGAACTACTAGAGATGATACCAAGGCCAGCCCGCGTTGCCAAAGATGGAAGGTGTGCCCGCAGGGCCTCAGCGAAACCATGTTGTCCGCCGCTAGCCCCGCGAACGATTTTCCACATCGAGATCAACCGCCGGGGTATGCAGCGTGGAAAGCGTCGAGCACTTGTTGGTCATCAGTACCAATCAGTAGCGTCGCGGAAGAATCCCAACAGACGATTTCAAACAACGCGTCCGTATACCGTGGGCGGGGCGAACCGTGCCAGAAATCAGGATTCCCGTCAGCGTACGGAACCGCTTCTCGCGGGATTGCCGTCGGGTCAACGTCAGCATCGAATGGGAGCGCCGAAAGGACTGACCAATTGAATTGCGGCCGGCCAGCAGCAAAGTCAAACAAGGTGCTACCGTCGACCACGTATGGATCGAAGGTGTCGTCTGGTAACGGCAACGCACGATTGACGTCGACATCGGACCAGAGCCAGCGATGCGAACGGATCGTGGATTCGATCAGCGCAAAGAACGGGTGCAGGTCGGTGTACCATGGGATCGTCGGCGATTTTTCGATGATAAGGTTGGCCAACGATTTACCTGCGGCGGACAACATGTTTCTGGATGCCAGGTTGTCGTCAAGTGCGGGCGGGAAAGCGCGAAGCTTGTCGAGTGGATCCACGCTTTTGTTTATATACAAATGCTTTGCTAGTGCCACTAAATCATGAGGAAAAAGGCACAAAACACAGTACGGAAAACGCTGCCTGCGACGGAAGAATTTCTGACTTGTGGCGGATTCTGTTAAAAACGTGTCAGATCGAGATCTGATGACTATAGCCGACTAGCTGACATGAACCGGCCGCAACGGCTTGAAAAGCGTTTGCATACTTCGCGGTTGTCCAGAATGATCGCCGCCAAGCAACGATGTCTTGCGCTGCGGACCACAAGTTGGTTGGGACGGGCAGGGCGTAAATAGCAATTCTCGTTGGCCTTGGATTGCCGGGACAAACCGATGATTAGCACGAAAAATAAAACGGCTGCCAACTTTGTTCGTTGGCAGCCGTATCGATTGGTGTTGATGATTCAAGCGATGTGTTCGTCAGATTTCTATGCGGAAAGCTTAGCGGCTTCCGCTTCCGCAGCACTCATCTTCTTTTTCGAACGATCGGAGCTGCTTTTTCCGAACCTGTTTTGTAGTCGACAATGTTCCATGCCAACCCACAAGCCTTCATCAAGCGAATGATGTTGTACGTCATGTCAAATTCCCACCAGCGATGACCGTGAGGTGCCATGCGATACGTGGTGATTGTTGTGCCAGCCTTCGCCGTAAGCAACGATGGCCACCCACCAGAGATTGCGACTGTCGTCGGTTGTTTCGTAATTGCGATAGCCCCATGTGACTAGCGGAATTGACAAACCAAGTTGTGTGCAAGACCGCCGTCAAACGGACAAACACGCCCCAGACTAAAAACGACCATCCCATTTGCCAAATCGTCAAGGGCGTAGCCTGCGCCCATCGTACGCGGCACCGGCAACAAAGTGCCACAGCAAAAAAGTTGTGCCAAGAATCGCATAACCGGGTCGCGAGCCAAATCGGGAGCCCATTTGGAGATGTGTTTTTCGTACGATTCTTTGTCAAATTTCCAGCCCAGCCAGAACGCATGTGCCCACCACGGACCGTCGTGAGGCGAATGCGGGTCGCCCGTCTGGTCGCTCAAGGCGTGATGCTTGCGATGATTGGCAATCCAGTCAATGGCCGAACCTTCGCCCGCCAAGCCGCCAATGAAGGCTGCGCGCCCAACGCACTACCGGATAGGTTGAAAAACTAGCATGAGTCAAATAGCGATGAAATCCCAAGCAAACGCCGACACAACCGGTCAGCCAGTGCAAAAATACCGTCACGGCTAACGCTTGCCAGGAAAAGAAATACGGCACAAAGGCTAAGAGGGCTCCCATGTGAATGATGCCCAGCCAAGCAATCACGGGCCATGACACCAATGTAGGCTGCATGTCCGCCTGATTTTTCGAGGCAGATTTTCCGCTGTCTTTGCCCTTTTCCTGAGGCTGTGGTTTGACTTGACGAGTCGATGGCGATGATACTGTGGCCATGATCTTACTTCCTGGGTCGCGACGTCCTTGTTTGCTTCACAAGATCGATTGCAAAGCTCAAATCTACGTCTGATGAAAACGTGTTATTCAACGATCGACCGAATTCTATGATAAACGCCATCTTCGTAGGTTTTTGCTTGGTTCTATCCGTGTAATAGTTATGTAATCTTCCCCTCGTCCGTTGCTGTCGGTTTGCTCGAACGAGCGTTCTGCGGGCGAAGGAAACGTTTTCAGCGTTGCCAAAGTGTGCCAAGGAGAACACATATGATCCAAACGAATCATACCGTTGCGTCGGTCGTCATCTGTCTTGGGATGTCCGTAGCTAGTTTGGCAACGGCACAACAAACAAAATCTGACCAACCAAGTGTCTTCCCCGCCGAAAATTGGCAGCGCAGGTCGCCGGCTGAGATGGGGCTGACCAATCAAGCGGTGCAGGAGTTTGAAGCGATTGTGGGCGGCCGAGGCTGCATTGTATGCGACGGTTATTTGGTGCATACGTGGGGCGAATTCGATCAACCGCATGACGTCGCTTCAGCCGTCAAGCCGTTTTACGCTTATCTGTTGATGAAGGCGATCGAAGAAAAGAAGTTGACCAACACGGATCAGCGAGTTGTTTCGCTTTGGCCCGAATTACAGAACAAGATTCCCGCGTCCCATGCGGACCGAATGTTGACCTTGCGGCACTTGGCCTTTCAAACGGCGTGTCTGGGATACCATGAATCGCCCGGACAAGCGTTCGACTACAATGACGCTACCATGGGCTTCTTCTGGGACACCCTGATCAATCGAATCTACCAAGTGCCGTGGGATCAAGCGGAAGAAAAAGTGATCCGGCCGTTGCTGAGTCACCACTCGGCTTTCAAGACGGCACGCCTCGTGTCAACGGCAAGCCAGGACGCTTCGCGGTGTCCGCTCGAGACTTCTGTCGCTTCGGTTGGATGATGTTGCACGAAGGGAAATGGCAGGACCAGCAAGTTCTTGGCCAGCCAAGCTCGCTCGTCAGCTGATTAGCGAACCACCGCTGACGCTGCCCAGAACCATGGCCGAACCAAGCGAAACTCACTTTCCGGTACGCTCGATCGGTGGCGGCGGCAACCAGTGTTTACACCGGTGGCTACAGTTGGTTGTGGTGGTTGAATCGTCCCTGCGAAGACGGCACACGCTGGTTTCCGGACGTCGATCCCGGTTTGTTCGCGTGCTTTGGTCACGGCGGTCAAGAAGGGATGGCCGTGCTGCCAGGTTCGCGAGTGATCGTCAGTTGGGTTGGGAAAGAACTGCATCAAGACCGTGAGCGTGGTAATCGAGCGTTCCGTTTATTACAGCCAGGTAAGGCAGTAAACCCCGAGCTTGCAATGTCGAGTCGTTTGCCGCAAATTTGCACCATGTCTTCATGAAAACTTCATGCGAGCACCGCATAATTCTGCGCTTTGCCGCGCAGCCGTTGCGCGGCCATGGACTGGCAGACAGGTGAACGAGTGCGGTATATGGAAAAGCTTTTGGTGCATGGTGGGGTTGGCGATTGGACAGGGCAGTCTTGTCCCTTGTGGGCGAAGGATTCGCCAGACTGTCGCCAATAGGCAGTTATACGACGGGCCGAATTGGCGAAGGCGTTGCCGAAATCATTGCGTACCATTCGCCGCAGAAACGAACATCAACCTGATCGTTTTCGACACGGCCGATCAGTGTGTCGATATTCTCGATCCGCGTCGCCCAGGCTCGCTCGGCTGATCGGCAAGGTCGAATTGGCTGAATTCGGTAGCGTGCCCACATCGGTCAGCATGCGTACAGATGTCCTGGCGGCGTCGATCGTCGGCAAAACGCCGAATGATCGTGGCACTGTGGTGTTCTTTACGCCTGATGGAGCGCGTTTGGCGTCAGTCCGCGTTGGCTATCATCCGGACATGGTGATGTTCTCTCCCGATGGCAAATGGTTGATTGTCGCCAATGAAGGCGAACCTTCGGCGGACGGGCTGGTGGATCACGATGGTTCGGTCAGTGTGATCGAAGTTCCTACCGACTTGGAATCGTTTGCGGCCAAGTTGCAAGTTCGCGAAGCCGACTTCCATGCTTGGAATAATCAACCGCTGCCCGCAGGAGTTCGTTTGGCGCAACCCGGGAATCGGCCTTCCACCGACTTTGAACCAGAAGGAATCGCCGTCTCGGGTGATTCGCAAACTGCCTATATTTCGCTACAAGAAAACAACGCGATTGCGGTCGTCGATCTGGCCGAAGCCAAAGTGAAGCGTATTTTTGGGCTGGGCTATAAAGATCATCGTCTGGCCGAAAACGAAGTCGATGTACTTGGCCTGGGGCACGAAAAGGAAATTACGTGTTGTCCTGCCAAAGGTATGTACCAGCCAGATAATGTTGCTTGGTTTACGTCCGCCGGGAAAGAATATCTGATCTTGGCCAACGAAGGGGACGCTCGAGACAACCTGCAATATCACGAAGAATCGCAACTCAAGGATTGGAAGCTGGATCCGCAGAAGTTTCCTAACGCCGATGCCATTCTGGCCGAATATGGTTCGCTGTTTGTGAGTCGAACGGGCGATATCGATCAGGATCAAGACTTGGACGAAATTCTCACGTTTGGCGGACGATCCATTTCGATCTTTGATGCGCAAGGCACGTTTGTTTTTGATAGCGGTAGTCAGATCGAACATCACGTTTGCCGTCGGCTTGATTCGCACCAACACGATCCCGAAGACGCAAAGCCTAAGTACCGCACCAAGAAAGGTCCGGAACCGGAAGGGCTGTGCCTGGCGACGCTCAGTGGCAAAACGTATGTGTTTGTGGGGCTGGAACGAGACAACGGGATTGTGGCGTGGAACGTGACGTCGCCACATCAACCCGAATTGGTTGCCTACGTCAATCCGTTTGAATGCAAGAACGGCAAGGTCGATCCCACCGGCGATATGGGACCGGAAGGCTTGGTATTTGTCACGGCGCAAGACAGTCCCAACGGCATGCCGCTGCTGATTGTCGCCAACGAATACAGCGGTTCGATTACCGTTTATCAAGTGGACGTGGTTTCGGGATTGACTGCAGCGGTCAAGCGTTAGATTGTTGCTTCTCACGCTATCTGCATCGCGCGAGCCGCCGCATCTGGGCGGCTCGTATCATCTCCATCTGGAATGCGATATAATCTGGCCCATCGGTGTCGCGTAGCATTGTCGGAGTGGCACCGTCCCTACCTTTGCTGCTTTGCATTTGTTCTCGCCCAGGAGAAAGCCATGATTTATCGCATTGCGTGGCGAACCGTCGTTGCCACATGTTTGTTTGCTTCGTCCATTTCTGCTCAGGAAATCGAATTCGAACGCCATCAATTGGATGCTAAATTTCGAAGTGAAGGTGTCGCTGTTGCCGACTTCAATGGCGATGGTAAAAAGGACATCGCCGCCGGCTTTGTCTGGTACGCAGCGCCCGATTGGAAGATGCACACCGTTCTGGAGGAAGCTCCGGAATATCAGCCCAAAGGGTATTCCAATTCGTTCGTCAATGCCGCACACGATGTCAACGGTGACGGGCGAATCGACTTGATGGTGGTCGACTTTCCCGGAACGCCAACTTGGTGGTTCGAAAACACGGGCGAATTCGACAAGCCTTGGCCTAAACACACGATCACTCCGGTTTCCAACAACGAAAGCCCTCAATTCACGGACGTCGATGGAGACGGAAAGCGAGAATGGGTGATGGGCTTTTCACCGGATCCTCAGGATACGGACGGGCCGGACCGGCAGATGGCTTTCCTGAAACCCAAGCCAGATGCCACGGCCGAATGGACTCTGTATCCGATTTCCGTAAAGGGTTCGCCGGGTGCGCGTCGGTATGATCACGGCCTAGGAATTGGCGATGTGAACAAAGATGGCCGAAATGACATCCTGGTCCCGCAAGGCTGGTGGGAATCGCCGGAAGATGTCACTTCGGGCGAATGGAAGTATCACGAAGCTCCGTTTGGTCAACCCGCGGCACAAATGTACGTCTACGATTTTGACGGCGATGGCGACAACGATGTGCTCAGCAGTAGTGCGCACAATTTTGGTATTTGGTGGCACGAACAAACATCGCCCAATCAATGGAAGACGCACGAAATTGACACCAGCTTTTCGCAAACGCACGGCATGTGCTTGGACGACATCAATGGAGACGGTTTACCCGACTTTGTCACCGGCAAACGTTGGTGGGCGCATGGTGGTAACGATCCGGGCGGAGATCAACCGGCCGTGTTTTATTGGTTTGAATTGCAACGAGAAAACGGGCGTCCCAAATGGATTCCGCACTTGTTTGATCGCAACAGCGGGCCGGGGACGCAGTTTGAAGTGGCCGATGTTGATGGCGACGGGCTGCTGGACGTCGCTGCTTCGAACAAGAAAGGCGTGCACTACTTTCGGCAAGTGCGAAAGTAATGGATGCGAACCAAGCATCGTGTGATTCGTTCAAGAATCGGAAAAACCAACGAGCGAACCGGGGCGGGTGCCGCAGTTCGCTCTGCGCGGAGTCATCGACCATGTGGTAAGGGCTTTCTTTTCTTCAGCGAGTTCTGCGATGTGCCCAAAGAAGCAGACCTCCCAACACCAGCAGCGCTCGTGATGCGGGTTCGGGAACAGCGGTCACTTGTCGCGGACCTTGCTCGAAGCCTCCATCTCCAAACGCGGTGATCAAATCGGCGGTGCCAAAGCGACCGTCGCCGTTCCAATCACCCTCGGACCAATTTGCCAGCCCGCCGGTTTCGCATTTGGCGGCTGCAAACACGTCGACCAGATCGGCAGTGTCGAATTCGCCATCCAGGTTCGCATCGCCGAAGAACGTGTTGGTGAATTCGGCTCCGTGAACCCACGTCGCTCGATCGCGGCTTTCATTCACCGGAGAACCAGACACAGCTTTCCGAACTGGTCGACACGTTGTGTCTGCCGAAGCCCGGCGCGAAGCAATCGGTCGTTCAGCAGTCCGAAGCCGATGAAGAGTTTCTGGCCGCCCAGAAGAATCACCCGGGCATCGAATCGGCCATCAGCGCGTTGCAAAGCGGCAATGCACTGAAACGCTGTCGCGACCGTTCGGAGATCGGCTGCGAACGTTACCTGCAACTGGCCATCCTCGGACGTAACCTGCACACGCTCGGCCGCCTGCTGATCGCTCGCGAAGATCATGACCGGGCTCTTCAAGCCCATCTCAGCCGATTGCCGCCAGCTTGCCCCGGCTGAAAGTACGCGCCAACAACGCGAATTCGACCGGACCGGCCCCGATTTCCAGCCCAATCGCTCACCTCGGCCAGCGATCACCCACAATCTTCGGCAACTCAAATCAAGAACCCGACCGCGATTTCAAACCATCAAGCACTTTCGGGACAGACACGAGCTAGGAGAAAACAAAGATGTCGAGCTGCGCAATCTCGCCATTCGCTGTTTGGCGTCGCCGGATGTTTCCTTCGCTGCTCGCTACAAGCATCCTCAAAATATGGAGGAACGTGAATCGTTTGATGCGTCGCTCGACTATCTGTCGTACGTCGACGACAAGGCAAATCAGGCCGTTGTCATGCATCTGCCTACGCAAGAGACGACAAGCTATCCAATCCACGCCACAAAGACGACGCTCAGCCCCAATGCAGACTATCTGATTCTTCGAGACGAACAGCAGACTTATTTTTACTCGCGACAAGCCGCGAAAGAGATCTTTCGTATCCCAGGCAATCACGGTTGGTGGAAGCCGTTCGGTTTCAACGCGGATGGTTCACGTGTTGGGTTGATGACAACCGCCGCCGCCACAAAGTCACAGGACGATCAGGCCGTCTTTGTTTACGAAATGCCAACAGGGACTCCGCTGGCCGAATTCAATCCCCAAGAACTGGCCAGTGGAATCGCCGTCGATGCAAAGGGCCGTCGAGTCGCCGTGACGTACGGACAACATTCATCGAACAAGGTCTGCAGCGTTTTTGATATCGCTACGAAGCAAGAGCTGTTCGCGCACAAGCGAAATGCCGCTGCGGCCGAAGCGGTCAGTGCTCAGGTCGTGGCGTTTCACCCAACTGACCCGAACAAGTTCGCGTTCGATGCCTATCGAGGCGTACTGATGCCGGATATGACGTACCCTTATCGCTTCAGTCGGTTCGAAGGACATCGCGATGGCGACGATCGAAATCAAGCTGTAAGACAGGTAGCAAATGATGGGTCAGCCCAACCAGTTGCTCGCGGCTACGGACTTCAAATAGCGAGTTGAGCCGTTTTCCGTAATCGCGAACGGTATGCGGGCTGATCCCCAACTCAGATGCAACTTGCCGTTCGGACATGTGCTTCAAGAAGAGATACAGGACGTCACGTTCCCGAGGACGCATGCGATCGACAACCGACGTGTGAGTTGGATCCGCCAGCCGGCTGCCCAATACGCTGGCCATTTGCATAAAACACAAGTGCAGTAGGTCTCGTTCTTTTTCCGAGAATTCTGGTTCGTCGCTGCGCCGCTGCAGGATCAGGGAATACGCGATGCCATCCAAGCTGATATACCGCGCCGCGAGCATGAATGGCAGCCCGACGGGGCCTAGGTAATTCTTGACAAGGTGGCTATTCCACCAGGTCTGGGTGTCAAGGATCTCACTTTCGCGTGCCGTGAAGACACTTCCGACACGCATTCTTCGAGCAATTGCCTGTTCCAGAGGACAATTACGCACGTCGTACGTCTGTGTGAATTCGCGAAATGCGTCTTCCTGTCGCTGGTCGAAACCCAAGTGGATGGCGGTAATGATTTGCGGCTTGCCGTCTTCGCCGAGCCGCCCCAGACCAGCCGCCTTGTGTAACAACGCCACGGGTGCGTTCAAGAGTGTTCGCAACCCATCAAGCAGGTGCATTTGCCAGGCTTCAGGATCCGCGCCGAGGTCACAGCATTCGTGTACAAGAAGCGTCGCGGCCTGAATTTCGTCAAAGCTAGGTGTTTGATATTCCACGGTAAGAACCTAGTAGTTGATGCGAACCATGCATCGTGTGATTCGTTCAAGAATCGCAAAAACCAACGAGCGAACCGAGGCGTGGGGCTCAGTTCGCTCGTCATGCAATGTCGATAGTTTCGCTGCGATTCGAATTCGCTCGCTTAGTTTGAATAGCGGGCGATGGGTTGCCCGGTCATCATCAGGTAGGCCACGGTAAACACGCAGCCGGCTAATGTTTGCGTGAATAGAAGTCCAACGCCGCACATTAGTACGCCCAGGATAGCCAAGCCCATTGCGATCAGGAATAGCAGGATCGAGGTGAGGCGGTTGCCCTTGGTGTATTTCCAGGCTGACGAAAGCGATTCGGTTATTCCTTCTTTACGATCCACAACAAAGTATGGGTAGGGCCAGAGACCGCATACCAGGATGATGCCTGGAATAATCAGCAGCAGAAAGCCAATTCCAACGATGATTCCATATAAGATACTGGCCAAGAGATAGGGGATAAATACGTCGCCGCCTGAAAACAGCATGCCAATCTCCGGTGTTTGGCCTCGTGCGGCCGCAAGGAACATCCGAATGAGACCAATTCCTAAGAATGCTTGAACAACACCGCTGAGAATCGATCCGAGTCCAGATACGGCTACTATGGTAATGGCGGCAGCTTCATTATCGCCTGCCGCTTGTCCGGCTACCGCCATGAAGATTTGTTGGACAACACTAAATGCGATGGACACGCCAAAGATGATCAGCGTAGCAATGACCAGTGTTCCCATGTTCGCTTTGAAAATATCCCAAGCGGCCGACATGACTTCGCCTACGTCAATGATGCGATGTTCTGGTGCGGACGGATTTGTGGGCGAATAAGAGTGACTAGATTCCGTAGTTGGAGACGCGAATGGATTTTGCGTTTCAGGCGAATCGGCAAACGGGTTTTCGTTATAGCTCGGCTGATTGGGCGGAGTGGGCGCGCCAAACGGGTCATCGTTCGAATTCGGCGTGGAAGCGGAAGGTACGGAGACGATTTCGCCACATTTCGGGCACTTGGCTTGTTTTCCGGCTGCGGTGTCGGGTACGCGAAGTAGTTGATCACATGCGCCACAATGAAATTCAATGGGCATATTCTTTTCCTTGGATAAATATGGACAACGCCACGTCAGTGGCCGGTCAGGCACAACGTCATTCGCTGACGGCGGCAACGTTGGACCTGCAATTTGCTTCTACAAGATAGCACTTCGTCCAAGACGGTTCCGTATTGTCCAGAAAAAAACGATCCAGAAAAAGAAAATATCGGAATTTGAAGCAAAAAGGTGCATTCGTTCTCAAACTGCACAATCTTTGTAGATTGAAAAGCGAAGTAGCCTTTGGAATATTCGTCTAACTGCGAACCGCAATCAGTTTGTCCAATTCATCTTTCAGGCGATCCAGGATTCGATCATACGGAAAGGCCCCAAGTTCTTCGCTTCCCTTTTTCAAGTTCACATGTGTGGGACCGCACCACAAACCCAAGTCGGCATCGTCCGTTTCGCCCGGCCCGTTTACTCGGCAGCCCATCACTGCAATCGTCAATGCATGTTCATTGGCGTAGGCGGTCATCTCTTTCACCTGGGCGGCCAGTTCAATGAACGCTTCATTTTCTACTCGGGAACAGCTGGGGCAGGCAATAATATTCAGCGTGTTCAAACCATAATCCACTACCGAACGGACTCGCCTGCAGCAATATCGGCCAAGATCTGTCGGCCTGCTTCAATCTCTTCCGGCTTGCGATGATTGGGCACCGTCAACGAAACTCGAATGGTATCGCCAATCCCAATGCCGATTAGTTGCTCAAACGCAATCCGAGTCTTAATAACGCCGTCGGGTGGCAGTCCCGCCTCTGTGACTCCCAAATGCAATGGCACGTCGGGACGCTGTGCAGCGAACCGCTTGTTGACTTCGATCACTTTTCTGGGATCAGAATCTTTGAGCGAAACGCAATAGCGGTGGAAGTCGAGCGAATCGAGCAATTCGCAATGTTCCGGGCGCGCTTTCCAGCATCGGGGAAATGGAATCGGATTCTTCGAATTTTTCCAACTTGGCTGGATCGACACTACCGCAGTTGACGCCAATTCGCATAAGCGCAATCATGGTTCGCCGCGATGTCTGCCAAATAGCGAACTTTGTCCTGCCACGGCTTTTCCTTTTCGTGGTGATACAAATGTCCTGGGTTGTAGCGAATCTTGTCGACATGCGGCGCGACGACTTCGGCCAGCCGATAGTTTTCCTGCAAGTCCACCGACAGATTGGCGGTGGTCTGCCGACGGATCTCGGCCAAGGCTGCGGCGTCTTTTTGACTGTCGACCGCAATTCGCACCACATCCGCTCCGGCGTTTTCCAGCAAGTTCACCAGTTCGACGGTAGCTGCCACATCCTGGGTGTGAGTGGCGGTCATGCTTTGTACCGCGATCGGGTGTTCATGGCCGATGGTGACCGAACCAATTTTGACAGAACGAGTTGGATTGCGTTTGATTTCCACGATTCGATGATCCTGTTCCAAGTCTTTGACCTTAATGTGTCGTTCGATCAGCAGTAAGCAGTTGGTTTCGAAATAGATTCCGCCAGCTCAGCAGCATGTTTCGGGATATTTCCGAAAAGGGTTTGTAGTACGGCCTTCAGATGCATTGGATTATTTCATACACAAATCGCCGCCTAAAGGCCGGACTACGAACAATCTGTGCTGCAATCTTCAATACCGCATTATTGTTCGAAGTCTTCACTACGTATTAGGAACCCACTAGGGTTCGCACGCCTGCCGAAGGAAGCGTGGCATAAATGGTCGGCGATTTGCCAAACTGGGCCTGATAGTCTTGTTCAATCACGCTTGCGATCTGCTTGGCTTGGTTCCGGTGCACAATGGCTACCACGCAGCCGCCAAAACCACCTCCGGTCATTCTGGCTCCTATTACGCCGCCTTGCTGTTGCAGCAGACTGACCAATGCGTCCAATTCGTCACAGCTGACTTGGTAATCGTCTCGCAGCGATGTGTGGCTTTGGTACATCCGTTCGCCCGCACGTTGCCAGTCTCGATTTCGAACTGCTTCTGCGAAATCAAGCACGCGTTGGTTTTCCGTAACGACATGACGAGCTCGACGAAATTCCACTTCGTCCAGACGGTGCTGGTTGGCGGTCAACTGCTCCAGCGAAATCGAACGCAACGAATCGACTGCCAAACGTTTGGCAGCGGTTTCACATGTCTTGCGCCGAGCTGCATATTCTCCGCTGGCCAGCGAATGATGGACATTGGTATTGGCAATCAGGATCAAAAGATCGGAATCGGCAAATGGCACGGGAGTCACTTGTTCTGACTGGCAATCAATCAGCAATAAATGACCTTTCTGACCAAAGATGGACGCCGTTTGATCCATGATGCCGCAGGGCACGCCGGGAAAAGTATGTTCGGCCGTCTGACAAAGTTTGACTTGTTCCATGGCTGGTGTCTGCAGTCCTAGGATCAATTCGCATGCGCTGCTGGTAGCCACTTCAATCGCGGCGCTGCTGGAGAGTCCCGAACCGAGCGGAACGCCGGAACGCAACATGATCTGCAGCGAAGGAAACGTATAGCCCTTTCGCAGATACTGCGCGAACACGCCTTTGATATAGTTCGACCAGAATGGTTCGGCTGGTTCGAGCCGATCGGTTAAGTCGAACGTCGCTTCGTCCTTCAATTCCGAACTGACGATGGTTGCCGTGGGAGCTCGGGATGACGAAGCCGCAGCCACGGCAATGAGCGCACGGCGGTCAATCGCCATCGGCATCACGAAACCGTGGTTGTAATCGGTGTGTTCGCCAATCAAGTTGACTCGGCCCGGTGCGCCCACAATCCATTGCGGTCGACGTCCAAATTGGCGTTGGAAGTCGGACTGCAGCAGATGCAGTTCACTATCGAGTTGGTATAGAGATTCAATCACGGCCGAGCTCGGTCTAACCCAGATTTACAAATCCGATGCGTGCAAACTGAGATGTGGCTGCGTTTGTTGTTGGCTTTGCGTTACTGATTGGTAGTCTCGCCTTCAGGCGGAAAATGGATGAATGGTCAGTTTTCCGCCTGAAGGCGGGACTACCAACGATGTGGCACTTCCGTTTACCGATCCAGTCTGCAAGTGACTTCATTGTTGGTCAAGGCCGACTCGGCATGAAAAAAACGGCCGACTTCCAAAACGGAATCGACCGTGGGCTGCTTCGAAAAAGCCGAACCTATCAATGTCATTATGAAGATTATTCGTCACCGGCCTTAAGCCACGGAGTCAGCGTCGGTTCATACGCACAAATTTCGGACGAAGCAAAGTACAGCTCGATTTCTCGAGCGGCGGATTCTGGGCTGTCGGACGCATGCACCAAATTCATTTGCCGGCTGCTGCTGAAGTCACCTCGAATGGTACCCGCTGCCGCCTTTTGTCCGCTGGTGGCACCCAAGATGTCTCGGACCACTCGGACGCACTCCAGACCTTCCAGGATCATGGCTACCACTGGCGCGCCAGTGATAAAGTCTTCTAAGCCAGGATAAAACGGCTTGTCGACATGTTCCGCGTAATGCTTTTTTGACAGTTCCGGCGTGACTTGCAGCATCTTCATGGCAATCACATTCAAGCCTTTGTTTTCAAAACGGCTCAAAACTTGGCCCATCAAGCGGCGTTGGACACAGTCTGGTTTGAGGAGAACGAGTGTTCGTTCCATGTTGGCGTGGCCTCCCTAATGGATCTTCAGTGAAAAACGTCCAAGTTTACGGATTCGGTAGATTTGCACAAGCAACGTTCGAATGGAAATGCTGGCGGTAGAATTCGAATCGAACCGAATCGAACCGTTACCGCTTACCGGCCTCGCCAGCGAAACTGCTGAGACGCATGGGACGGCTGACCGTTCGAAGCAGGTTTCATGGAAGTGCGAAACCCGGTTCGACTCCGATTGCGGCTCTGATCGTCTTTGGCCGGAGGCAATTCTTCGTCCGCTTTGTCCTTGTTTGTCTCTTTTTTCGATTTCGGTTCACCGTTGGGGTAGCCGTAAATCGGCGGTTCTTGTCGAACCGGCAGCTGGCCCGGTTCAACACCCCACAAGATCTGTTCCGGTTGAGGCGAATGGGCGGTCGCTCGCTGCGCATTCCAATGAGGCTGAGCACATTGTTCGCACGGTTGCGGATGCGGCAATGAAGGGACGGGAATCGACAGGGATGGCATGCGGATGGACGGCGACGCCAGCGGAGTGCAAGTAGAGCAAGACGGAGCGGCCGAATTACACGATGCACATTGGTATTTTTGAAACGAACCAGATCCCTGGGGCACGGCGGGAAGTGCCGGTAACGCTGGCGAACTATACGTTGGGCAAGCGTGGTAACCATCGCCGTAGCCGTATCCTGTCCAACGCAAGAATTCTTGATGCGGCGTGCTGGGCCAAGCCGCGTCCGCAACCTGACCAGAGAATAATGAAATTGTCGAGAAAAGTAACGTGAGGAAAAACGTTCGCATAATCATGCTCCCAATCCGCTCCGGTAAAAGTGCTAGCAAGTGGCGGCAGTCGATTCATCGACATTTGTCTTTGGAACAGGCGAACGAAAATGTTGACTCCTATGGCGAATTGTCGGGCCGATTTCCAGCTGCGACGACGACGAAAAGAACGTCACTTGTAGCGGTCAAAGGAATTGGTGCTGGGAAACGAACAAAGGCGAACTAACCGAATTGACTAACCAACCGCTTACGTCGATTTACGAAGCGGAGTTGTCGTGAACGTCGGCCAATTCGTTCAAATAGGACTCGAGATTGGTGTAGTCGGTGCCCACGTCATGTCCGTTACGGTCGGACGGATCTTGTGGGTTAAGGCCGTGCTCCGTCTCCCAAGCGTCCGGCATACCGTCACTGTCCGTATCGTCCGGTGGTTGCGAGGAGTTCAGCTGCGGCCAGCCTCCAGCTTCATGCGGTCGATCGATGATGCCTTGCTGGCCGCATGACGATGTACCTTCCGCCACTTCTCGCAATACTCGCGTATCGACGGCGTCACGCACCGGTCGATTCGCGCCGACGTTTGCCAGTATCAACCGGTACGCTTCGTTTGCAGCGTGGGTCGTGACCGCTGCGAACGGGAACGGCATTCGCTGACGGTTCTTGGTTTCGTTGGTATTGCCCTGGAAATCGACGCCGCCGTTCCAGTTGTCGGCCGTCAGTTCGGGCACGCCTTCTACGACGTTGCCTTCGATGTGCCATCGAGGTTCGAAGTTGCCATAACGAGCCATGTTGTCGTCAATTCTGGCAATGCGGCTGCGAACTCGAGGTCGAGTAGCCGGGCCAGGCTTGTAGTAGTTGTTCACCACGTTGATGCTTTTGGGCTTTCCGTCGCAACTGCGATGGTACCAGTTGTAGATCACGTTGTTGCGATAATCCATGTGCTCTGTATGGTCGTGGTCGCCACCTGCAATGCTGGGATTCCGACCGGCGCAATGAGCAAACAGATTGTGATGGTACGAAGTGTTCAGTCCGCCCAACGACGCTCCGTAGCCGTGCGGTCCATAATTGACGCTGCGATGGAGCGGTTCGGAAATCAGGCACCATTGCACCGTCAGATTTTTGGTGCCGTGCCATGTATTGATCGCTTCGTCGCTGGACCAACTGACACTGCAATGGTCGATGATGATGTTTGTCGAATCGCGAACTTCGATTCCATCCAACGGTTTTTCCGCTTCGTCTCCCACGCGGACTCGTACATAGCGAACAATAATGTCCTTCGCCCCACGAATCTCCAGCGGATAGCGTCGTAGACAAATTCCGTCGCCCGGTGCCGTTTGGCAGGCAATGGTAATGTTGGAATGTTCAATAAGTAGTATCGACTTCAATTCGATGGTGCCCGATACGCGAAAGATAACCGTGCGACCACCGACACTCAGCGCATCACGCAGGGAACCAGGTCCGGCATCGTTCAAGTTGGTGACGGCATACACTTCGCCACCACGGCCGCCAGTCGCATGCCGTCCCCATCCCTCGGCGCCTGGAAAAGCGAGTGGCTGTGCGGAAACGTCTATTGATGAACAGGCGAATCCCGCCAAAAGTAACAAAATCTTCGCGAACTGGTTCAAAATGAATTCTCCGGTATTGCGATGTGCGTCGAGAGAAACCCGTGGTAGGGCACATGGGCAGCAACTGGCCGAGGGGCGGCCGAGGGTCTGTCGAAGTAACGAGTGCCACTGCGCTGGAAATCGCTGTTTGATTAAGGAATCGCACCGCGAGTTTTGAAGCATTCATTGTTGCGAATCCAAATCGTCGGGAGACAGGCATTGTTTGTCGCAAGGCACAATTGCGGGGAACGAATGGTAGGAAGAACTCAAATGTGCGAACCACCTTCTTCTTCGCACCTGGGCGGATGACAACGTTGCGTGCTCAGATTTGCCAACCATCTCGGTATTCGCGGCGCAAAAACTGATTGGCGGGCTGGTGATTGGGAAACATCATCTTTTCAGAATCCCACAGCAAATTCTTCTGAGTGAGATCGTCGCGAAGCTGCGACCGTAAAGCTACGTTCCCCAGTAGCACTCCTTCCGTCAGCGGTCCTGCCCAGTCAAAGTTGGAGCCTGCCTTTGGGCCACCCTTGCAGGCCCGAATCCATTCGGCGTGATGGCCCGGTGAACGTTCCAGCGTTTCGGGAGGCACTCCGTACTGTTTCGCTCGCTCTTCCGGGAACAGTTGCCAGCCGTTGTCCCAGTCCGTCAAGATGACGCCATCGTCGCCGACCAGCATCACTCCATTCGCGGCCATGATATTACCGTCTTTCAGTGCGTCCGGGCGAGGCGGACGTAATCCACCATCGTGCCATTTAACGGTAACCGGTGGCATGTTGCCGCGAGCCGGAAAACGAAATGTCACGATCGAACCCAGCGGATACGATTCTTCGTTCACGCGAGTCGAAACGGCCTCGACACTAGACGGCGCCGTGAGCCTTAAGGCGCGGTAGACCGGATCAAAGTAGTGACATCCCATGTCACCCAAGGCACCTGTGCCGAAGTCCCACCAACCTCGCCAGTTGAACGGTGCATACGACGGGTGATACGGCCGCAGGGGAGCAGGGCCAATCCACAAGTCCCAATCCAGGGTGCTGGGCAGCGGCGGCTTTTCTGTTGGGCGGGCAACACCTTGCGGCCAGTATTCGCCATGCAGTCCGCGGGAAGGTCGATCGGTCCAAATATGAGCTTCGCGAATCGGTCCAATCGCGTTGTCGATCACGAATTCTTGGACGATGCGAGTATCTTCGTCCGCTTGGGCTTGATTCCCCATTTGTGTCGCCACACCTGTCTGGCGAGCCGCTTCGGTTAATTCGCGAGCTTCCCAGATCGAGTGGGTCAATGGTTTCTCGCAGTAGACGTGCTTGCCAAGTCGAATCGCGGCCAGGGACGCGTGGAAGTGATGATGGTCCGGAGTCGATACGATGACGGCATCGATCTTGGATTCGATTTCGGACAACATGACGCGATAGTCGCTGTATCGCTTCGCATTGGGGATATTCAGCCCTTCGTGTTTTGCGAAAGTGTCCGACGCTCGCTCGAAATCAACGTCGCACAGGGCGACGATGTTTTCGGATCGGGTTTCGCGAATGTTGATCGCGCCTCGTCCGCCAACTCCAATGCAGGCGATATTTAGCTTTTCATTCGCTGCGTAGGTTCGCGCCGATCCAGCTTGCAAGATGGTAAACGCGGCCGCAGAAGTGCCAGCCGATTTCAAGAATTTTCGACGATTAAACAATAGCGGCATGATATTTCTTTCGCTTAGACTGTTTGTCGCGTTTAATATCGCTTGCATCGAATTTTGGCAATTAGCAAGACGAAACCGCAGAGAACCCAATTCAAGGCTACTGCTGGAAAACGCAGCCACAAAAGCCGCCACAGTCTAAATCGCCATTGCCGTCCCTATCACCTTTGGCCCAATGTCGCGCTTCTTCGTGTGATTGATCACCTCAGTGATTTCATGAATTGCGTGCCTCTCCATAGGGACTTCGTATTCAAACAGGCTGCCGCGATTGTCAACAGAATGCAGTTCGCTTCGTGTTAACCGTTTCTTCACGTGACAAGCGTTGCATGGCATGTCGCGAACCGATGGTTACGCGTCGAATCTGCCAAGCGTTTCTTGTATGAACTTCCGAATCTCGCGCTGCTGCCAAAAATGCGAGGCGGAGGTGCACTGGAAATCTGCGCTGCACGGCCGAAGGTGTTTGCGACTTCGGAACATCGCAGCGACATGATTGCCGAATCCGAGCGAACCGACGCCCGAGCTGATTACGATCGAGCGATTCAAAAGTAGAAACAGATTGCGACGGAAGCGGTGATGATCGAGCGGTAGATGTGTCCTATTTGCTGGTTTGCAGATAGTGAATCAAGTCAACAAATTCGCGACGCTTTAATACTTCGTGAAAGTTGGCTGGCATCAATGATTGAGGCAGCAGTTGTTGTTCTTCAATATCGTTTTGGCGAACTTGAAATTCTTCACCTTTCTGGTTTGCGTAAATGACGGAATCACCTTCCATGCGACGAAACACACCGCTGAGTACTCGCCCGTCATGCAACGTCACCAGCGTCACTCGGAATGCCGCGTCGACATTGCGATTCGGCAGCAAGATATCTTCCGTCATCCGTTCGATGCCGCGATTTTTGACGCCGTCCAGTTGCGGGCCGATTAACGCTCCTTCGCCCAAAAATTGATGGCAGATTGCACAGTTCTTGGTGAAAATCTGTTTGCCCGAATCGGCGTCAGCTTGTTCCGTGGTCAAACTGGCTTGTTTCTGCCAGCGAGCGACCTGTGCCAATAGTTTGTCATCCGTTGTGGGCAGCTGATCGATCATCTGCTGTGCCGTTTCGCGAATTTCACGAGCCGAACTTGCTTGGATCTGGGACCGCACTGTCGGATCGTTCAACGTCGCCGCCGCGATGTTACCTTGTTGAACGAGTTCCAGTAACAGTTGCTGCCCTTCCATGGAACTGGATAAACTGACGGCCAAGCGTTGTTGCAAACGAGCTGGCAGAGTTTTAGCGAATTCGCTGGCCAAATGTTGGATCTGTTCGGAACTACAGCGTTCAGAAAATGCGTTTTGGAGCGTGTCTCGCCATTGCTCGGCGGCTGAATTGTCCGCAGCAATATCCAGCAGGATATTGGCCATGGGTGAATTTCCAAATTGTCGTGACAGGATACCGGCCAGGCGATGGCGAAGCGGTTTCGCCGTTCCGAGCGAACGAAATAACGTCTGCAAATCGTTTTGCATCGCTTCGTCCAAGTCGTTCAACGAATCGGCAAGTGTGACGGCGGCAACCAGTCGACCGTGGTCTTGGGCAAAGTCGGCCGTTGGCAACGCGGGGAGCGATTCGTCCAGTTCGCCGATGGCCAACCAAGCGTACGCACTGGCCGTTTCGCCATCCACGATGCGCAGTGATACCATTTGACCGGCCAAGTCACTGGTGTCCCAAGTCACCTGGCGAGCGGTGTCGCTGCGGGGCGGGAAAGCTTGACGAATGGCGGTTCCTTGCGAATCGATCAAAGCTATGTAATTCCGATCGCTGGCGGGCTTGTCGGGGACGTTGCGATGACCGCACAGCCAAAAGCGAATTTCGCTGGGGCAGGCAAACTTGGGGGATTCGACCGTTCCCGTCGATGTTTCGCCACCTGCCAAACTGCTGAACATCGAAAGCACTCGTCCATCGGTGGAATTTCGGTTTTCAAATCCCCATAGAGTAGGATTGTCCGTTTCCCAAACGTTGTCATTGCGAAAATGGTCTGCCAGTGCACGGCGAATGACGTCCAAGGCCCACGCCGAGACTTCCGGATGGATCTGATCTGATTTGGCGAGTCGTTCCAGCAAGACCAATTGGAAGTCGATGTCATCGCTGGAGAATTTTCGCAAAGCAGACACGGCTGCGTTTAATTCGTCTCCGCTTAGGTATTGGGCTACGTGTGCCACAAGACGCTGGCGGTCTTGGTCATTCAGAGGAGCTTCCGAAAGTAACGCTTGCAGGCAAACGCTGGCGGCGGCAGAATTAGGCACTGCGACGGCAACGTCCGACAGCACTGACAGTTCTTTGGCACTCCACGTTTGTTGAACAATTTGGTTGGCGGTCGAAGTGTCGCGAAGTTGGTTGCGCAGCGCGATGCGAATGGTATGTCGCAGGGCTGGGTCGAATTCCTGACCTGAAATCAACCGTTCAAC
The DNA here is from genome assembly GCA_041399205.1 of Pirellulaceae bacterium. Classification (GTDB taxonomy): domain Bacteria; phylum Planctomycetota; class Planctomycetia; order Pirellulales; family Pirellulaceae; genus JAGQOZ01. Next base: position 21,678 of record JAWKTK010000007.1, on the reverse strand, counting down.
CAACGATTTGGCATGCGAAATAGACGGATGCAGGCCCAAAGCTTCGGCCGCGAGAGCTTGAGCGCGAGCCGTATCGTTTTGGCAGCGTTTTGGTAACTTCAATGGATACCGTTTCGGTCCAAGCGGGATTTCCGCCAAGGTTCGCAGCGAATGCAGTCGGAGCGGTTCTGGCTGCGAAGGCACAAGCGACGCAACTAGCGAATCGACGTCCTGTTGGCCCAAGCGAAAGAGGCACCATTGCGCGCAGGCCAGCTGAGCCGGATTGGTGGACGAGGTTATCAGTTGCTGCAATGACACAATGGCGTCATCGCCTATGCGATCGGTGATTTGATCCATGGCGGCCATGCGAACTTTTAGATTTGGATGGCCCAGTGCATCTAGCAATTGCGATACTGAAGCCGACGACAATTGCGGGCTGGGGCTGGTGACACCATCGTAGGTGATTCGCCAAATGCGGCCTCGCGTCCGATCGCGTCCCGGATGTTCCAGCGGCACTTCGTAATGGCCGATAATACGGTTGTAAAAATCAGCAACAGACGGCGCCGTCCGGGCCCAGTTGGATGTCGACGGGGCGGAACCACGGATCGTCGCACATGAGAAAATCTTGCATTTCCGCTGCAACTGCGGTTGCGCCGTTGAATTCCAGGCGATCTTGATTGATGCGGCTGGTGACAACGTTGCCGACCAGCAGGCGATTCCGCAGGGAATCGGGAAAGCGATCGTCGGCCAAGATGGCAGCGCCGGCCAAGCCGGTGCTTTCGTGCAGATGATCCATCATGCTGGGCGCGAACCCCAGTCCGTCGTCGGGCTTACCGAAACTGGGATAATAGGCGCCGCGAATCAGCATGGTCAGCGGCTTGGTGTGGCAATCAGACGTAATCAAATCGCCGTCGGCCGTGAAGCACGAACCAAACGGATTGACTTGGCCCCAGGTAAATTGTTCCACTCGGTTCGCATCTGGTCGAAAGCGATACGTGTTGCCGCTTTCCAGAGTGATGGCGGAACCGTCTTTGGCAGTCAGTTGTGTGGTATTCGAAAATCCGTGACACGCATACAGCCAGCCATCGTAACCTCGGCGAAAAAGCGTTCTGCATGCCGTGAGTGTCACGAGGTTCGCCCATGCCGTCAAACAAGACGTCGCTGGTCGGCCGTTCCATCATGATCTGAATCTTCCAAGTAATAATTTGTGGAATCGAATAGACGATCACGCCGTTTTTGTAAGGATACAATCCCATCGGAATTCAGGCCGTCGGCAAACGTGGTAACGGAATCGAAGGAACCGTCTTGGTTGGTGTCGGCCAGAATGGAACCGGTCTCGCCCTTGCTCAGCTGCGGCGGCATAGGGATATTCAATGACGTGGTCACCCAGAGTCGCCTGTCGGCATCAAACGCCATGTTCAGTGGCTTTTGAATTTGGGGTCTGCTGGCGACCAACTGAATGCTCCAGCCGGTTGGAAGCTGAAATCGTTTGGCTTGTTCGGTGGCAGGAATTGGTTCGGAAGTGCGGACGTTTTGTTGGAACAAATCCGTGATTGGCTGTGCTTGTAGCGTTATCGACAAATGCTCGAAGGCGAAACAAAATAGTTTGGGCGAAGCGTTGCATGGCAGGCCTTGCGGCAGTTAGGCAGGAGGATGGATTGGCGAACGAAACCAGTGGCGATGTAGATCGACTGGAATACATCTTGGACGAAGCCGAGTTTACCATGTAGAAGAAGGCTACGGGAATTTCCGCGCGCATGAAAAAAGTTCGAGCGATCACGCGGGACCACTCGAATCTCTCTTCAGTTGACACATGAATGTGTATGACGTCCGCCTACGCTTGCGTCAAATGTTCCTGTTCGAACTGCGAAATCATGTTGTCAAAATGGCTGCTTTGTTACGAGCTTGTGTCAGTAGGACTTGCGACCCGAATTGGTCCAAACGCCAACGGTACGGCCTTGGTGAGGAAATTCAACGTGAGTGGGAGTGACTTTGGAAACTTCGATTCCAGCGGCGTCTACCTTGTAGCACACTTCAAAATGGACTCGTCGATTGGTTTCATCATCCTCCCACACGGTAACCGAAGATTGCATTTGATCACTCCCAAAAAACAGTAACAGAAACTTGCAATACGAATAGTTTTGTCACGAATCGGCACTTTACGAGCCATAATTCGCAAAAACACTTAATTTCGAATCACGAATTGTGCCAGCGATTAGGGATTTTTGACAAGAGGGATTGTGCAAATTCAGCTCGAATTTAACGAATTTGACCGTCTTGTTGCGAAGTCGGTTTTTTAGGCCCTGATTTTTCTGGGATAATTCAGCCATGAACGGTGAAATTGAAAGGCTCTTGCGGTCGCGGCTAAAATCGCTGCCCGGGCGATAGTCAAGCGAAATTTGCTCCCGGAAATTGGTTATGGGCGTCACGGTTTGACGTCGGTTGGTGTCCGAAAGGCTGCCGTATTGGCTTTGGTCTATCCCAGTGGCGACGATTGGATGGTGCCTCTCACCGCGGCCGTTGGACATGCCTGATCATCCGGGTGTCTGTTTGCCAGGTGGCATGGTTGAACCGGGAGAAGATAGTTTGCATAGCGCGCGGGCGAATTCGCCGAGGAGACGGGCGTGACTCAAGCAACTTCTCGGTGCTGGGGCCACTGACTGAAATTCATATCTTCAACAGCAATTTTCTGGGTGACACCGTGGCTGGCGGTTTGTGACCAATCGCCTGAATTCTTGCCCAACAACGAAGTGGCTGATTGGTTTGAATTGCCACTGAATGCGATTCACAACCGCGAATTACATGATTCGATGGAGGTAGTGCGGGAGGCCACTTACGGTTTGTGGTTCTGTCGCTGGAATCAACATTGCATCTGGGGCGCGACGCTGATGATGTTGGCGGAATTGTCTGATTTGGTTCGGCCCGCTAGTGCCTAGATCCAGTTCGTTTAGGCCCTGACAATCTTATGGCGGTGCTTGGAGACGCCTGCGGTTGCGTTTCGGGTGTCCACAACTACTTGAGCGTGGTCGACTATGAATTTGTAGTCGTACGCCGAATGGTCGGTGGCAATCAAGACCAGGTCTTGGGATGCCGTAACGCTGGTTAGCTGTTGGCTGTGCATCTGAGGGAAGTCATATTGGCGCATGCAGGGGAGTGTCGGGACATGAGGGTCATTGTAACTGAGTTCTGCACCGGCGTTTTGCAGGAGTTCCATCAGCTTGAACGACGGGCTTTCACGAGGATCGTCGACATCTTTTTTGTACGCGACACCCAGTAAGCAGATCTTGCTACCTCGAACCGGCTTGCCGACATCGTTTAACGCTTCCATGACTTTCGAAATCACGTACTTGGGCATGGACGTGTTGACTTCTCCGGCAAGTTCAATGAAGCGAGTAGACAATTCATGTTTCCTTGCCAGCCAGCTTAGATAGAACGGATCGATGGGAATGCAGTGTCCGCCGAGACCGGGGCCCGGGTAGAATGGCTGAAAACCAAAGGGCTTGGATTTGGCGGCGTTGATAACTTCCCAAATGTCAATGCCGAGTCGATCGAACAAGATTTTCAATTCGTTCACCATGGCGATGTTCACGCTGCGATAGGTGTTCTCCAATATCTTGCAAGCTTCGGCTACTTCGCACGAAGAAACCGGGACAACTTCCACAACCGCCTGAGAATAGACATCGCACGCCAATTTCAAACTGTCCAAATCATAGCCGCCAACGACCTTGGGGATGCCACTGGCGGAAAAATTGGGATTTCCCGGGTCTTCTCGTTCCGGGCTGTACGCTAAGAAGAAGTCTTCGCCCGCTTTGAGCCCCGTTTCCAACAAGATCGGCAGCATGACATCTCGAGTTGTCCCGGGATAGGTGGTGCTCTCCAAGACAATCAGTTGGCCGGGCCGAAGAGATTTGGCAATTTGCCGAGTGGTTGATTCGACGTAAGAAAGATCGGGCCCTGAGTGGATGTTAGTGGCGGGAACGCAAATCAGTAAGACGTCCGCTTCGGCCAATCGATGCATGTCCGCCGTAGGTTCGAACATGTCTTGCTCCAGCCAATCCTGAACCCATTCATCCGGGATGTGCTTGATGTACGCTTTGCCGTTTTGAAGCGAATCGACTCGTTCAGCACTAACATCGAATCCCATGGTGTGCCAACCTTTGGCAACAAAGGCATGAATGAGCGGCAGGCCGACATAGCCCAGGCCGATCACGCCAATGATGGCTGTTTGGTTGTCAATCTTGCCAGACAGGGAATCCAGTGCAGAAAAATGCGCAGATGGAGTGTTTTTAATGGCAGTGGACAAGGGATTCCTCCGTGAATCTTTGTTAGTACGACAACCCGCTTTGAGCAGCTAGTTGGAACGGTTAGACAAGAACGCCGCGAATAACGCTGGCAATACGGTCAATGTCGCTCTTAGCTAAGTAGGGGCTCATAGGCAAACTGAGCGTGTCGTTGGCTATTGCTTCGGCTACCGGGAAATCACCCGCAGAATATCCCAGGTCAGAAAACACTGGTTGAAGGTGCAATGGAACTGCATAGTACGCAACGGACGGAATTCCGCTTTCGCTTAGTTCCTTGCAGAGGCCCTCTCGGTCTTGAGTGCGAATGGTGTACTGTGCCCAGACAGACGTGTTGTATTCCGCAACCTGTGGACACCGCACCGAGTCTCCTTCCGCTAAGAGTTGTTCATAGGCGTCGGCGACTCTGTTGTCGCAATGCAATTTCTTCGTCAAAGATTTCTAGTTTGGGCATCAGGATCGCAGCTTGTAGTGTGTCCATCCGCCCGTTGATACCCAGCATCGGGTGATAGTGTTTTCGCTCCTGTCCGTGGACGCGAATATATCGAAACTTTTCTGCCAATTCATCATCACTGGTGAATAACGCTCCACCATCACCGTAGCAGCCCAATGGTTTGGAAGGGAAAAAGGACGTACTTCCAATGGTCGACAGCGAACACGATTTGACGCCATGATGGGTGGCACCGAAACACTGTGCCGCGTCTTCAATCACCGGGAGGCCATGTCGATCTGCTATGGAATTAATCGCTTGCATGTCGGCCGTTTGTCCGAAGATACCCACGGGCATGATGGCCTTGGTTCGGCTACTAATAGCGGCTTCCAGCTTGACGGGATCCATATTGAACGTGGCTTCGTCTACATCGACAAACACTGGCTTTGCGCCCAGCAACGCAATAGTTTCTGCCGTTGATATCCACGTGAACGGAACCGTGATGACTTCATCACCTGGTTGGATGCCCAATGCCATCATGGCGATCAGCAGCGAGTCCGTTCCCGAGGAAACCGTTACGCAGTGTTTGACGCCTACGTAGCTTGCGAGTTTCTGTTCCAGTTCCGTTACTTCGGGACCAAGGATGTAACTTCCATGTTGTAAGACTCGTTGAATCGCTTCGTCTATCTGAGGCTTGATGCGCTTCTGCTGCGCCGCGAGGTCGATGAATGGAATCATGACAATCTTCCGTGATGTCTTGGCGAGTATAACTGCCTGCTAGTAACGGATTAGCGACGTGCAAATTCCAGCCATGGTTGCCAGCAGGCTTTGAACTGGCGTATTGTTTTCAATCTGCCAGAACTTGCCAATATCGACTTTACGCGAACTGGCCACAAATTTTTCAGAATACACTGGTTGAGAGTGCTAGCGAAACTGCGGCCACGGCCTGCTTTCCGTGCAGTTTGCGTGGCAAGTGCTTTGTCGTTAACCTTTGCACTAGATTCACGTACGAAAAGTTAGTGCGCTTCCAGCCAGTTTTTCCCCACGCCCATTTCTACAACGATGGGTACTTGCATGGGAAGGGCGGTTTGCATGGCTTCTTTGATCAGCGGCATGACCGTGTCCTGTTCCTCTATGAACAAGTCGAACACAATTTCGTCGTGCACGGTCAATAACATCTTGGTTTTGAATTGATGGGTACGAAGGATGTCGTGCACCTTGATCATCGCCAGCTTCAGCATGTCAGCCGCGGTGCCTTGGATGGGGCTATTCATGGCCAAGCGTTCCGCCGTGCTGCGAATCGAATTGTTGCGCGAATTGATGTCGCGCAAATAACGTCGACGGCCCGTCAACGTTTTCACATAGCCATGTTCCTTGGCAAACGCAATGGTCTTGTCAATGTAGTCCTGAACGCCCGGATACTTTTCAAAATAGTTCTTGATCACTTCAGAAGCTTCTTGACGAGGAATATTCAGACGCTGCTGCAAACCAAACGCAGAAATCCCGTAGATGATGCCAAAGTTGACTGTCTTGGCCTTGTCTCGCATGGCTCGAGTCACTTCGTCCGGAGCCACTTTGTAAACCTTGGATGCTGTAATGGTGTGAATGTCAGCGTTCGACTGAAACGCTTCCAGCATGCCGGTGTCACCGCTCAATTCGGCCATGATGCGCAGTTCGATTTGCGAATAGTCAGCGGATAGAATTCGATAGTCATCATTTCTGGCAATAAACGCCGCCCGGATACCTCGACCTCGTTGCTTGCGAATCGGAATCGTTTGCAAATTGGGATTGTTGGACTGCATGCGGCCTGTAGCTGTCCAAGACTGACTGTAGTGCGTGTGCATCCGTCCGGTCTGGGGATTCACCGCTTGAGGTAGTTGATCCAAGTAAACCGACTTCAGTTTCACGGCGTTCCGATATTCCAAGACGTCTTCCACGATTTTGTGCTTGGAAGCGAGTCGCAGAAGTTCTTGTTCGCGAGTCGAATATTGGCCGGTCTTGGTCTTTTTGGGCTTGTCGTCTAATTGGAGTTCTTCATACAAGATTTCCCCTAACTGTTTGGGCGAATCAATATTGAATTCTCGCCCGGCCGCCGAATAGATCTGGCTCTGCAGTTCGGCAATCTCTTCTGCCAGTTGTTCCGATTGCTGTTCCAGTGCGGCGGAATCAATCCGAATTCCTTCGTGCTCCATATCCACCAACACGGGAATCAACGGACATTCCACTTCGTAACACACGCGATCGACGCCTCGTTCTTTGATATCGGGCGTAATCACTTGGTAGACTTGATACGTGACGTCGGCGTCTTCGCAAGCGTAGTCGGCCAGCTGTTCAATCGGCACGTCTCGCATGGATTTCTGTTCCGAACCTTTTTCACCAATCAACTGACTGATGGGAATCGGTTCGTAGTTGAGGTACAGTTTGGCCAAGTAATCCAAGCCGTGTTTGATTTCCGGTTCTTTCATCGAATGAGCCAGCATGGTGTCCATCAGTTCACCTGCGACGTCGATGCCGTGCCATTTGAGTACCGTCAGGTCGTACTTGAGGTTATGCCCAATCTTCTTGATGTTCGCGTTCTGCCAAAGCGGGTCGAATTCACGTAGCACTGCGGTTGCATCGTCGTCGTCTTCTGGGCAGACAACGAAATACGCTTGATGCGGCTGATAGCAGATGGCCAGGCCAATCGGCGTGACTTCTCGAGCGTCCAGGCCGGTAGTTTCCAAGTCGAAACAGAATTCAGATTGGTCCTGCAATTCTTTCAGCAGCGATTGACGTTCTTCGGTGGTGCGAATCAGCTTGTATTCGTGCCGCACGTCGGCTAGTTTTTGGACCTCCAGTTCGTCCGTATCAAACAACGATTTCTGAATTTCCACTTCCCGACGATGACGCAGGTTTGCCGCTTTGGCGCCGGCCGTCGAGAACTTCTTGCCAAAGAGTCGCCTGCCCAGCGTTTCAAATTCCAATTCCAAGAACAGCGACTTGAGCGCTTCTTCGTCAATAGGATCGCGAACCAAACATTCCCAAGTGATTTCGTGCGGCACGTCGGTAATGATGGTGACCAAACGTTTGGACAGACGAGCTTGTTCGGCGAATTCGATCACTCGTTCCTTTTGCTTCCCTTTCAGCTTGTCGGTGTTATCCAACAATCCTTCGACGGAATCAAACTGTGCAATTAGTTTCTGCGCCGTCTTTTCACCGATACCGGGAATGCCTGGAATGTTGTCAGATGAATCGCCCATCAAACCCAAGATGTCAATCACCTGGTCTACTCGTTCCACTTGCCAGCGTTCTAAGACTTCGGGGATTCCCATGATCTCAAAGGTGCCGCCTTGCCGTCCTGGCTTATAGACCAATGTCTTGTCATTGACCAGTTGATGGTAATCTTTATCCGGCGTGACCATGTAGGTGATGAAGCTGTCGTCCGCAGCTTGCTTGGCCAGCGTGCCGATGATGTCGTCCGCTTCAAAGCCAGGCTGCCGAATCACCGGAATGTGCATGGCATCCAGTAGTTTGAAGACATAGGGAATCTGCTGGCTCAAGTCTTCTGGCATCGCTTCTCGCTGAGCCTTGTAGTCTGCAAACTCTTCGTGACGATGTGTTGGTTCTGCGGTATCAAAGGCAACACCGATGTGCGAAGGTTGTTCTCGATCCAGTAAATCCAACAACGTGTTGGCGAAACCAAATACAGCGGACGTACAGAGACCGCTGGACGTGTAGCGAGGACTCCGAATCAGCCCGAAATGCGCGCGGTAAATTAATGCCATGCCGTCCAGTAGGAAAAGTCGCTTGTTTCCGTCTAGCAAATTCACAGAATGGCCTCGGTATGTGCGGAAAAAGTTTGAGCAGATTGGATTCGTGTCTTTCGCATAGGTTACTGGACGACTGACGCGGCGGAAACCGGCGACCACAGGTAGTGGGTGGAAGCGAGTTCGAAACGCGAGCTTGAGTTTTCTGCGAACCGGCCAAAACGACGTGTTGTCCGTTCAGCCAACTGCAACGACTGGTCTAGCCGAAGCAAGTCAGCAGCGATATAAACATCGGTGTTTGCGAAAAATGTCGATTTTACGTCGCTTTTGCCATGGAACGAAGTTGGGAATGACGATGATTCGAGCCGCCATTTTGGGAGCTACCGGATATACCGCGTACGAGCTGATCAAGCTGCTGCTGCGGCATCCGCATGTGGAAATCAGTTGCTTGACCAGTCGCCAAGAAGATTCGCCTCATGTGTCGGCCGTGCATCCTTCGTTGACGGGCTTGCTGGATCTGCGATTGACACAGCCCGATGTGCAGCAAGTGGTCGATTCGGCCGATATCGTCTTCAGCTGCCTGCCACATGCCGCGTCGGCGGAGACGGTTGCCGAGATTCTGGCCGCTTCCGATCGAATTAAAGTGGTGGACTTTAGTGCGGACTATCGCCTGACAGATTTGGCCGTGTATGAACATTGGTATGGCGTGACGCATCCCGATCCGCAACGAGTTGGTGCGACTCCGTATGGTCTGGGCGAATGGTTTGCTGACAGCATTCGGGAAGCTCGTTTGGTGGCTAATCCCGGCTGTTATCCTACTTCGGCCATTTTGGCAATTGGTCCGCTACTAAAAGCCGGAATTGCTTCGCCGCAAGACATCGTGATTGATTCCAAAAGCGGTGTCAGCGGGGCAGGGCGGTCGCCCAAGTTGGCCACCTTGTTTCCGGAATGCAATGAAAGTTTTGCGGCTTACGGAGTGGGACAGCATCGGCACATGCCGGAAATTCAACAAGTCTTGTCGACGTTGGCTGGCGAAAGTGTGGATCTGATTTTTACGCCGCATTTGGTGCCGATGGATCGAGGCATCTTGACCACGGCCTACGTAAAACCGAAGGGAAATGTCACGCAAGAAGCGGTCATGGCCGAACTGCGAAAAGCCTACGATGGTTCGCCCTTTGTTCAAGTCGTCGATCACCTTCCGGCCACCAAACACGTTAGCGGCACCAACTTCTGCCACATGACGGTTCGGATTGTCAATCAGCGAATTGTGCTGATCAGTTGCATTGATAACTTGATCAAGCGCGCGTCCATGCTGCCGTGCAAAACATGAACCTGATGTTCGGCTGGGACATGACACTGGGGTTGCTATAACATTGTCAAACAATCGATGAAGGAATGAAAACATGGAGACTTCTCTGCCCGCTGGATTTTCTGCAGCCGGAGTCCACTGCGGCGTAAAGAAAGGGACCACCAAGTTGGATCTGTCGATGATTGTGGCAGATTCGGCATGTGTGGCTGGCGGAGTTTATACGCAGAATCGAGTTTTCGCGGCGCCAGTGGGCTGGGATCGAGCCAGAACGCCGTCTTCGCAAATTCGAGGTGTGGTGATTAATTCGGGTAACGCCAATGCTTGTACTGGTTCGCAAGGCGAACAAGACGTAGCCGATATGGCTCGAATTGCCGCCGCTTCCGTTGGCGCCGACGCGGAAGAATTTCTGGTCCTTTCCACGGGCGTCATCGGCGAATTGATGCCTATGAATGTCATTTCCAAGGGAATCGCTGCCGCTGCCGATGTACTAGGGCATGATGAAACGTCGCTGATCAACGCTGCCAAAGGCATGATGACCACCGACAATCATCACAAGTTGGCTCAGGCCACGGTAGATGTTGGTGGTGGACAAACCGTTCAGATCACAGGGCTGGCCAAAGGAGCGGCGATGATTGGCCCGAATATGGCCACGATGCTGGGCGTCATTCTGACTGATGCGAATTTGACAGAAAATGATGCTCAGTCGGTACTTTCGTCGGCCGTGGCGGACAGCTTCAATTGCATTTCCGTGGAAGGACACACCAGCACCAATGATACTGTCTTGCTGTTGGCATCGGGCAACGCAAGTACTCAATCGCTACAAGGAGCTCAGCTGGCTGCGTTTGCTGAAGGCGTTCGACAGGTATGCATTGAACTGGCCAAGTCGATTCCGAATGACGGCGAAGGTGCTACGCATTTGATTGAAATTCGAATCAAGGGGCTCGCTTGCCGAGAAGACGCATATTTGATTGCCAAGTCGGTGGCGGATAGCGCGCTCGTAAAAACGGCTATCCACGGCGCCGATCCGAATTGGGGCCGCATTGTTTCTGCAGCGGGCTACGCGGATGTGGAATTCGACCCGCAAGCCGTGCGTTTGTTTCTGAACGGTACGCTGTTGTATGAACACGGAACGCCGGTCGGTTTTGATGAAGTGTCCGTTTCTGATTCGATTCGAAATCAACGAGTGACAGAGATTGACTTAGAATTTGGCGAAGGAGAAGCCGGAATCACCTTTTGGACTTGCGACATGACGGCCGAATACATCCGTTTGAACGCGGACTACCGAACGTAGGGCTTGTCACGCCTTCTGCAGCTTCATTACCAACACAGCGCGAAGAGGTTCAAAGATCTTGCTGGAATTGACAATCCGTTCATAGGCGAATCCTGCTAGGTACGTGGCTGGATTGAATCGCAGGTATTCGGGGCGGCTTTCCCAAAACGCAATTTCTTGAACAGTCAAACCGGTGCCTTCGGCGGCTGCGTTGACCTGTGCTTTCGAATTGCAGCGATAATAAGTTGGAAACGTGTCGCAAACTTCGCGTCCTCGCATTTTGTTATACCATTCGTGAAACCAAGTGGGGGCCAGGTTCGCGCCGAGCATGGCGTAGTGAAAGCGGCTGGGCGTGCGAGCAAGAAGTAGGCCACCCGGTTTTAATACTCGAGCCAATTCGGCAAATACATCTCGCGGTTTTTCTACGTGCTCTAGAACGCTTGACGAAAAAATCAGATCAAATGTTCCGTCCGAAAAAGGGATGCGACCTGTTTCGTCAATCAGTTTAGCTTCGTGGACCTGCGTGTTTTGTAGGCAATCTGGATCCACGTCGACGCCAGCACAGAATTTGGCTCGATCCCGAAAGTCAAACAGCTCATAACGGCCTCGACCGCAGCCAAAGTCCAACACGGCATGCTCCGGCTGGACGTGATCCGCCACATATTCGGCAAATCGAATGACGTCCCAATGATCTGGAGAATTGGGGTAGAGGATCGAATCCATCGATTTCGTTAGCTTTGAAAACATGGCTGGTTCCAGTAGCCAGGGCGCAGAGTTCTGCGAGCCGGTGCGTGCGAAAAGGAAACCCTCTATGCTATTCGTTTTTCAGCGGCTTTGGGAGCCCTAGTGAGCTAGGCGAAGGTGATTCCGTGAACCGGCGATGATGAAGAAAGGCCAGTCACCGCCATTGCGTGTGATTGTGGTGACTGGCCGCATGTGCGACTTACTGCGTCAAGATGGTCGGCAGGTTGTTGGCGATTTCTTCGAAGATTTCCACCAATTCGTCGGTGCTATCTGCGTGGTAGTGGCGTCCGCCACCAATGGAAGCTACCTCGGCCATGTCATCCTGGTTCGCACCATCTGAAAACGTTACGGTATGAATGGTCACGTTGTTGTCGGTCAGAATTTGTTGAGCAACCGACACAGGGTCTGGATTCTGATTGTTGATGCCGTCTGTCAAAATCACAATGGTCTTGGCGGCATACGGACGAGCGAAATTGCTCATCAGCGTCGGCAGCCCGGTATTCATACCTTGGCCAATCGCGGTGGCACCTCCTGGAGTTGTGTCGGCGACCAAGTCACGAATGTCGTTGTACGTTGAGGTTAGCTGCAAGTCCAATGATGCACTGGTCGAAAACGTCGCGACGGATACTAGTTCTTCCTGGTCGGTATCGTCTAACACATCAACAAACGCATTTACAGCAATTGCCAATGCTTCCCATCGGGAATTCGGCGGCGCGCCGTCACCTCCGTAGTACCAATCAACATATCCGTCATACCAATCGTAATATGCCTGTTCGATGTCTGCATCGTCCCAGACTACAACCTGCCGCCAGCGATAGTTTCTGTAGACCCATTGGTAGCTATAATGCTGCGACCAATCAATGGTGGATTCCGCCATTGATCCCGAACGATCAAGAATCAGCGCAATATCTCGATCTACCTGTGTTGAGATTGCTGTGTTGGTGGGTTGGAAATCATTAAAGGGACCGACGCCGGCAATCAATAGTTTAACGGCGCCTTCGTTCGAACCATTGTCACGCCGCGCAAAGACTCGCACTGCGGTTGCTTTGTCTGTCTTGTTGCGAACGGCGTTGGTGTTTTTCGGCGTGAACGAATAGCGGCCATATCCTCCGTTGCTGCGAGTGGCGAGGCCAAAAGTGACCTGATCATCATCTAGCGTTAGTGGCTGCCCCGCAACTTCGTTTAAAGCAGCAGTGCTTTGAGCCAAGGCGATGGCGGCATCAACATCCTGAAACTCGCTTAAGCCTCGACCAGCAGCTCGTGCCGCCGCGTCCGAAGCAATTTTTAGCTCCGTCCGAGTTAACTGCATGTAAGCGATATTGATGGCCACGCCGCACAGGATGAGTATCGCTGGTAAGAGTACCGCAAACAATGGAATCACGGCTCCTCGTCGAGAAGCTCCGGGACTAGTTCTGTGTATCATCATCGCACGTCTCTCTCAAAGAAGAATCACTCAGTCCGTACTGACACCGTCGTAATATCCGTCGTAGGATTCAAAGCCCAGCCGAGTACTGGCTTGAAGCGTTTTGCCTTGCGTGAATTTGGACAGCACAAAGGAATTGCTGACCAAGGGAACCTGGATCGTCACTTCCACGGCGGAAGTGCGGTCGGTAATCTCATCTTGTTCTACATTGCCAGATGCGTATGCATTCACCGTTACGGTCGCATTTCGCGTGCTCAACAGACTTAGGATGCGATTCGCTTCCGCCACACCTTCAGCCTTGGTGGCACCCGGTACAATCACCATGCGCGCCGCTTCGTAGGCAGCGTCGCGCGCCAGACTCTGCAGCATTTGAAGTCGAACAATCTCTAGACAGGCGAAGATCAATAGAAACATGAGCGGCGCCACAATGGCGAATTCGACCAAAGTCTGTCCGTTTCGGGCCAGGCGGCCGCGTCTTGATGGCTTAGTTGACGACATCGACAAACTCCTTGATCATCGTCACATCGGCTGACACTGTTCCATCGCCCAGCCAAGTGAATAGTCCGCGCAGCGGAATGAGGGTGTTTCCCGTCATGGGAGCGCGCACGGTCACTTCAATCGGCGTAGTGATAGCTGCGGTTTCTGGATTTGGGGTGACTTCGAAAATGGCTTCTGTCATGCCCGAGGTGTTCACACCGCGTTCGGACAGAACCGACATGATGCGATTTTCCACGCTCTCTAGTGTTGATTTTCTCTGGACGGCAACGCGAGCCCCTTCGAAGGCAGCAACCGTCAGCGATTCCTTCAGGAAAAAGCCGGTGCAGATTTCGATGGTTCCGGCAATCACCAAGAACAACAACGGCATCACGATCGCGAATTCTGTTGCCGCGACCCCGTTACGTGGTTTCCTTTTCATGGGCAATGGTAACCCCTTGTTTCACGCAGTCGATCAGTTCATGAATAACGGCCCTATTTGAACCATAGCTCACGTGCGGTAAACATGCGCGGCACTATTGACGGAAAATCGTGAAAGCACGCGGCCAAGCAACCAGAAGTGATGGCGAACCGAATGAGTTTGGTTTCGCACATCAACGCGACGGTGTCAAAAACAACCGAATCAGATGCCACGCTGTAAAATGAGAACGTTAGGCAACGTTATGATGGCGAGCAGGACGGCGTCGCGGAAAATCAGCCGTCTCCAAATCCAGTTCTCGCCGGCCACGCGAACGGTCTCGAGCACGGTTGTCGTCGCTATCGCTTCGCAACTCCATATCTCGAAGGTCCTGTACCACGTCTTGATAGCGGCCGTGCAAGTCCCAGGCGGTCAGTCCGAGATAGATGTTGAAGCCAATGGAAGCAAACAGGCCCAACATAGCCAATACAAACGGCATCCAGCGATTGCCCGCAAACTGCTGCAACGGCTTTGTTGATAACGATGTATCTGATGTGTCTGCGGAATCGATTTTACCAAGTCCGCCGGGACGACGAGTCGTGATTTTGCTGTCGGTTTTTGTCACGCCGACGATGCTGTCGAGTGCCTTCGCGTTATTTTCACGAGCGATAATCGTGTTGCGAACGGGTGTCGATTCCGAAGGCAACGGATTTAGCTCCCGAGCATCTCCTGCCGCTGGACGCCGCTGGATCGAGTCCTGATTCGATGTATTGCCCATGTCAGTCACGTCCGTTTCGATCGAAGAAAAAGCGTCCGTTTCGTTCGCTGGGAAGTAGGACGCCCTGCTTTGGACTCTCGTCCGACCGCCAGCTGCAGCCGTCCGCTCGTCGGTCCGATTGGGCTAAGCGAGTTCGGTCGTTTCTCCAGGCTCCTTGGTCCATCCGACCGCCCGTTTGTCGAAGCACCACGGGCACGATGGGCAGTGGATCAACGTCATGTGAAGGACGAATCTGGAGACGCGCTTGCGACCGAAAAGGCCAGCTGTCTTTGCAGTTGGGACGAACCAGCGTTTCTGACGTCAGAAAATGCCGGATTTTCCACGTCACGTACATTGGTATCTAGGTCGTCCGTGAACGAAAAGACCTATCGAAACCGTCTGAACGTTCTCGCGAATTCAGGTCTTGTCTCGGGCTTTCCGACAGGATGGATGGATCACCTTCCACCGGAAACGCAAAGTCATCGTAAAGATCTTGCGCAGTAGTGGAGCGACTTCGATCGTTTCGGCTGCGATCCGGCGTCAAGTTTCGCGGCTGGTCGTCAGCTGAAAAATGGGACGGCTGCAAACGATCTGCTGGCAGAGCTTCGCGTTGACTTGTGCGAGCGTCCGATTGTTGGCGAGGCCGGCTGTTACGTCGTCGGTTCGCGTTGGGGATCTGTCGCTGGGGATCTTGCCCGAGCCCGATCGATGTTGCGACATCAGACGAAGCGTCAAAGCCTGCGTCGGCCGATCGGTTCGAATCTCCGGTCCAGCGTGTAAAATCGGAATCCGTTGTGTCCAACGAATAGTCTTCATCATTCTGATAACGGTCGCGGCTAAGGTCAATCGGATCGCGGTCCGGGGCGTTGTCTTGAAAATTCGAGGCAAACGTATCGCGGTCAAACGCGCCACGGTCGTACCGTGTCTGGCTGGCCTGGTCGCCGGTCTGTTCGCGATTGAATGCGGTAACACGGCGATCGGGGCGAATCGTTCGTTCGCCAATATCGCCGCCGCTTTGCAAAATGGCAGGGTCGCCCCATACGGAATAGACATCAAAACCTTCGGACTGCAGCGGAATGGGACGGTCTTGTTGAAACAATCCCATTACGTCTTCCGTGGTCGCTGAACGCCAGCCAGAATCATCAGCTCCCAACGCAGTCCCCGCCTGCGCCGTGAAGCCAAACCCGAGAGCCAACAACAATAATGCCATCCGTGTCATCTTGTCTGTCCTGTTTGCAAGAGATGTTAACCAGTGATCAATGTAAGCAGTCATATCGCTGCATGTAAATACAGGTTTTCTCACTTCTGCAACGAACCGACCGAATGTGCTAGACGTCTCAGCGTAATTGCATCACAATGCGGTTCTCGATCGGGGAATTCGGCTGGTTTTTGAGTTGGTGATTTGTCTATTTTGTGGCAGTGGTGGTAGGTGCACAAGGAAAACAGGATGCAAGTTAAACTGATTTCGGCGCTTTTGCTGTTTGGATTTGCGTCGGTCAGTTTTGTGGGCAGACGATTCGTCTGCGGGGAACAAGGAGAGCAAATTGGCGTATCCGGAAACTCGGAAAGTGGACCAGGTAGACGATTACTTCGGTACGAAAGTTCCCGATCCCTATCGTTGGCTAGAACAAGATGTTCGCGAATCGGACGAAGTGCGTCAGTGGACCGAAACGCAAAACGCTGTCACTCGGGAAATGCTCGATTCGATCGCCGCTCGCCAGCAGATCATCGACAAACTCACCAAGCTCTGGAACTACCCCAAGTATTCGGCTCCTTCGAAAAAAGCTGACAAATATTTCTTCAGCAAGAACGACGGACTGCAAAATCAATCCGTTCTTTATGTGTCCGAATCCTACGACGGTGAAGCCAAAGTCTTACTGGACCCCAACACTTGGTCCGAAGACGGCACGGTTGCCTTAGCTGGTGCGTCGGCCAGCGATGATGCCAAGTACTTGGCCTATTCCATCAGTGAAGCGGGTTCTGACTGGAAGAAGATGCGGATTCTGGATACCGATTCCGGCAAAGATTTGGACGAGACGCTCGAATGGCTGCGGTGGGGAAGTGCCACCTGGACCAAAGACAATCAAGGCTTCTATTACGCTCGTTATCCAGAACCAGCCGAAGGCGAAGCCTATCAAGCGTTGGCCTTAAACCAAATGGTCTATTACCACAAACTGGGAACCCCGCAGTCGGAAGACACGCTGATCTACAAGCGAGACGACCATCCCGACTGGAGTTTTGGATTGGACCTGACGCATGACAACAAATACTTGGTCATGTCCATCAGTAAAAGCACCGACGATCAAAACCAAGTGTTCTACACCACGGTGGATGACACCGAAAACTGGAAGCCGCTGGTTGATGACTTTGAAAACCAAATGTGGTTTGTGGCTAGTGACGAAGACACGTTCTACTTCTTGACGGACTTGGACGCACCTACCAAGCGAATTGTGGCGATGGATTTGGCGAATCCGGGGCGAGCGAACGTGCGTGAGATCGTGCCTGCCGCGGACGAAACATTGGAGAGCGTGTCGTTCGTCAATCACATGTTGGTGACGTCGTATTTGAAAGACGCGTCAACGCAGGTTCGCATCTTTGATCTTAACGGCAAACGGGTTCGCGACGTCGAATTTCCCGGTTTGGGAACCGCCAGTGGTTTTTCTGGTCGCCCGGAAGACACCGAGACGTTCTATTCGTTTTCCAGCTACGCGACGCCGCCCAGCATTTATCACTACAATCTGGAAACGGGCGAAAGCAAATTGTTTCGTCAGTCCGAAGTTGACTTTGATCCCAGTCAGTACGAAGTCCAGCAAGTTTTCTATCCCAGCCAGGATGGTACGAAGATTCCCATGTTCATTGCTCACCAAAAGGGCTTGAAACTGGATGGATCGAATCCGACGTTGCTGTACGGTTATGGCGGTTTCAACATTCCGCTGACGCCGTCGTTTTCAATTAGTTATGTCGCCTGGATGCAGATGGGCGGAGTGGTTGCGGTGGCCAATTTGCGAGGCGGCGGAGAATATGGCGAGCGTTGGCACGTAGCGGGCAAGAAGGATCAAAAACAAAACGTGTTTGATGATTTTATTTCCGCTGCAGAATGGTTGATTGCCAAGAAGTATACTTCCACGCCGAAGCTGGCGATCCAGGGTGGTAGCAATGGCGGGTTGTTGGTCGGAGCGTGTATGACGCAGCGTCCTGATTTGTTCGGCGCTTGTCTGCCTGCCGTGGGCGTGATGGATATGCTTCGCTTTCAGAAGTTTACCGCTGGCCGATTTTGGGTGGATGAATATGGTTCGTCCGATGATGAAGCTGAATTCAAAACGTTGGTGCAGTATTCGCCCTATCACAACTTGAAGGAAGGTGTTCGCTATCCGGCAACGCTGGTTGCCACGGCAGATACGGATGATCGAGTGGTCCCGATGCACAGCTTCAAGTTTGCCGCTCGGTTACAGGAATGCCACGTTGGTCCCAATCCCGTTTTGATTCGAATTGAAAGCAAAGCAGGGCACGGCGCCGGTACACCTACTAGCAAGCGAATTGAGAATATCGCCGATCACTGGTCCTTCTTGGTCGAAGCACTCGATATGACGCTGCCCGCCGAGTTTTCAGGCGAATAGACGAAGATGATGCATCAGCTGGTAGCGTCCAGTGCGTATGGACTTGAATCCGTTGTTCGATGGGAGCTGCAGCAGCTGGGAATCGACAGCCGTATTACGTCGCCAGGCAGGATTGAATTCGCTGGCGACGATCGCATTCTGGGGCTGGCGAATCTGTGGCTACGCGTGGCCGATCGCATCAGCATGCGGATTGATTCGTTCCCTTCGCCCGACTTTGACGCCTTGTTCGAATCGACCAAACAGATCGCCTGGGACCAATGGATTCCGCAAGACGGCCAGATCCTTGTAGATGCCAAGACACATAAGTCTCAATTGACCAGTGTGCCGGCAATTCAGCGCACGGTGAAAAAGGCGCTCGTGGATTCCTTGCAGCAACGATATCGCACCACTACGCTCAGCGAATCCGGAGCGGTTTATCACGTGACCGTTTGGCTGCAGAATGACCAAGCGGTTTTGTTGTTGGATACGTCGGGAGCTGGTTTGCGGCATCGAGGATATCGGGAACGAACCAAATGGTCAGTCATGCCCGAAACGTTGGCGGCTGGTTTGATCTTATTGAGTGTGTGGAATGCTGATCGTCCGCTGCTGGATCCGTTTGCAGGGCAGGGGATCATTCCCATCGAAGCGGCCTTGATTGGCCAAAATATTGCGCCCGGCTGTCAACGTTCGTTCGCTTTTGAAGCTTGGCCGTTCTACGATCATCGGACGTGGCAGGACGTCAAGGCAGAAGCCAGTCAAGCGTCGAAAAGACCGCTGTCACATCGGCTGATTGGCTTGGATTCCAATGCCAACGTGATTCGGCAAGCTCAACAACATGCGCTGGCGGCCGGTGTCCAAGATGCCGTTCATTTTCAGTGTCAAACGTATGATTCGTTGCAGAGTTCTCGTGAATTCGGTTGCGTCATTACTCATCCAGAATACAAGACGCCCGCCACAGCCGAACAACGTGAACTGTATGGTTCGCTGCCCGACGTGCTGCGGCGTTTGCCCACTTGGTCTCATTTTATTTTGACTTCGCATCCAAGCTTTGAACGAGTGGTACAGAAGAACGCGACGCGACGCCGGAAACTTTACAACGGACGTACTGAATGTACGTACTATCAGTATCTGGGGCCGAAGCCAGCGGCGCTTATTGCGGAATCAAACAGTGACACTACTGTGTCTCCAAACAAAACATCCACGGAGCGAACCAGCGAGCCAGCCGCGAAGCCCGTTTTTGGCGGCCTGCCAGAAAAAGCGAATGAACAAGCCGAATTGTTTGCGGCAAGGCTACGGAAACGAGCGAAACATTTGCGCCGCTGGCCCGGTCGCGGTGTTCATTGCTATCGAATCTATGATCGAGACGTACCGGAGATACCTCTGGTTGTCGATCGCTACGAAGATGCGCTTGCACTTGACCGAATATGAACGTCCTCATGATCGCATCGCCGGACAACACGAAGCATGGCTAGATCTCATGGCCAAAACGGCGAGTCAGACATTGGATATCGCGGCGGATCGAGTGTTCTTGAAACGCCGTCTGCGGCAAAGGGAAATCGCCAACACCAGCGTATGGCCCATTCGCAGTTTGAGTTGGTGGTTCGCGAAAACGATTTAAAGTTTTTAGTCAACCTGTCGGACTATGTGGATACCGGTTTGTTTTTGGATCATCGCCAGACACGACAGATGGTTCGGCAAGAAGCGGAGGGTAAACGAGTCCTCAATCTGTTTGCCTACACCGGTGCGTTTAGCGTTTATGCGGCGGCTGGCGCGCGGCGAGTGTTACCACTGTGGATCGGTCCGAATCCTATATCGATTGGGCCAAGCGAAATTTCCAACTCAACGGCCTGCCTGCCGAACCGTACGCGTTTTGCGCAGAGGACGTTCAACCGTTCTTGTTGAATCTAAGTAGTTTTCATCAGTACGATTTAGTGATTGTGGATCCGCCGACGTTTTCCAATCGCAAGGGCGAAGACAACGTCTGGGACGTGCAACGTGATCACGTGGAGCTTTTGAATCAGCTGGCAAGGAATGTGGCGCCCAACGGCGTGGTCTATTTTTCGAATAACTTCCGGCGCTTCAAACTGGACGAACCGGCGTTGCAGTATGGCAAGATCATCGAGATCACTCGGCAGACTATTCCGGAAGATTTCCGTAACAAGCGAATTCACCGCTGCTGGAAGTTGATCAAGTGAAGTTTGGTGCGTTGGCTTCCATTTCCAACAGTCGGCGTTTCATGTTGATACCGTCCGGCGCGGAAAAACCACCTAGTGAATTGGCGGAACCAATGATGCGATGACACGGTACAATGATGGCGATGGGATTTTTGGACATGACGTTGCCTGCAGCACGAGCGGCCTGGGGCGAACCAGCACGTCGAGCTAATTCGGCATAGGAAATGGTCTGGCCGTAGCGTACCTTTCGGCACGCCTTGGTCGCTCGTAGTCGAAACGGCGTCATGGTTCGCAAATCCAATGTTGTATCGGCAAAATCAACCGCCACGCCTTCCGCGTAGGCTTGCAGTTGTTCGGACAGTTGGGAGTATTCCGTTGAATGGTTGTCGGCCTGAGCTTGCTCCAAGGAAAGTTGGTCGGAACACTGGTGTTGGGTGCGGTGGCCAAATGTTAAACGAACCAATCCTGCGGTCGACCATTTTAGTCCGAACCAGCCGAATTTCGTTTGAAAAAGGGAATACCACATTGTCGTCATGCCGTTGGAAATAAGAGCGGTTTCTACTGGAAATAAACGAATCTGATCATAGCGGGCGTAACAGACGGTAGCAAATCCCCTGGACGCGACCTAAGATGGAATAGGCTGCGGGGACCAATCGCTAGGCTTTGGAAGTTGCGCTTTCTTGTAGCCCAACTTTTGAAAGCCATCGCGGGTTCTGGGCAGTCGAGTTCGACATGGTCGGACCAGACCGCATCTCGGTGGCGTTTGCACACGGATGTTGCACTCTTAGAAGTGGCAAGAAAAGAGAGGAGACTACATGGCTCGCTACGGCACCTTCTGTGACGACTTCTACGTGAACCTGACGATTAATACTGAATTGGAGTTGTCGAATCAGCGAGAAACAATACTTCGCTACTTTGAACAGCTACAGCATCGATTCCCTGCTATGCGAAATTTTTTCGGACGTGATCATGGCGAATACGTCCTGGAAGAAGAGAAAGAGCGAAATCAATACCGCTGGGCCACACTGGAGCCCAAGCGAATATGCACCGGACATGTCAA